>CBDFHL010000008.1:0-13310 GCA_965247625.1 Methyloglobulus sp. | reverse complement strand
TGGCATTATTGGTCTGATAATATATAACTTTAATCTGTGCCACTGGAGTGCATATGTTGCAATTTTGGTTGCTGTTATGGCTGGTGCAGTATTGGTTTATAGGCCAGCCATAATATTGAATCCTATCGATAAACGTACCGGGCACTCCCTCTGGAATCAGCGACACAACTATGTGTGGCATGGGGCAACCTTGTTTACCTTACAAGAGGTTGCCCGGTATTTTGCACTTACCGAAGTAGGGCCGGATATGGATGCGGCACAACAGGCAGCTAACAATCTTATTAGTTCTGTTGCAGAAAAGAAGACAATATCTTTTAAAAAAAACGTTTACGCCTCGAAACATTCATTTAATATTACTTGAGTCTTTTTGGGATCCTGCAAAATTAAAAAAAGCTGGTTATAGCGAAAATCCTTTATCGCCTGAATTTCAAGAGCTATGGAAAAACGGTGATTATTCAACAGCAATGACGCCTGTATTTGGTCATTTTTACCGCAAACTCTGAATTTGAAGTGTTGTGTGGCTTTCCCGTAATTCGAGATAGCGTAAAGTTTGAACGTCATTTACAGAATTCAACATCATGTTTACCACATATTCTTGCTGATAAAGGTTATCTTACTTTTGCGTCACACCCGAATATCCCTGTATTTTGGAATCGCGTAAACGCCTATCGGAACATCGGCTTTCAGACCTATTGGTCGATAAATGATTTTAAGCTTGATGATTTAAATCGGGAAATGTTATCAGACGCTTCGCTATACAGGCAGGTTCTGGAAAAAATATCGCCATTTATGGCAAACAAAAAGCCAGTGTTGGATTACATTGTGACTTTCTTTGGGCATTGGGATTATCCGTTAAGCGCATCTCGGGCCTAAAAAAATAACATCCGAATCAAAAGTCGAAGAAGTCAGTGCTTATGCAAACGCCATTTATTATAAATCACGTGAGTTAATGACGTTTATTGACGAAATCCGGAAGCGTGACCCTAATAGTATTATTGTGGCGTTTGGTGACCATCTACCTTTGTTGGGCAAAAATTTTGCCGGTTATGTTGAATCAGGCGTGTTGGCTACTGATCGCAGTGGCTTTACGCCCGAAATGTTCAAATTTTATGTATCTACCCCAATGCTAATCATCGACGGTAAAAACGGTCCAGTTAAATTTGGTAGTTTGCCGTTATATCAAGTGCCGAAATTATTGCTTGAATTATTAAACCACGATGAGCCAACAATTCTTGATTATGCACATGCATTGCCTAATATAAGCGTTCGGCCATTGCCCGGTTTGTACTTCAATGTATTAAAAAATGGAGGAATCGATGTTTGTAAGGAACCACCTTATTCCGGGACTTGTCAAAAAACATCTGAATGGCTAAATAGTGTCACAAAAGTCAGTAATGATTTATTTATCGGTCACCAATTTACTATAAATAAACAACTAACCCATTAGGGTATTCCATCAAAATCTGATAATTAGCCTGTTGCTACAATAATTGAGGACGAAAAAAATGATTTATGGTTATTCCTGCTACTCTCCCGACGGCACTATGCTAAATCGCTTGTTAACAGCAGGACTGATTACATGGCTTTCACTATTTGTTGAAATCTCAAAGGCTGAATCCTATAAATTACCGATCCAACTGGATTACGGCTTGATTAAACAGGTTGTTGTCAGTCAGCTTTTTAAGGGGGAAAGCGGTTCAGTGGAAGTTTGGCATGATAAGCATAAATGTAGTTTCCTGAAATTATCTAATCCTAGAATTTCTGGACAAAGTGGGCAATTAAAATTACTTAATGATGTCAATGTCCAGTATGGTGCTGCTTTAGGGGGGAATTGTTTAACAGTCCTGAATTGGGATGGTGCATTGGAAACTTTGCAACAACCGACGATTAGCGCCGATGGGGCTACGTTGAGCATTCCGGTTACCCAAGCTAATGCTTTTGATCAGCAGGGACGGCAAGTTACCATCGATAAACTACAAGATTTGTTAACGCGCGTAGTAAAGCCCAAACTGGCTGATGTGAAATTGGATTTAAATAAGTCCCGTTATGATATTGAACGAACTTTGATTGGATTGGCGCCCAAAGAACATAGCGATAATATTAAAAAAATTGTAGCCGGTTTGAAGTTTAACAAGGCCGAAGCTAATGATAACGGGATTAAAGTTGAGTTGGCTTTCGATGCGCCAATAGGAAAAATTACCCCAAAACCGGAAGCACCTTTCACCGCAGAAGAACAAAAACAGTGGCAGACGCTTTGGCAGGAATGGGATGAATTTTTGGCAAAGGCTGTTGACAAAGCCGCTAATGATGCGAAATCTCAGGAATTACGCAACGCCTTGAAAGAAACATTATTGGAGTCCCGTAACGCATTTCAAGCGGCAATGAAGGCGCAAAAACCTGAAAGTGGCGATCCTGTCCGTATTTTGTTTATCAATACCTGGGAGAGGTTAGGTCCGCAAATGCGGACGCTAGCCAAACAAATGCCCGAGCTTCAAAGTTTACGTTATCTTAACTTTATTGCTGCTACCGATGTAATTTACCAATTGGATAGCTTAGGTGCGCCTTTGGGTTTAGAAATATCCTCGGATGGTTTGCGCAGAATAGTGCGGTTGTTGATAGCAGAGAAAAATGCTAAATAGCCCAAAACGTAAAACAATACCTAATTGGATTTTTGTTGGAATTAAGGCTAGGAGATTAATATGAAAACTAGGCGTTTCGTTGATATGATGCTCATATTATTTTTTAGCCTTCCTGTGCAATCGGAAGTCTTTAAATGCAGGACAGCGCTAGGTAAAACGATCTATCAACCTGAGCCTTGTTCGCCAGCAGCTAAACAGAGCGTTATTGAAGTAAAAGAAATGACACCGGAAGAAACGGAAAATGCCAAAGCTAAATTAAGAGATTGGCAAGACCAGCAAGCTGTCCAAGAAGCCAATAAGCTTGCTGCGGAAAAAGAACAGCAACAAAAAGCAGAGCAGCAACAACTGGAAGATTTACAACGCAGGGCACAAGAACATCAAACGATAGAATCGCAACGTCCGCAGGGGATCAATAGGCGGTTTGGTTACTTACCTAGCCCTTAATTTTGCGTGGCTTTTGGATGGAATAATTTCTTCACATATTGGCTGTATTTGCCTTGTCAATTGCTACTTATGAGACAACCAGCAGGGAGAAAGAAGATGAAAATAAAGCGTTATGCTTTCTGTGTGCTATTGATAGTAGCTAACCTCCCTTCAGCGTACGCAGAAGTGTTTAAATGTAGATTAGCGTCAGATAAAACGGTTTATCAACCTGAGCCATGTTCATCAGCAGCAAGCCAGCGAATTATCGAAGTCGAAAAAATGACTCCGGAGCAGATGGAAGTGGCTAAGCGCAAATTACATAGCTGGCAAGACCAGCAAGCGGTTGAAGATGCGGCAAAAGCCCGTGAAGAGCGGACGCGACAACTGGATAGGGAGCGACGGGAAAGTTTGGAGTTACAAAGGCGGAGCGTGATGGCGCAAGAGCAACAAGCGATAGCGGCGCAACAGCAAAACCAGCGGCGCCCCGGTTTTATTTATCCTGGTGCACCTTGCGCACATTCAGCTTGGGAGACACCCGAATGGGGGCATAGACATCGATCAGATGATTGTTATCCAGAGCAACGTGGTAACTATCCGCTTCGCCCACCTCGGCAAACGCCACATCAGAAAATTCAGCCGCCAGACAAAGTGGAGCGATTTGACGCTGATGTTTGGAGTGGTAGACCTTTAGGTTCAGCGATTAAACCAAAATAAATACAGTGATTGTTGATATTTGCGAATTAAGGTAAATTCGGCGACCCCCTAAATCCTTATTTACTTTCTATAACAATAAAAACTATGAAAGACCTTGAAATTCAACATGCAGTAATAACAAAAAAACGTACAGGGTTTTTCTCTAAAGAACATATTATTGCCCCACCCAACTATAATCGCTGGCTAGTGCCTCCGGCAGCATTGGCGATTCATTTGTGTATTGGCATGGCTTATGGCTTTTCAGTCTTTTGGTTGCCACTATCCAAAGCGATTGGCATTAAAGAACCCCTTCAGTGCAGTGCGGACGTTGGCTTTTTGCAAGAGCTATACATTACCAACTGTGACTGGAAAATATCCACACTTGGCTGGATGTATACTCTGTTTTTTGTGTTTTTAGGGTCATCAGCGGCATTATGGGGCGGATGGTTGGAGCATGCTGGGCCGCGCAAAGCGGGTGTCGTCAGTGCGTTTTGCTGGTGTGGCGGTATGGTACTATCGGCAGTTGGCATATATTGCCATCAGTTTTGGTTAATGTTACTGGGTTCAGGTGTTATTGGCGGTATTGGTTTGGGGTTAGGCTATATCTCGCCGGTTTCTACGTTAATAAAATGGTTCCCTGATCGTCGAGGCATGGCAACTGGAATGGCTATCATGGGTTTCGGCGGCGGAGCAATGATAGGTTCACCCTTATCTGCACAATTAATCAAATACTTTGCGACGGACACAAATGTCGGTGTTATGCACACATTGTTAGTGCTATCAGCGGTTTATTTTGTCTTTATGATGGCGGGTGCTTTAGGTTATCGGATCCCACGTGACGGTTGGCAGCCTCGAGGCTATCTTGCGGCTGATTCAAGTAAATCTGGCAAAATGATGACGCAAAATCATGTCCACGTAAAAAATGTGTTTAAAATTAAACAGTTTTGGTTAGTGTGGGGCGTGTTATGCATGAATGTTAGCGCTGGTATTGGGATTATTGGAATGTCCTCACCTATGTTGCAGGAAGTTTTTGGTGGGCAGTTAGTTGGAATTGAAAAGACTTATGCCGAGTTGGATAAATTACAACTCGCAGAAATTGCTGCAGTTGCTGCCGGGTTTACCGCTTTGTTAAGCTTGTTTAATATTGGCGGCCGATTTTTTTGGGCAAGTTTATCGGATAAATTAGGCCGTAAGGCAACCTACACTTTATTTTTTGTAGTGGGTGGTTTGTTATATTTAAGTATTCCTCAGTTAGCGGATACGGGTAACAAAGTACTGTTTGTTGGCGCTTTTTGTTTGATTTTGAGTATGTATGGTGGGGGATTTTCTACAGTACCAGCTTATCTTGCAGATTTATTCGGTACGCAAATGGTGGGGGCAATTCACGGTCGTTTACTGACTGCGTGGGCAACGGCCGGTATTCTAGGGCCAGTTATTGTAAATTATATGCGTGAATACCAAATGAAGTTAGGCTTGCCGAGTGGCCAGGTTTATAACCAAACAATGTTGATTTTAGCGGGAATGTTAATGGTAGGTTTGGTATGTAATTTGTTAGTGCGGCCTGTACATGCAAAGTGGTACATGACTGAAGCTGAATTAGCGGCTGAAAAGCTTCCATTGCAAGATATTATTTTACTTTCAGAGAGCGAAAATAATGGTAAACCCGCGTTAATTAGCGAAGTAATTAAAGTTGGGCTGGCTTGGTTAGCCGTTGTGTTGCCGCTGGGCTGGGGAGTTTATAAGACTATACAAAGTGTGAGCAGGTTTTTTCTATAAGGTAATTTTTACTTTTCAGCTAATCACTCAAAAATAGCGGAGTCTGAGTTTTTAGTTGATGCTATTCCCTTTAGCTGTGATTTGTCTTTAACACCAGAAAACCGGGTATTCCTGAGATTACTGCCGGAAAAATCAGCATCAGTAAGGTCGCTACCGGATAGGTCAGCACCAGATAAATCGGCATTAGTAAAATCAGCCTTAGAAAGATCGACAGCAACCAAAATGGTATTACGCAATATGCTGCCGCTAAGGTTTGCATGGCGCATTAATGCACGGTTTAAATTTGCTCCAGTTAAATTGGCATGAGACAGGTCAACACTATTAAGGCTAACCCGCATTAAACCCATTGGCTGGTTTTTCATATCCACGCCCCAATTAGCGCCTATGAGATTTGCATAACTAAGATTGGAGCGGTCAAGGTTGGCAATAAATCGGCTGTGATTAAGATCTGCCCTGCTAAGGTTTGCATCAACCATGTGTACACCAAAGATACTGGTATTAGCAAGATTAGCACCGGATAAGTCAATTTTTGTCATGACTGTTAAATCCAAGTTTAAACCAGACAAATTGCTTTTGCTCAGGTTTGTTCGCCGTAAATCGGAACCCCATAAGTCTGCCTGGCTAAAATCCAATCCAGATAAATCTAAATCAGTCAAGTCTTTGCGCCGTAAATCAACGGGACGATTGCCTTCATGTTTGGCAAGCAGCTTTTCCACCGAAGTCCGGTCTAATTCTGCCGATAGAGCAGTTATGCAGTGTAACAAAAGTAAATTACCTAATATCTTGCTGGGGTTCATAGTTTTATAGAAGCCTTATTCAACGGTTTGTTGCAACGATGAGTTCAAATACTCTGTGGTGATCCACTTACACTTAAAATTTAACCATTAAGGTGATTATGGATTATTTTTATTGTTCAGACTACAAATAATTAAGGTTTGCTTAAATATATGGTTACAGTGTAGTTTTTATGAATTTCAAAAATCAATTTACAATCCTAAAGTCAAGCTGATGTATAAAATCCCATATATGTTTAGTTGGAGAAAAATGGTGTATTAAAACAATAATATTATCAATATTTTAAAAACAAAATATTTCTTAGCTATTTGTGGGCGTGCCAATTTGTTAAGCTAATTATTATCTACAGAGCCTTTTTTTGCCGCTTAGTTTACAATGGTCTTCCATGTAGAATACTGAGTTAATTTTTAACTGACATCATTAATAAAAAAATGGGCTATTTATTTGCATTCTTGATGCTTATTCTCTCTCAGGGTGTTGTTTTTGCAAATGAAAATAACGAACCCGTAGGGAATGACAAACAATCTGTTGCTGTTCCGTTACAGTTAACAGCAGATGAGCAAAATTGGTTAGCTGATCATAAAGAAATACGTGTTGCTTACGATGGTAGTTTGCCACCCTACAGTTTTGTAAATGATAGTGGCAAAATTGATGGAGTTGCTGTTGAAATATTGGTTCTTTTAAGCCGGCGTTTAGGTGTTAATCTTGCTGTTTATCCTAGTTTTGACTGGTTCAATCTTTATAAAGCTGCGGCAAATAAAAAAGTCGACGTGGTGGCAACTATGGTTAACCGGCCTGACCGACAAGATTCGTTTAGCTTCACTAAACCGTATTTGACTAAGTCACTGGTGATTGTTACTAAGCAAGATAATATCAATATTAATAGCAAAGCCGACCTTGAAAATAAAAAAATCGCTGTAGTTACCGGTTATCAATACGCTAAGCAAATCGAAATCGAGTTTCCGTCTGCAAAACCGATTGAAGTCGGTAGCATGTTGGCCAGCTTAAAAAGTGTGGAGAATGGCAATGTTGATGCAGCTATTGTTTTTTTAGGTACAGCAAACTATCTGCAAGCTAAATATGGGTTGACCAACCTAAGAATTGCTGCCTTTTACGACCGTAATAATGCGAACGAAAGTATTGCGATAAGAAAAGATTGGCCGATATTGTCAACAATTATGCAAAAAGGTTTGGATTCACTAACTGAACAGGAAGTCCAAAAAATATTCGCTAAATGGGTGGTGGGAAGTGCTCTAATACCTGATCCTAACGAGCCATCCATTAAACCACAGCCCGTTGAAGTTAATCCGCCTGCACCAGTTAAGATAAAGCCACTAGAATCTTCACCGATAACAAACCAAGAAACACCGGTTACTGTCACGCCCTTTTTTAAGGAGGGTGAAATAAGCAAAATGGCATTAATTTTAGCGGTTGTTGCTGTGTTGTTTTTATTATGGTTTACCCTGATCCGAAAACAACGCAAACGGCGTGTTAAATACAAAAAAAAAATGATGACATCGGTAAGGAACCTACAGTCCGAGCATAACGATGTGATGCATTTAACAATAGAACCTTCTATTGATGATCAGGTTGAAGAGCCGATGCCGGCTTTGCCTCGTGAGCAAGCTCTAGCTAATAGCGAACAGATTACTTATCATCGTGATTGTGAAGGCCGTATGACTTATGTTAGTTCGAATGTAACTAACCTGCTCGGTTATGCGGAAACTGACTTCATGGCTAATTTTCGGAAATTTCTGACCGATAATCCGGCAAATTTTCGGCTAGATGAGCAAATGGAGGCAAGCATTCAAGGTCAGCCAACTGAATCTTATAACATTGAGATTTATGATGCCGGGCAGGGCGTACATTGGATGCGGGTTACCGATACCCCCATCTACAATGGACAAGGCCATTGTATTGGTATTGATGGCATAATGGATGATGTTACTGCGCAAACATTGTACGACAAAGTAGTTGTCAAGCCGGTAACACCTGAAAGTCTGGTGGTTCCTGAACCGTTTAAAGTTATGCTCACGTTAATCAAAGATGCTGTGCATACAGCAAATCAGAATAGACAAACATTTGTATTGATTTATGTCATGCTGGATCGATTAAGGTCTTTAGATGGCGAGCCGGTTGATTCTGACGAAAACGCGGTTTTGGATGAGGCAACCAAGCGGCTGAAAGCTACCTTACGCGATACCGATTTGGTCGCACAGTTTGAAGCAAATAAGTTCGCTCTAGTATTGCCCGATACAAATGCCGACATGATCGGGTTGGTTATCGAAAAAATCAGAAAAATTCTACAAGTACCCTATTTAATTGGTATTCACTCTATAGTCTTGGACGCTAATATCGGTATCGCTGTTTATCCTAAAGATGGAGCCGACCCTGAAGAATTACTCGCTGAAGCTCAAATACTGCTGCCGTCCGGTGAGCCACAACAATCGTCGGAGCAGTTGCACGCAATTGAAGATGCTAAAGAAGGAAATAACCTCAAGCTACAACAAGATCTGCTGGCCGCATTAGACGAATGCAAATTATCACTTAGGGCATCAAACCAACAGAATGTAAATGCTTTACATAGGCACAGCCAATTGTCGGTTTATTATCAGAGTAGACATAGTCTTGATGATTACAACATTTCAGGTTTCGAGGCTTTAATAAGATGGCGGCATCCTCAACTAGGCATTGTTTTACCGTTTGAGTTTGTACCGTTGATTAACGATATTGGCTTAATTGATGTGATGAGCTACTGGATTATCCAGCAAGTTAGTTTTCAAGCGGTAGCTTGGGAGGCTCAAGGTATCCGGCCGGAACTGGTCACAATTAACTTGAGTGATCTTGCTATTAAGCAAGCCATCGATATCAAAAAAATCATAGCGCTTATCAACGAAGCCGGTGCCAAACCTGAATGGTTGGCGATATCTATTTCCGAAAGTGAAGTGGTGAATAATTCTAATTTAATTATTCCCATGATTAAGCAGTTGGCCGAACAGGGTTTAATTATTTCTATAGATAATTTTGGGTCGGACAGTAATTTTTTGACGTTATTAGAATCAATACCAGCGCAAATTATTGAAATTGACCCTTATTTTGTCCGTGACGTTTCCGATAATTACTCAAATCCTGAAATCATTTCACATACGGTGAGTATGTTACACGAACAGGGGAAAAAGGTAATTTTGAAAGAGGTAGAAACCGAAGCCCAGCTTGATTTCCTTAAAACAACCGGTTGTGATATGTTGCAAGGCTATCTGTTGAGTCGTGCAGTGCCCTCCTCAGAAGCGAAAGAATTGATGGAAACCTTCCCAGATGTAGCATGGTATTTTCAACAAAAGTAACTCATCAAAATCTCACACGATGAGTGTGTGATTTGCAAGAAATATATCGGGTAATAAGCTTAATTGGAGTAAACAACATAATTTTAAAGGTTTAAAGTATTTTTTATGAAATAAATGATTGAAAAGTATAATAAATATATGATGTTTAACATAAAATTTAGTAGAGTTATTGTCTCAGGAAAAGTTGTGTTACTGTCCTTTTTTCTTAGCGGTTGTGTAACGATGACTTCCCCGCCAGATTCCCGTAAAAGCCAAGTCTTGCTGGTCGATAATCTCTTTATCACTCAAGATGGTATCAGTTTACCTTTGCGCCGTTGGTTACCCAAAACAGAGGCTAAAGCCGTTTTGGTGGCGCTTCATGGTTTTAATGATTATGGTAATTTTTTTAATGAACCCGGTAGTTTTTTTAGCCGCCATGGGCTAGCATGTTTTGCTTACGATCAGCGTGGCTTTGGAACTGCCCCAAGACGTGGGCGGTGGGCAGGAATTTCAAAATATACCCAAGATCTACATGATTTTGTCGGGCTTATAAAGCAACATTACCCTCGTAAACCCATTTACTTGCTTGGTGAAAGTATGGGTGGAGCCATAGTTATTGCGGCCATGCGTCAAAAAGATCAACTAAATGTTGATGGCGTTATTTTGTCGGCACCTGCTTTATGGGCACGGCAAACAATGCCTTGGTACCAAACCGGACTGTTATGGGCATTAGCACACACTTTTCCATGGTTAACCTTGTCTGGTGACGGGGTAGGGGTGCAAGCATCGGACAATATGGAGATGCTCAAGGCTTTGAGCCGCGACCCACAGATAATTAAGAAAACTCGGGTTGAAGCAATTTCCGGGCTTACCGATCTTATGGATATAGCATATTCATCGCCAAACGTCCTACAAGGCAAGACGTTGATTTTATATGGTGAAAAGGATGAGATTATCCCCAAAAAACCAACTTACGATTTTGTGCAGCGCTTATTAAGCGATACTGATTACAATAAAACTATTGCAATCTATCCTGACGGATACCATATGCTATTGCGTGACTTAAAAGCATCTATTGTTTGGGATGATATTTTGGTATGGATTGCAAATACTGGTGAGTTAGCTTCAGGAGCGGATCGCAGAGCAAAAGAAATATTGCAAAAACTATAATCAATTCTTTATATCAAAAATCAAGCAGGGTTTTTCAGCTTATTAATTGCTATTAGCTATTTGCCTAAGAATCCAGTGCTGCCTTCTTATTACATAGGCTGAGGGATGCGAGGCTTGTAATAAAATCGGATTAGGTAGCGTTGCCGCTAATAATGCCGCTTGCGGTCGACTGATATTTTTTGCCGGAACACCAAAGTAGTGTTTACTGGCGGCTTCTATGCCATATAAGTGATCGCCAAATTCGGCAATATTTAAATACACCTCCAAAATCCGTTCCTTACTCCACAGTATTTCAATAAGAAAAGTAAACCAAACTTCAACGCCCTTACGGATAAAGCTTCTTGAAGGCGTTAAAAAAATATTTTTAGCGACTTGCTGGGATATTGTGCTTGCTCCTCTTAATTTTCCTCCATCCATGTAAATATCAATGGACGACTGGATAGAATTAAGGTCGAAACCGGAATGTTCGTAAAAGTGTTGGTCTTCTGAAGCAATTACTGCAGCTGTGGCATTAGGCGAAATATTGCTGGCTTTAACCCAACGGTATTGAATCGGTTTGTACATTGATTTTTCGGAAAAATCTTGGAAGTGACAATACAGCATAAACGCTGTTGTTGGCGGTGGCAGCCATCGCAAGATTAAGCAAATTCCCACTGATGAAAGTACAAAAGTAAGTGCAAATAGTACAAGGATTCTTCGCCACCGGGCATAAGCCAAAAGAGTTGGCTTTTGTTTAAGCGTTTTATTATTTTTTGTTGTTGCCAAAGTAATGCTAAGTTGTTTTTGTGGGTTAACTTACTATAAGCAAATTATTTCGGTGTCTATTTTACATTCAGTAGAAAAATACAAATAAATCAATGTTGTTAAAGTACTTGCGTAACCAGGACGATAGTTGCAGAAATAGAGTTTTATTGTTGATAATAAGCTTTTAGATCGAGATGCCCAACCACCATTTAGTTAGGCAATGTTCGAATTTTTTAGAAATCTTGATGAGTATCAATTAAGTTCGGTTTTTTCGATATTACCTTTTTTATCAATAACTACATTCCAGTTTTTACCGGCGTTTTCCAGCACAACATCAAACTCTTCACCGTTGCCATTAGGATTAACGACCATAATGGCTTCTTTGATTTTATACTCGTTAAATGCTGATTTTAATTTTTCTTTACTATCAGAAAACATCATATCATCAGCGGCAACGATGCTACCTGCTACATAAAAATGTCCATCTTGGCGGTAGTAATCGATGTGTTTTTCTTCGCCGTCCTTGTAATAAATTTTCAATAAATTTTGAGAAAAATGTACTTTTTTCTCAGCTGAAAAATCTAGTGCATTAGGGTGTTTTTTATAAATCTGATCCATAATTGCTGAGGGAATTCCGTCAGTTGTAGTGGCTTCCGCATTGGCATATGGGGTGAACAAAATGAACGATATTAATACCAATAGTTTACGCATTTCTATACCTATAGTTTATTGTTATATATCACAGGACTTGGAGTGGTCAATTTGCAACGAACTCCATAAATTTTCTAGTGTTTTTTAAGCTTTTGTCGTTATCACCAAGTAGAATTTTATATCTGGAAAATCAGCCTAAATAGAATTGCAAATTTTGGCTTTCTCCAAAATACTCATTCGCTCTAAACTTGTTGTGGAAAAACTACCCATTAATTAAGTGGCTATTATAACCGTGTCTATAAACTTACGGAATTTTTAGCTCGTTTTCTTATTGGGTTAAGAAATTTTGAAACTAAATTAAATAAACTTTACCCGATACAAGCAAGTTTATGAATAATGAAATTATCTCAGGCTATTTTGATAAGTGCCTTATCCGTATTATCCGAGATGTAAGTTAATTAATTTAGTTATTTTATTTCCAACAATATAATCCCCGATATAGCTTAAAAAGCAATAGTTTCCCGATGTTGATATTTAATTATGTGAGTTTGAGTTTATGGCTAATTGGTTAGTTTATATCATTTTATGTAGTGATAACTCACTTTACACTGGGATAACCAATGATTTACTAAGGCGCTTCCAGGAGCATAAAACTTTGCGTGGGGCAAAATTTTTCTATGGACGGCAGCCACTAAAAATAGTCTTTGTTGAGTCTGGGACACAATCGTAGTTCGGCTGCAAGGCGTGAAGTTGCTATTAAGCAACTAAGTCGCAACGAAAAATTAGATTTAATTGCGGCATCCGATTTAAATCCTTCAAAATCCGACCTAAATCTGACCGTAGGTTATAAAAAGTAGCCCTTATTCGTAAGTTATTTTACTTAAAATCTTTGTTTTAATGGTCACTTAAGCGCAAAAATCGGCTATAATGTTGCAGAATATTAACAAACTGTAGTTTTATTGCATTATTCCAACATGGCAAAAAAGAAAATCGAGCCTTCTTTTGAGGAAGCGCTATCTGAGCTGGAACAATTAGTCAATCGTCTTGAGCGTGGCGACATCGCTCTGGAAGAGTCCTTGTTTGCTTTCGAGCGCGG
>CBDFHL010000007.1:0-1582274 GCA_965247625.1 Methyloglobulus sp. | reverse complement strand
GAGAGCGCTTCATCGTCACGTTGGGAAGATGCAACAGCATAGGCCAACACTGGCGAATTTGCGAGATCAAGTTTTGTAACAATAGGGTCGCGTAAATCTGCAGGCATATCAGCACGTACTTTAGACACCGCTGAACGTACATCATCCAAGGCTTCTTGGACTGGCTTTTCCAGGCGGAATTGGGCGGTGATGCTGACACTGCCATCTTGTAAGGTCGTCGTGATATGTTTCAAGCCTTGCAGGGTGGCAAGCGAATTCTCAATTTTTCTGGCCACATCGGTTTCCAACTGGGTGGGTGAAGCCCCCGGTAAGCTTGCTGAAACGATTATGGTCGGTAAATCTAAATCAGGGAAGTTTTGGATTTGCATCGCCTTAAAGCTAATGATGCCGCTAAAAGTCAACATCACAAATAGCATTAAAGCCGGAATCGGGTTGCGTATGCACCAAGTTGAAATATTCATTACTGAACTACCCGAACACTGTCGCCTTCAGCCAAAAAAGCGGCTCCGCTAGCGACAAATTTGTCATCAGGATTAATTCCTGAGAGGACTTCATAAGTATCACCTGTCCTGCGGCCTAATTGCACTTTGACTTGAGCAACTTTAGCTTGATCCTTGGATTGTCCTGTTAAGCGAAAAAGATAGCTAAATCCTTCACGCAAAGATAATGCATCCTGCGGTACGGTAAGGGCGGAATAGGAGTCTAGAATAAACTCACCTTGTGCAAACATACCCGCACGTAAACCCTGGGCAGCAGCACCCGGTAAGTCAACATAAACCAAACCACTACGACTTTGGGTATCTAAGGTAGGCGCTAAAAACCTTATTTTACCGTCAATACGACCAACGTTGGGTACTACTACCGATACAGAAATCCCTGGTTTTAATTGTGCCATTTCTGCCGCCATGACTTCGGCACGCCATTCCAGGCGATTTTGCCGAATAAGCCGGAACAATTCTTGCCCAGGTGTACTGACGGCACCTAACGTGGCCGAACGTGATGAGATAACCCCATCATCACTTGCGATCACCTGCGTGTGGTGTAAGCGTAACAGTTGGCTGTCCAGTTGCGCTTTTGTAGAGTCAATCTTAGCTTTAGCCGTTTTTTCTGTGGTTAAGTATTGCATGACTTGTTGATTGCTTAGTACACCTGATGAGGCGACTTGTCTTGCGCCATTAGCACTCAACCGGGCTTCTGCTAAATTTGCTTCTGCTTCAGCTAGGGCTGCTTTGCTCTTGGCTACCTCTGCCAATACGCTTTCTTTAGCGAAAACAGCCAATACTTGGCCTTTACGTACTTTTTCACCTACTTGGGCACGTACTTCATTTAATCGCAGGTCACTTACTTCAGCACCAATAATCGCTTCTTGCCAAGCGGCTACAGAGCCGTTTGCTGATAATGTTTTGGGTATATCAAGCAGGGTGGGTTGGATTACTCTCACAGTAAGCGCAGGTCGGGCGGCAGGTTGGTTAGCCCCATTCGGTTCCGGTAATTCCTTGCTACGCACCAGGCTTATACCTAAACCAATAAGCGTGGATACAGCAATAAAAATTAGAACTGACTTTCCTTGTGTCATGATGTTGCTCCAGATAATTTGCTATGATGCTGGGAGATTGTGTTTGAGTTGGTTTTACCATTTTTATCTGGAAGCTTTTGGGTTTCGGCTTTAGGGGGTTGCGTTTGATTAGCTTCCCAACTCCCACCGGCTGCCCGATAAAGCGTAATCCAGGCACTGACTTTTTCTTGTTCAAGCTCTTTTACTGCTAATTCTGCAGTAATCAAGTTTCGTCGTGCTGTTTCAGAATCTATAAGGTTGCCCAAGCCGACTTCATACAGTTTCTGTGTGGCTAAAAAATGGCTTTGATAGTCCGTAGCGGCTGAATGCGCTAAGGGTAGGCGTTCATCTGTGCTGGCAATACGCACCATAGCTTCTTCAATTTCTTTAACTGCTGTCCGCACAGCCGCACGAAATTTAGCAACGGAAGCCTCGTACTGGGCTGTGGCAGCATCTACATTTGCGGCTCTTTTGCCCGCATCAAACAACGGTAAACTTAGTGTTGGTCCAATAGACCAGGTTTCTGCTAAAGTTAGCGCGGCACCGTTAATGTTCTGAAATATTGGGGTAATATTTCCAGAAAGGCTCAATTTAGGGAATCGGTTAGCTTGTTCTACACCAATCTTAGCGCTGGCTTCCGCCATGTCGCGTTCGGCAGCGGCAATGTCAGGTCGTTGCCTTATCACGTTTACAGGTACAGAGTTTAATTGAAATGGGGGTGGGCTAGGTAACTTGGCTAACCGTTCTGGGGCAGCGGTTAATAATGCACGAATTTGAGTTTCTTGCAAACCCGTTAAGGCAACCAGGCCTTTAATCAAACGCTCGCATTGTGCTTGTTGTTGTAGCAACAAATTATTGCCCTCAGCGGCACTTGCTTTTGCAAGTGCGACATCTGCCGAGCTATGGAATCCAGCACTTCCGGCAATTGCTGTTAGCCGTGCCGAATTCTGCCTGGAATCAGCGTCAGTCTTTCTTAGCTGAATTTGTCCTTCGCAATAGCGATAAGCCAAGTAATTGTTAGCAAGCTCTGCGGCCACCGCGACGCGTGCATCGTGCCATGAGGCCACGCGAGATTCCAGTTGGCTTTGTGACGCTTCCTGCTGCCTTGCCAAGCCGCCAAATAAGTCAATTTCCCAACTGGACTGTACACTTAGTTGGTGCTGGTTGCGCAAAAAAGGTGTTTGGCCAAAAGAAAAATTTGACCGAGAACTACCCAAACTTAAGTCAATAGATGGTAAAAATACAGAATCGGAACTCACCAAATTAGCTCTCGATTCTTCAATCTGGGCTTTGGCTTTTGCGACGGAAGCGCTTTCCTTCTGTGCGGCGGCAAGTAAACGGTTAAGTACAGGATCTCCGAAGCGTTTCCACCATTTACTCAAGTCAGCCAGCTCCCCTTGATGCGCCACGGGAAATTCATACGCGGCAGGTTGCTTGGTAAACCAGCGGTTGGATATTAGTGGATCAGGCGTTTTGTAATCGGGGCCAACCGTTGTTAGTAAGCCGCCTTTTAATCCACAGCCTGATAATAAGAGTGCTATAAAAATCAAGCTTAGGTAAAATAAGTTAATGGCCTTCATTTATCTGTTCCTCTGACCTGCGCTTATTTTCGCCCTCAATCATGGCAACAGCATAGCCCGCCAAGCGGTCTGCTAAAGTATCAATGGCTTTAGGAGTGTTCAATAGCTGAGGGCAAATAGCAAAAACTACATCGTGGCCGACATAATAATGTACTGCCATGCCTATAATGGCAAAGGCAAGCCGATGTATGTCGATATCTATGCGATTGAGTTCTAAATGTTGTTTAAGCAAGGAAACCAAGGCGTCGTGTTGCGGTTTAATTTCAGCATCGATTTCTTGCTGCCATGCGCCAGTCGGTTCGATCATTTCCCTAAAATGAAGCTTCATCACCAAGCGTAATTCCTCGCCACGTTTTAGTGGGTCAAGAAATTCCCCAAAAAACAATTTAAGCGCTTCTGGCAAAGGTAGGTTAGCGTAAGTTTCAATATTGGTATGGCAAGGTGAATCGCACATGGGTTCGGTAAATGCGGCCCGGTAAAGTCCTGCTTTATCGCCGAAGTAGTAGCGAATTGATGAAATGTTAACTTCCGCCATATCACATATTTCCCTAGTAGAGGCACCTTCAAAGCCTTTTTCAGCAAAAAGTTGTAATGCGGCCATGACTAGTCTACTACGGGCATTAATTGATTCTGTTCGATTACCTTTTGGTTCGGTCATGCTCATTCATATCTATTCGCTTTTGAAAAAAATCAAACGTTTGATTAAGCTATATAGTATTCAATCAATCGTTTGATTGTCAATTTTTTAAACTAATATAGTTCTGTATGAAAAATAAGAAATTGAAAATATGCTATTTATGATTTTTTTGTCGAATATAGGATCAATTGGAAAAAGCATAAAGCCACGATTTGGTTTGGTAATAACGCTGAAACGGAATCGCGGTAATCATTCCCGTGAGGGACTGAAAAATAGCCAGAACTTACTGTAAAGCAGCTAGGTTTGAATGGGTATCGACCTTGAAGGAGTACAAGGTGGCTTAATTTATTAACAGCTTTATTTTCTTAAGAGGGTGTGAAATAGTTGCTGACGCAACGTTTTCCTTTTGTAGTTAAAGGATTAGATAAAATCCTGTAATTTTATTGTGGGTAAATTGGTAAAAGGGGCAAATCAATAGTATGAATTACGCCCCTGGGACGGTTTGTTTACAAATGCCAATTAAATTGGGCTGACTACAATAGCTTGTTAAACCTGGGAGTTTTGTAGGTATAAATCTTATGCCTCATCCAATTCTTCCATGTTTATTGCAGCCTTGCCCCAACGATAATTAGGTGCAATGCTAATTAGCAAGGTAATTAAGGTAGCTATATAAGGCACAGATTGTACCGCCAACACCGCCACCCATAGACGCCCGGTTAAGTTATCGAAATGTTCTTGGGTATACATGAACCAAATGGCCGCGCCCAACAAAATAAGTAAAGATAGCTCTTGTCTGATTGTCATCAAGCCGGTAAATAAAGGGCCTTGCTTCTCATATTTAGGCGTACGCATAAAAGGTTTGCCATTAATAAACAAGCCTTGGATAACCCCTTTAGAGACTGTATGGGTTAATGACAATCCCGCCAGCGATGCGCCGATTGACTGCCAGACAGAGCAAGGTACACGAGCTTGATAGAGCCATAAGCTACGCAGTATTTTAAAGCTGAACAGGCCGATAGTAGGCAATAGAAAAGCAGTAATAGGCAGTTCTATATTAGGTCGATTGCCTTCTATTTTATAGTCATGAATAAATAATCGATCCAAGAAAATTAAAACCTGTTCTAAAAGATTTGTTCCACCTGAACTTTTTAAGCTTTCAATTAAAATATCCAGTAATGGGCCTAGCTTAAGCCCATACCAGATGAGCCCGGTTAAGAATAAACTCGCTATGGTAAATAACAGGGCAAGTGCATCAGAAAACCACGGTAGCCAGCCCGCAACAAAATAATACCGTTGTGCTGAGGTTAATGGTGATTTTTTAGACGGCATAAAGCTGCGCCAATGGGCTTTAATAATCTGCATGGCACCATATACCCAGCGATAACGCTGGGTCATATAGCCTGACATGGTATCGGGCATAAGTCCCTTACCAAAAGATTCTTTGCAATACACTGAATCGTAACCTGCTTCATACAGGCGTAGCCCCAATTCGCTATCTTCGCATATACACCATTGAGCCCAATTACCAACTTCAATCAGGGCTGATTTTCTAACCATCGTCATTGTGCCGTGTTGGATAATGGCATTGTATTCGTTGCGTTGCACCATACCGATATTAAAAAATCCGGCATATTCCCAGTAACAAAACGATTTAAACCCACTAACATGCAAATCGCGGTAATCTTGCGGCGATTGGACAAAGCCGACGTTTTCGTTATCGAAATAAGGCACCATTCGCTTTAACCAATCGGGTTGCAGGATATAATCACTGTCGATAACGGCGATAATTTCGGCATCACTAGCCGTTTGTTCCAACGCGTGATTAATCGCCCCTGCTTTAAAGCCGGGCCAATTTTCCAAATGGAAAAACCGGAATTTTGCTCCCAAACGCTTACAGTCTTCTTCCACAGGTTGCCAAACTGCTGGATCTTTAGTGTTGTTGTCCATCACCAAAATTTCCAGATTAGGATAGTCTTGCCGAGCAAGGGCTTCCAACGTTTTTCTTACCATAGCGGGTGGTTCGTTATGGATGGGGAGATGAAGCGATACTTTGGGATATTTAAAATCTGGGGAAGGTTCAAGTGGCTCAAATGTGCGCGCAGTTTTGCGGTGCCAGATGATTTCGGCAATTTCCAGGCTTTCAATAAGCAAGATGATAAGCGCCATGATTTGCATCATGACGATTAGTACCCAGAAAGCAATAGACATAGTCGTCTGATATTGCTGGGCTCCGATAGATACAGTCCAGAAAATAAATGATGCGGCAAGGTTAGCCACTATGCCAAAGAATAGTATGCCTGGCAGCTTCATGGTCTTACGGGTATATAAAAATACACCCATAATAAGAATACTGACAATAGCCGCGCCTGTTGCCCAGTTTTCCCACGTGGGCAGAGTAATCACATCGCCATCCATAGGGAATTTAAGTTGCCGGTCGGCGTTGAAAAGTCCCCAATAAGCACCGGCTGATCCTTCATCGGTACGTTTCCAAGGTTGGTCAAACGCTTCGATCACATAGTAAGCCAGTTTTTCTTTAGCGGCACGGTTCAAGAATTGGCGTAAAAATTTAGCTTGGTTAGCTTTGGACGCTGTGGCATGTATTTTAGGTTGGCCGTCAGAAGGCCAGCCGACTTCAGTGACAATAATAGGTTTGCTAGGGAAAGCTGTTTGCATTTCATGGTAACGGTCAAATACATAATTGACCGCGTCATCAACGGCAATACCTTCCCAGTAAGGCAGGATATGAACACCAATATAGTCGACTTCTTTGGCAAGTTCTGGATTAGCAATCCATCTGTCCCAGGTTTCCGAGGTGCTAACAGGACGCCAAGTGCGTTTTTTTACTTCGTGGATATAGTCAATCAATAATTGTTTAACTGCATCAGGGTTTTTCAGCCGTTGATCCCATGCAACTGATTTTGGTGAGCGTGGAAAAGGAAAGTTTTTAGTTTCGGTAACGCGATTAAGTTCTTCCTTGGAGAAGTTTATGTATTTTTCTACATAAGCATAATCATGTTTTTTTAGATCCTCCAAGATTGGATCCTTACGTAATAACACCTCATTGCCGACCATGAGCCGGACAATTTTGTGGTTCTCCTGGTTACTGAGTTGGATGAGCGTTTCAATTTCCTGATTGTTTTTCTCAAGGTCGCTGCTAATCCATGCACCTAAAGTAACGTTAAGATTATGTTTTACAGCGAGTTCAGGTACTTTATGAAGGCCTTGCAATACGCTATAGGTTCGAACAGCATGAAACTTACCTTCCAATAACCCCAAGTCTTTATCAATATCTTCTTCGCTGTGGGTTAGGGTGGCTTTAGTTTTACTGGTTTCGTCTTTCTTGGTGGGGTCGAAAGTAACCCCCATTGTGGTACTGGTCCACGGTTCTAGTTGGAGTGGGTTGTTGATATAACTCCAAATGCTGAAATTAATGATGCCCAGCATGGCAAGAGCAAGCAAAATGGCTAATGTTCGTATCATTGGTTTACTCGGTAGCGTTCGCCATTTTAAAAAGGCGTTGGTTTTTTTGTAGAACCACTGAAGAAATCAGTTTTTCTTGATGTAAATATCGGTAATCGTACCGGTAATCATTTCTGCGGCGAAAGCAAAGGTTTCAGACAGCGTTGGGTGCGGGTGTATTGTTAATCCGATGTCTTCGGCATCAGCACCCATTTCCAATGCTAGAACCGCTTCTGCGATTAGTTCACCCGCATTAGTGCCGACCATACCCGCGCCTAAAATCCGTCCTGTGCCTTTTTCACAAAGTATTTTAGTGACGCCTTCCTTACGGCCTATGCTTAGTGAGCGCCCACTTGCCGCCCAAGGGAATGCGGCTTTGTCGTATTCAATGCCTTGTTGCTTGGCTTGATTTTCGGTCAAACCCATCCACGCGACTTCAGGGTCGGTATAGGCAACATTAGGTATTGTCAACGCATCGAAAGCCGACTTATGGCCAGTCGCCACTTCAGCAGCGACTTTACCTTCATGGACAGCTTTGTGGGCAAGCATGGGGTTACCAACAACATCGCCAATGGCGAAAATATGGTTGATATTAGTCCGTTGTTGTTTGTCAACGGCAATAAAGCCTTGGTCATCGACAGTAACACCGGCGTGTTCTACGCCGATTGTTTTGCCATTAGGCCGTCTACCGACAGCGACCAAAACGGAGTCAAACAATTCCGATTCTGGGGCATCCTTGCCTTCGAAGGTAACTTTTAGGCCTTTGGGTTCCGCAGTAATAGAAGTTACTTTAGATTCTAACCAGATGTTTTTGTATTGTTTTTTGATGCGCCGAAATAGCGGGGTAATCAGGTCTTTATCGCAGCCAGGAATGATTTGATCCATTAACTCGACGACACTAATTTCCGAACCCAGTGCGTGATAAACCGTTGCCATTTCTAAGCCAATAATACCACCGCCCACGATAAGCAGCTTTTTTGGGATTTGTTTTAGCTCTAGCGCATCAGTTGAATCCATCAAGCGCGGATCGTCATACGGGAATGACGGGATTTTAGTTGGATGCGAGCCTGCGGCAATGATTGCTTGTTCAAATTGGATAACTGTAGTGGCTCCATCTGCTGATTCCACTTGAATGGTATTAGCAGATGTAAATTTGCCAAAGCCCTCTAATCGTGTGACTTTGCGTTGTTTGACGAGCCCAGCCAAGCCATCATTTAGGGTTTTAGTGACGCTGGCTTTCCAGGCTCTGACTTTATCAAGGTCGATTTTCGGTTTGCTGAAAGTGATGCCGTTGTCCCCGAATTCTTCAGCTTCATGAATGACTTGCGCTATGTGCAACAAAGCTTTTGAGGGAATACAACCAACATTTAGGCAAACCCCGCCCAAAACCGGAAAGCGTTCGATCAAAATAACCTGCTTGCCTAAATCGGCAGCGCGAAAGGCAGCGGTATAACCACCGGGACCACCGCCCAAGACGACGATTTCTGTTTTCAATTCATTACTTACCGGATTAGTTGTCATTTATAGTTCCTCTTTAAAGTAATAAACGTCTAATATCACTTAAATTTTGTTTAATATGTGCCATAAAACGTGCACCTTCAGCGCCGTCAATCACGCGGTGATCGTAAGTCAAATCTAATGGCAACATTAACTTGGGTATAAATTCTTTGCCATTCCACACGGGCTGCATTTTTGCCCGGGTAACGCCCAAAATGGCGACTTCCGGCGCATTGACGATAGGGGTAAACGCTGTGCCACCAATGCCTCCCAAGCTGGAGATAGAAATACAGCCACCCTGCATATCGGCAGGCATCAATTTGCCTTGTCGGGCTTTTTCGCTTTTTTCGGCGAGTTCGTTGGCTAATTGATTGATGTTTTTGGTGTCGGCATCCCGTAATACCGGCACAACCAAGCCATTTGGCGTGTCTACTGCAATGCCAATGTTGTAATATTTTTTCAGGATCAGGTTTCCACCATCCGGTGACAACGAGGCATTGAAGCTTGGGAATTGTTTTAATGCGGCAACTACTGCTTTAATAATAAACAACAAGCCGGTGATTTTGACTTCGTCTTTGGCTTTTTCTGCGTTTAGCGTGATCCGGAAGGCTTCCATTTCAGTCACGTCAGCTTCTTCATGGTAAGTCACCATAGGCAGATTAAGCCAGACCCGGCTTAAGTTTTGCCCAGTTAATTTTTTAATTTTGCTTAAACTTTGCGTTTCAATTTCGCCAAACTTAGAAAAATCAACCGCAGGTATGCTCGGTATTCCTGCGCCGCCTTGGTCCACACCCTCGCTTAATGCACGCTTCACATAACTTTTGACATCTTCCTTTAGGATGCGGCCTTTGCGGCCATTTCCTAGGCTGATTTTGCCAATATCAACGCCAAGCTCGCGGGCAAATAGGCGTACTGCCGGGGATGCGTGGGCTTTGCCAGAAGCAACAACTGCCACAGGGGACGTTGCCGAAATTGGCGCTGGTTTAGGTGGGGATGCTGGTGTTACTGGTGTTATAGGAGTTGGTGCGGGTTCTGGCTTAGCAGCAGGTTCGGGTTGTTGTTGAGTAGTTGGTGGTACAATAGTTGCCTCGGTGGATGTCGCCGATATCACCGCTACTATGGAGCCTTCACCGACTTTGTCACCCGGCTTAATCCGTACTTCCTGAACGATACCCCCTGTACTGGCGGGTAATTCCATAGAGGCCTTGTCGGTTTCTAAGTTGGCAATAGTTTGATCTGCAACTATGGTGTCGCCAACTTTTATGAGAACCTCGACGACATCAATGTTGGCGACTCCGCCGACATCAGGGACTTTTAATTCGATTACATCAGCCATTGTTGTTTATGTATCCTGATATTAAATTAACCAAGGCGCAGTCGCCGCCGTATTGATGTTATATTTTGTAATAGCTTCTGCCACTTTTTTGTTATCGATTTTGCCTTCATCAGCCAAGCTTTTAAGTGCAGCAACCGTAATGTGGAAACGGTCAACCTCAAAAAAATTGCGTAAATTTTCACGGGTATCGGAGCGGCCAAAACCGTCGGTACCAAGTACAGTGTAGGGTCGGTCAATATAAGCGCGAATTTGATCGGCAAAAGCGCGGGTATAGTCGCTGGCCGCAATTACCGGGCCTTCAGCTTTACCTAAGCACTTGGTGACATGCGAGACTTTAGCTGTTTCTAGTGGGTGTAGACGATTCCAGCGTTCACAAGATTGGCCATCTCTGGCAAGCTCGGTAAAACTTGGGCAGCTCCAAAGGTCTGCTTCTACGCCCCAATCATTGCTCAATAATTCAGCAGCGAATTCAACCTCGCGGAAAATAACACCAGATCCTAATAATTGGACGCGTGGTGCTTTCTTTTTTGCGCCTTGGCGAAAGCTATACATCCCTTTCAGGATGTCCGGTTCGACCCCATTAGGCATGGCAGGATGGGCGTAGTTTTCATTCATAACAGTGATGTAATAAAACACATCTTCTTGTTCTGCATACATTCGCCGCATACCATCTTGGATGATAACCGCTAACTCGTAAGCATAAGTCGGATCGTAGGACACACAGTTAGGTACGGTTGCCGACATTAGATGGCTGTGACCGTCTTCATGTTGAAGGCCTTCGCCGTTCAACGTCGTCCTACCCGCTGTGCCGCCCATCAAAAAGCCACGGGTGCGTTGATCCGCCGCAGCCCAGATTAAGTCACCAACCCGTTGGAAACCAAACATCGAGTAATAAATGAAGAACGGGATCATCGGCACATTATTAGTTGAATACGATGTACCGGCCGCAATCCAGTCACATAAGCCGCCGGCTTCATTAATGCCTTCTTGTAACACCTGGCCTTGTTTGTCTTCCTTATAAAACATCAATTGTCCCGCGTCCTGCGGGGTGTATAACTGGCCGACTTGTGACCAGATACCGAGTTGTTTGAACATGCCTTCCATGCCGAACGTCCTTGATTCGTCGGGCACAATGGGTACAATTCTACGGCCAATATTTTTATCTTTAACTAAGATATTCAGCATTCGTACAAATGCCATCGTCGTAGAAATTTCCCGACCTTCACCGCTGGCTTCCAGCAAGGGTTTAAATTCGCTGAGTTGTGGGATATCTAGCGGAGTTGACTTGGCTCGACGTGCTGGCAGATGGCCGCCCAGGTCTTGACGGCGTTGGCGCATGTATTCCAGTTCTTTAGAACCTTCAGGAAAAGTTAAATAAGCCAGTTTGTGGATTTGTTCGTCGTTAATCGGTAGTTCGTAACGCTCTACAAAACGTTTGAGGGAGTCGTCACTCATTTTCTTTTGCTGGTGCGCCGTATATTGAGCCTCACCCGATGAACCCATGCCATAACCTTTAATGGTTTTAGCCAGTATAACCGTGGGTTGACCTTTGTGGTTTGCGGCGGCATGGAAAGCGGCGAAGACTTTGGCGGGATCGTGTCCACCACGGTTCAACTCCCAAATATCCCGGTCTGACCAATCAGCGACCAGGGCTTTCAGTTCTGGCGTGTTAAAGAAGTGCTCACGTACGTATGCACCGTCTTTTGCTTTAAAGGTTTGATAATCACCATCAACACAAGCCATCATGCGGGCAACCAACAGCCCTTCTTTATCTCGGGCGAGCAGGGTATCCCAACGTTGTCCCCAAATTAATTTGATGACATTCCAGCCGGCGCCCCTAAATTCGCTTTCCAACTCTTGTATGATTTTGCCGTTGCCACGTACCGGGCCGTCAAGGCGTTGCAGGTTGCAGTTAATCACGAAAATCAGGTTATCTAGCTTTTCCCGTCCAGCCATGCCGATAGCACCTAATGATTCCGGCTCATCGGTTTCACCATCGCCCAAAAATGCCCAAACTTTACGGTCAGTATTGTCAGCAAAACCACGGCCTTGCATGTAATGCATAAACCTAGCCTGATATATCGCCATGATCGGGCCAAGCCCCATGGAAACGGTGGGGAATTGCCAGAAATCACTCATCAACCAGGGATGAGGATAAGAACACAAGCCGTTGCCACCCACTTCCTGGCGGAAACTATCCAACTGGGCTTCGGTTAACCGGCCCAACAAGAATGCCCGTGAATAATCTCCAGGTGCAGAATGGCCTTGGGTAAAAATAAGGTCGCCGGCAAAACTTTCAGAGGCAGCGCGCCAAAAGTGGTTGTAGCCGACATCATACAACGTGGCGGCCGATGCGAAACTGGCAATATGACCGCCAACATTCGTGTCTTTGTTCGCCCGTAATACCATCATCATGGCATTCCAACGTACATAGGAGCGGATTTTTTGCTCGATGGTAAAATCCCCAGGACATTGGGCTTGCTGCGCGGGAGGTATAGTATTGATATACGCCGTGCTAGCACTAAATGGAATATCGAATCCAAAATGGCGGGTAACGGCGACTAGCCGTTCGATCAGAAAATGTGCGCGTTCGCTGCCTTCAATTTCAAGGACAGATTGCAGGGCATCCATCCACTCCTGGGTTTCGGCTGGATCAATATCTTCCTGGCCGGTAATTTCCGATACGATACTATTGCTCATTTATGTTCCTGTCGATACGGGTTTTGCATGGCTCAATTAAAGTTATCTAAGCGTTATGCAATGATGTTTTATTACTAAAACGAGTGAAAGTTGAATGATAATTTGTAGGGGCCAAAACTAAATTTTTTCTGAGTACTGAAATATAGAAACTATTATATACAAAATTAAGCGTAAAGGATGCTTGCTTTTATAGATACATCTGTCATCAAGGTGGGCTGCTGAAAAGCAAGCAGCCCAACTGAATAGCTTGTTTTAAAACGCGATGCTTTTCAAGATTGCGCCGGTTTTGCTGTCGCGGGTTTCCGATTTTGCCGCCCCGGTTGTTTTATTAATGCCTAGTACCGTAATTTCACTGGAACCGTTGCCATTGGTGTCCGGCGTGGCGGTAATGGCTTTTGGCTCATAACCTGTACCCAAAAAGCGCAGGGTTTTCAACAACGCGCCATTGGTTTTAGCATCTTTAATACCCACGGAAGGCTGGTTGAGTTCGCTATACAGCACGGCGATTTCCGGAACCTTGTTGCCATTCAGGTCGGCTATCGCCACTAAACCTTGCGGCGGGTTAAAGCTGGTCAGGAAAGTCAACGTGCTTAACACCGTTTGGGTTTGTGGGTCTTTGATTTTGACGGTATGTTTGCCACTTACGAAATCGACATACAACGCAGCCGTTTCGCTGAACTTGTTGTTATTGATATCGGGAACGGAAGTCACGTCAACGAAGTTGTGATTGCTCCATTCGCAGAGGTAAGCGTTGACGCTATTAGCAGGGGCATCTTGCCACTTTCCACCAGCACCATAGAGATATAACGTGTAACTTCCAAGTGAATCCCATTGGGCACTATACCAATTCTTGTAATCGAATTTTTCGTTATTTACCCAATTATGAGTGCCTTCCTTACTACTATCACTTGCTCCAATCCAGTAAGAATTGTAATTAAAAGGGGTGTTCCACACACCGATTTGTTTGCTAAAAATAAAACTGTTTTCAGCAACGGATGTAATAGTGGCAAGATGTGCGCCTTTTTGCTGGCAAGATTTTTGGGCATCAAACCATGTCAATATTGGAGTGTATAAAAGTTGATAATAATGCCCATTACCAATCCATTTAATTCGTGCTGAATCGGCTTGAGCGGCGCTGACTAAACTTAACAGCGCCAAGCCGCTTAATAAGCAGGTTGTGATAATTTTATTTTTATTGGGTGTCATGAGGATGTCCTTTAAAAATTAAGAAAATAAAGCAGTTACGGCAAAAATGCCGTATTGAACTTTCTCAAAAAATTTTTAGCCAGTCAATTTAATCTTAATCTTAATCTTAATCTTAAGATGTTGATTTAAATTATTTTAATTTTATTAAAATCTGTCATTTTTTATAGGGTACAAGTGGATTCCAAGGGAGCTTATGTTGAAACGATGTGGACGGGGGTTGAAACCAATACCGTTAAATTAAGGGTGGATTTTGTCATTTCGACCAACGGGAGAAATCTCAAGTGCACAAGATTCCTCAGTCGCGTTGCTTCTTCGGAATGACAATATCATATTTAAACCTTAGCTTAACGGTATTGGTTTCAAAACCCGTCCAGCTAAATAGGCCTGGACAGTTTTGTAGGTAGCGCACGGGGTGTTGATTGGTTTTTTGTAAGTGCTAGGCCATCCCTGTTAGCTTTAGAACGATAAAATGCCCAATAGTGCACCGGTTTTGCTATCACGGGTTTCTGTTTTGGCTTGGCCGGTGGTTTTGCTGATGCCTAACACCCTTATCTCGCTAGCGCCGTTGGCATTACTGTCAGGGGCAAGGGCAATGGCTTTAGCGTCATAGGTTTTATCCAGAAAACGCAAGGTTTTCAGCAGTGCGACGTTGTTTTTGGCATCTTTAATGCCAACGGAAGGTTGGCCTAACTCGTTATACAGCACAGCGATTTCCGGGATTTTGTTGCCATTCAAATCTGACAACGCCACTACGCCTTGTGGCGGCGTATAACCCGTTAAAAATGTTAATGTACTCAATAAAGCTTGGCTTTTCGGGTCTTTGATTTTAACCGTATGTTTACCGGTGATTGCATCAACATACAGTACCGCGATTTCATTGGAGAGGTTACGGTTTATGTCGGGCACCGTGGTTATATCCACATAGTTTGGGGTACTCCACTCGCAGACATAGGCGTAAGTGTCGGTGGCAAGTCCAGTAAACCAGGTATTACCATAACCGAAAATAGCGTAGTCATAGTCAGGGTTGGAGTTGAGACTGCCCCAATTCGTGTAATTCCATTTTTCGCCGTTAACCCAAGTATACGTCCCTTCTTTTGTACTATCGGAAGCGCCTATCCACGTATAAGAGGCATTACCTACAACAAAATTGGTCAATATATAAGCATTTTCTGCCGCAGAGGTAACCGTTGCCAAATGCGCCCCTTGTTGCTGACAGGCAGTTTGGGCATCAAACCAAGTTTTCAACGTACTATCAAACGATTGGTAGTAGTGGCCATTACCAATCCATTTAGTGGGCACTGAGTCGGCGTGGGCTAAATCAACTAATCCTAATAACATTAAACCACTGAGTAAACAATGTGTAACGGCTTTTCTTTTAATGGATAACATGATTCTCTTTTAAAATTTAAGATAAAAAATTTCGGCAAAATGCCGTAGTGAGTATTTAAAAGCTTAGTTAAATACTCAATTTTTTTAACGGACAAATCTTAATTTAAATGCGAGTTACCCAGATATTACCGTTACCGATGTACCCAATCCGCGCCTAATGTACCTTGTAAGCTATCCAGATATGTCTTGCTGGAAAGTTTTACGAGCATCTCTTCTGTTTTGGTAAGTTTTTCTGCAAGAATCTGGTAGCTCGTAGCTTCATAGCGCTTACTGTCGGCAAGGCATTGCGTTATGTAGCCTTTATGGTGTTGCCATAATTGGCAATCCCGTTGCTGTTTGATTTTTAGACGCTCCTGATACCAGGTGCTTTGCAACAAATACTCGCGGGTAAATAAATGGCGGAGTGCGGGGTCGTTAATCGTTTTTCCTTCATAAGTGTCATAGGCCATGATGTGCAATATGGCTTTAAGCGGCGGACAGGCATCGTCAACGGAGCCGTCCTCAAAGTACTGTAACGCTACCTTTTTTTGGGTTTCATACACATTGTTAATGCCATCAACATAGCTGGTCATGTCTTGCGTTTCTGGTTTCAACATCGCTTCGTCAAATACGGCGGTCGGATAATTAAATACTTTGCCAAAATTCGTGTGTACAAAGCGTTCGGTAATCCGATAACCCAATCGGCTGGCATAAACTGTTTTGCCCTTATATTCGAAATCTTCAAGCTTTTCTAATTGTCCTTGTGCAATCAAATGCTTGGGATCACGTTGTTCCACGGGTAACCGCGACCAGATTTCCGGGATTAACAGGCTTATGTCATGGTCAATGCGGCGGAGAGAGCCGATGTAACCAGCAGCAGTGGAAAACCCGTCATAACCGCACAAAATAAATGAAACTAATGCGGTGTTGAGGTCTGCAGTTGCCGAGACGGCATTGAAGGGGCCTTTGGTTAACGCGCCTTCAGAACCTGCGCCAGTAGTCGACGGTGATTTTCCGGTCAGGCTGCAAATAAAATCCATAAATAATTCAGGGAGTTCCTGGTAATGGATTGGATTGTAGACCGCCAGTGGCCTTATGCCTGCCACGAGGTCGATAGGATTATTACGGCGACCAGTGAGTACGGAATTAACCGGAAAATATACGGGTTGATCCTGCTTTAACCCGCGGACAAGCCGGGTAGAAAGCTCCGCAAGGTAGCGGTTTTTGGGATCAATATGATCCGGCCGAATTTGCAGGTAGCGGACATTTTGGCTGGGTTTTCCATCCACTAGCCTGGGGTGCGCGGAGGAAACAAAATATTTGCCATGTTTAGCCTGTGCCGCCTCACGGATGACTTGTCGCATCGGTTCGCTAAATTCTTCAAAATGAATTACATCATCGAGTAGTTCTTTGGCAAATGCGTTATCAAGCGGTTGAAAATTGGAAATAAAATTATTTTTCCCGGAGAAATCCAATTCGGTTTGCAAATCAACGCCTCTGTGTATTGCATCATCCGGGCGTTGAAAAAAGCTATTTTCGCAGTTTTCGACAATTTTGACGCTGGTATTAGTGTAATCAGGATTGAGCCCATGTAAGGCCGCTGCTGGCACGACGGTGGACGCAGTAATGTCATCTTCCATTTGCAATTTTTCTGAGGCGATAAAGTCCTGCCGAAGTTTAAATACCCGCCAGGCACCATTTTCGTCAAAACCTACCCGCAGATAACTGGCAATGAGTTTTCTGCCATGGTGCTTTAATACGTTGCCTGGTCGACCATTAATCAAATCGACAGAAAAGTGTTCGCGCCACTCTGCACCCCATTCGGTTTTATAGAAACGCTTAATCATTAACACCAAGCCAAGGATATGGTGGGGAATTTCTTCTAGCCACTGGTTATACGCATCTGAATAATCTGTAATTGATGGCGTTAACAACTTGATTACCGACCCTAATGTGCGTTGGTCGCTAAGTAGGCTGCGTTGGTCTGTACCATGCAAAGAAGTATCGCGAAAACGCCTGGAAAAATCGTAAGCAAAAATGTTTTCAACAAAATCCATATCTTTCTCAAAATCTTCAACAAAGAAATCGCCAGAAATGACCGCCCCAGCAATAGATTTTGATATTTCTGATTTACCACCGCCCGATACAGTACAAGGCTTATGGCAAAACGTGCCTTCAGGATAAGTACCCACCAGGCGCCAACTGGGGGCATGGGGATGGCGCTCCATATGGACGCGGAAACCATTTGGGTATATGTAAGTATGATTAATTAATAGCTTAAGGGTTTGTGGCAGCCCCTTGTTAATCCAGCTTATTTGTTGGTTATGAATATTAATTTGTGCGGTTTCGGGGACAAGCACAATGTCAGGGTAGAGTGAATCAATACCGTAGCCAGATTCTTTGGTGATTATGTTTGCTCCCAGCAATTGCAGGGCTTTTTCAAATGACGGCTTTTTAGTCAATTCCGCAGAGCTGGGGATATGTAATTCGCCCAGGATAACCCGGGGAAACGCCAATGCACCGCCTGAGTGTTCTTCTTCACTGTCACCATATAAATTGGTGGCATAGCTGATCTGGGATTTGATCTCTTTTTTGCTGTAACCAAAGTAGTTGTCGGCAATAATCGTTACAATAACACCTTGCATATTTCGGCATACCAACTTGAAGGGTTTGCCACTATTATAAAGCTCGTTTTCATGTTGCCAGCACATGCCGTCTTTGCGTTGGCGCGGGGTAGCTTGGTCGAAATACGGTAAGCCAAGATCTTTTTTGCGGCAATTAACCAGATGCGGTGCCAGGATAATACAGCCAGTGTGCCCCGTCCAATGATCGATATCCAGGGCAGCATCGTTTTCAAATAAAAATGGGTCACCAGCATTACCGAAAATCGACTCGACAAAATCCAGATTTGAAACCAGTCCACCGGGAACAAAAAAACGGATTTCCATGGTTTTTACTTGGCTGATTCCGGGAACTTCAGGGCGGACAGTAGGGCGTTGCAATAATGATACCCACAGCTTTGCCGGATTAGCTTGCTGGCTGGTAAATGGCAAGCATAATAAATCGTCTGGTGGCATTAAGGCTTGATTAAACAGCGCTGCATAGGCATTGACAGGGACTTCGTATTTGTCGGCGGGTACGGGTAAGCCACCCGCTGCAATATGGAATACGCCTTGGGTAGTACGTTTGTCATTTTGCGGATTATGTAATACGCCTTGTTGAATCCGGTAGGAATCAACGTAAGGGGAATGGAACTCATCACCCTGAAAAGGTAAAGATAGTTCGCGTGCTAACCCTGGTTGTTCCAGCACAAAAGTTTCCCCAGGTAGCCGGATAGTTGTATCAACGCTATTTTGGTTGAGGTAGTTGTTAACAAAATCTTCGATACGTTGATCTGCCGGGCTTCGGAACAGGGTGAGTAAGCGCTGTTGTTGGGCATATTTCTTTAGTAAGCCATCAGCGATATTTAGATAGTGATGATCGTCCTCGGATTCGCAAGTGGCTTGTCCCAATGCGGCTAGTTGTAAGTTGATGAAATGAAATTTTTCTTGGTGCCGCTCTTGCTTGAGTTTTGGCTCATGCGGCATCTTACTTGTGTTCATACAGGTTAGCTCCACGGGATTTTTCTAAAATTATTGTTGTAGTTAGTTTGGTAAAACTATAATTCAAATTCGCTTACTACGAGAAACTTTTCTCCAAAAGGGTGAGGCTAGCAAGCATTCAGCCGACTCTAATCAATTCATCATTGTGGATACGGGCTGTGCTGTCCAAACGTCTGTTTTAAGGTATAATCAGATTAATTTTAAGTCGAGGGAATTCGGAATTTATGTCGAAAATCAATAAAGTTGTCCTAGCTTATTCCGGTGGTTTGGACACTTCAGTAATCCTAAAATGGCTGCAAGATGAGTATCAATGCGAAGTGGTGACTTTTACTGCCGACCTTGGTCAAGGGGAGGAAGTCGAGCCAGCCCGTGCAAAAGCCCAGGCTTTAGGGATTAAAGAAATTTATATTGATGATTTACGGGAAGAATTCGCCCGTGATTTCGTTTTCCCCATGTTTCGTGCCAATACTGTTTATGAGGGCGAGTACCTGTTAGGTACGTCAATTGCCCGGCCGTTGATAGCAAAACGTTTAATTGAAATTGCCAATGAAACCGGTGCGGAAGCAATATCGCATGGCGCAACTGGCAAGGGTAATGACCAAGTCCGCTTTGAACTGGGCGCTTATGCGTTACGTCCCGATATTCAGGTTATCGCTCCATGGCGGGAATGGGATTTAACTTCACGTGAAACGTTGATGGCTTATGCTGAAAAGCATAGCATCCCTGTGGAAATGAAAAAAGGCAAGTCATCACCTTATTCAATGGATGCTAACTTGCTGCATATTTCATACGAAGGCCGTATTCTCGAAGATCCTTGGGCTGAACCAGAAGAAGACATGTGGCGCTGGACGGCTTCACCAGAAGCTGCGCCAGATAAGGCAACCTATCTTGAATTAACTTACAGCCAGGGCGATATTGTCGCAATTGACGGCGTTGCCCACAGCCCCGCTGAAGTGATAGAAAGCCTGAATAAAATCGCGGGTATCAATGGTATAGGTCGCCTGGATATTGTTGAAAACCGTTATGTTGGTATGAAATCGCGCGGTTGTTATGAAACTCCAGCCGGTACGGTTATGTTGAAGGCGCACAGGGCGATCGAATCATTAACCTTGGATCGCGAAGTTGCACATTTGAAAGATGAATTAATGCCACGTTATGCGTCACTTATCTATAACGGTTACTGGTGGAGTCCCGAACGCAAGATGCTGCAAACTATGATTGATGAATCCCAAGCTAACGTCAACGGCAAAGTGCGTGTTAAATTGTACAAAGGGAATGTAATTATTGTAGGGCGCTCATCAGTTACTGACAGTTTGTTCGATGAAAGTATTGCGACGTTTGAAGACGATGGCGGCGCTTACAACCAAAAGGATGCAGAAGGGTTTATTAAGCTAAATGCCTTGCGGATGCGGATTGCGGCAGTTAAACAAAAGGTTAAGAAATAAAGGGTTGATTTCAGGAGATGGCGCTTTTTCGATAGCTGGTAAAACAGATTTATCGATAAGTACCATCATAAATTATTACCTGACATCATTAAAATAATAAACTTTATCACGAGATAAAGATAATAAGATGCGAGAAAAACGTACCGAAATCATAAAATTTCAGGATGACTTGCAAGCCATACCTCCAAGCCAACAATTAATGAAAGTTAATCGTTTGTTAATGGGTATAGTTTTTTTCTTAATGCTTGTGGTGTTAATTCTAGGCATAGTTTACGTCCCAGGGGTGGACGTGGCCAGCCAATATCAAAAGCTTGGTATTGCCGAGGCGGCGTTAAATGAGCCGAACTCACCGGTATCGAAAGAAGTTGCTGCCTTAAAAGGTCAGGTTATCGGCTTAGTAAGCGGGTCGATAGAAAGTAAGCTTAGGGTGCTAGAAAACAGTATTAAGTCAGGCACTTTGGACAATTCCTTGGGAACGATAGCCGACTTGAAAAGCGACATCAAAGTGTTGCGTTCTTATTCAGATGCGCCAAAAAAACCAGAAGCTATGGTTTCTAATGTGCAATTGGTAGAGGAGGTCACTCATCTTAAGCACCTTATCTATGCAACCCTGGCTTCGTGTGGACTAATGTTTGTAGCGGCAGCTGGGATCTGGGTCAAGAACAGGCAATTACCTCACAAAAAGATAAAATATTTGCTGGGTAAACGTTAGGTAAATTTTTTACATAAAAAAACCGCCGCAATTAATGTAGATGCGGCGGTTCTTGTTTTTAAACCTAAATTAATTATTTAGACTCGATGTATTTCCATAATGCGTCAACCGCTTGATCTTCACCGTAACCCGCTTTAGTGACAGCTGCATTTTTCATTATTTCGTCGATCGCTTTAGGCATGCCACCGCGGCCATTTTTAAGTACTTCTTCAAAGCTTGCTTTAGTCAATGTACCTGCTTTGATGTTTGCAGTTAATTGTGGGTTTGAAGAAATATCATGGCAAGTGCCGCAACCACGACCAAAAGCACGGTCATAGATTTTTTTACCAATTTCGACAGATTCGTCAGCGAATGCCGCACTACTCAAACTGATTAACGCCGCGCCTGCAATTATTCCTAGTGTTTTTTTCATGTTGACCTCTCTTGGTGGTTAAAAAAGAACGTAAGCGAAATTTCTTACAATTCAATTATTTTAATTATTAAAATGCAAAGGATATGAAATATAAGGCCATATTTCAAATGTTTTATTTCAAAACCTGTATTTAATTTTATTGGTCATATATTGGCTGGAAAAGCATGAATCCAAACTGAACAACAAAGTGCATAAGCTAACATTTTGTTTTTAAGCGTTATGGTGCAAACATTAATGCTGAAGATTATCGCCAAACCAGCGGAGTTTTGTGTGCAAATTTACGACTTGCCCAATAATAATTAGCGTGGGGGCTTTGACAGGATGGTTTTCAATTTGCGCCGGCAGTGTTTCCAGCGTACCAATATGGACTTTTTGCCCGTCAGTAGTGCCTTGTTGGATTAAGGCGATTGGCAAATCACTAGGAGCGCCATGTGCTATAAGTGCATGGCAGATGTGTGCCAAGCCATGCGAACCCATATAAATCACAACAGTTTGATTGGGCAAGGTCAATTGTGTCCAATTCAGATTGACGGTATTATCGCGCAGATGACCCGTAATAAAAATACAGGATTGGGCATAATCGCGGTGCGTTAAGGGAATCCCTGCATAACTCGCACAGCCTGATGCTGCCGTAATACCTGGGACAACCTGAAAATGGATGCCCTGATCCATTAATGTTTCGATCTCTTCACCACCCCTGCCGAAGATAAAAGGGTCTCCACCTTTTAAACGGGCAACCCGTTTGCCTTGTTTTGCCAAGTCGGCAAGCAAGTAGTTAATTGAATCCTGCGGCAAGGTGTGCATATCGCGTTGTTTGCCGACATAAATTTTTTCGGCATCTCGCCGCGCTAAATCGAGAATTTCAGGGGAGACCAGTCGGTCATATACGACTACATCAGCTTGCTGTAATAAACGTAACGCCCGGAACGTAAGAAGATCAGCAGCGCCAGGGCCTGCACCGATCAGATAGACTTCGCCCATATTTATAGCGCTGTCATAATCATCAAGCGCCTGATTTAGTTGTTGTTCAGCTTTTTGTATATTACCCGCAAACACCTGTTCGGCTATATTTCCTTGAAATACATTTTCCCAAAATACTTTCCGTTGTTCAGAAAAAACTATGGTTTGTTTAGCTTTGTGGCGAAATTTTTCAGCCAGCTTTGCCAAGTGGCCGTAAGCAGGCGGGATGACAGTTTCCAGCTTGGCCCTGAGTAAGCGTGCCAATACCGGTGCAGCGCCACCGGATGAGAATGCAATAACGATTGGCGACCTATCTAAAATCGCCGGGAAAATAAAACTGCTCAGTTCAGGGCGATCGACCACGTTAACTAAAATACCTTGCGAATTGGCGGTTTTAGCGACTAATTGATTAGTGTCGTTATCATTTGTAGCAGAAATGATGAGTTTGAATTGTCTAAAATCGCTGGGTGCAAACTTGGTTTGCTGAATAGATAAGGAATGAGAGTCTCTCATGGTACTGACGGCTTTGCCAATTTCTTTGGTGATAACGCTGATATTAGCGCCAGCACGATATAGCAATTCAATTTTTCGAGCCGCAATGCTCCCGCCACCTACGACAAGGCAGGCTTGTCCTTTAAGATTTAAAAAAGCCGGAAAATAATCCATTCGTGGTTAGGAAGTTAGATGAGGTAGTTATATCTGAATGCTATTATATGCACTCGATTAACGAGTAACATAAAAATTAGTGTCTGTTATAACAAGTATGATTGATTTTAACTTTGAACTTGATGCCAGCGGTTTAAATTGTCCTTTACCTTTATTGCGTTTAAAAAAATCTTTAGCTGAATTGCAGAGCGGGGAAGTGATAAAGATGATAGCGACCGATCCCGCTGCCCACTTAGATGTTGGTGTCTATATAGAACAAGCTGGGCATCAGCTTTTAGAATCCAGCCGACAAGCAGAAGTGCTGATTTTTTATATTAGAAAATCTTGATACATCTAATCTTTATTCCACCAAAAAACCGCCGCTTTGATGTTGCCACATCTCGAAGTACTTCCCTTGTTTCGCCAGTAATGCCTGATGGCTGCCTTCCTCAATAATCTTGCCGGAATCGAGTACGATAATACGATCCATGCTTAAAATGGTTGATAATCGATGGGCAATCACAATCGCTGTTTTATGTTTAATGAGATTAAAAATCGCGATTTGGATTTCCTTTTCGGTTAAAGAATCCAGTGCGCTGGTTGCTTCATCCAACACCACGACGGGCGCATCTTCAAGAAAAGCCCGGGCAATGGCGATGCGTTGTTTTTCTCCACCAGAAAGCTTGATACCCCGCTCACCGACTAAGGTGTTGAATTGTTCCGGCAGACTTTGAATAAACTCTAAGCTGCAGGATTTTCTGGCCGCCGTTAGTAACTGGTCATAGTTAATATCTGCGCCTAAGCTGATGTTGTCGTACACGGAGCGGTGAAATAAGTCTGGTTGCTGTGGCACCATCGATATTTGAGTTCTCAGTGATTCCAAAGTAAACGCTTTAGCATCAATGCCGTCAAAACTTATTTTACCGCTCTGCGGTTCCAAAAAGCGGAATAACAGCTTGGTTATAGTTGACTTACCCGAACCCGAGTGACCTACCAGTGCAATTTTTTCGCCAGCCTTGATGTGTAAAGTAAAGTTTTCGAATAGTACAGGTTGTCCAAGATTTTGGGCATGATAGGAAAACATCACATTTTCAAAGCGGATATCACCGTGATGGATGGTAATCGTTTTAGTGTTGGGATGGTCAGTTTCCAGATCATTTTGGCGAATAATTTCTGCCATTTCCGATGCATCAGCCAGTGCAGTAAAAAAATTTCTGAAGTTACGGCCAAATTCCCATAAACGCTGGATTAGCATAATCATGATGGATTGGAACAGGACAAATTCACCGACTTCAAAAACTCCGGCTTTCCACTTTTGGATCATCAAATAAATTAGCAATAACTCAATGCCGAAAGTCATGATTCCTTGGACAGCAAAGGAAATAAACGTCATCAGCCAGGCAATTTTTTTTCGCCTATAAACCACATCGGCAGCTTGGTTAACCCGAAGCTGTTCGGACATTTCCAAGGCAAAGGTTTTGACAATAGAGATATTGCTGACTGCGTCGGAATAAACGCCGCCCAATTTACTGTCGCCATCAGCAACAGCCTTGTCGAAGCGTAATTTCCAGATTGAAAAAAATATATTCCAGGAAATTAGTAAAGCGACCCATGCTAAAAAATACAAGGCAAACTGGCGTTGATGCTGATAAAAAATACTGAATGAAATAGAAACAGCTAGAAGGTTCATGTAAAGCTGGAACAAGAACCAATCCATAATGATTTCAAAGGATCGCGAGAAGCGGCTGGCTTGCTTTATCAAGCTGCCGGAAAAATTATTTTCGTAAAAGGTGTATTTCTGGGTTTTGAGGACATCAAAACAACGTTTTTCCAGTAAATTAACACCCCCACCATCAAGTGGAACAATTGCCAATTCAAGAAAGCGCCAGGATAGCCAAATACCGGCATAGACACAGCCCAGATTTTTAAGGTTATCCTGTAATAAGCTCAGAGCTACTTCTGAATAAGGCGACGCTAGGCCGTTAGCCAATTTTTTGTATAAGGTTGGTGCCAGTAAGTCTAAGCTAGTAGCGCTGGCAAGAGCAAGAAGCGCCAATAAAAAATACCATTTTTTTTGCCAGACGACTTTAAAGTACTCCTTAAAAATTATATCCATTACCTGAGGGTTAAATTGATCGGGTTCTAGTTAGAAGGGTGTCGATGGGTTTTGTAAGCCAACAGCAAAACAAGATACAGTTTGGCTTGATAAAAGCAAACAGTTTTATTGTAGAGGTGGCTTCAAATTATATCGTTTAGTATATGATTTATTTTATATTTTAAAGTATGAGTATGTTGCCATATCTGGATATTGTTGTATGTTTTAGGGTTTTATAGTATTTTGTCGTGAGTGGTGGGTAGCCAAGCTAATTTCCAATCTACCTACACAATCCATGTAGTTCATAGTTGAATAAGGGGAGAAAGATATGGCAGACCTTTCGGTCAAATCGGTTATGAATTATGTAGTTGACTGGATGCAAGCGCGGATAAATGAACGTACTTCCTGGGACGGGATGACTATTATCATTATTAGCATCCTGGCACTGATCGCTTCACCTTTAGTCAAATATGCGGCGTGGGTGGGGTTAGGGTACGGTGCTTGGACATTGTGGAAAAAATGAAAAAAATTATTATAACTTGAAGTTTTCTATTAACTTTTTACATTATTTTTAAAGTAATGTGAATCTAGATTGAGGGGTCAGAATCATGTCGACAAAAGATGAATACTTAGCAAAATTAAAAACTCAACTCGATAGCTGGCAGGCTGAAGCGAGTGAGTTGGAAGTCAAAGCAAATGAAGCATTAGATGACCTAAAACCAGAAATTGAAGCACAAATTGCTAACCTAAAAGTCAAGTTTTCTGAAGGTGAAACCAAATTTAACGAATTGGCTGACGCTACTGAAGAAAAATGGGAAGAGTTAAAAGTTGATGCCGAAGCAATGTTCAACAATTTGGTTGGAGAATATAAAGATGAAGCGCAAGAAGTTTTAACTAGTGCGCAAGGCTTGTTCGACAAAATAAAAGCTATTTTCAAATAAAAACGCTATCTTTCCTGACGTGTTTTTAAGTCTTTTTTGGAGAACTAGGCTTTAAGTTCATCCTTAAAAGTTACTTGGTTATGCAAAGACGGTGTTTGTTGCCGTCTTTGTAAAATCAAATTCCCTAGTCTTATTTAAGCATTTTTCGGGTAAGTTTTAGGAAACGTTGGTATCTTTCCTGAGCTATGTTGCCGGTTTCAGCCGCTTCCCGTATCGCGCAGCCCTTGTCTTTGTCATGTAGGCAATCATTAAATTGGCAGTTGCCCAATATTTCTTGAAATTCTTTATAGCCTTGGCTTAATTTGTGTCGATCCAAGTCGGCTAATCCGAATATTGAAACCCCTGGGCTATCAATTAGATCGCCGCCACTATCAATGTGATAAAGCGTGGCTGCAGTGGTGGTATGGCGGCCAAGTTTGGTTGCATCAGAAACGGCATTGGTTTTAAGGAATTTGTTAGGTATCAATGCGTTGGTAATAGATGATTTGCCGACACCAGACTGCCCCGTCAAAATGCTGACTTGGTTTTTTAATATCATCCTTAGTTCGGTTAAACCCTCATCAGTTATCGTGCTGACCTTGTGAATTTGATATCCCAGTTTTAGGTAAACCGAAAGGTTGTCGTCAAATTCTTTGGTTTGCGGTAAGTCTACTTTATTCAATATCAACGCGACATTGATATTGTTATGTTCGCAAACTGCTAGATATTGGTCGACCAGTAGAAAGTCGCAAGCGGGTTCGGTTGCAATAACTACATACAACGTATCTATATTTGCGGCAACGGGCCGGATTTTGTTGTTTCTGCTCGGCCTTGCCAGCAGTGAACGTCGGGGGAGGATTGCTTCAATACGACCTTGATCAGGTGCGGTTAGTGACCATAATACCTTGTCGCCAACCGCAACGGTTTCAAGCTTCCTTAATGGCTGGCATAGGATAACGTTATTTTCGTGTTCAACAGCAATACCTTGCCCCAAGTGGGCAATGACCAGCCCCTCCTCTTTAGATATCGGTGCTGGCCTGTCCGTAGACATTATTTATTATGAAGCTTGTAATTTGGTTTCCAGGTGTGCAATGCGGATAGCCGCGGGAGGATGGCTGTAATGAAATGCCGAATAAAGTGGGTCAGGGGTTAAGGTATTGGCATTTTCTTCATACAATTTAACTAGGCCGCTAATCATTTTTGTCGCCTTGGCATTACTTGCGGCGAAGTCATCCGCTTCAAATTCAAACTTGCGTTGAAAATAGGCGCTGATAGGTTGCATGAAGAATGTAAAAACCGGTGACACTAGCATAAATAATAACAATGCAGCCGCATTTGAAGGTTGTTGTACCCCAAGCCCGTTAAAAAACCAAAGTTGGTTAATTAGCCAACCGAGTACGGCGAAACCAATTAAGCTCATCACTGAGGTGGAAATCAACATTTTAATAACATGTTTGCGTTTGAAATGGCCTAATTCATGGGCTAGTACGGCTTCAAGTTCTTCTTCATCAAGAGAATTAACCAAGGTATCGAAAAATACGATGCGTTTGTTATTTCCCAATCCAGTGAAATAGGCGTTACCGTGACCGGAACGTTTCGAGCCATCCATGATAAAAATGCCTTGACTATTAAAGCCGCAACGTACTAGTAAACCTTGAATTCGGTCTTTTAACGAGCCATCTTGCATCGGAGTGAATTTATTGAATAAGGGGGCGATAACCGTGGGGAACAGCCAACTCATCAACAATGAAAAGCTCATGAGAATAGCCCATGCCCATAACCACCAAAGCGAACCAACACTTTCCATTACCCACAGTATCAGGGCTAACAGTGGAAGACCAATGACCGCGCCGAGTAGTAGTTGTAACAAGTGATCCTTCATAAATTGTTGGATAGTGCTTTTGTTGAATCCATATTTTTCTTCAATAACAAAGGTTTGATACCAACTGGTGGGTAGGTCAACAACTGTCATAAACAAGAAAACACTGGCTAAAGCCGAAAGCCCAGCTAATAGGGATGAGTCAACATGTGCTCCCCAAAATTCAAAAGCTATATTTATGCCGCCGCCAACGGTTAATAACAGCAAAACGATAATGCCGATAATCCCGTCAATTATTCCTAACTTACCCTTTTCAATAGTGTAATCAGCCGCTTTTTGGTGGGCGGTTAATGACACACGGTCTTTAAAGGCTTCCGGCACTGCTGAACGATGGTTGGAGACGTGGCTGGACTGACGTTTGGCCAGCCAGAACTGAACCGAATAAGAAATAACTAGGGCTATCAAAAAAACTATAGTGAAACTGTTCATGGTTGGATTCGTCAGGGTTAGTAACTAGATGTAGCGATTAGCCAATGCTACACTAACTGGGTAACAATTAATATAACGGAAAAATTGAATGCAACAAGATGCCCAAAACCTCATTTGGATTGATCTGGAAATGACTGGGTTGAATCCTGAGTCCGATCTGATTATCGAGATTGCCACTGTTGTAACAGATAAAGACCTTAATGTGCTTGCAGAAGGACCTGCATTGGCTGTTCAGCAACCCGATTCTGCCTTATTGGCAATGGATGACTGGAACCAAAAGCATCATGGCCAGTCGGGTTTGATCGATCGGGTCAGGGTATCTAAAATTACCGCCCAAGATGCTGAAAAACTGACGATTGAATTTCTTAAAGCATGGTTGCCGGAAGGTGTTTCGCCTATGTGCGGCAATACCATTGGCCAGGATCGGCGTTTTTTGTCCCGGTATATGCCACAGTTAGAGGCTTTTTTCCATTACCGTAGTATTGATGTTTCCACCTTAAAAGAACTTGCCGCCAGGTGGGCACCAGAATTGCTTGGCGGTTTTAAGAAAGAAACAAAACATGAAGCCTTGGCTGACATACATGAGTCAATCCAGGAGTTGCGGTATTACCGTCAACATTTCATTGCCTATAAGGGTAAAGACAATAACCCGTAACCCTGGTTATATTTTTTATGGGTCAATTACTTGCTATCGCGATAGGTGGCTCATTTGGGGCGATATTGCGCTTTTTGGTGTCTACCGGCGTTTATCAATGGTTAGGGAGGGAATTCCCTTATGGTACTCTGGCTGTCAACATTATAGGTTCGTTCCTGTTGGGATTGTTAACAGAAGGCTTGATCGTGCAACGTATCGCCATTGGTGTTGATTACCGCGCTGCCATATTAGTAGGCTTTATCGGTGCATTTACTACGTTTTCGACATTCTCTTTGGAAACTCTTTATCTCCTGGAGCAAGGGCAAGCTGTTAAGGCGCTAGGGAATGTTTTTATCAGCATAACTGCTTGTATTTTGGCGGTATGGCTAGGTTTGTTAAGCAGTCGGGCGCTATTCTTTTGGTCAGAAGGCGCGGTTATCTGGAATGGACATACCATCCCTTACGCGTTGATAATTATAAATACCATTGGAGCTTTTCTTATTGGTTTGGTGTCGGTTATTTTGCTCAATAAAACATCAATGGTAGAGCCGTTCAGTGTCACCGTCATCATTTTAACTGGCGGCATTTACCTGATTTTGTCCGGCTTATACCTTGTGCTTTATTTGATCGAACAAGGCTACTCTTTCCCAAGTCAACTCACGTTTTTGATGGGCATTTTTACCGGTAACAGCATTGTTTGCCTATTGACGATGTGGTTGGGGTATTTGGCCGGAAAAGACATATAATATCCCCTTTTTTTACAGGTAATGCCCAGTCATGCTAGATCCGCGATTATTCAGGACCGATCTTGATTTTGTAGTCGAACAATTAAAAAGACGTGCTTTTACTTTCGATCCTGCATCTTATTTGGTGTTAGAAACTCGGCGTAAAGACGTTCAGGTTAGAACCCAAGAATTACAAAACGAACGCAATAGCCGCTCGAAAGCCATTGGCCTGGCCAAGGCTAAAGGCGAAGATGTCCAGCCTTTGTTGGATCAGGTGCAGCATTTAGGTGATGCGCTTAAAGCCGCAGCAGCAGAGTTAGAGCAAATTCAAAATGAAATGACGGTACTCATGGAAAATATTCCTAATTTATTAGATGTTTCCGTTCCTGAAGGTAAAAACGAAGAAGCTAACGCCGAAATTAGCCGTTGGGGTAAATTACCTGAGTTTGGTTTTACGCCGAAAGATCATGTTGATTTGGGGGCACATAACAAGCTGATCGATTTTGAATTAGGGGTAAAAATCGCCAGTGCCCGCTTTGTGGTATTAAACGGTGCTATTGCGCGGTTGCAACGGGCAATCATCCAGTTAATGTTAGATACCCACACAGCAGATCACGGTTATAGCGAAACCTATGTGCCGTTTCTGGTCAATGCCGACAGCTTGCGTGGCACTGGACAACTGCCCAAGTTTGAAGCAGACCTATTCAAAGCCAGTGATGACCCAGCGCTGTATTTAATCCCGACAGCGGAAGTGCCGGTCACCAATATCGTGCGGGATGTTATTGTTGAAGCCAAAGACTTGCCGTTGAAATTCGTTTGCCATAGCCCGTGCTTCCGTAGCGAAGCCGGTGCTTACGGGCGTGATGTGCGCGGCATGATCCGCCAGCACCAGTTTGAAAAAGTCGAAATTGTCCAAGTCGTCAGACCCGATGATTCCGATCAGGCGCATGAAGAATTAACCCGTCATGCTGAAAGCATCCTGCAAAAACTCAACCTGCCTTATCGAAAAATGTTGCTATGCGCGGGTGATACTGGATTTTCTTCGGCAAAAACCTACGATCTTGAAGTCTGGTTACCAGGCCAGGGCGCGTACCGGGAAATTTCTTCTTGTAGCAACTTTAAAGACTTCCAGGCGCGCCGTTTGCAAGCCCGTTGGCGCAATCCAGAAACAGGCAAACCGGAATTAGTGCATACCTTAAACGGTTCAGGATTGGCGGCTGGTCGGACTTTGATCGCGGTGATGGAGAATTATCAGGATGAGCAAGGGCGCGTCCATATTCCTGAAGCCTTGTTGACGTATATGGGGGGGCTTAAGGTTATTGAATGACTTTTGTTGATTCCCGTTCGTGGTGAGCTTGTCGAACCATGAGCGGGAATTAACTTGCTAAGAGTTTAATTAATAATGTGTCGCTAACGCGACGGATATTTTAATGTCAGTTCTCGTCCCTACGGACGAAACACTTTCTTTTGCTTTGCCAAAAGAATGTATCTAAAGAGAAGGCGACCCTGATGCCGCTTACTTCCTGTCCCTTTGACAATGTGCGGCTTCCCTGCCGCACGCCTAACGGGCTATTCCCGACAAATGCTCCGATGCTCGGCGCGGCATATTGGGACAATTATAGGCTGGGGCGAATTTGTGAACTCCAACAAATATATAAGGTTTCATGTTGGGGTTCGTACCCCACCCCAACCGTAATTGTTTAAAAACAGAATTAGTCTGCATTTATGAAAGCAAAATTTCGGAGATTTCTAAATTATTTAAGGGGCAATTTTTCCCAAGAAAAATTAAGCATTTGGTTAACGTATTTTTTTCATAAACTACTCTCCATTCTTGGTATTACGAAAAAATCTATCCTCTATTGTCTGAAAAATTCACTCGATTCAATTCCTAAGATAGTTTCGATCTTGTTGTTTGCTGGTTTCCTATGTTTTTTAAGTTATTACGTTTTTTCCGACCAGATTTTTATAGAAGATGTTGAAATTCAAGGTGAAGCAAAAGAACAAGGCCATACCGGCGAATTACTCACAGAGCAAGCCATAGCCTTAATGCCGTCTATCATTAAGCAAAGGTTAGATAGCATTCCTACAAATGCTTCATTTCTTGAAATGATTAAGCGTCATTCGGACATTTACGAAGCAGAGCATACCTGCAATTTTACGATACCAATTTTCCCACCTGACTATGGACGTTTTATTACAGGCATAAACCGGGTTGAAATGAGTTCAAAAACCCCAGATCAAGTAATAACATCGCAAAGTGTATCCATTAAAAAACTTGCTTATTGGATTCGAAAAAATCTAAATATGGGGATTGTGAGGCAATTAAAACCAATTCTTTGGAAGCAAAACGAGAAGTTTATAATCAAAATAAATCCTATCCCTTACGTTGTAACAGAACAACAACGTACATTAGATAAATCAGACGACGCACCTAAAGTTTTAGCTACTTTATTGCTTGATTATATCTCCCCTGAAATATTAGCGGCTGAGCTTGTAGGCTACGGATTAACATCTAGTGAAAATTTTATATTTCCTATAGAAACAGCTAAAAATTTCTTAAACGATAGGCAAAAACAATTACTTATAGCTAACGCGCAACTATCTAGTCAACTCGATTTTTCAAAGACCCAGTCGAACATAATATCCAAATATGTATTTTTCGAGAAGCACAATCAGATGCTACTTGATGAACTTGATTTTCGTCCTTTTGGTCAGTATGGAGTTATTGTAAAAACAGCTATAGCTAATCGAGTTTTAAAGGCTAAATGTTATGTAAATTGTTCAAACAAAATTGTCGATGGATACATTGGCAATTATCGAAAGGAGCTTGAAAAATCACCTTATGGGCAAATTACCCTTTTATTTCTCGACTCAAGTCGTAGCGATATGAGTTTCTTTTACAGTGCATTAGAACGACTTCTAAAAAAAGACTTGAGAAAAGAAACCGATGGTTTATTTTCAAATTTGGAAGTTGCTTTGGTTGCTAGTAGCGGATTGATTCAAAGGGGTGAATATCATGAAGCCTTAAAAATATTGGAAACGCCCTTACCCAAAACGTTTGATTTTGAAATTGAACCAAAAATATCTGTAACTGCTTATTATTCCCTGAAAGCTGGACTAAAAGCCCTGCAAGGCGATCTTACCGAATACAAACAAATTCAGGCTGAAAATTTTGGCGGGATTCCTTGTGCAGAATTGATTGTTACTTCAGCTTTAAGCCAAGCGATATCTGAACGAGAAAAATACAAAATTAATATTACTAAAAGCCAATTATCGGAGTTAGTTACTGATCTACTAGCGAGCTATGAACGGTTAGAGAAAAACGGAATAATGTCATTCATTTTTTATAACCAATGGGGGAGTATTGAGAAAGAAAATGGAGATTATAAAACTGCATACAAAAAATACGAACAAGCTCTACGATTTGAAGGAGACCATGATTGGGTCTTATTAAATTGGGGTTATGCAGCATTGACCAACGGCGAATTTCAACTTGCTCGAGAAAAATTTCTACAGAGTCTTAAATTTGGAGAGGCGCCTAGTGCAGTCAAGGGATTACTATTAACCTTATGGTATCAGGGTGATAAAAAAGTATTTGTCGACAAATTTGAGAAGTATTCGGAAAGCCTATCCGTCTATAGCCATGCAGAACGGAGCGACCTAGAAAGGGGAGCAATAGCTTTTTCATGTGAGTTAGGCTTAAAGCTCACAAAATCCGTACTTTCCCAAGATGAAGGCATTATATTTGAGGGAAAAACTATGCCGCGATTGCAGTTCAAAAAAATGTTTTGTGCGTCGGGCACGGTTCATTAGAGCCATAGCACGGTTGGGGTGAGGAACGAACCCCAATATGACACCAACCATTATATTTGTTGGGGTTCGCAAGCTCACCCACAACCTACTTTCCTGTTTTGGTTGAATACACAAAGCACACATCGTATGCTATTATTCTCCGCATGAAGCACTACACTTGGAATCCTGAAAAGAACAAGATACTCAAAATAGAGCGTGGCGTTGGCTTTGAGGACGTAGTGTTTCACATTGAGGCGGGTGATGAAGTAGATGTCCTGGAACACCCTGATAAGGCGCGTTATCCCAACCAAAAAATCTCGGTTGTGCTTATTGAGGGTTACGCCTATTTGGTGCCATTCGTAGAATCAGACCTGGAAATTTTTTTAAAAACCATCATCCCCAGCCGCAAAGCCACAAAACTTTATGTAGGTGACCACAATGAAAAAACTTGATCCTGAAGAACAAGCACTTTTAGATGCTTTTGATGAAGGCATCCTCACCCAAGTTTCAGACCTTAAGTCCGAACTTAAACGGCATAAAGGCTATGCGGCGGCGACATTTCAAAAAGATAGTCGCATCAACATACGTATCTCATCCAAAGACTTACGTCTATTGCAAAAACGTGCGTTGAGTGAGGGCTTGCCGTATCAAACGCTTATTTCCAGCCTTTTGCATAAGTATGTGGAGGGGCGGTTGACGGAACATAACTAAGTTATTCCACCGGCTATCTATTGCCAGCGGTGCGAATTCCGTTGTTGAATACTCCTGTAACTTAACCCTTATCAAAAAAATAGAATAAATGACCGTTAGAACCCGATTTGCCCCCAGTCCCACTGGCTACTTGCACGTAGGTGGCGCACGTACTGCCTTATTCTCCTGGCTTTATGCCCGCAAGCACAATGGAAAATTTATCTTACGAATTGAAGATACCGATCTTGAACGTTCCACCCAAGAATCCGTCGATGCCATTTTGCAGGGTATGGACTGGTTGGGCTTGACTTATGATGAGGGGCCTTATTATCAAACGCACTGTTTTGACCGTTATAAGGAAGTGATCCAACAGTTGATCGACCAAGGCGATGCTTACCGTTGCTATTGCAGCAAGGAAGAGTTGGAGCAGCTACGCGCCGAGCAAATGGCAAATAAGGAGAAGCCACGCTATAACGGAAAATGTCGGCATTTTACCGAGGTACAACAAGGCAGGGATTTTGTCATCCGGTTTAAAAATCCGGAAAGTGGCGATGTGGTCATCGACGATTTGGTGAAAGGGCAAATTGTCATCAACAATAAGGAATTAGATGATTTAATTATCGCCCGTACCGACGGCTCGCCGACCTATAACTTAACCGTGGTGGTTGATGACATGGACATGGCGATCACCCATGTGATTCGTGGTGACGACCATGTTAACAATACGCCACGGCAGATCAATATTTTGAAAGCGTTGGGTGCTGAACTCCCTCAATACGCGCATTTACCGATGATTTTAGGCGCAGATGGCGCGAGATTATCAAAACGGCACGGTGCGGTGAGCGTGATGCAATTTAGGGATGAAGGTTATCTTCCCGAAGCCTTGCTAAATTATTTAGTGCGATTGGGCTGGTCGCATGGCGATCAGGAGATTTTTTCCATTGATGAAATGATTGCGGCTTTCGAGTTGGATGCCATTAACGGGGCAGCCTCTTCGTTCAATATGGAAAAATTATTGTGGTTAAATCACCATTACATCATGACAGGTGACCCCGGTCATGTTGCAAACCATCTTGTTTGGCATATGGATCAAAGGGACATTGATACAAAAAAGGGGCCTGAGCTTAGCCAAGTGGTAATTGCGCAACGGGAACGTTGCAAAACCTTGGTGGAAATGGCGGCGGCAAGCGTCTATTTTTATAAAGATTTTGATAGTTATGATGAAAAAGCTGCAAAAAAGAACCTTACTGCTGATGCCAGTATTGTTTTATCAAATCTTCATGACGAGTTCTTAACGTTGGTGGATTGGGAAGCCGAGCCATTACATTCTACGGTTATAAACCTGGCAGAAAAAATGAGCTTAGGTTTGGGTAAGGTGGCACAGCCCTTACGAGTTGCTGTGTGCGGCACTTCGGCCTCGCCGGCTATTGATGTAACTTTGGCTTTGTTGGGAAAGGGCACAACACTGGCGCGAATCCAAAAAGCCATAAATTACATTAATAATTTAAATTAATACTGGACATAAACTGTAATTATTGTAGAATGCCGGTTCTCAGTTGAGGGGCCATAGCTCAGCTGGGAGAGCGCTTGCATGGCATGCAAGAGGTCAGCGGTTCGATCCCGCTTGGCTCCACCAAAACAAACTGGTTTAATCTAGGCTAAACAAGTTTAAGTCCCCATCGTCTAGCGGCCTAGGACACTGCCCTTTCACGGCGGTAACAGGGGTTCGAACCCCCTTGGGGACGCCAAATATAAGGCTGTCGTAATGACAGCCTTTTTTGTGTCTAGCGTTTTTTGATGCGTAAAACCTAACTGCTTGGTGATAAATAAGCAAAGTGTATCATTGATATTCTTCAATCAACTATTAAGTCAGATTTTTATTTTGTTGTTTAGCATTCTCGGTAATATCAAAAAGTGAAAAAAATACTAAATAAAAGTTTTATGACCAATTTTATTTCGTTGGTCATTATTGCGGTTGGCTATTGTGTTCCTGTGCATCAAGAACTCATTAAATCGATTGGTTATTTCGCTTTGTCCGGTGCAATAACTAACTGGTTAGCGATCTATATGCTGTTTGAAAAGGTGCCTTTTTTATACGGTTCCGGTGTTATTCCCAACCGTTTCGAAGAGTTTAAGTATTCAATCAAGCAGTTAATGATGAATCAGTTTTTTACTGTACATAACATTGAGCAGTTTATTGAGACAGAAGAACAGCAAGGCAAAAAACTACTGAACCTGGAACCCTTATTGAATGCGGTTGACTATGACCGCATGTTTGAAAATCTGGTGGCTGCGGTCATGAATTCCTCGTTTGGCGCTATGTTACAGATGATGGGGGGCGCCGATGCTTTGTTGCCACTAAAAGTCCCATTCAATGAAAAAATGCGGTCATCGTTGGTTGATATGGTTGAATCGGAACGATTTAAAGGCGCTTTGGCACAAAGTTTAGATTCCCACAAAATTGGCATAGACATCGTTGATAAAATTGAAACCGTGATTGATAAGCGTTTGAGCGAACTTACACCCCAAGCAGTAAAGGAGATGGTACAAAGCATCATCCGCGAACATTTAGGATGGTTGGTTGTATGGGGCGGTATTTTTGGCGCTTTAATGGGAATCTTGTTCGTATTTACCTGATGCAAACCGTTGACCTTGCTTATGAGGAGTTTGGCCAGCAAAATCCAGAAACGATATTAGTTTTGCACGGATTTTTTGCTTCGTCACGAAATTGGCGCAAAATTAGCGAACGCCTATCCGCAAAATACCATGTCTATGCGCTAGACCTGCGAAATCATGGTAATTCACCTCATCATCCGCAGATGGATTATCCCGCGATGACTGAGGATGTTTTGCTGTTTATGGATACACACTTGCTAACCGATCCCCATGTCATGGGCCACAGCATGGGTGGTAAAGTAGCCATGTGGTTGGCGTTAAACTATCCAGAACGAATTGATAAATTGATTGTGGCCGACATCGCCCCTAAAGCGTATCAGCATAGTTTTGATAAAATCATCAACGCCTTGCAAACGCTGCCAATAATCGAACTTGAAAACCGCAAACAAGCTGAAGTGTTACTGGCTGAAACAATACCACAGCTAGAGTATCGTCAATTCTTATTGCAAAACCTATTGCTTGTTAATGGTTCGTACCAATGGCGTGTTGATTTGTCGATCTTTTTACAGGCAGCGCACAATATTGTTGCTTTTCCTGATACATCAACGCAAGAGCCATTCAACGAAGCCGCTTTGTTTCTAGCGGGTGAAAATTCTGACTTTGTGAGGTTTTCAGATACATTAGGCTTGTTTCCTAAAGCTGAGTTTAAGGCTCTGGCGGATACGGGGCATTGGTTGCATGTACAAAAACCGGAAGTATTTTCAGAAGAGGTTGGAAATTTTTTACAAAGAAGGCGATAATTAGTTCTTATCATTTATAAAAAATCAAGAAAAAATAACAAAAGCATTGAACTTTGGTATTAATCTGCAATCAAGCTATTTCTTAATACTTGGTTTACGGACGTACAGGAATTTGTTGGGCTGAAACTAAATTTAGTTCGGACAAGATAGTATGGAATTGCTAATCAACTTTCTGTTTGCCACTCATTTACAATAAAAATAAGGAGAAATTGGATGTCGAAAGGTCAAAATTTACAGGATAACTTCCTAAATGCCTTAAGAAAAGAGCATACGCCGGTGTCTATATTTCTGGTCAACGGCATTAAATTGCAGGGAAAGATAGATTCATTTGACCAGTATGTCATTATGTTAAAAAACACAATCAGCCAAATGGTATATAAACATGCCATCTCGACGATAGTGCCTGGAAAGAGCGTTAGGATAGTTCGTGATGAAGAAGTTCCTGCCGAAGATTAGTCAGGTCAAGCTGTTAATAGGTAGCGGTGATAGGCATTAATCTATAAATGAGGTATCCCATTGTTTGACCGCCCGGATTCGGGGGAGCGGGCTATACTCGTGCATTTAACTTTGCGCGCTGATCACGAAGACCTTCTCGAGTTAAAAGAACTGGCTAAATCAGCTGGAACGATTCCAGTCGATGTTGTTACCGGAAGCCGAAAAAGCCCAGATGCAAAGTATTTTGTAGGTACGGGCAAACTGGACGAAATTAAAACATCCGTTCAATTACATACTGCCGATATTGTTTTATTCAATCATTCTCTGTCACCTAGCCAAGAACGGAACCTTGAAGGTTATTTGGGGGTAAGGGTTGTAGACCGTAACGGTTTAATCCTTGATATCTTTGCGCAACGTGCAAAGTCTTTTGAAGGCAAATTACAGGTTGAATTAGCCCAATTAAAGCATCTTTCAACACGGCTGATTCGTGGCTGGACTCATTTGGAAAGGCAAAAGGGCGGTATTGGTTTGCGTGGTCCAGGTGAAACCCAGCTTGAGACCGATAGGCGTTTACTTAGCTTAAGGATTAAACAAATCCAAAAAAGATTGTCAAAAGTCGATAAACAAAGGCATCAAAGCCGAAGCAAACGTAAGAAGGCCGATATTCCGACAGTCTCTCTTGTTGGTTATACCAATGCTGGGAAATCTACTTTATTTAACAGGCTAACTGGCGCTTACAGTTATGCCGCTGATCAATTATTTGCAACCTTAGATCCAACATTACGGCAATGCCGTTTATCTAACAACACCGATATAGTCCTGGCGGATACAGTTGGTTTTATCCGGCATCTGCCGCATGAATTAGTTGCAGCATTCAAGTCTACATTGCAAGAAGCATCAGAAGCTGATTTATTGCTACATGTGATAGATGTAAATTCTGAAAACAGGGAAGAGATTGTTACTGAAGTTAATCACGTGTTAACTGAGATCGGCGCTGATAAAATTAAGTGCATAGAAGTTTTCAATAAAATAGACTTATTACCTGATTGTCAGCCTAGGATTGATCGTAGTGATAGTGGGGATCCGCTTCGGATCTGGTTGTCTGCTGAAACAGGCGTAGGCATCGATCTTCTGAACATTATTCTTTCAGAACAGTTTGCCCAAGCACTTACGGTTCGTAAGTGTCATTTGCGGCCAGATCAAGGCGATATCCGCGCTAAACTATTTTCTTGCGCAAAAATAATTGACGAGCATATTAGTGATTCAGGTGAAAGCGAGTTGACCATCGAGATTGACAATAAATACTTGGGGTTATTAAAAATGGTGGATTCTGAAGAAATATAAGCTTCAAGAAAAAGTCAGGCTCAAAATCCCGATCCGGGAAGATTCTCAATGAGAATCATAGTAACTACGTTACAATTGAAATACACAAAGCCAAATTTTGGTAAGAGTCAGTTGGTTTTTTAAGCTCACAAACTGATAAAAAACAATAATTAATCCAAAACGGAGTAAACATATGTCGTGGAATGAGCCAGGCGGTGATGATAAAGATCCTTGGAGCGGCCGAGGAGGGGATCAGAAAGGGCCGCCCGATTTAGATGATGCTATAAAGTCATTACAGGAAAAATTGAGTAAATTTTTTGGTGGTAATAATAGTGGCGGTGGACAGTCGCCCAATAATATATTTTCTTCGGGTAACGCTAAGAAAAATTTAGGATTTATAGGGCTTGTAGCTGTTGCTTTATGGTTTCTAAGCGGTTTATACATCGTAGACGAAGGTATTCAAGGTGTTGAGACCCAATTCGGTAAGTACACCAGGACAACGGAGTCAGGCTTAAATTGGCATATTCCAGCGCCTATTGAGCAAGTAGAAAAAGTTAATGTTAAGCAGCAGCGTTATATAGAAGTCGGTTATCGATCAGGTGTTAACAGCCAGGCACAAGGTGCTGTGTCTGTGCCGAAAGAAGCGTTAATGCTTACTAAAGACGAAAATTACGTAGACATTCACATAGCCGTTCAATTTCAGGTAAAAGATCCGAAAGCTTTTTTGTTTAACCTTGCTGATCCTGAAGCTACATTGAAACAAGTAACCGAAAGTGCACAACGTGGCGTTATCGGCGGCAGCAACATGGATTTCGTGTTGACCGAAGGTAGAAGCGAAATTGTGTCTCAAGTTAGGAAAGAAATTCAGCAAGTAATGGATTTCTATAATTCAGGCATTCAAGTGACCAGTGTAAACTTACAGGATGCACAGCCGCCTGAGCAAGTGCAGAATGCTTTTGCTGATGCAATAAAAGCACGGGAAGATCAGCAACGTTTTATCAATGAAGCTGAAGCTTACTCCAATGATATTGTGCCTAAGGCACGAGGGTTAGCGGCCAGAAAACTGCAGGAAGCCCAAGGTTACAAAGAACAGGTGATTGCTCAGGCAGAAGGTGAAACAAACCGGTTTACTAAGCTACTTGTAGAATATAAAAAAGCGCCAGCGGTAACTAGGCAAAGGCTTTACATAGAAGCGATGGAAACAGTATTATCAGAAACGTCGCCAATAATGGTTGATGTTAAAGGTTCCAACAACATGCTTTATTTACCATTAGATAAGATAGCGCATTTGAAACAATCCGAAATTCAAGTTGAAGATTCTGTTTCTACACAATCGGTTAATTCTCCCCGTACACCAGAACGGCAGCCAGCCAAACATATATCGGTGGAGGATGAACGGCAACAAATCACTGAAAGGTCTATAAACCGTGGTCGTGATCGTGACTCAAGGGGACGCTAATGTTAGATAATAAAGTTTTAATTGGCTTAGCCGCTGTAACTTTTTTGGGGATGTTGAGCGTCTTCACTGTCGATCAGACTGAGAAAGCAATCAAATTTAAATTTGGACAAATACAAAAGTCAGATTATGAGCCAGGTTTGCATTTTCAATGGCCACTAATCAACAATGTTAAAAAATTTGATTCCCGCGTGCAGACTATGGATTCAAATCCTGAACGTTTTTTAACGTCTGAAAAGAAAAACGTAATTGTTGATTCCTTTGTAAAATGGCGCATTGGTGACGTAAATAAGTTTTACACGGTGGTTTCCGGGAATGTTATACAAGCTAATTTGCGTTTAGATCAAATTATCAAAGATGCTTTTCGGGGTGAATTTGGTAAACGAACCATAAAACAATTAGTATCAACTGACCGCGAAGCAATTCGGGAAATATTGGTTAAAAACTCCAAACCACTAGCAGCAAATCTCGGGTTAGAGATTATTGATGTCAGGGTAAAACGTATCGATCTTCCAGAAGAAGTCAGCAGTTCTGTTTTCCGCAGGATGGAAGCCGAACGTGAGCGGGTTGCCCGTGAGTTTAGGTCGCAAGGTTCAGAAGCAGCTGAGAAAATACGTGCTGATGCTGATAGGCAACGGGTTGTTACGTTAGCAAATGCGTTTAAAGAAGCAGAAAAGCTACGGGGTGAAGGTGATGCAAAATCGGCTGAAACCTACGCGAATGCTTATGGCGCAGATGCAGAATTCTTCACGTTCAGCCGCAGTTTAAATGCATACAAAAAGACTTTTTCCGAGTCAGGTAGTATGATGGTACTTGATCCAGATTCAGATTTTTTCAAATACTTTAAAAATCAGGGTTCAGGAAAGTGAAAATTTAGTAAAATGTAGATGTTAATCTAAGTTACATAGGCCTATTATTGTTAAGCCTATGTTAGCCATCTAAAACAGTTAAAATAAAAACGCTCCTTCATCGGAGCGTTTTGTTTGAGTGGGTACGGAAAATAATGCAACAAAAAAACTCATGGCTGTTGCCTGAAGGCATTGAAGAAATAATGCCAGAAGAGGCAATCTACCTTGAAGCTTTACGGCGTCGGCTATTGGAATTGTTCGAATGTTGGGGGTATGACCTGGTTGTTCCCCCTATGATCGATTTCATTGATTCGTTATTGACCGGGTCTGGGCATGATTTGGATGTACAAACCTTTAAATTAGCTGATCAGATAAGTGGTAAAACCCTTGGTTTTAGGGCTGATATGACCCCACAAGTTGCGAGGATGGATGCCCACCATCACAAACATGACAGTCCGAACCGTCTTTGTTATGTTGGTTCAGTGCTGCATACTCGTGGCGATGCACTTGAGAAAACCAGAAGCCCGATGCAAATCGGTGCCGAGCTTTATGGGCATGACGGAATTGAGAGTGATGTCGAAATTATTCGGCTTATGTTGGAAATGTTAGCGTTATCTGGGTTACAAGACATACATCTCGATATAGGCCATGTTGGCATTGTGCGCGCTTTATCGCGCCAAGCTGGATTAAACCAAGCCGCAGAAAGCACCTTGTTTGATGTTTTGCAGCGTAAGGCAAAACCGGAACTTGGTGAGTTGATCGCAGAACTTGATATCAACGCCGAAATCAAGGCCATGTTGTTAAAGTTGCCTGATTTGAATGGTGGTAAGGAAACTATCGAAAAAGCCAGGGTTGTTTTCGCTAATGCTGATAGCCAAGTCAATTTGGCGTTAGCTAATTTAGAAAAAATAGCGGCTAAGTTATCAAGCCGTTACCCAGCGTTACCGATTAGCTTTGATATGGCGGAATTACGTGGCTATTATTACCACACTGGTATAGTCTTTGCTGCTTTTGTTCCTATACTGGGTCGGGAAATTGCCCGTGGTGGCCGTTATGATAATATTGGCTCATTTTTTGGTCGGGCACGTCCGGCTACTGGATTTAGTTCCGATTTAAAATTGTTAGCCCGTTTGGCTAAACAAACGTACCAAGTGCCTACTAAATTTAAAATTTTTGCACCTGATCACGATGACATTAGCTTAAGCGATGTAATTAGGGATTTACGCGCGCAAGGTCAAACTGTTATCCAGCAATTGCCAGGGCAAGCAGGCACTGCTCAAGAATTAGGATGTAACGCTATACTTGTACAAGACCGCCATACCTGGGTGACCAGGAAATTAGACTAAGTTTTTGGAACTGAGATGGGAAAAAATGTTGTAATAATCGGAACCCAATGGGGTGATGAGGGTAAGGGTAAGCTTGTTGATTTATTAACCGAGCAAGTCCAGGCTGTCGTCCGTTTTCAGGGTGGTCACAATGCTGGTCACACCTTGGTCATAAAAGGGAAGAAAACGGTATTGCATCTCATCCCATCTGGCATACTGCGGGATAATGTCCACTGCATGATTGGCAATGGTGTGGTATTGTCAATGAATGCTCTAATGCAAGAAATTGAATTTTTAGAAAGTGCTGGAATTCCAGTTAGGAATCGATTATCAATAAGCGAGGCATGCACTTTAATCTTGCCCGGACATGTCGCTATAGATAAAGCCCGCGAGAAAGCGCAAGGCAATAAAGCCATTGGCACTACCGGCCGTGGAATTGGTCCCGCATACGAAGACAAAGCTGGCCGTCGTGGGTTACGTGCGGGGGATTTGCTTAATCCCACTATTTTTGCTGAAAAGCTTAAAGAGTTATTGGCATATCACAATTTTATTCTGACTGGATATTACCAAGCAGAAGCTCTGGATTACCAGCAAACCTTGGATGAGGCGTTACGCTTAGGTGACCAAGTTAAACCTATGTTAGCGGATGTCAGTGAAGCTTTATATCACTATGACGAACAAGGCAAAAACCTATTATTTGAAGGTGCTCAAGGTGCATTACTCGATTTAGATCATGGCACTTTCCCTTATGTGACATCTTCAAGCACCACCGCTGGGGGGGCGGCTACTGGCAGCGGTGTCGGGCCGTTAAATCTAAACTATGTATTAGGCATCGCCAAAGCTTACTCAACACGGGTGGGTAATGGGCCTTTCCCATCTGAATTACATGACGTGAATGGTGAGCATCTCAGTGTTAAAGGTCACGAGTTTGGTGCGACTACAGGCCGTAAGCGCCGGACGGGCTGGTTCGATGCGGTTGCTATGCGCAAATCTGCGAAGCTTAATAGTATCAGCGGAATTTGCCTAACCAAACTCGATGTCTTGGATGGTCTCGACAAGATTGGAATTTGCACCGGCTATAACTTGAATGGCGTAACAACTGAAACAGCCCCACTGGGTGCGGAGCGTTATCAGCTTTGCCAAGCGATTATTGAAGAGCTTCCTGGCTGGAAAGGTGAAACCACGGCAGGAATAACAGATTTCAACGCCTTGCCGATAAACGCTAAAGCTTACATTAAACGCATTGAAGAATTAGTTGGAGTTAAAGTTACCATCTTGTCCACAGGGCCGGATCGGGATGAAACCATCATTCTTGAAAATCCTTTTGGCTGAGGTGCTAAATAAGTAATAATTGAATGTTAAGTCCAGTTGAATCTAATCGCATCGTAGTTTTGGATACCGAAACCACGGGTTTAAATCCGCAGGAAGGCCACAGAATTATTGAAATAGGCTGCGTTGAATTAATCAATCGCAGGTTAACAGGTAATCGTTTTCACGTATACTTAAATCCTGACCGTACAATTGACCAAGGTGCGGTCGATGTGCATGGTATAACCAACCAATTCCTGGAAGATAAGCAGCGATTTAAAGACATCGTTGATGACTTTATTGCTTTTATCAAAGGCGCTGAATTGGTTATCCATAATGCCCCATTCGATGTAGGCTTCATTAATAACGAATTTTCCCTGTTAGATACTCAGTCGGGTGTGGTAGATAATTTTTGCACCGTGTTTGATACGTTAGCCTTCGCCAGAAAAAAGCATCCTGGGCAACGAAATAGTCTGGATGCCTTGTGCCGGCGTTATTCCATAGATAACAGTCATCGGGAATTACACGGCGCATTATTGGATGCCGAAATATTAGCCGATGTTTTTTTGTTGATGACCGGTGGCCAATCATCTTTGCTTGATGTTGCTGAAACTTCTGATCAAGTATCTATTGATACCAACTCACCCAGGCAGTTAGCTAAAAATCGCCCAGCATTAGCTGTGGTGTATTGCAGTGATCAGGAGCTCGCAGATCACCAGCAACGACTTGAGGCTATTCAAAAAGCCAACGGGCTGTGTGTTTGGCAACATTAAGCTAAATTTCCTTTTGGGTTTTGGGAAATAGTTTCAAAATTCTGAATCAATTATTTGTTTAATTTAACCGAAAGTTTGATAACTAAAATTCAGATTTTTATGACAAAAGTTAAATTTTGGTCTACTTTTTTACTAGAAGTAACAAAAGTGTTGGGTGTTATGGCCGCTACTCATTGAAAAGTGCTTGTAACTGGCCTTTATTGCAAAATGCCTTAAATTAAAAATACTTCAAATACACATTAACTGAAGTCCATTTTGCCCTGAATTTAACCTGTTATGAACACTATGACTGATAACGCTATTAATTTTCAAACGCCGATTAAGGTTGAAAAGACGGTATTAATCGAAGACATACTGCTTAGCGTCATGGCCTATCAAATTGAGGCTCGGGTCAGTGGCAATAGCAATCATATCCTTCGCACAAAACGCTACACTAAAGTTTTGGCAGAAAAACTGCGCGATCATCCGCGTTTTTCAAGCGTTTTAGCTAAAGACAAAACCATAGAAAACTTAGTAAAAATTACACCATTGCTTGATATTGGTAACGTGAGCATCCCGGATCGAATCCTATTAAAGCCAGGACGATTAACCCCAAAAGAATTTGACGTTATCAAGACACACCCCAAGCTGGGCAGGGATATTATTATGCAATCAGAACAAGATGTTACGCATAATATGCCGTTATTTACTCTACTTAAGGAAGTAGTTTATAGTCATCATGAAAGATGGGATGGTAGCGGTTACCCGGAAGGTTTAAGTGCAGAGGCTATCCCTTGTTCGGCACGGATAGCCATGGTGGTTGACGTTTATGATGCCTTGGTAAGCCGGCGTGTTTACAAACCAGCTATGACCCATAAACAAGCCGTCGATGTGATTTTGGCAGGTAAGGGGAGCCAATTCGATCCTGATGTTGTTGTTGCTTTCAACGATATTCATGGTGAGTTTTACCGTATTGCGAATACCTATGCAGAAAGCGAAAAAGATTTCAAAAAGCGTATTGATTATCTGGAGTTGGCGATTGGGGAAGAACCATAACGCTCTAATTGCTCTGCATGGTGGATAATTTCTAACCTTATTTGCATACCTTTCCTTAAACTCTCATTCTTGTTGATACCCCAAGGGCACAAGTGCGGAATCACTGTAGGTGTTCCCCAGGCAACTGTCCGAGATTGTTAAAAGAGTGGTGAAGCGACCCTCGCTGCGGGACGGCTTTAACGATAAACCAAGGGCACATCGGTCTACTTCACCAGTTTTTATTAGCCATCCAAGTCTAATAAAAATCGGATTAGTTGTTTTTTTTATCATACAAGGGCATAAATGCCAAGGGTCGCAGACCAGCTGGTTCTTGCCGAAGCAACGGTTATGCTCGGCCTAGAGAGGGTGTTGTCAGCTACTATCCGGATGCGACTGGCGTACCTTCTAACCGATACCACTTTACCCGCCCATTCAGCGGGGACGCTGTAGCGGTTATGATCCACCCGAACCAAGCAAGGTACTGCTAACCCGCATCATTTTCTCGACATAGTCGTCAAAAGGGGCTGTAACTAAGCTTAGCAAGGGTTGTTCTTCAACGAAACAGTTAGTGATGGTTTTATCCGGGACAATGGGATGCTTACGCTGGGCGAGTTCCTGGCAACGCTGAGCCAGCCAAACGTTTAATGCCGCTAAATCGCTAAACCTGGGGCACGGGGTAAACAGCCACTCGCGGATATTCCCGACCTGGTTTTCAATCTGGCCTTTCTCCTAGCCGGATGCTGGGGTAGACGGGTTCGCTTTCAGTGCCAAGGTGCTTCCGCACCGTTTGTCGGCATAACTTTAAACTACGCGCTATCGAACTGATCTTTTCATACTGTACATAATAACGTCGCCTTATTTCGGCTATCACTTCCATCCGAGGTCACTCCGGCAAAAAAACCGGATGATTGCATATTACCGGAGTAGTAACTTTTCAACGCTGTTTTCCCCGGCTCCCTGGTAATTTTTGCACGCTGTTTTACAACTTGTTTTAAAGTCTGGCGTTAACCGACCGGGCAACCACATCAAGTCGACATTGCGTTGGGTTTCTTTCTCTAAACGGCGGATGGACTGGAACCATCAGCCCATCAGTTAAAACTTTACCAATCTCAATAGTTGCCGTTTAGTTTTATGTTTGTAAAAATATCTACCTTGTTTAATCCTTGATTAAAACCACAAGTCCGGTTGCGACAAAGGCGAATAAGCCGGATGCCATAAAGGCCAGGGTGTAATTCCCCGCGATGTGGTGGAGGTAGCCTGCGCCATAAGACGCAATCGCCGCGCCGACCTGGTGGGCAAAGCAAATCCAGCCGAACACCACCCCGACATTTTGCTTGCCGAACAAATCAGCGGTCAGTGCGGATGTGGCCGGGATGGTCGATAACCAGTTAAGGCCATACACAACAGAAAATGCCATCAGTTGCCCGGTCGATTCGACATAAGGTAACAGTAGCAAGGTTGCTCCCCGAAGCAGGTAATAAACCGCCAGCGGCCAGCGTTTACCGAAGCGGTCACAGAGCCAGCCGGACAATATCGTGCCAAAGATGTCGGTTGCCCCCATCACACCCAATGAAACCGCCATTGTCATTTCGGGGAAGCCATGTTCAATGCCGTGAGTGATTAAATGGGTTTGGAACAGCCCAGAGGTAGTCAGACCGCAGATACCGAAACTGAAGGCCAGTAACCAGAATTGTGGGTTAGCCATTGCTTTACGCATCGGGTTCGGGTCAGGGCTAAGGGTTGTTTCCGAATGCCCGTTTGCGCCATAAGGCCTCATCGCTTTTTTGCCTGGGCTATCGGCCATTAGCCAAACCACTAAAGGCAATACTACCAATGCCATCAGTACCACAATAAATAATGTCGTCGTCCGCCATCCTTCGAGGATGCTCAGCTTCATGAGGACTGGCGTAAATATCAATTGTCCAGACGAAAACGCCGCGCCCAATATCCCCAACGCCAACCCACGGCGTTCATAAAACCAACGGTTTACCACCGCAGAACCCATAATCATCGAAGTCCCGCCCGACCCTGCGCCGATGATAACACCCCACAGGAGATACAATTGCCAAGGTTGTTGCATCAGGATGCTGCCGCCTGCCCCCAACGTCACCATGACAATCAACAAGATTGTGATGGCTTTTACCCCGTACACATCCATCAATCGCCCCAGAAACGGCCCTGCAAGACCGAACAAGAAGAGGTTGACCGCCACCGCGCCGCTGATGGTTTCCCTGTCCCAGTGAAACTCCTGCTCCAGGGACAACATGATGATGCCGGGGATGGAACGTAACGCGGAGCCGACAAATAAACAAGCGAAAGTGACGGCGAGGACGATCCAGGCATAGTGGATGCCTGAGCGATTAATGGTCGTCATCTCTTTTATGCTCCTTGCAATGGCTAATAAACCTGGGTTATTGGATCGCCCCGATTAAAGCGTAAGGATGACGCTTTCGACGGTGTTAATTTTTAAAGCATCCTTGAATTCACGAAAGGGCAGGCATATAGCCTGCCCAGGTTAGAACAAATTGACTCACTCCGTCATCTTATGCCGCATCCTCCAGCCCATCCAGCAACTCAATCAGGCGGGTGACACCTTGCAGCAAGATACCGCCTACACCGTGGGCAAACCAAACCCCTATCACAAAACCCCAGTGGATAGGGGCAGCGAAAAACTCTTCCCGAAACCAGAAAGTATGACCCCATTCATTGAAACCAACGCTGACCAAGATCATAAAAGGACCAACGACAGCCAGGGTTAACGGGAGTGATATGCCCTTGGCATAAAGTGGCAAGCGTGTCCTGGCATAGAGCCAAGCACAACCGCCTAGGATGATATACATCGGAAAGTTGAAATAAAACTCGATGATATGGTTGGCCGTGAACGGCGTATCGCGTATAGCTACCTGATGCCATGAATTATCTTGCTCGGCGAAATAGCTGCCCGCCCAATACACCGCAAAAGTGTAGACGCTGATCCACATGGTCAAGGTTAAGTAGCGGCGTATTTCCTCCTTTGGTTCGAGCTTGTCCAGGTTTTTGTCCCGGGTGAACCATAAATATCCCCAGGATACGCCAGCAAACAGCGTAACAAAGGTGACGTTAAAGTTGAAAAGCCGCATCCAGTAGATTTCAAATACAGGATCAGTGGAGTCAAGGCCGGTTGAGATACCGAAGGCACCCTGATAAATGCGGAATCCCATATAGATCGCTGTCAATATGCCAAAGGCAGACAGGTAGCGGTACAAATCCTTTAAATACCAGGGAGGCATTTTGTTTTGACTTGCCATAACTTTGACTTGTTCGGTTGTAGTAGCCATGAAGGTTTCCTCTTAAGTTGATAAGTTAATTGAATTTGGGGATGACTGCGGAGGTAATGCTAGAGACATAGCGTTCACCGTCGGGGTCAAAGAAAAAGACTAGGCCACCGATCCGGCTGTCGGCATCGTTAATTAGGCCATCCAAGCGTTCTGATTCCCACAAGACATCGCTTGCAGTCATTAACACCGTGCGTTGTTCGCCGGGTTGAATCGGTGCTGGGTTGTCCAGGCTCAAGCCCTCTGTTGCGACCACACTTTCGGCATTGCTTTGTTGCGGCACAGGGACGGCTTTGTTAAAGAAACGGACACTACCGGTTGCAAACTCGCCAAGCTGTATTGGTTTATCACTGCTATTTTTAATTTTTAAGCTTAATTTCATCGCCCTCTCCGGTATCCGGTATTCAGCGCGTAAGGTTTCAACATCGACTACCCCGGCATTGACTTTAGCGGAAAGCGGCAGGATTTGGTCTAGCGAGGCCTGTAATGGGATCGCTTTAGGGTATTTATTGACCGTCATGGTGTAAAACGCAAACACCAGCACCGGCACACCGACTAATATGACTTTGCCGATATTCCTGTCCAATGGGGTGACCAGTTCATTTTCTAAACCTGCTTGCAGCATCCGGTAACGGGCAATGAATAAAGGACGACGTACCCACCAGAGCAGCCAAGCAGTTCCCAGAAATACCCAGAAACTGTGCCAGAAAATGCCGTTACCCAAACCATACGTTTCCATATCGACCATCTCGCCGTTTATGGTTTGGACGTTATTGGTAAAGTCCGTTTCATTGCCAGCAATATCCAGCCATGCGCCCGGCCCCATCACTTGCCCAGCATCGCGCAAATTAAAGAAAGGGTGGATATGGTAATGTCCGGGTAAACGCCCTTTTAGAACCACCTTGAAATCGTAGTCCCCGCCCGGTTGCAAAGCCACGGAATTCATATAAGGTTTGCCGTTTAGGTAACGCTCGGTGCGGATCAGCACTGGGCCAGGGGTTGAGATATTCAAGAACGCTGCATCGGGTTTGGGCACGCTGACCGGCCAGTCTTCCGCTACGTGAAATTTGCCCGTTACGGTGACTTCATCGTTGACGTTAAACTTTTGCTTGGACCATTGCACGTCATACCACTGGATAGTACGCATGCGGACGTAAGGCTCCAGGTTCTTTTCCCCGTGCGCCATGACAGACTGAAGGGTGAGCATATAGACTGAAAGTATAATGCCTAGTAGCATCAAATATTTCAGCAAGATATGTTGTTTAAGTTCAATGTTTTGGACAGTCATAGTCTTTGTCATGACGTTACAATGTTGATTTTGTATTATAGATTTCATTGTCATCTCCTCCCTTAGATTCTTTTCAGGTAACGGGTGGTAGCAAACCACTTGCCGATATGCCACCATAAGGTATGCATCAGGGTGCAAATTAAAGCAGAAAAGAATGCTGAGAGCGGTGCCGCAACTTGCCCGTAAGTCCGTAACGTCCCACGCTCAATAATGCGAAGATATTCAGGCATGCCGGTACGGATGTACTGGAAGCCGAACATATCGGCCACAGTCAACTGGCTATTACCGGCTTCAACGGGGACATGGAACATGCCGAAAATTGGCCAGTTGCTGGGATAGAACAGCAATGCAAACGCAGAGCCGCCGAAAATGGCGGTAACCGTCAGGCTATTGCTCAACATCAAGACCGCATCCAAGACGAGTGCGCTGGGCAGCATGGTCGATGGCAGCACCATGTTGATGGGAAAATAATTCCATAGGTGGTAGGCAAAGATTCGGGCGATCCAGGTGCCTATCGACAAACAGGCAACACACAAGGTTGCACCTAAAGGCAGACGGAAATTAGTCCATAGCACGGCTTGCACTGCTGCTGGAAAGGTAATACCGATAATGGGCGTAACGGCAGGCCACCATTGCCTGTCCTTCCAGTCCACCCAAAAATCCCAGTCGCCAACGGTGAGCGCAAAATGCAGGTGAAACGAACCGATAAATAGAAATAACGCTAATACCAGGACAAGGTAATCGTAAGCGCGGGCGATCCGCGCTTTTTCCCCGGTATAGGGTCGAAAAGTTCGGCTTGATGGATTGGCTGACATCGCGAGTCTCCTAAACGAATAATGAGAGTGAATTAAAACAGCGCGTCCCTTGGAACTAAATACCTCAAGAGGTAGGGCAAAATTTAACCCTTTCTGCACGCTTGCCGATAATTTAGAGATTCGCCATCTATTTGTGAAATGTTATAAATTCATGACATCATTTAAGCGATTCATACCGCTATCAATTGAGTTTTGGGCTACCATAGAACTGTAAGTCTTACCGAAACATTCTGATAATCCCTGGTAATGTCCAATTTAAGAACCTTTGACCTCAACCTTTTAGTGGCCTTCGACGTGCTGATGCGGGAGTTGAATGTCACCCGCGCAGCGGAGCAGATGTTCATCACCCAATCGGCGATGAGCCATACCTTGCACAAGCTGCGGCAACAACTGGATGACCCGTTACTGGTAAAAACACCATCCGGCATGAAGCCGACGGAACGGGCATTAGCCTTGATTGATCCGGTCAGGGCGTTATTGGCAGAAACCGAACGCCTTATCCAACCACCGCTAGCATTTGATGCGGCAACCAGCCAACGGCGTTTTGTGCTTGCCGCCACCGATTACATTGAATTCCTGTTAATGCCCGAGTTGTCAGGGCTGATTGAGAAAACGGCTCCCGGCATTGATATTCATGTCAAACGTACTGAGATGTCATTTCCGGCCGCACAACTAGAAATCGGCAGTCTGGATGTGGTGCTGGGTTTTGAATCGGTGTTGAACCCGCCAGCCCATTTGCAACGCCAATACCTGTTTAGCGACAAGATGGCTTGCGTGGTTAGGCAAGATCATCCTTTGATAAGCAAACCGCCTTCCTTAGAAGAATTTGTGGCTGTTCCGCACATGCTGATTTCTCGGACAGGCAGCAACGTCGGCATCATCGACCAAGAATTAACCGAGCTGGGCTTGGAACGGCGCATCAAGCTAATAGTCCCGCATTTCCTTTCTGCGCCGTTGATCGTTGCCAAAACCGATATGATTTTGTCGCTTCCGTACCGGATTGCCGAGCAATTTACGAAGTTCGCACCGTTGGCTATATTCCCCGTGCCACTCGAACTGCCGGACTACGATTTGTGCATGATCTGGCATCCGTTACGGGACAAAGACCCCGCCCATCTATGGTTGCGCGATAAAATCATTGTCATTGGCGGGTCAATTGGTTGACGGGATAACTTTGTTAACATAAACACTTAAGGCTTTCTGGGAGTAGATATCAAATAACCTTTACCACCACCTTACCTTTTGCTCGGCCTTCCTCGACATAGGTAAGTGCTTCCTCTGTTTTATCGAAAGGAAATACCTTGTCGATTACCGGATAAATATGCCCCGCTTCGATTAGTTTGCCGATCTCTGCAAGTTGGTGTCCGTCAGGATGCACGAACAGGAAGGAATACTCAATATTCCGCTTCTTGGCTTGGCGGATTATCTTGCTGCTAATCAACCAGAATATGAATTTCATGAGGAAGTTCATGCCTCTGGCGTGAGCGAAAGCAGCATCTGGTGGTCCCACGAGTGAAACAACGCTGCTCTTAGGCTTTAAAATTTGAAGCGAGTTCTCAATCCCATCGCCCATAACCGTGCCTAGCACGACATCATAGCCGTTTAGCACATCCTCGAATTCCTGCTTCTTGTAATCAATTACCTCATCAGCACCGAGGCGTTGAACAAGTCCTATATTACCCGTACTGGTGGTCGTTCCCACCTTTGCCCCAAGGTATTTGGCTAGCTGAATAGCGAAAGTGCCAATACCTCCAGAACCAGCCGGAATAAATACCTTTTGATCGGACTTTAAACGCGCCCGCTCTTTAAGTGCTTGCCACGAGGTGAGTCCTACCATTGGAATCGAAGCCGCTTGCACGAAGTCCAGATTTTCTGGCTTTATTGCAGCCGCGTTCTCGGGCACGACGGCGAACTCAGCAAGTGACCCTGTGCCAAGGTCGAAGATACTGGCGAAAACGGCATCGCCCGGCTTGAAGCGCGTCACGCGATTTCCTACCTCTAACACGATACCCGCCAAGTCGCTGCCCATTGTGGCTGGTAGCTGAAGCTTGATGATGGGTTTGAATGCACCTGTCGGAATCTTGTTGTCGATTGGGTTAAGTCCTACAGCATGAATCTGAACAAGTATTTCATTTGACTTGATTGTCGGCTTAGGAATATCAGCGAACGAAAACTGATTCGTTTTGCCATAACGTTTTAATAAAAATGCTTTCATCATTTCATTCCCTCAGCTTTTCTCTTGGCATGACGGTCTCTATGGTTGGCTTGCGATTTTGTCGAGTGAGTCAAGTTTCATCTCTTTACGAATGCCGCTATCAACCAATGCAGTAGGCGCAAATCTTCTTAGAAAGCTCAAGCGGAATGCCAATTTTCCAGCCGTGTAACGCAGCTTAGGATGTTTGGCATTAGCAGCTTTCAATACAACATCTGCCACGACTTTAGGATCATCACCGCCTGCCACAGCCACTTTTAATAATTTTGAGAGCGCTTTTCGCGCCATAGTGTACTCATCTAGCTTGGAATCCACTTCTTGTCCGTTGGCTTCAAAAGGCGTATTGGTATAGCCAGGCTCAATCACAGAAACACGGATACCCCTTGTCCGCAATTCATGGTCTAAGGATTCTGAAAAACCCTCTATCGCATGCTTGGTAGCGGCATACGTTGCCATATAGGGCGCCGGTATCAAGCCAAGGATGGAACCGATGTTGATGATTCGTCCTTCACCCTGTTTTCTCATATAGGGCACAACAGCACGCGTCATACGAACAATCCCAAAAAAATTGGTATCAAAAATCATCTTGCTCTGTTCAATTGAGCTCTCTACAGCACCGCCGGGTGCTAAACCGAAGCCGGCATTATTAACGGCCAAATCAATCCGCCCTTCAATTTGGATGACTTCTTTTAAGGCCGCTTCTATCGATTCCTCGTTATTCACATCAAGAGAAATTATCTTGTACGAACGTTGGGCGGTCTGGGCTCCTTTTCGGCTCGTTCCGTAGACTGTATAACCAGAATTTGCGAGTAACCCTGCTATGGCCTCACCGATACCTGATGATGCACCAGTGACAATTGCAACCTTATTTTTCATGTTGTGTTTCCAATTTCTATATTAAATAATTAGTAGGAACATGCCTCGTTTTTTATTCTAGTAGCCTCCTAAATAGTCCATTTTCCTTAGCTCTAAACCATTATGACGTAAGATGGTGTATTTATTCGTAATATGGAAATACAAATTAGGTTTAACAAAATTGAGCAAATAAGGCTGCCCCAAAAAGTTGAGTTCAATATTCATTCCCTTTTACAGTTTATAAAAAGTTACATTATTGCTATACGCAGCATGGGCAAATTTTGTCTATTACGCATACTGCGCATTACCATTTCCAAAAGACCAATTTTCCTTTTTTACTTCAACCAAGCTGATGAAAACGTCTTCTCTCCTGACATCGAGTCCCAAATGAAGTCGTTCGGCAATGGTTTGATAGAGTAATTTTTTTAATTCCACAGTCCGTCCTTCATTTAAGGTAATTTGGATAACAATAATGTTGGGTGTTCGTTGAATATCAAGATAGGTCGGGTCGTAGATTAGCGAGTGACTGTCATGCTCAGTTATTATTTGAAAATTGTCTTTGACGGGGACTTTAATGGCATCGATCATAGCGTGATAGATGATTTCACCGACTTTCTGTTTAAAGTCCTTCGATTTTCCTTGCATTAATGAGATGCGTACCAAGGGCATAATATTATTTCCCTATATTATTAATGTGATGAAAAAAAACTGCTTCTTCTGGATAAATTTTTCAGCAACATTTTCGAAATCAATGGCTTCAAGGCTTGCCAGACACGTCTCGAAAAGACAGCGAGTAAGTTAATTATATTTATCTTCCGGGCAATCCTGATGTTATTGGCTTTATTTTTAATATATAAAATGGCGGCTTGGCGATTGACACCCCGCCATTCAGAATCGCCGATTGGTGCAAGCGATTGACAACCGCGTACAATTTGCCCTCAGTCCCAAAACTGAATGAATCCACCCACGATAGTTCCGGACTTTGGGCAAGGCGTCGATAATTGCGGTCATTATTTATAACTCCAATGGCATTTTCTGCTAACTCACCCAAGTAGATATTATTGTCCTTATCAATCGTAATTCCGTCCGAAATCGGCTTGTCGCTGTAGCGCTCAACCCGAACGGCTAACTCATTCTCACTTAACGTTTTGTTAGCCAAATCTTCTGCTTTAACCCTGTAGAGGCTAAGGCCGTGCATCGGGCCAAAGTAGACCCATTCATTATTCAGGTCTTCGGTGATGGGATTTACGCCAATGTGCGGCCGGATTAGTTTGCCGGATTTGTCTTTAACCTGTATGGGGGTTTTATCGATAATCAGGTCGATATTTTCCGGCAGAACGCTTTTGTGGCCTTCCAATACCCTTCTTGCTGTTCCAGAATTCAGGTCAATATCAATCAAGGCGGCATTAGCGCCGCCCGCAGGGTCGCTGATGAAAATATGGTTGTGCTTGGTATCCACCGCGAAATCGTTCACGAACGAGTCTTTGTGGGATACCGGCTCGGGTAATTCAATGACCTTATGCAGCTTATCGACTTTCGTATCCCAACCGACCAGTTTTGGGGTAACGCCACTACGCATGCCGTTATCGAGCATCCAGACGATACCATTGACAGATCGAATTCCCAGCACGGAATCAAGTTTCAATTTTGACAGTGAGTCGGCTGCCGAAAGTGCCTTGTTAGGAAAAGGTATCAGGCTCCCGTCCTTGTATTCTATGACAGAATATTTGGGCTCGTAGAATTGATGCAGGCTCAAAATGATCCTGCCATCCTCGGTTGCGGTTACGTTGCCGGGGCCACTATCGAGTTCAGCGAAAACGTCGAATTTTGATGTAGCCTGCACCCCAACCACAAACAAGAGCAATAAAGAAAGGGCTGTCAATTTAGGTAACGTCTTCATGCTTATCTCCACTTAAAAATGAATTTAGCAACAAAGTACGCTATCCCATGAGAACTGTTAAATGATCTTTATTCATGGTGGCATTCATAAATTTTATGAAGCGTTTTATAGAAAACACTGAGTGCTTAATTGAATGGCTGCAGTTGGCCGATCTTGAATACGTTGGTTGATATGAGCCAAGGTCGGCTTTAGAGAAGTCGTGACTGGATGAGCGGTTTGTTTGTAACCAATTGAATATTATTAATTTGTGTTATTTTTTGGAACACTAACGCAAAAGATTCAGTATCCCTTGCGTTTTGTTCTTTAGACATCGCCAAGGCTTTCGTACAAAAGAATTAGAAAATGCCAGAAAAATAGCTATCATTCATGGTCACTGCCGCCTCCCCATCCATGATGTCCGCCCCAACCATGATGGCCTTCCGCCGCAATAGTTTCCTCCATTAGATTGGTAGCCGTTATAACCTCCGGAATCCCCATATGGAGGGTATGCGGCGCAGCCTTGTAGGATAAGTACAAAAGCTAAAATTGACACCAAGGCTATCATTTTTTCCATTTTCTTCCCCAGTAAATGAAACATTATTGAGACTAAAGGACTCAACATTAAGATTCAAATGTCTTAAAGTTGAAACGATTTTAGCCCTCGTCAATGACTGCAAGCTTAATAGTATTATTTTTACTGAAAGGAAGGGTTCAAACTCGGTTTAGTTTCCGACTGATTGGAAAAAGTCAACTGGGCTCAGCCAATATTGACCGGACTGTTTCTATGGTCATCATAAGCGTCATTGGCTGCAAAGGCGATTCCACGAAACCACGGGACAAATAGAATTGCTTGGCCTGGTCATTTAGGGCGTGAACCAGGATGGCAAAAACTCCAGCATTGCCAGATACATTGACAGCCCGAATCATCGCATCGCGCAACAAGGCCTGGCCGAACCCTTTATTGTGGTGACGCTTATCCACGGCGAGCCTGCCGAGCAGTAGCACAGGCAGAGGGTCTGGCATGTTGCGCCGCATCGACTTCGGGGTGGCCCCATGGCTTATCGCCCCGGCAGACAGGCTGTAATATCCGATGACAGTGTTTTCGGAACAAAGTACGAAACAACGAGAGGCTCCAGTTAAATGATTTTTTAACGCACGTTTCCTAAGCCATTCATTGAGTGACAATTCACCGCTGTCGAAATCTGCCAGGCCAATATCCGCCGTTATCGGTAATGGCGGTCTGAGATGTAATGTATTCATTTCTCCCAAGGCGCTTTGGTCTTGAGTAAGCGGCGTAATTTGTCAGTCGGGGGCAAGGGTTGGTCGAGCAACGCCTGAAATTTAGCAAACGTGCCTGCATCGACCGAGAAAAAAGCTTGGTCGAGCAGTACGTTTTCCGCTTCACGGCAAGCGGCCTCAAGCATAAAATCAGACCGGCTACGGCCTAACCGAGTCGCCGCTTGGTCGATAAGGTCACGCTGATTGGCTTTCGCACGGATATTGATAGAAACCGCTTCTTTAGGTTGAATTTGTGGCATGTCCATACTCCTATGTATATCAGTTAATAATACATATCTGTATAGAACATTACAATACATAATGCTGCAAAATCAACCAGGCAAATATTGCAAGGTATTAACAATATCTATTACTGTTTGGAAGGAATAAAGGGAATGTAGCCTTGCTCAAAGGCCAACTCTTGCAGCTCAATGGGGGCCTGGCGTATATCTGCGACGATCCCATCGACTTGTAACATCCACACCATCGGGTTATGGATGAGAGCTGGCTGGGCAAAGACCATTCGGGCGACATTGGACCCATGCCAAGCATATCCCTTATTTCCCTTGATTTATTTTGCCCCGTGCTCGCGGCAATGCCAAAATAATCATAAATGGTTTTTGATTTGCAATGTGGCGATTGGCTAGGGTCATCCAGAAAGTTAACACTATATTCTCGCCAAAGGCTGACAGTATCTATTCTATTGTTAGCCATGAATTAACTGTATTTATTCCCTCTGTTTGTTAGTAACTGCTCCACGGCCAATCTTTTACTTCTCTTACCATTCTTGCTCTCATTGGGTTAATTACGACATAACGGGCTAATTGAATTAAATTAGTTTTTTTGAAAAAGTATGGCTTTATCACGCCCTTGAAAAACATGACCTACTTTTCCATGGTGTCGATTGGTTATTTGTGTATATACCCCATTAAGCTGTCGCATTCCTCGACTTAAATTCCCATCTGGCGTTTCAATTAATAAGTGATAATGAGTATCCATAAGGTAATAGGCGCGTATCAGCCAATTATAGTATTATGATACTTGAGACAATAGCGATAAAAAACTTAATCGGTCTTCATTATCGCTATAAATGTCTTCTTGTCGGTCTCCTCTTGACGTAACGTGATACAACGCCCTGCAAATTCTATTCTTATTGCTGGTCTTGCCATAGGTCAAATGGCAACACATTAAAGGCAAATAAAAAGACCTGACACCTTCAGTGTTCGCACGGTTATCATGGTTGGTTTTCTTGCCCAATGTTTATATTTAGGGTTTTAAATTAGCGGGTTTATATGTAACCGTGCGCTTATTTTCATTATTAAACTTTGCGACCTCCGCTATGAATGATTTTTCATCCATTACACTATAAATGATGTACATTCCGATTTCACCATTGGCACTGGGAGTGGCAAGCGTACTAATGGCCATATTGTTGAAGGCGGTAAAATCAAAGGCCTCATCTACTTTGATTTGATCTAATTTTTTATTTTGATCCGATTCATAATGTTTACGTATTGCATTCTTCACACCCGTTGACATCACACTCCAATTTGCATCAGTGCTATTTCCAAGACGCGGGGCATCGAAGGCTTTCTGGATATCACGGGCCGCCGCAGCCCGCTTTGCCGGGTCTTCACCTTTCAACGGCCTGAACCCATCAAAATCAAAGAAAATCACCCGGTAACCCGTGGGCGATTCTTCGTCTTTAACAATGTCGAGGTTTGCCAACTTGAGGTCAGTCCAGACAATGCCCCTATCGTTCAGGTCGCGGATGACAAGATTAATCGTCAATGACTCAGCCTTATTAAGCAACTGATTTCGTATTAAAACACGCTCGTAGGCATTGCTCGCAGTCTTTGTATTATTGTTGAGGTCTTTGACTGGATTGCCTTCAAGTGTCTTCACCTCGGATGCAATGTTTTCCTCGCGGGTTATCAAAAAGCGGTACTCGTCATTGGAATTTTCCTCTTGGTAAGTGATGACTTCTTGCTTATCTTCTTTTTGTTGGGCAACCGTGAAAAGTTTTGATTGTGTCACCATTTTGATATTATTAAGAATAACACGGCCGCCGTTCTGATCCATAATTACGACAGCACGTTTAGCTGCATACCCGCCATTTAGACTAACGACTTTGTTAACAAAGTTGGGGTTGTTGCTGTTGTAGTAAACCTGGGAATTGGCACCCCCTCCAATTAATGCGCCTATATCCTCTTCAACTACCTTATTATCCGCATCATAATATTGGATTTTACCTGAATTCGAGGAGGGGTAAAGCAACCTGTCCACGGTCGTCATTTGACCTACGTACCTAATCGTCGGGTTAGTGTTCGGATCAAAGGGAGGAACCAAAGGGTCTTTGAAAACTTTATCTTTATCATTCTGAGGAGGGCTCGTTGGCAGCGTGAATTTCACATAAACTCCCCCGGCATTTTGTCCTGCTGCCGGTACTGCCGCATCTTTCAGCACTCGCCGGGGGACGTGGGGCGGCGAGCCGACGTTTTGTCCTGCTGCCGGTACCGCCTGTGCTGGGTTACCTTTTGGTGGCGGGGGCGGGAGGCGATTCGGATGCGCCGGGGCGCCCTTTTGTCCTGCTGCCGGTACTGCCGCATCTTTCAGCACTCGCCGGGCGCGTTTCTTATCATCGGGATTACCCGGGGCGTCATCTTGATTCGGATGCGCCGGGGCGCCCTTTTGTCCTGCTGCCGGTACCGCCTGTGCTGGGTTATCTTTTGGTGGCGGGGGCGGGGGGGGGAGGCGATTCGGATGCGCCGGGGCGTCATCATCATCCTGAACAACCGCAGGCCCCGCATTATTAGCGTCCGTCGGTATCCCAGGCACAGCTACCGGATTTTTCCGTGTGTCTACATCCGTGTCTCTGTTCGGCGCCATGCCGTTTGGGTTGTTATCGCCTTTTTGATGCCTCCACGGTTGGTTGCCAACGCCACCCCCGGCATAGGCAGCGTTAACAGATAATACCAGCAGAAGAGCCAGGGTAACGAAGCGAAGCTTTATCAATTTCATAGGCCTAATCTCCAATTAATTTTTCATGAAAGGCTTCAGGTCTTCGATATCGATCCAGAGCCAGATCCTGAAGGTCTTATCAAAAGTAAAGCCAACGGGCTTAAAGCGGGCTTCCTTAATGATCCGCTGGTTCTCGAAGGACTCGTTGAAGTCCCATAGATCGGGTCTAAAGACGTAAGTGAAACCGGCCACAAAATCATTCCAATCCTTGTTTTTCGTGTTTTCGCGGGTGGTTCTGAGCAATTTCACCATGTGGGCCTGGACGTGTACGTCGAAGTTCACCATCTGGCGACTGCTGAGTCCCGAGCGGGGAATGCGGGCTTGGTAAACCGTCCGTGTCTCGAGTCCGGGCATGGCCTGGGCAATCTTCTTGATCTTTCGCAAACTGAGGGTTTCCTTGTCGAAGAGGTCTACTGGCCCCTCATAGGTACATTCCTCAGTGCTCTTGGGTTTGTCGGCAAGGCCACAGCTATCCCATACATATTGCAAGTTGCCAAATCTGGGATCGCCGACATGTTGGCCGCTCACCTCATATTCACGAGCCTGGAAGTTAACTTGGGAGCCTTTGGTCTCGTCGATATTGATACCAACGATTTCGTCCACTGAGACGTTGATTCCCTTGGTCTGATCCGAACTCCTGCCGGCGCCAACTTCCTTAATCTGCGTCGTGGGGTAAATAATGACATCTTTACTTTCAGACGTACCCAAGTTGAACCGCACTTCCCCGACATACCAGTTGCCATCGGTCTCTAGGTCGGAGCTTGCTTTATCATTCCCGTGCCGCAGGTTGATGCTGGTCTCCTTGCCCGTATCGATGGCAATGTAGAGATCTTTATCCTGGACCCAGGCCGCGACTTTCGGGTTGATGAACAAGTCCATGAACTGATTTTCTTCCGGATTGTCGGATGTCTGAAGATCCGCAGTAAGGTAAGGTCGCGCTATGTCAGAGAACGTGTACTTGATCGCCTTGTAGCCGTCCTTAGTCTCGTAAACATTGCCAACGCCCAGGCGAATGCTTAGATTTTCTTGACCGAAACCGCCACCCCCCGCCATCTCTGGTACGGCGAGAAGCCGTCGGCGCTCCAACTCCACTGCCTGGCGCTCCCGCCCCGCTTTCTCTGCCGCCTCTTTCCTTGCCTTACGTTCGTCCTCGAGAGCCTGTAAGTCCTTACCCCATTTTACCAATGCCGGTGCCATATCTAGAAGCGCCCGGTAGCTCTTGACATCAAAAAGGATGAAGGCATCGCCCGACTGATAAGCTGTGTGGTCGGCCATTTCAAAAGCTAGTGTTTTCTTCTCTTCATCCGAAGCCTCCAATTGGGCTATATTGGGGGGAATATCTATACCGTAGGTCTTAGCGCTGACCACAGCCGAGTTCCCTCTAATCCCGATGCGCAGGCTTGGGTTTGCGGCATTGATGAGGCTGTAATAATTCTGGCCCTTCTGGACGAGCCATTCGCCGGTGGGCAAAATCTCGCCTTCAGGGCCGTAATGGATCGGCGCGTTTTCTTTTGCATCGGCATCAATGTACAAGAAGCTGTCCTGGTAATAGATATTTTGTATATGATACGTATCTTTTTTGCCGGGGATTTTTTGGAGCAAAAAGGCCGCGGTTGTCTTGGCCGTATTGTCCGCAGTGGAAGGCACCTGGTTAACCAGCCCATTTTCACCGAAATTTAGAAACTTGTTTTCCTTGTCAAGGATGGCTATCGCCTCCGGCACGGTATCGAACCAGTTTACCAACGCTCCGCGCACGGGGGCACGAGGCTCGAAATTTGGGGGTAGCGCATCCGGTTGGCCAGTTGGTTTGGTAAAGGTCGGTTCCTGCAGGGGCGGTGGTAGTAAACTGCCTTTGGTTCCGCTCGTGTCTTTCCCCTGTTTAGGGGCTTCGGGGATACCGGCGTCGTCCAGAAGCGCTTGGTTGAGTATTACTTTCTGTTTGGCATTGGTATTGGTAGTGTATTCGCCGATATCTTTCCTTAGCACCCTGAAATACCAAGTGAAATTCGGTGTCACCGGTTGCGCCATGATCTCGCCAATCCCGATCGTCGTGTGCTTCGTGTAGTCGGTCTTCCCTTCGGCAATGTAGACCACATCCACGGGATAACCGGTGAGATTTTCGACCCATAACTCCGCTTGCTGATCTGCGCAGACAACGAGGGGGGAGACGATCAAGGCAAAAACTAAGATGATTCTATTCATTATGAGACTCCGCTTGTTTCTTAGGATGTTGCGTTATTGTTATATACGGATTTCCTTACGCGCTACGATCCTATCAACTTGTTAATAACAAATCTATAAAAAGATAGAACCATTCACAATTAAGATATTTTGATAAAGATTAACTGAACCCTTTGCAAGTACATCTGGAATTAAGGCCCAAAGGTCAGAAACTGATTTTTTATGAATTGGCGTTGGACTTATTGTGTGATATTTATCTGAAATCTGCATTTTTCTGTCATTTTTTCATAAAATCAAAATATAGACTTTCCTTATTAACTATGAGGCTCAGCAAGTATTTCGCCAACACCTAGTCTAATAAACAAAGGTTAATAAAGGAGATAGCGCTGTGAGTAACAGAGAGACGGGGGTCAGATCTGTGATTTTGCAACTAAAATCACTTTGGCTTTATCAGTTCTAAAGCCGGACGGTGTCGGCAAGGCTGGGCGGTGTTTGATTATCCCCGCGACGGCCAGAACAGGCGCATCGGGACACTTGGCAGTGGCGAGCTTTATCAGGTTGTTTTGCCGTACAGTTTAATCGCCTTGCGAACAAGCCAGCCTGATAAAAAGTCTTATTTGAAAAATGCCATTATTCAGGGGCAACTATTTACAAAAAAAAGATTAAATAACAGGTTTTAATATAAAAATGTTGAATGCAATCTAGCTTTGATGGGAGTGATGAAGCCCCTTAGTTAGTCGCTCGAAGCATGATGTTTTGACCGCAACCTGGAGTATCGCGAAGGTCGGCTTTACTAAAATTTGGGTGTTTCATTATATGGGCAACGAAGGGCTGCAAATGGCCCAGATCGTGTAAAAACGACATGGTATAATTTAGGTGTCCCAATGAAGCCGGAGCCAAGTTGATGAAACGGTTTATAGAAGGTGAATGTCGCACCCAAACCACCTTGATGCCAGAGAGTCTGGACGACTATGTTTCGGAAACCAATCCGGTACGGGTAGTCGATGTTTTTGTTGATGAACTGGATTTGTACAAGCTGGGTTTTAGCCGTGTAGAACCGGCGGTTACCGGCAGGCCATCTTACCACCCCTCAATCCTCTTAAAGCTTTACATATACGGTTACCTCAACCGCATCCAATCCAGCCGCCGCCTGGAAAAAGAAGCCCAACGCAACGTGGAACTCATGTGGCTGACTGGGCGTTTAACGCCTGATTTCAAGACCATTGCCAATTTCCGCAAAGACAACGGCAAAGCTATACGCGGTGTCTGCAGGCAGTTTGTGGTGCTCTGCCAGCAACTCGGTTTATTTTCAGAGGCTATGGTGGCCATTGATGGCAGCAAGTTCAAGGCGGCCAACAACCGAGACCGGAACTTTACCAGTGCCAAGCTGGAACGGCGAATGAAAGAGGTAGAGTCCAGCATCAACCGCTACCTGGCGGCACTCGATACGGCTGATTTGCAAGAGCCTGCTGTTGCCAAGGCACGAACGGAAAGGCTCCAAGACAAGATTGCTGCGTTAAAAGAGCAGATGAAAATGCTCAAGGACATCGAAGTTAAGCTCAATGAAGCGCCGGACAAGCAAATCTCCCTGACCGACCCGGATTGCCGTTCCATGAAGACACGGGGCGAAGGCATTGTCGGCTATAACGTTCAGACCGCAGTGGATACCAAACACCACCTGATTGTGGCGCATGAAGTAACCAACGTCGGCGTTGACCGGGATCAATTGACGAACATGGCTAAGCAAGCGCGGGTTGGGACAGGCACGGAAGAGTTGACAGTCGTTGCCGACCGCGGCTATTTCAAGAGCGAGGAGATCCTGAGTTGCTACCAGGCCGGAATAATCCCCATCGTACCGAAGACCGTCACTTCCAACGCCACGGCCGCGGGACGGTTTGGCAAAGCGCACTTTATCTATGATGATACGAACAACGAATACCGTTGCCCTGCAGGGCAGTCTTTGACTTATCGTTCATCACGGATTGAAGGTGGCTTAAAAGTGCACCGTTACTGGAGCTCATCCTGTAGGCAGTGTGCAATTAAAGCCAAGTGCACCCCTAGTACCGAAAGGCGAGTTAGCCGTTGGGAACACGAAGATGTCCTTGATACCATGCAAACCCGCCTGGACCTTACCCCTGACAGTATGCGTATCCGTCGCCAGACGGTGGAACACCCCTATGGAACGATCAAGCTGTGGATGGGCTCGGCGCATTTCTTGATGAGGACATTAAAACACGTCAGCACTGAAATGAGCCTGCATGTGTTGGCTTACAATTTGAAGCGGGTGATAAAAATACTGGGCATCAAAGGCTTGATGGAGGCCATCAAAGCCTGGGCAGGGCTTTTTGATGACCATACAAACCAAATTGTGGCTATATCATAAGCGCTCAGGAGCGGTTTTTAAAAAATCGCCCACCCATAAAATATAAAAAAATAACCGCCACTCAACCAATAGGGCGCTATTAAAACAACCAATAGGCTTGCCGGAAAAACTTTAATATGTTTTTACACGCTCTGGGCCGAAATTTCCATTTCAACTTTCACGCTTTTCATGACTCTGAATGTCTCCAATGTTGACACCAGTGCTGCCTGTCATAAGGTTAAGTTTCTTAGGGATTTACTCTAATAGCTCGACTTAGCCGAGTTATTTCTGAACTTCTGATAAGAAGAAATATACGAAATGACTTTGGCTATCATCAGGGCCGAAATTGATTGGCGCATAAGCAAGCCAAAATGAAAGCCTGCTTATTTAGGGCTCAAATGATGAACAAATCCCTATTTCTAGTTGTCAGCACTTGCCTGCTCCACGGTGTGTCCTGCGGGCGCGACCAAGTTTGCCAAGCCGCAAATGGCCTTAGAAACCTATAGTGCCTAGTTCGTTAAACAGGTTAAAAATTCACTCGCTGAAGTTACAACTTTGGTTTGTTGTATTTTTTAATCAATTGTCTCCACCCAGCGGCAACGTTCGTTAACTATTTTTGCAGTCCGGTGATTGCCGATGCCTTTGGCAATTAGTGCGATGACGCGGTCATCAGAATCATAGCCTATATGGGCTTCTAAAGGGTTTGCCATTTTACCTAAACTGAATGCGTCGATAATTTTTGCGACATTGATATTTATGTTAGTTACTTCACTGCATAATCTTGAGTCAATGAATTTATCGCTGAAGTCGCCGGGAATGGTATAGCTTAAAAGGTCATTGGGGTCATTAAACGCGATAACCCTGGTATGGTTTAACATCCGTTGTTGATAGTTTGCCCCTTCCGGTTTGCAGTAGGTATTTTTTTGGTTGCTGACTGTAGGTAAATTACGGCCTAATTGCAGCATCGGCAATTGATTAGACATCATGAAGACGGGTATCTGTTTTTGTTTAAAGATTTCCCTAAAATCAGCATTAGGGCTACTCCGCAATGTTGTTAAATGTTGTAAGCCGTCGATCGCGATACGGCTACCTAAACTATGGGTGATTAGGGCGAATTGGTCGTCAGCCAGGCTTTTTTGTAAGCCAATATCGTTGAAGTTACAGGTCTTAGTTATGCCATCGGGAAAATTTTCCCAATCGCTTTTAATCATCCAACAGAATGATTGGCTAAATGATTGCAAGATTGTTTGCTGGCTATCACCGATGTAAATTATGGAATCAGGCCAAGTGTCGTTAGAAAATTTCTTTAATAAATCATTAACTGCGGCTCGGCGATATGAGTATTCATCGGAATTGTCAAAAGCAATGGCTTCTTTTTGTTTTGCAGTGATGGCAGACCAGGTTAACTCATAAAAAAGTAATTCTTTAGTCCGGTCTTTATTCATTAGCTTGACTAAACCTAAATTACCTAGTAGTTCGCTGTTTTTGCCACCGGAGTTTAAGGAAAGGTTTTTGCGTTTAGCGGACATCAACGGCAAATCCAGCTCCTTGGCTAACCTTTCGACAAACTGAGTAGAATAACCTGGCATATGGTCGCGTATGCCATGAATAATGAGGACTTTTGTTTTTCCTTGGTTGTTATCTAAAGCCATATTCAGGCCATCGAAAGGTTTACCCAGGATTTCACAAACGCGGGTATCTTGTTCCGTTTGTTGGCGATCCAGATACGCCTCCACCATGCCTTTACCTAAACTGGCGCAACCGGTCAGGCTTATAGTTAAAATACTAATGTAAATGGCTGATAAAAATCGTTTCATGTTGTAAATAAAGAAAGCAAAATTTAAAAACTGGTTAAAATAACATCATTCATCCAAGAAAGCAGTATGCCAACAATGAAAGTTAAATTCGCCAAGGATTATTGAATTTGTGACTAGGAATACAGTTAGGGTTTTAAGTTGTTTGTTAATGTTGATGATGCCTACTTGGCTTCATGCTGAAAACTTGTTGGCCATTTATATGCGCGCTTTGGAAAATGACCCTGTGCTGAAGCAAGCGGAAACCAAGCGCTCATCTGTAAAAGAAATACGCGAGCAAGGCTTAGCTAGATTTTTTCCAATACTTTCCGCAACGGGTGGTAGTGGCAGAGAATGGCGGCATAATAGGATAGCAAGGTTAAGTGAAAATGGTTTTTTCCCTGCAAATCAGGAGTACTGGAGTCATTCTTTTAGCATCAATCTAACCCAACCCTTGTTTCACTGGGATCACTGGATGCAACTTAGCCAGTCAGAGAACCAAATTGCCCAAGCTGAGGCAAGTTACCAGGCAGAGCTGCAAAATCTAATGGTACGTACTTCCGAAGCTTATTTTAATGTGTTGTCCGCCCAGGATAGCCTGGGATTTACAGTTGCCGAAAAAGCAGCCATAAGTAAACAACTCGATCAAGCCAAAGCCCGCTTCGATGTGGGTGTGATACCTATTACCGACGTTTACGAAGCCCAGGCTGCATTCGACCAAACCACGGCTAACGAACTGGATGCTTTCAATACCTTGGATAACCAGAAAGAAGCCTTACGGGAAATAATCGGTATTACTGAGTCGACGCTTAGCCCACTAAGTGAAAATTTGCCGCTAAAAAAACCTGATCCGGACAATATGGCTGAATGGAGCGAAACTGCTGATACCGGTAATTTAAGTATTATTGCTGCTTTCAATCAAATGGAAGTCGCCCACAAGACTATTGATATCCAACGTAGCGGCCATTTGCCGAAGTTGGATCTGGTGGGTTCTTATGGCGTATCAGAAAATGGCTCCGCATTTGGGCCGCGTGGTGATACCCAAAATATTGGGGTGCAACTTAATGTCCCGATATTTGAGGGTGGTGCTGTCAGTTCGAAAATCCGGCAAGCCACTTATGATTATCAGACAGCAAAAGAGAATTTGACTGCGGTAAAGCGCGCAGTAAAGCGTCAAGTTAATAATACTTACCGAAGTGTCCTTACCAATATCAGCCGAGTGGACGCGTTGAAAGCGGCGGTTAAGTCAGCAGCTAGTGCTTTAGAAGCTGCTGAGGCTGGGTTTGAAGTCGGTATCCGCACTACGGTTGACGTGTTAGAGCAACAGCGCAACCTTTACCGAGCCAAACGTGACTTATCTCGTGCCCGTTACGATTATTTAATCAATAGTATCAAATTAAAACAAACCGCAAGTAACCTTACCGAAGCTGACTTGGAGCAGATTAACCGTTTGCTGATGGCAGAAAAAACAGAGTCAAAATAGCGCGCAGCAACTTTTAAGCTCAGGATAAATCTTAACCTAAAGCGGCGATTTCATATAGGTTATCGCCGCGTCTAATCTTTAGATGACTCACGTTGGTATTGTTCCCATGAATGCTGCCGATGATCGTCTGCCTTCTGGTTTTTTCAAAATCGGGGTTTAACCGTGGTAATTTGAGTGGTGCTATTGTTGGCAAGATAATTGTCGAACTGGTTACTTATCACCTTAGCCGTATTTCTGATTTTTCCTATTCCGGTGGGCTTAACCACAATTTTGACTATTGCGCGTTTACCGTTAGCAAGGTTGCCTAGATTACAAGTAATATTGCCAGCAAAGGTTGGTGTATTACACTTGCCTTGAGATAGTGTGGTTGAAATGAACTTGTAACCTGTTGTGGGTAATTTATCTGTTAAGGTCACCCCAGTTGCTTTGGCAACACCGCTGTTGGTAACAGTAATTGTCCAGGTGAGACGGTTATGCACTTCGACAGGATCCGGCGTGTCGATTATCGCTAATGATAAATCGGCGAAAGCCGCCTCAAACGCACCGATATCGCAGTGCGCGCCTTGCGGACGGATGACTCCGCGTTGGTCTCTTCCATTGACCGGAGTCGATTTACAAATAGCGTCATTCCCAGCGTCGAGAGCCGGACTCCCTGTAAGCAGGGCGAAAGTTTGGGTTGGCCCACCATTGTTAGTCAACGAGCCGAGCTTAGGATTGCCGGATAACGCCGGATTACAACTGCCATCCTTGATCAGGTTGTTGAGGTTTGTGGTCAGTGTGCCAGAGCTTTGGCAATCCCCGCCTTTGTTGTCAGCCAGGATGTTATTGGCGAGCTGGGAAATGCCCTTACCCTTAAATAAGATACCGCCCCCACCTGTAAAACCCGGACTAAATCCTTTATAACACAGGTTGCCTGAGAAGGTGCTGTTGAACACTTTGATGGAGTCTCCCGAGTGATGGATACCACCACCTCCGCCACCCGCGTAGGAAAGGGCAGATACATTGCCTGAAAAGGTGCTGTTGATAACAGTCAGTTTAGAGCGTTCACCACTATAAATACCGCCGCCGCCATAGGTCATTTCACCCGAAGAAAAGTTATTGGTGAAGGTGCTGTTAATGAGAGTTACATTTCCCCCGTTTTTAATCCCTCCACCACCACCGAAACGTGCAAAATTATTGGAGAAATTAGTGTTGACAATAGTTAAATTTCCTACGTTATCGATAGCTCCACCGCCTTGAGATTCATGGGTTGCGCTATTGGCACCATTGTTGGAGAAAGTGCTGTCAGTAACAGTTAGCTTGCCACCATTTTCGATAGCACCAGCACTCCGTGATGCACGGTTTTTAGTAAAAAGGCTATTGGCAATTGTCAACGTGCCGGAGTTCATAATCCCACCCGCATGGCGAGCGAAATTTTCGGAAAAGGTGCAATTGGAGATGGTTACTGTGCCGCCACTGTTGTACATGGCACCGCCAGTCTCGTCGCCTGAAGCATTGAAGACAGTCAGTTTTTTCAGATGCAGAATGCTGCCACTGCGCAAAGTAAAAAAGCCAGCACCATTGCTAGCGCTAGCACCATTACCGAGTGTTACCGTTTGGCCAGAACCGTCAATTGTGAGGCCTTTTGGGTCATTTATTACAGGCAACGCACCACTTAAGACATTGCCGTTGACATTGAATTTGATGATGTCTGCGCCAGAACCGGCAACGCAATCACCGCTAGTGGTGTCATTGTTGGCCTCAGCATTATTGATGGCTTCAGGTAATGTACACAGGCCATCGGCTGCTGTGATTCCCCCACCCAGATCGTTAACCGTGAGGGTATTGCCCCAGACTGAGGTAATACCTAGTGCTGCCAGCAGAATGCCTCTGCATAAAATATTTAAGGTAATATAGTTTGACGTTTTTGTTTTCATGCATTCATCCCGTTAGATTTATAATGGATCAACATATAAGCATTGCGTAATAGGTCTTTTATCCTTTACTGGTAAGTAGGTGCTACGAATTGCCACAGTGACGCAAAGCTTAAGTAAGTGGTTAAAATAAAACTCAATTAAGCAGGGCGATACTTTAGAGGATGATTATAACTATCACTACTTACATGCCCTTGATACAGGTCAAGATTTGGTAACTTATAAAATTAACCTATTGAAGGGGGCAATAAGAAATGCTCTTAGGGGACTAAAAGAGGGGCTTATTCTATCTATAGAAAACCGATGGCAAGTGACAAAAACGATTAGTATCTGCGGGTGGGGTGTCCCATGGTGGCTTAAGACGGCTATTAAGGTTGATCAACTTTTTCACACTAACACTTAATAATGAAAAGGTTGTATGCGTTTCATTATTAAGTAGGTAATTCTTATTTTTCCAGGCCGATAAAGTCCCAAACTTGGTGTGAAATAGTTGCATTTTCATATTCAGGAACTGGTGGGCCGTTAGGAAAATTGGCTTGATATAAGGTTTCTGCATCTTTGGCCAAATCTGGCATATCCAATTTGGTGTAAGCTTCTTGCATGATAAGTAAAGCATAAGGTACAGCAGGGGTGCGTTGATATTTTTCGACGACATTGGATGCGCGGTTAGCGGCTGCGACATAAGCCCGCCGTTTCATATAGTATTCGGCGACATGTACTTCATGCATGGCTAAATTATTCTTTAAGGCAATCATGCGTTTTTTCGAATCTGGTACGTATTTACTTTGTGGAAATTTACGGACTAATTCTGAAAAAATTTCATACGCATTTTTGGCGTTGCCCGGATCACGTTGCGAAGCATCAGTGGGAAGAAAACGTTGTACAAAACCAATATCACGGTTGTAGTTGACCAAGCCTTTAAGATAATAGGCGTAATCGACATTAGCGCTTCTGGGATTCATTTTAATGAACCTATCCGCTGCGCCTATTGCTGCTTCCGGATCGCTATTTTTGTAGTAAGCATAGGCAATATCTAACTGCGCTTGAGCGGAGTCCGGGCCAAAAGGATAGCGTGATTCCATGGCTTCATAGATTTTGATGGCTTTTTCGTATTGGCCTGCATCCATGGCTTTTTGTGCTTGATTTCGGAATTTAGTGGCATTCCAATCAACGCAATCCTGGTCATCGTCTTCTGAGCTTTTCCATTCTTTACATTCATCCTGGCTAGCTTCGGTTTGGTCACCGTGAACCAAGTAATTAAGCCCCTCACATGCTTGGAGAGACATAGCTAAAATTACAATAACTGAAGGTTTTAATAAAAATAATCGCATGGTACTAACGGCACGTTGTATTATGTAGGGTTAACTCGCTGGATTTTAGTGCATATTGCACCAAAAAATACACCCTTGAGTATAACGTATCGTTGATTTATTCAGAAATGCTTATGTTGAAATTATCAGAAACAGTTCCTTATGAGATGGCAGGTATGCGCATTGACCAAGCGCTGGCGGAACTGTTTACAAGCTATTCCCGTAGCAAGTTGCAAACCTGGATTAAAGCCGGACGAGTGGAACTTAATGGTGCAATAGAGTTAAGCCCACGGTTCAAACTTGAAGGTGGTGAAGAGATCACTTTGGATGCCGAACCTGAGGTGGTGATCGAATCTGATCCTGAAGATATTCCATTGGATATTGTGTTTGAGGACGACAGCATTCTGATCATTAATAAGCCGGCCGGTTTGGTGGTTCACCCCGGCGCAGGAAACTGGAGTGGCACCTTATTGAATGCCTTATTGCACCATGAACCTAATTTGGAGACCCTTCCCAGGGCAGGCATCGTGCATCGTATCGATAAGGATACTAGTGGTCTATTAATGATAGCTAAAACCTTACACGCTCACTACAGTTTAACTGAACAACTGCAAGCCCATGACATTACCCGCGAATATCTTGCCATTACTAAAGGCCGTATGACTGCAGGAGGCACGGTTGATGAGCCTATAGGACGGCATCCTACCGACAGGCTTCGTTACATAGTACGCCAATCTGGTAAAGAAGCCGTGACCCATTATCGTGTCGAGCAACGCTTCTCTCACCACACCTTCGTGCGCTTACAATTGGAAACTGGTCGTACCCATCAAATTCGTGTACACATGGCGCATATCCGCTATCCGTTGTTAGGTGATCCGGTTTACGGCGGACGTTTTCAAATGTCGCCGAATTGTTCTGATGAGCTTCAACAATTATTGCGCGGTTTTAAGCGGCAAGCCTTACATGCCACCAGGCTGGGTTTGCAGCATCCCGAAACGGATGAATATCTCGAATGGGAGCAACCGTTGCCTGACGATATGAATCAGTTACTGAATGCCTTGTCTGCCAATGAACAGCAATAAGCCCTGGTTACAACCTGATTGGCCTGCGCCGGCAAATGTACATGCCGCGACAACGTTACGCTCTGGTGGTGTAAGTAAAGGCCGTTTTGCTAGCTTGAATCCCGCAACCCATGTTGGCGACCATTTGGGGTTAGTTGCCCAAAACCGTGCGCTCATTAAAACCATATTGAGCTTACCTTCCGAGCCAGCTTGGTTGAGCCAAGTGCATAGCAATATTGTGGTAGAAGCTGTACCCAATATGCCGTTGCTAGAAGCCGATGCGAGTTACACCAGGAAAACCAGCGTGGTTTGTGTGGTAATGACGGCGGACTGTTTACCTGTGTTGGTATGTTCTAAAGATGGCAAACAGATTGCCGCCATACACGCCGGTTGGCGCGGGTTGTTCGACGGAGTTATTGCCAATACCATCCATGCTCTGAAAACGCATGACGTTATAGTGTGGTTAGGGCCGGCTATTGGCGCTGAAAAATTTGAAGTGGGTGGTGAAGTACGGGATGCATTCCTAGCCAAGTCCGCAGATTACGTTGCCGCATTCAAACAGAAAAATGCAGGGAAATGGTTAGCTGATATTTATCAAATAGCACGGATTGAATTGGTGGAATTGGGTATTACCGGTGTTTATGGTGGTAATTTTTGTACAGTAACTGATGACGGACGGTTTTTTTCTTATCGGCGGGATAACCAAACCGGGCGTATGGCAACCTTAATCTGGAGAGATTGACTTGAGTTTATTGCTGTTAATAATTGTGTTTACGGCGATTGGTGGTGTGCTTAGCGTGATTGCTGCAAGCGTGTTTTTATTATTGCCAGAAGATAAACGCAATATCATTTTACCGCACGGCATTAGTTTTGCGATTGGTGCCTTATTAGCGGTCGCGTTTTGGGGATTAATTCCAGAAGCTTTTGCCGCTAAGCCTTCTGAGGACTTTCAAGCCATATCAGGTACAATTTTAGCTGGCATACTGGGTTTTTTTGTATTGGAAAAACTCTTGGTGTGGCGGCATTGTCACGTAGAAACTTGTGAGGCTCATGGGGAAGAAAATCAACATGATCACGCACAGGAAGCTGTTCAGCATGGACATCATCATTTTGGTATCGAAAAATCTGCTGGGGTATTAATTGTTGTCGGCGACGGTATACATAACTTCGTTGATGGCGTGTTAATTGCGGCAGCATTTTTGACTGACGTTAAATTGGGTATTGTTACCAGCCTTGCTGTAGCTACCCATGAGATCCCTCAGGAAGTAGGTGATTTTGCAATTTTACTACACAGTGGCTACTCCAAAAGTAAGGCATTGGTCTATAACGTCTTAGCCAGTTTGACTACCGTGTTGGGTGGAATCCTAGCTTATTATAGTTTAGATGATTTGCGCGACAGCTTGCCCTATTTTCTGGCGCTTGCATCTTCCAGTTTTATCTACATCGCGGTGGCTGATTTAATCCCTTCACTTCATAAAAAAACTGACATCAAAACATCGTTACAGCAAATTGCCTTGATTGCTGCAGGTGTATTATTGATTTGTTCAATGCACGGTGTGGCGCATGATTTTGAATCAACGAAAAATTCCCAATCTAAATCAGCCGCCATTCCAAATTAATTCTTACTCAAGTTATCTTCTATGCTCCATTTACGGATTAATTTAATCAATAAAAAGAGAAGGTTGAGATGCTTGCTTGGAAGGTTATGCCATTAGCAAATTAATCAGGATTTGCTCATAAATGTTAGAAAGTACTTCAATATCATTGACAGCAATATGTTCATTAATCTTATGGATGCTTTCATTCAACGGGCCTAGCTCGATAACTTGCGCGCCAGTAGGTGCAATAAAGCGACCATCGGATGTGCCACCGCCGGTGTCATCTTTGGTACCGTAGCCTGTGATGGTTTTAATAGCAGCGTGGGCGGCATTAATAAGCTCAGTACCTGTCGTCAAAAACGGATTGCCAGACAGACGCCATTGAATATCATATTTTAAGTTATGTTTATCAAGGATTGTGTGAGTACGTTGCTTGATAATGCTTTCATCCAGTTCAGTGCTAAAACGCAGATTAAATTGGACTTCTACCTTGCCTGGGATAATGTTTTCCGCACCGGTTCCGCCGTGAATATTGGAAACCTGTAAACTAGTCGCTGGAAAAAATTGATTACCCTTGTCCCATACTTGCTCGGTTAATTCTTTCAACGCTGGCGCAAACGTATGGATCGGGTTTTCTGCCAGTTCTGGATAAGCAACATGGCCTTGAATGCCTTGGATAGTCAATTTAGCACATAAAGACCCACGCCGTCCGACCCGAATCACATCACCAATTTTTTTATCGCTGGACGGCTCGCCCACCAAACACCAGTCGATTTTTTCGTGGCGGGCTTCTAAAACTTCCACGACTTTGACTACGCCATTCGTGGCAATGCCTTCCTCATCACTGGTCATCATTACAGCAATTGAACCCTGATGGTCAGGGTGATTGGTGATGAAACGCTCGGCGGCGGTGACGAAAGCAGCGATGCCGCCTTTCATATCCGCTGCACCACGACCATAAAGCTTGCCATCTTTCAGGGTCGGTTCGAAAGGTGGCGACAGCCAAGCATCTAGTGGCCCGGGTGGTACTACATCGGTATGCCCCAAAAACACAAACAACGGTGCGGCTGTACCTCGCCGAAGCCAAATGTTTTGAGTGTCGGCAAAATCAAGCCGTTCTTCGGTAAAACCTAATAGTTTAAGACGATTTACCAGCACATCTTGGCAACCTTCATCTTTGGGGGTAACCGAGGGGCGATGGATAAGGTCTTTAAGGAGTTCCAGCGTGTCGCTCATTTTAAAATTGTTTGATAAGTATCTGGTTTAAAACCTAGCAATAGTTTATTACCGGTATCTAATATAGGCCGTTTAATCAGGGTAGGGATTTCCAGCATAAGTTGTAAGGCCTTAGCTTCGTTCAGGTCACTTTGTTGTTCAGCACTGAGTTTCCGCCAACTGGTGCTGCTACGATTAAGCATTGCTTCCCATCCTAAGCCAGCAGCAAACCGTTTTAGGAGTTCCGAGGAAAGGCCATCAACCCGATAATCGTGGAATTGATAGGCGGTACCGTTATTATCCAGCCAAGTTTTCGCCTTCTTAACGGTATCGCAGTTTTTTATGCCGTACAGTACAACCATTTTTTACAGCTGGCTATTCAGAAGTTCGTCAATTAATGGCAGTTGTTTGTCAGCTTTACAACGTATTTTATAAAGGTCGACGAATTCCATGAACGCTTGTTGTAAGTCTTCAAGAATTTCTTCTTCGTTTTGTTTGTCGTCTTGTGGTACATCATCAGATGCAAGATATTCTTGCTGTAAAGCTACCTCACTGTTTAAGGCAAGAATCGCATAGATAATGGCATTGTTAGTTAGATTTTCGCTCATAATATCGGCTCGTAGGTTAGGTTAATTTTTTAATCGCGCAACAATTCATTAATGCCTGTTTTGCTACGGGTACGCTCATCAACTTGCTTGATAATCACCGCACAATACAGGCTGTATTTACCATCGGAAGACGGCAGGTTGCCGGAGACGACGACTGAACCAGCGGGGATGCGGCCGTATGTGACTTCGCCGGTCATACGGTTATATATTTTAGTACTCTGCCCAATATAAACTCCCATTGATATTACACAACCATCTTCGACAACCACACCTTCAACGACCTCAGACCGGGCGCCGATAAAGCAATTATCGCCGATGATGGTGGGGCCTGCTTGTAAAGGTTCTAACACCCCACCAATGCCAACACCACCGGAAAGATGGACATTTTTACCGATTTGGGCGCATGAACCAACCGTAACCCAAGTATCTACCATCGTTCCGCTATCAACATATGCACCGATATTCACATAAGATGGCATTAAGATAGCCCCCGGTGCAATATAAGAACCCCGGCGGGCGACAGCGTTGGGGACAACACGTACACCTGCCTTAGCGAAATCTTCTTCCGAGTAATTAGAATATTTGCATTCAACTTTATCGTAGTAACGGGTATTACCCCCGTCCATCAGGCGATTTTCGTTAATACGGAATGATAATAACACAGCTTTTTTCAACCATTGGTTCGTTACCCAATCACCGTTGATTTTTTCTGCAACGCGGGCTTTGCCTGTATCAAGTAAGGTCAGGGCTTCATTGACGGCGTTGCAGACTTCTACACTGGCATTAGCTGGCGTGATGTCGGCGCGGTTTTCAAAAGCGTTGTTAATAATGGTTTCAAGTTCAGTCATGGTGATTGCTATTAATGTAAAGTGTTAAGAAAATGTTTAATTCGATACGCAGCTTCGATGCATTCCGCCAAAGGTGCTACCAAAGCGATGCGGACATGGTTCTGCCCCGGATTGATACCAGCAAAGTCACGGGATAAGTAACTACCGGGTAAAACCGTAATGTTTTCTTTAGCAAAAAGCAGTTGGGCGAATTCTGTATCTGGCAATGATGTTTTTAACCACACATAAAAACTGGCGGCCGGTTTATGGATGTCGCAAACATCTTTAAGTATATCTATGAAAGCATCAAATTTTGTACGGTATAGCTGCCGATTTTCGATAACATGCGTTTCATCCTGCCAAGCGAGAATACTAGCATGTTGGGTAGGTACAGGCATAGCGCAGCCTTGGTATGTGCGGTATTGGAAATACGATTGTAAAATTTTCGCGTCACCGGCAACAAAGCCAGAGCGCAAACCCGGTGCATTGGAGCGTTTGGATAAACTGTGAAACACTACGCAATGTTTGAATGTGGTGTTACCTATGTCGAAAGCGGTTTGCAGTAAGCCTACTGGCGGATTGTGTTCGTCGTCATAGAGTTCGCTGTAACATTCATCGGATGCAATGATGAAATCGTACTTTTTCGCCAGATTGATCAGCTTTGCCATTTCAGCTTTAGGTATTACTGCACCGCTTGGATTGCCAGGTGAGCAAATATAAATCAACTGGCAGCGTTGCCATACTTCTTCAGGTACGGAATCAAAATCAGGCAAATAACCACTAGTTTGCGCTGTATTCAGAAAATAAGGTTCCGCACCGGCCAATAATGCCGCGCCTTCATAGATTTGGTAGAAGGGATTCGGCATAATAACGAAAGGTTTTTGATTCAAGACGGATTTTGAGTCATCTACAACACATTGCGCTATCGAAAACAATGCCTCACGAGTACCGCTAACCGGTAAAACTTGAGTTTCGGGGTCAATAGCATGATCAGCGATTTTGAAGCGCTTAGTCAGCCAGTTAGTAATCGTTTGCCTTAATTCGGGAATACCCTTGGTGGTAGGATAAGTACCTAGGCCATTGATATGCTCAAACAAAGCATCCTGGATAAACCGAGGCGTCTCATGAGCCGGTTCACCGATAGATAACGCAATGTGCGGCTTATCCGTTGGGGCAACAACGCCTCGCTTAAGTTGCGCCAGTTTTTCGAACGGGTACGGGTGACAAAACGCTAAACCTGGGTTCATGGATTAAATGCAGTGCGGCTGCTTACCTGAGGCTTGTGCTTGCTGGAATAAGCCCATGGCTTGCGGCATGTGTTGCTGTAAATCCTGGATGCGTGTCGCATGGGATGGATGGGTAGACATAAATTCTACCGGTTGTTTACCTTGTGAAGCTTGATCCATCTTTTGCCATAGCGTTATGCTATGCTGCGGGTCAAATCCAGCCTTTGCCATTAAGTCAACACCGATGATATCGGCTTCACTTTCTTGTGTCCGTCCATAAGGTTTTAGTACGCCGTATTCTGCACCTACACCCAATAAGCCGAAGCCAAGCTGACCAAGAGGTGAGGTCGGCATTGCAATCGCTTGCAAGATGTTCATGCCTTGGTTCATTGCCATTTCTTGCGAAGCCCGCTCGTTACTGTGCTTAGCCAAGACATGGCCTATCTCATGGCCGATAACGGCTGCCAATTGGTCTTGGTTATCGATCAACTTGAGCATACCGGTATGCACGCCAATTTTATTGCCGGGAAGGGCGAAGGCATTTGGTGTGCTGTCCTCAAATACCACAACCTCCCAACTACCGCCAACGACTTGGGTGATTGCATTGGCTATGCAAGTGGTAGTTTGGTTATAGCGGGCATCAAGGTTGATCTTTTTATCTTTTTTTAAAGTATCAAAAGCCTGTAGACCCATTTGTTTAATTTGGTTGTCAGGCATCATGATGAACTGTGACCGGCCTGTAGGGCTAGTCGCACAAGATGTTATTAAGGCTGATACGATGATAGTAAGGATTCGTTTGCTAAACATACACACATTCCCGCATAGGTTTACTAAGGGGCAATATTTTAACTTAACTTGACTGTTAACGTCTTAAAAACTCTTGTAACTATTCAATAAAGTTCATAAATAGCTCTCCTAGAGTTTTGTAAGATAGCTATGGGGCGGTTATGGATCAAATTTGTAATCAAACCCCACCCAAAACGCGCGCGGCGCGCCAGGGCCAATAAATGTGCTGTTTTGCCAGTCGTCAGAGTTGTAATTCCAACCACTAGGGCCAACTGCACCTTTCTGCGAGGGTGAAAACGGGTTGATCCCCAAGCGCCCGGCGGTGGCATAGCGGCGGTCAAACAGGTTGTTGACCATGCCAAAAATGCTTAACCCTTTAACAAGTTCGTAGCGGGTTTTCAGGTTGAAGATGGCATAACCAGGTATTAATCCTGAGTCTTTGAATTGACGCTTGACGGGGACTAGACCATAAACAGTATCGAAGGTGACAGGGTCAAATCCCACCGGTTTTTCTACTTGGTCAAATGTACCTTGGACATGATCGTTGTTCTCATTGCCGCGCACAAAAACATCGGAATGCGCAATCATGGTCACGCCAAATTCCCATTTTGGGGTTAGATGGAAGTTCAAAGTGGCGTTAATATTGTGCAAGGGAATGCCGGGCATCCGGTCGCCTTTATTGATCTGCGTCATATCAATGAAAGGCCTAACCGGCCTGCCTTTGGCATCGAACCGAGACCGACCGGTATCCATATAATCGTTCTCAATCGATACCCGGTTTTCCGCACTGCTATTGTGCGGGCTGAGCATAATTAAATCCGATTGAAACGTCGCATCGGTATAACCGTAATTGACGCTGAAATCGACAATTCCGGCTTTGCCGGAAAAGCCGAACTCGATGCCCTGACGCCGAGTGTCGCCGATGGTGTCAAAGAAGCTGCGATCAGGCGTTATCCCAACTAAATAAATATCATTCCTTAAGTCGGTACGATAAATGCTGGCATTCCAGTTCATGTCGTGGAACAGGCTGGTTACCGAGCCTTCAAACAATTTACCACGCAAACCAAACTCATACGAATCGGCCTTGATTTGCGGTAGATAGGGGTCTCCTGACAGCGTAGTGGGCAAGGTACAGGCTCCGCCAACAGTGGCGAGGCTTTTCGGACTAAGCGTGGGATTATCGGGGTTACCTGGATCGCTTGGCACCAAAGTGCCATCGTAAGCGCAACCGAGTTCCACACTAGAAGGAGCCCGTGTGCCACGGCTCCAATTGAAGATCAGGTTTAAATCTTTGTAAAAAACATCCTGATCTTTAAACGGTAGATAGCTTATCCCAATGGAAGGGTTGAATGCGGTATAGTCGAAAATTTCTTCGCTTGGTGAGTCCTTGTACTTACCGAAACCAAATCTAGGTAATTGAGCCAGTATCGCTTCCCTATCAAAATCATTTTCAAAGTAGTTGGCTTTATTGCCGCAACTTGCCAAGTCCCCACCATCACATAAAATAATATCTGGCCGCTGACCATGCATGTCAGCAATACTATGCAGATTATCGGCACCGGCTCTGGCGCGGGAGCTCATGCTATTTTTAACCCGGGTATGATTGAAACGTCCTGAAACCGAAAGGTGTAGGTTATCCCAAGGTGAATAGGTTTCACTGAAATATCCGCTGACAGTTGTCGATTTGCCATTGAATGAGTTATTGCGGATATCCTCCTTGGCTGCAATAAAGATAGGGTCAATTTCGTTAGGAGCTGAATAAACCCGGCGATTGGCATCCATCAAACCCAAGCGCTGTCGGGTATCAAAATCAGTACTCGAAGCATCAATGGAGCCGCCGAGCATAAATTTGTGTTGGTCGTTGTTCCAATTTAATTGAAGGTTGGCACCATCCGTTTGCTGTTGAAGTTCGGTTTTGCTCAGCACCCCAATTGGTGTGCCGTCTATCCAGCCTTTGGCGGTTTCCCGTTCACCCGGCAGCCCAGTCGGTTCGCCTAGACCATTTGGGGTTCGGCCATTCCTTGGTCGGTTTGGAAACCTCTCTGAATCATCTTGCCCGGGTTTAGCACCCGGATTGAAATAACGTAGTTTGCTGCAACTATTGGTAGGGAAATTGATGTTCTTGTCGCCATTCAATGCCGGCATAATTTCCACATCATTAATATTGGCCGGTGTAATCAGGGCGTTTACCGTTTTCGGATCAATGTTGTAAGTCCCATCGGGATGGGTATAGTCTGATTCATCAGTATAACCGTCACCGTTTACGTCAGTAGGGACGAAATAATCGGGGATTTTATCCTGGTTGGCGTCGGCGAATCGACATATCGGAGCACCCGTAAAAGTAGTCACACCATCGGACGGCTCAACAACATTAGTACTCCTGCCGCCGGCCATTTCGGAAAAGTCTTCATAGATATCGCCGGCAATAGCGGAACGGTTGCTGTCACGCCGGTAAATTTGCCCAGTCAGGCTCAGGTTATCGTTAAAGAAAAACTCCCCGCCTAGAGTATATTGTTGTAATTCATTTTCGGTTTGGTCGGGCGAAGTGAAAACAGATTCCGGGTTTTTGTTATACAAATCCATGGGGATCAAGCCATTACCAATGAGGTTATTGCCGATCGCCAAGGTGCTAAATCTGAGCGAAAAATCATCGCCGCGCCAATCGAAGCGAGCAAAACCCTGGTTAACTTGGGAGGGGGAATTGGTTCGCCAGCCTTCCTCATCAAAACCTGTGAAAGCGGCGAATGCGCCGAAAGTGCCGTTGTTCCAGCCCGCTGAAATTTCGCCTTTTTTTCGATCCCATGAGCCACCCTGGAAAGCCACATTAACGCCAGTGTCGTCAAAGCCGTTTTTGGAACGCAAAGATATCGCACCGCCCAGCGTATTCAAGCCAAATATGGGATTGGAACCGGGATATACGTCCATACTGGAGATGGCGTTCAGCGGGATTAAATCCCAGTTGACAATATCGCCGAATGGCTCGTTAACCCTAACCCCATCAAAGAATACTGACAAGCCCTGCGGGGTGCCGATTTGCGGCGAAGCCGAAAAACCACGGAAGGTAATATCCATCTGGAATGGATTACCGGCGTAATCGTTAACATTCACGGATTGTAACTTACTGTTCATCAAGTCGCCCAAGCTGGTCGAGAGCGATTCCTTAATGTCTTTGCTACTTAACGATTGCACGTTAGCCGGTATTTGCTCTCGCTCTAGTTGCAGCCCTTCCATCGGGCCAACTTTGGTTGCTGCATGGCCTTCAATAACTACCGTTTCCAGCTCAAGCTCAGAATTTGAAGGCTCGGCAGCACCAACCGAAAACGTTGCCGAGTAACTAATACTGCTTATCAATATGAGAGTAGTTGCTTTGCGGCAAAGAAGATCAGCACATTCTGGCAAAAATTTTGGCATATCAAGTTTTGGGGTACAGCGAGGGTTATTGGAAATTCCGCACATGGTAGGGGGATGTTCCAATAAGCAGTCGGGAAAAATTCCTGCATTTGACGGGAATATTTCCAATTGTTATTCCGGGCATATCCCTGGCAAAAATTCCTGAGTAGAATTTTTTAAGTAAATTTCTAGGCGTTTAAAAATTACGATGGTAATAAATTTCAGGAATCTAGTTGTGGGGTTATTGGCTTTCGGCTGTGCAATAACCCTGATGTTGACTACAAACAATAATGCAGACTTGGTCAAAGTTGTTGCCAAGGGTGACGGGCTTACTCAACGATCTCCTGTGCCAATTAAATCTGCTATTAGCCATAAACCAGTAAGTCCTAGCCAAAATCAGCCTGTTACCGTCAGCGCAGATTCTATTGAACACATTGATAACTCTAAACCAAAACTGATTCCCGGCCTGTTCCGCGGTGATTGGGGACCAACGCCGGTCTATGCCAAAAATGACCGAGTTAATTTCGAGCGCGGGGCTTATTTGAGTCTTGTTGACAATAACCAGAACCAACCGCCGTCAACTAGCCAGGGTTATTGGCAATTGGTGAAAAAATTTAAAGCCCTGCATGAAGAAAACTGCTTCGCCCCCGCGCCGGGTTTGGATATGGGCGAATGCGACTTTACAGCGATGGGTAGTTTAAAAGACTTAAATTTGCAGGGTGCGAACTTAATCAAAGCGCGGCTAAATGGCGAACTGGGTGCGGCTGATTTAACCGGAGCCAACCTAAGCGGCGCTGCCGTTTTGGGTACATTGGTAATTAGCCCAGATACCATTATGACTAATGCCAACCTGTCTTATTTACAATCTGATGGCAATAACCCCGTCATTGCTGAACACGCCAATCTCGCCAATACCAATTTTACCCAAGCCAACCTGTATGGGGCAAAGTTGTCCCATGCCGACTTAACTAGCGCACACATGCCTGAAGCAGTGCTGACTGGCTCGCAACTGATTTCTACCAATTTTGCCGATTCTAATTTAACCAAAGTTGATTTGGCTTACGCCAATCTGACCGATAGCTCACTAATTCATGCGGCGATGCCACAAGCCAATCTGGAGCAAGCTGATTTACACGGCGCGGATTTTTCCCAAGCCAACCTACAACAAGCGAACCTTGCCGGTACCCAAATCGCTGGTGTCAATTTTTCTGGTACTGATCTTCATGGTGTGAATCTGTCGGCTGCCCAAGGTGCAGATTCTACCATTATCGACAACCAAACCAACTTCACGGGTGCCATCTGTCCAGATGGGGTCACGGTTGATGGAATGCAGGTTACTACCTGCGTGGGGCACGGTTTCTGAACTTTATCCGGATACTGTATTCCCTTTTCAAGGAAGACACTTGATTGACCTGTTGCTTGTTTATTTAAACAACAGATGACTGTTAACAACACTTATCGAGACAAAAAACATGAGAAAAAGCATCATAAAAAATACCTTGGGCGGCGTAATGCTGCTTGCTTCGGCATCGGCCATGGCGACAGGCTTTGTTACACTTAGTCAGACCGGTTACGCCGTGCCCGGCGGCACATCCGCATATACTTTGTGCAATGTCACAGGAAATTTTGGACAATCCGAATCTATTCCGCCAACCCTTGTTGCCAACAATACCTGTGCCATTTTCCAAAATAACCCGCCGCTTGCTGGTTTTTCACAAATTGCCGGATTCAACGCCGTCAGACCAGTTACCCTCAATGGTGTCGTTATCGCTGATGTGAACGACAGGGTATGGCGCAACAGCGCACGTACACGTTGTATTTATGGTACCAGGTTAAGATTAAGGGTTGGGCCGAGCGGGGCTTTTGAAGTGAACGATATCGTCAGGGCTGGAGTTAGAAACCGTGCGCCTGTCTCGATAGCTTATTTTTATAATGGCATTGCCGATGAAGTTTTGTTCAGGGCAGGCTTAACCCGCACCTCTGTCAGTACTCCGCCAAATCCTGCCCGACCGTTGACCAGTTTAGCACCAATTAGCACCAATTGGGTCGATTTTACCTCTGACCTGAATGCGAACGATCCTGATGAAACAGATAATCCAGATTCACCTTGGATGTTTATTCAAAGTGCTTGTACCGCTGCGGCACCCATTACCTTGCAAAACGCTATTCTGATTCGCCAAACCGGACAAGAAGGCCAGCCGCCTGTCACGCTTAGCATTCCAGGTTATGCACCAGCAGGAGCAAATACTAACCCTTAAAGTATTATTGATTGCACGTTGTCTTTATTGCCTCAGGGAAGAGGCAATCCAATCAACATTCTGCGTAAATTGGACTATTTCTTGACCAAACCACCACCGTGTTAATCTGTATGCACCCAGTGCCATCCCAGGCTATTCCCACAAAATAGAAAGTAAAACTAAAGTCACCCTGGTAAACTACCACCAAACATAAGTACCAATTGAGTGGATTTTACAACTGACTTAAATTCTGAAGATGATGATGGTTCTACTAAACCTAATTCGCCTTGGATGTATGTGAGAAGCACATGTACCACAGCTGCGCCAATAACATTGAATGGTGCCATTCAAATTCGCCAGATGGGACAGGAAGGTCAGCCAGTTATTTTTAAGGCTATTCCAGGATTTGCACCTACCGGCGCGACTATCACACCTTAAAACCTTATTGACGGGTTTGTCGTCTCACGGATGAGACCTAATTGGGGCGGGTTATTTAATCCGCCCTTATTGTTTGGTTTATTTTTAAACGCCGTGGGCGCAATGCTGTTAAGTTAAGGCGAGTGTTGTCATTTCGACCAGCGGGAGAAATCTCGAGCCCATAAGATTCCTCAGTCGCTTTGCTTCATCGGAATGACAACATCACCACTTGCAGCCGTTAATTTAACGGCATTGGTTATAAATGTTTTGCGGTGCCGAAACAAAATTAAAACTTCCCACGTGAAATCCGCAAAACAAAAATCAGGAAAAAATCCCAAGACATTTGCCTAGTGAAGTAGGCATTATGTGCAGTTTTAGGAAATGTCTTCGGTGAGCGAAAAAATTGATGTGTTGTTAGTTGATGACCATGCGGTAGTCAGAGCAGGGTACAAGGCTTATTTATCGCTATCGGATAAAATCAGGACAATCTACGAAGCTGAGCGTGGCGAGATTGCTTGCCAACTTTATACGCAATACCAGCCCAATGTGGTCATTATGGATTTATCCATGCCTGGAATTGGTGGTTTTGAAAGTATCCGCCGCTTAGTGGGTCGCGATCCAAATTGCAAAGTGCTGGTGTTCAGTATTTATAACGAGTTGATTTACGTAACTCGTGCGATTAAGGCTGGTGCAAAAGGGTACATTACAAAAAATAGTAGTCCAGAAACGCTTATTAATGCCGTGTGCCAAGTGGCTTGTGGTAGCAGTTATATTGATCCTACGATTGCGCAACAACTGGCGATTAACGTCGCCGCCAATCGGGGTGATGCCGATCCGTTACAGTTATTGTCGCCAAGGGAGTTCGATGTATTTTGTTTGTTGGCACAAGGGCTAACCACGCGTGATGCCGCCGATAAATTATGTTTAAGCTATAAAACTGTATGTAACCATGCTACGGCAGTAAAAGAAAAATTGGGGCTTAAGACGCTGGCAGAACTGAGCTTGCTTGCGGCGAGACAAGGTGTAATTAGTGCACCTAAGCAGGATGATCGGCAATAAACTTCAATTTTGCGTTGTCTAAAGCGGTAACCTGTAAGTTCCGGTAAGCCATCAATTGCTGTAGCGCCATATTTTGATATGAAGTATTGTTTAGCTTTACCCAAAGGTTCATCACAAAATAACCGTACGGTAGTTTTGGGCCTAATTCAGAATAAGCAATAGCATGATATTGACGGTTTTCATCTTCATGATGCCCGATATGATGCGACAAGCCGATCAGTGCATATCGGCTTAACCAGGAACGGGTCACCCAGCCATACGTGTTACCAAACTCGCCTTTTCCCAACCCCCAATGTTGAAAATAATTGACAGCTTCTAGAATTCGTACCGCAGCCCACGCTTGATAGATAAACAAAATTGCAGCTAACCACCCGTAAAAATTTAGGATTGCAAGCAATAACAATACTTCCAGAACCATGCCTTGCAATACTTGGTTATGCCATAATTTAGGAATAGTTGAGTGTTGGGCTAAACGTTCTTGTTCCGAATTCCAGGCGAAGCGCCAATAGCCTAAATAAACCCGTCGCCAATACGCCTTAAAGCTTTCACCTAAACGGGCGGTAGCAATATCGTCTGGAAGCCCAAGGCTCGAATGGTGTCCACGTTTATGGGCGATCACAAAATGTTCGTAACCCACCGTACATAAGAGCAAACGGCCTAATAGTTGGGGAAATGGCTGTGGCCGATGGATGAGTTCATGGGCAACCACAATGCCAGACGTGCCGGAACTAGTACCGACTAAAAACCGAATAATCAGAAGATTAACCAAATTGATCGTGATGTTATTGGCGTTATCCCAGGATAGCTGGCTGACGTAATTCACCATGGCAAAGATGTTGCCGAATTGCAGTAACGTCAAGCCATATAACACTACATCATAATAGGTTTGGCTATGTTTAATCGGGGATTCGTAAGGAAGCGGTGGGGTTAACCAATCCATCAACAATATTAAGCAAAATGGCAATGTCCACAGAAATGAGTCTAAAATGCTATGCTTCCCACTGATTAAAAAGCAAAACGTGGTTAATGGCAACAGAAAAGCAACTAGATCGTTAAAACGGCAGAACATTACGGCTGCCTTTGTTGGCGTTATGATTAGCGAATGCCCGTTTAAACAGATACTGCCAGATTAATGAAAACTTAAAACGGGTACTGACGGTTTGTAAGGAGCAAAACCCGGTGTAAATTCGCCGCCAATGTGCTTGCATCATGCTGTCACCACAGGTAGCAGTTATTTCATCGAGATAATACTGGATTGCCGTTATAGCTAGGGCAGAATGCCCAGAGGCTAGGTTGTCGATAGAAATGTGGACATCAACGATAGCTGGATTTATACCCCAAAACTTAAGTTCTTGCGATAACCGTAAATAAACTTTACCCAAACCGCTCAATTCAATGGCCATGTTTAACCCTAAAAGTTCAGGCAGATAAGTGCTGGGAAACTTGGCGATTGCCATTAGAAATAATGGGATGTCGAAAGCACTGCGAATAAAACCGGGATGTTGGGTAAAGTCTTTGGAATACACCGGTGGCAGATCAATATTAAGGCTGTGCAGCAATTCATGGTAAATATGCGGATGGTTCCGCGCCAGGATGCCATTCCCGGTTTCATCCTGGTAAATTTTTTGTAACAAAGCGCCGATGGCATAGTTAGGATGGTTATTAAGTTGATAAATAGTTTGCAACCAGCTGCCATCGGTCAATATGGTGGGGGCAAATTGTTCTATGCCCCAGATATAAGCGTCTTTGGATAGTTTTGGTTTTTTGGTAAGGGGTTTATAGGTAGTGGTTTCGTGTTGGTATATGCCTTTTATAAACCCCTCAAACGCTTCATGAGAATAAGTTTTAAAAGGTAGGCGGTTAAACAGTTTCGCTAGGGTTAAAACCTGGTTAACTTTGATTTTAGCGGTAGACAATACTTCGGGATATAGATCGCTGTTAACCAGATAAAAATAAAGGTCTTTGTTGCTTAATGTGGCGAAGTTAACTTGGCTTTCGGCTTTCTGATTAAATGCCATAAAACTGGTTGTTTTGCGTTCTGGATAAGCCGCGATGCTTCTTAATCCCAGCTTTTGGCTCACAGATTTATTTTTCTTGCCATGAGCAAGTCCCGGATTCAACTCAGAAAGCAACCATTCCTTGATAATCTGTGTACCGTTATCATCCAAAACACCAAACATGGAGCCGTTAAAGTCAAACAATTTCAGTAGCTTGCTGTTTTCGGGTTTAACCCGGTCAACATAGGGCGAATGCAACAAAGTCGCCAGAAAGTTAACGCTTTTGAAAGGTGTTTCTTTAAACCATTCGTCTATGGTTTTAGCGCCCAAACGGATATTGCCATGATGGCCTATGGCGTGAGGAATCAACGTGGCAAGCAAATGTTCTAAAGATTGCCTGGGTGAAAAAATTGTATTTATTTGTGCAAAAATAGCCTGACTACATAAGGAAAGTTGATGCTGATGTAACCAATAGCCTGTTTGTATGCGTTGCCACAGGCTGTCGGCTTGTTGGCTAAATTCGCTTAGATAGGCATTGATAATGGTTTCCAGTTGCGGGATTTCTTGTTTGCGTTGCTGAGTTTTTTGGCTTAAAAAGTTGGGGAGATTACCGTCGTTGCTATCAGGAAGCAACATTTCCGGCAAAGTGGCTGAGTTTAAATGTGACCAGCTAACTCCCAGGATTTCTGGGAAAAACACCCGAGGAAATTGTGCTAATGCCAACTGGATGGCGGCTAAATCGAAAATTTCATCGGGAATGCAGGAGTGCTGGGCAAAAGCTTTGGTATGCAACGCCGGTAAATCAATGTCGGAAGCCAGCAAATGCCCACAGTAAATCGCCCGCTTGTTCGAGGCGCTTAACCCGTTTGCCGATAACCTTAAGCACATCGCCATCAAATCTATTGCCAGTGGTGCTTGGTTAGTCACCGTCTGGGTGATTGTGGCTAACCAGCTAAGTTCGGTAAAACAGATCGGTGCATATTGCACCAGAAAGCTGTTTAATGCGGTTTTTGGTAATTTAATTTGGGAATTTACCGCTGGAGTTTTAAGCAAGGCATCAAGTCGCTTAGGTACGTAGTTCTCGCTGAATTCAGAAGCGTATTGCGCTTTAATTGCTTGAAGATGATGGGTTAAATAGCCATAAACGTAAGGTAGGGCGGGGTAATGCTCACTGATGTGAATTAATGTATGAAACAATTCTCGGCTGTTGCTGGGATGTTCAAGTGTTGACGTTGCCATCGGTTTGAAAAAAACCGGTGTTAAATCTGACGCAAATGCCTGGTTAAAGGGACTTAACGTCATGGTTTTGGTTTGCTGATTAAGTAATCGTTAACCACAAGCACGTCCAGCCCTGTGGTCATAAACACAGTCAAGGCATCTTCAAAGCTATGCACAAGGGGTTTTCCCATCACATTAAAGCTAGTGTTCAACAAAACTGGCACCTTTGTTAACCTGAAAAAGCATTCGATCAACGCATGATAGCGGGGGTTCCATTCTTTTTTTACCGTTTGTAACCGTCCAGTACCATCAACATGACAAACTGCGGCGATTTTGGTTTGTTGGCCTTGCTTGATAACCAGGGTTTTATCCATGTAAGGTGAATCCTGGCAGTTTTCAAAATAATCATCCGCGTATTCGGCCAATATTGACGGCGCAAAGGGGCGGAACATCTCCCGGAATTTAACATTTTCATTGATTAAATCCTGCATCTTCACTGATCTGGGGTCGGCTAAAATAGAACGGTTACCCAATGCCCGTGGACCAAATTCGGCACGGCCTTGCACCCAGCCGATTAACTTGCCATCTGCCAGTAATTTTGCGGTTTCTTCGGCGATACTGTCCGGTAAGTGCTGAATATTAAGTGAAGTGTTAAACCGGATAAACCGTTGCACCGCATCGTTATTAATCGTCGATCCGGTATAAGGCGATTGCAGCTTGGCGGGCGCGGACGGCTGTGGATGGTCATTATGATAGGCCAGCCATGCCGCGCCTAATGCACAGCCATCATCAGCCGGTGCGGAAGGGACATACACTTGTTTAAACTCAGTGCGCAAGGTAATCTGGCCATTGAATGATGAGTTTAAGGCGCAACCACCCGCTAAAGTTAGATTGTCGGATTGTGTTACTTGCTGCAAGTGATTTAACAACTTACTGACCAGATCAGCAAAAAACAATTGACCCGTGTAAGCAATCGCTGCCATAGCTTCGATGGCGCTGTCTTGCTGTTGCTTGAATTTATCCAGCTTGGCGAGTTGGTCAAATAAGCCGTTGCCAGGGTGGATGCAGTCAAAACCGTTCGTAGTAATGATGCTGCCCAACAGGTCGTAGAGTTCTTGATTGATTTTTCCGTAAGAAGCCAAGCCCATCACTTTCCATTCTTCACCTTTAAGCCAATCAAAACCGCACAATTCGGTCAGTTTCATATAAAACAGACCAAGACTGGCTTTGCTTAAGCCCTTGGCTTCATGCAATAAGGTCAACTTGCGGTTTTTATAACGGTAAAACGCCATTGCACCATTTTCGCCATAGGAATCAATGACCGCACAGGCGGCTTCCGCAAATGGGCTACCGTAGCAGGCGATTGCCGCATGGGTTAAATGATGATTGTAATCCTTAAAAACTACGGTGCAGTTGGGGTAATATTCTTTAATAATCCGCACTAGATTAAGTCCAGCTAATTCGATGCTGCTCCGCTGGCAAGCCATCATATGATGCAGTTGATAATTGGGTATCGGCGAATGCAGTTTTTTGAGGTCGGGTTTTAATAAGCCCGGCGCGGATAAGAAGCCTAATTTTTTAACGATGGTTTCATAAAGTGGCCGTTTATTGCGCCAATTGCTGGCAATAACAAACTGGCTGGGTTGTGGGCAGTATTCAGCTAATAATTCGGGTAGCCGATACAACTGGTCTGGTTCACAATTTAAGGCACGCTTGTTTTGCAGATAACGTTCCGTGGCTTCAGCAAACAACACTTCGCCCTGCGCATTGATGATCGCCAAGGCGGAATCATGGTAAGTGACTGACAGCCCTATGTAATATGTTGACATTGTGATACTACCATTATGTCTACTCCGGTTGGTTATGCTATCTGCAGCATTACTCGTTATAGTTATTCGATCTTACAAATCATACCTCATTACCTTACCACGTTATGCAAGCCAAACTTCACCTTGTCAAATGATATAGTGTTGGAATATTTGTATTTAGCCAAAGCATTTAGCTACTATTAGCGGTTATAACCTTTATCCTTTTTTGTGACCATGCTTTATTTCCCCATACTAGTGACCTACGCCATCAACACTGTGCTTGTTGGTCTTGCTGTATTGATTCATTACGAAGCGCTTAATGCCTTGTCAGTACTGATTCCAAAGCTTAAGGTAAAGCACAGGTTAAGGGTCTTGGTCGGCGTTTTTGGGGCGTTGTTTGCCCATATCGTCGAAATATGGCTATTCGCCTTTGGATATTATCTAAAAATACATACCAATTATTTCGGCACGTTGGCAGGTAATTTTGATAACAGCCTGTTGGACTGTGTTTATTTTTCTTTTACGTCGTATACCTCGCTGGGTTTGGGAGACATCCACCCGACCGGAAATTTAAGGTTTTTGGCTGGTTTAGAAGCATTGACCGGATTGGTGCTTATTGCCTGGACGTCGTCCTTTATGTTCTTGGAGATGCAAAAATTATGGAAGGAAAAATAATTTAGCAAACTCTTGTTAAATCCGCCTTTGATAAGATCAGCCCCTAAGGGGCATAAAAGAATCAAAAAGAACGGATATGGATGAAATCCAATAGCTCAGTAGTTTACTAAAGTAAAAATTGCTGGAGAAATAAGCTAATTGAATAAACAACTCATTAGGTTTTTTCTATTTATTTCTTGCCAGAAAAATCATGTAACGAGTGGGTTGTTTTTTCAATATCGACTTTCCAGTCGTCATCAATTTTTTCAAGAAAAGTATCAAACGCAATTGTCTTAAGTTCGCCGTTTTCGTCTGTGGTTAATCGTGTCGGTAGACAGGTTTGACCCTTTTCCGCTTTAAAGGGCATAAGGTCAAGTTTTTCTACTTTTACATCGCCACTCAGAAAACCATCATCTATGACATTCTGTTTGGTAAATGTTTTTGCTTTGGCAATATCTTTGGCAACTACTGCTGTCCAAAATTCGCTTGCCACTTCTTGCTGCGTTAAATGGGTCGCACAGCCTACTTGAAGTCCCAAAAAACATATAGCAATTGAAATTTTAACCCGCTTTAACATTGAATTCCCTCAACAATAATTTAACGTTGGACATAATCGCTAGTTAGTGATTATGTCTTAAAGGGAGATTTTAAGCATGATTGGTAGGTTAAGCAAAGTTAAAACGTGAAATCATTACGCTGAGATAAACTGTTGATAACTTTTTGGTGGCCTCCCCAGCAGTTCAGTAAATGATGCAGGATCTGCCGCATTGCTTGCATTCAGCATTTTGAGGGTATCGCTGCTTAACGGACTGGCTGGGATATAATCACCGATTTTGGCAGAAAGCAGCACCAGGAATTCCGGAACGCTAATATGCCATGCTTGGGCTTTTTGTTGTTGCTGCCGGTAGCTATCCAGCATACCTCGCATGTTAGTATGTTCCAGGCCAACAGCGGCAACCGTTTGGCTCTTGGCGTTGGGATCGGCGAGCCATCGTTCAATTCCTGCACAAATATCGTCTATATGGACTGGTTGCAGGATTTGATTACCGCCGTTAGGCAGAAAATGTATTGGCAACCTGGCTTGTAACCGGAACATCTTGGCGCTTGCGCCATCGTCTCCATAAATCACCGATGGTCGCAATATTAAGCAACGCATGGGATCAGACAGGTTGTTTAGAAAGGCTTCCGGCGCACGGCGCGTTTTGAAGTATAAGGTATCAATCCCAGTTTCTATACCGAGTGCAGAAATTTGCACAATGCGCTTAATTCCAGCTTCTTTACAGGCGGCGAATAGCGCCAATGGAGTTTGCTCATGCAGCAAAGTCATCGGCTGATTTGGGCTGTCGCGCAACACGCCTACCGCGTTTACTACAGCATCAATCCCTTTCAAACGAGGTAACCAAATGTCTTTGTTGTTATCTTTACTGAAATCGACTGCAATATCATCCGGTGCTGAAGGTTTGCGGATTCCTCTTATAACGCTGTGCCCAGCCTTACGTAATGCTTCGCTAATGTGACGGCCAACAAATCCTGTTGCACCGCAAACTAAAATTTTCATGATCTCCTCCTGTTAACGCTTTTAATCTTTAAGGTCACATTTGTTTTCGCTACATAAGCGGCTACGTCGGTCGGCGCGTTTTGCAGCGTATTTTCCCCACCAAGTAAACAGTTCTGGTAGACCAAGTTTTGACAAAATATAACGATGCTTAACCACCCAAGGATATAGTCGTTCACTGATAGGCTTAGTGATGGGATGTCCCCACAGTTTGGCAATTGTGTTAAGACCGATAGTGCGGTATATCAGCTCAAAAGCAGACACTCCTTTTAGCCATTGGCCGCTGGCATCCTGCGAATGCAAACACACCATCATGTCCTTCCGGGTAATCCCCAACTTGTTAAATTCAGTATCATCGAAATCAGGCGAAGAGCAATCAATTAGATTGATTTGGTTTTGGCGGTCATGCAATTTTATGTTCTGCATTTCACTGTTGCATAAGCGGCATGACGCATCAAAATACACAGTGATGGGATAAACGGTATTCACAAAGCATCTCCGTTAAGCACAATTATTCAAGGAAATCCTAATAAAGTTAGACATCAAATCATCGGTAGAATTAAAGACGCCACCTTAACAGGATTTAACTTTGTTCGCTGAGCGTTTTCATAAAAACTTAACGCCCATTCTTTGGTATAAATCAAAATATAAAATATCAAAATTTTTACATGCTTAAACATGATAGACCTATATAACCCTTTGAATAAATTTGCGATTCCTTGGTTCAAGGGATGCGACAATTTGTCGCATCCTCAAAGCTAATAAATTTTGTTAGACTAATCAGTAACTTTTGCAGCGTTATCTTTTGTAAAAGTTGTATCCATTGCCTTTCTATTCTGCGGGTTCCTCTCATAGCCCGCAGATTTTTTTGAAAAGGCAATATTCGATTTACTAAGGCTTCAATTTTGGATTAGGGATTACCCAAGTTGTTTACCGAATCACTAACACGCTTACCAAGAAATTTATGTTGATTAAACAAATAAGTTGCAGCGTAGCTATGTGCGTCGTGGCTGGGATATCGGTTGCCGCCACTGAACCCAATAGCCCCATCAATGTTCCCAATTCTGGCGGTATCCAGCTTACGGTTAAGCAGCAGCCCAAACCGTTCATCCAACTTGAAGCCAGGAATACGCCATTAGCACAAATTCTTACCGAACTATCCAATAAAACCGGGGCTTTCATCCATTCTTCGGCCTTGTCAAATGAACCCATAAACGCCATCTGCACGGGTGCAAATGTAGGCCAAGTGATGGATTGTTTAGTCTCCAAGCAAATCAGTATGATTACCGGCCAGCCTGAAAAAAATAAACCCGCTGAGTTCTGGTTGGTGGGTAATTGTGATGAAGCTTGCCAAGCTGGGTTACAAAAATCAGCAACACAAACCAACACAGTTCAACAACCAGAAATCTCCTCAGAAGATAAAGCTAAAGTTGATCAATTTCAGCAGGAACAATCTGATTTGTTGCTAAGGCAAGCCCAATCCAAAGATCCGGGGGAACGTGGCTTAGCCCTCTATAACCTGGGATTAGCCGGATTAAAAGATGATCCTAAAGTTGATGCTTTAATAAGGTCGGGCTTAGCTGATAAAAACCCCAGTGTCAGGGCGCAAGCCGTTACGGCTATAGCGCAACGCGGTGGCGAAAATGCTTTTTACGACCTTAACCAAGCACTCAATGACAAAGACTTTAACGTCCGTTTTAATGCCGTTAGCGGTATCAATGACAATATGGAATTGTTACAGCGGGCGAGTAATGACAGCAATAAAATGGTACGCGAACTGGCACAAGGCAAGTTGTCTGATCTTAAAGCGCGGCACTAATTACAAATACAGTTTCAACTGAAAAATAGAGGGAATAACAAATAGAAAACATGACGGCAGCTGTGAATAGGCAAGCTAACCGTCATGAACACCAAACAAGCGGCAAGGATTCCGCTTTGCCATAGGCTTCCTGCAAGAAGCCAATTGGCAAAACTGGCAAGTGAAACAACGCCCTTAACAAAAGCGTTTCACCTGCTTGTTATCGCGCCGATTCACCGCACAAAGGACACAGTGATAGGCTTTTATTGATCTCATTGGGCTAAAAACCCGAGGTAATTTTACCATGAATAGAAAATCGTTAAAAATAACATTGGCCACCTCAGCATTGTTGATATTGGCCGGTCATGTTGGCATGGCTTCAGCAGCTAGACTTTGTATTGCAAACGCAACACTCACTGCGGCAAGCCCAGCGGGATACGACCTCTATAGGGTCAGCTGCGCGGCAGGTACGGCGACATTGCGTGCACGGGCTGACTTAAAGTCTGGCACACAAGTCCAAATCCAAATTGGCCGAGAAGGTTTTGGCGCAGGTGCATCGGCATCTATTTTATCTGCCGACACCAACACTGCTGATGTGGTTTGTAGCACCACCGCCATTCCTGCACCAACCGCGACTAATGGCTCAACCTATATGGCCGCTGGTGCTGGTAATTACACTGTATTAGTTAACAATAATACCGCAACGGCATCCACCTATGACCTCGATTTGGATTGTGTGACTAGCGCTGGCGCATCTACACCTGCGACAACATCCATATTACCCACACCGGTAATCAACCGCTAAAGCCATGCTTTTTATCTAGAAAAATTTTCGAGGAAAATATTATGAAAAACAAAATAGTTACTACTTTTTTAGCATTGGCATCTTTGTTGTTCGCGGTTAGTTACGCAAACATCGCCTTCGCGCATTGCCGGGATAACCAATCACTGGGCACTTCCCGTGGCGCGGTGGACACTTACCGGATTTTATGCAGCACCGGGGACGGCTCTGCCGAAGCGCCAAACCTGCTACCAACGAACAAACTATTCGTCCGGGTGGATAACCAGCAAGCGACGGTTGCGGGGCAATCCGTTTCGGCGCAGATCGGCCGGGATGGTGCAGCCCCTAATACCTCGGTGCTAGTGACGGATGCTTCCGGCGTGGCGGGTAGCACAACCGGGCCAGGCTTTAGCTGCCCGGCACCCAATGCCTCCGGCCAAACCGCCCTGGTACGTGGCAACGGCCAATACGACATCGTCATCAGCAAAACCGGCACCGCTACCATGAATTACGGCATGGTCTGGCATTGCCAGGATGTTAATGGCATTGAAACCTTAACCACGGAAATTGCTCTAGGCGCACCGCCAGCCGAACTGGCGGGTAACTCGACTGTACCGTTCACCCCTGAACTTGATTTCATCATCAACCGTTAAGGGAGCCTAGCGTAGGTGTTGTCCCTGCCTGTATGGCAGGGACAACATTTAACGTGTATCAACCAGCTAGACAGGATTTTTGCTCTTTCTTCAGACGGTAAAATTTTTTTAGGGTGCGTTCCTCGCACCTTAATTAACGGTATCGGGTGCGCAGTGCGCACCCTAATAAGCTAACAACACCACGATGACAACCAACGGAAATAAATAAACGGCCCGGTAAACCAAGCCATCAACTTACCCAGCAACGGACTATGAGAAAACCAAACACCCTAGCCACTTTAACCTCGACTGCCCTGCTGTTGCCCGGACTGGCGCAGTTACACGCCGCGCACGCTTTCGAAGACGACAGCGTGGACTTCCAATACAGCCACTACCAGGAAGGTCGGCGCGATGTTAATTTAACCTACAAAACCTACGATTCGGCGGGCAATCCCGTCTCTTATCCGGTAAAAGAAAATCGCCACCCCATTGAGGTTGACAGCCTGCACGGCGGCGCACGGGTCAACCTGAGCGACCGTATCAAGTTTGCCTTCAATTACACCGAGGACACTTGGTCCGGTGCCACGCCCCTGGGCAGCGCCCCGGCGACATCTAGTGCCAATAACCCCTATAACATCAGCAATCCCAAAAACCCTGATGGCCCGCCCTTGCAGGTCGGGGCTTCGCCTTTTGCCAAAAGCGCTCAGTTGTACATAGACAAAAACGGCACGCCGATGGAAAGAGGCGACCTTGACTATACGACTCTCCTATATGCGTTCAAGCCCAACCACCAAATAGCCCATGTCATGTCCTATGCTTCGCCTGAAACCCGCAAACAAGGCGATTTTAAATTGAGCTATGCCTGGGACGAGGCGGCGGTGGATATCGGCGGCGGCATTTCCACCGAGCGCGATTATGAATCCCGCTTTGTTAACCTGGGCGGGCGTATGGATTTTAACCAGAAGCAAACCACGGTCAACCTGGGTTTAAGTTACACCCACAGCAATATCGACGCGGTGATGGATCCGAGTGGCGTAACCCAGTTTCAGACCAGCAGCCATTATGGCGAGTTAACAACTGACCCGATCACCGGCCTTAAAACCTTGCATGGTATTCGGCAGGATTGGGCTGTGCAGTTGGGCTTGACCCAGGTCGTCAACCGCGATGCCATGTTGGAGCTGGGCATGGGCTATACCCGCAACACCGGATTTTTGGAAAACCCCTACAAACTTAGCTGGATGTATTCCGTCGATCCGAAAGACCCAACCGGCGGACAATCAGCATTGCCGCCAGGGATCAGTTACGCCTCCGGCTTGGCCTTTGTCGAACGGCGACCGGACGAACGCAACCAGTGGCACTGGCAGGCGCGCTGGGCGCAGTATATCGAGCCCCTGGATGCCGCCCTGCACGTGGATTACCGCTTTTCCGCCGACGACTGGGGCATCAACGCCCATACCTTCAACGCCGATTGGGTACAGCCTTTGGGCGCGGGTTGGACGGTGACCCCGACTATCCGTTACTACACGCAGGAAGCGGCTGATTTTTACCAGCCGTATTTTATTGTGCCGATGTACTATCGTCCCGATGGCTTCGGCATTCGACAGTTGCCTGCCAATTTTTCCAGCGACCAACGTCTGTCGGGTTACGGTACGTTGAGCGGCGGCATCACCGTCGCCAAGGAGTTTGCCAAAGGCGTCCGGCTGGAAACCGGCTTTGAATATTACACCCATCAAGGTTCGTTAAAACTGGGCGGCGGCGGTGAAGGCAGCTTTGCCGATTTCGACTACTGGGTTGCGAATGCCGCCCTAAAAGTGAACCTGGATTCGCTGGTACGAAGGGCGGGCGAACCTGGGCGGCACGGTAATCACGCCGAACATGCCAATGTACCGGCCGGGGTGTTATTCGGCCATACCCTGGAAAAAGCCGGTGACATGATGGTGGGCTACCGCTACATGTACAACCGGCAAGCGGGCGGCTTTTTGCAGGGCGACCATCGCATTGATGAAGCGAAAATGGTCGCCAACGGCTGTCCGGGCGTGCTTGGGCAGGATGCGGATACAGATTTTGACGGCATCATTGATAGCCATTCGCCCGACGGCTGCCCCTTATTGCCTAAAGAAATGACCATGAGCATGCACATGCTCGACATCATGTACGCGCCGACCGATTGGCTGACCTTGATGCTGATGCCGCAATTTGTCGATATGGCCATGCCGCAATACGAACCGGCGGCCTTTCGGGAATATAATAGCGGCGTGGGCCACGGCGGCCATAGCGCCGGCCATCTGCACAATCATGAAACCGGCGGTATCGGCGACACCGGCATGTATGCCTTGGTCAAGCTGTTCGACCGCCCCAGCCAGCACCTTCATGCCAGCCTGGGTTTCATCGCCCCGACCGGCGATGTCGGCATCAAACTTAGGGAACATACGGGCGGTAACGGTAAGCCAAGTAGAAACCTGGACGGTGCGTACACCCATTACGGCATGCAACTGGGCAGCGGCACCTGGGATTTCAAGCCCAGCCTGACCTACACCGGCATGGCTAATGCCTGGTCTTGGGCGCACAAGTCGGTGGCACCTTGCGGCTGGAAGGCGAAAATAAATCCGGCTATGCCCTGGGTGATATTTTTGAGGGCAGCGTCTGGGGCGGCTACGACCTGACCCACTGGTTGTCCGCCACGGTGCGGGCGGCGTATAGCTGGCAGGGTAGTATCAAAGGGGCTTATCCACGGGGGCGGCGCTATGACACGATAAGGTTCACTGCTTCTGATTGTTTATCCCAGTTCACCTATTCCGACGACAACAATGGCGATGGCATCCCCGATGGCTCGCCGTATTTGCATCAAGACGGATACAATGCATGCGTCAAACAGCTTAACGAAGCTAAAACCAAGCAGGATGCGGAGGATCGCCCCTCGTCGATGGATGCATCCGGCAATTACGGTGGCCATTTTGTGGATGTCGGCTTCGGCTTGAGCGCAACAGTGCCGAGCGGCTCATTGGCTGGGAACCGTTTAGCCCTTGAATGGCTGCAACCGGTTTATACCGATGTCAACGGCTATCAGCTTGACCGCGACGGGGCGTTGAGTTTTACCTGCAGTTACGGGTTTTGACAGCGCATCACGTTAATGTGCATTCGTCATACTATTGATTCGGCCTTTTAAAGTCTGGACCGTTCGTACCCCCTGGGGCATAAATGCTGAGCTTGTCGAGGCACAGACCACCTTTCGACAGGCTCAAGGCGAGCGGAAGTTAAGGCTTCATGAGGCCGAATCTATAATTTCCGCACTTCAAGTTCCGGCATCATTCCCTCTCCCCAATAGGGAGAGCGCCGGGGTGATGGGTAAAAAAAAATTTGAAGTGCGTTACTTATATTTTCGAAAAAAAGGAACATCATGCTTAAAAACGCTTTACTGGCTATTGTTTTACCTGTTTTCTTATCCGCCTGCGCCGCCGGCTCAAGCGGCCTGCAAAACCAGCCTGCACCTCAAAATAACCCAGGGGTATCTGACACCAGGCAATCGGGTTATGAGCTGGGGTTATTGGCATTCAAAACTTTGCGCGAAGGCAAATTCAAGGTCGATCAAGCTAGCTTCGAACAAGGCTTGAAAGACGGCTTGGCGGGAAAATTACCTCAAGAAACCGATGCCGAAAACCAATCTGCAATCTGGCAACAATTGGCAAAGCTCAATTACGCGCTTACCAAAAACGCCAACCTCGCCGCAGGCAAGGCCTTCCTTGACCAAAACAAAACTAAGGCGGGCATAATCACCCTGCCCAGCGGGGTGCAGTACGAAGTTTTGAAACAAGGTAAAGGCAAAGTCAAACCAACCCTTGCCGATACCGTCGGCATCCTTTACAAAATTGCCAGCATGGATGGTTCTGTTAAAATCAATACAATGGAGAAAGGTAACCGCAAAATGTACGAAATCTTACTGCAAAAAATAGTCAGCAAAGGTTGGCAAGAGTCCATTCAACTGATGACCGAATGGTAGCCAGTGGCGGCTATTCATCCCCAGCGATTTGGCGTTTGGCGAAAAAGGCCTGAGCGAGAAAGGCATCTTGCCGAACGAGACGCTGGTGATCGAAACCCATTTGGAAAGAATTGTTCCAGCTCCTAAATAGCCCTATTGGGCTTAATAATTGGGGCGCTGTTTTTTGTCAAAACTTAAATGAAAAGGAAGGTTATGAAACCAATGCTGGAAATATTGAAGTTAATGTTAATGCTATCCAGCATTTATCTATCCGCCTGCACGCCAGTACAGCCCTGGGAACGCGGCAACCTTGCCAAACCACAAATGGCGCTTGATCCTTACCCGTTACAAAGCGCACTTCGGGCGCACAATTACGGCAGCCGGGAAGCGGCGGCAGGTGGCAATGCGGCGCAGGGTGGTGGTTGTGGGTGTTATTAAGCCGTATTTGCCTAAGAAAGTATAAGGGTTGTTTATTAAAGTCCAAGCCAGGAAGAATCATTAAATGAAAGCTTAATCTTCCGTTTCAATCCCGGCTTGGTCGCTGATATTTTTGGGGAAAGATTTTTTAACTTTCACACCCAAATCGACAAAACTATTGGCCTGACGGATCAGGTTGCCGTGGCCATAGGTGAGTTTATTCATCACTGCATCGTAGGTGCTATGGGCGGTGGCAAGTTGTTTGCCCAACTTGTCCAGTTCTTCCACAAACCCACAAATCTTGTCATAAACCGCACCGGCTTTTTCGGCGATAATTCGGGCGTTTTCGTTTTGCCGTTCATAGCGCCAAATGTTCTCGATAGTACGTAGCGTTGCTAACAAAGTTGTCGGGGTGACGATGATGATTTTGTTGGCGAAAGCATCCGTAAATAAGGCATCATCTGCCTGGAATGCTGTAACAAATGCAGCTTCTATGGGCATGAACAACAAGACAAAATCCAGCGATTTAATTCCATGCAAACTGGAGTAATCTTTAGAACTTAAGGTTTTAATATGTTCACGCACTGCGCCGGTATGTTGTTTTAATGATACCAGCCGTTCCTGGTCATCGTCGGTCGAACAGTAACGTTCATAAGCAGAAAGGGACACTTTGGAGTCAATAATGACATCCTTGTTATCCGGCAAGCGGACGATGACATCGGGTTTAAATAAGCGGTTGTCCTGGTCGCGAAAACCACCTTGGGTATCGTATTCAATTCCTTTGCGTAGGCCAGATTGCTCCAGCACTTTTTCCAGGATCATCTCGCCCCAATTGCCTTGGGTTTTTTTATCGCCTTTCAACGCCAATGTGAGTTTTAGGGCTTCGTCGTTCATTTTTGCGGTATCCCGCCGCAATGAGATGATCTCTTCGCGCAAGCTAACGCGGTCTTTGTTTTCGTTGTCGTAAACAGTTTCAACTCGTTGCTTGAATTCGCCCAATTGCTCACGTAGTGGGGCAATCAGGTGGTCAATATTGGTTTTGTTCTGCTCGGCAAATTGCTTGCTGCGGTCTTCAAAGATTTTACCGGCCAGGTTTTCAAATTGGGTTTTAAGTTGTGCTTCGGTATCTTGTAAAAGCTTTATTTTTTCGTAAGCGTTTTTTTCTTGTTCGGTAATGCGGGTTTGCAGTTCGGCATTCCTGGTTTTTGCCGTAGTCAGCATTTGTTGATATTGTTTTAGCTCGCTTTCCACTGCTTGCAGGTTTTTGATCTTTTCATCAGCAACGGCAAGTTCAATAGTTAATTGTTGGATGGCGAATTTGTCTTTGCGCCCAAACCAATGCATTAGCATCGCCCCGGCAACCGCGCCAATTAAGGTGATTGCCCAAGGCGGTAGGCTATGGATAAACTGCGTAAAGGTCAATGCGTTTGGTTCCTTTGCTTAAAGGCTGGCAAAAACCTGTTCGGCAATTGCCAGGGTTTTTTCAATATCTGTATCGCTATGGGCAGCTGAGACAAATCCCGCTTCAAAAGCCGATGGTGCCAGATAAACCCCGGCGGCTAACATGCCATGAAAAAAACGTTTGAATAACTCTTGGTCACAAGCCATGACTTGGGAGAAGCGGCTTATTTTTGGTGCATTGCTGAAAAATAACCCGAACATGCCGCCGACACGATTAGTAGTGAACGGGATGCCTGCTTTATTTGCTAGTGCAGATAAACCGTTGGTCAGTTTTTCGGTTTTGCGGGAAAGCTCAATATGGAAGTCTGGTTGTTCTATCAATTCTAATGTTTTCAGTCCAGCCGCCATAGCGACCGGACAGCCAGATAGAGTGCCAGCTTGGTAGACGGGACCTAACGGTGCGAGATATTGCATGATTTTACGTTGACCGCCGAAAGCACCAACTGGCAACCCCCCGCCGATTATTTTGCCTAAGGTCGTCAGGTCTGGCGTTACGCCATAAAGTCCTTGCGCGCCGGATAAAGCGACCCGAAAGCCGGTCATGACTTCGTCGAAGATCAATACGTTGTGGTTGTCATCACAGACTTGGCGCAAGGTTTGTAAAAATCCGGGCTCAGGTGGTACGCAGTTCATGTTGCCTGCTATCGGCTCCACGATGATGCAGGCAATTTGTTCGCCGATTTCAGAAAATAAAGCCTTTACAGAATTGCTGTCGTTATAGGGCAAGGTGATGGTATCTTCGGCAACTGCAACCGATACCCCAGGCGAACTGGGCACGCCGAAGGTTAACGCGCCTGATCCGGCCTTGACTAGCAAGGCATCGGAATGGCCATGATAGCAGCCTTCAAATTTGACGATCTTATCCCGCCCCGTGTAACCGCGCGCCAAACGGATGGCACTCATGGTGGCTTCGGTACCGGAACTGACCATGCGCACCAAGCTTATCGATGGCATTAAGGCACAAACTTTCTCTGCCAATAGGGTTTCGATCTCGGTGGGCGCCCCAAAACTTAAGCCTAGCTCTGCTTTCGACTTAACAGCGGCAATCACTTCGGGATGGGCGTGACCTAATATCATAGGCCCCCAGGAGCCGACATAATCTATATAGGCTTTGCCGTTAGTGTCGTATAGATAAGCACCTTGGGCATGGTCGATGAATATCGGCGTGCCGCCTACTCCGCTAAAAGAGCGTACAGGTGAGTTGACCCCGCCTGGTATTACATGTTTAGCTTCGGAAAATAAAACGTCTGCTGCTTTAGTCATATTGCGTTGCAAATTATGGGTTCGAAAAAATCTGGATAAATTCTACGGGTGTTTGAGTTTTTTTGACAAATAGCTGAGTAATGCTGTTAATAAAAAACAACTTAGCGGCTAATCTGATGCTAATATTGCTGACAGCAGGGCAGCAAGGCTGCTCCAGCTAAAGTTACTACATCTTATCAAATATGGAGGTGCGAATGGCACAAATTGAAGATATCGAAGGTATTGGGCCACAATATGCTGAAAAGTTAACTGCCGCAGGGATTAACTCGGTTGAAAAATTATTGGATGCAGGCGCTACTGCCAAAGGTCGGGCTGAGTTAGCTGAAAAGACTGGAATAAGTGGCAGTCTGTTACTGCGTTGGGTGAATCATGCTGATTTATTCCGAATTAAAGGCGTTGCAGGCCAATTTTCTGAGCTTTTGGAAGCGGCTGGCGTGGATACAGTACCGGAGTTGGCGCAACGCAATGCGGAAAATCTTCAACTAGCATTAGCTAAGACCAATGACGAGAAGAACTTGGCGAAAACTACCCCTTCGCTAACCCAGGTTACTACCTGGATTGCCGAGGCTAAGACTTTGCCGAAGATTGTGCACCATTAAAATTCGCTACAAGATGATAGAGGTAGGTACAAAAAATTTTGCTACCTCTATCTTCCCTTTAGTGATTATTGCATTACAAACTTAATACCGATCAGCAACAGTACAGATGCCAATACTGGCCGCAGGAAATGTTCCGGTATTTTGGCACTTAGGTGACTGCCAATCCAAATGCCGGGTAACGATCCGATTAATAAGCTTCCCAGTAACACCAAGTCAACATTCCCTAACATAAGATGTCCCCAGCCAGCGACAGCAGTTAGCGGGATAGCATGGGCAAGGTCGGTGCCGACGATTTTCAAGGTGCTTTCACGCGGAAAGAGGAACAGTAAGGCCACCGTGCCAAGTGCACCTGCTCCAACTGATGATAAGGTTACCAATACGCCTAAAACTGCGCCGGTAAGTATGGTCGCAGGTATTTGCCAGTGCGGGGGGAAGCGTCCGGCGTTCATCATATTGCTGTAGTCATCATCAAGTTGCCCCAATGCTACAGATTTACGCAGTATTACTGCGCGGATTATTAAGGCGATAGCCGTTAATATGAGGGCAATACCTAAAGAATAAGTAATCATTCCAGTGGTTTCTTTGCCAATCGCCATAAAATGTTTAATGGCAAATAGGGTGAGGATAGCAAAAGGTAAACTACCCATAGACAGCCAAGCTACGATGGGCCAGTCCACCGAGCGGTGTTTGCCGTGATGGACAAAAACGCCACCGGTTTTGGTGATGGCGGCATATAATAAATCCGTTCCAACCGCGACTGCGGGTTTAAAACCAAACAAAAATACCAATAACGGTGTCATTAATGAGCCCCCGCCGACTCCGGTAATCCCGACCAATAACCCCACAGCGAAGCCGGATACCGAATACATCAAATTCATGCTTAATAACCCCAAGGCAAATGATTAGAAGGTTAATAATATAACAGGTTGGTTTTTCATTTTTTATAATATATTATTCTAACATTATGCTTTTTTGTAATAATGATTTGTTATTGGGATCACGGATTGGTTAACCAATATGTAAAGTTAATTTGAGCAATTAAGCGGTGTTCTTTTTACAAAGACTTGAACCTACGATTAATACGTAAACCAGAAACTTCAAGATATTACCCATGAATCTTCAGCAATTACGCTATATCCGTGAAGTCGTCCGTCAAAATTTAAGTATTTCAATGGCTTCTGAGGCTTTACATACCTCCCAGTCTGGGGTAAGTAGGCAAATCCAATTGCTCGAAGAGGAGCTTAAGCTAGAGATTTTCCTGCGCAACGGTAAAAGGTTGGTAAGTATCACTGAACCCGGCAAGGTTATTATTAATCTAGCTGAACGTATTCTGCGGGAAATGGAGAATATCAAGCGGGTTGGTGAAGAGTTTACCCAAAAAGATAAAGGTACCTTGATCATAGCAACCACCCATACTCAAGCACGCTATTTTTTGCCGGTTACCGTTAAAAAATTCATAGAAGAATATCCGCTTGTCAGCTTAACTATCCATCAAAGCAATCCTATCCAGGTGGCAGAACAAGTCGTCAGTGGCGAAGCTGACCTCGGCGTTGCTACCGAAGCGATCAGTTCTTACGAAAAATTATTATGCTTACCTTGTTACCAGTGGAATCGGTGTTTGGTCGTGCCAGATGGTCATCCGTTACTAAGCGAACAGCCGCTTACACTCGAAAAAATCGCAAGTTATCCGTTGATCACCTACGATTTTGCTTTTACCGGTGGCTCTCAAGTTAAGCGCGTATTTGACAATGCTGGGTTGGAGCCTAATATCGTGCTTACGGCGATTGATGCTGATGTTATTAAAACCTATGTCAATTTAGGTTTAGGTGTCGGGTTATTGGCAACAATGGCCTACGATCCCGGACGTGATGCCAATTTGCGGATGCTGGATGTTGGTGATCTTTTTCCTGCCAGTACGACTTATCTGGGAATGCGTAGAGATGCATTTTTTCGGGATTATGTCTACGATTTCATCGCGATGTTGGTTCCAGAGTTAAATCGTGCCATCGTAAAAGCTGCATTAAAATAAATTTGTCTTTAGCCCGCAGTAAAGAGACAGTAAATTGGAAATAGAATACGCTTGCAGATTCTGTTATCTTTACCCGCTGTACGGTATTAGTGCTTGGTAAAGCGTTTACTAAATTATGAAAACTATTCGTTGGCTATTTTTTTTATTGATTTTATCTGCTTGCGGACAGCCTGGGCCGCTATATCTAACCAAGGATAAGCCGGCAGTTTATGTCGTGCCGCCGTCTGCGCCTAATACCGAAACTGAATTAAAAAAAGAAAATCCTCCGAAGGTGAGTTTTCAGGAACCACCGCAGTCCAACCAGCCAATAAAACAACAATAACAATGGATTATTTTAATTACCGCAATGACGAATTATTTGTTGAGGATGTTTCTGTCCAAGACATCGTTTATCAGCATGGCAGCCCTTGTTACATCTATTCCAGGGCGACGTTGGAAAGGCATTGGCACGCTTTCGATCAGGCTTTTGGCAATCGTCCGCACTTGATTTGCTATGCAGTTAAAGCCAATTCAAATATTGCTATCTTAAATCTTTTGGCACGATTAGGCTCTGGGTTCGATATTGTTTCCATAGGCGAATTGGAGCGGGTAATTGCGGCAGGTGGCAATCCACGAAAAATTGTATTTTCCGGCGTTGGTAAGCGTGAGGATGAAATTTTAGCGGCATTAAAAGCGGGTATCCGCTGTTTTAATATTGAAGTGAGTGGTGAGCTGGATCGCATTAACTTGCTGGCAGAGCAATTAGGCGTGGTCGCACCGGTATCGTTCCGGGTTAATCCTGATGTAGATGCCAAAACGCACCCTTATATTTCCACAGGGTTAAAAGAAAATAAATTCGGCATTGAGTTTGGGCAAGCATTAGCGGAATATCGCCGGGCGGCAGAAATGCCAAATATAGAGATTGTCGGAATTGACTGCCATATAGGATCACAACTCACTGAAACCAGCCCATTCCTGGATGCCGTAGATAAAATTTTGGATTTAGTTGGGGCGCTTGAGTCCGAAGGCATCGATCTGCATCATATCGATTTGGGTGGTGGGTTGGGTATTTGCTATAAGGATGAACAGCCTCCCGAGCCTACCATTTATATACAGGCTATATTAGCGCGTTTAGGTAATCAACCTTACGAGATTTTGTTGGAACCCGGTCGGGCGATTGTTGGTAATGCGGGGATTTTGGTGACCCAGGTCGAATATCTTAAAACAACCGAATATAAAAATTTTGCCATCGTTGATGCGGCAATGAATGACTTGGTAAGGCCTTCATTATATGGGGCGTGGCAGGATATCATTCCGGTAACTTTAGGCAGCGATGGCGAAGAAAAGCAGTGGGATATTGTCGGTCCGGTATGTGAGACTGGTGATTTTCTGGGCAAAGACCGGGCACTGAAAATTAAGCAAGGCGATTTATTAGCCATACGCTCGGCTGGTGCCTACGGGTTCAGCATGAGTTCCAATTACAATTCCAGACCTAGGATTGCCGAATACATGGTGGATGGTACTAAAGTCCGCACAATCCGCGAACGTGAAAGAATTGCCCATTTATGGACAGGCGAGCATCTATTGCCTTTATGATTAGATTTACCAAAATGCATGGTTTGGGTAACGATTTTGTAGTTATTGATGCGATTAATCAAAAAGTAAATTTATCGGCAGAACAGATTAAGAAAATAGCAGATCGCCATTTAGGCGTGGGTTTCGACCAGTTGTTATTGGTTGAAAAGCCGGTGTCGGCGAATGCCGATTTTAAGTACCGTATTTTCAACGCTGATGGCAGTGAAGTTGCGCAATGCGGTAACGGTGCACGCTGTTTCGGCCGGTTCGTGCGAGATAAAAACCTATTTTCTGGCAACAAAATTACGGTTGATACCGATGCTGGACAGCTAGTATTGATGCTTGAGGAAGATGATTCGGTGACGGTTAATATGGGCATACCCAAACACGCGCCGAATGAGATTCCTATGTTGGCACCTGAAGAGTTATCGATATATACGCTGGAAATTAACGACACCTTAGTAAAGTTCGATGCCGTGTCAATGGGTAATCCTCATGCGGTCATGTTGGTTAATGACATTGATACAGCACCTGTTGAATCTTTAGGGCAAATAATGGAGAGTCATCCGATATTTCCCATGCGGGCTAATATAGGATTTATGGAAATGATGACTACACAGCATATTCGCCTCCGCGTTTATGAACGCGGTGCTGGTGAAACACAGGCCTGCGGTAGCGGTGCGTGTGCGGCGGTTGTAGTCGGTATTGAGCAAAATTTATTATCCAATAAAGTGAACGTCGACCTTCCTGGCGGTCGGCTAACTATAAAATGGGCGGGCAGGGGGCATCCTGTGTACATGAAAGGCCCCGCTGCTACCGTCTTTGAGGGAAGTATAGCGTTATGAGTGCATTAAAATCGAGCCTGACATCTGCTCAAGTTGAAAAATATCTGGACGAACATCCCGAATTTTTTAACGACCATCTGCATCTGCTCGAACGCATGCAAATACCTCACCCCAGTGGTAATGCAGTTTCGCTGATTTCAAAGCAATTAGAGCTTTTTCGGGGTCGGCATCAGGATTTAGAAAAACAGCTGACTGAGCTGATCGAAATTGCCAGGGAAAACGATACCTCCTACGAGCGTATGCATAAATTGACACTCGCTTTACTGGAATCCAAAACTGTAGAGCAAGCTGTCGAGCACCTTAAAATAGTGCTGTCGGAATATTTTTTAACTGATTTCGTTGCAATCAAAATTATCAAAGCAAGCTCTTATGATCTGCCCGCAGCGTTAGTCATTGCTGCCGATAGTGAGGATCTTAAGCCATTTGCCAAAGAGTTATCTACGCCGGAATCTACCTGTGGCAGACCGACTTTGGCACAAGCTAAAGTGTTGTTTGGCGATTCTGCGCTTGAAGTCAGGTCATATGCCATCATCCCCATGCTATTCACCGAGCTTGAAGGTTTCCTGGCGGTTGGCAGCCGGGAAGAAGGTCGGTTTCATTACAGCATGGGCAGTTTATTCTTAACGCAAATGAGCGAGATTGTTGGTACCCGTTTAATCACGTTATTGCAAGACCGATGACCTGCACTGCTGGCAAAGAGGCGTTGGAGAGTTTCTTAGATCAGCTTAAATTCGAGAAGCGAGCGTCTGATCACACCGTTAAAGCCTATCGGCGCGATCTAGAACGACTATCTGAGTATTGTCGTGAGAAGGATATTGCCGACTGGCGTAATGTTAACCAGGCAGATGTCCGTAGCCATATTGCTAGTCGTCATCGCCGGGAAATAGGCAGTAAAACCTTGCAACGGGAGTTATCAGCCATCCGCAGTTTTTATACCTATCTAATGAAAAATCGTTGGGTCGACGTGAATCCGGCGCAGCATATCAAAGCTCCAAAGCAAGCGCGAAAATTGCCTAAAGTCCTTGATGTTGACCAAATGGCCGGTTTGTTGGAAGCGGGGGCCAATTCAGTGTTAGAAATACGGGATGTGGCAATGTTTGAGTTATTTTATTCGTCAGGTTTAAGGCTTAGTGAGTTATCAGCGTTAACAATTGGTGATTTGGATTTATCTGACCGGATGTTAATAGTGCGTTCCGGTAAAGGTGGTAAATCCAGGGTTTTGCCCATAGGTGGCAAAGCTGTAGCCGCTATAAAAAACTGGCTTAATGAGCGCGTCAAGTTAGTTCATGCGGGAGATGAGGCCGTGTTTGTCAATACAAAAGGCAGGCGTTTAGGGCAGCGCGGTATTGAGCTGCGGCTTGCTCAGTGGTGTAAGAAAAAGGGCTTGACCACCCATGTGCACCCTCATATGTTAAGGCATTCGTTTGCTAGTCATTTGTTGGAGTCTAGCCAGGACTTACGTGCAGTCCAGGAGTTGTTGGGGCATAGCAATATCAGCACTACACAAATTTATACGCACCTGGATTTTCAACATTTGGCGGAAATATATGATAAGGCGCATCCTAGGGCGAAAAAAAAGGGTGATGCGGTGGTCAAGCAAAAACCTTAGAAACCTGATAACATTATAGTTATATCCAATAAAGCTTTAATTAAATTTCATTTCCAACCGATTACTACAGGAAACCCGATATGGCAGTAAGTGATTCTGATGACGGAAAATCTAGGGGGATACTCTGGAGTTTTGGCATACTTCTGCTAATAGCGTTGTTAGTGCTGTTGTTTCTTGGCGCGTGGTGGGGCAGTGAACCTGAACAATTTAGTATTCAGGATGAAGCGATGGAACGTGCTAAACTCACTAAAACTACTGAGATTCCGTTGGGTTACACTTACACCAACACGCTTGCCCATATTGCTGAAGTGTTGCTGCATAAGTCGGGTGGTTACATCACAAACGATGTGGCACCGCCTGGGGTATTTTTGGATAATATATCGGCTTTTGAATACGGGGCTTTGGTTATGTTACGGGATGCGACGACTGCATTACGTAATCACTTTACCCGAGACCAATCACAGTCTGATGAAGATCCCGATTTAAAAATAGCGGAGCCTTATTTTTATTACGAGAATGATTCTTGGGCATTGCCATCGACTGAAGCCGAGTATCAGAAAGGGATTGATGCGCTTCATAAGTATATGACTCGCCTGCAAAAATATGGTGGTAATGTCAAACGGGCTCAGTTTTATTCCCGTGCAGATAACCTTTGGCAATATACCGAGGTTGTCATCAAACGTCTGGGTAACTTATCGACCCGTTTAAGTGCGAGTACCGCAGGTGCAACGCTTATACCGGGGCTTGCCGTCATAGAACCAAATGTTGAGGTGCGGAATGCTAAGGTAGCGCCAATGAGTGAAACGCCTTGGTTGCTTATCGACGACGTATTCTATGAAGCGCGCGGCTCTAGCTGGGCGTTGTTACATATCCTTAGGGCGATCAAATACGATTTCCATGATATTTTGTTAGACAAACGGGCGATGAACACTGTAGATATCATGATTAAAGCCTTGGAAAATGCGCTGTCTCCGGTATTGAGCCCGATGATTTTAAATGGTAGCGGGTATGGCTTATCGGCTAATTACTCATTAACTATGGCGACTTATATTGCCCGTGCGAATGCGGCAGCGCTCGACTTGCGTGACATTATGAATAGAGGGTAATTTTTGTGGATGAACAAATTAATGAAAACCTAAAAAAAATAAGTACCTGGAAACGCATATTTTTTATGCTGATTTTTGGTGCTATTGGTGGTTTGGTTAGGATGTTATTGTGGGCGGTTATTTTATTGCAGATCGCTTCGGTTTTGTTTACCGGTAGCCCGAATGAAAATGTCCTTAAATTTGGCAGTAGCTTGTCGTTATATACCTACCACATTCTGAATTTTTTGACATTCAACACAGAGATATTGCCTTACCCATTTTCAGAATGGGCAATTACCGAAGAACTCAAGTTACCCGATCCTAAGCCGAGGACAGTCAAAAAATAACCAAACATGGTTAGACCGCGCAAAATCATTCATATTGACATGGATGCTTTTTTTGCGGCGGTGGAACAGCGTGATTTCCCAGAATACCGCAACCAGCCGTTAATCGTGGGCGGTAGCCCGTTTTCGCGTGGCGTGGTAGCTACATGCAGTTATGAAGCTAGGTTATATGGCATCCATTCCGCCATGCCATCAAGCCAGGCTTACCGTTTATGTCCGCAAGCCATTTTCGTTAAACCCCGGCTTGAGGCTTACCGGCAAGTATCGCATTGTATCCGCAAAATTTTCTTTGAATATACCGACGTGGTAGAACCGTTGTCACTAGATGAGGCGTATCTGGACGTGACTGATGCCGATATGCTACATGGTTCGGCAACCCGCATCGCGAAGGCAATCAAATCCAAAATTAAAGCTCAAACCCAACTTACGGCATCCGCTGGGGTGTCTTACAATAAATTTCTAGCTAAAATCGCTTCGGATTTGAACAAACCAGATGGCCTATATTTGATTGCGCCGGAACACGGTGCCGAATTTGTCAAACAATTGCCTATTGAAAAATTTCATGGGGTTGGTAAGGCTACTGCAAGTAAGATGCAGAACTTGGGTGTAAAGACCGGCCAAGATTTAAAGTCATTAACATTAGAAGTATTGCAGCAGCATTTCGGTAAGTCGGGCTCGTATTATTATCATATCGCTCGAGGCATTGATAATAGGCCGGTAACGAGTTGCCGCAAAAGCAAATCCATAGGTACGGAAACTACCTTTCAGCACGACATCCTACAACTCGATATTGTTCTCGTACACTTATACCAATTATTCGAGAAAACCCTGCTTAGGGTCAACGAGAAAAAGCTGTCGCCCCATACAGTTACTGTCAAGGTCAAATATCATGACTTTGTGCAAATAACCCGAAGCAGGACATTACCTCATTCTTTTCCGGATGCTAATGCGTTAAAAAACCTAATCCCAGGATTGTTAGAATCTACCGAAGCTGGACAACGTGCGGTCAGATTATTGGGGGTTACCTTGTCGTCTTTTGATGTCCAATCACCACAAGAAACAGAGAAACAAATTGACTTATTCGATGGGTTTTTCGCGATAGAATAGTTTTTTCTTGCAGAGGGGCAGTCCCTTAAAAACAAAAAACGGTATCTATTGAGATACCGTTTTAAGTTAATTGCTACCAACGCAATTGCTTATATAGTTGCTAGAATCAATCTACTGCCACATTAATTTTCTTAGGTTTGACTGCTTCCCGTTTAGGAATAACAATTTCAAGCACGCCGTTTTTAGACTTTGCGCTAATCGCTTCGTTATCTGCTGTATCAGGCAAACTAAAGCGACGGTAAAACGATCCGTAAATACGTTCTACCCGTTTGTAGTTCTCTTTCTCCGTTTTCGCTTCAGTATTTTTTTCACCTTTAATCGTTAAAACGCCTTTTTCCATGTTTACATCAATATCGTCAGGGTTTACGCCTGGAATATCGGCATGGATAACAAATCGGCTTTCCTCTTCCTTGATATCAACAGCAGGTGCCCATTCAGCGGTCGCAATACGACCACCGCTTTCTTCACCATCACGCACGCGGTCTAATTCCTTTTGTAATTGATTTAAAATAGTAAATGGTTCGTAACGTGTAATAGCCATGTGGCCTCCTCGGATTACCCATCCAAATAATGTTAGGGACAAACAATAGTTGCCTATGGTGACAAATATTGGGTTAAGGCAAAATTTTTCAAGTGGTAGTTGTGTAATGTTCAATTGATTTTAATCAAATAACGCCACATTATTCTTTCAGTCCAATTTAAATTGGTCGGCTGTTTTGGGATATAGTGGGACGAAAATTATTCCTCATTGTTTAACAAGGAGCATCTGATGGTAAATTTAACTTTTTTAGGCGCAACCGGGCAAGTCACCGGTTCTTGTTATCTTCTTGAAACCCAGGCGCACCGGATTGTTTTAGATTGCGGGATGTTCCAGGGTTCAAAAAAAGTTGAACAGCAAAACGAAGCTTATTTCGATTTCGACCCTAGCAAAATTGATGCCGTTGTTTTATCCCATGCCCATCTCGACCATTGTGGACGATTACCTAAATTAGCTAAAGAGGGATTCAGCGCGCCAGTTTATTTAACCAGTGCAAGTTATCCGTTACTGGATTTAATGCTCAAAGATGCTGTGCATTTACAAATTAAGGATACGGAATGGGAAAACCGGCGGCGGGAAAGGGCAGGGAAAGCCTTGCTGGAACCACTATACGATCTGGACGATGTGGAAAATCTGCTTAAACTCAGGAAGCCCATTGATTATGACAAGGAATCCGAAATATTACCTGGGGTTAGGTTAAGTTTTCATGAGGCCGGTCATATCCTGGGTTCTTCAATAGTCAAGTTAACGCTGAGTAATGAAGGGAAAACTAAAACCTTGGTGTTTTCCGGCGATTTAGGAAACGCGAACTCGCCGTTACTGCGTGATGCGGAAATTATCACGGAAGCCGACGTGCTATTAATGGAATCGACTTATGGTGACCGTGATCATAAGCTTTTGGAAAATACCCTGGACGAACTGAAGGGTATATTGGCCGAAGCGGCGGAGACGAGCGGCAATGTCATTATCCCTGCGTTTGCGATTGGGCGATCCCAAGACCTGATTTATTGGTTGGGTAAGTTACAACGGCAAGGTGCTTTGCCGCAGCAGCACATATTTTTGGACAGCCCAATGGCGATTAGTGCCAGTAAAATTTATGCCGAACATAGCCATTTATTTAATTCGGACGATCCTGAATTTAAAGCTGCAGCGCCTAAAGGCTGGCAACATTGGTTACAAGGGTTAACCTATTCGGAAACAGCTGAAGATTCCATGGCAATCAACCGGCTAGCTGGCGGTGCCATCATTATTGCTGGAAGTGGGATGTGTAACGGAGGACGCATTCGCCATCATCTTAAATATAACCTTTGGCGGCGTAACGCTCATATTGTCATAACCGGATACCAAGCGGAGGGCACGTTGGGCAGAATTTTAGTAGAAAGTAAAAAGCCAGTGGTAAAAATATTGGGCTCGGACGTGACTGTTGCTGCAAAAATTCATACATTAGGGGCGTTCAGCGCCCATGCCGACCAAACGCAACTACTCAACTGGGCAGGGCATTTTAAAACACCGAAACCAACACTCTATCTGGTACATGGTGAAAAAGCGGCAGCTTTGTCGCTACAAACCTGCTTGAAACGCAGGGATTGGCAGGCGAAAATACCGGTTGCTGGGGAAACGGTTATTTTTTAGTACAGTACGAGGATAATATCCACTAGTTATAAAGCATGTGCTTTGAAAAGCTTAAGCCTGGATACGTTTGTGCTAGTGATATATCAATATAGAGAAACGGCTGGCTAGTTCCAATTTTACAAGTACTTATTCTTGAGTTCGACGTAGTGTTCACTTGAATAAGTTAAAAAATCTTTCTCTTCATTGGTGAGGGGGCGGATCATTTTGGCAGGGGAGCCGACATAAAGATGCCCTGCTGCCAATTTTTTGCCGGGCGGCACTAAAGCTCCTGCCCCTAGCATGACATAATCTTCAAGTACTGCATCGTCCATCACAATCGCCCCCATTCCGATCAAACAATAGTCGCCAACCGTGCATGCATGCAGGATAGCTTTATGTCCTACAGTAACCCCATCGCCAATGACTAGCGGATAGCCACGGTCGGTGAATTTTCCATAATGCGTGACATGTAATACGGAGCCGTCCTGGATATTGGTGTCATTGCCAATACGGATGCTTTCCACATCGCCTCTGATCACAACATTGGGCCATACCGAGACGTTATTGCCTAAAGTAACATCACCGATAACTACGGCGCTATCGTCGATATAAGTTGAGTCACCGATTTTCGGGGAAATATTGTTGAATTTTCTTATTGTCATGCAAGAAATTTTTCAGGTTTAGACTGACGAAAGTGCGGTAGTAAAATAATAATTCAACTAAAGCAAATAATTGAAGCTAGAGTGCTGGTTAAGAGATAAAAATTGGAGATACGCGTCTGGTAGGCGTTTATCCTGCCAGACGCATATTTGATGCTAAGTGTGATTACCTTACTGGTTCTTTTGCGGCATCAACGGTTTTTGCAGCACCTTCAACAGCTGCTGCGCCAGTTTGCTTTGCTGCGTCGACAGCAGCAGCACCGGTTGCAGCAGCACTTTCAGCCGCTTTACTTGCGGCTTCTTTTGTTGCATCAACGGCAGTTGCGGCACCTTCGGCAGCGGCAGCGCCAGCATCTTTTGTTGCATCCACCGCAGTTGCAGCACCTTCAGCGACGGCCGCACCAGCTTCTTTAGCTCCTTCAACAACAGCTGTGCCCGCACTGGCAGCGCTATCGACCGCCGCAGCGCCGGCTTCTTTCGCACCTTCTGTAACTGCAGCACCAGCAGTTGCAGCACCTTCAGCGGCAGCTGCATCTTTTGCGCTTTCAACAGCTTTTGACGCTGCTTCTGATGCAGCACTTGGAGCCGCTTGTTCAGGCGAGCTTTGTGCGGATTTGTCACTTTTTTCACAGCCTGCTAATAACAATATAGCAATTGCACTTACGGTAATAATCTGTTTTATATTCATACGTGGATTCCTGATAATTATTTTAGTTGCAAAAGTATTTTCACTTTACCTATATCCCATAGATAAAGCCTAATATTAGCACAACGTGATATTTGCTAGACAAGAAAATAAGTTAATAAAAAGCTGTGCATAAGAGATTAAACCAATATCAATTATTGTTTTATTTTTTAAGGCCAATAACTTATTGAATTATCTGTTTTTTACTTAATGCTATTTAAAGTGTTGATTTAAATTCTTACCTTTTTCATTGACCAAAAAATCAAAGATAAAACAATTAAGTTAGGCAGTATTGCCATCAATAAAGGGTTAAGGCTATAAATTAGGCCAAGGTGATTAATTATTTTGTCAAAAATATTGAAGCCAATCCCAATAGTAACTCCCAACATGATTCTAGCGCCAACGCTTACCCCTCGGTGAATACCAATAACGAAAGGGGTAGAAACCAATAACATTACAAAAGTGGTAATTGGGCTAAAAGCGCGACCCCAAAATGAAACTTCGTAAGAATGTGATTTTTGCCGGTTTGTTTTTAAAAAGTCGATATACATTGCCAAATCGTACAGCGAAAGGTTATCGGGATTTACCACGACAATTTTAAGCAAATCAGGTGCGATTGAGGATTGCCAAATGCGTTCGGGTTGTTGGATTACCTGCACTTGATCTGTGGTAATTTGTGATTCTTTAATAGTTTCCAGTTTCCAGGTTTGTTTTTTTAGGAATGTTGCTTTGTCCGCATGAATTGTCCGCTGTAAATGTCGGGTATCATCAATTTCGTAAATATTGATATCAGATAATTTACCGTCATCTAAAACTTCTCTAACGTTAATAAAGCTAGAACCCTCCCTAAACCAAAGGCCATATTTGGAGTTAGAAATGAATTTTTCACCCAATGCGACGGTTTTGATTTTTTGTCCTAACCGTTCGCTGGTTGGTGCAATAAATTCGCCTAAAAGTGATGCAAATATCACCAAAAACACACCGGCCAAGAGTACTGCTTTAATAATGCCTACGACAGATAAGCCTGAGGCTTGCATGGCAACTAGCTCACGGTTATTCCCCATCGCGCCAAGCACGAACAAACTGCCGATTAAACCGGCGGCCGGAATTAACTCGTAAATAACCGTGGGTGAGGTAAGGCCAACAAAATAAAATATTTCCTGTAAGCCATAGTTACCTTTGCCCATATCTTTTAACTCGTCAGCAAAGGTAAAAAGATTAAACAGCGTCAACAGGATCAACAAGGCAATCAGTGAGCCTTTCAGGATTTCTTTAACGATATATAGCGAAATGACATTCATTTAGGTAATAATTTTTTGAATTTTGCTAGCAACCAACGATGGCCGTACCAGTTAGTTAGCAAGGCAATACCGACAGCAAGTAATAACAAGTGTACCCAGAAAACACCTGGCCAATTATCAACTTTACCTTTGACGATCCAACTGTGCATTACCCCGGAAAAATTACCGTAACTGAAATATATTAAAAATCCCAGCATCATACTACCGTAAATACCACCTCTCGGCGAAATCCTGGATAATGGCACGGCTAAAAAGCTTAACAATAAAACCCCTAAGGGTTTATCTATGCGATCCTCCAATTCAGCCACATTCTGTTTTACTTTAGATTGCCAAAGTTTGGCGGTATCAACCGCACTGGGCGACAAATATGTAGAAAGGGCGCGTTCCTCTATTCTTACGGAATACTCGGTAAATTTTTCGATGACATAATTATAATCGCCGGGTTTCCCTTGGATATTTTCACCATTCTCAAAAACCATATATAAACCACCTGGCAGTTCTTGATAATAGCTATGCTCGGCATTGATAATATTTAGCCTGTTTTTCCTCCTGTCCTGGACAAATACAGAGTTCATTTTTTTATCCGAAGACAAAGATTCAACGTAAAACACCAAGTCGCCACGGCTGTATTCACTGAATTTGCCTGCGGCTATGCTCCTAATGTCCGAGCTTTGCTCATCCTGATGCATGATGGTCTGGATTCGGGCTTCTGCCCAGGGGCCGATATAAAGGCTTAAAACCAAGGTAATCAGGCTTAATGGTATTACGGTAATAAATACCGACCGGTAGAGCGTTCCTGCACCGCCGCCCGCCGCCGCAATAGCAGACATTTCTTGGTCTTTATAAAGTCGCCCCAAGACCATAAGCAGTGCCATAAAAGCGGCGGCTGGTAACAAAGAAATACTCGCTGTAATGGTTTTTAAACCCAGGATGGTAAGGAGCGTATCGTTAGAAATTTGGCCGTCAATCGCCTTATCCAGAATTTTAATAAATTTGCGGCTGACGATAATAATGACGATAACCACCCAGACCGAAAGCAATGTCTTTAAGAAATCCTGGGCAATCATTTTGTCCAAAACCCTGAACCAGGGTCGTCTAGCCATTTTAAAGCCTTGCGGCCAATACGCAGCCAAGCTTATCTCCTAAAAATAAACGCCAATTCTGTTGTATAATCGGACACCAAAAAATAAGGTTGAGAACATTTTTCACGTGTTCCTGTTACTTAAATGATTAAATTAAAACTGTAGAAACCAATTATGGATTACTCACTTGTATCGGCACCCATAGAGTCTTTAATATCGGATTGTACCATTATCGGTGTATATCAGGATCAGCAACTCGTTCCCTCAAGCAAAGGACTGTCGGACAATTTGCAGAAATGTCTGGCTAAAATAATTACGCGAGGCGATATCACCGGAAAACTTGGGGAAAGTGTTTTACTAAATATGATTCCTGATACCCAAGTGGAGCGTATCTTATTGGTTGGTTTGGGCGAAAACAAGGTCTTAACGCCAAAAAATTTCCGCAAAGCGCTATCGTCTGCGGTTAACAGTTTAAAAAAGCCTTATATTAATTCAGTAATCTGCGCCTTAACTGATACCCCGGTAGAGGGGCGCAATACGCCCTGGAAAGTTCGGCAGATTGTCGAGGTTTTCGATGATGCCGTATATCAATTTACTGCGCTTAAAACCGATAAAGAAACCGATAGTAAATTACAGAAAGTTACGGTTTGTTGCCAGGACGATGAAGTCCCTTCCGCTAAAATTGGTTTGAACCAAGGCATTGCTATTGCTGAAGGTGTGCGATTTACCAAACACTTAGCTGATCTTCCTGGCAATATATGTACGCCAACTTACATGGCAGAACAAGTCGCAGAATTAGGCAAAAATTATCTTGAATTGAATATCAAAATAATTGAAGAAGATGAGATGAAAGAACTGGGGATGGGTTCATTTCTATCGGTATCGCGTGGTAGCCGCCAACCGGCCAAGTTAATCGTTATTGAGTACCAGGGCAGTAATGTCAGAAACAAACCTATAGTTTTAGTCGGTAAGGGCTTAACCTTTGATGCTGGTGGTATTTCACTAAAGCCAGGGCTAGGCATGGATGAAATGAAGTACGACATGTGCGGCGGTGCGGCAGTTATAGGAACCTTGCTGGCCGCAGTCAAAATGCAACTGCCGATAAATATAGTCGGACTGATTCCTGCTTCTGAAAACCTACCGGACGGTGATGCCAATAAACCCGGCGATATCGTTACCAGCATGTCTGGTAAAACTATCGAAATCTTGAATACAGATGCCGAAGGCCGCTTAATTCTGTGTGATACATTAACCTATGCAGAACGTTATAACCCTGAGGTAGTTATTGATCTAGCTACCTTAACCGGTGCTTGTCTCGTGGCATTGGGCCGTGTGCCCAGCGGATTATTGGGAAATGATGACGAACTCTGCAATCACCTTATTAACGCCGGTGATGTAGCAGGTGATAGCGTCTGGCGTTTACCACTATGGGAAGAATATCAGGAACAACTCAAATCGCCATTTGCTGATCTGGCCAACATTGGTGGCAAAGATGCAGGCACTATTACCGCTGCGTGTTTCCTGTCACATTTCGCCAAAAATTTCCGTTGGGCGCATCTTGATATAGCGGGTACAGCTTGGCGTAGTGGATCCAACAAAGGCGCTACTGGTCGTCCCGTGCCATTGTTAAGCCAATACCTTATTGATCGGTCGAAGGCAGTATAAACACAGTTTAAACGGATGCCAGAAATCACCTTCTATGTCTTGCCGACCGACTCAACGCAGGAACGCCAACTGTTTGCTTGCAAGTTAATCGAAAAAGCTTACCGAAGTGAACATTTTGCCTATGTACTGACTGATTCTTCAGAACAAAACCAACAACTCGACAACCTGCTCTGGACATTCAGGGCAGGCAGTTTTGTCCCCCATCAGATTTTTACCGGCGAATTGCCCGTTATTGAAAACACCATCTTGATTGGTAATGATTACCCCCCTGAAAACTGGAGGAAGACCCTAATTAACCTGTCTTCGCAAATTCCACAAAATTTCCAAGAGGCTGATCGTATCCTGGAAATACTGGATAACAGTGAAGAAACCAAGGCTTGGGGCAGGCAAAGGTACAAGCAATATCAGCAGTCGGGTATTGAGATTACTACCCATAAGATGTGAACAATCACAGATCTTCAGGTGGAATAAAATTAGCACAAAGGTGTAACAGAAACCAGCACATCCCTATCCGGCTTCATCGTAACGCTGATCGCCGTCTTCACCGTCATCTGGGTTTTAAAACTGAATTCCCTAAGCAAGCTGACAATGATAATCAGCATTTCCTGCTCGGCTAAATGCTTGCCGATGCAGTTATGGATCCCGCCGCCAAACGGCAGATACGCATGGCGATGGCGTTTGCCAGCCAGTTCGGGGTCAGCAAAATGTTTGGGATAAAAATCATCGGGTTTGTCCCAGATTTGCGTATTGTGATGTGCGGCATAAATGCTGATTAACATCGTGGTGTCTTTAGGAATACTGTTTCCGTTCAAGACAAAATCATCGGCGATGGGATTGCGCGAAACCGCTGTGGCTGCCGGATATTTCCGTAAGGTCTCGGATAACGCCGCTCTGGTATAAGTTAACTTAGCTAGTGTTTCCGGCGTTAATAGCTCGTTTTTATGACGAAGCACCTCTTCGACTATGGTTTGCTGTACCGCTTCATGCTTGCCTATCAAATAAAAAAACCAGACTACGGTATTAATCGTCGTGTCCTGCCCAGCCAGATAAAGCGTAATCGCTTCGTCTTTAAGCAGGGCTTCGGTCATGGCGTAACCGGTTTTTTTATCCGTTGCACGGCTTAATAAAGACAACAGTGAGTTTTCGTTATTTTTGCTGTCTACTTTTAAGGCTTCCCCAACAAAGTCAGCAAATTGATTTATCGCGTGGTTAAATCTGTTGTTTTGCCAGATAAATAAGTAGTTGATGATGTTAGTGCCCAGTACCCCGGCGCTCAGTTGTGGCACCAAGCCTTTTATAATGGTATCGACACAGTCCATCAAGATACTTTGTTTGGCTATGTCGACTTGATTGCCGAATAAAATCCGGGTCACAATGCTTTGCACAACCTGTTTGATTTCTTTGGAGATATTGATTTCAGTTTTGCCCTCTGCCTTAAGTCGGCTAACCATCGCCGCCGTTTCTTCAATCATCAGCTCATTCCAGCAGGCAATGGCCTCTTTGTTGAAAAACGGCTGCATCAGTTTGCGTTGGTTAGTCCAAAGCTCGTTTTTACTGTTAACCAAACCATCGCCGAACACCGGCTTTTTCGCCTCATAAAGCGCATCCCGGCTGACGTTGCCTTTCGCTTCCTGGCTGAAAATATGTTCGATGGCTTCGGGCTTGGCAACGAACAGGATACGCTTCCCGAAAAACCGGGTTAATACTAGCTCGCCGTGTTTTTTATGGATAGTGGTTAAGGCCGCGGAGGAGTTGGTGATCAGGCGCAACAAAGGAACAAATAATTTAAGTTCATGTATATTTGGATATTGAATGAAATTATGCATTAAATTTAAGAGAATAACTTACCCACCACATATAAAATTACCCCAACGACCAACGGTGCAATGTAGAGAGTATGAATTTCCTTCCAAACCGACTGTTTCGGGATATTTATTCCGTCTTGAATCTCTTTGCGTGTACGGTGTTGCTGACCCTTGACCGACACACGAATTTCTTTATCTTCTATCTGGCGGTCAATTAACCGTAAACGTTTAGCGAGTCGATTGCCCGATCGAAATATCGATGCTCCCAAGAACATTGCTATGTACCATGCTATAAATCCTAACGTGCCAGACGATGTTAGGTCGTTCATATTTGGCGCAGAAGCGTTGTTCCATATCGGCCAAAGGAACTGAGTTCTCTGATAAGAGGCATAGACAAGCTTCTTTATTAAGAATGAAAGTTGCGAAAGCGCTGGTCCGCCGCTATCCAAACTGCTGTATAGGAATGTCAGCAAACCGGCAAGCATAAAGAGAGAGCTAATTAGGAGAATAAATACGCCGATTACTCTTTTGGCAATCACTTGCTTTTTTGCGGTAGTGTAATCCATTTGTGGTAATGTTAAATTTATCAAGAGTTAGGCTCAAATCAACAATATCATTATGAAAATAAATAGTTTAATTGATTCGAAAAAATTGAAGTTCAAATAAAATCAATGAGTAAAACTCATTCTTATTTTAATTATAACTAATAAACACTGACAAAAGAACCTAGTTAATTCTTGTTGTTTCTTACATATAGTGAAAGTGTATATTGAAGAAAAACCAAAATCTCCCAGCGCCTTTTCCTAAGCTGTTAAAATATTTCCATTGATTAAAACGAAGCCTAAGACAATAAGATCAAATGGAAAAAACCTACGCACCGCACAACATCGAACAACGCCTGTATCTTAACAGGGAAGCTAAAGGCTATTTTGCGCCGTCAGGGCAGGGCGAGCCTGCTGCATCAAGAGTCCATCTCATTATGTGTAGTGCATAACCCAATAATCAAAGGAAAACGGTTTTGAGATTTGAATGGGATGAAGCTAAAAATCAGGCAAATATCCGTAAACATGGTATCGATTTTCGTCAGGCTGCGTATGTATTTGCTGACCTCTTCGCATTAAGCATTCCCGATGATGACCATTCGGAAATGGAAGAGCGCTGGTTGTTATTGGGCAAGAATTTGAGCAACCAAGTTCTGTTAGTTGTTCACACTTTTCGATATGATGATGTGATAAGGATTATCTCTGCCAGAAAAGCGACGGCAACTGAAACGGCAACTTACGTTAAGAGGCAAACAAAATGAAAGAAGAATACGATTTTTCAAACGCAGAGCAAGGCAAATTTTATGTGCCTGTCGAGGATATTCAATTGCCGATATATCTGGATAGGGACATCTTGGAATACTTCAATGAAAAGCGTGTCGGTAAACAGGACAATTTACAAACCTTAGTGAATGATTTGTTACGGAAAGACATTGAAATTGCAAAAAGAGTCATTTGAAAGCCGTTTTTCATCAGAGTTTGGATTGAAGTTTATAAAATAACAATAAATAAAAAGTTACATGGAAAAAACCTACGCACCGCACGACATCGAACAACGCCTGTACCAAAACTGGGAAGCCAAAGGCTATTTTGCGCCCACAGGGCAGGGCGAACCTTATTGCATCATGATTCCGCCGCCCAATGTCACGGGCAGTTTGCACATGGGGCATGGCTTTAACAACACGATTATGGATGCATTGATCCGTTACCAGCGGATGCAGGGCAAAAATACCTTGTGGCAGGTTGGCACCGACCACGCCGGGATTGCGACGCAGATGGTGGTGGAGCGGCAACTGGCGGGCGAAGGCAAGACCCGGCACGATTTAGGCCGCGACCAGTTTCTGGAAAAAGTGTGGGAATGGAAAGCCGAATCCGGCGGCACGATAACTCGGCAGCTGCGGCGTTTGGGTTCGTCGGTGGATTGGACGCGCGAGCGCTTCACCATGGACGAAGGCTTATCCAAAGCCGTGCAGGAAGCCTTTGTGCAGCTTTATGACGACGGCCTGATTTATCGTGGCAAACGCCTGGTAAATTGGGATCCCAAATTGCACACCGCGATTTCCGATTTGGAAGTGGTGAGCGAAGAAGAAAAAGGCTCGATGTGGCATTTCCGTTATCCATTAGCAGATGGAAGTGGTCATTTAGTGGTAGCCACCACACGACCGGAGACCATGCTGGGCGATACGGCGGTGGCGGTTAACCCTAACGACGAACGTTATCAGCACCTAATCGGTAAGACGGTCTTACTGCCTATCACCAACCGCGAAATCCCGGTAATTGCCGACGATTATGTCGATCCTGAGTTCGGAACGGGTTGCGTGAAGATTACGCCTGCGCATGATTTCAACGATTACGAAGTTGGCAAGCGCCATAATCTGCCGATAATTAACGTGTTCGACCGCGATGCCAAAGTCATCGGAGAATTTACTGTACTGACCTTTGAAGGCTATGCTGGAACGCACGGCGAAAAAGCGCCGGAAGCTTATGCTGGGCTTGATCGTTTCGAGGCGCGTAAAAAGATCGTCGCCGAAATCGAGGGTTTGGGCTTGTTGGAAAAAATCGACCCGCATCCCTTAAAAGTACCGCGTGGCGACCGTTCCGGCGTGGTGATCGAGCCGTGGTTAACTGACCAGTGGTATGTTAATGCCAAAGAACTGGCGAAACCGGCAATCAAAGCCGTGGAAGACGGTGACATCAAATTTGTGCCGCAGCAATATGAAAACCTTTATTTCTCCTGGATGCGCGACATTCAGGACTGGTGTATTTCTCGCCAGTTGTGGTGGGGGCATCGTATTCCGGCTTGGTACGACAATCACGGTAATATCTATGTTGGGCGTAATGATGCCGAAGTTCGGGGCAAATACGGTTTGGCGGCGGAAAGCGAATTACGGCAGGATGAAGACGTGCTCGACACTTGGTTTTCTTCCGCTTTATGGACATTCTCCACCTTAGGCTGGCCGGAGCAAACAGCGGAACTCAAGACCTTTCATCCCACCGATGTTTTAGTAACAGGCTTCGACATCATTTTCTTCTGGGTCGCTCGAATGATTATGATGACCATGCACTTTATGAAGCATGAAGACGGTTCGCCGCAGGTGCCGTTCAAGACTGTTTACGTACACGGGTTGGTGCGCGACGGCGAAGGCCAGAAAATGTCCAAGTCCAAAGGTAATGTGCTTGATCCGTTGGACATCATCGATGGAATAAGCTTGGATGAGCTTGTCGCCAAACGCACCAGTGGGTTAATGCAGCCGCAAATGGCGGAGAAAATCGAAAAGCGTACCTGTAAGGAATTTCCGGAAGGAATTTTATCCTATGGCACCGATGCCCTGCGCTTTACTTTCGCTTCGCTGGCCTCAACCGGGCGCGATATTAAGTTCGATATGGGTCGGGTGGAAGGCTACCGCAATTTTTGCAACAAGCTATGGAATGCAGCGAACTATGTGTTGATGAATACGGTGGATAAGGATTGCGGCTTTTCCGGCAATCCTTACCAACAAACCCAGGTCGATCAATGGATTCTATCACGGTTAAACCAAGTCATTGGCGAAACCAGAAACGCGCTGGATAACTACCGTTTCGACCATGCCGCGCAAGCGGTCTATGATTTTACCTGGAACGAGTTTTGCGACTGGTACATAGAGCTGTCCAAAGTCAGTTTGCAATCTGAGGATGAAGCGATTCAACGCGGCGCACGGCGTACATTGTTAACCGTGCTGGAAACGGTGTTAAGGTTAACCCATCCGATCATGCCGTTCATTACTGAGGAAATCTGGCAAACCGTTGCGCCGCTTTTAGGTATAAAGGGCGAGACTATTATGCAGGCGGCTTACCCGGCCGTTGATGAGACCCACATAAACCAGGATGCGGAAGCCGAGTTGGACTGGGTTAAGGATTTTATTTTGGGCGTACGCCGGATCCGTGGCGAAATGAATATCGCACCGGGTAAGCCGTTGCCATTGCTGTTGCAAGATAATTCGGAACAAGATCAAAGCTATTTGTTGAGAAACCAAACTTACCTGCAAAAATTGGGACGTTTGGAATCGATCACCAGCCTAAAATCGGGTGATGTTGCGCCGGAGTCAGCCATCGCCTTAGTTGGCAGTTTAAAGTTATTGATACCTATGGCTGGATTAATTGATAAAACAGCCGAATTAGCCCGTTTAGATAAAGAAATACAGCGCATTCAAAACGATTTGCCGCGCGTGGAAGGAAAACTGAGTAACCCCGCGTTTGTCGATAAAGCACCTGCCGAGGTTATCGAAAAAGAAAAAGCTAAATTGGCGGAAATGCATCTTGCGTTAACCAATCTGCAAGCCCAAAGGGATAAAATTAAGGCTTTGTGATTTCAAAATATATTATCGTTCCCACGCTGGAGTGGGAATGATGTTTCGGCGCAGAGTATGTTGGTGAGCCACTATGATATTAGAGGTTTTTACTTGTGTCTGATTGATTTGTGGAAAGCTTCGGTTATGGTATTTTCGCAGGTCGACAAAAAAGCGGCATCAGTTATCTGTGCCGCTTGATAGGTCAGTATATTAATGATCTAGTAACGACGAGGTTCTGAGTAAAGGAAGTCGTCCATCGAAACAATATCGAACCAACGGTCGCTGTTTGCCCGATTCAGGGCGGCATTGCCTGTGGTAATTCTTACCTTGGCTACTTTCGCTCCATTATTAAATTTAACGCCTAAAAACGATAAGCCGCCGTTTGGCGAAGCCGGAACCAAGCCTTTGTAAAGCACGACACCAGTGTTGCTCAGGTATTCAATCGATGTCAGTTGATTTTTATCAACATCGGTAAAAACCGCGCCAAAACCAGATACGTAAGCTTTAGTTTTTGAACCAGGAACAAAAAAGTGGACTTCCATGGTATTGTTACCCAGCGAGGTGAACAGGCGCTCAGGGCTAAAGGTTTGGAAATCATGCGAGTATCCGGTGCGGATATTGTCGAACCTAACCGGCGCGATCCCGCTTTTACCGCTTACTTGAAATCCATTTCCTATGCTCAGGAACTCGACACCCCTGGGTGAGTTTGCGTTAAAAAAATTAGCCGGAAGTTTATTGGGGGCAGAAAAACTATCCGGCACACCATCCCAGTTGATTTCCCGACGACCCCAGTTTTGCGATCCAGGAGTAGCCCCGTTATTGGGTTGCCCTAAGGCGGCTCGATAGTTTTCAACGGCTTGTTGTATGCTCGCTGGCGTAGCGCCACTGGCTTTATAAGCGTAGGCAAAAGGGTTTGCAGACACAGTTTGGCTTACTAATAGCAAACCGAATGATAGTTGGAGTAAAACATTTTTGTTTAACATGATGAATACCTCGTATTTAAAAATAAAGTAATAGGCCATTGCCTAATTATGATTAAGGGCATATTAATTACTGCCCTCGTAACGTTATTTCTTCCAAGGCGCAAAAATGTTCAAATTTTTTTTAATTTTTGTTAATGGGAGGCTAAATGCAACTGGATCTACTGTTTTACTTGTTCCATGCGGGCGAGAATATTGACGATGAATTAGCAGTATTTACAATGAAATTCTTTGTTACAAGAAAGGGGTATCAATGATTGCGTTGCCTACTTTGACGATGCCATCTGTCAACACCTCCGCCCGAATACCACCCTTATCGGCAAATGCGGCCATAATTTCAATATGAGATAAGCCAGTTAACGGAAAACTCCTCGCCATGACTTTGCATGGCTCGCAAAGCTCTATTCCACGACACAGCACTTCGCCAACGTAAAAAGTCTTGCCAACGAGATCGTTTAAGCGAATACCTTGGGTAATCAGATTACGGCGGGTCGCTTCAAGCGGAATGGCCTGCTGGTAATGGTAATTAAATCCAGCGATGGCTTCCGATTCAATCAGGGTTAGGTTTCGTCCAGGTTGTTTTTGTCTGAAGCCAAAAAACCGATCTCCTACGATGCCTCGTCCCGATTTCAATTGCACGCTATCAACGGCTATTTGTTCGGCATGTTTTGTGGGAGCGACAAAAATTGCAACAACACGGCCGGACATTTGCGTTATATCAGCTAATTCATTGGTGCTAATGGCAGGTTCAAGGTTTGCCATAGCGTACTAACATGCATGGCAACAGTAACAGGTTCAATAGGGTGGAAGAAATTAATCCCCCGATAATGATTGCCGCCATCGGCCCCATGATTTCTGAACCAGGATTGTCACTGTTGAAGGCAATCGGGAACATCGCTAACGCCGTTACCAAAGCCGTCATTAATATCGAAGGGAGGCGTTCTTGGGCAGCGAGGGCAATGGTGTCGAAATCCCAGCTTTTGCCTTCATGCTTGGTTAAATATTGACAGTGCGAGAGCAGCATAATGGTGTTGCGGATGGTGACGCCAAATAAGGTGATAAAGCCTACCACTGAGCCGACCGATAGCGTTGCATCAGTCACAATCACAGCGAGCACACCGCCGATTAAGGCAAAGGGAAGGTTAGCCAAGGTTAAAACGACATGGCGCAGGTTGCCGATAGCAATATAAATAAAAATCAGTACGCCAGCACCGGCAAGCAAAGCATGTAGAATAAGCTTATGGCGGGTAACTGATTGCTCCATGGCTGTCCCAGTAAATTCAGGATAAGAATCTGTAGGAAACTGGATTTTTGCCATCAATTGGGTTTTTAATGTTTGCATAAACGCATCCATGTCGCCCGACGTAATATTTGCGGTAATCGTTTGTTTGCGTTGGGCGTTTTGCCGTAATATGTTATAGCGGCCTGTATTGGCTCTAATCTCAGTGACTTGGGCAAGCCGAATTATCCTGCCATCCAACGTTTTAATCGGCAAATCACCTACCGAAGTTGGCTGGCTTTTAACTTCCGGCGGCAAGGTTACCGCAATATCGTACAGTTGGTTGCCTTGGAATAACTTACCTACCACGATAGTTTCATAGGCAGACTGTAAAGTTAGCAATACTTGGTCAGTAGTCACATTCCAAAAATTAAGCCGATCCATAGCTATGTGAATTTGCACAAAAGGCGTACCAGGTGGAGATCGCACTTGTACATTAGCTGCCCCCGGAATATCGTTGATAATGTTGGCGACATTCTGCGCTTGGTTGTCTAGCTCTGCCAAATCTGTCCCGAAAATATTAACTACTACTGGCGCGGTATAACCCGCAATCGTTTCATCAATGCGTTCGGTCAAAAAGGTGTTTGCTTCAAAGGTGATGCCTGGAAATTGCTTAAGCTGGGCGCGCAAGGTTTCTAGAATCCGCTGCTGTTCAGCACCGCTGCTAAGCTTTAACCGAATTTCGTATTCGCTGTAGTGGCTGCCATAAGTATCTGCACCCCGTTCGGCACGGCCTGCCCACTGAGATACTGATTCGACTCCGGGAATGGCCATAAATTGTTGGGTAAGGTTGCTACCGATACGGATTGATTCTGCTAGCGACGTTCCCGGAATACTTGCAGTATGTACGATAAAATGGCCTTCACGCAGTTCCGGCAGAAATTTATGGTCTAGCTTCACAAATATAGCCAAACCGCCTAAACACAACATTAATCCCACTAGGGCTATGTACTTAAACCAGAGGGATACAATTAGTAGGCAACGGTAATAGAATGTTTTTAACGATTTAGTCAGCGGCGGTTCATCGCTTGATATGGTGTAACGCCCTAATAAAGCGTGACATAACGCCGGAGTAAGGGTTAACGCGACCAACAAAGACAGTAAAATCGCCAGGATATAAGAAAAACCTAAAGGTGCGAATAAACGGCCTGCTACGCCATCCAACGTTAATAATGGCACAAACGCCAGTGCCACAATCATGCTGGCATAAACCACTGAGCCGCGTACCTCAAGTGAGGCATTGCTTATCACTTCATCGACTGGTGCCGGGTGTTCCGCCAAACAATTTTCCCGCAAGCGGCGGAAGATATTTTCTGTGTCGATAATCGCATCATCAACCACTTCACCTAGCGCGATCGCCAAGCCGCCCAGCACCATAATGTTAAGGTTAATGCCAAATTCTAATAGAACCGTAGCCGCACCTAATAAAGAAACCGGAATAGCTAGCGCAGAAATAATTGCTGCCCGGCTATTAAATAAGAATAAATAAAGAATTACGAGTACAAACAATCCTCCTACCAACAAGTGTTTACCCAAATTATGGATGGAAACTTCGATGTAATCAGCAGGGCGGAACAAATGTGGGTAGAAATCGATTCCTTGTTTTTTCAAGGTGGGGGAGATGTCTTTTAGTGCTTCTTCTACCGCTTTAGAAACCGACAAGGTATTCGCGCCATATTTGCCTATGACCATCATGACCACACCGGTTCTGCCCATGATCTGCGCCTGACTAACGGCAGGTTTGGCGGCGTAGCTAATAGTAGCTATTTCAGAGAGCAATATAGGTCGGGTAGGGGTGTGTTTAACCGCGATCTTGCCAAATTGTTCGGGCGTTTTGGGCTGACCGCTGACTTGTACCGTAAACCGTTGGTTCTTGTTTTCGATAAAGCCACTGCCTTGAATGCTGGATGCTTTAGAGACAGCGGCTACAAGTTCTTCAACCGATAGGTTAAACCGTACCAGTTGTTCCGGTTTGGCCTGAATTTGCAATTGCCGGACTTCACCGCCAAATACATTAACATCGGCAACGCCGGGGACAGCTAACAGCCGTGGCGCTATAGTCCAATCGACTAAATTGCGTAAAGTCATCAAATCGACTGATTCTGAACTTAACCCCAGCGTCATCACAGTTGCTGACGAGGAAGAAAGTGGCACAACAACCGGCATGATGCCTTTTGGTAACTTAGCGGCTAAATTAGCAAGTCGTTCATTGATCAGTTGACGGTTCCGATAAATATCGCTAGTTTCAGAAAAAATCGCAGTGACAATAGATAAGCCCTGGATGGATTCTGAGCGGACGGTCTGTAAGCCGATTACCCCGCTGATGGCAAATTCAATTTGTTGGGTGACTAACAACTCTACTTGTTCAGAAGAGAGGCCGGATGATTCAGTCTGGATAATGACTTGCTTGGGAGAAAATTCGGGGAAAATATCCAGGCCAGCGTTAGCAAAGCGATAGCTGCCATATAATACGACCAACACGGCAATGGCGATGATTATTCCGTAATAACGGATGGAAAATTTAATAAGGTGGGCAAGCATAAGTTCCTTATAAACTAGCCAAGTACAAATCTATATTGAGCATTGGTTACATTTATATAGGTGAGGGCGGCTAGTTTTTGATAAAAATTCAGGGCTTTCTACATTATGGCTCGAAAATTTTGTGAAGTGATATATCAAGATGTGGCTATTAATTCTTGTCAGATTCAGCAATTTTACTAAGACTGCTAAGTATTTTACTTAAAATTGTTAAGTTGCTGCTGGTTTTTGAAACAAACTTGCGTCGAAAATCAACTAAATAATGTTGCAAGCCGTTCCGTGTTTTGTAATATTACGGATTGTTTTAAATTTAAGGGATACAACTATGTTCAAAAATTATTCCATACAACATATTTTACCTGTTATTTATTTAGCATTTTGGCTCGCGGGTTGCGCGTCCGAGCCTGTGCCTGTTGCCAAATCAGAGCCGATCATTTCCGGCGATACCATGATCCGTGAAAGTGAAGGCATAGCAAAGCTTGGCGACCGCTGGCAAAGTGGCAAAGATATGGTGGACAAAGGTAATGCCATGGTAAAAGAAGGTGAAGCGAAAATCTCGGAAGGTAACCGCCTGATTGACGAGGGCAATAAAATAATCCGTGAAAGTGAGCAGCAATACAAAGGCCTAAAAAAATAGATCAATAAAGGTAACCTGCGATGGTGCATCGCATACTTGTCATCGAAGACGAACCTGCCATTGCAGAAACCACCACCTATGCATTGAGTACGGAAGGTTTTGAGGTCGCTTGGGCTGCGACTGGCCAAGTGGCATTGGACTTACTCGGACAGGAACATTTTGACTTGGCAGTATTGGATATAGGTCTGCCTGACATCAATGGTTTTGACCTGTTTCGGCAGATTGGCCAAGAATTGCCGGTGATATTTCTTACCGCTCGTTCGGGCGAAATAGACCGGATAGTCGGCTTGGAATTGGGTGCTGATGATTATATTGCTAAGCCCTTTAGCCCCCGTGAACTGTGTGCCAGGGTGCGTACCGTCTTGCGGCGTTTGCAAAAACAGCAGAGGGTTAATGTGGCCCTATCTTCCAATCAGCATATTCGTGCGTTTCAGGTGGATGAAGAGCGTAAACAGATTAGCTACATTGGTGTTGCGCTTGAACTGTCACGGATTGAATATCGACTATTGAAAGTGCTTGTGGCTAAACCAGGTCGGGTTTTTACCCGTGAAGAATTGATGGATAAAGCGTGGGATCATCCTGATGTGAGTTTAGAGCGTACCGTAGATGCCCACATCAAAACAGTCCGTGCCAAGTTGCGTTCGATACAGCCAGAGCCAGACCCCATTATCACGCATCGGGGCCATGGCTATTCTTTGAAAGAATGAGCAAACGCAACCGAATTTTCTTAGGCGTTTTGTTGTTATTCGCGTTCGGTGTTGCGACTTTACTGTATACAGTGGCGGCAGGATTGGATACCCGCTATCGGGAATCATCAGAAGAAACCTTGGTTGATACTGCATACATACTTGCCGGCTGGGTTGAAAGCAATAGCAACGGGGCACATATCGATCCAAGCCAGATGAAACAGGTGTTTGATAGCGTTTACCAACGCAGTTTTACTGCCCAGATTTACGCCATTACCAAGCACCATGTTGATCTGCGGGTTTATGTTACTGATGTTAACGGCATAGTCGTTTTTGATTCCTTAAACCAGGACACTGGAAAGGATTTTCGCTCCTGGCATGATGTAAGCTTGGCACTTGCTGGCCAATATGGCGCACGAACGACCTGGAACGAACCAGACAATTCGGAAAGTGCCGTGATGTATGTCGCTGTCCCCATTTATGCAAGCAATAAGATCATTGGCGCAATTAGTGTGAGTAAAGCAGTCGCCTCGCATCATCAGCTTGTTGTAACGGCAAGGCAAAAACTGTTTTCGGTAGGTTTAATCGTCATTTTTGCTTTTCTGTTAATATTAGTTACGATTTCCATCTGGCTTACTAATCCAACACAACTTAGCCGCGACCTAATCCAGGTATTCAATCAGGAAAAAATCAGGCATCCCAGGCGAATGCTGCGCCGGTTTCGGACTGTGTTAAAAAGGGCGTTTTTCGACATGCGCGATGCGATGGCAGGGCGGAGCTACACAGAAGAATATATCCAATCATTAACCCATGAGCTTAAAAGTCCATTGACCGCTATTCGCGGTGCAGCTGAGTTGTTAAGTGAGCCGATGCCTGAAGACCGACGTGCGAGGTTTACCGAAAATATCAGTACACAAGTACAGCGCTTGCAGGATCTCGCGGATCGATTATTGGAACTTGCCAGTTTGGAAAAACGGAAAAGCCTGGATAATCCAAAGCTGATCCATCTTAACTCGCTTGCCAAAGAGGTGGTGCAAGGACTGGAACTGCGGGCGGCACGAAAAAATATCATAATCAAATTTAATGCTGCAAAAGATGTCCATGTCATCGGAGATGCTTTTCTGCTGCAACGCGCACTCACAAATCTTATCGAGAATGCCACCGATTTTTCGCCTATTAAGGGTGAAATTGAGGTGACTTTGAGTTGCGTCGGCAAATTATGTCAATTAATAGTACGTGACTATGGGCAAGGTATCCCAGAGTTTGCGCTGGACAGGATTTTTGAAAAATTTTATTCCTTACGTCGGCCAGACTCCGGCCAAAAAAGTACGGGTCTAGGTTTGCCTTTTGTGCGGGAAATTGCCCATCTGCACGGTGGTAAAGTCAGTCTTGCCAATCATCTTGAACGGGGTGCCATTGCAACATTGACTTTGCCTTACTCATCCTCAACAAATGAATAACTAAAGATTTCACCTCGATTTCACAAAGATTTCCCAGACACTTCCCATTCAATTCTTACCGTCAGCGTATTCTTCACTCCGTGCAAATCCTGCACTAATTCACTCAGGAGTGAAAGATGGCTATTCTAAAACGATGCTCGCGATTGCTAGCATCCACTATTTCGTTAAGCTTTGTAATGGCTGTAACAACAGCTTATGCAGAGCCGTCGGAGCAAACCGATAAAACCTTGTCGCCTTACTTTTTTGTAAAGAGCGACGACCCAACTATAGATCGCTTGCCGCTTAAATCAACCGAGGTGAAAGCCAATATTACGGGCGTGATTGCCGACGTGGTGGTTACACAAAGGTATAGTAATGAGGGGAAACGCCCCTTAGAAGCACGTTATGTGTTTCCGGCATCCAGCCATGCTGCTGTGTATGGATTACAGATGCATATTGGCGACCATGTTATCGAAGCAAAAATCCGTGAGAAAAAACAAGCGCGTGTTGAATATGAAACCGCTAAATCGCAAGGTAAAAGCGCTTCTTTACTGGAACAAGAGCGGCCTAATGTGTTCGAGATGAATGTCGCAAACATATTGCCGGGAGACAATATCGCCGTTGAGTTACATTATACTGAAACCATTATCCCCAGCGAAGGGAATTACCAGTTTGTATACCCAATGGTCGTGGGGCCACGTTATAACGGTTCGGTCGAGAAGGGCAGTGGCGTAAAAGAGCAATGGGTACAAGCGCCTTACTTGAAAGCTAACGATACCCCTAGCGCGAATTTTGCCATAAGTGTCAACATGGCTTCACCCATCCCATTGCAAACTATCACAAGCGCGACGCATGAAATCAGTATCCAAAAGCAGGATACCAAACATGCCCTAATAAACTTACCTGCCAGTAGCCGTAATGGCAATCGCGATTTTATTCTGGATTACCAACTGGCGGGTAATAGCATACAAACAGGTACGATGTTGTATCGCGGTCAGGATGAAAACTTTTTTATGACCATGATTGAGCCGCCAAAACGGGTTCATACCCAGGAAATCGTGCCAAGGGAGTATATTTTTATCCTGGATGTTTCCGGTTCCATGGGTGGATTTCCCATAGAAACGGCTAAAACGTTACTACGTAATCTGGTGGGTAATTTACGCCCCACGGATACCTTTAACGTGATGCTGTTTTCTGGTAACAGTAGTGTGCTTGCACCGAAATCGATACCTGCTAATCATAGGAATATCGAGCAGGCCATCAACGTCATCAACCAACAAATGGGTGGCGGTAGTACTGAGCTATTGCCAGCTTTAAAGCAAGCACTCGCCATGGAAAAAACCGACCACCGCTCGCGCAATTTTGTGGTTATAACCGATGGTTATGTCACAGTGGAAAAAGAAGCGTTTGATTTGATACGTGGCAATTTAAACAAAGCTAACTTCTTTGCGTTTGGTATTGGTTCTTCCGTTAACCGCTTACTGATGGATGGTATTGCCCATGCCGGCAAAGGTGAAGCATTTATTGTCACCAGTGATGAAGAAGCAGAAGGTGTGGCTAATCGGTTCAAGCAATATATTGAAAGCCCGGTGTGGACGCATCTCAAGTTGGATATAGAAGGTTTAGATGCCTACGATGTACAACCCACTAAATTGCCGGATTTATTTGCTGAGCGACCTCTAGTTGTTATCGGCAAATGGCGTGGTGATGCACAAGGTAAGCTAACCGTTTCCGGTCTGACTAGCATCGGCAATATTAGCCAAAGTATTGCGATTGAAGACGATATAATTTCGCAAGACGCATCTGCCTTACGTTATCTATGGGCGCGTGGACGCATTGCCGATCTGGGCGATTACAACAAACTGATGGGTGGCGTTAATGATCCAGAAATAAAGCAAATTACCGATCTGGGCTTGAAATATAACTTGCTCACGGATTACACCTCGTTTATTGCAGTAGATCACATTGTCCGCGTTAACGGAAAGCCCCAAACAGTTGATCAACCTAGCCCATTGTCTGAAGGTGTCAGCGAACTGGCATTAGGGGCAGAAGTTCCGAGTACACCGGAGCCGGACTTCTACGCCATGTTGGTGATGGCAGCAGGCATGAGTGCATGGTTTCGCCGTAGGAAGCAACAAGATGTGCGCTAAGCGTTACTGGTTGTTGTCAGGTCTGCTGGGGATGAACGTACTAGCTTCGTGGCCGCACTGGCTATGGATGGCGCAAAGGGCAAACGATGGTTCGGATGAACCCTGGGGTATTTTGGCTTTAATGACAATAGTAGTGTTGGTATGGTTTGATAAAGCTAAGTTACGCTTACCTGGTAAGCAAACATTAGGTATGACGGCAATTTTGACAATCGTGGGCAGCGCTAGTTGGAGGGTGCTGCCACCCATCATTGCAGCAGCGTTCGCTTCATTGGGTTTGGTATGTTTGATAAGTGGCGTGTTGCCGAAGCAACGGCCACTTATGCCCTTGCTGACGCTATCGATTTTGGCGTTGCCATTGGTGGCTTCGCTTAATTTCTATCTGGGTTATCCGCTGCGTTGGTTTTGTGCCCACGCCACAGCGCAAATACTTGAGTTGCTGGGATTGATGGTGACCCCTCAAGGTGCCGCTTTGTTGTGGAATGGTCAGTCTATATTAATAGACGCACCTTGTGCGGGTATCGCCATGCTCTGGCTGGGGTTATATCTTGCCGCACTGTTTTCGTACCTGAACTCATCAGGTGTCCTGCGTAGTTTTACCAATTTGGCATTGGCAAGTGTGGTTGTGATTTTGGGAAATGTGCTGCGCAATACGCTGTTATTTTATAAGGAGTCGGGCATTATCCAACTACCGCATTGGACGCATGAAGCCATAGGGCTACTGCTTTTCGGTCTGACTGTACCGATGATTTATTTTTCATGCACAGTCCGTAACAAGTCCGGTAACCACTATGAAATCAGTTAACTTATCCCATGCGCTGTTTGCTTTGCTTATGTTGGGTTGCGCACTACGTCCTTGGTTTTTGCCTAAGACAATGGATTTTGTAACACAAGATGCATCGGTAGAACAAAACTGGGCGTTTGACCGTTGGAATCTAGCAAGAAAAGACTTGTTTCAACTACCACTTACAGCGGTTGAACAGCGTTTTGCTAGCGGGTTTCCCGGGGCTATCGGGCGCTTTAGCGATGGTAAAACGGTTTGGGTAGTCCGCCATATATCACGGGCTACCCGGATGTTACATTCAGCTATTGATTGTTATCGTGGCATAGGCTATCAGGTTAGTACACCGCATGTAGTGCAACAGGCCAACAATCAGCGCTGGCGCTGTTTTATCGCAGAACGCGGACAAAAGTTACAGGTTTGTGAGCGTATTTTTGACGACAAGCAAGCTGAATGGACTGATGTATCAGCGTGGTACTGGGAAATCTTATTTCAAGCAGAAAAACATGAATGGTGGGCGGTTACCCAAGTAACTCGCACTGATTTTGACGCTGTATAGTTGGCGGCTTTTTAACTGATATGAAAAGGTTTATTCGTAGCTTTGTCGCTTTGTTAGTCAGTGTAACTGTTCTGCTATTTGGCTTGTTATTCTGGTTGCTAAATCCGCTTGATCACCAATCTTGGCGTGTCAAATTACACGTGTCTTTACTTGATGTAATGCCGATACGGGCTTATCCATTGTTGCAAATAGCCAGTTCTTACCCTGGGCGCATACTGTTAAATGACTATCATTGGCAAAGCAGTCATGGTGTGGTTTGGGTGCAGAATGAAGCTAGTGCAGTCAGAGTCAATTGCGAACCATGTACCTTCCAAATTCCTGAACTGAGTAAATATCCTGTCCGCATAGATCGGCTTAGCCTAATTGTCCGGCATATTAACCAACAATTATCAGGCCTCGTGGAGTTACAAAGCGAATCCTATACGAGTCGAATATTTTATACTGGCCACATTAGTGAATATGGCGTAAATCTAAATTGGTCATTACCGAAAACACCCTTAAAAACATTATTGCAGCCACTTCAAGACCATTCCTTAGTCTTACAAAAAGCCAGCATCAGAGGGACGCTTGTTGCTACAGGGATGCTGCAATGGCCTAGCCGAAAATGGAGTGCAAATCCCGAATTACAGGGGCTTGAGGTGACAGGATTAGCTACAGAAAAGCTTAAAGTTGCGGAATTAAACTATCACTGTCCTACGGCACTAACAAAACAAAGTAGGGATCCCTCCTCATGGGTAACCGAAAAAAACATGGGGCGTTGGTTACCTAAAGCAGTCCTGATCGCGGAAGACGCGGTTTTTACCCAACATCCAGGCTACAACATGGACGTAATACGTTTCCTATTAGCCCAAGGAAATCGCGATAAACATTTGGGTGGAAGCACCATTACCCAGCAACTTGCTAAGTACTTATTTACTGGAGGTGAACGTAGCTGGATCCGTAAAGCGGAAGAACTGCTATATGCGGTAGAAATGGAAAGGACTCTCGGCAAACGCTTAATTTTGGCACTGTATTTAAACACTGTTGACTGGGGATCCGGGATTTGCGGGGCAGGACAAGCGGCAAGCGTCTATTTTGGCCGGAAGCCAGCACAGCTTAGTCCCATCCAGGCGGCTTGGATGGCTGGCATTATCAGGAATCCGCATCTAGCCTGGCAACAAGAGTATCTGCCAAAAACGCCTGATGTTGAAAGGCTACGCTGGGTTATAAGATTTATGCCAAGAAGAGTTAGGCTTTTGCCGCTTTCCTTAAAGTTTGCTGAGCAACCGGGCAAATAATCTCTCAAAAATAACACGTTAAACCGTTTTTGAAACTAGAATGTTAGCTGGTTTTGTTAAAGGGTGCAGACAAGCACTTCTCGGGTCTTGCCACTTTTGGTTATTAAAAGGATGTCATTATGGTTTGGCTACTTATTGTTGCTGCTTTCGTTATTCTGTGGATTATCGAATCAATGTTTGGTTTGTTTTTCGGCGGACGATTCCACGAAATAATATTGCTTGCCGCGTTAATTTATTTCGGTTTGGCGATCAATAAATTGAAAGCAACACAGACGGAATTGCAAAAAGAGTTAAAACGGCTATGGACAACAGTAAAAACCTTACGAGCAGGAGCAGATAATACCCCAGCTAGCACCAGTAAATCAGAACAAAATCAACAGGCTATTTTTGAAGCGCCAATCATTACTCAGAAGTATGTTGAACCACTGTCTGAGGCTGATTCTAGTGCGATGATCTGGACGAATACACAAGCACAAGTTAACCAACCTAGGGAAGAAAATACTGAAAAATTTGAATTAGGGGTGGCTCAAGACGCTATTTCTTCCACTAAGATTGCGGAAAACATTCAAACTCCTCCGGCAAAAGATACATGGGCTAGCTATGACCCTTCAGAAATAGACCGATCCCCAGGCGTAATCGAGCAATGGCTTGCAGGCGGCAACTGGATTGTACGCGGGGGCTTGGCGATTCTGTTTATCGGTTTGGTGTTTTTAGCTAAATTTGCTTATGAGAATGCCTTGTTGCCTTTGGAATTGCGCTTGGCAGCAATTGCCGGTTTTGCCATCGCATTACTGGTGGTGGGCTGGCGGTCACGCTTGGAACGGCCTGCTTATGGTTTGTCCTTACAGGGTGGCGGGGTCGCTGTGTTGTATTTGACGGTGTTCGCGACATCAAAATTGACTTTAATATTACCACCGCTAGTCGCGATGGCCTTTATGTTATTGGTGGCTATATTGGCTGCGTGGCTGGCTATCCAGCAAAATGCTATGGTTTTGGCGGTTATTGGCACGATTGGCGGTTTTATGGCGCCAATCTTAATGTCTACTGGGCACGGTAGCCATATCGCATTGTTCAGTTACTTTGCGGCATTAAATGTAGGTATCTTGACGGTGGCTTTATATAAAGCATGGCGACCGCTTAATGTATTAGCTTTTTTCTTTACGTTTGGTATCGCGGGATTGTGGGGTATACAGGGTTACCAGCCCGAATATCAGTTAAGTTGTCTATTGTTTTTAGTCCTGTTTTTTACGATGTTTGTCGTGGTGACAGTCTTGTTTGCCCGGAATCAGGTGGATGCGGATGAATATAACCTGGCAATAGATGCCACTTTGTTGTTTGGTGTGCCGACGGTGACGTTCGGTTATGCGTTGTATTTGCTGAAGCCTTACGAATATGGCGGCGCCTTTGCGGCTATTGGTTTGAGCGCCATCTACTTAAGTTTAGCCATCTTTGCGCGAGGGCAAGAAAAGTTGGCGCAACTGAAAACGCCGTGGGCGGCATTAAGCCTGGTCTTTGCAACTTTTGCTATCCCGCTTGCCTTCGATGCACGGGTAACCTCATCCATTTGGGCGCTTGAAGGCTCTGCAGTGATTAGTTACGGATGGATGCAAGCAAGACCTAAAGTACGCTATTTCGGATATTTTCTGGTAATGTTAGGTACGATTGGTTTTATATCACATTGGCCTGATGTGACCGGTAGCTTACCAATCTTGAATGCCTTAACTATGGGTCTATTGGCATTAGTGTTGGCTTATGGTGTGGTTGGCACGGCTACAAATCGGTTTGGCGCTAAGGATGCAGAATCGGCAGAGCCTAATCATTCTGATGAAGCATTAACGGTATCCTGGCTGATTTCAATTGCGTTGGCGTTTGTCGGTGCTTTAGTTATCGTTACTGAGCTTTATTTACGAAATCCGGCAACTACTGCCGGTATCGTTGCCCCCGCGCTGTTATGGCTATGGGCTTTAGGGATGCAACGGTTCGGGAATTATACTCAATGGCCACAAACCACTGCGCCGGCGGTCATATTGCCTATATTAACCTTGTTGCTCCCGATTAATCATGCGTGGGTACAAGATAATTTGACTACGCAAGGGCTTGTGTTCACTGCAATTGCCTTGGTAGCACTGCTGACATGGCAATCTATATCATTGAAGAAATTGTTACCTGATTGGCAGTATCAATTTCAGGATACTCCGTTGGTGTCAACCATCCTGCTTTTCCCCGGATTTACCTTAGTGGCTTATTGGTGGTTGATATTGGTACGCGGTAGGAACACTTTAAGCTCAGCGATCATTCCCGAATCGGGCTTAACCATGCATGGCTGGTTTATCCCATTGGCTATTGCCTTGCCTGTGCTTTTATTGTGGTGGTTGGCACAAGCCAAACAAGATTTTGAAACCCATAAGGCCAGTCCAAGGCTTTGGCAGTGGTTGCATGGGGATGAAGAATTACCAGGTAATACAATAGCTAAACAACGCAAAGTATTTGCTTTACTTGCCTTGCTTTACATTATAGCGACAATTTTTTTCCACACTGGGTATTCGGTAAGTTTGCGCTATATTCCAGTTCTAAATTTGTATGAGTTGGTCGCTATCGCTGCTTTGCTTGCGTTATCCAGGGCATTGCATAATACCGAAATTGGCGATTACTACAGCGAAGGGCAGCACAAAAAATTCATTGGCGCATTAGGTTTTGTTTTTGCCAATTCAATATTATCCCGAATATTATCGAATTATTTTGGTGCTGAATTCGCTTTAGGCATAGCTTGGCACAGCGCTATCGCAGCAACGACTTATTCAATCGTTTGGTCATTGACTGCGCTCGTGGCGATGTGGATGGCTTCACGTCAAATGAAGCGCGGGTTGTGGGTAGTGGGCGCGGCATTGTTGGTGGTGGTTGCTTTGAAATTAATTATTATTGATCTTTCCAAGGTAGGTTCATTAGCGAGGATTGTGTCATTCATAGGCGTTGGCGTATTAATGTTAATTGTGGGTTATGTGGCTCCTATCCCATTAAGTGATACTAACAACGTTGCTAAATCCTGAGCACTCTACATAGGTTATCGACATGTTTACCATCAACAAATTAAGTGTAACAACACTAATCTACCTTTTGGTTTCTCAACTAGTCGTTGCAGAACCAGATATAAGCCCGGCTTATTTTAGCCATACCGCCGCGATTACTTTTAATGATCCCAAAGCAGTTGCAGTCACATCTCGGTTGCCGCAATGGAGTTATTTCGCTTCAAAGCATCGGTTGGCTGACCTGCGTGTCTTTAATGCCGAGGGGATTGCTGTCGCTCATCAAATCACTCTAATCCAACAAAATACGCCGATTTCTGAGTTCAGCGTTGATGCGATAGCAGTCCCGGTTGCAACGGATATTAAAGAAGTGGTTGGGCGCTCAGCAAATATCCAACTGGATCTTAAGGGGCAAGTCGCTATCCATATGAGTGAAATACCCAAGGATGTAAAGTCGAAGCCAAAGGCTAAAATAACCCAGTGGATATTGGATAATCCTAAGTTAAATTCGACTGCTATCACTAATGTTCGATTTGAATTGGATGAAATTCAAAAGTCCGATTTTGAGGCTGAAGTAACGATTGAAAGTTCGGAAGATTTACGGACTTGGCAACCTATTACAAGCCATCAAAAATTATTGGCTTACTTTGGGGGGCATCGGTTAGCACAATTAACCATTGCAATGCCTGCAACTCAAGCACGTTATTGGCGTATTCGCTCTGATGATGCCGATTTAGGTCGTATTCATAAAATCTATGTAAGCACACCACCAGAGACTGTAGCGGTTACAGAAAAATTGACGGTAAATTGCCAATTAAACCCTGCTAAAGGGCAAGTGCTTTGCCCATTTAATGGCGCACAGTTACCAGTTGCATCCGTGCAATTTAATTTTGGTGGCCAGCGTGTCGCGTTTAATGTACAAATCAATACTTATAGGCAGGTTGCAGAACTTGAAAAGCCAGCATCAAAACAACAAACGTTACAAACGTTGACAGCAATGTTAACAAGTGCTGATGAGACAGTCATTAAATTGAATGGGTTGCCCATTGAAGTTTTGCAGTTGACGCTGCCGCAAGGTGGTCAACTCGGTATCTTAAATGCGCCAAGCGTGACTATAGAATGGCCAGCTCAGCAACTTAGATTTCTTGCGCATGGTAGTTCGCCGTTTACACTCGCAGTTGGTGCTGACCAGTTGGCTAAACGATCTGAACAGCTTATTAATAATGATTGGCAAACGGTTAGTGGAATTATTTTAGGGGCAAAAGAGCAAGACCCTCAATCATTACCACAAGTATCCTCAAAACGCCCTTGGCTGCTGTGGGTATTGTTAGTGACTGCAGTAGTAACCCTTGGTTGGATGGCAATAAGTTTATTGAGGTCAGGGTAATTGTTCGAACGTTAGCCTAACGATAGATGAAAGTTGAGGTCAACTTTCATCGTTATGAAAATCAAGTAGGGGGGGATTAAGGCTAATTGCAAGGATTTCTATTAAAAACACATGCATTTTACCGGTGCTATTTGATGAACAGCATTTCCTGATAGGTTGGGTATGGCCACAATTCATCCGCAATTTCACCTTCAAGTGTATCGGCATATTGGCGTACTTCATCCATCAATGGACGGATAGTTTTTGCGCAGAACTGCATGTGTTCTTCAATCGTTGGAAAATCATGTTGGCTGACCGCAGCCCCCAGTTTACTGACTGTTGCCATCATGGCGGACATTAATTCCGATATACGGGCTAATAGTTCATTGCCTAGTTCGATACCATTGCTTTTAAGACTACTTAGGGTCGAGGAAAGCTCAGCTAGATACTTGGCCGCAGCCGGGTAAATACCGGTTTTTGCCATGCCGATAACCAGTTTGGCTTCCACTTCAATTGCAAGAATATATTGCTCGGCATAGATTTCGAAGCGGCTGGCAAGCTCAACCGGGGATAATACGCCAAGCTCGTGGAAGAGCTTTTCAACGTAAGGTTCTTTTAAAACGGGGATGGCATCGGCAGCGGTTTTAAGGTTTGCCAACCCGCGTTCCTCCACTGCCATCTTATGCCATTCGGCAGAATAACCATTGCCACTGAAAACCACCGCACCATGCTGGCCAATAATGTCCTTAAGCGTATTTAGGATGGCATTATCAAGCGCAGTGCCTGCTGCTAATTTACTTTCCAGCGTATCTGCAACCCAGTTTAGGGAATCCGCCAGCATGGTATTCATCACGACCAGCGGGCCAGCAACTGATTGTCCTGATCCCACAGCCCGGAATTCAAAACGGTTACCCGTAAATGCAAAGGGTGACGTGCGGTTTCTGTCGCCGGCATCCTTATTAAAGGTTGGCAGCGTATTGATACCCAAATCCATCACACCAGCATTCAGTGAACCGGTTATCTTTCCGTTACTGATTTGTTCGAAGACGTTATCAAGCTGAGAACCCAGATAAACTGAAATAATAGCGGGCGGTGCTTCATTGGCCCCTAAACGATGGTCGTTACTTGCCGAAGCTATAGCGGCACGTAATAGCGGGCCAAATTTGTGTACACCACGGATAACTGCGCCACAGAATAACAGGAATTGCATGTTTGAATGCGGGGTATTACCGGGATCCAGCAAATTACCTTGGGTGGCATTGCCTACTGACCAATTGACGTGCTTGCCCGAGCCGTTAATGCCTTTAAACGGTTTTTCATGCAGCAAACAAACCAAACCATGTTTTTTGGCGGTATTCTTCAGAACCGTCATTAACAGTTGCTGGTGGTCAGTAGCGACATTGGCCGATTCAAAAAAGGGCGCTATCTCAAATTGCCCGGGTGCAACCTCATTATGTCGGGTTTTGGCTGGAATGCCCAATCGGTATAACTGTTCTTCAACATCCTGCATATAAACTTGGACACGTTCGGGAATTGCTCCGAAATAATGGTCATCGAATTGCTGGCCTTTAGCCGCCGATGCCCCAAATAACGTCCGGCCAGACAACAGCAAATCCGGGCGGCTGTTGACAAAATTGGCATCGACCAAAAAATATTCCTGCTCAGCACCGCAACTGGAGTTCACAGGCGCAATGTCGGTATGTCCCAAAATGGACAAGACCCGTTGGGCGGCTTTATTCATGGCTGCATTCGCGCGCAACAATGGCGTTTTTTTATCCAGCGCTTCACCGGTCCAGGATACGAAAACCGTTGGAATACATAGGGTGGCACCGTTATCGGTGGTCATGATATAAGCAGGGCTGGTCACATCCCAGGCGGTATAACCACGCGCTTCAAAAGTGGAGCGTATCCCTCCGTTAGGGAAAGACGAGCCATCTGGTTCGCCCTGAACCAGCACTTTGCCGCTGAATTCAGAGATTACCGAGCCATCGCTTTGGACTGAGATAAAGCTATCGTGTTTTTCCGCTGTTGCATTAGTTAATGGATAAAAAACGTGGGCATAATAGAGTGCCCCTTTGGAAAGTGCCCAATCTTTCATCGCCAATGCCACCACGTCGGCAATTGAAACATCCAGTTCAGCACCTGCTTCAATGGTTTTCTTCACCGATTTAAAGACTTCTTTAGGCAGGCTTTCTTTCATTTTGGCCAGCGTAAATACATCACTCGCCCATAGGCTGCTAAGTGACTCCGGTATTTTGGCAGTCATCGGCATACGATTAGTTATGTTTTGAATAGCTTGAACACGCACGGCATTTCCAGTCATTTTACTGTCCTTAAAGGATATTGAGTTTTAATCTAAATAGTTAAGTTGCGAAAATCGAATAAGAGCATGTATTACAGCCAGTAACTTTCGTCAAAAAACCTCCCTATGTATTTCACATAGGGAGGATATAGACCAAGCAGAGATATGAGGAGGTTCTGCTTGTGGGCACGACACAAAGATGAAGGTTGATAAATGATTTAGCTGGTACGCTTAGCTATGTTTGTGTAGGTTGCAGCGACTGCAAAAAATAAGGTTGAAAATATGAATTGACCGGAAATAAAGCTCCATATACCCGTGATGAACAGTATTCCGATTAAAATATCTTTATATTTAGAACTCATAGTTACACTCCAAAAACGGCAGTTAACAAATTATTGGCTATCTAACTAAGTAGATGCATAATTTATATCCAGCATAAGCCGTGCCATATTATTTAAATGGCTATGAAATTCTATTAAATACTAGTTAATACAATAATTTATTGATTGAATAAAGCGCACAATTAATCAGTCAATTACTAATATCAATGACTAATCTGCTTAGGAAATGTGCAATAGCGTTAACTTTTGCACCAATTGAGTACTTCAGAAATGCAATGTTGAAGTTATTTAATACAGATAATTGCGAATATTTGGGGAGATGGAAATCTTGAAGAATTTGTAGCGTAACCAAATTAGAACCGAAAATAATCAAACAATCCGCAGCTAATTCCCATAGTTTATGGGGGGCGTTTTTAGTTTGTATTAACGGTGCGATTTTCAGGAGTAATCTATCTGAATTTTGCAGACAAAATAAATGTGCAATAATTTCAGGACTATTTTGTTGCTGGTGTAATGTTTAAATTGATGAAAAACTGTAATGGCGCGCTATAGGGTACAGCACCATTACGAAGAAACTGTTTGTAAGAGAGACTGCTGAGTTAGAATTTTACAATCTAACCGGCATTGGCTTTACATTTTGCTTATCCAAGCTGGGTAAGGCGGCAATGGCTTCGCGCAGCTTGGATTCCCAACTACGCCTTAATTGCAGTAAATAGTCATTATCATCATCAAAGCAGTAATATTCATTAAAACTAAAGCTATCTTTACGGTAAATCAGCATATCGACCGGCGAGCCAACACTTGCATTGCTACGAATGGTTGAGTCCATTGAGACTAAGCAACAACGCGCTGCCTCATCAATTGAACTTCCCAGTTTAAGGAAGCGATCAAGAATCGGCTTACCGTATTTACTCTCACCAATTTGTAAAAAAGGCGTGTTGGCAGAGGTAGTTATGCTATTGCCTTCTGCATAAATCATATACGCGCCGTGCGGCTCAGATCCGATCTGGCCAGCTAAAATAAAAGTAGCCGATGGATTAAAGGCAGACTGCCCCTCAGGATTGACGTGTTGCTTTTGTTTTTCCAAACTGACGTGACCTAAATAAGCGGCGGCTTCAGACAAGCATTCCACATTATTTAGATTGGTTGACGCATTTTTAATATTGTCGCGATGTAATTGCTCTAGTACTGCTTGAGTTGTGGCCAGATTGCCGGCACACAGCAGAACGATTTTGCGGTCGTCATTAGTCAAAAATGCATGCATTTTGCTATGCGTGCTCACATTATCAATACCCGCATTAGTCCTGGAATCAGAAACTAAAATAAGGCCTTCGTTTATAGAAGCTGCTATGCAATAAGTCATGAAAGTTTAGATTATTGTTAATACTTAAATAAAAGTTAATTATCCAGCAAATTAACCCGGACATCCATATTATTCATTAGGCAGCCCGAACCAAACTGGTGAAAAATTGACACATCCGCTGCGTCTCGCCCATAGGCTATAATAACTCTAAGCGCAACTGGACTGTTTTGCGTTGGATCAAAGGTAAACCAACTATTGCCAATATACGCCTCAAACCAAGCATGTAAATCCATAGGTTCCAAATTATGCAAGTAACCGACAACCAATCGTGCAGGGATACTGATGCTACGGCAAAGCGCTATAGCAAGTTGAGCCAGATCCCGGCAAACCCCCGTGCCGCGCTGGTGTACCTCTACCGCTGAAAGCGGGAATTCACTTGAACCCGGGACATATTGTACAGAATTGCGCACCCATTCTGTAATTTTGCTGACTTGCGCATAACCGGGTAACGCGTCATCGGTTACTTCCCGGGCAAGATTACCGAAACGGTCCGACTCACAATAACGGCTAGGAAGTAGGAAGCAAAGAACCTCATTAGGTAAATGCTGTATTTCTACAAAATCTGACTTTCGAGCAATTTCAGTGTCATGGTTAACAATGACTTCCGCCGAAGTTTGGATTAAAAAACTCCCGATTGGGGCTATCAAACACTGGTAACTGTTGCCAAAACTGTCGGTATTGTCAGTTATCTGTACGGCTGGACTAATGGTGTATGTCTCGTGATTGATCCATTGTTGTTTGCCTCGAAAAGGCCGCAGCATTAATATTAATGCTGTCTCATCAGTGGCTTGGAAGTGGATGTTGCAACTTACCTGCAATTTCATTTAGTTTGGTGTTATCCCGAATACTTATCAGACGATTACTTTTATTAACCGGCTGCTGAAAAAAATATGTTATTCACTGTTAGGAATAACTTTTGTTTTTAAAGTTAAATTACCCAAGTCTCAATACATCAACTGAGACTGATAAAGAATGCTGGCCACCGCCGAAAGCGATACCCTTAAGCGGTGTTACATCGGAGTAATCACGTCCCCAAGCTAGGGTGATATGCTGGTCAGAAGGGATTATGTTGTTGGTTGGGTCAAAATCAAGCCAGCCGATGGTTGGCACATAAACTGAAAACCAGGCATGTGAGGCATCTGCACCCACCAGCCGCTGTTTTCCGGGTTCGGTCAACGTCTCCACATAGCCGCTAATATAGCGTGCAGCGATACCATAGGATCGTAAACAGCCTATGGCAAGGTGGGCAAAGTCCTGGCAGACACCACGCCTAAACTTGAGTACATCAGATAATGGTGTTGCAATTGTGGTAAATGTAGGGTCGTAGATAAAGTCTTGATATATGCGCCTCATCAAGTCATCAACAACATCGACAAGCAAACGGTTTGGCTGAAATGAAGGCTTTGCATAAACGGCAAGTTCGGGCGTTATTGTTAACATTGGTGAATCAAGGAAACATTGTTTAGCAAGCATTAATTCTTGGGCGTGTTTCTGGGTTTGATCAAGAGTTTGGCCTTGCTGGTTTTGCAATTGACTTTGGGCGGGCGTTTCTTGAAGCAGGTTGCGCACTTGTTCCCAGCTCATTTGATTAAATAAATCGTGTGTGCCTTGTTTAGGGAATACGTTCACCTCACTCGTTGAGGTAACACTTAGTTGGGTATGGGGTTGGGGGACAGTAAAATAAACGACAGAGTTACCAAAATAATCTATTCGATCGTGAAAATCCGTCGGGGAAGGATTAATGTCAATTACACTATTGTCGCAAGATTGCCGCCAGAAATTCCGTGGTTTTAACCGGGCTTCATTTTGGCACAATCCTACCGGTTGACTATATTGATACAACGTGGTGTGGGTAATCCGGTATTTCACACGTCGTCCTCAACGGCATTTTGTAACATCAATTGGGAGGTTTGCGAATGGCTGAAAAAGGCTTCAGCTATAACTTCCGCAATACGATGTAATAATTTAATGATGTTGACTAAAATATGGTCAAGGTTCGGATAGAAGTTTGCATTATCAATCACTTGAGTCAGTTCAAGAACATTGCACAGACGCAAATCAGTATAGGCCTTCAAAATCAAGCGCTCCTCTTCACTTAATTGGCTATTTTTCTTTGTTCGTGGCAATGCCTCTAAATGGAGAGAAAGTTGATGCAATTGGTAGGCGACTGAACGTGGGTGGCTTTCATCCAAAAGCAGCAACTCCAGCACCATGGGTAATTGGATAAAAGAACGATAACGGCGCTGATAAATAGTTAAGCTATCCGTTGTGACCAAAACTGCCTCCAGCATTACATTTTGCAAACCATCCTCACAGCGTAATGCCAATGTTGAGCGAAGCAACGTTAGTAGTGTGATTGTCCGTTCTAGCCGACGTCCGCTATCCAGCATCAGCCAGGCTGCTTCACGCGTCATACTTTCAGTTGTTAATCCGGTAAATGCGACGATAGCAGTCATTAAATCGTCCAGGTACGTCTGTAACTGTTCGACATTAATTTCATTATCAACGACGCGTTGCTGCCAGAGTTCCTCAATATTATCAATACTGCGCCAGGTATCCTGCGACCACAAGTCACGTATGCTGAATGCGGCATGGGCAAAATCCTGGATATTCGCCGCCAATGTGCCTTTACGCTGTTTATCTTTAGCTAAGGAGAGTAATTCACCATAAGGTATTTGCTTGAGTTGTTCTTGCCCTTTGGCAAATCCAGGAAAAGTACCGGTCAGCTGGGTTAAGGCCGGTAATAATAATTTTAGGCATCCTTTATCGAAAGGATCCTTGAATTCAAGCGTCTCCCTTAATTTTAGTAATACTGTCCGTAATAGCCGGGTTGAAGCTTCAATACGTTCAAGGTAACGGCCAACCCAAAATAGATTATCCGCAGAGCGGCTAGTCAGCGGTTCGGCAATTGCGTCAACCAATTGGTTATACTTTGGTTGGCTCCATAAACTAATTGGATGTTCATCTTCAGATGTTAAAACCCAGGTATCTTTGCTGATCCCACCGGCTTGATTTGAAACAACAATGTCATCTTTCTGGCGAGAAACACGGGTCAATCCGCCTGGCATGACCGAATAATCATCGCCGTTTGCTACAACAAAGCTTCGGATAACCGCATTACGCGGTTCGATACGCTGGTCGACAAAAGCAGGAAGGGTAGAGAAGCTCACTTGTTCCTGGCCAATGAATAAATGTGGCTTTGCTAAAATCAGGTTGCGCAGATTGTCTTTTTCTTTTGAACTTAACAAGCCAGTAAATACGGCGTGATAACCCAGGCTTCGGTTGATTGGTTTGATTACCAGCCTATCAAAGTTACTCAACACAAAATTCCGTTCTCGACGCTGACCACACCACCAAGTGGCTATTGAGGGCAGTTTTAGTTCTTCTTTCAATAAATAACGGGATAATCCTGGCAAAAAAGCAAGTAAGCCAGGATTTTCCAAAATACTGCTACCTAAAGGGTTGGCAATAGCCACTTTGCCACGGCGGACAACTTCTAATAATCCTGCTACACCCAGCTGGGAGTTGCTTCGCAATTCCAACGGGTCGCAATATGAATCATCCACGCGCCGTAAAATAACATCGATTGGTTGTAAACCAGATAAAGACTTAAGCCAAACCCGGCCGTCACGTACGGTTAAATCACCGCCCTGAACTAGGTTAAAACCAAGGTATGCGGCTAAATAAGCATGTTCAAAATAGGTTTCGTTAAGTGGTCCCGGCGTAAGGATAACGATTCTGGGATCATCCTTATTTTGTGGTGCAATTTCAGCAAGCCCTTTGTACATAGACTTAAAAAATCCTGATAACCGATGCACGTTCGTTTCCCGGAAAATTTCTGGTAGCACCCGTGTCATCACAGTACGATTTTCTAGGGCGTAACCGGAACCGGAAGGTGCCTGGGTACGGTCATCTAATACCCACATCCGGCCGTTAGGGCCGCGGGCAAGATTCACCGCGTAAAAAGTCAGGGCTTGAGGTTGGTTTGTTAATCCGCCGACACAAGGATGTAAAAAACCGTCATGACCAAAAATGAGTTCAGCAGGCAAGAGGCCTTTTTTGAGTAGAAGCTGATTGCCATATATATCTTTAAGAATGAGGTTAAGCAGTTCGGCGCGTTGCTTTACACCGGCTTCAATAACCTGCCATTCTTCGTTGCTTATTAATAAGGGTACAGGATCAAGTTGCCATGGCCGAGTAAGCTTTTGCGAGTCGCCGTAAACATTATAGGTAACACCGTTTTCCCTTAACAAGCGCTGTGCTTCACGTCGGCGTAGCTCCAGTTTTTCCGTGCCCATAACACCAAGCGCATCCATAAAGCGCTCCCAATAAGGCAATGCCTTATTATGGGTTGCGTACATTTCATCGTAGATGCCGAGTTGGGTTGCGTAATATTGCTTGCCAAAATCATTGGCTAAGCTATTGGCATCAGACACAATATCTTCCTAATTTATAGTTACGGTCTGGCATCATAGCTTCATGCTAAATGAAAACTCAAAGGATCTAATTGTTATGTCCGCTGGTCTACTTCCATAAAATGACGTATCGGTTCACCAACATAAATCTGACGAGGCCGATAAATTGTGACATTGCCGCCATGTATCATTTCACGCCAATGCGCCAGCCAGCCGGGCATACGTCCCATAGCAAATAATACGGTGAACATGTTGGTGGGAATGCCAGCGGCACGGAGGATCAGTCCAGAGTAAAAATCAACATTAGGGTAAAGCTTTCTAGAAATGAAGTAGTCATCTTTCAAGGCGATTTCTTCCAGTCGACGCGCAATATCAAACAAAGGATCATTCATCCCCGGCTTATTCAAAAGTTTGTCGCAGTGTTTTTTCAATACCATCGCCCGTGGGTCGAAGTTTTTATAAACGCGATGGCCAAACCCCATTAACCGGCTTGATGAGTTCTTGTCTTTTGCTTGATTAATAAATTCGGTGCCATCACCGCCTTCGGCGTGGATTTGCTCCAGCATGGTAATGACTTCTTGATTGGCACCGCCGTGACGTGGCCCCCATAAAGCAGAGATACCTGCCGAAGCAACGGCATAAACATTAGCCATGCTCGAACCTGCCGTGCGTACAGATGAAGTGCTACAGTTTTGCTCGTGATCGGCGTGCAAGATTAAAAACATGTCAATTGCTCGGACAATATCATCATCTAGTTGATAGTCGCGTACCGGGGATGCAAACATCATGGTCAGAAAGTTGCGTACAAACTTAAGTTTATAAGAAGGATAAACCAGGGGTTCGCCTATGGATTTTTTGTAAGAAAAGGCCGCTATGGTGCGTACCTGAGAAATTAGATTGGCAACAATTTGCGCTTCCGTAACTTCATCAAGATGATCGGGTACTGGATAAAACGTAGATAGCGAAGCGACCATCGTTGCCAGTATACCCATCGGGTGGGAGCCACGGGGAAAGCCATTAAAAAAATGGTGCATATCTTCATGAATGATTGACGATTCATTTAGTTGCGTGGAAAACTGGGTTAATTGTGTTTCATTAGGTAGTTCGCCATACAGCAACAGATAAGCAACATCAGTAAACCGTGAGTTTTCGGCCAATTCTTCAATAGGGTAGCCGCGATAACGCAGAATGCCTTTATCGCCATCAATGTAGGTAATGGCGCTTTCACATGCACCAGTGTTACCGTAACCATCGTCTAAAGTGATATAACCGGTCTGGCTTCGTAGTTTGGTGATATCAACAGCTTTTTCCCCTTCAATACCTTGGTACGTAGGTAATGAATAAGATTTATTATCCAGCGTTAATGTTGCTGGTGTTAGCGTTTGTAGTTTATCAGTCATGGGGATGACTCTCCAGGTGAAATAAGTAACAATGTATAGCAAATATCATTATTTGGGCTATTTGAATTAATTAGCGATTGTGATGCCGCAAATCGAGAGTAAATGGAAATTCTTCGCTTAACTCCTCAGGTGGTGGTGTCATGGGTTTGGCTGCTGCTTCAGATATGCTAAATCCTGCCGGAGGTGGGTTAACTAAAGCTGCAAACCGTTGGCCCATAAGCGGTGGACGGATTATTGCTCCTGGTGTATGGCCATAATCCCAAAATCGGGTCATGCGCCGGGTTTCGGCCGCATAGGCATTAACTGGGAAGTCATCATAATTACGTCCACCAGGATGGGCGACATGATACGTGCATCCACCTACGGAATGACCGTTCCAGGTATCAATAATGTCGAACACGAGTGGCGTATGCGGTGCAATGGTAGGATGCAATGCCGATGGCGGTTGCCATGCCCGATAGCGTAAGCCAGCCACAAATTCGCCTTTTCTTGACGTAGCACGCATAGGCAATCGCCTACCATTACAGATAATGACGTAACGTCCCTCGGTGAATCCAGTTACCGAGACTTGCAAGCGCTCGACAGACGAATCAACGTAACGAGCTGTGCCCACGTTACTGACTTCTTCACCCAAAACGTGCCAAGGTTCAATGGCAAACCGTAATTCCATATCGATACCATCGACTAAAGTATTACCGTAACGGGGAAAACGAAACTCGAAAAACGGATCTAGCCATTCCATTTCAAACGCATAACCTGCCCGTTGTAAGTCTTTGACGACTTGCTTCATATCTTCGCGGACATAATGCGGCAACATAAACCGGTCATGTAATTCCGTACCCCAACGCACGAGATCGTGTTTATAAGGTTCTCGCCAAAACCAGGCGATTAACGCACGCAACAAAAGCGATTGTACAAGCGCCATGCGGGCATGGGGTGGCATTTCAAACGCCCGTAGTTCAAGTATGCCTAACCTGCCGGTAGAACTGTCAGGCGAATACAATTTATCAATACAAAATTCAGAACGGTGGGTATTGCCGGTGATATCGGTTAATAGATGCCTTAATAAGCGGTCAATTAGCCAAGGAGCAACTTCACCATCAGGTATTTGTTGAAAAGCAATTTCCAGTTCATACAGTTTTTCATCACGACCTTCATCGACTCGTGGTGCTTGGCTGGTAGGGCCAATAAACATACCAGAAAACAGATATGATAAGCCCGGATGATGTTGCCAATAAGTAATCAAACTGCGCAATAAATCTGGACGGCGCAGCATAGGGCTATCAATGGGGGCTTCTGCACCCACTGTGATATGGTTACCGCCGCCAGTACCTGTGTGACGGCCATCTTGCATAAATTTTTCAGTACCTAAGCCAATTTGGCGGGCTTCTTCATAAAGAATAGTGGTTTTTTCCACTAATTCTTCCCAGGATTTCGACGGATGGATGTTGACTTCAATAACGCCAGGATCGGGTGTCACCATCAGGCGTTCTACGCGATAATCGCGCGGTGGCTCATACCCTTCAAGGACGACGGGTATTGCCAATTGTTCAGCTGTTGCTTCAATGGCTGCGACCAATTCAAGGTAATGCTCCAGTAATGTCAAAGGCGGCATAAATATATGTAATCGGCCGTCCCTGGCCTCCACACAAAGCGCGGTATGCGGTACTTCGACCTCTATGGCTGTGTCATCGCCGATATCTTGGTCGATAATTTCTGGGTGTTCATTAACTTTCGCGTCAATACGGCTATAACGGCGTGCCACTTCACCATGATAGTCGGACAGTTCTGGTAAATCTTCAAATAGGCTTTGTGGTTCTTGATTGTCGCGCTTATCTGGTGCTACCCAAGGTAAGCTAGCTAAAGGCAAGCGCATCCCAATCGGGGAGTTTCCAGGAATAAGGAACATTTTGCCCCGCCTGAATTCCCAAGGGCCACTTTTCCAGTACTTGTTTTCAAAATCCCATTTTATGGGTAAGGCATAACCGGCAGGTTGATTCAAACCTTTATCCAATAATTGGGTTAAGGTCTTACGGTCAATGGCGTCTTTTAAATTATATTTTTGCGGATTTACGTTATCTGGCAAACAGCCCTCCTGCCAAAGAAAATAAAAACTATCTTCAAATGCAGTTGTTAGATACTTAGGTTGAATGCTTAGATGCTGGCACAGCTGCTGACTAAATTTTTCGGCTTGTTCAACGGTATGGCCATAATCTTTGGTAATATCCGCCAGTAAGGCTGGATTGCGCCACATAGGCGTTTCATCTTTACGCCAAAATATCCCATATTGCCAACGCGGCAAAGGTTCACCTGGATACCATTTGCCTTGGCCATAATGCAGCATTGCACCTTTCGCAAAAATATTGCGCAAACGCATGGTCAGTTGTTGTGCAAGTTCCTGCTTGTTTGCACCATCAGCGTGCGTATTCCATTCATCAGCCTCCATATCCGTTACTGAAACAAAGGTGGGTTCGCCACCCATTGTCAGACGTACATCCGCTTCGCTCAATTCGTTATCAACCGCTTGTCCTAATGTATCAATGTGGTGCCACTGTTCATCTGAATAAGGTTTGGTGACCCGTGGATCTTCATGCAAACGCTCGACAGTATTACTGAATTCAAATTTCACTTCACATTTGTCGGTGCCGCCACTAACTGGTGCAGCGCTGGCCGGATCTGGAGTACAAGCCAATGGAATATGACCTTCACCAGCAAATAATCCGGAAGTAGGGTCAAGCCCAATCCAACCGGCGCCAGGTACGTAAACCTCAGTCCAGGCATGCAAATCAGTAAAATCCTGCTCAGGGCCTGATGGGCCGTCCACCGCTTTGATGTCGGCTTTCAATTGAACTAAGTAACCGGAAACAAAGCGGGCTGCCAACCCTAAATGACGAAGGATCTGTACCAATAACCACGCAGAATCCCGACATGATCCGCTGCGCATTTCCAGTGTTTGCTCGCAACTTTGGATGCCCACTTCCATACGGATGTTATAGCTGAGCGATTCAAATACCTCGCGGTTAATATCGACTAAAAAATCGGTGATATTACGTTTGCTTAGGTCAAAGTCTTTAATCCATCGTTTCAATAACGACCCTTGTTCGGTAACCTCCAGATAAGGCTGAAGTTCTTTTAAATTTAGGGCGTCATACTTAAATGGATATTTCTCGGCGTAGTCCTCAACGAAAAAATCAAAGGGATTAATTACTGTCATATCAGCAATCACTTCCACTTCGACGCTGAGTTTTTGGCATTTTTCAGGGAAAACTACCCTGGCAAGAAAATTACCAAAGGGATCCTGTTGCCAATTTATAAAATGGGTCTTAGGCTCAATACGCAGAGTATAAGCCTTTATAGGGGTTCTGCTATGGACAGCGGGACGTAATCTGAAGACATGCGGAGAAAGCGATACAGGCCTATCAAAGTTGTATGTGGTTTTGTGGCGTATGGCGACACGGATGGTCATATTTTTTCCTACTGACTCAATAATTTTTATAAGGCCAAATGATTTTTAAATTCAACTATTAATTTTGCTAGCATAAAGCATTCCATGTTGAGCTTACTCTGGAAAATAAGCAATAAATGAATTGTTGAACGAAGGATAAACATTATTTTTTGGCTTCTAAGTAATCCCATTAGATGGTATTAAGGCTGAATGGTCAAAAATTTAACGTCATTCACATTATTAATGTAATTTGTTCATAGACGATACAAGTTGATAACCAAAATGGGGCAAATCCTAAACTCAAACTAAATGTAGTTGGGCGGTAAGGCAGTGGAAACTTACGGTAAACTCTTAATGGCATAATAACTGCTTTCTATTTTCTTATAATGAAAAATTGTTTAAAAGAAAATGGATACTGAATACACCATGAAAAATGATTCACATATCAAACTTGATGCTTACTACCAGCAAGTACAAGATGTCATTTTAAGTAAACAGAACTGGATCAGCGGTTTATTGCCCGCCAGTACCGCCGTCAATAGCCACGGAAATTATACGGATGCCTGGGTAAGAGATAACGTTTACAGTATTCTTGCAGCATGGGGACTGGCGCTTGCTTATCGTCGGAGCGGAGAAAACCAAGGGCGCACGTATCTGCTCGAGCAAAGTGTCGTAAAGCTCATGCGTGGATTGATAACTGCAATGATGCGTCAGTCTGCCAAAGTAGAAAAATTTAAGCAGTCCCAAAATCCGCAAGATGCGTTACATGCCAAATACGATACCAGCAGCGGTGATATTGTTGTCGGTGATAATGAATGGGGGCATTTGCAACTGGATGCGACATCATTATTTCTCTTAGTGACAGCCCAAATGACGGCATCTGGAATACGTATTATTTTTACACAAGATGAGGTTAATTTTGTACAAAACTTGGTACATTATATTAGCCGGACTTATCGAACTCCCGACTATGGCATCTGGGAACGTGGTCATAAAATAAATCATGGCATTGCTGAGCTTAATGCGAGTTCCATTGGGATGGCAAAAGCGGCACTAGAGGCTTTGTCAGGTTTTAACTTATTTGGCAAAGACGGTGGACAGTCCTCTGTAGTCCATGTTATCAGCGACGATATTGCCCGCACCCGCATTACTTTGGAGGCGCTGTTACCCAGGGAGTCTATTTCCAAAGAAACTGACTCTGCATTACTCAGTATTACTGGCTTCCCTGCTTTTGCTGTAGATAACCCAGTAATTAGAAAGCGCACCGAGTCGGTGATTTGTGACAAGCTGGAAGGCCGATATGGCTGTAAACGGTTCTTGTTGGATGGCCACCAAACCGCGTTGGAAGACGGCTACCGTCTGCATTACGATCCTCAGGAGCTTAAACAATTCAAGGATATTGAATGCGAATGGCCCTTGTTTTTTTCCTATTTACTTCTCAATAGCCTTTTCACAGCCGATACGATAGCGGCCACGGTATACCGCAACAAACTGGAAACTTTACTGGTTGAGCAAAACGACCAAAAGTTATTGCCTGAGTTGTATACAGTCCCCAAAGAAAAAATTGCTGAAGAGAAAGCCAATCCGCATAGCCAGGAACGGGTTCCTAATGAAAACATTCCTTTAGTCTGGGCGCAAAGTTTATTTATATTAGGTAGCCTTATCCAAGAGGATTTGCTGGATTTAGATGATATTGATCCCTTAGGTAGATATAAAGCGAATAAACAAAAAGGCCATACATTACAAATAGCCCTGCTGGCACAAGATGATTCGGTTCAGGCGCAATTGCTTGCCGAAGGTGTTAGCACCCAATTGCTTGCCGAAATTGCACCTATCCAGGTTAGGGACGCGATGGAGTTGGCTGGAGCCTTTACCCATGTTGGCAGGAACGATCGAATTGGCTTAACCGGTCGACCGCTAAGACAATTGAGATCATTGGCAACATCACAATTGTATGTGCTGTCGGGAGAACGCTTGGTATTTTTACCGCAATGTCTCAACCAGAAGGGCTTTTATTTAGCCATGGATAACCGCTTATTGATAGATCGACTTCGTTTGGAATTTTCCTATATTTTTAAACACTGGAGTAAGTTAAATAATCCGCTGTTTGTTATGTCGATCAAAAATAATATGTTAACGAGTCAAAATAAAAGCATGCTCATCGATTTTTTCAAAGAGCTTCAGGGTGGTGAAATACAAGGAACGCCTGTCAAATTAGGCTTACTCACTGAGTTTATCGAAACGGCAAGTTATGAAAAAATTGATTATCTACATGATTTTCAATTCTCGGCTGCATCCTGGGAAGAACCTGAACGGCCATTTCTGCAAGTGTTGCCTATTGGTGCAAGCCAGCCTACGCCTGTGGAGTCCTTGTTATTAACCGAATGGGAATTGAGCAGCGATGAAGTGCTAATCCAGCAATTGCAATCCAACCCAAATTTATATGTCCAGCTTGAAATATTAGTGCTTTTGAATAATCGTCATGGTTTGGATTACAACACAGGTTTAATCGCTGAAGATGGAAAGCAGGGGCTTGTGCGCAGTTTACTTGAGGAGGTCTATGAACGGGCTGGTGATAAGCATGTGTGGTATGTGGTTAGACGTTGCGCTGGCCTGTTGGGCAAATATGATATTAACCTGGAGCAGGCAGCCACGGAAATATTAGTGCGCCAACATGCCTTATCCGTTGGCCTAACCTATAGCGGCAAATCGACTTTAACACGACCAGCCGATTCTTCAGAAATACTGCACCTTATCAGAACATACAACCCCAAGGATGGTAATGAGCAGATCATTATTCAAGAATTGATACTTTATTTGGGTATGTTAATTAAGTCATATCCTGAATTGTTTGCCGATATTCATACGGTTAGGGTTGGGCACATTCTCCAATTAATTATTGCCAGACAAAAACGGGATTTAAACGGTGATAATCTAAGCTATACAACAGATCAAGTATTTAATGAAATCATGAGCTTATCACCTTACGAGTTATCAAGAAAAATCCATCAGACCATAGCGGATTATAATGCAGTTGAAAGTCAAACCGGAGCTTTGGAAAAGTTACAGTTCACAGGTGATTTACGAAGCTTAAAAAAAGCGATATTCTCGAAACTAATGAACCCTAAAGAACGGAATGAAGTTGAGAATTGGTATTTCTGGCGTGAAATGCGCGGCAGTATCGGCAGGGAGAGCGATGATTTTTTTGCCTGTGTCTGGGATATATTGCACCAATGCAAAGGTTTGGTCATAGGCGACAAGTTTAATAGTAAACGGCGCTTGGACAGTGAGACCATCCTGGCCCACATGACTATTGGGGAGCAAAGCTTCAAGCTGCATGTCAACCACTTGCTTAATAAAATACAGCTTGCAGTGCATCGGCAACTAAGCATTGAAGCATTACTGGTGATCGGCACATTGTTTCATGATAATGCGAGTTTATTTATTGATGACACCTTATCAACCGATACATTGATTGAGTTGGCTGTTAGAATATCTTGGCAAAAGTCTCAGTCTAACCCTATTGATATTGAACAGGATCAAGAGTCTGCATGGCAGTATTTTTATCATTTACCACCGCACCAAGCGGCAAACTTTTACCAGGAAGCCTTGATGCACCTTCTCGATACCAAACACGCACCACAACCCGTGGAGATTTAACATGATCTTGGCAGGTGATATTGGTGGCACAAAAACAGTCCTCACGTTAGTCACTAGGTCAACGGATGGGGTATTAACCATAGCCAAGGAAGAAACCTTTCCAAGCCACGGTTTCGCCGAGTTTGACGATATCCTCGATCAATTTCTGCCGCTAAACACCAAGCTGGCATCAGCTTGTTTTGGCATAGCAGGCCCCGTGGTAAACCAACATTGCAAAATGACTAACTTGTCCTGGGCGCTGGATGGTGTCAAGCTCAAAACTAAATTGGGTACGGACAAAGTTAAGCTTCTAAATGACTTGGAAGCTATGGCGATTGGGATGTTGTATCTACAGGAAGACGATCTGATCGAGTTAAATCCTAAAGCTACTGCACAACCTGGAAATATTGCAGTTATTGCCGCAGGGACAGGCCTAGGCGAAGCCATCTTATATTGGGATGGCGAAAAACATCACCCTATGGCAACCGAAGGCGGGCATTGTGATTTTGCCCCGCAAAATCCCCAACAGGATAAACTGTTGTATTATTTGAGGTCATTATTTCCCGATCATGTCAGTTGTGAGCGGGTTATATCAGGGATTGGTTTTAGTCATCTTTATGATTTTCTCTGCAAAGACGGTTTTGCTCCACCTTGCACAGCGGTTCCTGATCAGAATAGTGGGGTTGATAGAAATGCAGTTATTTCTCATCTGGGGGTTACGGGTGAAGACCCTTTATGTGCCGAAGCCGTCCGGCTATTTGTTGAACTTTATGGTGCAGAGACTGGCAATTTAGCATTAAAGTCGCTTGCTATAGGTGGAATTTACATCGGTGGCGGAATTGCTCCAAAAATTCTACCTGCCATAAAAAGTGGAGGATTTTTACAAGCGTTCTCAGAGAAAGGTCGATATTTGCCATTGCTCAACAATGTTTCGATTAAGCTATCTCTAAACGAGCGCACTCCTTTAATTGGCGCAATTAACTTTTTTGCCATCTAATCAGCGGTATTAATGTATCTATAGCCGCACCTATCCATCGGTTTAGTCATACAAGATGCATCACGGTATGATAAACGCATTGATACTAAATTCCAGCACCTGTTTGGAAGAAAAACTTTCTTTTAAGTTCAAAAGTAATAACGATTAAATATGACCACTCTCATTGATTTAAATGAAGAAAAGCGCCTGCAATTACGGGAAGCAGCGCTTGAATATCACGAGTTTCCCAGTCCTGGCAAGATAAGCGTTACCCCTACCAAACAACTATCAAATCAACGCGACCTGGCCTTAGCATACTCGCCAGGTGTTGCGGCGGCTTGCGATGAAATCGTTGCCGATCCTGTGAATGTTTTCAAATATACCGCACGTGGCAACTTGGTTGCAGTAATCACCAATGGAAGCGCTGTCCTTGGCTTAGGAAATATCGGCCCGCTGGCTGCAAAACCGGTGATGGAAGGCAAAGCCGTTTTGTTTAAAAAATTTGCCGGGATCGATGTTTTCGATATTGAGGTAAATGAACCTGATCCTGATAAGCTATGCGATGTAATTGTTGCCTTGGAACCTACTTTTGGCGGCATTAACCTAGAAGATATCAAAGCCCCCGAATGCTTCTATGTCGAGCGAAAACTTCGCGAGCGGATGAAAATTCCGGTATTCCATGACGACCAGCATGGTACGGCGATTATTGTAGGTGCAGCGATTTTAAATGGTTTGAAGGTAGTTGGTAAAAATATCAAACAATGCAAATTGGTCGTTTCAGGCGCGGGCGCGGCGGCACTGGCATGTCTGGATTTAATCGTCGATTTAGGTTTCCCTATTGAAAATATTATCGTCACCGATTTGGCCGGTGTCGTCTATCAAGGCCGCATTGAGTTGATGGATCCTGATAAAGCGCGTTTTGCGCAAGATACCAAAGCCCGAAAATTATCTGATGTCATCGCGGGCGCAGATATTTTCTTAGGCTTGTCGGCTGGCGGTGTATTGACTCAAGACATGGTCAAACTGATGGCAGGTCGGCCATTAATTTTGGCGTTAGCCAACCCAACGCCGGAAATCATGCCTGAAGAAGTTAAGGCAGTTCGTGATGATGCCATCATTGCTACAGGCCGTTCTGATTATCCAAACCAGGTCAATAACGTATTGTGTTTTCCGTACATTTTTCGCGGCGCGCTCGATTGTGGGGCGACGACCATTAACAGGAAAATGGAAATTGCTGCTGTTAATGCTATTGCTGAATTGGCGCAAGCGGAACAATCTGACATTGTCGCCAGCGCCTATAACATTAAAAATTTATCGTTCGGGCCGGATTACCTGATTCCCATGCCGTTTGACCCACGGCTGATGACTAAAATTGCGCCAGCCATAGCTCTGGCAGCGGAAAAGTCGGGCGTGGCGGTTCGGCCAATTGAAGATATACAAGCTTACATCGACCGGTTACAGCAATTTGTCTATCATAGCGGCACATTTATGAAGCCAGTGTTTCAGGTGGCGAAAAATACCCCTGCCGCCAATAAACGCATTGTGTTTGCCGAGGGAGAAGAAGAGCGTGTCCTGCGCGCCGTGCAAATTTTGGTCGATGAAAATATTGCCCAGCCCATTTTGATTGGCCGTCCAGCGGTGTTGCTAAGCCGCATTGAAAAATTTGGCCTGCGTATCAAACCCGATGTCGATTTTCAGGTGATTAACCCAGAATACGACGAACGTTATCGGGATTTTTGGCAGACGTATCTTGCCATGGCCATCCGTAAAGGCGTGAGCGAGCAATATGCCAAGTTGGAAATGCGCCGTCGCCATACCTTGATCGGCGCAATGTTGATCCATAAAGGTTATGCCGATGGCATGATTTGCGGCACATTCGGCACGACTGCCTTGCATTTGCATTACATCGACCAGGTGCTAGGCAAACGCGCTGGCGTAAATGTTTATGCCGCGATGAATGGGTTAATTTTGCCTGACCGTCAGATCGTGTTAGTCGATACGCACGTGAATGAAAATCCAACAGCTGAACAGCTTGCCGAAATCACTATTTTAGCAGCGGCGCAGATGCGTCGTTTTGGCTTGGTACCACGGGTGGCACTGCTATCACACTCCAACTTCGGCACCAGCGACAGTGAATCAGCCCAAAAAATGCGTGCGGCGTTGGCAATCATCCAGAAGCAATTACCCGACCTGGAGATAGAAGGCGAAATGCACGGCGATACGGCGCTTGACTATGATTTGCTGAAAAAATCCATGCCGGATTCGAAGTTGACAGGAAGCGCCAATTTACTCGTTTTACCTAACATCGATGCCGCTAATATTGCCTACAATCTACTTAAAACAGCTTCTGGGAACGGTGTTGCCATCGGTCCCGTATTACTTGGTTGTAGCAGACCGGTACATATACTCACGCCCTCGGCAACTGTGCGCCGTATTGTGAATATGGCAGGGTTATGTGTTGCAGGTGCCGTAGAAAAGCAATAATTAATTTGGACTTTAGGTTAACCTGTTTTCTAAGCAAGACTAGTCTGTGTTTTGGGTCATTTACTCACTTGTATTGGCAATAATGGAATGAGCTCGCTTAATGCCAATCGCGGTTATTAACAAAATAATCGGAATGGAGAGGCCTTCAATCAATTCCGGATTGATTTTCCAACCAACAATATGAAGTGCTTTTGAAATTTTACCGATCAGATTGGCGGCATAATACGTAATAGCCACCATCGAGATACCTTCAACCATTTGCTGCATCCGCAATTGCATTTTTGCCCGTAGCGCCATTGATGAAAGCAAGCTTTGATTTTGTCGTTCGAGAATAATGTCAACACGGGTGCGTAGCAACTGTCCAGCATTGCTAACCCGCTCTGACAACAAGGTAAAACGGTGCGAAATGGATGAACAGGTATTCATCGCCGGTTCCAATCGGCGTTTTATGAATTCACCTAAGGTTTGGATGCCTTGAATACGGACTTCGCGTAAATCGCTTACCCGTTGCTCCACCAACTGATAATAGGCGCTGGCTGCCGCAAAGCGAAAGTGATTGGTGGAGATATGGTTTTCAACTTCTGCGGCCAGTTTGGTTAATTCATCCAATAATTTGGCATCGTTATTTTCAGGTGAGGTCATGGCGCTGGTAATGGTAAACAATTGCCTATCCGCTTTTTTTAACGCTGGGTACAGTTTTCGTGCGATAGGGAATGCCAGTAATGCCATTACCCGATAAACTTCAATTTCAAATAATCGCTGTATTAAACGCCCAGCTTGTTCTGACCGTAAATCATGATTAATAATCAAAAAACGGCTAAAACCATCTACGTGAATGCGGAAATCGGTAAAAACCGAGGCCGCCCCGCCGGTGACTTTAGCGCCGATAATCGGGTTGTCTGCAAAATAAGGTGATAGCGATGTTATATCGGTATTTTCTTCAAAATTTATATCAGCTGCAGAGACTATGGTTGTGTGCGCTGCAACGATGACCTGTCCGGTTAATTGCGATAACCAATCCACCGGTACTTTATTTAGGGCGGAATCCGCAAATGGATCTTGAGGGCTATCGTGGTCATAAAAACTGTAACTGCTAAATTCGCCGTGTTGTTCCCACCGAATTTGAAAGGAGTTAAACGTTGCACTGAAGTGATCTGCTTCTTTATCAGGCGGGGCAACACCAAATCGTTCGCAAAGCGTGATCAAATGCCTACGTTCCTGCGCCTTTTCATCAGTATTTAAGAGTAAGGCAAGATGGCTTGCCCTTACCGGTAATTTGATATTAAAGGATGAGCGAGCGTGGACTTCATTATGAAGCACAAACCGTTGCGGATGATTTTCAGGAAGATGGAATAAGGTCGTCACAGTTGTTTTTATAATCGTGAGTTTGAGTCTAAGGAGAGAAGTAACACCAATACGCCCGAAGAATACGTGTTAACGGTTAACTTTATATTGTTAGTGCTTACTTTTTACTTCTTCTAGAGAAACTATTTAATCACAGCATCAAAATTGCTTTATTTGGTGTGATGTTTTGCGTGTAAGAAATTAATTCTTCACGCAGTTGTTTCTATTGCATGGGTCGATAAATAATAACATAAGCCTGACTATCAAATTTAAACACAAAACATGCCAGTTTTATTAAAAATATAAGCTCTAGTTATATCAATACTCGTAATGGATTATACCTACCCGTTAGGTAGCTAAAACACTAGCTATACGGCATATTATGCTTTGCTTTTGTGCGGAGATTTCTTAAATGCACCATTTCAGGCGTTTTATTGCCCTAATAGTCGGAAAATTTAGTGTATTCAGGCTTGCTATTGGATAAAAAATTAAAGTATTAACTTCAACTGCCGATACACTAATTTAACAGTAACTAATAAGCGAGGATATACTCATGGTCGATTCCATCTCAGGCGGAGCAAATGTTGCTATTGCGCTGCAACAACAAAAGCTTTCACAACAAATTGATATTGCCGTTTTAAATAAGGTAAAAGATGTACAAGAGCAACAAGGGCAATCCGCGTTAAAACTATTAGATCCAGCAAAAATTACTCAGGGTATTGATGTTCACGCTTGAATTGATAATGCCAAAATAGTATGTAACACAGAATTGTTAACGGTTACTTTTGGTTATTCTGAATAGGGTCAATAAAGCAAGCCAAGAAATGCCAGAAAGTAATACTTGTCTGGCAATCTTTATAGCGTAATAAAAAACGCCTTAAAATCTTTATTTTAAGCTAGTTTTTTGGGTGTCTGTTTTTGTAGTTTGGTGGTAAGCCGTTATTTAGCTTAAATGCACTATCGATTGAGCCGAAGGCATTTTTTATTTTAATCTTAGTTTGTTTTTGAATTAGATGTTTTGACCCAAAGCCGATGTTGAAGTTACTTTATTAAAAATTTAATGAATAAGGTTGTTGGATATATCGATCCAATCTTTAAGGGCTCCGGTAGTTGGAGTTGCCACAATGCAGTAACGTGGGTTTCTAATTTCGCAACGATTTAAGCCATGTTGCTACGTCCATTGCTGCGGCTACAAAGTCCTTCATATCGCCTCCGCAAATTATTTCCCTTCGCTTACAATTCTCTCCCTGTACGAGAACATCCAGCATGAAAGCTGTTGGGTATGTTTCGACCGATTTGGTGTAGCGGGTTAACAATCGGTTGGCTTCTACACCAGGTATCCTCAGTTGCCTATCAATCAAAAACACCTCGGATACTCTGGCTGCAACCAGACCCTTTGCTATAGTGACTTCTGCAATTCCGGGAAAGACTTGCCCACACTTTAGTTCGATCGATGCTGAGACAATAAACTGCGCAAATTCAAGTCTAGGCACGCGTTTGTAAGCCGTTGGCCGAATTCGAGAATCATCTAATTGCTCATCCGTTGAGTGGCTCTCTTCATCTACCGCCCATTCCCAGATGGGTGATTCGGCGAAATCAGCGGGCTTTAGTTTACGGTATGGCTTTGTCATGACGGCCAGCTATCGCTATACCCAATTTAGCGGTAAAGTAGATACGCAGATTGCGGGCACTTTTCTTTGCTCTTATTTTATCACTGGATTCGGGTGGCGAGGTTTTTAACTGATGCTTGCCAGGCGTCAAATTCCTCCGATTCTTGCCAGAGTTCTTTAATCTCAGAATCATCCGCTAAGATTCTTTCAATGACTTTATGCGCTTTTTCAGCTAAAGCTTTACTGGGAATCAGTTTTGTTTTTTTTACCCAGGAATCAATTGACTCGCTGTAGGCATTTAGTTCTCCCCAGTTGCCTTGAAGCCGCGCGATAGTTTCAATCGCGGCAATAGCTTCGCAAGCATCCGGTGATTCAAGATAATCAGCACCTTCATTCAGCACTTTATCCAGCGTAGCGTTAATAAGTGATAGATCGTTGCAATCGTCAAGGCCATAACCCCAATCGCATGCATCGTCATTCCCGAGTGAATCAACAGACCAAGTACCCATAGAAAGCCCTTAATATTTACCTACACATAAACCACAATTGATTTGTTATGAAAATAAAAAATTTTCGCAATGAGTATAGTTAATAATGTTTTTTACATATTTATTTTTGTTTAGATAGTGCTCAATATTGTAGGTTATTTAGATAGTTACCATGCCAACGAAACTAAACCAACTGAGTTATCAAATGTTGCAGCAAGTCCAGTTTTCAACCTTATGGTTATTTCTAAGTCAGAAGTTAGCAATAGTGTCAAACTTGCTTGCAAAAATCATTGGATAATACTCAATAAAATTGCCTTTTCATAATAATATGGCACGTTAAAGAAGATTAAATATAACGCTTGAACGTTTTGTGTTTTCACATTTAAGTCCTATTGCCAGCTATGAAAATATTAGTGCTTTTTTGTGTAGGGCTATTTATTTTAAGTTGTTCCCCAATAAAAAAAACTGAAGTTATTGCTCTTAAACTCAGTCGCAGCATAGTAAAAATACAAGCGCTTGCCGTGAGCGGCAAACAAAGTATGGGATCGGGTGTGGTAGTTGTGCCGAATATAATCGCAACCAATTGTCATGTAACACGAAAAGCGACTCGGGTATTTCTTATCGAAGAAGACCGCCTTTATCCAATACTTGCTCAAACCACAGTACCTGAATTTGATGTATGCCTCCTTAAAACTGAATCCCTCACTTTGCCTGCAGCAGATATTGCAGAAGATGAAGCTGTCAATATAGGTGATGACATCATTATATCTGGCTATCCTTATGCCTTAAGTCTTCGCACAATGCGGGGTAAGGTTATCGGTTTACATCCCTATGCCAAGCATCAAATCATTGAGATAAATGCAGGGTTTAATCATGGTGCCAGTGGCGGTGGTGTTTTTAATACAAGCGGTAAACTCATTGGCTTAATGACGTTTATGGGGCAAGAAGATGGCGAGATGCACTTTTATGCGATTCCTGCATCTTGGTTAGTGATTGGGTTAGAAAAAGATTTTTATCCTTTAAAGCCCTTAACTGCCCGTAGTTTCTGGGAAAAAGGAAAATTCATAAAACAAAAAATTTTGAAATAATAAATCTAAAGTTGTCACTTCAAGATTGAATTTGTGCAGATATCGTATTGTTATATTTGATTTTCTTTCCTATCCTTTACACTACTTATATTTTAATTTGGTGTATCAGTTGTTATCTCCAAGGCCTAACATAATTGATTTTGAAGCTTCGGGCTTTGGTGTTGACAGTTATCCCATTGAAGTAGGGGTTGTGCTGAGTAACGGACATAAATATTGCGCTCTAATTAGGCCAGACAATGATTGGCTATATTGGGATCAACGGGCAGAGCAAGTTCATGGCCTAAGCCTAGAAATGTTGAGGCTGAACGGGAAATCTATCACTACAGTCGCTGAAGAATTGAATGCGTTATTAGAAAATAAAACAGTTTACAGTGATGGGTGGGTAGTTGATAAGCCCTGGTTATCACGCTTATTTTATCAGGCTAGGATGGCTCCCAGTTTTTTTTTGAGTTCCTTGGAATACATATTAAAGGAATCCCAAATGGAAGTATGGACAGAAACACAACGGCAGGTAATAGTTGATTTGGCAGTCCAGCGCCATCGTGCCAGCACGGATGCCTTGATAATTCAGGAAACTTATGCCAGAACTCATCAACAAGCGTTAGAGATAACGTCTGTCCGCGTTTAGATGGCAATCAATTTTAGCAAGGACTTAAAAGCTTCTTGTTCAGTTGATTTATGCCCTAATTTTATTGGCTTAACTCCAATTATAGAAATAGTAATCCTAGTCTCTGCCGAATTATCCTATGAAAATTGCTAGTATTAATGCTTAGCTGTTTTTTAAAGTATACCGTCATTTATATTGTCAAGAATGTAATACTTTCTTAGATTTCAGGTAAAAAAAGCCCGACAACGAAAGTTAGCCGGGCTTACTAAAATAGTAGTGTGTACTACGAGGTACAGAATAACTATAACCTTTGTTTTGTTGGGTTAATACCGGCACAGTTAAAAAATGTCATATGCGTCACAATATTTTCAATCCATTATCTGCATAAATTCTCACATGGTGTATTTGATAGGCGCAGTATTACTACTAATGGCTGTGGAATATTAGTGGATGGTAATAGTTTAGGCATAAAAAAAGCCCGGAAAGAGTAACCGGGCTTTTTTTAGGAGTATGTACACAAGCGAAATGTACACTTTAAATATAGACTAGTTTTTTGGGTTTGGTAAGGGAGTAATAAAAAACCGCAGGGTGAGCTATTTGTTTTTTACTTAATGAGCTGCTTATGGTCGGATTGTAAATCCCACAGAGCTCTAGTAAGTGTAGTCAATAAAGAGAAAGCTAATAATACATACCCAAGGCTAAGTTTCCAAAATATCTGCCTGATATATCGCTACTTATCGAAGTTACGAAGTCATTAAAGCCATCTTTTTTGAATTTTATAAAAGAGTTTTCGTTATTTAAAATAATCTGCCCACTAAATAAAGCGATTGCCTGTGGTGTTCGCCCACTATTCACTTCAATTCCGTTTCGGTTAGTGGTTACAAAATCTGCTGGTGGATTGCTATTAGTCAACCGGATGGATTTTGTTATTTACGATTGTTGGCGCACCAAGTGAGCGACACCAAAATCAAAGCTAGTATTAAATTTTTCATGCTGCCGCATACTCAAAGTCTAAATTGAATTAAGTATGGCTTTGCATGTGAGTTATTTAATCTACGCAATAGCTTGTTAATGATAACGGCATAGCAGTTCTATCATTTTGGTGTTAGTGGCTTGCTTCAAACGGGCATCTGCACGTATACCAAGTGCTAACATCTTGAGCTTGCCCCCAAAACAGTAATCCAGTCTAAAATATTTTGACTTGTTACCCTGCGCCAACGAATACATGCCGTTGCCATCTGGTAATTTGAATGATTTATTTGGCGTGTTCTTTATGCCGGTATCGGATAAATATACGAGAGTGAATATACCGTCATTTATACTGTTGAGTATAATGATATGTAAAGATATCCTAATATGCGTTAGTCCACCACGAATGGACGTTAGTTGTAATTTAAGTTAAAAAATTGCCAACCGACGCAAAAAATGCTAATTAGTGTAACGTCGCAAACGCGGTGTATAACGAGTTGATACACACGACGGTTGTATTGCTACACGGCCGGTGTTTTTGCGGTCTTGGGCAACTTTTGGGTCTTGGGCGCCGTGCAGTCACGTGGACTAACGTCCGTTCGACCACCCGCATGAACAGGGGTGCTTATTAAAGTATGCGGCAACGACTAAAACACAGGGCAAGCGTAACCGTCATTGGCTGTTGCTGCGGTGTTCAACTTTATTAGTTAGGGGCATAAAATCCCGTTATGCCTAAAAATGCAGGATTATTTAACTACGAAATTTTATGAAACACTTTATTTGGAGGCTGCGGCCGGAATCGAACCGGCGTAGATGGCTTTGCAGGCCACTGCATAACCATTTTGCTACGCAGCCAATATAAAAACAAAAAAGCCGCGACTTAACGCGGCTTTTTTTTATTTGGAGCGGGAAACGAGGCTCGAACTCGCGACCCCAACCTTGGCAAGGTTGTGCTCTACCACTGAGCTATTCCCGCGCAATTAATCTATCTGACTTATGATAAGTTAATTGCTGAGTGCAGTCAATTCAATCTTTAATATTTATTGAACATCAATAGCTAATACCCAGCCATCCTTATCTTTGCAAGAACCTTCAGTAACTTTTACTTTTACAAACATTTTCTTTTTACCGAAAGCGTCAGAAAATTCCATAACTTCAACAGGAGTACCTTGTGGCATGTGCTGACAAACTGATTCTTTGGTGTCTTTTCTGTCATCTTCTTCGCTATCATCATACGCTGCAAGAGTTCCAGGAACTGCAACTAATCGGATTTTAGCTTCAGTATCTACCGTGTTGGGGCTTTTCAACACATATTTTTGACCTATTACTAATTCTTTTATTGTAGGGCCTGATACGTTTTTAGCCTTATCATCTCCACCCGTAAACATTAATAATAGCAAAGGCAAGATCAACGCTGCGACAATACCATAGAATGCTTTGGGATTTTTTTCCTTCAGGCTCATTAACGCGGCAATTTGATTACTTACTGTAGACTTTGCCGACTCTACGCCCTTTTCCAGATTTTCTTCGTTACTCATATTTCATCCTCATGGTTTGTAATTTTTTTTTATTAAAAGTTTTATTACCGACATCAATTTAGTATTCGTTGTGCAACATACACTAGCGCTTTTAAGTAAACTGTCTACCTGACCGACGTAAGGCTATGTGGTATAGCTTAGCTACCTGTCTACTCGGTAAACCAACTTATCATGATGTATAAATTTTTCAAGTAATTTGTTTTCTGAAATTATAGTTAACAGATGCCTGAAGTAAAAACTATATGAAATCATAGCCTTTTTTGCGTTGTGATTTATCTAATCTCGCCGCTATTCTTTGGCATTCAAATTGCCAGTAACCTAAGCCAATATTTTTTTTATTTTTCAGTAGGAGATGTATGGTTTCTTGGCCCATTTGCATTTTTATCATGTCCTCTTCCTTAAGCATAAAGTTATCAACTACGATAAAGCTAGCCCCAATCATTTCATCGCCAGCGTTATAAAACAAGCCTTTGTGAGCGGCGTCTTTTTCAGTATTGGTTTCTGTGGAATACGTCACGGCATGATAACGTTTAGCCAGTATGTTGATGCCAAACCGTATTTTATTGCTTTGCTTAGTGACTATAAGCTCGTTAACTATGCCTAACGAGCATTTTTGTGAGGGTTGATCTACTTTTCGACAACTAATTAAATTGCCAACTGATAACACACCTGTCTTTTCGAATACACAAAATAGTAATCGGTCAGATTCGGAGTGTGCTAAAAGTTCATGTTCAGTTTCTTTCCGGCCAGTCCCCCATCCTTGATCTGTATCTAAACCTTGAACACTATGTGCGGGCTCCATGCCGATGGCTATATAACGATCTAACCTGTCCTTGAAAACGGCTTCTTGGTGCAGTTCTATGCCTGACCAGCGTTGCTCTAGATATTCAAGCAATTCAGCTGATGGTTTATCCTCATGGTTTTTAAGGATGTGCATTGAGGTAAATCGGGATTCTGTTTGATTTATAAATCTGTTCTTTTTTTCGAAAGCCTTGTATAGCTTGGTCAAGTCAAGGTATTGCGTGGCCGAGTCACTAGCTGAATGCATTGCGCTTTGTACAAATGGAGGTTTGTCTTCATCCGTTAAAATCACAAATTGCATTTGTTGGCCTTCGATGGCCGTGGGGCTGAGGTTTATTAATGGGAATAATGTTTCGATAAAGTTATAGACGAGCGAAATTTCTTTTTGCATTAATCCCGTCGGTTGTGCAAGACTCAGTAGCGCGATTTGCCTATAACACTCATCGGGCGAACTGGATTTGTTAGCTAGATTAGTGCTATCAGTGACTCTTACATTATCTTTTTTTAATTTGATACTGAGTTTGTGTAACGAATGTAAATCAATCCAGACCCAATCTGGTACAGGTGACCCCATAATAAAATGGCTAATGACAACACTGCTCAGACCCTTGATACACCGTTGTAAACTTAAAGCCAAGTTTTTCCCCTGGAACCAACTGACAGGGCGGTTGGCCAATTCTTTAAGGATGATCCAGTAACCGATAGTGTATTCCCTTTCGATTAAAGCTAACACCTCAAGGATTTTTAAATCATTTTCTTCTTTAGGGAAGGCGGCTTTTAATAGTCTTGAGCGCAGATAGTCCTCAATAATTAGGACTTGGGGTCTGATTTGTTCTAAAACATCAAGACGTATCTGTAACGGAACCTTGAGCGCGTTTAGATCGGTAATAAAATCTTGGAGCAAACGCGTAGCCAAGCCAGGATTTGCCGTTGGCAACTCGAACAGCCATTGCTCTACTGCTTTGTTTTCGAATTCTTTAAGCCGTTCTGGCCGAGATTCTTGCACGGGGATTACCAGAAAAAACGAGTTTTTCACTTAATCTTCCTAACTTGTCTGATCTTAGAGGTATAAGCCATTAAAATGGGAGTTGTTGCCTTTATCAAAAAATTATTACCATAAGTGTTGAATTAAACTGTCCCACCTTTTCTTACCATCATGCCTTTTGATGGATTGTAACCCAAGACCGCTAAGGTTATGAAAACAATAAAACTAATTAGAGTATAGACGAATGCATGATGATTGTAGTGGCAATAGAATGAAAAACGTATAAGTTCTACTGCCTGGGAAAACGGGTTGTATACTGCCAAGGTATTTAACAATACACTAGATTCCTTAAGTTTCCATAAAGGATACAATGCCGTAGACATAAAAAACATGGGGAAAATCACAAAATTCATTACGCCGGCAAAGTTTTCCAGCTGTTTTATCACTGAGGATAATAGTAAGCCCAAAGCTCCTAACATTAACCCTGATAATATTAACGCCGGTAAAACCCATAAGTAGCCCTCCACAGGGACATGAATACCGTAACCCCAGGCTATGCCCAAAAAAACATAAACTTGCAAAATGGACACCGCCGTACCGGCAAGTAATTTAGACAATAGCAAAAACCAGCGGGGTAGCGGGCAAGTGAGCAAAATCCGCATACTTCCCATTTCGCGGTCATAGACCATGGATAACGAGCTTTGCATGCCATTGAACAACTGGATCATGCCGCACAACCCAGGCACAATATAGACTTCGTACAAGATATAGGTTTCATAAGGTGGGCTTATGGCTAGGCCAAGTGCCGACCTAAATCCGGCAGCAAAAATGAATAGCCAGATTAAAGGGCGGACTAATGCGGAAAAAAATCGGCCGCGTTGCGTAATAAATCGCCGGCATTCCCGCCAAATAATGCCCCACATGGCACGCCAATAATGCAATATCTTCATCTTTGGGCTCCTTGGGTCAGGGCAAAAAATGCGTCATTGATGGTCGTAGTATTAGTTTGTTGCAAAACGTCAGCTACCGAACCGGTTGCCTTGAATTGGCCTTGGTGCAAAACAATTAGGTTGTCGTCTGAGTAAATTTCATCAATCAAATGACTCGCCCAAAGTACAGCCAGTTGCGCTTCTTTAACTAATTGATGCACGTGCTCGACAATATCTTGGCGGCTTGGCACATCTAAGCCGACCGTCGGCTCATCAAGCAGTAGTACTGCTGGTTTATGCAGTAAAGCCCTGGCAATTTCCACCCGTCTACGATGACCGCCGTTGAGTTGCCGGATTTTTTCAAAACGCCGTTCGTACATATTAAGCCGTTCCAGTTCCTGTTGGATACGCAATTTTGCCTGTTTCCTGCCGATACCATGCAAAGCGGCGTGGTAAAATAGGTTTTGCATTACCGTCAGGTCAAGATCCAATGTGGTCTGCTGGAATACCACGCCTAACTTTGACAAAGCATGACCGGTTTCTTTTTTAATGTCGTAACCGCACAATTCAATTTTGCCGGCATGTGTATCGTGTAGTCGGGTAATTAAGGAAAACAAGGTGCTTTTCCCTGCACCATTAGGTCCCAATAACACCGTAAATTCTCCGGTTTTAATCGTAAAATTGACATTATCTAAAGCTTTTTTGCCGCTGTAGGAAAAACTTAAATCGGCAACAGATAAGGCGTTTTCGGTAGTCATGGCTTAACCGTAACTCCCCACGGGTAATTGCCAACACCAAGGGATTTGGTAACGGTCATCGTGTCAATATCAATGATAGATATATCGTTGCTCACGCCGTTAGTGGTGTACAAACGTTTTTGGTCGGGAGAAAATGCCAAGTTCCAGACACGTTGGCCGACCAGCAAATAGTTTTCGACCTCATAAGTTTGCGCGTTAACCACCGCGACCCGGTTACCCGGTCCTAAAGCGACATAGCCGTGCTTATTGTCTTTGTCGATAATGACCCCAACCGGCTGGATTTTATCTTTCGTTACACCCTTGATATCAAAACTAACCCGCTTAATGATTTGTTTGGTTTTAACGTCAACTATAGTTAAATTCCCTGCCATCTCCGACGTTGCCCAAACTTGTTTACTATCGGCGGTAAAGGTGACTGCCCGTGGCCTTGGGTCAACCAAGGTATTATCAACAACCTTATAGGTCTTGGTGTCAATCCAGTGCAGCATATTGGTGGTTTCCGAAGCGCTAATTACCCAGTTATTATCCGGGCTTACCGCAATGCCTTCCGGTTCGACGCCCACTTTAATTTCCTTAATTGCTTTCTTCTTTGCTAGGTCGATAACCGTAACCTTGCTGTCATCTTCGTTTGACACATAAAGCCGATCCCCTTGCGGGTTTAGGGCAAAAGTTTCCGGGTCTTCGCCCGAAGGTAGTTTTCCGGTTTCTTGCAAAGTTTCTGCGTCTAAAATTTTAATGGTATTGTCGTCGCTGACCGCGATGTACAAGGTCTTATTATTCGGGCTGATGGCAATGCCCCTGGGGCGTTGGCCAACCTCGACTGTTTTAAGCAACTTGCCTGCAACGGGATCGATTAGCGCCAAGGCATTATCCTTTTCTAAAGTTACCAGGACGGTTTCTGCCCACACTGGGCTAAACATAAACGCAGTTATGCATAAAATTAACCACTGTTTCTTCATTTTTCCTGACTCCATTGACATTCAGTTTCGGGTTGGTCATAACCCAACGTATCCAGTTCGGTTTTAGGATGCAAAAAACCTTCTATTGGGGCAACGGCAACCAAAGATCGCGGCGCAGCCAGCAAGACTGGTTGCCTTAACTGGTGATCCCAAGGCCTGAACGACAGTGATGTCCCTTTATAACCTTGCAAAGCAAACTGGTCGCTCAATATATAGTCTTTTACTTTGTTTAGGTCACTACTTTGTACCCGCGTTGCGGCTTCGCCAATAGTCCTTATTGCCAAATATGCAGCATAATCTTGTTCCTCCATCCAACGTCCTGACCGCTCCTTAAAACGATTTTGGATTTGGGTGGCACCCCATTGTTCGTGGGTACGATGCCAGGATGTGGCAACTAAGCCTTGGGTTCCTGCGACTGGTCTAGGCAACCAAGTGCGGTAATCCAGATATTCGCCAAATTGGCCTTGCTCGTCAGCAACGACGAGCACATCGTAATCGTCGGTTTGAGTAAATACAGCAACATCAGATTGCGCCGTGCGTCGAGCGTCATAGGTATGTTCCCACACTTTTTCCAGCACGATCGTCATCCCAAACCGTTTCGCGGCACGCTTGATGGCATCGGCATAAAGCCTGTCTTCTGGCGTATTACCAATAACCAAAAACCACTTAGTCCAACGTTTTTTCATCATATACTGTGCCAAAGCATCAGCCCGCATGGCGCGGCTAGGAAGAATATGAAAGACGTTTGCGCGGCATGATTTATTACGCAAACTGTCATCCAGAGTTGCAGCATCAAAAATCAACGTGGTTTTTGCTTCTTCTAAATCAGCAATAGCGTTGGTAGCTTCAGATGATAAAGTAGTGACGATAAAATCAAATTTTTTCGCAATATCCTTTTTATACACCTCAGCTACCTTACCTTCTAAGGGAACCAGGAATGGTTTAAGGATGAATTGCTGCTTGGTATATTCACCCGTCGTATTGTTGTCCTCGATAGCCAGTTGCGCGCCAAGCAACCCTTTATCGGGAATAACCGGATCAAGGTTTGATAACGGTGGTTTAATTTTTTCTGCTTGTGTCAAATAAGCAATCTTGATGATTTGGTTACCTTTAGCAAATGTCGTGCTAGGTAAAACGCTTAGGACAGTCATTGAAACCAGCAAAAAAAATCGTAAATCCATCGTTAAGGCAACCGTCGTAACCAGTAAAAAAATTAACATAGCTGCATTTTATCGAATTACACGAATTTTTTTAATTTAATCGCTGAATAAAGGTTCAAAAATTTAACCCTACCTAGATTAGGTAGCCGTTAAGATTTCCCTGGTAACACATCCTGTACAACATCCAATTTTTTCCAATCGGGGATAGGGGTTTCGCAGCCTTGCTTAGGGATATATTCAGATTGCGCAACTTTTTGGAACTTGTGGATATATCTCGGACAATTCATGAACAAGTTGCGTATGTTGATTCTCACGATGTAAATGGCACCACAATATTCGTCAAGCAGCGGGTCATCAAGCGTTACTTGGGCTGTCCCATGGATGCGTAACCGCTGAGGGTTTTCAAAATCAATCAACAGTAGTCCAACTTCATGATTTGCCGAAATATTACCCGCCGTTAAAAACATACCATTCCCGTCATAGCCTGGAAATGCAATGGTTTTATCATCAATCACACGGAGAAAACCAATGTCGCCGCCTTTGTACGAAACAGTCGGCCTACCCTGGTCATCAACAGTACTGATGAAGAACATATCACGCGATTCTATAAATGACCATTCTTCATCGGAAATTGAGTCATGTACAATAATGTCACTCACACGGTCAGCTAACCTTCTCGAATCGAACTGGTCTTGTAGCTCGCGGTTAGCGTTATGATAAAGGTCATTCACTGGTTTTTCTCTGGTTGTTAAGAAAGGCTGTTTAACACGTCTTATTATGCTTAAAACATGGATTTATTTAACAACCTATCATTAATCCATTGGCCATTACAGTAAATTTTGCGGCCTCAAATTTTTAGCTATTCAGACAGGGTTGAAAAATTGCAGTTTTGTTTTCTCAGCTATTTAATTTAGTTACGCCCTAGTTTTTGTTCGGTTTCAAGTATTTTTTGTGTGGTTTGCAATACCATATCCGGATTAAGGCTAATTGAGTCGATACCTATTTCTACCAGAAACTCAGCCATGTCAGGGTAATCAGACGGCGCTTGCCCACATAAGCCGCTGTGTTTATGGTTGCGTTTTGCCCCGGTAACGGCCAAACGTATCATCTCTTTTACACCGGGGTCGCGTTCATCAAAGTCGTTTGCCAAGATAGCTGAATCCCGGTCAACCCCAAGGGTTAGTTGGGTAAGGTCGTTAGAGCCGATGGAAAAGCCATCAAAAACCTGTGAAAAAGCGTCGATCTGGATGACGTTATTGGGGATTTCGCACATCACATAAATTTGTAAGCCATTTTCCCCACGTTTTAAGCCATGGGTTGCCATCACGTCCAATACCTGTTCCGCTTCTTGCACACGGCGGCAGAAGGGGATCATCAGGATAACGTTGGTTAAGCCCATCTCATCACGTACGCGCTTCATTGCCGCGCATTCCAGCGCAAAGCCTTCGGCATAGGCAGGATGGATATAACGGGAAGCGCCGCGAAATCCGATCATGGGGTTGGCTTCTTCAAATTCAAAATAGCTTCCACCTAACAACGTTGCATATTCATTGGTTTTGAAGTCAGAAAGCCTAACGATGACCGGTTTTGGATAAAAAGCGGCGGCAATAGTTGCAACGCCTTCGGATAAACGCTCAATAAAAAAATCTTCTGGTTTTTGATAATTGCGGGTGAGATGCTTGAGTTGGTCAAGGATCTTGTTGTCTTTGATACGTTCAGGATGGATCAACGCCAAGGGATGCGCCTTAATGTATTCGGTAATAATGAATTCCATACGGGCCAAACCAACCCCATCATTCGGTAAAAAGCTGGTTTTGAAGGCTAACTCCGGGTTACCTAAATTAAGCATGACTTTTGTTAAGGGGCGTTTAAGGCCAGTGAGGTTGGTCGTTTTGCATTCAAAGGCTAGTTTGCCATCATAAACTTTACCGATATCGCCCTCAGCACAAGACACAGTTATGGGTGTGTTATTTTTTATGGCAATTGTGGCATTTTCACAACCGATGACGGCGGGTACACCCAGTTCGCGGGAGATAATTGCCGCGTGGCAAGTACGCCCTCCTCTATTAGTGACGATAGCTGAGGCTATTTTCATCACCGGCTCCCAGTCGGGTGTGGTGATGTCAGCGACCAGGACATCACCGGGTTTGAAATCGTTTAACTGGGTGAGGTGTCCGATGACGCGGGCATTGCCGGTAGCAATTTTACTGCCAACGGCATGACCTATGGTGATGGGTTCGGCTTTTTCGTTGAGGAAATAATGTTCTAACACCAATGCATTACGCTGCGACACTACAGTTTCTGGTCGAGCCTGCACAATATATAACTTGCCATCGATGCCGTCTTTCGCCCATTCCATATCCATGGGTCTAGGCTGGCCTGCTTTGGCACTGTAATGTTGTTCGATTTTGATGGCGTAATCGGCCAGGGTCAGCACATCCGAATCATTGATGCAGAAGTGGTTGCGTTCCTCCTCAGACGTAATAATATTTTGGGTAGGATCTTTAGTGCGTCCGTCGCTATAAACCATTTTGATTTTTTTTGCGCCCAGCGACCGCTTTAAGACAGCGCGCTTACCTTGTTCGAAGGTGGGTTTATGCACATAAAACTCATCGGGATCGACTGCGCCTTGGACGACATTTTCGCCCAGACCATAAGCACCGGTAACGAAGACAACATTGGTGAAACCGGATTCGGTGTCCAGTGAAAACATCACCCCACTGGCGCTAAGGTCGGAACGCACCATCTTCATAATGCCGATGGAAAGTCCCAGTTTAAAGTGGTCAAAGCCTTGGTCTATTCGGTAATGGATAGCGCGGTCGGTAAACAGGCTGGCAAAACAGCGCTTACAGGCTTCTAATAAGGTTTGCTCGCCTCGGATATTGAGGTAAGTATCCTGTTGTCCGGCAAAGCTGGCAGTTGGTAAGTCCTCTGCGGTCGCCGAACTTCTTACTGCAAGGCTTAAATCGTCGCCGTATTCTGTTTGTAGTTGCTGATAGGCAGCAAGTACTTGTTGCTCCAGCAATTTGGGTAAGGCGGCGGCGTACACGGTTTCACGGGCTAAACGCGCACGTTTGGCAAGATCCGCCACGTCATCGGGGTTAAGCTTATCCAGTGCAAGATGTAGTCTATCCCATGCCCCAGCTTCATCCAGCATGGCACGGTAACCTTCTGCTGTTATCGCAAAACCATTGGGTATGTTGATGCCTTTCGGCTTCAGTTCGCGGTACATCTCTCCTAAAGAGGCATTTTTCCCACCGACTAGAGGAATATCTTCGATAGTCAATTCCTTAAACCAACGGATGTAATTGACGTTTTTAGGCATGGAAAATCCCCTGTTAATATTATGGCTTAGCTACGTTGTGACCACTATTGGGCTGGGTAATTCAAATTGAATTGCAGGGCATTACCTGAACTAATCCGATAATGGCCAGTCCCAAAGTTGTTGATGGATTCTGGCTAAAAAATCATTTTGTAGTTTTGATTTAAGTCAACAATCTTAAAAGGTAAAGCCGATATTATGATAATAAATAAGCCTAGCATGCAATTGAAAGGGGTGTTATGAACAGTCAATTAAATGAACTATTAAAGAAGCTATGGGGTTGGTTGACCCTCTTGTTTTCCTGTTTTAAATCGTTGGTTAGCCGTATTTTCAGTCAAGAAAGCCAAGGTGACCGTGATGCGAGAGTTTCCAAAGATGCAAATAACGGGGGCTGGATACCCAAAGATTCAAAAATCGTTTTGTATGTTTTACTGGCCTTAGTCTTAATTTCTTTCCTTAACAGTTTAGGCGAGTTCCATCAAAACGAGATCTCTTATGGTCAATTTATAGGCTATGTCAAAGATTCCAAGATCGAAAAAGCCATCGTTAGCGACCGTTATATCACTGGCGTTATAAAATCCGACAAACCAGATACGCCCCCCAAACCCTTTGTGACGGTGCCTTTGTTACAAACTGATTTAGCTGGGTTGTTGTCGGAGCATAAAGTCGATTTTTCAGTAAGGCCGAATGAAGGTTGGTTAACGGGTATCTTCCTGAATTGGGTCATACCTATTTTCATATTTATGATGATTGCATCTTGGTTTATGCGCCGGACAACATCCGGTGCGCAATCATTTTTGAGTTTGGGGAATAAAGTCCGGATTCATCAGGACGCTCAAACAAACGTAACGTTTGACGATGTGGCAGGTGCAGATAGTGCCAAGCAAGAGTTGAAGGAAGCTATCGATTTTTTAAAGAACCCCCAAAAAATTCAAAAGCTGGGTGGGCGGATGCCGAAGGGGCTTTTATTGGTGGGGGCTCCGGGTACAGGAAAGACCTTACTGGCACGGGCGGTTTCCGGGGAAGCGAAAGTGCCATTTTTTAATATTAGCGGTTCCGAATTTATCGAGTTGTTTGTCGGGGTCGGCGCCGCTAGGGTACGGGAGTTATTTCTGCAGGCACGTAACAAGGCGCCTTGTATCATCTTTATTGATGAACTTGATGCTATTGGCCGTTCCCGTGGTGGTCCAGTAGTCATGGGTGGCCACGATGAAAGGGAGCAAACCTTAAACCAGTTGTTGACTGAAATGGATGGCTTCGATACATCGTCAGGCGTGATTGTCATGGCGGCAACCAACCGCCCTGAAGTATTGGATAAGGCATTATTAAGGGCAGGGCGGTTTGACCGCCAGATTGTGGTCGATAAACCCGATTTGGCTGACCGTATTGAAATCCTTAAATTGCACACCAAATCCTTAACCATGGCAAAAAATATCGACATTTCCGTCATTGCCAAACGGACACCAGGCTTAGTTGGCGCTGATCTGGCGAACATCGCCAATGAGGCCGCTATTATTGCAATACGTGTTGGGCATACGAAGGTTGAAATGACCGATTTTGAGGCGGCCATCGACCGGATATTGGCCGGTCCGGAAAAGAAAAACCGGGTATTAAATCCAGAAGAGAAAAAACGGGTGGCCTATCATGAAGCCGGACATGCTATGGTGGCGGAACACATACCGACCGGACAACCAGTGCATAAAATTTCAATTATCCCACGCGGCGTTTCCGCTTTGGGCTTTACCCTGCAATTGCCGGTGGAAGAAAAATTCTTATCAACTGAAGATGAGTTAAAAGACCAAATCGCCATTTTGTTGGGCGGACGGATCTCTGAAAAAACTACATTAGGTTCGGTTTCCACCGGCGCCCAAAACGACCTTGAAAAAGCCAGTGAGATTGCCAGGAATATGGTTTGTTATCTTGGCATGAGTAAAAAGCTCGGTGCCTTAACCTACGGAAAACAGCAACGGTTACAGTTTTTGGAGACCGATTCCCCCGAATACCGCAATTATAGCGATGAAACCGCGCGCTTGATTGATACCGAGGTAATGGCGTTGGTAAGCGAAGGGGAAAGCCGTGCCCAGAAAATTATTTCCGATAACCAGCCAGCTTTAGAAAAACTGGCCAATGCCTTGTTGGAAAAAGAAGTCATTACCCGGGAAGAAATGTTGGGGTTGTTGAAACTAAAGTGATGACGTAGATGGATGTTCGAGTTTAAATTAAACAGGTTTATGTGGGGAAGAAAAGTAGACAGAATTCGGTTAAGTATTTTTTTTCAAATCTGGAGATAAAGCAATTAAAGCGGCGGTTGCGGTAATCCTGTTTTAGTTACGGTGACATAATCCCCTACCGACAAGAATCCGCAGTTGTCATGCAATGCATTCTGGCCGAAATAAACCTTGTTTTGCCATTTTCTTATACGGTTAAGCGCAGTCAACGGTTCTTTGCCGGTTTCCGCTGTTTCCGGGTCTATGGTAGGTACGGAACAGCGGGAGCAAGGTTTTGGTAAGCGAAAACCGATGTCCCCAATGGTGATTTCCCGCCAATTATCTTCGGCATAACCCTCGCACCCTGCTACCACAAGGTTCGGGCGGAAGCGGGTCATGGCTAATTCATACGCGATCGCTTCGTTTAAAGCGGCCAGAGAACCTTCCGAAACAATCAAAAACGGAAAACCATCAGAAAATGCTACGTTGTCTTCAGGTTTGGCATAAACAGGGTTTACAGGCCGGATGCTCGTATCCGGTTGGTAAACCAGCGTACACTGTGTCCCCAGAAAGTCGCTAAACCAAGCGTCGGCTTCAGCCGAAACAGTCCATGCATCGACTTGATCATGCCAGATGGTGCTGTTAATGACATCACCTGATTTGGGTTCTAATGGCAGCGTGACGTTATTCATACCTGGCGCTGAAAGGGTAAGTCTGCCTTCAGTTAACGCTGTTTTGATTAATGCCATCTTGGGTAGCCGACGTTGGCTGAGAAATTGCCGTTCAGCATCGATTAACATCATCTTCCGATCATATTTCAACCCGGTTGTGCTTACCGGCCATCGGGGCACAAAAATACCAGCCAGTGACTTAACCGGATAGATATAAATAGCGCTGAGGGTAGTGGTCATCGTAAAATAAATAGGGCTGATAAATTAGGGTGCAGTCATATCGTGTCGGAAGCTATCGATAAACAGGGTTGGAGCCTACAGCACAGGTTCTTAGAAGAACCTGTGCTGTAGGCTCCAACCCTTATGCCGTGCCTAACCCAGCTCGGTTTGAGCGGTTATGGGGGGTGAGGGCTATTTTTTTCTGAACTGGCAAAAAAATAACTTTTTGCGTATCAAAACAATTGATAGAAAAATTATTATCGGCCATGTTAGTTAATAACCTGGTTGCAAACAGATTTTAGCCATTGTTAAATTGCTATGATAATGTAGATTACAAATAAGTATTTTCGCCCTTAAAACCAATAGTTGACCGCGATCCTAACCGTGTTGTCACTAGGGCTAAGGTGTGCACTCCCGCTGGGGTCTGTTAAGCCGTATACGCTGGGGATGGGAATGTTTAGGTTGTTGTAGGCTTTATAGTTATATTCCGCACGCACCGACAAATCATCCGAAAAACCCCATTCTAGGCCAGCTCCGACGAGCCAACCGGCTTGGGTGGCGTTTTTGTTGTAAACATCGCCACCCTCGTTGCCGTATTTAATTCCCATATCGGCAAAACTGACACCCACACTTACGAAGGGTAGTAAATTGTGATCCAGGGCATAACCCAACCGTCCCCGTAACGAACCTTGCAGCCTATTTGTGACCGTAAACCGGTCTTGGGCCACTAAATTGGTTGGGCATGGACAAGTAATATTGCCACGATCTTGCGTGTTATAGGTGAAATCCCCCTCAACACCCAGCACTACGTTTGAGTCAAATTGATGCAGGTAACCGAGTTGCAAGCCGGGGGAAAAGCTTGATATTGATGAATCTACATTGCATGTCCCGTCTGGGTTTATAAATCCCAAATGACTGGAATAGAGTTCGGTGGAGCTGAAATTACCACCTAAATTTATACCGCCGTAAAAGCCTGTCCAAAATTCAGGCGATTCTTGCTCTTTCGTATCAGAGTTTGTTGCCATTAACGCTTTAGATGATCGCGGTTTTTTTTCGTCCACCTGCTGCTGGTCGGTGTCGCTGGCATAGGATGGAGCATTTATAAATGTTAAGCCCGCCGCTAGAAGGACACTTTTAGTAAGCGTTTGTTTCATAGGATTTCCTTTTGTAATTAATTATTTTTCAGTAATCTATTGATTCGACCTTATGATGTTTTAATTGCCGTTCGAATTGGGCTTGTCGAAAGCCAATGTACTTCAACTTACTCAGTTCGAACGGTTCTATCATTAATGCGAATTAATAGTGCAAGCCCGTTAGGGTGTACGTATAGTTAACGGCAAGGTGGTAATGCCGTTTTTAGTGCCTACTACAGTACACGAACCCTTACGACCATACATTTTTAAATAGGCCTGCGAACCGGAAAGACCGATAACACAGCTTGCATCACCAGTACGAGCAGACACTTTATAGATAGTTTTCCCTACGCCACCCAAGTTATTAAGTAAGACGGGGCGGCCACAACAAACTACGGCGGAACTTAAAATACCGGAACCGTTAAGCGTTGCGGGAACCGGCGGCCGGCTAACCGTCACAACAGTCAAACGGTTATCGTTTGATGTATTAGACTGATTGATAGCAGCAGCCATTACTTTAGGTGAAAAGCTACCTAAATTTTGTGGATTACCCGAAACCTTGCAGGTTATCGCTTGATGAGCAGGCAAGGAACTGCCGTTCACCCATGGATTACGCGATGGGCTGCTGCAAGAAGATACCTTTACCCCACTTGGTAAACCAGAAATATTACATTGGACTGAATTAGCCGTAACAGAACTGTTATTGGTGCAAGTAAAGCTACCTGAGTAAGTGCCGAATGCCGGTATTTTTGCTGGCAATGAAGCAGCGGCTACAATGTCCGCCACTCCGCCACTTCTGACATTTATGGTCGTTGCGCGGGTGTCGTTTGACGTATTAACCTGATTAGTAGAGTTTGTCGTCACAGTCGCTGTTGCGCTTCCAATACTACGCGGTGTGCCGGATACTGCGCAGGTTACCGCTTGATGAGCAGGCAAGGAACTGCCATTCACCCAAGGGTTATGCGTTGGGCTGCTGCAAGAGGACTTTGTTACCCCATTCGGCAAACCGGATATGCCACACTGGACTCCGGTAGCGGTTACCGCGCTGTTATTGGTGCATGTGAAACTTCCTGAGTATGGAGCACCTATCGCACCGCTAGCTGGCAGCGACGAAGCGGCTACCATGTCCGCTGCACTGGCGGCGATGGTAGCGTCAGCGTGATTGGTAGTGGAGTTGCTGTTATTAGACGAGTCGGTCGTTACGGTAGCTATGAAAGTGCCAGTTGCTGTCGGCGTACCGGTAACGTCGCAGGTTACGGTTTCGCCAGCTGGTATATTGGCAGGTTGCGTCCAAACTAGGCTGGATGGCGTTACCGTACATTGAGAAACCGCTAAACCAGCAGGTAGGTTGGCAATGTCACAGCTTGCGTTTGGCGCATCTCCAGCAGCGCTAAGATTAGAGCTATTGGCACAAGTAAAACTTCCCGTGTAAGGCGTGCCGGCAACTGCACTAGTTGGCATACCGCTGGTATTGGCTATCAGGTTGCTTAGAGCGGATGGAGCGACCAGCGTGGTTGGCACTAAGGGGCCTAATAGCGTGGTTACACCATCGCCGCTGATTGGATAATTGCCATTGTTTACAGGGCCTGAAGTGTTATTGGCATTGGCGTTAGCCGTTGTAACCCAACTACCAGGAATGTTTACAGTAACGGTGAAGGTACCAGATTCTCCAGGTTGCAGCGTTCCTATGTTACAAGTGACCGGCGCGGTGCCGGTACAACTGCCCGTGGTTGGATTGGTGTTGGAAACATAGGTGGTGTTTTGCGCACCGATGACAGCACTGCCTGGCGTGCCTTGAGGCAAATTAGCCACGATAGCCACGTGATTGACGGCAAAGCTACCACCATTAGAATAGTGGTAAGTGTAGGTTACGTCTGAGCCAGGGGTGGTGCTAGTCGGGCCTGTGGCAAATACCCATAAAGTCGACGGTATAGCAGTACCCACGTCATCTATATACAAGTGGCCATCATGCCCACCAGGCGAACAACCGGAAGCTAGCGCTACCAACTCAATGGTATCTCCAACATGGATGTAAGCATTTCCTGGCGAGACGTCAAAAGATTGCCAATCGGTATATTTATAACTGGCATTGATATTGTTTATGCCTTGGGTGGTAGAACTTTTCCAGGGAACGCCGGGTTGCGACGAGAAGTTCCATTGAAAATATAATGGATTAGTTCGAGTAGGGTCAGTGGTGAGATTATTAAGCTGTATGGCGAAGAAAGGCTGCTGGCTGGCCGGATGTACTGGGGTATCCAACACCGGTGCCGCGATAAAGCGGACATGTACCTTATGGTCAATCGGATCAATGTCTGATTGTTGTATGGTAATTGACTGAGTGATGGACGTTGCTTGACTGCCAATTGCATCCCATTCTGGTAAGTCTAGCGTAGTGGGATAGCCGCCACCAGCGTGGGTAAAAGGGGCATGGCCAGACCGCAAGTTGACCGATGCTGACCGCAATCCGGATCCCGGCAATACAAGAGTAGGGGTTGGAACCGCCCCAAACAAAAAATAATCGTCGGGATGGGTAGGGTTTGATGCGTCATAAATATCAGTTATGCCGCCCGGTGTGGTTGGTGGACTTAAGTTGATGCCAGAGATGCTGGTGGGTGCCGCATTGGAGGCGTTACCGAGGAAGGCGTAGCCAGTCAAAGTCCAGCCGGTTATTGGATCGTTGGTTACAGTTCCCGACGGCGAATATGCACCTTCAAAACCGCCATTAGTAAAATCCGCTTTTGCGGGGCTTATCAGACTCAATTGCAGCAAGGAAGTTATCAGTAATGACAGTATGCTGTGGCTGAGCTGTTTTCTGTTTAATTTTTTTTCACAATGAATTTTCCCATAAAATATAATTTTTGCAATTTGAATGGCAACAAAAAAAATATAGTTCAAGTTGAAAATTTTGCACCGATAACCTTAGATTTAATGACAGCTATCTTGATGAAGCATTTTAGATATTTATGGAACATTTCCCTGCTTAGGAAGCGTAAGGGAAACTTCGTAAGTAGGTAAGATCTTCAAAAGTTATTGAATTTCTCTAGGCTATCAGAAGAGCCCATGATAGCCCAGAAAGCTGTTAAGAAACAGCAAAATAAGTAATTGTTATAATTTTTTATTTTTGTATCGGCGAAGCGACCAGTAAAATAGTGATATGCCAACGCATTTCCTGACATAAGTTGAGCAGCATTTTGCTGTCGCTAATCATGTTCAGCTTTCCAGGTTCTGGATATTAGTGATATCGCCCGCATACACCTAATTTACCTGATCAACGGCGAACTTGGGGTGTAGGTAATTAGGTGCAATTGGCAGTTCATGTTTAGAATCGGTGGTGGCTTTAAATCGACGTTTTGTCTTACAGGCCAACCCAGTTTCCTTCATCAAGCGGGGCAGTCCACCGCCGACCAACGGATCAGCCTTGGCGGAACAACGCCGAAGGAGTACAGGAAGCGTAACGTGAGTGGAGCGGAGTACGACGACCCGCGGATAGCCGTAGGGCCGGGCGTTTTGACGGAGTTGTAGCGCGAGCGGAAGTGGAGTCAAAATGCAAGGCCATCCGACACGGCGTCAAGTCATTTGGGCAGCCGTGATGTGCAGCGTACCGGAGGGGAGTTGTGCATCGTGGCGAACCGAGGACGAATCCGGGCAGCCGAAGGCATTGGCGGTCGCGTTAAGTTTTTGCCGCTTGCTTGGGCTGGGATGCCCAAAACAAGCTTTCGCAAAAATAGCTACTCTCTTTAACTTTTTTGAGGGCATTTTGCACCATGCGGCTGTTTGATCCACGCGTACTTCATATTTGTGCCTTGACAAGTAAGTACTCGTTGGTGAGTTAAAACAGGCTTAACTAATACGGTTGATTAACCCAGGTGAGCAATTTTTTATTTAAAGGTTAGTGTCTTTTGAGAGACAACTAAATAATCGGCAAATCTATTATCAACATGGTCAAATTTGATGCCATATGACAGCGTATCGGTTTCTGTTTCACGGATTACCGTGCCAAGAATCTCAAACTCTCTAAGATCAACGAAACGTAGGGTTAACAAGATTTTTTTATTCAGGCTTAGTTTAACGTTTGATGCAACCAAAATGCCTCGGCTGCTAATATCAAGCATAGTTACTGAAAAAGCTTTTAAAACAGGACGAAAGCCTAGGTTGAAGATACTGGCTTTTCGCGCGGATACGGTTATGTCATCCCTGATAAAACGCACCCCTAAACGTCGGTTGGATTTGAAAGGAGTTGGTGCGTTTTGGTTAAACCAATTTTGGTCTTGGTTTAGGAAAGTGCTGGGAGTGCTCATTGGGGTAACCTGAGATAATAAAGGAGTTAATACAAGTATTGACGGTAAAACGCTTTTTTTCAAACTCGTACGCCAAATATAAATTTTAAGGTGCTGATAGTTACTTCCACACGCCATATAAAGGTAAAATGAGCTGTGTTTCCACAGTTAAATTTTGTAGAGTTTTGAATACATCAACAATTTGCCCTTGCGGTTCTGGCGTTACATACCAACAATGCTGCGAACATTTTCATACTGGCGTGAAAAACCCAGAAACTGCTGAAGCGTTAATGCGTTCGCGATTTACTGCGTATGTAATGGATATAACTGGCTATATCCAAACGTCGTGGGATACAAGTACACGACCTAAAGAGGATAAACTCAATTTCGGTGGTGAAAAGCTGGATTGGCAGCGGCTTGAGATACTCGATACCAAAAAAGGGGGAGCCGCTGACAGTAAAGGTATCGTTGATTTTAAGGCCTATTACAGCAAAGATGGCGAAGACCATATACTGCATGAAACCAGCCGTTTTATTAAAACTAACGGTCGATGGCTTTATCTGGATGGGGTAGTTAAAACGGTTGGTAAAGTTGTAACCCAAATTAAAGAAGGCAAAAATGCACCTTGTGCTTGCGGTAGTGGCAAAAAATTTAAGCGTTGTTGTGGTGTAAGGTCATAACGCTAATGCATAAGCCGAACATTTACTTTTTTTAACCATCGGTCGGGTTAATCGACTGTATTCAAATAATCCACGAATTCGCGCATATAAATCTCATGCACGTAGCGCTATAACAGGATGCAAGTTTTTTAATGCCTAATTCAGCACTTATCTCACCTACTATCCCACAAACTAAAGATCAAATAATCACTTGGTCAGGCTTAACTGGCTGTGGTGATTCCCTCGCTTTAGCCACAGCCATAAATACCGAAAACCGTCTGTTTATTGTGGTTACGCCCGATAACCAAACGGCTTTAAGGTTAGAGCATGAGTTAGCATTCTTTTTACAGGACGAATATCCCATCCTGCATTTTCCAGATTGGGAAACGCTACCTTACGATGTATTTTCGCCCTTGCCGGAAATTATTTCCGAACGGCTGAAAACCTTGGCGCTATTGCCCCAGGTTAAGCGTGGTGCTTTGGTAGTTTCAGTGACGACCTTAATGCACCGCTTAGCACCTAGGGAGCACGTTCTTGCTAACAGTTTTGCGGTGAAGGTCGGTGAGGATTTCAACCTGGAATTGAATCGCATTAAGCTGGAAAGCGTGGGGTATCAGTGTGTATCGCAAGTTTACCAGCATGGTGAATTTGCCGTTAGAGGCTCAATTGTCGATTTATTTCCGATGGGCAGTAAAGTGCCTTTCCGTATTGAGTTATTTGACGAGGAAATTGAATCCATCCGCACATTTGACCCCGAAACTCAGCGGTCTTTAGATCTGTGCAAAGAAATCCAGTTATTTCCAGCCCGCGAATATCCATTTACCGATGAAGCTATCAAACATTTTCGGCAAGCCTTCAGGGAGTATTTTCCAGAAACGTCACCTAAAAACGTGTTGTATGTCGATGTCAGTAAAGGTATTACGCCGAGCGGAATTGAATATTATTTGCCACTGTTTGTAGAGCAAACTGCAACTTTATTCGATTACCTGCCTGCTTCTGCGGTAATGGTAACAGCCGAGACTTTTGACCAAACTGCTCAGGCGTTTTATGGCGAAGCAGAAGACCGTTTTCAGCAACGCAAATATGATGTTGACCGGCCATTGCTTGCACCCAATCTTTTATTTTTATCGGGAGAAGAAGTCGCGCAAAAAAAGGAAAATTTTGCCCGCATTACAGTCGATAACACAAAACTAAATGATAGCCGTTTGTTTAACTGTCTGGATTTGCCTGACTTAACCATTGATGCAAAACTATCCGAGCCAGCCCAACGCCTTCAGCAGTTTGTAAAAGAATCTAATGGCAAAATCTTGTTCGTTGCTGAGTCTGCTGGGCGTAGGGAAGCCTTAATCGACAAATTAAGGCAAATCAAAATCCTTGTTAAGCCTATAGAAAATTGGCAGGCTTTTTTAGTCGATGACATTTCGCTTGGTATTACCGTGGCACCGATGGATCATGGCGTATGGCTTGAAAATCCTGCCATTGCCATCATCACCGAAAGTTTGCTTTCCGGCGAAAAAATCCAGCAACGTCGTAGGCGAAGACGTTCAGCCGCACACGAGCTTGAAAATATCGTCAATAATCTGAATGAGTTGACGATAGGGTCGCCGGTTGTACATCAAGAACATGGTGTAGGCCGTTATCTAGGTTTGCATACAATAACAGTAGGCGGTATACCCGCCGAGTTTTTGGCATTGGAATATGCCGGTGGCGACAAACTCTACGTGCCGGTGTCGTCATTGCATGTGATAGGGCGATATACCGGTGTCAGCCCGGAAAATGCACCTTTACATAAATTGGGTGGGGACCAATGGTCAAAAGCCAAGAAAAAAGCCATCGGGCGAATTAGGGATGTGGCGGCTGAATTGCTGGAAATTCAGGCGAAACGAGCTGTGCAAAAAGGCCATGCCTTTGCTGTGCAAGATTCGGAATATATCACCTTTGCCGATGCGTTTCCGTTTGAGGAAACGCCAGATCAACAAACTGCCATTGAAGCGATCTTGGAGGATATGGCCAGTCCACAGCCGATGGACAGGGTGGTTTGTGGCGACGTGGGTTTCGGTAAAACTGAAGTTGCTATGCGCGCTGCTTTTATTGCAGTACAAAGCGGCAAACAGGTTGCCGTGTTGGTACCAACCACGTTGCTGGCACAGCAGCATTACCAAAACTTTCGTGACCGTTTTGCCGATTGGCCGGTGCGGGTTGAAGTGCTGTCTCGGTTTGTGTCGGCCAAACAGCAAAAAGAAATTACCGACGATTTGGAACAAGGCAAGGTTGATATCGTCATAGGCACCCATAAGCTGTTGTCCAAAGACTTGCGCTACAAAGCGCTGGGCTTGGTGATTATTGATGAAGAACACCGTTTTGGTGTTACCCAAAAAGAACACTTCAAAAAGCTGCGGCATACTTTGGATATGCTGACCTTAACTGCAACGCCCATTCCCAGGACGCTCAATATGGCCTTGTCGGGTTTGCGCGATATTTCGATTATTGCCACGCCGCCGCCTAACCGTCATGCCATCAAAACCTTTATCAGCGAATGGGTCGATGCGCAAATCAAGGAAGCCTGTCAACGGGAAATCAAGCGCGGTGGCCAGGTATTTTTTCTGCATAATGATCTTAAATCCATGGGGAAAATGGCAGATGAGTTGGGGAGTCTTATTCCTGAATCTCGGATAGCCATTGCCCACGGGCAAATGGCAGAGCGCGACCTGGAACGCATTATGATGGATTTTTACCATCAGCGATTTAATCTCCTTTTATGCTCCACCATTATCGAAAGTGGTATAGATGTACCTAGCGCCAATACCATTATTATTAACCGTGCTGACAAACTGGGCTTGGCGCAATTACATCAATTACGGGGCAGGGTGGGGCGTTCCCATCACCGGGCTTATGCTTACTTCGTAGTGCCGCCTAAAGCCTTGATGAGCAGTGATGCGGTAAAACGTTTGGAAGCAGTCGAAAAATCCGGCGATTTGGGTGCAGGTTTTGTATTGTCGTCCCACGATATGGAAATTCGCGGTGCTGGCGAATTACTGGGAGATGAGCAAAGTGGGCAAATCCAGGAAATCGGCTTCACGTTATACACTGAATTGTTGGAACGGGCAGTTAACGCGCTGAAATCAGGGAAAATCCCAGAACTTGATGCCCCAATGGATTACGGCCCAGAAGTCGAACTGCAAGCGGCGGCTTTAATTCCCGAAGACTATCTCCCCGATATCCATGCCCGTCTAGTGCTGTATAAGCGTATTGCCAACACCGAAACCCAGGAAGACTTACGTGAGTTGCAGGTGGAAATGATTGACCGTTTCGGCTTATTGCCGGAGTCGGTTAAAACGCTGTTTAACATAACGGCATTAAAACAACAAGCTGAGAAGCTAGGCGTTAAGAAAATTGATGCTCACGACGGTGGGGGCAGGCTTATTTTTAAACCTAACCCAACAATCAACGCCGAAGCTTTGATTAGGTTGATTCAAACGGAAGCACAATGTTACAAATTTGATGGTGCCGATAAGCTGAGGTTTATTAAATCGTTTGCTGACACGGAACAAAAGCTTGAGTTTATAAGGGTGCTGTTAAGCAAGTTAAGTCTGGAAACGCTTGCAACCGCTTGAAATATTGGTTTAGGTGAGTTTTTGAAACCTAGCAAATAAATTTCTCATGATGTCGTTTATAAGATTCAATTTAAAAGGTTTTGATGTCAGCTAAAGTGCCAATTTAGCTGGCCGTAACAAAGAGCAATGTGTCGACATGGCTACCGTCCATAACCTACTTTTTAAAGCCGCCGAAAAAAGTCAGTTAAAACCACAAATACCTAGCAAAATAAAATTCCGTAAAGCAAACTATATTGCTATCGATTGGCCTAATATAACTGCCGCCAAGATTGCCTGAAGCCAGGCGAAGTACTTGGGGGCGCCGACTCAGTAGTTACCTCAATCTCAGCCTGCTTAGAGCCACTGGTATATTTGTATTCCAGTTTTCCCGCTGAAATCACGGCCGGTGTACCAGCGATACCAACATTTGATTGCTTGCCCGATGCTGAAATATGGTTACCACCATCGGTAAATGCAAGCAGGTCACTGGCATCAATTTTCCCATCGCCTGTGATATCCCAGGGCACGCCGTCCGCAGTATCTGGCAAACGACTGCCTGTTAAGGCATCCATCTCCATTAACCAACTGGTACCTTCAGAGGCTGTCCCACAAATAGCCGTCCCATCTGGCGGAATAGGGGTTAATGTATTGAAAATAATGCGGCCATTACGTAGCAATGGGAAACTGACGACACGTTCACCATCACTGGTGGTCGCCGAGGGCTTAAGCAGATCCATATACCAGCCCTTTTTGGTCGGGTAGTTCACCGCCGTATTTGACGTTGCCCGCAAATTAAATCCGCCAGACTCCTTTTCATTTGTAATGGATTGCACCTGAAGATCACTTCTGGCAACGGTAGCGTTATTATCCCAAACACCATAGAAAGTCTGGGTTTGTGCATTAACCACGTTATTATCAATATCTTCAAAATACTTACCGGTACCAAAATATATCATTACGCCGGTTGACGACTGAGCAGTTCCAGTGCCACCCACTTGTGGTTTGCCGGTAATCGGCTGTCTTGTAGTATCGCAAGAACTTGAATTGAAGCAGGCGACAAACAAGGGGGCCGGCGCGGATGTCGTCCCATAAGCAACTTTCCATGCACTTGGCGTTGCAGAACTGACATCAAACTTCCACATATTGCCGAGCAAATCACCGGCGTAAATGGCGTCCACGATTCGATCATTATCCGTATCAACGGTAATAGGGGTGGATAAGCCATTTGGCGTAGTTGCACTACCGGCTTTAGTATCGATAGCCGCAATAATATTACCTGTTTGCACATTAATAATATACAGAACCGCTAGGTTGTTAACGCTGTCATAGCCATTAGCCACAATTGCCGCCCATGAGCCATCTTTCATCTTTACAATAGAGGCTTGCGGCAGGGTATAGCCCAAATTATTGGCAAAACCTCGCAACGTAGTGGTATCTGTCGTTAGATCAGTGGTATTGGGGCTTTGGCTATCGCTGATTTCCCATAACACATCACTTGCACCAAAGCTGCCCGGATTGGTGATATCCAAGGCAAACACAGCCTTGCCGCCCGCTCCCGTCGTGCTCACCAGGAGTGTATGCCAAGCACTGCCAATATACGCATCACCGACACGCGGCGAACCATCCACCGTGTATTTATGCGTATATTCAGGTGTAGTTAACGCGTTAAGCTTGTCAAAAATAGCGTCTGGAATAAAAGCGAACATTTCTTTGCCCGCATCGGTACCGGTTGCGCTGGCATCAAAGCCATGCAGCATGCCATCATTGGCGCCGACATAAATCATCTTCCGCCGAGTTGCATTACTGGTAACGAAATTTTTGTACAAAGGTGTACTACCGCCATCCCCGCCATCTGCGGCTGGCAATTTATCATACTTGTAGTTTTCATCGCTGACATACGTTGGATTAGAGTTGACTATATCCCCTAATAGCCAAGGATCAGGACCTTCCTTGACCAAGGTTTTTTTATTCAAATGCGAGCGGTTGCGGAAAATCCCAACTCCAGCTGTTGCTGACCTGATCGTGTCCGAATCGACACGAGTAGGGTTCTTTACTTCATGGCTCCAATCACCAAGAATATAATTTAATCGCCATAGGCCTTGATCAGAGGTGGTGTTAGCACAATCAGTGATGCCTAATACCGTTTTCTGGGTTGCTGATAAATTTGCGCATGCAAAAGTGACTCCTTTTGTAGTGGCGGTGGGATTGTAAGTGAAGACTTTCCGGGTTGGCGAAGAGTCAAAAGCCGGAATTTTGTAAGCGGCATTCCATATTTCAGTCCCAACAGCGCCGCCATCCAGTTTCCCATTGCCATTGGTATCCTCAGTCGGTTCACCGGTATCCCAATCACCATCGTTATTGGTGTCAACGAAATCTAACTCTCCATTGCCATTAACATCTTCGCTATTTCCGAGAGGAAACATGGATAAACTTCCTGTCCAATCGGCACTGTCAAATTTGCCCTGAAAAACAGCAGAACTGGAATCCAGCCTCGCGGAATTAGCAACAACAGAAGCTGAAGAACTGATTTTACTGGCAATGTCCGCAATAGTGTCATCAAGTGCTGTGGCCAGGGCTTTGGCGTCTTCGGCGAAGAAAAATTTACCTCCACCCGCTGCTGCCGCATTGCTCAATACGGAGTTTGTATTAAGCGTAGGATCGGCCAAACCAATGGTGTAAGTCACTAGATTGTTTTTTGTCGCGGTTTCAGTTTTTTTAGTGGTATCTAACGTAGGCCGCAAATCCATTTCGTATAATGCTTTGGCAACATCATCAAGATAAAGGGATCCATTGAGATAATTTTGCAAAGAAGGACTAATTTGGTCATCTTGAGTAGGCAGGCCGTCACTCACTAGTACCACAAAACTCTTTTGACAATAACCCAAGATCGGGTTTGCCAATGTGCTAGTGCCGGTGCCATTTTTGATGCTTCGCGCGGTACCATCGGCATTGCTAAAAATACTGTCAATACTCGCAGACGTAGGTGAAGCGGCGTTGGGATGGAGTTTGAGGTTGCCTGTTTCGCCGGTAGTAAAATACTTGCCAATATCAGATAGCGTTTCTGCAAGCGGTGTAAAGCCACTTGTAGGAATAGTCGCAATTTGGCTTTTGATTGTTGTGGAATAGGTCGAATCTAGATCCTTAAGCTCAGTTAACAACATGCCGCCATTATTATCCGTATCATATCTGGACAGCCCCATCCTTACCGTCGCCCTTTCGCCTGGGTCTGGGGTTAAGGAATCCACCAGATCTGTGGCGGCTTCTTTCGCAATATCGATACGTTTGCTGCTTGTTGTTGTTGCGGCAGTCAAACTTCCAGATGAGAAGCTACCCGTACTGAAATACCAGTTAAGTTGTAAGCCTGTGTAAGGCCCGCCCGCCAATGTTGACCCATTGAAGTAGGCTACGTTGTAATTTTTGTTGTTATCAAAACATTTACTTTTACTGCCACCACCAAAACCCGTTTGGTTTTTGTTAGAACAAGTGGTGCTATCTTTACAAAACTTAACTGCGCCCGTCGAATTTACGAGCAAACGGAGGGGGGTAGATGGTGTGGCCGGTGGTGTTGAGCCACCAGAAACCTTATTCGAGCAACTGTAAGTAGTGAAGCTCGAAGGTTTGTCACTTGGGGAAATTGTGCCGGTGATAGTGGTTACGTTTTCATCCATAGAGCCAGAACTGTCTATCATCAACATGATATTGGGTTTGGCTGCAGACACGCCAACGTTTAAAGGTTTATCCGCTGGTGTCACAGCCTTTGCCGGTTCCAGCATAGCACTTAGAATAAGTGCCAAAAAAAGGGCTGAAGTTGCTCTATGGAATTTGTTAATGTTCATGCCTAGCTCCTGAATACCCTTCCAGTTTTGTGAATACAAGATGGAACCTTAACGTTTGTAAATAGATTGTAGCGTTACTACCGAATTAGCTGTGCCGCCCATGCCTTTTGCGGTAATTCGATACCAGGAAACACCCGCTGAACCACCTGTTGTTCCGGCTTCAAGGCTATTGCCTGAGCCGCCTGAGCCGCCTGTGGTGGTAGCCAGCGATTCAATAATATATTTAGGGGCGTGTGCTGAAGAAACCCCCGCCAATGTGCCACTGCTATACGTTGTCACTCTACTATTCGTCCAATCAATAGGCTGTGTACTTCCTGTATAAAAATTAGAAGTCGCTACAGTGGCAGTGGCTGTTTCACCGACCCGCAAGGCTGATTCTGCGGCCTGAAAGGCAAGATTTTGATTCTTGCTATTGCCGGCCATTTTCTCTTCAAGGCTGGTTACTTGACTGCCGGTCATGCCAATTAAGGTAAGCAATAACAACATGATCAAACTTATGATCAGTACTGCACCGGATTGTCGGTTGGAATGGCTGTGCAACGTCATCTCGTTATTGCTGAAACAGGTAGTGTGGACACCCAAAGTAGGTGCATTAGGGGACGTTTTTTGCCCACCGCAATAATTAAAAGTAGTGGTAACTGGTGGGAAAAAAAGCCTGCTTACCTTACTTTGCTTGATTACGGTTTTTAGATTTTGCATGAGAATCTCTGTGTTATTGCAACCGGTTACGCAAGGCAATCGTCGACGTAAAATCGCGGCGTATCCTGCCATCCCCAGTGTTCGTCAATTTGTCATCAAGCGTGCGCACCGTTATTGTGATGCGTATGCTAACAACTTGAGTCCAATTTGCTACAGCATTGGCTGCCACGTAGTAATTGGGCGTACCAAAATTTACTGTACTAGCGGCATCGGTATCTATACCGTAAAGAATCTGCATGTTTTCAATACCTTCCACAATATCAGTAGTAGTGCAGTTGGTAATTTTCCGAAGCATGTTACTGTTAATTGAATAAGTAATTATTGAGCTGTTATCCGTGTAGAAATTAGCTGGGGCAGTTGTTTGAGGACAAGCAACTGTAGCTGCGGCAGTTACGGCGGTGCCACAATCAACTTTACCTTTGGTAGGATCTGAAGGATCTTTGTCCGGACGTGTCATCACAAATGCCCCTCGTAACGTGAGGCTGTCAGGTGCTCCAGAAGCGCCCTCAGTTCCATTAATGTCATCGTTAACTGCGCTTGGCATCATACAATCCCAATAGCCCACCATACGGACATCCTTGGATAAATAATCCATCGCAAATCGACCGTTTTCTTGCAGTCTGGACAGGTTTTCCTGCATTCTGTAGGTTTGTTTGCTATTGATGAAAATCTGCATGACCCCGCCTAATAAAAACGCGCCTATGAGTAAGGCGATCATGATTTCTATCAGGGTCATACCGCTTTGGCGGGCTACAGTATTCATATTTGAAAAGACATTTGGAAGAAGGGGTCATCGTCGGTATCGCCATCGCTATCCGAATCGCCCACGGGAGAGCCTACATGGCCATCAACATCGCCATCCCGATTGTCATCCCAAGTAATGGTAATGGTAATATTTCGGGTGCCGGCAACTCGCGCTATACTTCCTGTGCCGCTGGGTAAGCCATTATTTTTATCACCAATACTTTCAAGCCATTCCCTTCGGTCAACTTTAGCCATAACCGTTGGGCCGCAAGCTGTGCTGCCGTTTGTTTTGCAACTTGTCTTTTCAGTTGTTGTAGCCTGGGGGCTAGTCTTAAAATATTCACTATCTGCGAGTGTTTTACCCGCAACTTTGCCATCCGCTAAATCTTTGCTTTCAACTGGATTGGCCCGAATCCTGTCTGCCATGTCATAAGCCAACTGTGTCGCCTGGCTGCGATGGTAAGCACTTTGGTTGTTCCTAAGGCTGGTTGCTTGCAGATTTGCCAAACCGAGCAAGCCAAATGCTAGCACGAGCATGGCTACCAGCACTTCGATTAAGGTGAAACCGGCATTTTTGTTCGTCATACGATTCAACATTGCTACGGACATGTGCCAGTTGTTTCGGCCACGCTAGGCCGGCCAGTTGGGCCAATGGTAATTGTCCGCTGCGTTGTTCCGGAATTGCTGCATAGTTTAAAAGCATCTGCTGTGGCAGCAACCACTGTACTTAAGCCGCTAGGTAAATAAGCGATAAAATCCTTGAAATTTGTAGTCGTACCAACTCTCAGTGTATAGCCTGTCGGTACATCTGTAGTTGTTCTTACCAAGCAGTCTTCTGTGGGTTCACATAGGGTTGTATCACCATCATCATTGAATGCACCATTTTTGTTGATATCTACAAATACATTCCAGCCACTATCCCATTGCCCGCTGGTTGATCCAATGCTTTCAACAGTTACCTGTTCACCCCGTTTTATGGCCTCGCTCCGCGCCAAATTTAACGCGCTAACCAATTCGTTTGCACTGGCTGTCAATCGGTTGCTCACAATACTGGAGGTAAAGCTTGGTATGGCGATGGCCAAAAGAACACCAGCAATACTTATCGTTATCAAAAGCTCTATGAGCGTAAAGCCTAGATTATTATTTACGTCTTTAGTTAAGTGATTCTTGATTGACACGTTGATTTGTCTGTCATGCATGGAGTGATTAAGGCTCATGACTTGGTATTTAGCCTTAGGTTTTAATAAAAGCTGGTTGTTAGGATGCAGGCTTGATTCATAAAACCAGCCAACACAGTTACTGAAATGCAAACTATAGCTAAGATTTCAAAGAACGTTATTGGCCGGGCTGATATTTGTTTGTTAGTCATGAAAGATTTATCTTTGCTAAATTGCTGCACACTATTTACTTTACCGTTTTCATTAATTGCTTTATTTATAATTTTAGTGTAGTCCGGAAATGGCCTTTGTGAAGTTATTCACAAATTTATAGAGCGGAATTTATCTAAGAAATATAGAGAACAAGAGCCTGAGTATTCACTGTTACAGTGCAGGTTTGTCAATCATGACTCATGTGCGTGAGCGAATATACCTAGTATTCAAAAGGTTAGTTGAAGTTTTAGATCTTATCTTAAAATCAACTCTTAATCGGTAAGCCAGATACGCCAATACGTCTAGATTTTGTATAACATGCACTATCCAGTGCGGAGGAGTTGCTATGAGTTCAACAACGATTTCCAGCCGAGCGTTAAATTAAACGGTGAGTCGAGTAAAGCGCACAGTAGCAAATGGTTTTAAGCTGCCGCGATAAAGCAATTTATTGTATAAACCGGCAAGTTTAGGGTGAGTGCTGTATTTTTACTGGACAGCAACGTTATTTCTGAATTGCGGAAAACCAAATCTGGTAAAGCTGATAATGGTGTGGTTATGGGTGAATAGCGTTGTAATAACAAGTTTTTAGCTTTTTATATCACTTCCAAATTAGCATAACTCAACATTAACCACTTAATACCTACCTGTTCAAAATTAATTTGTGCCCGCTCCTGGGAGCCTTCACCTTCTATTTGCAGTACGATGCCCGCGCCAAATTTGCCATGACTAACGCGTTGGCCAAGTTTAAAGCGTCGGGTTTTCGCGAGTATGTCATGAGCTTTTTCTGGCGCGGCAGGGCGGCTCATATTGCCGCGTATTCTAACTTCCTGAATATGTTCTGCCGGAATTTCCCGCAAAAACCGGGACGGTCTGGCATAGGTTTCTTTGCCATAAATACGGCGGGATTCGGCATAGGTTAAATATAATTGCTGCATGGCTCGGGTCATGCCGACGTAACAAAGCCGACGTTCTTCTTCAAGCCGCGCAATATCGTCGGACGATTGCTGGGACGGGAATAAGCCTTCTTCCAGGCCAACTAAAAATACCAGTTTAAACTCCAAACCTTTTGCTGAATGCAGTGTCATCAATTGCACGCAATCTTCAAATTCCTCGCCTTGCATATCGCCGGCTTCAAGCGCCGCATGAGTTAAGAACAAATCCAATTCACTTAAATTTTCTTCGTTTTCTTGCTCAGGATCAAACAAGCGGGCGGCGTTAATTAATTCTTCCAGGTTTTCGAGCTTTTCTTCTCCCCGATCACCTTTTTCGGTTTGATATAGGGTGATTAAGCCGCTATGACCATTTACATATTCGACTTTTTTGTACAGATCTAATTCTGCTGTTTCTGTCTTCAAGCGATCAATTAGCCCTAAAAATCCAGCCAAGGCATTTCTAGGTCGAGGACTTAAAGCGTTCTGGTTAACTAACGAGGTTGCTGCCGTCCACAAGGAAACGCCTTGCGCTTTAGCTTGAACGCGTATGTCATCAAGTGCTTTTGCACCCAGGCCACGGGTTGGCGTATTTACCACACGTTCAAATGAGGTGTCGTCGTGGGAATTCGCCATTAGCCGTAAGTAAGCTAACGCATTTTTGATTTCGGCTCGCTCAAAGAAACGTAAACCGCCATAAACTCGGTAAGGTGTGGCAGTCGCCATCAACTTTTCTTCAAATTGGCGGGATTGGGCATTCGAGCGATAGAGGATGGCCACATCTTGTCGTAAGCCACCTTCATTAGCCCAGGCCTTGATTCGCTCGACGACAAAATAGGCTTCATCTAATTCATTAAATGCGGCATACAATGAGATAGGTGCACCATCACCGGCATCCGTCCATAATTCCTTACCCATACGGGCTTCATTTACGCTGATAACGCTATTGGCGGCTTTTAATATGTTTCCGGTAGAACGGTAATTTTGTTCCAGTTTAATAGTTTGATGATTAGGGAAATGTCGTTGGAAACTAAAGATATTTTCGATACGTGCGCCACGCCAGCCGTAAATGGATTGGTCGTCGTCACCTACCACGAACAAGTTGTCTTTACCATCAGTTAACAGGCGCAACCAAGCATACTGGATGGTATTGGTATCTTGAAATTCATCGACATGGACTTGCAAAAATCGCCGTTGGTAAAACTCAAGTAACTCAGGGTTGTCACGCAATAATTCATGGGTGCGTAACAATAGTTCAGCAAAATCTACTAAGCCTTGGCGGTCACAGATTTCTTCATACGCTTTGTAAACTGCCAGCATCTGTTGCTGAAAAAAATCGCCGGAATCGAGTTGGTGTTTAGCCCGGAGACCCTCATCCTTCTGTGCATTGATATACCATTGGAATTGTTTGGGTGGCCATTTGCCTTCATCCAGGTTCATAGCTTGTATCAACCGTTTGATGACACGTAATTGGTCAGCAGAATCCATAACTTGGAATGCTTCCGGTAATTTGGCTTGTTTGGCATGTCGCCTAAGCAAGCGATGGGCGATACCGTGGAATGTGCCTATCCATAGGTTGTGCGCGGACATGCCGAGCAAGTCTTCAAGCCGGGTACGCATTTCCCGTGCGGCCTTGTTGGTAAAGGTCACCGCTAATATTGAATGTGGCGGTACATTTTCCACTTTGATTTGCCAAGCGATACGATGCACAAGAACCCGGGTTTTACCGCTGCCTGCTCCAGCCAGTACTAAAACAGCTAAATTAGGCGCGGTAACTGCTGCGCGCTGCGCGTCATTTAACGGTTCAATTATTTTGGTAATATCCATAGGTTATTGCTTGCACTTTTCTAAGAGCTGTGTATATTGCGAGGGGTTCTGACAACAGAATAAGACCATCATAATAACAAGACTGTGAGAGGAGACCAACATGAGCTTTGATTTTAAGCGAGCGACCAAATTCGAACACAATGTAGGGCAAAAAGAAAAAAAATACCGTCTTTATGGCGGTGCAGCATTAATCGTGATTTCTATTTTTACCGCACAAATCGTACTTCTGCTGGTTGGCTTGGTGCTAGTGGCCACCGGTTACACGAGCTGGTGCCCTGTGTATTCAGGGCTGAACAAAAATACTTGCGGTGCAGACGACAATACACCTACCGGCAATTAATCGGACTTTATAGCTACAGGGACGTAGTTCTACTTCAGTTTATTTATCTTCTTCCCGACGAAATTCGCCATCTAACGCATCAGGATCTTTAGGTCTATTGGCAGATTGGAACCCGCCCATTTTAACCATATGGTTTTCGATAATATATTTGGCGATTTTACGGCGGATTTGTGGCAGCAAACAGGCAAAGCCAAGCACGTCTGTGATGAATCCTGGGGTCAATAGTAATGCCCCCCCGACCAGGATAATCGGGCCTTCAACCATTTCATAAGCTGGGATTTGGCCTTGCGCTAAACTCGATTGTAATCGTTGCCAGGTGGCAAAGCCTTGCTGCCTGAGTAACCATGCGCCCATGACTGCGGTTAAGACAACGAGCAAAATAGTAGGTAATGCGCCAATTAGCCCCCCGACCGTCATTAGCAGATACATTTCCACAAACGGGATAATTAACACTAACAAAAAAATACTTTGGAAACCTTTCATACATCTCTTAAACTGATTGATATTGGTACAATATAGGGCTTATCAAAGATAATTCCCAGAATAAATTTTAAGAATTTACGCTAATTTTCCCAGGCATTTTTTCATGACCCAAGTTATCGTTACTTTTTGTACCTGCCCAGACCAAGCGACTGCGGATATAATTGCCCATCATTTGGTCGAAAACCGTATGGCGGCTTGTGTAAATATTGTTCCAGGTTTAACGTCCGTCTATTCATGGCAAGGCCAAGTTGAAACTGTCCAGGAACATTTGTTGCTTATTAAGTCGTCCGCTTCGGCATATCGTCTTATTGAAACCGCTATCCGCAACCAACACCCTTACGAACTACCTGAAATTATCTCTATTCCCGTAGAGAAAGGATTACCCGAGTACATTAACTGGATTTATTCATGCCATACCGCAAATTAGCTGTATTCTTTTTTTTAAGTCTACTTACCCAGGCTGCTCTGGCAGTCAACACGGAAGAGCTACTTCCACCAGAGCAAGTTTTTCAAGCGACTGTATCAACGCTTAACTCTGATGAAATTGAGGTTCACTGGACAATCGCCAAAGGTTACAGCCTCTACCGTAAAAGTATGCGATTCTCCGCAAAAGAGCCTGCGATCAAACTTGGGGAAGCTGTTTTTCCCCAGGGTAAAATCAAGCATGATGAATTGCTAGGTGATATTGAACATTATCGGGAATATCTTAATGTGAAAGTTCCTGTTGTTGCTGCCAATGATGTTGCTGCAACTGAATTACATATCCGTTACCAAGGTTGCGCTGATATTGGCGTGTGTTATCCGCCACAAGAAAAAACTTTGCCGGTAAAATTCCAGGTAAAGGCACTGGGTGCTACTGTGTCGCCTATCGACAATCTAGTTAAAGGGATATCCGGATTTAAATCTAATTTAACTCAGGACGAGTTGTTACCACCGGATCAAGCTTTCCAACCTACGGCAACGGTCATCAATCCGACCACCATAAATGTCAATTGGCAGATTGCCAAGGGGTATTATTTATACCGGGAAAAAACCCAAGTCCAACTTTTAGGCAAACCGAAACTTAGTTTGGGTGAATACACCATCCCTAACGGTAAACCCAAAGAAGATGAAGCTTTCGGCCATGTCGAAATTTTTTATGATGAATTAAATTTTGATATACCGGTTACCCGATTAGACATTGCGGCGCAAAAAATCAGCTTACAACTTAATTACCAGGGTTGTGCTGACCGTGGCGTGTGTTATCCACCGATGAACAAGCAAATTGAGTTGGAACTCCCGGCAACAATTACCGAAGCCCTATCAGCTGTGCCACCAACCGCTACACCACTAATCTCCGAACAAGATCAAATCTTAAAATCTTTGCATCATGATGGTTTATGGGCAACGCTGTTAAGTTTCTTCGGTTTTGGCCTGCTGCTGGCGTTTACACCCTGTATATTCCCAATGATCCCGATTCTTTCAGGCATCATTGTAGGTAAGGGGCACAGTATCAACACAACACGGGCGTTTTTGTTGTCGTTGAGTTATGTAGTCGCCTCAGCCTTAACCTATACTATATTTGGTGTATTAGCCGCGCTTTTTGGCAATAATTTGCAAGCGACCTTCCAACAACCCTGGATTGTTGCGCTATTTAGCAGTATTTTTGTGTTGTTATCATTGTCTATGTTTGGTTTTTATAACCTAGACTTACCCGAATTTATCCGCGCTAAATTGCATAACTCCAGCGAAAAGCACCGCGATGGCACTATGTTAGGTGCAGCGATAATGGGGGCTTTATCATCATTAATTGTTGGCCCTTGTGTGGCAGCACCGTTGGCGGGTGCCTTAATTTATATTGGCCAAACGGGTGATGTCGCTTTAGGTGGTAGCGCCTTGTTCTCTATGGGTATGGGTATGGGGGTGCCGTTGTTATTGTTAGGCGCCTCTGCTGGAAAATTCTTGCCCAAAGCGGGTAGCTGGCTTAATGCAACTAAAACTGTATTCGGCGTTATTATGCTGGGGGTTGCTGTCTGGATGTTATCGCGCATCTTGCCGCCCGCTATAACCATGTTGTTGTGGGCGTTATTGTGTATTTTGCCTGCGATCTATTTGAATGCGATAGACCCTCTGCCAGAAAATAGTTCTGGTTGGCGCAAGTTATTCAAAGGCTTAGGGATCGTTATGTTGGTTTACGGCGTATTGCTATTAATAGGCTTTAGTGTTGGCAATAGTAATCCGATCAAACCATTACAAGGGATTGGCACTGGATCTGGGGCAACTAAAACAGCTGAGGCTGGCCTACGTTTCGAGCGGGTAAAATCAATAACCCAATTGGACACTAGGATCAAGCAAGCCAATTTAAGCAACCGGCCAGTACTGCTCGATTTTTATGCAGATTGGTGCATTTCCTGTAAAGAAATGGAAGCCTATACGTTTACCGATGCTGGTGTTAAACAAGCTTTATCAGATTTCGTTCTACTACAAGCCGATGTTACTGAAAACTCAGAGGAAGATAAAGCCTTATTGGCTAAGTTCAACTTAATAGGTCCTCCGGCAATATTATTTTTTGCGGGTAGCAGCCAAGAAAATTCAGCACAAAGGGTGATTGGTTATCAGGATGCCGCGACCTTTATTAAAACGGTTCAGCAAATAAAATTATGAAAAAGCAAACTTTACTGATTTTGATTGTAGGAGGGCTTGCCCTGGTAGTTGGATTTGGGCTACGTAGCTGTATAAAACCAGCAGCTAATCGCGTTATTAATAGCCAGCTATTGCCTGAGTTCAATTTACCTGACCTCTTGGGTAACCGTCATGCGATCAATGAGTGGCAAGGCAAAGTCCGCGTGATTAATTTCTGGGCAACCTGGTGTCCGCCTTGTCTTAAAGAAATGCCTGAATTTAATGGCTTACAAAGGCAGTATGCAAGCAAAGGTTTGCAAGTTATAGGCATTGCTTTGGACGATATTGACCCGGTTAAAGAGTTTGTTGCGGCCAACAAAATCGACTATCCCATTTTAATGGGGGAAGAGCAGGGGATCAAACTAGCGCGGGATTTAGGGAATGTAACCGAGACAGTTCCTTTCACGGCTATCGTTGATAAATCCGGCGCTATTGTGAAAACCCATATGGGAGAACTCACCGGTAACCAATTAGTTGAACTTATTAAGCCCTATTTATAGCTTTTAAAGTAGTCTTGATTTTTTTAGTTACTTATCATTTTTATAGCGTTAGGATGCCTTATTAACAGAGACCAACCCTCCCGATTTTTGTTAAGCCATCCTCTAACTTCAATGTATTTGTATAAGTAAGTATTAGTATCGGGAAATAATGACAGCCATTGTTTCTCGATTCTCGCTTGAAACTTTTCTGAGAATTCCAAGTAGACAAATTTTCGGCTGCTGCGGATGGTGGCGACTTTACCAACTAGCCTTGTCCAGCCTCTATGGCCGTCTTGACCGAATTGTCCAACCGGTATTGGTGAATATTGCGCTTGCCCCCATATGCCCCGTTTTTCTTGTTCTGCACGGTTTTCTGCGGCGATTAGCTGGTCAGCATACAAAAGATTAGGCGGATAAATATTAGCGCTTGCTAATCCTAACTCCACTAATTGCAGGTTAATATGTTCTTTCTGGTCAGTAATTAAGTGCGCCAACGTCCTATGATATTTGTCAGTGGATTCCACATCCATGATTAACTGCACTTTTTGATGAGTTAGTTTTTTGGTTAACCACGACTTGGCTGCTTCCCCACCTGCTTCATTTTGTTGGCCTCGGTGTTGCACTTCTGGGGTATTAATGCCTAATAATCTAATCCGTCGGCCATCCTCTAATTTAACCGTATCGCCGTCGAACACTTTTTGTACTTCATAAAATGAGTAACCCGGCTTTATGTCGAGTTTTTTGCTGTTAGTCTGCACATGATCAGAGTAATGCCGCTTACCGTTCTTATCCTGCCATGGGTAAATATCGGCGCAAGCGGAAAGACAGTATCCTGCCAGTAAGATAAGAAAAAATTTCAAAGTATGTTGTTTATAATGCGCTAATTTCATTTTAATTTTATGGTTTCATGATTACGGTAATTCAACGGGTTACTAGCGCTAACGTTGTCGTAGATAGTCGGATAATCGGCAAGATCGACAGGGGTATTATGGCGTTGGTTGCCATAGAAAAGGACGATACAGAAAAAACTGCCCAAAGGCTTCTTGATAGGGTTTTAAATTATCGTATTTTTGCCGATGAAAATGGCCTTATGAACTTGAGTTTACGCGAAATTCAAGGTGGCCTGTTATTGGTGCCGCAATTTACTTTGGCGGCTAGTACCGATAAGGGTAATCGGCCGAGTTTTGCTTCTGCCGCTGCCCCGCAAAAAGGTTTAGAGTTGTTCAGTTACTTACAAAACTTGGCAATTCGCCAGTACCCCAACGCCCAATTTGGGTTGTTTGGCGTGGATATGCAAGTATCACTTATTAACGACGGGCCGGTAACATTTACTTTAAAAGTAAGGCCACCGGCTAACTAAACTAAACATTGGTCAACTAAATCACCTCAGTTAAAACCTTGCGGATTTTTAGTTTGCCAATTCCAGGTGTCGGTTATCATATCAGCCAGATTTTTTTCTGCTTTCCAGCCTAATTCGTTGAGTGCTAGATTTGGGTTGGCGAAACATTCGGCAAGATCGCCTGGTCGCCTACCGGTAATTTTATAATTCACCTTCTTTCCTGTCATTTTCTCGAAAGTATTGATGATATCCAAGACGCTGTAACCTTTGCCTGTACCCAGATTGTAGGCTTTACAGGCACCATCGGCAAATTTTGCACTGCCCAGTACTTCAATGGCTTTCAGATGGCCTTTAACTAAATCGACAACATGAATGTAATCCCTGATGCCTGTGCCATCGGGCGTGGGATAATCGTTGCCGAATACCGATAGCTGTGGCAGTTTGCCGATAGCGACCTGGGTTACATAAGGCATCAGGTTATTAGGAATACCGTTAGGGTCTTCACCAATCGTACCGCTGGCGTGGGCACCAATTGGGTTAAAATATCGCAATAAAGCAATTTTCCAGGGGGAGCGGTTAGGTTTTATTTTGTCGCCGGCTGATAAATCCCTAAGGATTTCTTCGATCATTTGCTTGGTTTTGCCATAAGGGTTAATAGCACCTAATGGTAAATCTTCGGTAAGCTCGGCCGTATCAGTATTACCGTACACAGTTGCGGACGAACTGAATACCAATTTTTTTACGTCAGCTTCAGCCATAACTTCTAGCAATACCAATGTACCGTATATATTGTTGTCGTAATATCTGAGCGGTTGCTCGCAAGATTCGCCCACCGCTTTCAAGCCAGCAAAATGGATGACCGAATCAACGTTTTCTTTCTTGAAAATTTCGGCTAATGCTGCACGGTCGCGTAAGTCGGTTTGGTAAAAAGTCAGCGTTTTGCCCGTGATGTCCTGTACACGCCTTAACGATTCGAATTTACTGTTAACCAGGTTATCGACTACTACCACCCGATAACCAGACTGCAATAATTCCACACAAGCGTGGCTGCCTATATAACCTGCGCCACCCGTTACCAATACAGTATTCGTCATTATGATTCCTGATTAATCAATGATTTTAAGTTTAACAAGATGTACCCGTCGGGTATCCGCCCGGATTACTTCAAACCGCATATTGTCCACTACCAGGCTTTCGCCTTTTTTTGGCATGTGTTCTAGCTGGCTTACCATAAACCCCGCAAGGGTATCATATTCATCTGTTGCCAATTTGGTGTGGAAATAGTCGTCAAACTCCCCCATCGGCGTTAGCGCCTTAATCATGTATTCATGATCACTTCGGCGGAAAATATAGCCTTCATCTTCTTGCTCGTCGTGTTCGTCTTCAATCTCACCAACAATTTGTTCCAAGATATCCTCTATAGAAACAAGGCCTGCAGATTGGCCGTACTCATCAACCACAATCGCCATGTGATTGCCATTAGTACGCAATTCTTTAAGTAACACATTAAGACGTTTACTTTCCGGTACCACATAAGCCGGACGCATGATGTCTTTAACCAACAAAGTGTTATTTTTTGAGAGGTTGGCCAGTAAATCTTTAGCCAGTAAAATACCGACGACTTTACTACGATCACCTTCGATGACCGGGTAACGGGAGTGGCTGAACTCCGTGACCAGTGGCAAGATAGTTTCAAGTTCGGCATCATCCGGGACTACCACCATCTGCACCCTAGGGATCATAATATCCCGTACCCGTAATTGGTTGACTTGGAGTACACCTTCGATCATGGTTAAGGTATCGGTGTCGAGTAAGCGGTTAGTGCGTGCTTCACGCAATATTTCCAGTAAGTCTTCCACATCTTGCGGTTCACCGGAAAATAGTTGGCTTATACGGTCAACCCAACGTCTCCGGTCGGAGCTGCTACTGGGAGGCTTGTCGTCGCTCATTGCAGGGTACCTATAGGTAAGGATTACTGATATTTAGTTGCTGGAGAATGTTAATTTCTTTGGTTTCCATGACTTCTGCATCGGCATTGTCAATATGGTCGTAACCGAGTAAATGCAATGTCCCATGGACAAGCATATGTGCCCAATGATCGCTTAGTTTTTTGTGCTGTTCTAAGGCTTCTTGCTCAACCACAGGAGCGCAAATAACTAGGTCGCCTAGCAAATTCAGGTCAATCCCTTCGGGAGCTTCTACAGGGAAACTTAAAATGTTGGTTGGCCCCAATTTGTGACGATATTGTTGGTTAAGTTGTGCGCTTTCTTGCTCGTCCACAATACGTACGACTACTTCGGTGTCTTGCAGGTAACCTTGCAGGGCAGCATCAATCCACTGCTGTATTTGTGTGAGATTAGGGAGGTTAGGTGAATCAAAAACCGCTTGGATTTCAACTTGGTTCATCGTTGCTTTTGGTTTTTTTCTCATACGCTTCATAAGCGCTGACAATCCGCTGTACCAATGGATGCCTTACCACATCACGGACATTAAAAAATGTAAAACTGATGCCTTCAACATCCTTCAAAACCTCCAGGACATGACGTAACCCCGACATTTTTGCTGATGGCAAGTCAATCTGGGTAATATCACCGGTAACGACTGCGGTTGAGCCGAAACCAACGCGGGTCAGGAACATTTTAATCTGTTCAACTGTGGTGTTTTGTGCTTCGTCAAGAATTATGAACGCGTCATTTAAAGTCCTGCCGCGCATAAATGCTAATGGCGCAACTTCTATAACGCCTTTTTCGATTAATTTCTCGACCCGCTCTAATCCTAACATATCGTACAAGGCATCATAGAGAGGGCGTAAGTAAGGGTCAACTTTTTGTGCCATATCGCCGGGCAAAAATCCTAGTTTTTCGCCCGCTTCGACTGCAGGCCGTACCAGAATTATTTTTCTGACTTTTTCGGTTTGTAAGGCTTCAATTGCACAGGCAACCGCTAAAAAAGTCTTGCCTGTTCCGGCTGGGCCAACCCCAAAATTGATGTCATGGGTAATTATCTTCTTCAGGTAGTCTTGCTGGTTAGCTCCCCTGCCTTTAATTAAGCCATATTTTGTCTTAATGCTGACTGGTTGTTGTTCTACCTGGGTAATTGGCTCATCCAACAGGTCATCAATCGTGGCATCTTGCATGGCCAGATGAATGTCTTCTGAAGTCAATTGTTCTTGCTCTGTGGTCTCAAATAATTTATGCATGACTGCGCAGGCTGCTTTGACGGAAGGTTCGAGTCCGGTGACTTTGAATTGATGGCCGCGATTGGCGATATCAACCTGTAAGCGGTTTTCTATCTGTCGAATGTGCGAATTAAGATGACCACAAAAATTTGACAGTCTCGCGTTATCGACAGGAACTAGGGCTATTTCCTGAGAAATCATGGATTATGTTACGCGTTTGCGACAATCTTTTCTACTGAAGCTTCCAGCATACGGCCACGTAAGGAGTTTGGCAAGGCTTCGGTTATAACAACATCGACGAAATGCCCTGCTAAACGAGGATGACCGATAAAGTTAACGACCCGGTTATTCTCTGTACGCCCTTGCATCTGCAATGGATTTTTCTTTGACGGGCCCTCAACCAAAATGGATTCCACGGTATTTACCATCCTTCCTGAGATAGTAGCAGCCAAAGTGTTGATTCGGTTTTGAAAGTGCTCAAGACGTTGTTTTTTAATCTCTAGTGGGACATCATCGGGTAATTCTGAAGCAGGTGTCCCCGGACGCGGGCTATAGATGAAACTATAAGAGTGATCGAAACCTAGCTCTTCAACCAAACGCATAGTATCGTCAAACTCTTCCTCACCTTCACCGGGAAAACCAATGATAAAGTCTGAAGACAAACTAATGGTCGGCCTTACTTCTCGCAACTTACGGATCGTTTCAATGTAGTCGGCGCGGGTATGTCCGCGTTTCATCATCTGTAAAATAGTGTCACTACCGCTTTGTACCGGCAAATGTAAATGATTGACTAGCTGTGGTATTTCAGCAAATGCTTCAATTAAATTGTCAGTAAATTCAACTGGATGTGATGTGGTAAACCTGATTCTGCCTATTCCCTCGACTGCTGCCACATAATGCAACAGCAAAGCGAAATCGGCAATCTCGCCATCTTCCATTTCACCGCGATAAGCATTGACATTTTGCCCTAAAAGGTTGATTTCCCGTACACCTTGTTTAGCTAGTGAAGAAATTTCGGCAATTACGTCATTCAAAGGACGGCTGATTTCTTCACCTCGCGTATAAGGTACAACACAGAACGTGCAATATTTGCTACATCCCTCCATCACCGAAACAAAAGCTTTTGGCCCTTCCGCCCGTGGTTGAGGAAGATTATCGAATTTTTCAATTTCGGGGAAAGATATATCTACTACAGGCTTATGTTTGCTGCGCACTTCATCGAGTAACTGCGGCAAACGATGCAAGGTCTGCGGGCCGAACACGATGTCTACATAAGGTGCGCGCTTCTGTATTGCCGCGCCTTCTTGGCTGGCAACACAGCCACCAACCCCGATAATTACATTAGGACGTTTGGCCTTAATCATGCGCCACTGCCCTAAAGCTGAAAATACCTTCTCCTGCGCTTTTTCCCTTATAGAACAGGTATTAAGCAATAACATATCAGCTTGGTTAGGGTCGTCTATTAATTCAAAACCGTGTGAGGCTTGCAATACATCACGCATTTTATCAGAGTCGTACTCATTCATCTGACAGCCGTTGGTTTGAATATACAGTTTTTGGCTCATATTGTGTCGGGTTAGTCCTCTTAGGTAACGTGTAGACTTGTGTAATACAAATATCTAATTCGCGATGATTTAAGGTGTCAATCCTTGACCAACGACTATTATTTTAATGGCGTTAGTGCCACCTTTGATACCAGTCAAGTCGCCTTTGGTGATAATAAACTTGTCACCATTTGAGGCTAGGTTCCACTTTCTCAGTTCGCTTACAACATCTCGATTGACTTCAGCATGGTCGTGCTTTTCGTCAATGACGTGGAAAATGGGGAAGACACCACGAAATAAGGTAACTCGACCTAACGTTTCTTCAGAACCGCTCATTGCAAAAATAGGTATGCCAGAGCTAATACGTGACATCCACAATGGTGTTGAGCCGGATTCGGTTAAAGCAACGATTCCCTTAATCTGTGTGTGGTTCGCCATATACATTGCTGACATGGCTATAGCTTCGTCATCACGGTCGAACTGAATATTCATGCGATGGTCGGAGATACGCACCACAGGCTGCTTTTCTGCTTCTAAACAGATGCGGTTCATCGCTTCAATCGCTTTTATGGGATATTTGCCCGAAGCCGTCTCTGCCGAGAGCATAATAGCATCAGTACCATCGTAAACGGCATTAGCAACGTCGAAAACTTCTGCCCGAGTCGGGATAGCATTTTCAATCATCGACTCCATCATTTGGGTTGCAGTGATGGCAATACGGTTCAATTCACGGGCACGTTTAATCAGTTGCTTTTGCACGGCGGGAAGATTAGCGTCACCAATTTCAACACCTAAGTCACCTCGTGCCACCATTACTGCATCTGACGCCAAGATAATCTCATCCATAGTTTCAGGGACGATAGCTTCGGCACGTTCGACTTTAGCAACGATACCTGCATGACAACCTTCGGCTTTCAGTAAGCTTCGTGCTAGGTTAAGGTCGTCAGCTGAACGAGGGAATGATATAGCAACATAATCGCAGCCAATTTTGGCGATAGTCTTGATATCTTCTTTATCTTTTTCAGTCAATGCTGCGGCAGAAAGGCCACCACCCATCAGGTTAATGCCTTTGTTATTGGATAAGTCGCCGCCAACTACAACCTTGCAATTAACCCGCATGTTTTCGACGTTGAGCACGTCAAGTACTATACGGCCATCATCTAGCAACAAGCGGCTACCCGGTTGAACTTCTAAAGCTAGTGGTTCATAGGTAATTCCAACTTGGGTATTATCGCCCGCCATCGGATCAAGGTTTATATCCAGGGCAAAATCCTGGCCTTCTTCAAGAAAAACCTTGGTGTTTTTAAATCGGGCAATACGTATTTTGGGGCCTTGCAAATCTGCAAGAATACCAACTCTCCTCCCGGCTTTTTTGCTGGCTTCCCGTACTTTGTTGGCGCGGTCAATATGGTCTTGAGCCGAACCATGCGAGAAATTCATGCGTACGACATCCATTCCCGCTTTAATTAATCCTTCAATTACTTCAGGGGTATCTGAGGCGGGGCCAAGTGTCGCTAAAATTTTGGTTCGTCTTAACATTTATGCGTAGGTTCTCAGGGTTATTTTGCGTTAACTAGGGCAACCGTGGTGTCGAGCATACGGTTCGAGAAACCCCATTCATTGTCATACCAAGACAATACTTTTACAAAGCTGCCGTTTAAGACTTTGGTCAAACCTGCTTCGTAAATAGATGATGCCGGGTTATGATTGAAGTCGGTAGAAACCAGAGGTTTTTCATTAACTTCAAGTATGCCTTTAAGAAAGCCGTTAGCAGCATCTTTAAGGATTTGGTCTATTTCATCTTTAGTCGTATTTCTGGATGCTTGGAAGGTTAAATCCACAACAGAAACATTTATAGTTGGCACGCGCATGGCAAAACCATCTAGCTTTCCAGCCAGTTCAGGCAATACTAAACCGACAGCAGCAGCAGCACCGGTTTTGGTTGGAATCATGGATTGTGTTGCAGAACGCGCACGGTGCAAATCGCTATGGTAAACGTCGGTCAACACTTGATCGTTGGTATAAGAATGTATGGTTGTCATCAAGCCATGCTCTACGCCAATTTTGTCATGCAAGGCTTTTACCATCGGTGCCAAGCAGTTAGTGGTGCAAGACGCATTAGAAATAACAGTATCCGATGCTTTGAGTGTATTGTGGTTTACCCCAAATACAATGGTACCATCAACATCATTACCGCCTGGTGCGGAGATAATTACTTTTTTAGCCCCCGCTGCAATATGGGCTGAAGCTTTGGCTTTGCTGGTGAAAAAACCGGTACATTCGTGGACGACATCAATGCCAAGTTCAGCCCAAGGCAATTTTGCTGGGTCCCTTTCAGCAAAGACGCGGATTTTGTCGCCATTAATGACAATATAATCGCCTTCAACACCGACTTCATAAGGGAATTTGCCATGCACTGAGTCATATTGAGTTAGATGCGCATTAGTTTTAGTGTCACCCAAGTCATTGACCGCGACAACTTGAATTTCATTGGTGCGACCTGATTCGTATAGCGCGCGGATAATATTACGACCAATACGGCCATAACCGTTTATGGCAACTTTAATAGGCATTAAATCTCTCCAAAATTTATTTAAGACGGGGATGTAAATGTATTTGAAATTTACTTATATTATACAAATAAACTAGTGTTGGGTCTACGGGCGATAAATAGACATCAATCACTTGGGGGCTAAAACTATGTATTGTAATAGAAATGTCGCGGAGTTCGAAGCAGTAATACACTTTAGACGACCTGGCTTGCCTCAAATTTAACAAAAGTACATAGGCACGTTTAGTTAGCAATTGTTGCTTGTTCGGCAATAGACTTTTTTGCTGCTGCAATTGCAGCTTTAACAGTTGTTGGCGCTGTACCACCGATATGTTTTCTAGCCGCTACGGAACCTTCAAGAGTTAAAACGCCAAAAACATCATCAGTAATTAAAGCGGAAAATACCTGCAATTCAATTAGCGTTAGTTCAGATAGATCACGTTGAGTTTCTAAGCCTAAGCGTACTGCACGACCCACGATCTCATGGGCATCACGAAATGCCAGTCCTTTGCACACCAAGTAATCGGCCAAATCAGTAGCCGTAGCGAAACCGCGTTTAGCAGAGTCATACATGTTAGGTTTCTTGGCAACGAGATGAGGAACCATATCGGCAAATGCGCGTAAGCAATTGACTAATGTATCTACTGTGTCAAAAAGTGGTTCCTTATCTTCCTGGTTATCTTTATTGTAAGCTAACGGTTGACTTTTCATCAGCATTAACAGGCTAATAAGGTGGCCGGTAACTCGTCCGGATTTGCCGCGCACCAGTTCAGGCACGTCAGGGTTTTTCTTTTGCGGCATAATGGAGGAGCCAGTGCAAAAAGCATCAGGTATGTCAATAAAGTCGAATTGGGCGCTAGACCACAGGATAAGTTCTTCAGAAAACCGCGATAAGTGCATCATTATTAAGCTTGCTGCAGCCGTAAACTCTATGGCGAAATCGCGGTCGCTTACCGAATCTAATGAATTTGCCGAAGGTCGGGTAAAACCCAGTAAATTTGCTGTCAACTCACGATCAATTGGATAGCTTGTTCCAGCTAGGGCAGCAGCGCCTAAGGGCATTACATTAACGCGCTTATTACAGTCCTGTAGGCGTTCATAATCTCGTTTTAACATTTCGTACCAAGCCATGAGATGGTGGCCAAAAGTGATGGGTTGAGCAACTTGCAGATGAGTGAAGCCCGGCATTATTGTGCTGGCATGTTGTTCGGCCAAATTAAGTATTGCTGTTTGTAGTCGTATAAGTTCGTTTTGGATGTGGCGAATTTCATCGCGTAGATAAAGGCGTATATCAGTAGCAACCTGGTCGTTACGTGAACGTCCAGTATGAAGTTTTTTCCCGGCGATTCCGATTAAATCAGTGAGGCGCGATTCAATATTCATGTGGACATCTTCTTGCTTTATTGACCACAAAAAATCGCCACATTTTATTTCGTCGGCTATTTGGCTTAACCCTTGAATAATCGCGTCGCGCTCTTCCGCAGTGAGAACGCCGATTTTACATAGCATTTGGGCATGTGCCCTAGATCCTTGAATGTCTTGATTCGCCATGCGTTTGTCAAAGCTGACAGAAGCGGTGAATTCCTCGACAAAAGCATCGGTTGCTTGCGCAAATCTGGCGCTAGACAGTTTATCGGAATTAACGGTATTCATTATTTGGTGCGGTTAAGGTTGTTTTGTGTAAAGAAGAGAATATGTTCTAAAGTACGTTTCCGTTACCTTTATCATTGCTGATTTTAAAACATTACTGATAAAAGGATTCGTCGTTGTTATCAACTTCAGACGGCAAAGGGTCGCCAGGAATTACTTTTTCCTCTGCGGCCCACTCTCCCAAGTCTATTAGTTTGCAGCGTTCGCAGCAAAATGGCCGGAATGAGTTGGCATTACTCCAGAGGGTTTCCCGTTGGCAGGTGGGGCATTTGACCTTTAAAGGTGTTGGCATCATTAAAATAAACAACGGGTTAAAGTGAATGCGATATTCTCACGGGATTGCGTTGGTTTTTGTTCACCTACCGGTGGCACCATAAACCTAATTGTGCAACGGTGCTTACCACCACTAATTTCAGCAAAACACGCGACTGAGCGATCAACACTTACTTTAATAAGTTGGTAGGGTAAGTTTTTATCAAGTGCCATCTGGTAAAATCCGGCTTCTGCAGTTTCCTCAGTGGGAGGATTGCTGGTGCGGATAAAATCAAGGATCAAGCTAATAGATGTACGTATTTCTTCAAAAGGTTGGCTCCAGTGTTGTAAGTCCTTTAACCGTACAGCCTCTTCCTGTTCCAGCCAATAATGGAATTCAGGCAGGTCGAAAGAACAGGTACCACCCGGTATTGAGCTGCGTTGGGTAATGCTTTGGAATAAATCACTTTCCATGATTTGAATGCCAATTTTGCCACTGGTTGCATACAAACGTTTGCTGGTTTGGTTTATCCTCGCCAGGATTTCTTCCAGTTGTTTGGTGTCAATATCTTTGCTATTTATGTATTTGTTAAATACTTTAGTATGCCGATCCAGCTCCATAAGGATTTCAGACTTAAGGTCGTTACGCCGGAGGATAGACATTATATCAAGCAGGATATTTATGGCAGCACGTTTGTCGGCGACAATAGCACCTTTGGAAAAATGTCCCAATTGTTCAAACAATTGCTCCAGTCGTATAAAGACCCTAATCCGTTCGTTGAGGGGGAATTCGTAAGTTATTTGATTAGTCACAGCGTATTATCCCAAAGCGGCGCCGGTTGAGTAATAAAAATCGTGCAATTTATTAACTTGTTCTGCAAGTTCTTGATTATTTACAGTGTTGTCGATGATATCATCGGTATTTTCTAGCCGGAACGCTCGGGTAACTTGGCTTGCCATGATGCTTTTAATTCTTTCATCAGTTAAATTGTCGCGTTGCTGTACCCGTTGCACTTGGATGGCTTCAGGACAGTCAACAACCAGAATCCGATCAACAAAATGACGCATGCCGGTTTCAAATAACAAAGGAATACTCACAAGACAGTAAGGAGTTTTAATGTTGTTTATCTTTTTCTGCATTACCGCAAAGATTAATGGGTGTAATATGTTTTCCAGCTTAATTTTTTCTGTCGCATTGGCAAAAACCCGTTCCCGCAATTTACCACGATTAAGCTGTCCATCAGCTTGCAAGATACTGTCGCCAAATTTTTCTACGAGTTTTTGTAAAGCCGGTTGCCCTGGTTTGACTATTTTGTGTGCGATAACATCGGCATCAATGATCGGCACACCATGGCCTTCAAACAATTTACTTACTGTGGTTTTGCCACAGCCGATGCCACCGGTTAAGCCGACTTTAAACACCAAGTTAGAAACCCGATAATTTTAAATAGGCTTGATTTATATTTTCACCCCAAAGTAAGGCGATCCAACCCGCAGCGGCTAGATAAGGCCCAAAAGGGATGGGTTTATTACGATCGCGTCCCGAAAAAATAATCATGGTAATCCCTACCGCCGCTCCAACCAGCGATGATAACAGAATAATTACCGGTAGAAACTGCCAACCTAGCCAGGCACCAAATAAAGCTAATAGCTTAAAGTCGCCGTATCCCATCCCTTCTTTGCCTGTGATAAGTTTAAAAACGTGAAATACACACCATAGCACCAAATATCCTAAAATCGCGCCAATAGTACTTGCATGACTATCAGTAAACAAATCAAATACGTTGATAAATAAGCCTAACCAAAGTACCGGTAAGGTAATTGAATCAGGCAATAATTGATGGTCGATGTCAATGAAACTTAACGCAATTAACGACCAAGTCAGCGCCAAGGCGAATCCGGTTTGGGCGGTAAACCCGAAGCGCCAAGCAACCATAATCGAACAAAACGTAGTTAGCACCTCTATTATGGGGTAACGTAAAGAAATTGGGTGATTACATTGAGCGCATTTACCTTTTAACAAAATATAACTGATGACAGGTATATTTTGATAAGGCTTAATCGCTGCATGGCACATAGGACAGCCTGAGTGGGGCAATACTAAATTATAAACTTCGTCTAATGTTGTTTCGGGTGTTAGATTAAGGTATTCCAAACAATCTTTTCGCCACGCACGTTGCATCATAATCGGTAGACGATGTATGACTACATTCAAAAAACTGCCGACCATTATGCTGAACATGCCTACAATCAAGCAAAACAAGATAGGCGAAGTGCTTAAAGGTTCAAAAGCTTGCATAATAATGCCAGTTAATAGATTGTTTTTTAATGTATGTAAGACCTGTTAACATCCGTAAATTAACCAACGGCTGCGCCCATTTTAAAGATCGGCAGATACATTGCTACGATCAAACCGCCGACCAGAATGCCTAAAATAACCATGATAATGGGTTCCATTAAGCTGCTTAAGTTGTCGACGAGGTTATCAACTTCCTCTTCATAAAAATCAGCCACTTTTGCCAGCATAGCATCAATAGAGCCTGACTCTTCACCGATAGCCACCATTTGCTGCACCATGTGCGGGAATAACTCAGCTTGTGCCATGGCAAATTGGAGTCGTTGGCCAGTAGCGACTTCCTCACGCATTTTTAAGATAGCATCAGAATAAATAATATTTCCACAAGCCCCGGCGACTGATTCCAAGGCATCAACCAAGGGCACGCCGGCGGCGGACATGGTTGATAGTGTCCGCGCAAACCGGGCAATTGCAGATTTGTTCATGATCAAGCCAACCACCGGCATTTTTAAAAAAGTCCGGTCAAGGAAATGGTTGAATGGCCGAGAGCGTTTTTTAAAATAACCAAAAATGTATACCGTTGCCACAACAATGCCGATAACAATCCACCAAAATTTTTGCATCCATTCTGACATGCCGATTACCATTTTAGTAAAACCGGGTAAATCAGCACCAAAACTTTTGAACAAATCTTCAAATACGGGTACAACAAAAATTAATAGGATTGCAGTTACCACGAAAGCGACTACGACGACGGCAATCGGGTAAGTGAGCGCTTTTTTGATTTTTTTCTTCATTGACTCGGTTTTTTCCTTATAGGTCGCAATCTTATCCAATAAGGTTTCCAAGACGCCGGCATGTTCGCCAGCTTCGACTAGGTTGCAAAATAGTTCATCAAAGTACGCGGGTCGTTTGTTTAGTGCTTCTGCAAGGGTATCGCCACCTTCAATATCAGCTTTAACTCCTAAGAGCAGTTCTTGCATACTTGGATTTTCATTGCCTTTGCCAACAATATCAAACGATTGTACTAACGGTACGCCGGCTTTAAGCATAGTTGCCAGTTGCCGGGAAAAAATGGCTATGTCACCTGGCGTTATCGGTTTCGTCCTATTTTTAAACATAGGCTTGGGTTTTGGCTTGATTTTCGTAACTCGGTAGCCTTGTTTCCTCAATTCCGCTTTAGCAACCGCTACGTTTTTTGAAGTGAAAACACCTTTGTTGGGTTTGCCATTTTTATCTTTCCCTTCCCAGAGAAAATCAATTTGATCGGTTTTTTCCGCCATAATTATTCCTTAGTCACCCTGTCGATTTCTTCAAGACTAGTAATGCCCATGCGGACTTTATTTAATCCTGACGCGCGTAAATCATTGATACCCTCTGCTTTTGCCTGCTCTGCCAATTCCATGGCGTTGGCGCCGGTCAGGATCATGGCGCGCATTTGTTCGCTCAAGGTCATCACCTGGTAAATACCAACCCGGCCTTTGTAGCCGTTGTTGCATAATTCGCACCCCTTGGCGCCGAAGATTTTGACCGTAGAAAACTCCTCTTCCTTAAAGCCAAGATGCAAAAGTGTATGCTCTGGTAATTTCACCTGGACTTTGCAAGATTCGCATAGCCTTCGGGCGAGACGTTGCGCCATTATCAGGTTAACTGCCGACACAATATTAAATGGCTCTATCCCCATTTGCATGAGACGGTTTAATGTTTGTGGTGCATCATTTGTGTGTAAGGTAGACAGAACTAAGTGACCAGTTTGAGCTGCTTTTACGGCAATTTCAGCGGTTTCAAGGTCACGAATCTCACCAACCATGATAATGTCGGGATCTTGCCGTAAAAAAGCCCGCAGCGCATTGGCAAACGTCAGCCCCGCTTTAACGTTGACATTGACCTGATTAATGCCTTCCACAGTGATTTCTACTGGATCTTCGGCTGTAGAAATATTACGTTCAATACTATTTAAAATATTTAACCCGGTGTACAAACTAACAGTTTTGCCGCTACCGGTAGGGCCAGTTACTAAAACCATGCCATAGGGTTTGAAAATGGCATCAAGAAACAATTTTTGCTGCTCTGGCTCAAATCCCAGTTTTTCTATACCAAGCTGAGCGCTAGTTGGGTCTAAAATCCGCAGCACGACCTTTTCACCGAATAAAGTAGGGCACGTATTAACCCTAAAATCGATGGCGCGCGTTTTTGACAAAATCATTTTGATCCGGCCATCCTGAGGTATACGGCGCTCAGCAATATCCATTTTTGACATTACTTTAATCCGGGAAATAATCCGGTTAGCTATATTTGCCGGCGGGCTTGCCACTTGGTGGAGTATGCCATCTGAGCGAAAACGTATGCGGAAGTTTTTTTCATACGGTTCAAGGTGAATATCAGAAGCGCCTTTCTTAATAGAGTCCAGCAATATTTTATTGACGAACCGGACAATTGGTGCGTCATCTATATCAGCATTAACGTCTTTACCTGTGTCTTCATCGCCCGTTGAAACATTAAGGTTGTCCAGATCGGTGTCGAGAAGTTCGGACATTGTCGTATCGACGGCTTCCAGTGCGGCTTCGATAGTCTTTATAAGCTTGTTTTCCTCAACCAGCACGGTTTCGATATTCAACAGGCTTTGGAATTTAATATCGTCGAAACCGTGGGTGCTTGTAGGATCTGATATGGCAATAAACAGGGTTTTACCGCGTTTCCATAAAGGTAGCGCATTGTATTTACGTATCAGTTTTTCGCTGACTAGATTGACGGGAATATTACGTACGTCAATTGCATCCAGGTCGAGTAAGGGGATGCCAAATTCTAACGAGGCTTTTACAGCAATTGTACGGCTATCAACGATTTTGTTAGAAACTAAGTAACTTATCAGGGAGGCCTTATTTTTTTGGGCTTCTTGAATATAAGTTTTGGCATCTTTCTCCGTAATCAGGGCTTCCTGAATCAGGCATCGTGCCAATCCATTAAAAGTTAAATCTGTTGCTGTTGAAGCCATGAGGTCATTACCCAATGATCGTATCTAAAAAATATAGATGAAAGAAGCATAAGGTTCAAGATTAATAAATGATTCTAATTTATTAAATCTTAGTAAAAAATCTGGTTTAATAATTCTCTTTCTCATTATTTGCCAGCGTTTTCGGCAATAAAAATTGCCCTTTTGGGGGCGGGTAAGCCTTCACAGCTTAGCTCAGGCGTATTAGGGTGAAGAAAATCTTTGAGCGATTGAAATGTCATCCATTCTGTAGTCCGCTGCTCTTGTGTGCTAGTTGGAGTTATATTGATTAAACGTATATTTTTGAATCCGCAGCGCTTAAGCCAACTCATTAAGGTCATGTAAGTTGGGATAAACCAAACGTTGCGCATATTGGCGTAGCGATCTTCTGGAACTAATGCCTCACCTAAGCCACCGTCTATAATCAAAGTTTCCAAAATTAATTCACCGCCGGTTGTCAGGCAGCCCTTAAGATCTAGTAAGTGATCTATAGGTGAACGGCGATGGTATAGTACGCCCATCGAGAATACGGTGTCGAAAAGTTTCAGGTTAGAAGGTAAGTCTTCAATACCCAAAGGGAGTACAAAAACCGAGGGGGCTTTGCCATGCAATTTACGGATAAGTTCAAATTGCACGACATTTAGCAACAACGGGTCAATGCCAACCACCAGCTTTGCTTGGGCGCCTAGCATCCGCCAGCAAAAATAACCGTTGCCACAACCAACATCCAGTACTAGCCGATGCTTCAGTGGTGCAATATGTTTTTCAAGGCGTTGCCATTTCCAGTCTGATCTCCATTCGGCATTAATGTGAATACCAAAAAGATCGAAGGGGCCTTTGCGCCAAGGCATTAGCGCTTTTAAGGTATCTTCAAGGGCGGCTCTATTTTGTTCCGATAATTCTGTCGCAGAACCAATTTGTACTTTAGATTGATCCAATACGCAGTTTGGCGTGTTGAACTCCGGAATTTCAGCGATTAACTTCTGCCAAGCGTAGGTTTGGTTATGTTTGCTTGTATGTAAAGCCGCGTCAATTTGCTGAGGTAAACATTTTGCCCATTGTTCGGCATTAGCGGCAATCAAGGCTTGGTACAAGGGTTGATAATCAATCACTTTAAAGCAATTAGTGAGGCAAAATTAAAATATTGGAACCAAACTTCTGCGCTATTAAAACCGGCTTTTTGCAAGCGGTTTTTATGGCAGGTAACGGTTTCGGGGATAAGCACGTTCTCCAGCGCAGTACGTTTTTGACTGATTTCCAAATCTGAATAACCATTGGCTTTTTTGAAGATATGGTGCATGTCTGTGTGTAGATCGTTTTGTTTTTGGTCAATATAATTGAGCTTTTCAGAAATAATTAATACTCCTCCTGGCAACAACCCATGATAAATTTTTTTTAATAGGGTAAGCCTGTCTTTGACTGGAATGAACTGTAATGTGAAGTTTAAGACCACGATAGATGCACTTTCGATAGGGATGGATCTAATATCGGCACATTGTAAGATTACTGGTAGCTGAGTTTGCGTTAGCTGTAATTGTGTTTGCAAGTGGCTTATCATGTCGGGCGAGCTATCTATCGCCATGATATTACAGTTTTCGGCTTTGATGTGTTTGCACATGGACAATGTCGCCGCCCCTAGGGAGCACCCCAAATCATAACAATTGCTGTCGGGTCTTGCATAGCGCTCCGCCAATAAACCAATGGCTGAAATAATCGTGCTGTAGCCGGGTACGGAACGCAAAATCATATCGGGGAATACGTTGACAACTTTCTGGTCGAAGCGGAAAGCGTCAACCATTCCTAAAGGATGCGAATAGATTGAATCTTTGGAGAATGTCACAACGTGTTACAAGGGGGTAATTTAAGGGGTATTTCTAGGCGATACGCTAAACAATAGAAGTAAAAGTTGCGGTAAAGTCAGCGGATACCGTTATCTCAAACAACGATAATAGTATCCGCAAAAATATCAGGAGTTTTTAGCGGCTAATGCTTCCGCATTACGTTTGGCAAGGTTGTCAATAACGGCAGATAAAGATCCTTTGGTTTTTACCTCGTTGTTGAAAGTCGAGCGATAGTTGGTTACTAAGCTAACGCCTTCAATCATGATGTCATAGGCTTTCCAGCTACCGTTATTCAGAATCATCCGGTAGTTAACGCTGATCGGTTGTAGGCCGGGTTGCAATACTTCTGTCTTAACTACAACTTTGTTTGCGCCGGGTTCCATGTCTAGCGGTAAAAAACGTACAGTCCAGTCCTTAAATTCAACGAATGCCCGTGAATACGTCCTGATTAGCAGGGTTTTAAACTCTTGCTTAAAGCGGCTTTGCTCATCGCCGCTTGCTGAGTTCCAAAGTTTACCTAACACCAATTCAGAAATTTTATCGAAATCAGTATGCGGATAAATCAATTGGTCGACAAATTGGGTAACCTGCAAGAAATTCTGGCTAAATACCTTATCCTGTAATCGTTGCTGAAGCTTATTAGACGTTTCCTGAATAGGTTGCTGGGGAGCGAGTAAGTCAGCTGCACTCGCCATTTCGAAATTCATTAAGCTAATTATTATCAGGGCAAATAAAACCGATACTTTATAAAATTGTCTTCTGTTCATAAAAACCTCTAAAATCCTACCACCCTCAACGTTTAAAATTGGCGAGTTGGTTTGTTGTGGCAAATTAACGGGAATAGTCAATGACTTGTTTAGTCCGCTACAAGGGGCAACGTTGAAATCGCGCCCCGTTTTCCTTAACTCATGAGTAACGAAAAGATGTCCTATAGTATCACTAATTTTCCTCATTTACGTATGAGAAGAATGCGTTTTAATGAATTTTCCCGTCGGCTTATGCGGGAACATCGCTTGTCTACCGATGATTTAATTTATCCCATATTTGTTACCGATGGCTTAAATCGGCGTGAACCTGTGGCATCCATGCCCGGTGTGGAGCGGTTGTCGTTGGATTTATTGTTAATAGAAGCGGAGGAAATATTCAAATTAGGCATTCCGGCTATCGTCCTATTTCCAGTCATTTCAGCCGAAAAAAAATCGCTGGATGCCGCTGAAGCTTATAATTCTGAAGGATTAGTCCAACAAAGCGTTAGGGCATTAAAACAAGCATTGCCGGATTTGGGGGTCATCACCGATGTGGCGTTAGATCCTTACACTGTGCATGGCCAGGACGGTTTGATAGATGGCACCGGCTATGTGGTTAATGATGCTACGGTTGAGGTGCTGGTGAAGCAAGCGCTGTCCCATGCTGAAGCAGGTGCCGATATTGTTGCCCCTTCCGATATGATGGATGGCCGGATTGGTGCTATCCGTCAAGCATTAGAAGCCAACCAACACCGTAATGTAAAAATATTGGCCTACTCGGCAAAATATGCGTCCAGCTTTTACGGGCCATTTAGAGATGCGGTGGGGTCTGCTGGCAATTTAGGCACAGGCAATAAGTACAGTTACCAGATGGATCCGGCTAATTCTGATGAAGCTTTGCGTGAAATCCAGCTTGATCTTCAGGAAGGGGCGGACATGGTAATGATTAAACCAGGATTACCCTATTTGGATATTATTCAACGGGTTAAGCAGGTGTATGGGGTGCCGACTTTCGCCTATCAGGTCAGTGGTGAGTATGCTATGATAAAAGCCGCTGCCATGAATGGTTGGCTTGATGAAAAACAAGTCGTTATGGAGTCTTTATTAGCGTTCAAACGCGCCGGCACTGATGCAATTTTGACTTACTTTGCAAAATCCGTTGCGCAGTGGTTGCTTGATAATGATCCCAAGCCGAGTTGTCCCAAAGGCGACTAAACTCTGGCAGAAGACGAGGATAGCTGATACTTTCTTCGGCTAGTGTTGTGCCAACACTAGGCAATTTGGCAATTTTATATTGTGTTGGCATAGCTAAAGTTGCACTAATAATCGATAACAAATTATAAAAAAGAGGTATTGCGATGGAATTAGTTACAACAACTGCAGGCTATGAAATGCTGTTACGGTGGGGGCACTTTTTGGCAGGGATTACCTGGATTGGCTTACTCTACTATTTTAATCTGGTACAAGGCGAATATTTTAAGGAAGCGGATGCCGGTGCGAAATCCGATGCCATCCAAAAATTGGTGCCACGCGCCTTACTGTGGTTCCGTTGGGGCGCAGTGGTTACTTTGGTGACTGGTTTGGGCATCATGGGGTTACGGGGCGCTGGGCAGTCGCTGGATATTTATGTCGGTGCATTGCTGGCTATCTTTATGTTCACCAATGTTTGGTTAATTATTTGGCCTAACCAAAAAATTGTGATTGCTTCAACGTCACAAGTAGCTAATGGTGGGCAAGCCTTACCAGAAGCGCCGGGTGCTTTAGCAGCAGCTGGTTTGGCATCAAGGACAAATGCCTTGTTTTCTGTGCCGATGCTCTATTTTATGGGCGCATCAAGCCATTTTCCACATCCCTTTAGTTTTCTGGGCTTTATAGTTTCTGTGCTTATTATTTTGGTATTGGAATATAACGGAGCTTATCCAGCATTGAAAAATGTCAGTTTTTTGAGCAAATTACCGGCGGCAGGAAAAATGGGGCCTTATACCAGTGTCAGTGGGGTTATTCATTGCGGATTAGGCTTAACTGCCATTTTATTTGCTGTGGTTCATTTCATTAAATAAGGTTGGAGACATCCGAAAAAATAGCCGCAATAGCGGCTATTTTTTTGTACTTGATATGATTTTATAGAAATACAGATGTTCTTATGATGAATAAAATAGACCGTTATGCAGTTTTGGGCTATCCGATCAAGCACAGCAAATCTCCCAGAATCCACCAGTTGTTTGCTGAGCAGACCAACCAGCAGCTCCAATATGAAGCAATAGAAGTTCCTGCTGGTAAATTTAATATGGTTGCTGCTGATTTTTTCGAATCGGGCGGTAAAGGTTTGAATTGTACATTGCCTTTGAAAGAGCTCGCCTGGACATTTGCCGATTCCAGGACCGGGCGTGCTGAATTAGCTCAAGCTGTTAATACTTTGGTATTGCAACAAGATGGGTCAATCCTGGGGGACAATACCGATGGCTGTGGTTTGATTCAGGATATGACGGTTAATCACGGTATAGAAATTGAAAGTGCAAAAATTTTGATTTTAGGGGCGGGTGGTGCAGCACGTGGTATTCTCGTTCCTATTCTTGAAAAAAAACCGGAAAAGCTAGCCATAGCAAACCGTACCTCAGAGAAAGCTACACTCTTAGCCAAACAATTTCAGGGGTCAGCTGCATTGGTAGGCTGTGGTTTTGGCGATTTAGCCGGACAACGATTCGATGTAATCATCAATGCGACTGCGGCTAGCCTGTCTGATGACATGCCAGTCTTACCTAAGAACGTACTTGCAATAGATGGAAGTTGCTACGATTTAGCTTATGCTAACCAACCGACAGCTTTTGTGCGTTGGGGACAAGAACATGGCGCCTATAAAAGCCTTGATGGTTTAGGAATGTTGGTGGAGCAGGCGGCAGAAGCTTTTTATATCTGGCGTTCTATAAGGCCAGAAACTAAAGCAGTTATTGAGTTGTTAAATAATGAGCGCGGCAGTATGTAAGCGTTTTAACTGAAATAGATGTATATCTTAGTATTAAATCCTCCCCCATTCCTCATATTGATTTTCCAATATATTAATCAATCAAGTTCATCACAGGCCAGCGCAAAATCAGTGAATCAAACAATCTGTTTCGTTAGTTACGATAAAGGATTAATTTAAATGACTACGCCGCTCATTACGAGACAAGGTTATGAAACACTCAAGAAAGAATTAGATAATCTCTGGAGAGTAGAGCGCCCAGAAGTCACTAAAATGGTGGCTTGGGCAGCAAGTCTTGGTGATAGAAGCGAAAATGCAGATTATCAATATAACAAGAAAAGGCTGCGAGAAATTGACCGGCGGGTTAGATATCTGCAAAAACGCCTGGAGAGCTTAAAAATCATCGACTATCACCCAGACCAGGATGGTAGGGTTTATTTTGGCGCTTGGGTTGTCATAAGCAATGATTTAGGTGAGACCAAACGATTTAAAATCGCAGGCTATGATGAAATTTTTATATGCAAAGACTATATATCAGTTGATTCACCAATGGCTCGCGCTTTACTCAAAAAGATGGTTGACGACGATGTCGTGGTAAAAACAGAGGCTGGATTATTTACATGGCTTATTGAAAGCATAGTGTATGACAAATAGTTATTTATCTTAAGATATAGATTTATGGAAAGATAACAAAATATAAAGTGATTGACGGGTTATTTTGCTACCTTTGGGCAATCTAGCTTTATGTGTTTGTTCGTTATCCTGCGAGGGCTTGCTTGAACTCAGCAACGCTTTGCGGGCGATTTTCCGGTTTCAATTCCATAGCCCAATCAATCGCTTTTAACAAATACTCAGGATATTTGCCATTAAATGCCTTGACGGCGGGTGGTAAAGTATCAGTTTTAAGTCTTTCGATGGCCGGTACTGGCGATTTATAATCAAGGCAAGTTCGCATACTTGCGCCGATCGCATAAATATCGGTCCATGCACCTAACTTAGCTTTGATATCGTGTTGCTCGATCGGTGAAAAACTGGGGGTTAAGATTGTATCCAGTTTTTTTAATGGTGTTGTGACAATACGTTGGATTGCACCAAAGTCGAGTAGTAAGGCATCGTAACCAGGGCGTACTAAGATGTTTGCGGGTTTTATATCAAGATGTAAATAGCCTTGGTCGTGAACATAACCAACACCAGCTAATAAAGAATTGAGAATACGCAGCAAAAACTCCTCAGTGATGGGTTGCATTTTTTTGTTAAGGAATTTATTGAGCGTCACACCATAGTCATAAACCATAACCATGTACACGGTATCATTAGCCCGAAAAAAATTTGTGACGGCAACAATATTAGGGTGTTTCAATGTGGCAAGAACTTTGGCCTCTTCAAAGAATAAGGCGCGGCCACGTCGGAACATGGGTTGGGTTTCCTCGCTGTTGGCAATGACCACATTATTCCAGGTGCGGTGCGCCAACTTTCTGGGCAAATATTCTTTAAGTGCAACCTGATACTGATCCTTGATCTGCCGGGCAAGATAAACCGAGCTGAAACCGCCATGCGCCAATTCCCGCTCTATCATATACTGGTCTATAATGGTGCCGGTTAGCAGGTAATTCCACTGCTGCGGATAGGTTTCAGGGTCGTAATATTCAGCCATTGTTGGTTAAGAGTCTAAGCAGGCTTTAGTATAGGTGAAAAATGATAAGAAGCATGACCGCATTTGCGGTAAACGATACGGAAATCGGAAATATTGCAATAAGTTGTGAACTGCGTTCAGTTAATCATCGTTATTTGGATATTTCCCTGAAATTACCAGAGCGTTTACGGTTTGCGGAAAACGATATACGGTCAGTTATCAGCGGTAAAGTTAGTCGGGGTAAGTTAGAGTGTAATCTCAATTTAAAAAAACAAACTGGCCGGTCAAACTTGAATATAGACCAAACGGCAGTTACCGCATTGATTGTAGCTGCGGCTGAAATTGAAAAACACTTGCCTGCAGCATTACCTTATTCTGCGCTTGATATCCTCGCTTTTCCTGGTATCCATATAGACTCTGACTTAGACAGGACTGAACTAAGCGTCGTCCTTAATCGCCTGCTAGTTGCCACAGTTGACCAGCTTACTCAAACTAGGCAAAGGGAAGGTGGTAAATTAAAAGCTCTGATAGAGGAGCGTTGCCTTAAAATTCGGGAGTTTGTTGCGCAAGCTAACCAACGCGCGCCTGTTGCTTTAGAGGGGCTTCGAGCAAAGCTAATGGATCGTTTAGCAGAGTTGGTATTGCAGCCGGATTTCAACAGATTGGAGCAAGAGCTGGTGTTTTTAGCACAAAGACTGGATGTTAGCGAAGAGTTGGACCGCCTGGATACCCATGTGACTGAAGTCTTGCGGGTACTAGAACAAACAGAGCCCGTCGGTAGGCGTCTGGACTTTCTAATGCAAGAGTTGAATCGGGAGGCAAATACCCTGGGTTCAAAATCAACCGATAAAGAATTGACGCAAATCTCAATTGAGCTGAAAGTCTTGATCGAACAAATTCGCGAACAAGTCCAAAACATTGAATAGCTGTTTATTATTATCTATTTTGTAAGCAAATTGTCGTATGAGCATTGGTAAACTCTACATTATTTCTGCCCCGTCCGGAGCTGGTAAAACTAGCCTGGTGCGGCAATTGATCGCCGAAGTTGATAAGCTGGTGGTTTCAGTTTCCCACACTACCCGTAGCATTCGGCCTAGTGAGGTTGATGGCACAGATTATTTTTTTACCTCACGCGAAGATTTTGATAAGTTAATTGCCAATCAAAGATTATTAGAATATGCGCTGGTTTTTGATAACTATTACGGCACAGCAAAAAAAACCGTTCAAGAAAATCTAAACATCGGCCTTGACGTTATCCTTGAAATCGACTGGCAAGGTGCCCAGCAAATTAAAATAATTTGTCCTGATAGCTTAGGGATTTTTATTTTGCCGCCGTCAACTCAAGTTTTAGAGCAGCGTCTCCATAACCGTGGACAGGATGATAGTGAAGTGATTGCGCGACGTATGCGCGATGCGGTTACTGAAATCAGTCACTACCATGAGTTCAACTACCTAGTGGTAAACGATGACTTCAACCAAGCTTTGGCAGAATTAAAGAGTATTATTATTGCCAACAGGCTAACCATACAAAGACAACAAGAAAAACTTAAAACGTTGATTAACTCGTTGCTTTCATAACCCTATTCTGTATTTGCCTAATTTTTATTTTAATGCCTTTGTTATATCAAAGATTACTATAAAAGCTTCATTGTTGCTGCATTAAGCCCTGGCGCATACCCAAACATCAACCCATTCAACCCCTGCGCGCTTTAGCGCAGTTGCTAGTGACCGTGCGGTTGAGCCGGTTGTCATAACGTCGTCTAATATCGTCACATGTTTGGCGCTGATATTTTTTTTTACACTAAATGCTTGGCTAACGTTTTTGCGCCGAACTTTTGCCGGCAATTTGGTTTGTTGGGGCGTGTTTTTATGGCGGATGCAATAATCAACTGCTAGTGGAATGTTTAAATTTTTTGATACTACCCCAGCAATTTCTGCGGCTTGATTAAAACCTCTTTCTCGATAACGGGAAGAATGCAGTGGCACGGGGATGATGCATTCGGGCTTACCCTGAATTTTTTCTAGATTTTGGCTTAACAGCAACCCCAGTAACCGCGCATTTTTATAATGCTTGCCAAATTTTAACCCAGCAATCAAAAATTGGATTTCTTCTTGATATATAAACGGTGCGTGGACTACATCAAAAGACGGACTATGGCTTAAACATTGCCCACATAGGCTTGGCAGTGAGGCAGTTGCAGGTAAGATCTCTGCACATCTTGAGCAACAATTAGTATTTTTAGGTAAACGCCGGTGGCAGGTAATACAGATATCCAAGCCATTAAACCCAATGTTACCGCACAAAATACAGGTGGGCGGAAGCATACGATTCTGTATAATATTAAGCCAGTTGTTAACTAATTTCATTCAATCAGGTTGACGGCAGCATGTTGATTATTTCTTAGAACACATTGTAGTTGGAGCTAAACCGAATGTCTGTAAGCCCGGAAATTATTCGCCACAATTGGCAATTAGATGAAGTGTTGGCCTTATTTGCCATGCCTTTTAATGATCTTATTTATCAAGCTCAAACGGTACATCGGCAATATTTCGATCCCAATGAAGTGCAAGTGAGCAGCTTATTGAGCATCAAAACTGGCGCGTGTTCGGAAGATTGCGGCTATTGCCCACAAAGCGCGCGTTACGATACCGGTTTAAAGGCCGAGCCATTAATGGCTGTCGATGCGGTTATCGAGGCCGCGCAGCAGGCCAAAGCCCAAGGAGCCTCCCGGTTTTGTATGGGTGCAGCATGGCGTAGCCCTAAGGATAAGGATATTGATCGCGTGGTAGAAATGGTGCAAGGTGTTAAGGCTTTGGGCATGGAAACCTGCGTAACGTTGGGCATGTTAACTGATGACCAAACGATAAGATTAAAAGAAGGCGGGCTGGATTACTACAACCATAATCTGGACACCTCAGAAGAATATTACTCGGAAGTCATTACCACACGTACCTATCAAGATCGGCTCGATACTTTGTCACGGGTGCGTGATGCTGGAATTAACGTATGTTGTGGCGGTATTGTCGGCATGGGTGAAGGCGATGCTGACCGGGCAAAATTATTGATTGAGTTAGCTAATTTGCCCAAACATCCCGAAAGTGTGCCAATTAATATGCTAGTGCAAGTCGAAGGTACGCCGCTCATGGAAACGGAAGAACTTGATCCGATCATGTTCATTAGAATGCTGGCGGTCGCGCGTATTATGATGCCTAAATCCCGAGTGCGTTTGTCTGCTGGGCGTAATAAGATGGGCGATGAGATGCAGGCTTTATGTTTTCTGGCTGGTGCGAATTCGATCTTTTATGGCGAAAAATTGCTGACGACGGATAATCCGTTAGCTAATCAGGATCAATTTTTGTTTAAGCGGTTAGGCGTAAACATTAGCAGTTCGATCCATAGCTAAAAGCTTTAATTTTGTTCGATTTAAAGGCTGGGCTTGAACAACTGGAGCAGCAAGGACTTTATCGTTCCAGGCGAGTAATTGAATCTCCGCAAGGGAGTAATTTGATGTGCGAAGGTAAACCCGTAGTCAATTTTTGTAGTAACGATTATCTAGGTCTGGCAAATCATCCCGATGTCATAAATGCGTTCAAGTCTGCAGCGGACAAATTTGGTGTCGGCAGCGGTTCGGCGCATTTAATTTGTGGGCACAGTAGAGTTCATCATTTATTAGAAGATGAGTTGGCCGAATTTACCGGACGGGAACGTGCGTTATTATTTTCGACGGGTTATATGGCGAATTTGGGCGTAATTTCTGCATTACTATGTCGAGGTGATTCCGTTTTTGAAGATCGCTTAAATCATGCGTCTTTATTAGATGGAGGGTTAATGTCTAGTGCTAAATTTAGTCGTTATGCGCATGGGGATGTAGCGGATCTTGATCGGCGATTGGCGAAAGAATCTGGTAATAAACTTGTCGTGACTGATGGCGTTTTTAGCATGGATGGCGACATCGCACCTATTGTTGAGTTAACCAAAGTTGCCAGGCAACATAACGCTTGGATAATGACAGACGATGCCCACGGTTTAGGCGTATTAGGCAAGCATGGTGGCGGTTTACTCGAACAAACAGGGTTAGCCCAGGATGATGTGCAAATCTTGATGGGGACTTTAGGTAAAGCGTTTGGTACCTGTGGTGCGTTTGTTGCGGGCTCCAATGAGTTGATCGAAGCCTTGATCCAAAAGGCGCGCACTTATATTTATACCACCGCATTGCCCGCAGCAATTGCTGAAGCTACTCGAGCCAGCCTGAAAATTGCGCAAACGGAAAACTGGCGGCGGGAAAAACTCGATAAGCTAACCCAGTATTTTAGAACGGGCGCAGATCAACTAGGCTTGCCGCTAATGGCTTCAAATACTGCTATTCAACCGATTTGGGTAGGCACATCTGAAAAGGCCACGGCCACCAGCAATGTGCTTTTCGATAGCGGATTTTTAGTGAGCGCGATCAGGCCGCCTACGGTTCCCCATAATAGTGCAAGATTACGGGTGACATTTTCTGCTAATCACGAAACATACCAGATTGATCAACTGCTTGAAGCTCTCGCTAAAGCTTTAAAATGAATAAGATTTATACCGAAACTTTTGGTGCAGGTAAGCCTATCGTGTTAGTGCACGGCTGGGCTATGCACAGTGGCATCTGGCGCAGCTTTGCGCAAGATTTGGCGAAGTGCTATCGTGTCACGATAGTCGATTTGCCAGGGCATGGTAAAAGCGGTGTTATTTTGCCTTTTACGCTAGAAAAAATTTCCGAAGCATTGGTTAATGCTGTCGAAGATGTGCCAAGTTGTTGGCTGGGCTGGTCTTTCGGTGCTGAAGTAGTATTGAAAATCGCCGATCATTTTCCGGCACGAGTTGAAAAGCTAATGCTTTTGACAGGCTCGCCTTGTTTTATTAATAAAGCAGACTGGCCTGGTATGGCTGAACCGGTGCTCGATAGTTTTGCGGCTAGTTTGCTGGAAGATGCTCAAGCTACGTTATTAAGGTTCTTATCTTTGCAAGTGAATGGCTTGGAAAATAGCAAAGAAATATTGCAACAACTAAAACATGCGGTATTTGAAAGCCAAGCGCCTAATTCTTCGGTTCTGCAAGATGGTTTACAGATTTTGAAGCAAAGCGATTTGAGGCAAGTGTTTGCCCGATTATCAATTCCAATCAGTGTAATTCTTGGTGGAAAAGATACATTAGTGCCGATCACTGTTGCAGAAAAAATGCTGGAATTGCGCCCCTACCTGCCTTTAACAAAAATTGATAGGGCTGGGCATGTGCCATTTCTATCGGATAGAGAGTTTCTGGTTGAGATTATCCGTAATTTTATGGATGACTGAAGATGTCGGTAAAAACCACAATAAAACAATCCTTTGGTGATGCTTCGGTATCTTATGATAGCGTTGCATCGTTACAAAGAAAGGTGGGTAAAGCGCTATTGGAAAATATCGGGCAGGCTGCTTATTTTGACAGCGTTGTTGATATAGGTTGTGGGACGGGTTTTTTGATTGAGGAACTCATTAACCAAAAAAAATGTTCGGCAGAACTTGTTGTGGCATTGGATATCGCCAAACCTATGTTGGATGTGGCCAGGGCAAAATTAACGAATGACCAGGTGAGTTATCTTTGTGCCGATGCCGAGTTTTTGCCGTTACAGCCGCATTCGGTTGACTTAGTGGTCTCTAACCTTGCTGTGCAGTGGTGCAGTGACCTGGCAAAAAATTTTACCGAAATCAAGCGAGTATTAAAGCCAGGGGGGGTATTGCTTTTGACAACCTTTGGAACGCAAACTTTGCATGAACTTAAAAGTGCATGGCTTGGCGTAGATGATTATTCTCATGTAAATACTTTTATTGACAAGGTAAAACTAACTGATTTACTTAAGCGGATCGGTTTTTATCAGGTCAAGGTTGAGTCCGATATTTATATTTCAACTTATGAATCCGTTTGGAGTTTAATGACAGAGTTGAAACAATTAGGTGCGCAGACTGTTGTGGCTGGACGTAATCGCCATCTGACGGGTAAGGCTTCAATTCAGAATATGATTAGTGCCTATCAAAAGCATGATAAAAATGGGATGGTTCCAGCTACGTTCGAAGTGATTTCAGTTATAGCTAAAACTTAATTCGGTGGCGTATGAATAGTGGTTACTTCATAACTGGCACGGATACGAACATAGGTAAAACATGGGTTGCTATAGCCTTAATGAATTATTTTAAAAATCAGGGGAAATCGGTTGTTGGTTTTAAGCCGGTAGCTTCCGGTTGTTCTTTAGAAAAAGGTAGGTTAGTTAATGCTGATGCGCTCTTGTTGCAAGAATATGCCAGTATAAAACTCGACTACGATTTGATGAATCCTTATGCTTATGAGCTAGCGGTTTCTCCACATATAGCGGGTAAAGCTAACCCCGTTAGTCTCGATGTTATTGTTAACAGCTTTAATTCTTTGAGAACTAGAGCGCGAGTAGTTTTGATTGAAGGGGCTGGGGGTTGGTATAGCCCAATTAATAGCCATCAAAAAAATAGTCATTTAGCTAGTGTATTGGCCATGCCGGTAATTATGGTTGTTGCAATTAAGCTAGGTTGTATAAATCACGCTTTGTTAACGTATAGCGCAATTATTAACGAGGGTATGGTTTGTGCTGGTTGGGTGGCTGTATGTAACAATCCTGACGTGTTTATGCCGGAGGAGATAATCAGTAGCTTGAAAGTGATGCTAGATATTCCGTTGATAGGGGTGTTGCCTTATATGAACAAGCCAGATTTTGGCTGCTTAGCAAGCGCACTGACGTTGGTAAATGAATTTTGATCGAAATCAAATGTCCCTTTTCAAGGCATGATAAAGTGGCAGTTGAGTTTACACAGAAGCAACAAAATAATAGATAGGCGCTTATGGCGCTAAAACGCTTCATGAGGTAAAATCAAAATATGAATACTATACTATTAAAAAAATTAATAATGGGTTTTTAGGTTTCAACCAAAACCAATCAATCCAGTCAAAGTTTTATTACTTTAAGAGAGGAGTTTTCTCAGTGAAGAAAACAAAGCAACTATTCGCAAGCCTGATGTTATTGTTATCAGGATTGGGGACTTTGCATGCCGAAGAATGCGCTTCCAGAATAATGGAAGGTAATGTTTGTCTGCCTAAAGGTTTCCCAGTTGAACCTGCTCCTGGGAATTACGGCTTAAATATGCCAGTGGGTCAAACTCAGCTAAGCGCTGATGTCTACGATCTGCATATGCTGATTTTATGGATTTGTGTGGTCATCGGTATTGGTGTGTTTGGGACTATGTTCTACTCCATCTACCATCATCGCAAGTCCAAAGGGCATGTGGCCGAACAATTTCATGAAAATACTACTGTCGAAATCATCTGGACAATTATTCCGGCCTTGATTCTTATTGCAATGGCAATACCAGCAACCAAAACCTTAATGGAAATGGATGATGTTCAAGAGTCCGATATGACCATTAAAGTCACGGGTTGGCAGTGGAAATGGGAGTATGAATATCAGGACAGTAAAATCCATTTGTGGAGTAATCTGGATGAAGCCAGTAATAGGGCGCGACAATTAAATTCACATGTCGATACTCGTTCAATTCCTCATTACCTGTTGCGGGTAGATGAACCGCTAGTCATTCCTGTCGGTAAAAAAATCCGTTTCGTATTTACGGCAGCTGATGTATTGCATTCTTGGTGGGTGCCTGATTTAGGCTGGAAGAAAGATGCTATACCTGGTTTTATTAATGAAGCCTGGACTTCAGTTGCAAAGCCAGGTATATACCGTGGCCAATGTACGGAGTTGTGTGGCAAAGACCATGGCTTTATGCCAGTAGTTGTGATTGCAATGGAGCAAAATGACTATGAAGTCTGGAAGAAAGCTAAGATAGAAAATGCAGGTTCTAGCGATAGCTTAGACGATTTAACGCATGACGAGTTAATGAAAAAAGGTCTTGAAGTGTACGCTAAGAACTGTGCTACCTGTCACATGGAAGACGGTTCTGGTGTGCCTGGCGCATTCCCCGCATTAAAGGCCAGCAGTGTAGTTAATGGCGATATTAATGCACAATCAATTTTAATCCTGAATGGTAAAAATGCCATGCCGGCTTTTGGTAAGCAATTGAAAGCAGCCGAGCTTGCTGCGGTCGTTACTTATACCCGAAATGCTCTTGGCAACACCAAAGGGGACGAAATACAACCGAAAGCTATTAAGACACTCTTGGATGGTGGAAGCGCAGCGTCAGCTGTAGTAGATGGTACAAAAGAAAATAAGTCTACCAAGGTTAGTTCGAGCAGCGAGAAAGAATCAAGTAAAATTGCCGAAGATAAGCAAACTGATAAGGCTATGAAAAAACCGAATAGCGCGGGCTCTGAAAAAAACCTTGAACAATTAGTTACCGAAGGTGAATCAGTTTATGAAACCAAATGCCAATCGTGCCATCAAAAAGATGGTTCAGGCATGCCGCCTACCTTCCCTGCTCTCAAGGGAAGTGGCGTTGTTACCGGTGACATAGTCGCTCAAACACAGCTTATGCTAAAAGGAAAAGGTATGATGCCAGCATTCGGTAAAACCTTAAGCGCAGATGATTTTGCTGCCGTACTCGCATACACCCGCAATAAGCTAGGTAATTCAGTTGGGGATTACAAGAAAATTTCTGATATTGAAAAGTTACAAGCAGGGTTGTGATCATTTTTGATCTATGTTGAGTAAACTTTCGATTCTGTTTTAAAGTTTTGGGATGGTTTTTTTCGATGCTTTTGAAATGGTTTAGGTCGAGAAAGTGTCGATGATTAATAAAATTATGAGGAAATAATATGTCTGCTGTTGTAGCTGAACATGATGAGCACCACGACCACGACGATCATGGTCCTGAAAAAGGTATATTGAGATGGATTGTAACCACTAACCATAAAGATATCGGTACTCTTTATTTGTTGTTTGCATTAGCCATGTTTTTTGTCGGTGGCACCATGGCAATGGTTATTCGTGCTGAATTGTTCGAGCCGGGTTTGCAGTTTGTTGAACCGCAGTTTTTTAATTCAATGACCACAATGCATGCGCTAGTTATGGTGTTTGGCGCTGTGATGCCTGGCTTCGTCGGATTGGCAAACTGGATGGTACCAATGATGATCGGTGCCCCAGATATGGCATTGCCGCGTATGAATAACATGAGTTTCTGGATGTTGGTTGCTGGAGTGTTACTCCTAGCAAGTACATTGTTTATGGAGGGTGGTGCGCCTGCATCAGGTTGGACATTATATCCACCGTTAGTTTTACAAACGGGTAAAGCTTTGCCTTTTGCTATCTTCTCGGTGCATTTGTTGGGTATTTCATCAATTATGGGTGCAATTAATATTATTGCTACCATTTTTAACATGCGCGCCCCTGGCATGACATTAATGAAAATGCCTTTGTTTGTTTGGACTTGGTTGATTACCGCATTTTTGCTTATTGCTGTTATGCCTGTATTTGCAGGTGCAGTGACTATGCTTCTTACTGATAAATTCTTCGATACCAGTTTCTTTAACGCCGCTGGCGGCGGTGATCCGGTTTTGTATCAGCACATTTTCTGGTTTTTTGGGCATCCGGAAGTTTACATCATGATTCTGCCTACATTTGGGGTAGCATCAACAATTATTCCTGTATTTGCTAGAAAGCCTTTATTTGGTTATAGCTCAATGGTTTATGCGACAGCATCTATTGCATTTTTGTCGTTCATCGTTTGGGCGCACCATATGTTTACTGTTGGCATGCCGTTAGCTGGTGAACTATATTTTATGTACGCAACCATGCTGATTGCTGTGCCAACCGGTGTAAAAGTGTTTAACTGGACTGCCACAATGTGGAAAGGTTCGATGACATTCGAAACACCTATGTTGTTCTCAATTTCTTTTGTCGTGTTGTTTACTTTGGGCGGCTTTACTGGGTTGATGATGTCCATTGCGCCATCCGATTTTCAGTATCATGATACTTATTTTATTGTTGCCCACTTCCATTACACATTGGTTCCTGCATCTGTTTTTATTTTAATGGCCGCAGGCTATTTTTGGTTGCCTAAGTGGACAGGCCATATGTATAACGAAAAAATTGGTCAATTACATTTTTGGTTGTCGGCAATATCTGTAAATATTTTGTTTTTCCCGCAACACTTTCTAGGTTTAGCCGGTATGCCTAGACGGATTCCAGATTATGCAGTGCAATTTGCAGATTGGAATATGATTTCAAGTATTGGCGGATTTATGTTCGGCGCTAGTCAGTTACTTTTCTTATACATTGTGTACGACACAATAAAAGGCGGGACTGGTGAACCGGTATCTGACGAAGTATGGGAAGATGCTAGTAAACATGGGTTAGAATGGACGCTACCTTCTCCAGTGCCATACCATACATTTACTACGCCTCCAACTATCATTCCAACTGAGCATGTATAAGAATTAGTCTGAGTAAACATGTATAAATGGGGCAACTGTTAAAAATGACTACTAAAACTAAAAACATTTGGACTGCCTTGATTTTGGCTGCTATTGCGTTTAGTGTTTATGTATTTGCAGTAATAAAAGCTGTTTCACAGTGACGGAAGACCTTAAACAAAAGAATGCAAAACTAGTCCGGATACTTGCTTTTGTTGTTGTAGGGATGTTTGGATTCGGTTTTGCGTTAGTGCCACTTTATGATGTTTTATGTGAGGTCACTGGATTAAATGGGAAAGTAACCCAGGAATCAGCAAAAGAAAAAGCTTACACGGTGGATAACAATAGAGAAATTACTGTTGAGTTTTTAACAACCGTTAATAAAGTTGCGCCTCTGAAGTTTTATCCGCAAGTAAAGCAATTAAAAATACATCCAGGAAAATACTACACAGTTAACTTTTTTGCAGAAAACTTAACTGATAAAGCTATGATTGCACAAGCTATTCCGAGTATTTCGCCTGGATTGGCTGCAGAGTACTTTCATAAAACTGAATGTTTTTGTTTTACGCAACAAATATTTAAAGCAAAGGAAACTAAGGAGATGCCAGTGCGCTTTGCTGTTGACCCTAGAATATCTGGGGATTATAAAACCATTACGCTTGCGTATACTTTTTTTGATAACACTGAAACTTCGCAAAAAAAATAGAGAGAAAGATTATGTCCACAAGTGGCGCTTATTACATTCCACACAAAGCAACTTGGCCGGTAATGGCAACTGCTGGTTTAATGATGACTCTGGCCGGATTCGCCAACTTCCTCAACGGCTCTTCGGTTGGTTCGGCAATGATGGTTGTTGGGTTGATTATATTTATTGTAATGATAGCCGGTTGGTTTGTATTGCAATCGGTGGAAAGTGAGTCTGGGACTTACAACACTCAGGTAGGTATTTCCTATCGCATGGGTATGATGTGGTTTATTTTTTCTGAAATTATGTTTTTTGCGGTCTTTTTTGGGACGCTTTGGTATACCAGAAATTTGTCTGTACCTTGGTTAGGTGGTGAAGGTACGGGTGCTGCCACCAAAGAATTTCTTTGGCCCTCATTTGAAGCAACGTGGCCAACTAATGGGCCAAAACATTTAGTTGATGGTAAAGCTGACGGTGGTGAATTCGAACCTATGGGGGCGTTTGGTTTGCCTTTGCTTAATACGTTGTTACTACTTTCAAGTGGTGTGACCTGTACGTGGGCGCATCATGGATTGCTAGCCAAAAATCGTGACCAACTTATCAAAGGCCTGATTGCGACAGTTGGTTTAGGGTTTTTATTTGTTATCTGTCAAGCCATTGAATATCATGAGGCTTATAGTGAAATGGGACTAACTTTAGGTACAGGTATTTATGGGTCTACCTTTTTTATGTTGACTGGGTTTCATGGTTTTCATGTATGTGTCGGAGCTATTATTTTAAGCGTGGTGTTATTTAGGAGCTGGAAAGGTCACTTTAAACCTGAGAACCATTTTGCCTTTGAAGCCGCAGCTTGGTATTGGCATTTTGTAGATGTTGTTTGGTTAGGGCTGTTTATATTTGTTTATATCATGTAGATATATTTCCGATCTAATTTAAAAGCGCTGCCTTAGACAGCGCTTTTTTTTTGCCGTTTGAGTCCTGTACTTTATATTGATGTTTTATTTTTGGATTTGACTACCGGGCAAACTTGAGGAGTGTAGCCTCGATCCTATTCCATGAGGTTTATATAATCCAGTAGCTATCACAATAAACAAAAGAATAAACAGCACAATTGATAAACTAATACGCATTGTTAAAGCTTTTACGGTTTTATCAGACGACTGTTCCGATTTATGTTTGACTAAATGGAACAATGCCGAACCTAAGCTGAGCAAGATTAATAAAAAGATAATAATAAAAATGGCTTTAATCATCATGAAAGCAATAATACCAGAGGTAACAACACTATTCTCAGTGATTAGCTGGAAAATGCCAATAGTTGTCCTTAAAAAACTGGAGTGTTCGGAAGAATGCAGTTGCAACGTATAAAACTAATACCATTTATTGCTTTTTTAGTTATGTTACTGGTGCTAATTTCTTTGGGTGTTTGGCAACTCAACCGTGCTGAAGAAAAGCGTCAGATTATTGCACTGCAAGATCAGCGTAAAGATAAGGAAATAGTTAGCTTAACCGACTCTACTTTGGATGATCACAACAAACTGTTATATAACAAGGTTCAAGTAACTGGACATTTTGATATAAACCATCAATTTCTACTCGACAACCAAGTGAGGGATGGTAAGGCGGGTTACTATGTGCTGACACCAATACGCTTAAAAAATCAAACCAAGGCTGTTTTGGTAAACAGAGGATGGTTGCCTTTAGGTCGTAATCGTAATGAATTACCGGAAATTTCTTTAAAAGCAAAAGAGCTTACAGTGTTTGGTCGAGCGAATCATTTCCCAAGCCCAGGTATTAAATTAGCGGGTGCTGAAATTCCAGGTAAAACTTGGCCAGCTGTTGTACAGGTAGTTGATGCTCAAGTTTTGGCAAAATACCTTGGATACAATTTATTTAATTTTCAGGTTGAACTCGATCAAAATTCACCCGATGGTTTTAAGCGAGATTGGAAACACAAAGAAGTTATGCCCCTAGAGAAACATTTAGCATATGCCGGACAATGGTTTTTATTGGCAATGACACTGACCTTATTATTTTTCAAATACGGCATTAAAAATAAATGAATAAGCAGCAAAGAAAAAATAGATTACTGATTATTTTGATTTTTGGGATGTCCGTTATTCCTTTTATCATGGCTTGGATATTTAACGGAAAAGCACCGTTTATTGAAGGTAAAATTAACAATGGTTCGCTAATTACTCCGATTGTCACTACGGAACGTTCTGATTTTGGCGGCTTAGATGAGTTTTCAGCGAAAAATATTGCTGAGTTACAAGGGCATTGGTTGTTAGTCAACCTTGTGCCGAAAGTAAATTGTGATGCTGTTTGTTTGGGGGCCATTCACAAAACAAAACAGTTACAACTCATGATGAATAAGGATTTAACTAGAATTCGCCGGGTTGTGGTGATTTTTACAGATATAAAGCCAGAAACAGTAAATTCTTGGCTACTTGATGATAAAGTGCTGTTAAAAATTAAACCGAGTTTGTCATTGGCAAAAAAAATAGCTCAAATTCGTCAGGGAAATATTCCTGATGGTATGTTAATGCTAATAGATCCTCTCGGTAATTTGATGATGCAATATGAGCCTGGATTTGACCCCTATAAAGTAAAAAGTGATCTTATGCACTTATTAAAAGTTTCACAAATTGGTTAAAGGTAGAACATGTTTAGACTGATTTCCCTGCTAGGTGTCTTGTTGACACTTATTGCGATTACCTCCGGCTCTTTAGTAAAGTTCCTCGGTCTAGAGCTATTGAACGGCGCGATGCGAGCGTTGCCAGTACATCTTAATTTAGCTTATGCCCTGGCGGGAATACCGGTTGTCTTGTTGCTCATGGCATGGTGGCAAACACGTTTCAGAGTAGCGGCATTCGTTGGTGCGTTTTTTTTGTTGGCGTTGGTTGTTTCTCAAGTGGCCTTAGGTATCATCATCCTAAAACATCCAGATCAACCTCTATTGCTTACGGGGCATTTACTTTTGGCGACTATGTTGCTTAGTATGTTTTTTTGGGTCTATCTACGTAGCAGAGCAAAGATTTCGCTATTATCCGAAAAATCTGGGCCAGCCAATTTTGCCCACCTTGGAATTGGTTTGTTATTGCTACAGATTGCCCTAGGTAGTTTGGTTGCCGTAAATCAAGCAGGAATGGCATGTACAGGGTTCCCACAGTGCAATGGTTTGTGGTGGCCACAAGTAGGCTATTTGGCTTTCCAAAGCAGTATAAACGGGTTTTTATCAGGATTATCTCCGCTTAGTTTTGAAATCCAGGTTGCTTTAAATTGGTTACATAGGGTTGGCGCATTACTCTGTTTTGTATTGTTGGGTTGGTTGGCTTTGCGTGCGGTGCTATCAAGCTATCCTAAACCAGTGCGCAATGCTGGGTTATGGTTAAGTTTTTTGTTAGTTATCCAGATAGCTATCGGTATAGCGGTTTATCAATTCAATTTACTGCCGACTTTGGTCGTAACACATACTGTTTTTGCGGCGATGGTAATGTTGCCGTTGATTGCAATAAGTTTTTACAGCCGTTATGGCGTTGAGGATGTCCAAAAAACCACAATAGATGTAAAGCCAGACGGTACCTTAATTGAAACCAAAGTAGAAGCCAAACCTGTAATTCAGCAACAACCGATAGTTAATGCGGCGGAAGTGGTAGAAGAGGTTTATTTCGAGTCTGAGCCGCAGACACTGTATCTTAGGCTTAAATCGCAGTTAAAAAAGACACGGTCTGGGCTGGGCGGTTTGCTGGCTAATTTGTCCATTGGGCAAAAAGGTATTACTGATGAGCTACTAGAAGAAGTTGAGGCGAGTTTGCTCATGGCAGATGTGGGCATAGATGTCACCACCAAAATCATTAATCGTCTTACGCAACGGCTTGAACGTCAACAACTTGCTGATTACACGGCACTCACTACAGCTTTGAAAGAAGAATTATTGGCTATACTTCAGCCGTGTAGCAAACCGCTTGTTATTCCAAAGCAAGATAATCCTTATGTTATCTTGGTGGTTGGAGTAAATGGGGTAGGTAAGACTACGACCATAGGAAAGTTGGCGAAACGCTTGAAAGCTCAAGGCCATAGCGTGATGTTGGCAGCCGGCGACACTTTCCGGGCGGCAGCGGTAGAACAGTTACAAACTTGGGGAGAGCGCAATGATATCCAAGTTATTGCCCAGCATACCGGCGCTGATTCCGCGTCAGTTATTTTCGATGGTATCCAATCGGCTCAAGCCAAGGGCGTAGATGTTTTGATCGCTGATACTGCCGGACGTTTGCATACAAAAGCAAATTTGATGGAAGAGTTGAAAAAGGTTAAACGGATTATGGCTAAATTGGACGAAACTGCACCACATGAGGTCTTATTAGTGCTGGATGCGGGTACTGGGCAAAATGCTTTGTCGCAAACTAAACAGTTTAATGAATCAATTCATTTGACTGGCCTGGCGCTAACTAAACTGGATGGGACTGCAAAAGGTGGAGTGATTTTTGCCTTAGCCAAACAATCGGGTATTCCTATACGTTTTATTGGCGTCGGCGAAAGTATTGACGATTTGCAGGATTTTAATGCAGAATCCTTTATAGATGCTTTGTTTGTAAGAGACTGATTAACATAATGATTAGGTTTGAAAATGTTTGCAAGCGCTATCCAGAAACCGGCGATGTGCTGCGGAATATAAGTTTTCACTTACAACCAGGACAAATTTCTTTTCTAACCGGACATTCTGGTGCGGGGAAAAGTACCATATTAAGGCTAATCGGGATTATGGAGCGGGTTTCCCGGGGACAAATTCTATTGGATGGACAAGACCTTAGTACCGTTAAAGAACGGCAAGTCCCCTACATTCGCCGTAAAATGGGGTTTATTTACCAAGATTACAAACTTCTGCAAGATAGGACTGTTTTTGATAATGTCGCATTGCCTTTGGTTATCGCGGGATTCGGCCATCATGAGGTTTCCCGGAGAGTGCGTGCTTCATTGGATAAAGTAGGCTTATTGGGCAAGGAGAAGAAGTTTCCGTTGGCTTTATCAGGTGGAGAGCAACAACGTGTCGGCATCGCTCGGGCGGTAGTTAATAAGCCACCTATCATTGTCGCAGACGAACCGACCGGTAATCTTGATCCTGATTTATCGGCTGAGATTATGACGTTGTTTGAGCAATTCCAACAAGTTGGTGTCACAATCTTGATTGCATCGCATGATATTTCTTTGATTGAACGGATGAATCATCGGGTATTACGCTTAGATCATGGTAATTTGGTGTCGAGTTAAGCAATGAAGCAGATTGATAAATATCCTCACAAAGCCAAAGCTGCCGCTAAATCCGAGGCCAAACAAACCCTAAAAGCAGGCGGCAGCCTTCTTGATCGGCTTAAGGCTTACCGTGATCAACATGCACAGTCGTTTTTTGCTAGCCTTGGCCGCTTGTTTGGTACCCCATTTACCACGGCAATGACTGTCGGCGTGCTAGCCATCGCTATTGCCTTGGCCAGTGGGTTTTATCTAGTTATTGTTAATGTGCAACAATTAACCTCCGGATTAGCTGAGAGCAATCAGATTTCCCTGTTTTTACGCGATGAAATTTCCGAAGCCCATGCTAGCCAATTTGCTGAGGCTATCCGCAAAAATCCAGATGTGCAAAAGCTTGAGATAATTACCAAAAAACAGGCGATGCAGGAATTTAAACAATTTAGCGGCTTTGGTCAGGCAATTGAGGCGTTAGAAAAAAATCCATTACCCATTGTTTTAGAAGTATTGCCTAAAAATGCGCTCGCGGATAAAGAAAAATTGACCGGATTACTTGAACAATTAAAAAAATCGCCTGAGGTTGATTTCGCTCAAATGGATTTAGACTGGGTGGAGCGTCTTCAAGGTATTGTAGCGACAGCTAAAATAGCGGCGATATTATTAGCCGTATTATTAAGCGCAACTGTATTTTTTATTGCGGGTAACACTATCAGGCTAGAGGTCCACAATCGTCGGCAAGAAATAGTTATTTCGAAGCTAGTTGGTGCCGCCAATAGTTTCATTCAGCGCCCGTTTTTATACACCGGATTTTGGCTGGGCTTTCTTTCCGGTGTTGCCGCCTGGTTTATTGTCACGGTTATGATGCTGATTTTACGCCAATCGGTAGAAAATCTTTCTGGGTTATATGGGGGTGAGTTCCATCTATTATTTTTTAGTTATTTGGAGACAATAATTCTCTTGGGATCATCAACTTCTATAGCTGTCTTGGGTTCTTGGCTAGTGTTATACATACAACTTGGCAAATTAAATCCAGAATAAAATTGAACCTGCATAATTATTAGCACTCTTATCAACTGAGTGCTAAAATCAAATGAAAGTTTTTAACTTTAGGAGTTGAAATGAGCGATGCGATTACCTTACCTGTTAATTTATCTGTCGGTACGTTTGATGCTTATCTGAATGTCGTCCGGCAAATGCCTAAGCTGACGGCAGATCAAGAACGAGAGTTGGCAATTAGGTTCCGGGACAACGGCGATTTGGCGGCAGCGCGCGAGCTTGTTATGGCAAACTTACGGTTTGTGGTTCACGTTGCCCGAGGCTATAACGGTTATGGTTTGTCGATGCCCGACATTATCCAGGAAGGTAATATTGGCTTAATGAAAGCGGTCAAACGATTTGATCCTGAGATGGGTGTACGCTTGGTGTCGTTTGCGGTGCATTGGATTAAGGCTGAAATCCATGAGTTCGTAATAAAAAATTGGGGCATTGTCAAAGTTGCGACAACCAAGGCTCAACGTAAACTGTTTTTTAATCTGCGAAAATCTAAGCAAGATGTGGGTTGGTTATCTAATGATGAAGCCAATGCAATTGCCAAAGATTTAAACGTTGAAGCGAGTGTTGTCTTCGAGATGGAAAAACGTTTAGGTAACCGTGATACATCCTTTGACCTGCCGGTTGATGTCATGGCTGATGAAGACCACTTGGAGCCGTCAAGCTACCTCTACGAGCAAAATGACGACCCTGCGGTCATGCTTGAAAATGTTGAGTGGCAAGGTCATGAACAACGTTTGTTATCCAAAGCGTTGAGTTCATTAGATGAACGTAGTTTAGATATTATTTCCAGCCGTTGGTTGGCGGAAGATAAAGCAACTTTGCATGAGCTGGCTGCGCGGCATCAAGTTTCCGCAGAACGGATCAGACAGCTAGAACAAAATGCAATGAAGAAATTGCGGGCGTCAGCGATGTTTGAAGCCTAATATATTTTAGGAAAAAAGGCTTGAAACTGACGTTCCAAGCCTTTTTCTTGACCAGTAGTCGGGTTTATATTCAGGCCGCGTAAATATAAGTCAATTAATTTTGCCACTTCCCTCTCAGAAGACGTTTTACCTGTACCCAATTTATTATCCAGATAATTCGTTTCAAAATATTCTAATAATGTACTAGCCCTATACTTGTGTTGGTACACCAAGTCAGAAATTATTCTGTAACTTTCCGGTAATTATACTTATGTCCATACAATGGTATCCAGGTCACATGTACAAAGCCGGTAAAGAGATAAAACGATCTCTTGCCCAAGTTGATATTGCTATTGAGATTTTGGATGCACGTTTACCATTTAGTAGTGAAAACCCACTGCTAGCTAAATTGCGGGGTGACAAGCCTTGCATCAAGGTATTGAATAAGTCCGATCTTGCAGATCCTGATAATATCCGGCTTTGGCAGGACTATTTAGAACAGGAAAAAGGCGTTAAAACTTTAGCTGTATTTAAAGATCAGACCGATAAAATCAGGCAAATAACTGATTTGTCCCGCAAGTTAGCTTTAGCAGAAGACAAGCCCGATAAGCGGGTACACGCTTTGATTATGGGTATTCCCAATGTGGGCAAATCTACCTTGATAAATATCCTGGCGGGTAGGTTAATCGCTAAAACTGGCAATGAACCGGCGGTGACCAAGCACCAGCAACGTATTACAATCGGTAAGAACGTAGTATTACTGGATACGCCAGGTATGCTCTGGCCTAATCTGGAAAATCAGCATAGTGCTTATCGTCTAGCTGCAACTGGAGCAATCAAGGATACGGCTATCAGCCATGATGATATTGCTTGGTATGTGCTGGAGTATCTGGCGAAAACCTATCCAAATTTACTTGAATCCCGCTTTCAACTAATTGATTTTCCCTTGAACGGGCAGGAGTTACTCGATGCTATTGGCAGAAAGCGTGGTTGTTTAGGGCCAGGCGGTAAAGTTGATCAGGATAAAGTCGCAAAAATTGTTCTCTCAGAGCTGCGCTCTGGTGGTTTAGGCAGAATAAGCCTTGAAACGCCAGATATGATGCTTAAAGAATTAGTTGAGTTGGAAGTCATCCGGCAGTTGAAAGCCGAAAAAAAGAAAAAGTCATCAAGCTAATTTCAGTTTCTTAGGTGAAAAGATAGCTGAGGATATGTCCTATATTCGCGTTGGCTACTTAAGCTTGCCCAGATGATTAAATCACCTATACTCAAAAGCAACAAAAAGCTTTGGTGATTGATCATGACGCAACCGGAAAGACGAAAATACCCACGGTTAAGCCCTCAGGGTATGAAGGCGACCATTACGCTGGACCCCATTCATAATATCGCTGAAACAATAGAAGGCGATGTGGTAGACATCAGTTTTACCGGTATTAAAATACGCCTCAGAACACCTATCGCTGGAAATATGGCTGGCCCCATCCGAATTGAGTTGGTTTTACCAGATACGGGTATCCCTTTTTTCATCGCGGGTGTACTTAAACACCAAGATTCACCTACCGAGCTTGGATTGCATTATATTGATAGTCCTAATGTGGTGGATTTGGATAAGTTCATGTTTGAGTGTGTCAAATTGATTGACAATTGACAGGCTACGTTTGACCCCTCAGGTTATCATAAAATACTGCTACATTTGCCTGCTCACATTACCAACTGGTGCTAAAAAAATTAGCTTACAAAAAAACGTCAGAAACAAAATCTAATGGGAAAATAGTGATGTGTTGCCCCGTTGGTTTTTTGCCAATATTAAAATAGAGATGTAAATGCTTGACTCTCACCGCAACGGCTTGCATGCAACCGAAAAGCTAAATAGTGTTGTTTTTTGCTAGATTTTATTTTGTGATGCTCTGGTAAAGTCGCATAATTTTAGCTATCATTCGCGCGAATAATAGTTATCCGAAAAGCAATTTTTATTTAGTATTTTCAAAAAGTTATTAATTCTGTAAGCAGTTTCGCAAAATTTAAAAAATGGCTGTGCTAGTATCTGGCGCAATAAAGGTAATCCAACTGATTTACTTATAAAGTATAAAACTACCATGCCTGACAGCCCATCTAAAAATCCAGGATTTACGCTAGTTGAGACTTTAGTGGTTATTAGCATTGCCGCCATTTTGATGGCCTTGGCTCTGCCCAGTTTTATGTCAACCATAAGGAGTACAAGGTTAACCACCAACGCAAACAACTTGCTAGCGGCTTTAAATTTGGCTCGTAGTGAGGCCGTTAAGCGTGGACGGGATGTTGTGGTTAGGAAAGCGACTGGTAAAAATTGGGAAGACGGCTGGCAAGTTTTTGTCGATACGGATCGTTCGACAGGGAATTCCGACGTATTTAACGATGATGGCGATACTACGCTATGTGAGGCGAGTGAGGATTGTATCCTAAAATTTTTCGCCGGATTGCCAACCAGTTACACGCTAAGAGGCAAAAATAATGTAGCCGACTTTATCCGCTACACGCCCACAGGTATTAGCAATTACATTACTGATGGAAAGACTGGCATTGCCAATGATTATTTCGTTATCTGCGATAACCAAGATGCTAATGAAGCAGTGGAAGCCGAAACCTCAAGACTGATTGTCCTAAATACAGTGGGTAGGCCTCGGATAGGACTAGATACCGATACGATCAAAGATGGTATTCCTGATGATAATTCCGGCAATAACGTCACTGATTGCACCCCATGAACTTTTCAATGAATAAAACCGCAGGATTTACATTAATCGAAATTTTGATTTCTGTACTGGTTTTGGCTTTGGGTCTTTTAGGGTTAGCCGCGTTACAAGCCAATGGTGTAAAAAACAATCAATTGGCTTACAACCGCAGCCAGGCGGTACACTTAGCGCAGGATATGGCAGATAGAATACGGGCTAATCCTGCTGCAGTGGTGTCCTATGCTGATATTAATGCCGATGGTAATCAAGATTATAGTGAATCGCCGATGCCAACGGGTACACAAGTTACCGCATGCACTACAGCTGCAGGTTGTACTAAGGCTGAGTTAGCCAAAACAGATGTCTTGCAGTGGCGGGATTCCATTCTTAACACCTTGCCTTCAGGTTGTGGATCCATTCTGCGCGGCACAGGTACGGCGGTTGGGGCAGATGTTGATAACGGCTGTGGTGGTAAAGTACCGAAAGAGATCGCATCAACAACACAAATTACCATTAGCATCAATTGGGATGAAAACAATGATGGGCATGTTGATGCCGGAGATCCCAACTTTACGATGAGCTTTCAGTTGAGTGCCCAATGAGCAGCTTTAGATCTAAGCCGTCCATAACGGGGTTTACTCTGATCGAAATCATGATTGCCTTGTTAATTGGTGCTGTGCTCATTGCCGGGGTAATACAAGTTTTTATTACTTCCAAACAAAGTTATCGGATGCAAGAATCCTTGTCGCGGCTACAAGAGAGTGGTCGGTTTGCACTTGATTTTCTTGATCGTGACATACGTATGTCAGGTTATCGGGGGTGTGCCAGTAAGTCATCCGTACCAATCACCAATCGTTTAACGAACGCTAATGCATACGCTTTTAGCTTTAGTAACGGCATCCAGGGTTTCGACGCAGGAACAAGTAGCTGGTTACCGGCGCACAGCAGCAGCACAACAGGCATTACTTCACCGTTAGTCGGTTCGGACATTATGACTATTCGCCGTGCCGGAGATGATAGTGTGCCAATTGTGAGCGGTGGCACTAAAAGGACAAGCCTTAAAATTAGCAGAAATACCATGCCCGGATTACAAAATTGCGATGTAGTGATGGTATCGGATTGTACGACTGCAGATATTTTTCAGGTTTCAGACTGGAATGCGGCAAATAAGCTTGTTAAATATGAGACGGCAAACTGCACAACACAACCCGCTGGCGGAAACTCCAGTAAGTTAGATTCGGAATACATTAATGGGGGTAACTTACACAAAGCGATTACTACTAGCTATTACGTGAAAACAAATGCTAATGGCCAAGAAGCGTTGTTCCGGATTATTAATACTAATATTAGCCCTCAAGAAGAGGAGTTGGTTGAAGGCGTTGAAAAAATGCAAATTTATTACGGGTTAGATACGGATACAGATCATCTGGCTAATGCCTATGTAAAAGCAGACGCGGTCACCGACTGGTCGAAAGTGGTCAGCGTGCGGATTAGTTTGCTACTCAAGACAATTGAAGACAATATTGCGAGTAAGCCATTGAAGTACAGTTATGACGGCAACAATAACATCCAGGCTACTGACCACCGGATAAGACGAGTATTTACCACTACCATTGCTATCCGCAACAAACTGCCGTGATAAGTTGAAATATATGAGAATAAGCTCGATAAAAATAAATACTCAATCAGGCGCTGTATTATTAATCAGTTTAATAATGTTATTGTTGTTGACCTTAATCGGCGTTACGGGCATGCAAGTCGCAAGCCTGGAAGAACGTATGGCAGGAAATGCCAAGGATATTAATTTAGCCTTCCAAGCAGCCGAAACTACGTTAAGGGGTGCTGAAAAAAGGTTAAGCGCTACAGGTGTGCTTGCTTTTAACAATACGAACGGGCTGTATGCATATGTACCCGGCGTGGAACGTTGGAAAGAAGATATTTGGTCATCAGATCCTAGTAATACTAAATCTATTCGTTTTCCTTTGACAGGAGGTGGCGTATCAGGCCACGAACCGCGCTATATTATTGAAGAATTGCCTGGAGACGCCTCTCTAGATCCCGGAACGCCGATAGATAACTATTATCGGGTGACCACCCAAGCCAACGGGCCGACCGACGCATCCGTGGTGGTTTTACAAGTCGTGTACAAACGTTAATATTGTCCCGTTAGTTGTTGGGCTTTAACTTAAACCAATGTCACAGATGCAATAGAGTTATTATGTAAAACAAATGCTTAAGTAACAGGTAGTTTAAGTTTAATAACAATTTGTATAGCAATAAATTCGATTTTAATCACTGGAAATGGCATCCATGAAATATTTTTTAAATACAAAAGAAAATTATTCTGGCGCACGAAGCCAAATCCTGGTCGGGTTTAGCTTTATGCTGTTTAGTGTTACGGCGATCGCGGGCAATGTCTCGCAGATCCCCTTATTTTTAGCTCCACCTGTCAAACCTAACATTATGTTGATGTTAGATAACTCAGGGTCTATGAATAACATTGTGCCGGACTCGCCATACGATCCAAGCGTTATAGTAAATTGCCCAGCACCGAATCAACTTGCGGCGTGTGATACCTCTGGTTGTGTCCAGATAAAAATAAGTGGTAGCAAACCCTATATTAATTATAACGGTACCACCTATACTTACGGCACTGCTACTGGGCAAAAATGTTTTGCAACCGCGAGCCAGTATAGTGCATTGTTGATTGCCGATAATAAAACCCACACCGCCCCTTCAGGTAAAACTGGTGATGCAGATTATACTGGTAACTTCCTCAACTGGTATTTTGATGCTAGCAATACCGGTGCTTGGACGGGCACTCAAAAACCCGGTACAAAATCGCGACTAGAGATTGTAAAACAATCAGGAACTGATCTGGTAAATTCTCTTGATCATGTTCGATTGGGGCTTTCGACCTATTACAATAGCCAAGATGGCGGGGCTTTATTGGAAGCTATTGAAGACCTTGATATTAATACTAGCAAAAAAGGTGATATCAATACCCAGATTAATAACCTTGAACCCATAAACAATACCCCATTATCTGAAACGTTATTAGATATTGGCCGCTACTTTGCAACGGGAAATACCGGTAATTTGACTTTGCACCCAGGTAAAACTAACCAAGCTAGTGCAAGTGTGGCTTCCGTGTTTACCCAAGGAACTAAAAGCGACCACCAGTTATATAACAGTAGTGGCCAAACCATCGTCAACCCAATCGAACATTCGTGCCAAAAAAGTTTTGCAGTCCTGATGACCGATGGGCAGCCACATTTAGATCGTGATATCAATTCGTTAGTCCGCGACTATACTGGCGATTGCGCAGCAACGCCTAGTCAGTGCGATTCAACACCGACAGACCCGAATGTTGAACGATTACCCGCCACACCTCTACCCGCCCTCTCAGTAAAAAACTACCAAAATGGCACTAAAAAGGATAGAAGATATGAGTGGGGGGGGAGTGATTATTTGGACGATGTTGCTCAAGCCTTATTCGATATGGACTTAAGGCCGGATTTAACCAAAAGCAAAGCTGGTGAAAAAAGTAACCTGATTACTTACACCATAGGTTTTGCCGATCCTATTCTGGCAAATGATCCCTTATTGACCGATGCGGCGATCCGTGGTGGTGGCCAGTTTAAAACAGCGGGTGATTCTGCCGCGCTTACCGCAGCGTTTGCAGGAATCTTTGATGATATTGCTAATCAAGTCGAATTAAGTTCAGCGTCTACACTGTCAGCAAATTCTACCCGTCTGGATACGACAACCAAAATATATCAAGCTGGTTTTAGTAGTGTCGATTGGTCTGGATTTCTTAAGGCATTTGCGCTAAGTACAACCAGCGAAGACACAAACGGCAATGGTGTTAAAGATTCTGGTGAAGATACCAATGGCAACGGCATATTAGATGGTATCGGTAGTTTTGGTGAAAAAAAATGGGATATGAGCTTTCCTGCCGCCGATACACGTCGTATTTTGTCCTACAATCCTGCAGCGGTTAGCACAAAAGGTATTAGCTTTGAATGGGCCGAGTTGAGTACTAGCCAACAAGCCGCGCTGACCAGCGCCGATGTACTTAACTACATCCGTGGTGATCAAGCTAAAGAAATCCCAAAAACTGGTGGGACTTTTCGTGCCAGGGCTACTGTGTTAGGCGATATTGTTAACTCAGATCCGTTGTTTATAGGTAAATCTGACGATTTTGGTTATGGTATTCTTCCAGGAACTGAGGGCACTGATTATCAAAAGTTCCGCAATGACGACACTTATAGCAATTATAAAGGCAGCCGGTTAGATGCACTTTATTTCGGTGCTAATGATGGCATGCTACATGCTGTCAACTCCGAAACTGGTGCTGAGTTATTTGCTTATTTACCGAATGCAGTTATTCCTTCACTTAAGAAGTTGACTGCAGAAAAATACGGTTGTACCCAAAGTGGCTGTTTACCCCATGAATATTTTGTAGATGGCTCACCACGTGCCGGTGATGTTTATTTTAGTAGTTTATGGCATACCGTGTTATTAGGTTCGACTGGTGCGGGTAGCAGTAAAGCTATTTTTGCATTGGATGTCACTAACCCAACTTCTAGTATGGCGATTAGCAACGTGCTGTGGGAAATTACGCCGAGCCAAGCTCCCGTCACTGCAAATTTAGCAGACGATACCGCTAACAAAAATCCCGGGTTTGCTAATAATTTAGGCTATACCATTCCACAGCCGACTACAGCCAGAATGCAAAATGGCAAATGGGCGGCAATAGTAGCGAATGGGTATAACAGCGTTAGCAAAAAAGCGGTATTGTTTATTGTCGATGTGGCTACCGGTGAAATTATCAGAAGCATAGACACAAATGTCGGTGATGCGGCCAAACCTAACGGCTTATCAACCCCAGTTCCCGCAGATGTCGACGGCGACCGGATTGTTGATTATATTTATGCGGGCGACTTATTGGGTAACCTTTGGAAGTTTGATGTGGCTGATAGCGATCCCAGCAAATGGGGTGTCGCTTTTTCAAGCGGAACCAATCCTGCGCCTTTGTTTACGGCATGTTCAGCGGTGACTTGTAGTGGTACCAATTTTCAACCTATTACGGCAAAACCCCAACTTGGTAGACATCCTTTAGGTGGCTTGATGGTCTATTTTGGTACAGGCAAATATTTTGAGTCTGGTGATCACATCGTCCCTAGTTCACCTCAAGCGCAAAGTTTTTATGGTATTAGAGATATTGGTAGTGTTATTTCTGGAAGAAGTAGCTTGCAAATGCAAAAGATTCTTGCCGAACAAGCTTTCGATACTGATAGTAATGGTAACAATGATTTTGTTTTGCGTGCAACTTCAGAAACGCTGGTTGATTACAAGGGTAATGCTCTTGCATCGCCGCCGGTTATTGCTAAAAAAGGCTGGTATATGGATCTGGAACCGCCTACAGGTGGTGCCAAGGGTGAGCGTGTTGTCACTGCTGCATTAGTTAGGGGTAAACGCCTTATGTTTGTGACCATGACGCCTTCAGCTGATCCTTGTAAAGCGGGTGGGGTGAGTTGGATTATGGAGCTTGATGCCGTTGAAGGTAAGCGTTTAACTGATGCCTCATTTGATACTAACAACGATGGATACGTTAATGTTTCTGATAAAAGGGCCCTGGTTGATACGAATGGTGATGGCGTGGTTAATTCTTTAGATATCGCTGTAGCAATGAGCGGCAGCAGGCATTTGAATACGGACGGCAGCGATCAAGGTATGTTCAAAAGCGTGACCATAGTTAAGTGTGAGAATGGTACTGAGTGCCGATACACTGGGGATTCGGAAACTAATAAAAATAAGGATGTTGGTTCTGCAGATGATGCTTCGGGAAGGCAGTCCTGGCGGCAAATCCGTTAATTTTTATCGAAATATGGGAAAAGGTTTGGTAATGGTGTACATGCCTTTTCCCTTTAAGCTTAGTTTCCCGATTATTTGGTGGGCGGTTCCATCATAGGTTTGTGTGATTCCCTCATGGTTTCATGATGCGCTTTCATTAAGGCTAATTGTTGTTTTTTAAGTTGTTCTTTTTTTGCCGGGTCTTTTTCCGACAGAATCTGGTTTGAAAGATCGTGCATATTCAATAAATGCTCTTGCATCGTTTTCAGATGCTGATCTTTTTGTTCTTCTGTCATATTGCCCATCATTCCACTCATGCCGTGTCGCATTCCCATGCCGTGATTCATCGGCGGGGCGGCTGGATTTTGGATACCTTCTGCGCTTACACTGGTAGTGATGGTGATGAAAAGGAATAGTATTATAGTTTTAAGATAGCCTGTTTTCATTCGGTTCACCTTGAGAAATTATTGGAGTACGCAGTAAACGCTTTACTGCCACAATTAGTAACCCGATCCACTATAAAAGTTCATTGAGGAACGCGTAATTAGGATTATGGTTTACTTGGAGAAATAATATTAATTTAAATTTTGGTGTTATTTGATTCACATCAAAGCTATTTATTGGGTGAGTGTCATACTAGCCGCGACATTTTTGCAACATCCTCCCTCAGGGCTAATTTATTTCGAAATACGTTTGTTTTGATTAAATAGCCCTTTTTTTATAATACCTATACGAGGGGGATCTAAATTTTTGAGAGGTTTGTATGGTGACTTCAACGCTTAAATCACGCCGCCAGTTTTTGAAACAAACTGGATTCAGCTTATTGGCATCAGTAAGTCTTCCAGGTATGTTAACTGCCGCAGATATGATGCATAACATGCCCATGTTGCCAGCCCGCAAAGCTAGCCCGAATTTTAAACCCGATGTCGAGTTTGAGTTAATCTGCCAGAATACTGATGTGCAAGTGTTAGCCGGACAAAAGACGCATGTCCAAAAATACTCGGCAAAGTTACTTAGTGGTCCTGAGTTAACTATCAAAGATATACCTGGCTCCTATCTGGGGCCTGTCATTCGCTTACAAAAAGGCCAAAAAGTCCGCATTCATCTGATTAATCAGTTATCAGAAGATACTATTACTCATTGGCATGGTTTGCATGTGCCTGCTGAGGTTGATGGCCACCCAATGTACGCAATTAGTTCCGGCCAACGGTTTGTTTACGAATTTGAAGTGGTTAATCGTGCAAGCATGATTATTTATCATCCACATACGCATGAAGCTACTGCCAAACAGGTCTATCATGGTCTTGCCGGAGGGATTATTATCAATGATCCAGAGGAAACGGCACTGGGATTGCCATCCGGCGAATTTGAAATTCCTATCGTTATCCAGGATAAACTCTTCGATACCGATAATCAGTTGCTTTATACGCCCGGTATGCACGGCAGCATGTTTGGATTTTATGGTAACCGGATATTAGTAAATGGTCATCCAGAAGCGCAATTAGAAGTGGCAAGTCGGGCTTATCGTTTACGGTTCCTTAATGGATCAACCGCACGGATTTACAAATTAGGTTGGGATGACGGTACGCCTATAACCGTTCTAGGTGTCGATGGCGGCTTATTAGCTGAGCCAGAACATAAACCATATGTCATGCTGGCGCCTGGTGAACGTCTGGATGTGTGGGCTGATTTCAGTAGTCGTCCAGTCGGTTCTGAACTTACTATGCGTAGCTTGCCTTTTTCCGGGGCTGTGCCGATGATGGGGATGATGCACCAGCAAAGTTACGGTTTACCGATGGGCAGTGACTATGCGGTATTTTCAGTAAAGATTAACAAAAAAGTCAGCGATAGCCCTAAGTTGCCAAGTAAGTTATCTAAGGTTCCAGAGTACAAGGTTGAAGATGCTCACAATCCCCAAAAACCTGTACCTATAACGATTTCCGAAGGCCATATGCAAATGTTGCTAAATGGCCGGCCATACGCTTATAAAGATATTCAGGATAATGAACGTATCCCAGTAAATACTGTGCAACTTATGGAAATATCACACGGAAATGGTGAGGGGCATGGCATGGGTATGGGTATGGGGGGTGGGGGTATGCAACATGGCGGTATGGGCGGGATGCATGGTGGTGGCATGGGTGGAATGATGTCAATGGCACATCCAATCCATTTACATGGACAGCCATTTCAAATCATCAGCCGTAGTAAGGATGCTGCCCAATCGGATAATTACAGTACGGTAAATCAGGGATTTATCAATAGCGGCTTAAAGGATACTGTGCTAGTAATGCCGGGTGAAACTGTGCGGATCATCAAACCATTTCAAGACTTTAAAGGTTTATTTATGTTCCACTGTCATAACTTGGAACATGAAGATATGGGGATGATGCGGGAGTTTTTAGTTGAGTAGTAAGGTGGGGCATATAGTAATATGGAATAATAGTTTTAGTATGATCAACAAGCGCTTGATCATAAACTTAGCTCATATGTAGGAAGCGTACTGTAGCCCGAACAATACCAGGCTAATTTTTTAAAAATTCAAGAGTTATTGGTTAACACATACCAATGGGCTTGATTTTTCCCACCAAGTTTTATGTGGTATCTGCCTTTGCTATATGCTGCTTCAACAGGAGCATTACGGTCACCCCTTTCATTAATAGGGTATAAAGTCAATTTTGCAGGTGCAGATATCCAAATTTCACCTTCAACGGGTTCCGATAAAAAACCGTGCTGATTTTTGTCAAGGTTTGAACGCGCCATAGCGGTGATAAATATCTGTCTGGAATTTTTTAATGGTTTTTTATCTACACTTTGGACGGAAATTACCGCTTTTTTGGTTTTTACTTCAAAACTAACATCGTCAAGTTTTATGGTTTCACCACCAATCCAGCCGGAAGCGATTTGTGCTTCAGAGGAGTTTGTCGTTTGGATACCTTTTTGCCAGTCACGCTTCAATTCTCCGGTATCTGATTGCACATAATTTTGGCCTTCGGGGATAAAATCCTTATTTGAGTCGGTGATTATTGTAGCTGATGTCGGTGGCGCACTTTTTAGCCAAGGCAGTTCTTTAGTTTGTGGAACTGCTATGGAAAAACGGCTGGATTCTAGTAATGTCCTAATAGTTTTTGAGGTAAAAGGGTTTTGTTTTTTGTAATAAAAATTCTCGGCACCTAGCGATAACACATAATTATGTTTTGCCGAAGCAACTTGATCCTGCCTATAGAGTAAAGCTGCAGCGGGCATAAGTCCGATTATAGCTGGATCGTTATAGGTAGAAAAATTTTTGGGGTAGGGTGGGCCACTTAAGTTTTCTTGGCTGTAACCGTATAACATCATGGCATCCCAGCCTTGTAAATTAGCAATACCAGCAAGATAAAGCGGCATTGTAAAGCGGTCAGCGGACTCAAAGGAATTATTGTTCCATTCCGTCACTGATAGTGGTTTATCGACAACTTGGGCTGCACCAAGCCACGCTAAAAAGCTTGGGTTATATCGGGGGTTAAAATTAATTTCTTCAGGTTTCCCATAAGAATGGGCATCAATTAAGTCACCATCTGTTAGTGATGGTAAGCCGTTTAGTGGCATTTCTCCCCAGCTATTTGTGGTCGCAATCATTGACTTTACGCCTAAGCCCTTGAGATGCGTTAGCATTTTCTGGTTAAACCGATGTTCGACATCGGCAGTATAAAGCTTGGGTTGCCCCACTTCCCAGACTTGCCAGATTTTTCCAGCCGATAAGCCGGTTTTATTGGCGAATTGTTTAATATCAGCGTTAAATAATTTATTGTGCTCAGGCGCTCCCTTTTTTGGTAAAAAAAGGTTGCCGAAATGCTGTGACAGGTCATTTTCGTTTGTTATTAACAAACTAACAATAGCTGGATCGTCTTTGTAAGCAAGCTTGGTAAAGACATTGACATGGTTTAGATATGCCTCATTAAAGCGTTGCATTTGGCTTTGAATACTATCATTAAGATAGTTAAAGCCTTTAGCTTCACCGCTAGCTTTGCTCTTGCTCAGTTCTTCGAAATGGTCGATGCCGTCTTTCTTGGTAAACGTCCTGCCAACATGCAAATCCATCCAGATGTAAATGCCTTGTTCTTTTAAACAATTGATCCACCAATCCAGTCTTCTCAAGGTAGTGTCCGAAAGTTGTTGGGTATCAATATTAGGGTGTTCGAAAATATTGGGGCTTACCCATTTGGAATCATGATGATGGAGCCTGATTAGATTAAATCCGAGCTGTGCCAGGCGTTTGGCATGTGCCTTAACATCACTATCCGAGGTTTTGTATAGTGCGTAAGCCATGATGTTAGCTCCCCAGAATTTTACAGGAGTGCCATCGGCAAAAACCAATTGATCCCCTTGGGCTTTGACATAACCGTGCTTGCCAGCAGGCATGTCGTTGCGGTTAAGGAAGGACAAATCTATTGGTGAGGACTTTTCTGACAAAATACCTTTTTGCCAGTTTTGTTGTGAATCTGTTTTGTCGTAATCCTGAGAAATAGAATTTAAAAACTTGGCTTTTTTTCCAGTTATGTTTACTGACATTGTTAATTCAGCATCACCTTTAGTAATGCCATCAAAAAATAACACGCGTATTGTGCTTTTTTTGCCATTTTCAAAAAACACTTTAGCAGCTCCTGGGAAAAATTTTACTTCAAGCGTTTGTCCATCGGGCATTTGCCAGCGCCATCCTTGATTTTCCGGCAACAATTCGGGGTCTGGAATGGAGGCGTTGTCAAATGTTGCTGATTTCAATTTCAACCCAAATTCGATGCCCAGTCCTACTGCTTCAGGATGGTCTATTTTCTTGTGCCAATGGTACTGCCAATTTGCCCGTGTATTCTCCAGTTTTACAGTGCTGGAAAAATCAACATCCAATTTATTTACACTGCCTTTATACTCAGTTCTTGAAGAATTAGGTGGTATTACTTTTACGCCTGCCCATGTCCAGTTTTTATCCCACGCCACATATTTAGTAGAGACTATGGGCATAGATTGATCGAGTACTGTAAATAAAGATGATTTGCCATCTAGCCTGATCGTGTCAAAGCTGTAACATTGGCTTGAGTAAACTAAGGGCATAAAAATACCCATAAAAGCTGAAAGGAAACGCACTTTGGATCCAAAAAATTGAGAAAAATAATGCAATGTTATCTCCTTTATCCTCATGGTAAACGACTTGCCCTGAGCTGCTTAATCGTTTTTTCAGCCACATGTAAATAACCGGCAACGATACCTGTAAATAACCAATAAAAATAAGGTATGTAATCTATTGAGCTGACCGTAGTTATCATCACCATAATACTTATCAAAAGGGCAAAAAACATGCGGCCCATACGAATTAAATCTACCTCACTGGATGGGATTCGGTTAATGACGAAATAACATTGCCATATTAAATTTAAAAATATAGCTAAAAACAAGGCTAATCCCACCAAGCCATTAGGTAGCACTAGCCCTACATAGCTATTCACAATATCAATAATACCCTGGCCTTGTCTCATTACTTCAAGTTCAGGGGCTTCCAGATAATTAGTTGCTCCAAACCAAGGGTTTCGCTTGAACACAAGCCAAGACTGATCTATCAACTGGCTGCGATAATCCACCGTATCTGCACTTGAAGTACCCACGAAGGGTAGGAGTGCAATAATCTTATTTCCGAGTGGTGTAAGGGCTAAGACTGGCATTGCCGTCATGCCCACTAGTATCCATCCAGCAATTTTCTGTGTGCCTCCTTTCCCTGTCCATAAGAAAGCGAAATATAAACAAATTAGTCCTACCCAGGCTCCCCTTGCCATAGTTGATATTAAGCAAGCAATAATGGCTCCGCCAGCAATTTTGATGAATTGCGGCTTATTGGTTAAAGGTTGAAGATAAACCAACAGGGAAAAAGCAATCACCATAACGTAGCCCAAGACAATTGGGTTGCCGAAAATTGTGGTGGCACGTAAACCACCAGATCGAATGTCGTAACCGGATAAGCCGCGCCAGCCCAATAAGGCTTGTGCCATTGGGTCGTATACATGCCAGTGTTTTACTGTCTCAAAAACCCCAATTAGAGCTAACGGGATTAGCCCTATATATAAAGCAAATAATGCCCTATTTAATAGTTTTGTATCATTTAAGTATCGACTTAATACGTAATAGGGGATTACTATTTTGAAAAAGTGAACTAAACATTCCCGAAGTCCGTTAGTAAAGGTATCATCCCGAAACGATAAAGCTGAAACGAGAAAAAAATACACCAGGATATATCGGTCTGTCTTTAATGACAGCCATTGAGGCGATGAGTTAGCCCTAAAATAGAGGCCGGTCAAAAGTATTAATGATAAGGTAAATGGGTATGTCAGCTTAAAAAGGTATCGAATCCCAAATAAGCCTGGGATTTCAATGCCAGAAAGTGGTAGCACACAAAACAAGAGCAAAAAATTGACTACCCGGGATTGAGGCGAATTCGGCAAAAAAAAGTAACAGTAGCAAGTCAGAAATGCTAAAAATAACCAAATATTATGGGCAAAAAACGCGGCAACTAATACGGTAAACCATTGCTTAGTCATGCGTTTATAATTGCTTATAGGCATGAAATTCGGTAAGGCTTTACCTGCTACCCAAAAAGTCGCGCTGCTCAGAATAAATATTATAACGAATGATTTTATTAAATTTTCCATTGACTTTTTAAGGCTAGCATTTAATGCAGATTAAACGTGTATAAATAATTAAGTTCAAAATGGTTGCTGTCCTGATTTGGTGATATTAAGTTCAAAGCCCGTCAATGGTAACCTAGCCCACGCTATATTGACAAATACAGGCAAAACTACTTAAGTTTTGCAGTAACAAACACGTTAGTGTGAAGTATTTTTACGTTATCTCTATAGCCGTGTTTTCGGTTATTTTTCTCAGAATTTATCAATTTTACCTAACCAATGAGATATACTTATTAGCCTTATGACTATCATATAAATCTTTAATTGATGTTAAAGTATTTTTCATGGATATAGCTGCCCAACTTAATAATTTTCTACTTACAAACTATCAGGGGATAACTGTTGTTTTTTCTTGTCTGGTATTGATAGGCATTTTAGTTGCTATGATCAGAAAATTCAGCGTTTCGGCAGATTCTGATATTCCGGTTTCAAGTGGCTCGGCAAATCATAGGCTAATTATTGAGGCAGGTCGGGCGGAGCAACAATATTGGAAAGATCTGTGGAATTTTCGAGAGTTGTTTTATTTTCTTGCGTGGCGCGATATTTTGGTGCGTTACAAGCAAACAGTTATTGGTTTCGCTTGGGCATTAATTCGGCCATTACTGACGATGATTGTATTTAGCGTAATTTTTGGAAAACTCGCTAAGCTTCCATCGAATAACATTCCCTACCCAATCCTAGTTTTTGCCGCAATGCTGCCGTGGCAATTTTTTGCCAATGCCCTTAGCGAATGTAGTAATAGCTTAATTAGTAACTCAAATCTGGTCTCGAAAGTATATTTTCCACGGCTAATTGTGCCAACTAGTTCCGTTGTGGTGAGTTTTGTCGACTTCTTAATATCATCTGTTATTTTGGTAGCACTCATGATTTGGTATCAATTCACGCCATCATGGAATATGTTGATGCTCCCGCCTTTGATATTATTGGCTTCTGCTGCTGCGCTGGGGAGTGGTTTGTGGTTTGCTGCATTGAACATTAAGTACCGTGATTTTCGTTTTATCGTCCCTTTCGTCGTACAATTTGGTTTATATGTTTCCCCGGTTGGTTTTAGTAGTGAAATTGTTCCTGAGAAATGGCGCTTATTGTATTCGCTTAATCCTATGGTAGGTGTTATCGATGGCTTTCGGTGGGCTATTTTAGGTCAAGATGCGCCGTTTAACTGGCAGAGTGTATCTGTTTCGGTGGCAATTGTATTTTTCTTAATGGCTTCAGGTATTTGGTATTTTCGCAAAACCGAACGCACTTTTGCCGACATTATCTAAATTATGGCTAATACAGTTATACGAGTCGAAGGGCTTGGCAAAAAATATATAGTTGATCATAAAGTGAGCGGCCGAAACAGCCATGGTACGTTACGGGATGCGATCACAGAAGGTGTGGCCTCAATTGGCAAAATCTTCAACTCAAAATCCAATAGTGACGATCCAGAGCATGAGGTTTTTTGGGCGCTTAACGATGTTTCATTTGAAATTAGTCAAGGCGATAGGGTTGGTATTATCGGTAGGAACGGGGCAGGAAAATCCACATTGCTTAAGATTTTGAGCCGTATTACTGAGCCCACCCACGGAAAGATTACTATTGATGGTCGCGTATCAAGCTTGCTTGAAGTTGGCACTGGATTTCATAAAGAACTAACTGGTCGGGAAAACATTTTTCTAAACGGGGCCATCCTTGGCATGAGCAAAGTCGAAATACATCGGCAATTTGATGAAATTGTGGCCTTCTCTGGTGTGGAAAAATTTCTTGATACCCCAGTAAAACGTTATTCATCGGGCATGTATGTGCGACTTGCATTTGCGGTTGCCGCCCATTTGGAGCCGGAAATTCTTATTGTTGATGAGGTTTTAGCCGTTGGTGATATGGAATTCCAGAAAAAATGTTTATCAAAAATGGATGATGTAGCCAGATCTGGGCGTACTGTTTTGTTAGTAAGCCATAACATGGCATCAATTCAAGGGTTATGTAATAAAGGCATAATGCTCAGTAACGGAAAATTATTCTCTGTTGGCGAAATTGATAAGGTTGTTAACCAGTATGCTGCCCAATCAAGAACGCTAATAGCTGCCAACAGTATTGCTTCCCGTAAGGATCGTGGCGGTAATGGCAGTGCTAGAATTCAAGATATTCGCTTCAAAGATCTTGCCACAGGTAATTGGACTAATGAAATTATCAGCGGGCGTGGGGTATTGGTTGAGGTTACTTATGAAGCTAAAAATAAAGACAGGCCAGTCAAAAGCTTAAACATGGGGTTAACTTTTCATACCAATGATGGTCAATTTGTGAGTGTGCTAAATAGTCGCATGGCAAGCAAAGCTTATGAAGAAGCCCGGCAGAAGGTAAGCTTTATTGTTATATTCCTAAGTTGCCGTTGATGTGCGGCAATTATTTACTGAACTTTAACTTGAATGTAGAAGGCGCTGTTGCAGATCAGATCACTGAGGCGACTTCTATAAATATCGAAAATGGTGATTATTACGGTACTGGAGATGATAATGCCCATGGTCGGCAGGGTATTTATATCGATCATAGCTGGGGTCGTGAAGATAATTTTTGGGCAAATTAACCACTAACATGACCAGTTCGTATATACAGGACAACGCTAACTCGCGCTTAAAGACGATAATAGAAGCACCAATATTCATTATTGGTAGCCCTCGAAGTGGTACCACTTGGTTGCAAAGGCTTTTGTTATCGCATCCAGAAATATGCGGCGGGCAAGAAACTCATTTTTTCTCTACCTTAGGTGCTAGTGTAATTAGGCCATATAAGATTCAGCAAACCAGCGTAAGAAAGATCGGTTTGCCGTGCTATTGGAGTGAAGAAGAAATCAAGGCGAGAATATTTGGCTTTTGGTTTGATACGGTCAAACATATCGTTGATAAATCGCCTGATGCTAATTATTTGCTGGAAAAAACCCCTGATCACGCCCAATACATGGATGTAATTATGGAAATTTTACCCCAATCCAGATTTATACATATAATCCGGGATAGCCGTTCTGTTGTCAGCTCTTTGTTAGCCGCCAATAAGGAAGAGTGGGGGAAGCAGTGGGCACCTAAGGGTGCAAAAGATGCGGCAATCATTTGGTATTTAAATGTTTTGGCGGCGCGTGAATACGGTAAAACGTTATCCAGTAACCACTACTACGAACTTCGTTATGAAGATTTAAAAGCCGATACCTTCGAACAGTTAAAGCAAGTGTTTGAGTATTTAGCTATCCCGATCAATGAAAACGATTTGACGACAATCGTGCAGAATCAGGATTTTGAAACCCAACGTAAACTGGGTGGCTCGCCTTTATCCTCGACTATTGGCGACGCTGTTGCCAGTCAAAAGGAGCCCGAAGGTTTTTTTCGGAAAGGCACATTAGACTCATGGAAAAGCGATCTAAATTTTTTTGAAAAACTGACTGTTTGGCGTTATACGCGTAAACTCATGAAAGCAAGCGGTTACCGTGATCTAGATATTTTTTAGACATGCCAGAAATTTCAGTTGTTATGCCGGTTTATAACGCCGAACGTTATGTTAGCAAAGCTGTAGAGAGCATTTTATCGCAGAGTTTCAGCGATTTTGAATTTATAATAATAAATGATGGCTCTGTAGACAGTTCATTAGACATATTAGCCTGTTATGCTAAGCAAGATAATCGCATCAAACTCGTTAGCCGTGAAAATCGAGGTCTGGTCAAGACGTTGAATGAAGGTATTGAGTTGGCAAAAGCACCGTTAATCGCACGTATGGATGCTGACGATATTTCCCTCCCTGGCCGATTTTTACTTCAAAAACAGTATATGTCGACCCACCCAGATGTGTTGTGTGTAGGTGGTAGGGTAAAAGTAATTGATGGCAAAGGTCGCTTCTTGATCAACACCGAGCCTAAAATTGGTTATGATGCTATAGAGCGCTCCGCTTTACAGGGCGTTTCTCCTATTACACACCCAAGTGCCATGTTGCGGAAAGAGGCGCTGGAAAAAGTTGGCGGTTATCATGAAGACGACTATCCTGCCGAGGATCTTGGGTTATGGCTAAACTTATGTTCTATCGGAAAAATTGAAAACATTCCAGATATCATCTTGGAGTACCGTATCCATGATAACTCGATAAGTACCAGCCAACACGCCAGCCAAATGCAAAAAACCCAGGAAATTTGTGAGGCGGCATGCCATAAACGCGGTGTTGTCATGGATTTTTTGGCGCTTGAAGGGCGACCTAGCAAATCCCGGCTATCAAAGTTTAATACCTATTTGCGGCACGGTTGGTGGGCATTTTCTAGCAAACAATGGAACACGGCTTTTATTTATGCGTTAAAAGCTTTGCGCTGGGCGCCTTTCAATAGTGCTGGGTGGCGGTTGCTCGCGTGCTCATTAATAAAAAGACAATGACGGTTAACCCCGCAATCTCAGTTTTGATGCCTGTTTATAATGCGTCTCCTTACCTAGAGAAAGCGATAAACAGTATTTTAAACCAGGACTTTCCTGATTTTGAGTTAGTTATTATTGACGATGGCTCTAAAGATAACTCCTTAGAAATATTAAAAAAATTTGCCAGCAAAGATGCCAGAATCAAACTATCTGCTCGGCAAAATAAAGGGATAAGTGCAACCAGGAACGAACTGATTGACATGGCTTCCGCGGAATTAATCGCCTGGATGGATGCAGATGATATTTCTTTAAGCCATAGGTTGTCGGCACAATACAATTACCTAAAATCGAATAAAAAATACGTGGCCATCGGCGCTAGAACGCAATTAATCGATAAAGATGATGACGGAATATGCGAATGGCCGTTGCCATTAACGCACCAGGAAATTGATAGCTGGCATATTAATGGGCTGGGTGGGGCGATTATTTTTCCTTCATCTATGATGCGAAAAAAGAAGGTGCTCGACATAAACGCTTTTGATGTTAGTTTAACTGGTGCGGAAGATCTTGATATTTTTTTAAAGCTTGCAGAAGTAGGCAGCCTTGCAAATATTAACACTGTTTGTCTTTGTTATCGCCAACATATCGATAGTATATGCCATGAGAAGAAAGACCAAATACGCAAGGATACCCAAAGAGTAGTCGATGCTGCAAGCCAACGTCGTGGGTTAAACCCAGTCATTTTAGAATCAACTAAAGCCAACTCGAAGAAGCCGGAAATATATAGTAAGTGGGTCTGGTGGTCGTTGAAGGGTGGTAACAAACAAACTGCCCGGAAATATGCGTTAAAATCTATTATGTTAGCACCGACTAACCTATCTTATTGGAAAGCGCTTTTTTGCGCGTTTCGTGGATATTGAGGAAACAACGAGTGGCTTTTATTTTTAATGATGGTTTGTAATAGCGCTTGGTTGTTTCTACATATTGAAAAAAAATATACTTTATAAGTATTATGTTTACTGAATATTTTAATGTGAGTTTTGGCTGGTGACAAAAAAAGGGACTATCTATTACATAATTCCTGATATTTTTAATCGAAAAATTGTATTTATCGATTTATTGAAGTCAATCAGGCATGGCAAAATGACGGCTTATTTAAAAAGTCGCTGGAATAATTTTCACCGACCGGTTGGTGGTATCAAGGTTTTTTACCAGCATTGCCTGATCTTGCGGGAGCTTGGTTACAATGCATACCCATTAACAATGGGGGATTATGTTGGTAATTTTTTCGGTTATGATCTTCAAATCAAAGATATTAGCGATATCGGATACACTTTAAGAAATGACGATATCGTCATTTGTTGCGAATTGCATCCATATGATGGCTTGAAGTTTAAGAATGCAAAAAAAATTCTGTTTATGCAAAACTGGATCAATTTGGATAATCGACTAAAAAAGCGTGATCAAGGTAAAAGTTATATCGATATTGGCTACGACTACGTGATTACCTGTGGAGACTATTGCACGGAAATGGTGCGTAAGAAAATGGGTATTCCAGCAACAACAATAACTAACGGTATTGATCAAGGTAAGTTTGTCGCCGCACCTGACCAACGTATCGAAAACAGGGTGTTGCTAATGTCTAGAAAAAATATTGAAGACCTGAATAAAATTATGGCGATTCTTGAAAACTATCCTATTGAGTTTCGTATTGTTGATGGCTTGACTCAAAATGAATTAATCGCTGAGTACCAGCAAGCAGATATATTTTTAGCTGCCGGTTATCCAGAAGGGTTGCAGTTGCCACCTCTTGAGGCGATGAATTGCGGTTGTGCTGTTGTTGGTTTTACTGGAGGTGGCGCAACAGAGTTCATGATTGATTATGATACCGCTTTGGTAGCCGCAGATGGCGATTGTGAAACTGCAGCGAATAAGTTACTTGAATTAATTAACAACAAAACACTTAAAGAACGTATACGTGCCAATGGCATGAAAAAAGCGAAAACCTATACTCTGGAAAATACTAAGCAAAAAATAGCAGATTTCTATAGTACGTTGTCTTAAGTTACTAACAACCCTGATTTATTCAGAAATCTAGTATCCTAAAAATACTCAAATTGGCTTCAAAAAATCGCAATATTAGCTGTTTTTCCAGTCTAGTAGAAAGAACTGGCTAAAATTTCTATAAACTTCTAGCCAAATCTAGCCAGCAAATCTGTTATGGCATTTAATGGGGAATTAAACGATGTTGTTATCGGTCGTAGTGAGAGTGAATAGTTACGACAATGTTTTGAATGCCTTACACAATACTAAATTAAATAGCCAATGTGGATACAATTTAAAATTATGTCCGCCAAGAGTTGGCAAATAGCATGATGATACTTGATGGGAGTAAATGGCAATGCTAATGGAAACTATTGCAATTTTTATTGCACTTCTGATTTCACTGTCGTTACTTGTGGTTGCCAGCCAGTGTTTTGTTGCTTTAGTTATAAAGCAGCCAGTTGTTCGCGAAACTAGCTCGGCTTGGGATAAGGTTTATAACGTATTGATACCAGCACACGATGAAGCTGCAATTATTGAAAAAACGCTTAGGCGCTTATTGCAAGAGCTTCCCGATGCTAATCCTAAGAAAATCGTCTTGATTGCAGATAACTGTACGGATAATACCGCTGAAATCGCTAAATCTTTGGGGGTAAATGTTATTGAACGTCACAATGCTATCGATAAGGGTAAGGGTTTTGCTTTGGATTTTGGTGTTCAGTACCTTAAATCAACCACGCCACCAGATATTGTAGTTATTCTGGACGCCGATTGCGAAACATCAAAAGCTGATCTAAATCATCTGATTGAGTTATCGGCAAGCCGGAACTTGCCTGCCCAAATGATTTATCTCATGCGGGTTGTTGATAATGCGTCTATTAAACAAAAAATCGCCGGATTCGCTTGGTTACTAAAAAATAAAATCCGTTTGTTGGGCATGAATGCACTGGGCTTGCCTGTCGTATTAACAGGTACTGGTATGGCATTTCCTTGGGGAGCGTTAGAAAAAGTGCATTTGGGGAGTGGTAATCTTGTAGAAGATATGCAATTAGGTATAGATTGTGCACTTAATGGTTATCCTCCATTGCTATGTCCAAATGCCACAGTTTACAGCGATTTTCCCGAGCAATCCTCTGCGGAACACAGCCAACGAACCCGCTGGGAACATGGTCATTTACAAACCATTTGTCAGCAAGTGCCTGTTTTAGTTAAAGGAGCTTGGTGCAAAAAAAATATAAAGTTGCTGCTGTATGCGTTTGATATAGGTGTGCCACCGTTATCTTTACTCGTGATGGTTGCACTAGGTGGTTTAGTCATGCTGGCGGCTGTTGCCCTAATTACGGCCTCCACGTTAGCATTAACGTTGCTTGGTATTAGTTTTACCGGTTTTGCATTTATGCTTATCGCCGTTTGGTGGCGGTTCGGCCAAGATTATTTATCGCCAAAAGAGCTGCGGGGTATACCTTTTTATATTGTCTCAAAGTTGTCAATTTACACCGCTTTTGTCTCCAAGCGCCAAAGAAAGTGGGTTAGAACGGAACGTGATTCCTGATTATTACTAATGCAATCGATAAAATGGCTATAGACAGAGATTTTTCGCGTAATGTTTGGTGTTTGTTAGGGTTGCCTTTTGATGTAATCAGTCTTGAACAAGCAGCTAAGGAAATACTATCGGCAGCGGAAGATAAAGAATCCTGTTTCCTATCGACGCCTAATCTTAACTTTTTATGTGGTGCGCAAACCGATGATACTTTCCGCCAATCGGTTATCGAGAGCGACTTGTCGGTTGCTGACGGTTTCCCTATTGTGCTTGTTGCTAAACTGTTGAATGTTCCTATCACGGAGCGGGTTGCTGGCTCGGACTTGATTGATTACCTCTTTCGTCGGAATACAGATAAACCTATAAAAGTTTTTTTCTTTGGTGGTGGGCCCGGTGTTGGCGAGCGTGCCAGTGAGAAAATCAATGCGAGTCCGGCCGGCTTGCAAGCTGTTAGCCATTTTGCGCCGGGGTTCGGTTCGGTTGATGAGATGAGTACCAAGGGGATTATCGATACTATTAACCAATATGATATCGACTTTTTAATTGTTGCGTTGGGCGCAAAAAAAGGCCAAGACTGGATTGTCCGGAATAAAGTTTTACTGAGACCACCGGTAATTAGCCACCTGGGGGCGGTCATCAATTTTTTTGCTGGTACAGTAATCCGTGCGCCGATTTTACTGCAACGAATCGGATTAGAATGGTTATGGCGAATTTATCAAGAACCTGCGTTGTGGCAACGATATTACTACGATGGCATAACTTTTATGGGTATGTTGTTTAACAACGTTATTCCTTATGCAGTATGGTTAAAATTTTCCAAGACCAAGCGAGCAGGAGAAAATTTAGGCATTACTAGCTATATCACTGCTGAGCAAAACAAAGTAATTACCTTGCAGGGGTATTGTATACATAACACGTTAACGCCATTGCGGGCTGAATTTAAAAATACGGCTACTGAAAACCGTGATGTGCTTATTGATATGGCAGGTGTCACGTTGATTGATCCTGCTTTTTTAGGTTTATGCTTGATCCTTTACAAATACTTAAAAATTTCAGGCAACAGTTTGCGGTTAATCAATCCCACTCAAGCCGTTAGCCGTATTATTGTTTGGCAAAAAGTAGATAAATTGTTGCTTTAAACCGAAGTGTTCTAAGCCTTGCTTATTTTAGGTCAGATCCACAATAATCATAAAAATAGCATACACTTAACAAAAATTTATTTCTTCTGAAACTCATAAATCAGCACGGGCAGAATAACTAAGCGATTATGGATAAGCTAACAATTTGGCAGATGAACCGGCAAAGTTGGATATGGTTGCTGGTTGCCTTGGCGCTTATGACGGCTGCGTTCTGGAGTGGGATTGCCGAATTAGTGTCACGCTGGGATAAGCAAGAGGAATATAGCCACGGCTATATGCTACCTTTTATTTCGCTTTATTTCATCTGGCAAAAAAAGAACGCTATTATACAGACCAAATTTTCACCTTCCTGGTGGGGTTTAGTTTGTATATTGGTCGCCTTGGGGGTATTTGTAGTGGGCGAAGTCAGCGCCCTTTTTGTTTTGACCCAATACGCACTTATCGTAGTGCTTCTAGGTTTAGCTTTAGCGGTTATGGGTTGGCCAGCGGCAAAACCGATATTGGTGCCAATATTGTTACTGGTTTTTGCTATTCCTTTACCTTATTTCCTTGAAGTTAGTCTTTCTGCAAATCTCCAGTTATTATCCTCAAAACTTGGGGTCACCTTCATTCGTTGGTGTCAAATCCCTGTTTATCTTGAGGGTAATGTCATAGATTTAGGCGTATTCAAGTTACAAGTCGTTGAAGCTTGTAGCGGTTTACGCTATTTATTTCCTTTACTTAGCTTAGGGGTTATCAGCGCTTATCTTTTTGATGCTGCATTTTGGAAACGAATGTTGCTGGTAATTTCAACTATTCCAATAACCATTTTGATGAACAGTTTTCGCATTGGCATGATCGGTGTGTTAGTGGATAACTGGGGTATCGAAATGGCAGAAGGCTTTTTGCACGATTTTGAAGGTTGGATTGTATTTATGGCGTGCTTCAGTGTATTGTTTCTAGAAATGGCTTTACTGAGCCGGATCGGTTCAGATAAGCAGCCATTATTTGAAGTCTTTGGTTTAACTTCTCCTGAACCAATTGATGTACAAGGCAAAACCATTACCCAACGCTCGCTGTCTTATCCCTTAATCGCTACCGTAGCCGCCTTGCTGTTTTCAGTTATTATTGTTAACTCTATTGATAAGCGCACCGAGATTATTCCCCAACGCGCCATGTTTCCTGCGTTCCCCTCACAAATCGCTCACTGGCATGGTGAGCAATCGAAAATGGAAGAAAGTGTCAGCGAATATTTGGGGCTAACTGATTATATACTTGCTAACTATAAGAATGAAAAATCGCAAATAGTTAATTTTTATGCCGCTTATTATGAATCGCAACGCAAAGGCGTATCCCCGCATTCTCCAAGAGTTTGTATTCCAGGAGGCGGTTGGCAAATTGCCGATATTTACCGGGCTGAAATTGGTGCTTTACCGATTAATCGTATCGTAATAAAAAAAGGTGACAATACCCAGTTAGTTTATTATTGGTTTCAACAACGTGGCAGACAATTTGCCAATGAATACCTTATGAAATGGTATTTGTTCAAGGATGCGCTTTTCCTCAACCGGACTGACGGGGCACTCGTACGGATAACAACAGTTGTTAGCCCTAATGAAACGATGGCAGATGCTGACCGGCGGCTTCAGGCGTTTGCCCAAGAAGTTACACCAATTTTACCTAAATTTATCCCTAATTAAAGAAGTTATGAAAAGATTATTTATTATTTTTTTATTGGCAATCGTCCAAGGCTGCGGAAAATCTGAGGATAAGGCCAAAAATTATTTAGCTAGCGGTAAATCGCTTTACCAACAAGGTAACTACGGTAAAGCTAAAATTGAGTTTAAGAATGTTTTGCAGTTGGATAACAAGCAAACCGAAGCGTATTACCATCTTGCACTTATCGACGAGAAAAATAAAAATTGGCAGAGCATGTATGCTAATTTAAACCAAGTTATCCGATTAGACCCGAAAAACAACGATGCCCAGCTTAAATTAGCCCGCTTGAATTTGTTGTCGGGACAATTGCAAGATACGTTGAAAGAAGCCGAAACCGTATTAACTAATAGCCCTGGTAATCCGGATGCATTGGCACTTAAGGGGGCGGTTTTGGTTAAACAAAAAAATCTTGATGGCGGCATGGTATTAGCGGAGCAAATTTTAAAAGGCCATCCCGATCACAATGATGGTATTAGCCTAAAAACAGCCATTTATATTGCTAAAGATGATTTTGCTGCAGCGTTATCTACTGTTGAAAAAGGTCTATTGGCTAAGCCAAATGATGTGGAGTTGATGGAAGTTAAACTCCAAGTGCACATCCAAAGCAAGAATGCCTCAGCTGTAGAGCAAGATTATCTTGAACTTATTAAACAGTTCCCGGAAAATTTAAAGTATTCTTATGCGTTAGCTAAGCATTATGCAGATAATAATCAAGATGATAAAACCATAAATACCCTTCAAGCAATCATCGACTCCCACCCAGATAAGCTCCAACCTAAACTCGTGTTGGTTGATTACCAAATCCAAAAAGCACCAGAAATTGCCGAGAAAAGTTTGACCTCGTATTTAAGCCAGTTTCCAGATGAGCCTGACTTACACTTCCGTTTGGCTGGGCTCTATATTCAACAAAATAAACTTACAGAAGCAAAGCAAGAATTGAACAATATTGTCGAAAAAAAATCTGGTTCTAAGGAGAGCCGCGAAGCGATGATAATGTTAGCTAAACTTGCTATGCAAGGAAATGATGTTGATACGGCTAAAGGTTTAATCAAGGATGTGTTGTCGAGCGATAAAAATAATCTGGAAGCTCACCTAGTAAAAGCCAGGATTGATTTACAAAACGGCTTATACGATGACACTATATCTGATTTAAGAAGCGTAACTCGGGATTATCCCAATTCAGATGATGCGGTGGTGCTGTTAGGTCAAGCCTTTTTAAAGAAAAATTCGCCCGAATTGGCCGATGAGCATTTCCGGAAAGCGCTTGCTATAAATCCGGCCAATTTTGACGCGATTATGCCCGTAGTCGCCAACATGTTAAAAAACCAGGATTTGGCTCGAGCTGAAGAGGTATTGCAGAGGGCTTTGAAAACTAAACCGGATCACTCTGGGGCATTACAGGCATTAGCGCAAATCAAATTATCGAAAAAAGATTGGGCAGGTGCCCAAAAAATTGCCGATAACATAGCCGCCTTGCCCAAGGGCAAAAGTTTTGGCAAGTTTCTTAGCGGAAAAATATCGGAGCAACGCGGATTTTGTAAAGAAGCCATCGGACAATACCAAGAGGCATTAACCCTTTCTCCTGAATTCGACGATGCGCTTCGGAGTGTAGCGGCATGTTTTGAAACTTTGAAACAAAGTAATAGTATGTACAGTTATTTAGATAGTTTCATTTTAGCCAATCCTGACAACAGTTTTGCACCCTACCTAAAAAGTCAGTTATTAACCAATGATAAGCGTTACGACGATGCGCTGGCTGTACTATCCAAGGCTCTGGAAAAATGGCCTAAATCTTCTGAACTATATGAAGCCACTGCAAATCTTTACAGTGAAAAGAAAGATTACGAAAAAGCGATTGCCACAGTTAATACAGGCTTAGAAAATAGTGCCGACCCTATTCGAATGAACTTTATCCAGGCTTCTTTGTATGAGCAATCAGGCGATTACGATAAGGCTTTAGCCGTTTATGACGTCATAATCAGCAAAAATCCCGGTCTCGATATTGCTGTTAATAACTTGGTTTCGTTATTGCTTGATCATTTTGATAGCAAAGAAAATATTGAACGGGCGGTAACCTTAGCAAAGCGTTTCGAGCAATCAAGCCAACCATACTTTCAGGATAGCTACGGTTGGGCATTATTCAAAAGCGGTCGTAATGTAGAAGCCTTACAGGTTTTTAAAGTTGTTGTAGCTAAGTTTCCGCAAGTTCCCGTTTTTAAATATCATTTGGCACAAGCTTATCAAGCGAGCGGCAACAAAGCTGAAGCTATAAAAGAATTGGAAAAAGCGTTAGCTGCAGCGGCTAAATCAAACGATTTTACTGAGAAAGATTTAGCTGAAAAATTACTCAAGTCGCTTAAATAGGCTATTAATTTTGGGCTAACCCTAAATCATTTTGAAAGTTAGTTAACAAAAGTTGTAGGTGAAGTTCAACCTGTTAGGAGTCCACGTAGATTCTTTTTAAGTTCAGGACTACCAACTTTTGGCAAAATATATTTTTTAACAAACTCAAGTTGTATTAATGTAATTAGAGACGCGGATAAAAATACTACAGGGTATTTGAGTATAAAAGGCATTTGTATAATTTTAATTAGAGGTATGTGCCATAGATAGATCCAGATGTTGTTTTGCCCAACAAAAAGAATGGCTGGTAAGATCTTTAAATATCTGGCTGTATTGGTAGCCTTCTCTGAAGCGAGCCAAAGTAAAGTGGAAACAAATATTGCATATGATAAATAATAGCTTTGCGGTGGGTATTTGAAGTTTTGGGTTGCGATTAGCTTTCCGGACAGAATCAAATGAGTTGTTGCTCCAACGATGAATATAAGAAATGCCGCTGCACTTACTGTAAACAGTTGATTGCGTGAAAGATCAGGTAACCGTAATCCTATCGAAAATATTACAGCATAAGGTAGAAAAAGATGTTTTCAAGAATGTAAATTGGGAGTGTCTGTGGGGTTCCGGCAGATACTATGGTGATAAACTCGTAGAGCAGATAAATACTTGTCACAGATAGCAAGTATTTGCCATCTGATTTTTCGCGTTGGCAGTAAGAATAAATTAATGGTGACACGATGGAAACAAGCAGAAATACTCTAATTATCCATACATATCCTATACCATCAAGAAAGAGGTAACTTTCTATAATTTTACGAAAGTTAGGTAGAGCGATTGGGTAACCGGTTTTATTAACTACTAAAAAGTAAAGTGTTAAGAATAGCCATACTGGAAATATTAACCGCTTTACTCGGTTCCATAAGTAGGTAAAGTAGGGCTCCAGCCGATACGAGGCGCGAAAAGACAAGCCAGCAACCACTACCATTAGGGGTACATCAAAATTACGTGCTTGGAAAATTATTTCAGGTGGGTTTGTATGTGCAAGAATGATCATGGCTAAGCCAATAAATCGAAGTAAATCAATTCGTTCATTCCGCATAATTTTTAATCCAATGAATTTTAATGAGAAGTTTTTCTAGATATCCAGGTATCACACCAGATTGTACACAATAATTTAGGAGGTTTTTACGATATTCTATAGGCTTGGGTATAATCTGAAAACGAAGAATAAAGCTAATCCGTACACACCAAAATTATGATTAACTTCGTCCTAATTAATGATTGTAAAAGGGAAAATCGTTTTCCTATTTGTAGTCTACACTTTTCATTTTAACTACCAATTAGAGGTATCACTATGACCCCGGTAATCCTATCAGGCGGTTCTGGAACCAGACTTTGGCCTTTATCTCGCGGTCATTACCCCAAGCAGTTTTTACCCTTGGTAACAAAGAACACAATGTTACAAGAAACCATGCTGCGGTTAAATGGAGTACCTGGTTTAACTAGCCCTATTGCCGTATGCAATGAGGGACATCGGTTTATGATGGCTGAGCAGTTATTAGAAATCGGAATTAAACCTCAAGTGATATTACTGGAGCCGGTTGGTAAAAATACCGCACCTGCTGTCGCATTAGCTGCCCTTAGTGCCGAATCCAAAGATGATGTCCTATTGGTATTGCCGGCTGATCATGTGATCACCGATGTAGAAGCATTCCAAAAAGGGATAAAAGAAGCAGAAATTTTAGCTCAGCGGGGTTACTTAGTTACTTTCGGTATTGTTCCGACCTCCGCCGAAACAGGATATGGTTATATCATGAGGGATTCTTTGAAAATTGATAGCGGCTTTAAAGTTGCTGCATTCGTCGAAAAACCTGATGTTGTGACCGCAAAAAATTATCTAAAAAGCGGGGACTATTTATGGAATAGTGGCATGTTCGCTTTTACTGCGGGTAATTTTATTAAGGAATTGGAAAAATATAATCCTAAGATGCTAGCTGTTTGCTCACAAGCATTGGAAACAGCAAATACCGACCTGGATTTTACCCGTTTGGATAAAGCTATTTTTTCTACCTGCCCATCAGACTCGATCGACTATGCAATCATGGAGAAGACCGATAAAGCCGTTGTAATTCCACTAGAAGCGGGATGGAATGACGTTGGCTCTTGGTCATCTTTATGGGGTGTAACTGAAAAGGACGATACCGGAAACGCAGTGAGTGGGGATGTGATTACCTTAGATTGTAGCAATTCTTATATTTATTCCGAAGACAAATTGGTTGCTGTTATTGGTGTCGAAGATTTGATCGTGGTTGAAACCAAAGATGCTGTCATGATTGCCCATAAAGACCGTGTGCAGGATGTCAAACAAGTCGTCGACGAACTAAAACAGCTTGGTAGGAATGAAGCAGAAATCCATAGAAAAGCTTACCGGCCTTGGGGGCATTATGATTCGGTTGATGCTGGTGAGCGTCATCAGACTAAGCGGATTATCGTCAAGCCTGGTGGTAAATTATCGTTACAAAAACACCATCATCGTGCAGAACACTGGGTTATTGTCAAAGGGACTGCATTTGTGACACGTGGTGAAGAGCAAATTTTACTGACCGAAAATGAATCTATCTACATTCCGTTAGGTACTCTGCATAGGTTGGAAAACCCTGGGGTTATCCCCTTAGAAATTATTGAAATTCAGTCAGGCAGTTATTTAGGCGAAGACGATATTGTCCGTTTCGATGATAATTACGGCCGTACGTAAAGAAAAACTTAAAAAATTGGATTTGTCCATGATACGAGTACAGCTACTCTTCCTGGGTTTATCGAAGCACTTAACTAAAGAGTGTTGCTTTGAGTATTTGTTTAAATGCTAATTTCCTTGAATTTTTTTAAGGGCTAAAAAAGGGAGGTTTAACCTCCCTTTTTGATATTGGGTAGAGTAGGGTTTAGATTTTTTTACGACGGCTGACACCCATTAAACCCATTAATGCGGAACCAAACAACCAAACAGCGGCAGGGATTGGCGTTTCTGCTACTGCAATGCTGCCACCGTAACTGGCACTTTTGCCGGCAATGCCTGAAATAACCAAGGTATGGTCACCAGCGCCAAATCCTGCACCTATCAAAGAATTGGTAATGATTTTTTTGCCTGCAATGATAGATGTAGCTGAATCAAAATCTAAAGCAACACCGTCTAAAATTCCAGAAAATTTGTCAATAAAGCCAGCTAGTTTAATTGAGACATTGGTTGCAGATACGCCGATTCCATCATTAGGTAAGGTTTTAAATGTCCATATGTCGCTAAATGATCCACTTACTGAATTACTAAAATCCTTAGATTCATGGATGGTACCTAAATTAACTGTTGCCGCATCTGCTTGATAAGAAACAACGGCCATAATCAAAACTGATAAAACAACGAATAAAAAACTTTTCATAATTTCTTCCCAAAATAAGTTACAAGTTAAAAATATTAAATTTCGCAACTCAGCCATCTTCGATTGATAAAGGCCTGGAGCTTTCCGACCCTACTTCACAGTAGGTGTAGCAGTAGAAAAGAAAAAATTCTCCCTACCATATCCTCGTCGTATTCAGTTTATTTTTATGGGTATTGTGCAAATTTTTTGCAGTGTCAAAATAATAGCAATTTAAAAATTAACAACCTATCCGTACAAATACTTAATTAGCTCATTCAATCTAATTGTTTTGTGCCGATAGTAAATTATTGCCAACATGTCATGGGTAATGCGTATAGGCATAGTCAGTATTTGTTGGCACTCAAAAATTGTGCAGCAATTCTGCCTGACTTGAACAATGAAGGATCAGAGGTCAATCGCTTGTCAAACCAGGCAGGTTAAATAACTTGGACTAGATTATCCGCAAGCCGTATTTACAAAATTTATCGGCACTATCTCCCAACGGTCGATCCGTTTTGCTTAAGCTTTACGTTGACTTTTACCTAACTTATAAAGTCCGGGTAAGTATATAAATTCTGTCCACAAAATAAATACGTACCCTTACTTATCAAGATATTCCTAAATGGTTAATCTCGCTAGAGGATGCTGATCCGGGTTCTTGCTCAACCGTGGTCTGCGGCGTATCGTTGGGAAGCTTAGTCCCACATTTCTACAATTTAAATAGTTTTGATGGTTTTTTAGTAAACCGAACTGTTTAGCTTCGTCTCTATTACAATGAGCTTTTGAAGAGGGTCTTGCGCTATAAATTTGTTCAATTTTGTCACTGGATTGCTTTTAAAAACCAGCAAAAAATTCCCATAAAAATTTATTTTAAGTGTTTCTAACGTGAAAAAAATAATAAATAATAGATAAAAAACAATTGGATATATCTAAAAAAATGTTTTAAAACGTTGCTGGGGGGGTGCGACAATTTGTCGCATACCCAAGTTGCTATTTCACTGGTAAAATGTTAGCAACTTTTGAAGCTTCGTCCAATCTGCGATATCTGATAAGTTGCGTTATATCCTTCCTAAATTATAAAGGTAGCTAATAGCTACCTTTTTTTTTGTTTAGTGATTTAATAAGTCAATCATTAAGCTTTATCCCAACTCCACCAATACCACAGTACCCTTGTGGTTCTTTGGCAAGATATTGTTGATGATACTCTTCAGCATAATAAAACTCACCCGCAGGCAAAATTTCAGTAGTTATTTGACTGTATTTCGCTTGGTTAAGGCGTTCCTGATAGTGTTCCTTACTTGTTTTGGCTTGTTTAGCTTGCTCGTCATTATAGGTGTAAATTCCAGAACGGTATTGGGTGCCAATATCATTACCTTGTCGCATTCCTTGGGTAGGATTATGTGATTCCCAAAACAAGGTTAATAAGTCCCAGTAAGCTACCTTTGAAGGATCGTAAACCACTCTGACGACTTCGTTATGCCCAGTTAAACCAGTACAGACTTCCTCGTAGGTGGGATTAGGTGTAATTCCAGCACAATATCCGACTGCAGTGCTGTAAACATTGGGAACTTGCCAGAGTTTTCGTTCTGCCCCCCAAAAGCAACCTAACCCAAATAGGGCAAGTTCAAATCCTTCAGGAAACGGAGGCGTAATAGGATTGCCCGTTACAAAATGCCGAGTACCAGGGTTTATTGGTATTGTACGTCCTGGCATAGCTTCTGCCAGACTGGGTAAAGTTATTTTTTTTGAGTTAAAAATCATTTGTGTACCGATAAATGAATGTTACCGAAAGACTAATATACTTCTGGATTATAATAAAGCATCAAAAACATTCTCAATTAGCATGCCAAAACACGATTTAATCCGCCGTTTTTTATTTGAAGGGCTTGGTATCCGTGGCCAATGGGTCAAGTTAACCGAAAGTTGGCAAACTGCTAGAGCACTGCAAAAATGTCCGGTTATCGCGCAGAATCAGCTCGGTCAGGCTTTAGCTGCTGTGGCGTTGTTATCGTCGACTATTAAATTTAAGGGTTCATTAATTTTACAAACACAAGGGACTGGCGCGATAAAAACCTTGGTGGCACAAGCAACCCATGACCGTAAAATCCGTGGCTTGGTTCGGTGGGATGATATAGAAATTAGCGGCAATAACTTGTTTAGTGATGGACAACTGATACTTACCATAAATACAGAGGGTGGGCATCCGTATCAAGGTATTGTGCCACTGCAAGCCGATAATTTAGCAAGTGCAATAGAAACCTATTTTGTCCAGTCCGAACAACTAGATACACGTTTGTGGCTAGTCGCAGATACTGATCAAGCTGTGGGTTTGTTAGTGCAAGCTTTGCCAAATCAGTTAAATGATACTGAACACTGGCAACGTGTCGAGATGTTGGCCGATACAATTACAAACGCCGAATTACTTGAGCTGGATTGCGACACTTTACTTTATCGCTTATTTAATGAAGAACAAGTGCGCTTATTTGAGCCAGAGCTTATTAGTTTCGCATGTTCTTGTTCCCGCAGCAAAATTGAAACCATGTTGCGTTTAATGGGGCGTCCTGAATTAGAGTCAATATTGGCTGAGCAAGGACAAATTGAAGTAAACTGCGAATTTTGTAATTGTAATTATCACTTCGATAAAATCGATACTGAAAACTTGTTGCATGTACAACAAAACCTATCCGGCGACAGCCAAACCCGGCATTAGTAGCATTGCTCCTAATTCCGAATAATCTATTTTTTAATCTGTAGATAATCCTATGAAAAATAAATTCGTTAAAATTCTCAGTATTATCATAGTTGCCTTAATGTTGACCGGGTGTGCTTATTGGTGGCGCGCCTATCAAACCTATCAACAAATGGGGGAGTTTGATAAATATTTTACTGTGGCAGCAAAAGATGACTTTACCTTATTGTTTAAAGAACCAATTATGGAAAGTGAGGATTTTGTATCTTTAGCGCGCCTGCGGCCTAGCGAAGAAAAATCGATGCCAGAAGGCAAGCATTGGCGTTATTGGTTCAGAAAGGTGGATGGTTACAAAAAAGTGATGGTGCCTGAAGTCAAATTTTATTCAGATTTAAATTTTAACAAACAGGATAAAATCACATCATGGTCGTTTTCGTCGATATTCCTGGAAATCGCGCCACCAAAATTTTTAGAAGCGTCAATCCGCTCGATTGGCGGCGGGGAAATTAACAAAGACAAAATGCAACTCAAAGGCAATACCGATGCCATCGAAAAAATTGTTGCTGATTTGCCCAAAAAATCCGCAGTTGTTGCCAAACTAGGGACACCATTTGAGATTAAGAAAGAAAAAGCTCAAGAAATTTATGTTTACCGGTTTGTTTTGGATACCAAAACCGTGGATGAAGGGTATGAAGATCGCGCTTTAAGTGAAGTTAAACTTAGTTTCGACAATAAAAACCAAGAACTTACTCGTATGGCTGGTCGCTTTGCTGGATTAAAAATATCCATCAACTACAGAAAGTTTCAGGATAAATCGGCTAGCGACAGTTAGTGCCGCTGGTACCGATAATGCAGAAATATGCTTAGGCTGTATTCAGCCCTGTTTTATGCCTAGAATTCGTATTGTTATAGTTGACGATCACGCTATCGTTCGTGCTGGTTTTAAAATGCTGCTGTCTTCATATCCTTCAATTGAAATTGTCGCTGAAGCCGACCGTGGCGAAGCTTTATATCAACTTTATCTGGATTACCAGCCTGACATCGTTGTAATGGATCTATCAATGCCTGGTGTCGGGGGGCTTGAATCAATTCGGCGCTTACGTAGCCGAATTGCCGAGGCCAAAATTTTAGTATTCAGCGTCCATAACGAAAACGTTTATATAAGCCGTGCAATTGAAGCTGGGGCAAAAGGTTACATTAGCAAAAATAGTGCGCCGGAAATTCTGGTTGATGCTATTTTAGCAATCGCTTCGGGCTCAATCTTTATTGAATCCGGGTTAGGTCAATCTGTCGCAATGGCTGCTAACCTGGATTATCCGCTTCTGGTTGCTAGCCTTAGCCCAAAAGAATTTGATATATTTTGCTTGCTAGGTAAAGGTTTAACTACACAACGCATCGCTGACGAATTGTGTTTGGGCTATAAAACGGTTGCCAATTACAGCACCCAAATAAAAAATAAATTTAATGTGGCTACCATAACCGAGCTTGCCCGGATTGCCGTCGTCCTTGGAGTAATTAAGGGCTAACCTGACAGCTTAATGATCTGTCAAATTACTGGCATGTAAGCCACATTCTTTTTTGGCGCTGTTTTCCCACCACCAACGCCCCGTCCGCTCATGTTGATTAGGCAATACTGGCCGGGTACAAGGTTCACAGCCAATACTGATAAAGCCACGGCTATGCAGTGAGTTGTATGGTACTTGGTAAGCTTCAATATAATCCCAGACTTGTGCTGAGTTCCAGTTAAGTAAAGGGTTAAACTTAATCAGTTTATTGCTGGGAGAAGAAAACGCGCTGTCTATTTGCACTTCAGGAATATCGCCACGGGTGTCAAGGCTTTGGTCTTTTCGTTGACCGGTAATCCACGCATCCAGAGTAGCTAGTTTGCGTTGGAGCGGTTCAACTTTCCTGATGCCACAGCATTCCTGATGGCCGTTTTCGTAAAAGCTAAACAAACCTTTAAGTTTAACAAATTCATCGAGGACAACTCTATCCGGAGATAAGACCTCTATCTCAACTTGATAATGGTTTCTGACTTTTTCGATGAATTGGTAAGTTTCGGGATGCAAGCGTCCAGTATCCAGCGTAAATATCTGAATATCCTTTCTAATAGACAGCGCCATATCAATTAAGACAACATCTTCTGCGCCGCTAAACGAAACGGCAATGTTATCAAATATTGCTAAGGCTTTTTTAAGGATAAACCTAGGATTTTTTTGTGCCAATTCGGCTTGGTATTTTTCAATATCGAAATCGGTCATGTTATTGCTGGGCTAAATATTGCGCAAGAAACTGGTCAAACGGCAACTGCGGTTGGCTTTCCAGGGCGGCTTGCTTAACAATGGATTGTTCCGCCATTTTCTCGAACTCATGCGTCCTGGCGTTGTCAAATTGGCCATTATTGAAATAGTTCGCATTTTCGCGTGATTTCACCAAGCCAAAACAATCAAAAGATTGTCGGTAAGCCGCCATATCCTTAAGCATTCGGGCAGATGGTGTGAGTTCAGGATTGTTTATCAAGTGTAGTTGAGCAGCTAACGCTTTGCTGTAACCATCAGTGTTGTTGCCGTTATCAAGAATGTGGCAAACCTCTGCCATAGATGCCAATATTTCGTTAGCCCAATCTTTGAGTGGAATTGATTTGTTATTTCGCTCTAACAGTAATACAGGTTTGCGTCCAAAATTGGCTACTTGTAGTTGGTTACGGTTATTGACTTGGAAATCTTCTTCGGACATCTGTGGGCTGTCTTTTAATAAACAGGTCAACAATAAGGCTTCGATAAAACGGCCTTTAGCTTCGTCGATACCAATAGGATGGTACAAATCCAAATCCAGTGAACGCATTTCTACATATTGCACGCCTCGCCGTTTAAGCGCTAAGGTTGGTTTTTCCCCTGATTTTGCAATCTGCTTTGGTCTGATTATGCTATAAAACTCATTTTCAATTTGCAGGATATTTGCATTCAATTGCTTGTATTCCCCGTTGTTGCCAACTACTCCAATAGCTTCGTATTCGGGATAAGGCGTGGCTATGGCGTGCCCTAAACTAGCGACATATTCTGGCAAGGAATTATAATTAATCCTGAGATTAGCCTGATTTTTACTTTTGTAACCGATGTCGCTCATGCGTAACGAAGTCGCATAGGGGTGAAATAAGGTGCATTGGTCGAACTCCTCAAACTGGGTCATCAACTGTGGGCGGCTTTTAAAAAACTGCTTACAAATCGCTGGTGACGCACCAAATAAATACAATATTATCCAGCCCATCCGCTGAAAATTACGGATTAAACCGAAGTATCCCTCTGCAATCGATTCATCCAGGCTGAATGCCGGATTCTCTAGATGTTGCAAAACTGGCCAAAGTTCTTGCGGTACAGAGTAATTAAAATGGATGCCGGCAATGGCTTGCATGGTACGGCCATACCTGTGCCATAAGCCATGTCGATAGATATGCTTCATTTTGCCAATATTAGAGCTCCCGTATTCGGCGATAGGGATGCTTTCGTCCCCATCAATTCCACAGGGCATACTGGTACATAACAGTATTTCGTTATCCAAATGTTGGTAAACGAATTTGTGGATGGCCTGTAAGTAATTTAAGGTCTCTTTGATATCTGCAAAAGCCGGAGTGACTAATTCAATTAGCGATTCCGAGTAATCCGTCGTGATACATGGGTGCGTTAATGCCGAACCTAAAGCTTTAGGGTGAGGTTTTTGACTAATAGAACCGTCTTTGGAAATACGTAGACTTTCTTTCTCTATCCCTTTTAAGCCACCACATATTAAAGCTTGGCGATCATTGGCGATAAGCCGTTCCAAACGCGGAAAATGCGTGTTAGTCATCATTAATTATCTTTGGGTCGTTAATTGCTATCCTGTGAGAGTCGCATTATAAGGGTAATAGCACTCTCAAGGAACAGCCGCCATTAACCCCGTCTGTGCCAGTAAGCAGTTAAGTTACAAGGTGTTTTTAGGTTGATTGTAGTGTATTGAAATATATGAATTAATTATTAGTTTTTAACGCCATCATAGTATTAATGCAAGATTTTGTATTTAAATCGTCAATCCAGGTCTTAACGAATACCTGAGAATCTAAAAAGCAAAACAACATAGTCCCTTTTTGTGAACCGTATTGCATTTACCATTATGGTTTCTGCCCTATATGATCAGATTGTGAAGGAACCCACAGAAAACCAATGACTTGAAAGCTAATTTTAGCCACGTGACTTGATCACTCCTATAAAATAAACCACGAGACTAAAAATGAAAGTTAACTCCCTGCCTGGACTTGCTCAGGTTAATCAGATTGATAGCAAGTTAAAGTCGATAAGACATCCGCAACGGCGCTCTATTTTTGTTGTCGCGGCTTTGTTAACTTTCACTCACCTTCCGGCATTAGCGGTTGTGTCTGAGCATGAAGCTGTATTAAATCTAGTCCCCACTAATACACTTGCTAAGCAGGTTGTCCAAAGTGGTTCTTGGTCAAGCCCTGCAACATGGAATAATGGTAAGGTGCCTAAAGCTAATGAAAATATTTATGTCCCAGAAAAGAAAATATTAACTGTTGATATTTTCAGCGATGACAGTTTTGGAAAGGTAAGAGTTGATGGCGTAATCAAGTTTGCTACGTATAAAAATGTCAAGGTTAAGCTTGACACTTTGGTTGTAACGTCAACAGGAACTTTTGAGGTAGGGTCGGAGTTAAGTCGAGTCCCCGCTAAAAACAAGGTTGAGATCATGATTGCCAATAACGGCCCCATAAATCGTGAGTTGGACCCAGCTAACTTGACCAGGGGGGTCATCTTACAAGGCAAAACACGTATTTTCGGCGCTGATAAATCCGCTTTCCACGCACTTTCTGTAAAGCCACCTGCGGGTTCTACGCAACTGACGCTAGATACAGCTCCTGTTGGTTGGGTTAAAGGCGACTTGATTGCAGTGACTGCGACTAAATTCCGCTACAAGCAAAAAAGTGATACTCATCATATTACCCAAGATGAGCTTAGGAGGATTCAAGCTATCTCCGGAAACATTATTACCCTAGGGGCAGTAGATAATGAAAAAGCCTCAGCGCCGTTGAAATTTAATCATGTCCCAACTATTGAAAAAATGCCGGTTTATGTTGCTAACCTGACCCGGAATGTAGTGTTTAGGAGTGAAGGCGAAAATACCGTGCCTGCTAGCCAACGTGGTCATTTTGTAGTTATGCACACGCCCAATGTGATCATTAAAGGTGCCGGATTTTATTATTTGGGTCGTACCGACAAATCTAAACCTATTGATGATTTCAAATTAGGCAAAAATGGTTTCCGGCTTAAAGATAGTAACGGAAGTTTTATTCCGGATGCTAATAACAATCCACGCGGCCGCTATTCAGTACATTTTCATCATACTGGAGTTGCCGATGCAAATACACCACCAGTTATCTGCTCAGGAAATGCTGTAATTTCCAGTCCGGGCTGGGGGTTTGTGAACCATACTAGTAATGTCCTGATAGAAAATAATGCGTCTTATGATGTTTACGGTAGCCATTATGTTTCGGAAGACGGTAATGAACTTGGCGCATTTAAACATAACATTGCTATTAAATCGGAAGGTAGGCCGACATACCTGAAATTTGGTCAAGGTAACCACGATGTCGGACATACTGGGCATGGGTTTTGGTTGGAATCAAGGAACTTGGTCATGGAAGATAATGTGGTCTCTGGTGTAAATAAAGTTGGACTAGTTTACTGGCATCGTAATGAAATCCCTGGTGTTAAACTTATGGTTCCTAAAACGAACTTGCTTACCCTTGATAAAGAAGTGACCAAAAACATGCCATCAATATTTTATGAGCGCATTCCTATCACCCATGAAAAAAACACTACAGTACTGGCGAGTGGGGGCGGATTGAATGTTATTAAAGCATTTCACAGACAAGACCATGATGTCCGTAATGTAATAGATTCCTTCAAAGCGTATTCTGTACTTGATGGCCTAGAGCTTCAATATACTGAAAAATATACCTTAAAAAATGTAGAATTGGTTGCAGACCCAACCACTGCTTCTTGGAACAAAGGTGTTACTTTAGTCTCTAAGGTTAACGATATTACTTTGACTAACTTAGATATAAAGGGTTTTCAGCACCCAATTGTTACCGCCACGACTTTTCAATTTCCCTCGGACGGAGCAGAGCTTAATTTTGTGAACGCTAGGGTAAACGATAGGTCTATGACTGGAGATGATATACATAAACCCTCAAATAAAGTTTTTAACAACTATGATCCAAAGCTTCATCATATAATAAATACTGGAGCCACCGACCCAAGTTTACCTGAAATAGCGACGCAAATGACACCGCCAACTTATACGCCTTCACCAGATAAGTCGTATATGTTCCCCTTGGGATATAATCTGGGCTATATCGTAACTGGTACCAAAACTGATTCGCTTGGTCCCATTCATTTTGAATCAAGATGGTTCTTTGATCAGTTGGAACAAGCCGCAAAAAAAGGCTATTACACTGATTCGGCTAATAACAAATATGTTGTTTTGACTGACTTGATTTCTGATCGGGTGACTGACGTAACCAGTGTGGTTAAAACTCGGCTAAAGCTGGTGACCCCCCCCAAAGAACTAGGGCCTTATTTAGGTAAGTTAGCTGACTTATAATCGAGAAGTATAAAAATAAATACCCAGCCTGTGATATAGGTTTCGGCAGGTTGGGTATTTTTTTCGATAATGAAAAGTGCGTAAAGTTGTGTTGCTGTTAGCATTTCATGATCGGCTTATATTAAGAAATCCTAACTAATTTTAGGAATGTAGTCGTTTTATGCAAAGATTTTTCTTTAAAATGCGCATATTCTGGACAAAATCGAAGAATTTAGGCACAATTGCCTACAAAATTCTTAATCGATTAAGGTGTTATGGCGTTAATTTACGTTTTAAATGGGCCAAATTTAAATTTATTGGGTCTACGCGAACCCCAACACTACGGAACAAAATCGCTTGCTGATATAAAAGCAGACCTTGAATCGAAAGCCACGCAATTAAACCACCGGTTAAGTTTTCACCAAAGTAATGCCGAGCATGAAATCATTGAGCTTATTCATCATGCCTATCATGTAGAAGCTGATTTTATAATCATAAATCCTGCTGCATTTACCCATACCAGCATTGCTATACGTGATGCATTATCATCAACTAAAATACCTTTTATCGAAGTACATTTATCGAATGTTCATGCCCGCGAATCTTTTCGAAGGCACTCGTATGTTTCGGACATCGCAGTAGGTGTCATTTGTGGGCTAGGGGCAATAGGGTATACGTTGGCGTTAGATGCAGCACACCAAAAAATAGTGAGTCAAGAGAGCTAAAACAATGGATATTAGAAAAATAAAAAAATTGATTGAAATTTTAGAGGAATCTGGAATTGCCGAATTGGAAATCAAAGAAGGTGAGGAGTCTATCAGGCTTAACCGCTATTCTGCACCGCCTGCCGCTATGTCTTATGCCCCAGTACCTTTGCCGGTTCAGCAGCCTGTACAAGTGCAAAGCTCAGACCTTGGTGGCAAATCGGGTAATGAAGAAAAACTAACTGGCCATGTTGTTAAATCACCAATGGTTGGCACTTTTTACCGTTCAGCTTCTCCTGGCACTAAGGCTTTTGTCGAGGTAGGGCATTCCGTCAAGTCCGGTGATACTTTGTGTATTATTGAAGCTATGAAAATATTGAACCAGATTGAAGCGGATAAAAGCGGCACGATTACCAAAATATTGGTCGAGAATGCCGAACCGGTCGAATACGGGCAACCTTTATTTGTGATTGAATAGCAATAGGCGAAGAGTCCATGTTCGATAAGATAATCATCGCCAACCGTGGCGAAATCGCTTTACGTATATTGCGCGCCTGCCGTGAGTTAGGTATAAAAGTTGTGGCTGTACACTCTGAAGCTGACCGGAATTTGAAGCATGTCAGGTTGTCCGATGAAGCTGTATGTATAGGTCCGGCAGCATCTATAGACAGTTACCTTAACATTCCGGCCATCATTAGTGCCGCCGAGGTAACTGACGCTGAGGCAATACACCCAGGTTATGGCTTTTTATCAGAAAACGCTGATTTTGCTGAAAAAGTTCGGCAAAGTGGCTTTGTTTTCATTGGCCCTAACGCCGATACCATCCGAATGATGGGCGATAAAATTTCCGCGAAAAATGCTATGACAGCGGCGGGTATCCCTTGTGTTCCTGGCAATAACGACCCATTAACCGATAATCCGAAAAAAAATCTAAAGATGGCACAAGAAATTGGTTATCCGGTGATTATTAAGGCGGCCGGCGGTGGCGGTGGGCGCGGTATGCGCACCGTACACACAGAAGCTGCATTGTTGAACGCAATTAATATGACTAAAGCGGAAGCAGGGACTGCTTTCGGCAATAGTACAGTTTATATGGAAAAATTCCTGGAAAATCCAAGGCATATCGAATTCCAAGTTTTAGCCGATTCACACGGAAACGCCATCCATTTAGGGGAACGTGATTGTTCCATGCAAAGGCGGCATCAAAAAGTTGTTGAAGAAGCCCCAGCACCAGGCATTACCGAAGACCAACGCAAATTTATGGGTGAGCGTTGCGCGAAAGCTTGTGTGGAAATAGGTTATTTGGGGGCGGGTACATTCGAGTTTTTATACGAAAAAGGTGAGTTCTTTTTTATCGAAATGAATACCCGGGTACAAGTTGAACATCCAGTGACGGAAATGATTACCGGTTTTGATATCGTTAAAGAACAATTACGGATTGCGGCTGGTATGCCTTTATCGATAACCCAAGACCAGGTTCGGTTTACCGGCCATGCCGTCGAATGCCGCATAAATGCTGAAGATCCCAAAACATTTATGCCTTGTCCAGGAACAATCGACCAGTTCCATATGCCTGGTGGGCCTGGTATCCGCTGCGAAACCCATATTTATAATGGGTACCGGGTGCCCCCTTATTACGATTCGATGATTGGGAAATTGATTGCACATGGCGAAGACCGTAATAGCGCCATTGCCAGGATGAATACTGCGTTGAGCGAAATTATTATCGACGGCATCAAAACTAATATCCCATTGCAGCAAGATATTATGAATGACAGTGGTTTTATCGCTGGCGGGCAAAACATCCATTATTTAGAAAAGAAATTGGGTATTTTTTAATTTGTCTGGCTATAGTTTTTGCTAATCGGTTGCGCCCTCTTTAAATTTATTTAACTGACAATGGCTTGGCAACAAATTACGGTGGTCACCGATGAACTTAGCGCACCTGAGATCGCTGATTTTTTTAGCGGTTTCGGTGCCTTGTCAGTAACTTACATGGATGCTGAAGATGAGCCGGTCTATGAGCCAGCCATCGGTGAAACAAAAATATGGTCCAATACACAAGTCATTGCGCTTTATGATATAGACATCAACCTGTTTCCATTAAAAACCCAACTAAGCAAATATTTCCCCCAACATCGCCTACAAGATTGGCTTGTTGAAACTATTGCCGACCAGCCCTGGGAGCGTGCTTGGATGGAGCATTATCGGCCAATGAAATTTGCTGGCAAGCTCTGGGTGTGTCCCACGGGCCAGGAGCAGCGCGAGGCCGATACTATTTGTTTGATTTTAGATCCCGGACTTGCTTTCGGTACCGGAACGCATCCGACTACAGCATTGTGCCTTGAGTGGTTAGCTAGTCACGATTTAACCGATAAAACCGTTATCGATTATGGCTGTGGTTCCGGTATTTTGGCTGTGGCTGCGGTATTACTGGGGGCAAAAATCGCTTACGCTGTTGATATTGATCCCCAAGCCATTACTGCAACGCAAATGAATGCCGAAAAAAACAGTGTCCAAGATAAAATAATTTGCTGCTTGCCTGAACAGTTTGACCGCAACGAAATTTCAGGTGAAATTGTTGTGGCAAACATTCTGGCAAAACCCTTGATTGGCATGGCGACGAAGATTGCTGGCTTAGTTGCAGTTAATGGTGCCCTGGTGCTTTCGGGCATACTTGCCGAGCAGGCGGATGCTGTCATTGCCTCATATAAAACTACTGTTACGTTGGATGATTATTCGCAAAATGAAGACTGGGTTAGATTGGCGGGCGTCAAGCACTAACCTATGTTTACCCAATGTCCTGAGTGCAAAAAAGTTTTTTCACTTGGTGGCATGCCAAGTAATGGCGATAAAACCCAATTATTCTGTGATAAGTGTTCTAAAGACTTTAATGTGGTGGAATTCTTAAGCGACACTCATCCCACGGGACTAGTGTCTGAAGTTAAAGCAGAATTTATTGCAAAAAATGCGTCAAAAAATTCGAAAACAAAACCTCGAAAAAAAACTAAGAATCGACTGCAAAATAAAGTACTTCCTCAAATAGAAACAAAAGCGTCTAATCCTAGTGAGAATATTCAAGATCCAAGCTCTGTTGAAACGTTTATTCCTTCCTACGAACGATTGCCCTGGGAGATTGAAAAAACGGTAAGCCATATCAATTGGCATTTAGGCGTTGTACTAGGTTTAGTGCTATTGTTGGGTCAATTGATTTACTTTGAAGTAGGCGAGTTAAGCCAGAACGTAGCGTATCGGCCATATTTAGAAAAACTATGTCTCCGGCTAGGCTGCCAACTGCCTGATTATAAAAATCTTAATGAGTTTGAAGTGTTGCAAGGCTCGTTTACTCCCAACCCTAATGATACTTTTACCTTCAACGCTGTCATCAGTAATCAGGCCATCTTTAAACAACGTTTACCTATGATCAAGCTTACTTTGCTCGATTTCCAGGAACAAATTTTTGCGCAAAGAATTTTCAAGCCCAGTGATTTCATGCCTAAGCAATTAACTAACACAAACACTATAAACCCAGAAGAATCCATTAAAGTTCAATTACAGCTTCGCTCTCCGAAAACACCTATAGGTGGCTACAATTTTGATTTGGTCTATTGATAACTATGAATTATGCTGAAATCTTTCTAAAAAAAAATGAAGAAAGGCGGCTAGGCAAGGGTCACCAATGGGTTTTTAGTAATGAGGTCGATACTAAACGTTCACCTTTAGAATGGTTTGTGCCAGGGGATTTGGTCACGGTTAAAGCCAGCAACGGTAAATTAATGGGGACGGCCTATATCAACCCGCATACCTTAATTTGCGCGAGGTTGTTGTCGCGGGCCGTCGAAATAAATTGCGATACCGACTTCTTTAAGCAGCGGTTTATTACCGCTCTGGCATTAAGGGAAAAAATCTTTGGAAAACCTTATTATCGCCTTGTTTATGGTGAAAGTGATGGCTTGCCAGGGTTAGTGATAGACCGTTTTGGATCCATACTATCGGTACAAATCGCTACGGTCGGTATTGAATTAAGAAAAGATGCACTATTAGAAGCATTGATCGAGGTTTTATCGCCCTCCGCAATTGTGTTGAAAAATGATAGCAGCCAACGCCAATTGGAAGGCCTACCCAACGAATCGCAAGTCATTTATGGGCAGCTCCCCGAAACAGTAATTATTGAGGAGAACGGTGCTAAGTTCAAAGTCGATATTCTGGATGGCCAAAAAACCGGATGGTTTTATGATCACCGAAATAGTCGTGCGCAATTGGCAACTTATGCAAAAAATGCCAGAGTCTTGGATTTGTTTTCTTACACTGGGGCTTGGGCAATACCAGCGGCCATAGCGGGCGCTTCCGAAGCAATTTGTGTTGATGCCTCCGAAGGTGCATTACAGTTGGCAGAGACGAATGCACGATTGAATGACGTACATGAAAGCATGCGGTTTATACGGTCTGATGTTTTCGATTTTCTAAAACAGGCGCGAGATAATAAACAACTTTATGACATAATAGTGCTCGATCCACCCGCCTTAATAAAACGTAAAAAAGATTTTAAACAAGGTTATGAGGCGTATCGGCGGTTAAATCAATTGGCATTACAATCCCTGGCGACTAATGGTGTGCTTATTTCAGCATCGTGTTCTTTTCATTTAAGCGGCGAAAATCTTCGTGAAATTTTGTTGTCTGCGGGACGTAATGCTAACCGGCATCTGACCTTCTTTTTTTGCGGCGGTCAGGGCGGAGATCATCCAATTGATCCGGCTATCCCGGAAACAGAGTATTTAAAAACTTATTTTTGCTCAGTTTCCGACAGCTTATAACAACGTTGGGGCAAGTTTGTGGCCGCATTAAAATATAAAAAAAATTGCGACCTTTGCGGGCAACTTGTCGAAATTAAAGGTTTTTTCCTTAATAGCGAGGGAGGCCGTAAAAGATTCTGCTGCGCGGGATGCTTAAATATTTATCGCCTCCTAACCGAGAGCGGTCTCGGTGATTTTCCCGGTACTACAAAAACTACTAATAACAATGAGGATAATTAAGCCATGAAAGCTTGTGAAAACTGTTCTGCTGGCCGTGCTGAAATCGGCAAAAATCATAGACAAATGTCGGTAATACGCAGGGCGCTAGGTTTGTTTTTTGTGTACCTGCCTATCGTAACTTTACCTTTTATCTTTGCCAGCGCATATATGACGTATTTTCATTTGTGGCTGATCGGCGGCAAAAATATCAAAAAATTCTCGGATTTTTTACCTTCACGGGAAAGTCATCGCTATAACTTAAAAAATCAGATCACCATGGAAGGCACGTTCAAAATGAGCTTGGGTCAATCCAAACTATACTGGATCCTCAATTGCACTTGGTATTGCCCAGTAAGTGTGGCTGTATTCGAGTGGCATGGATATATGGTTAAAATCGTCGAAAACTGGTGGTGTCCGTTCACGCATGATAAAAAAGAAGGTTACAGCAACGCCAAGATCGACAAATCATTTTGGCATGTATATCCAGAAGATCTTGTCAAGCTGGAAAAGGAAGATCGGGATAATCCGATTTGGAATGATGCCGAAGATAACAAACCACAATAGTCGATAATTTTACATTGATCAGCACATAATTTGATGCGGATAGGTTCTTACCCATTACCTAGCAAATTGATTTTAGCGCCCATGGCTGGGATTACTGATCGCCCATTCCGGATCCTTTGTAAGGAGTTTGGGGTTGGTTTGACCGTGTCGGAGATGGTCGCTGCAGATCCGTTATTACGGGAACATAAAAAAACCCAGCAAAAAACGGATATTGATGGCGAGCCTGGATTATGTTCCGTGCAAATTCTGGGCACTGACCCAAGAATAATGGCAGATGCTGCGATATTTAATGTTAACCGTGGGGCTAAAATCATCGACATTAATATGGGGTGTCCGGCAAAAAAAGTTTGCGCTGTTGCGGCTGGTTCCGCATTGATGAAAGACGAAAGCTTGGTAAAAAAAATTCTTGATGCTGTTGTTAATGCGGTAGCTGTGCCGGTGACTTTAAAAATCCGTACGGGTTGGGATCCTGATAACCGCAATGCTTTAGCGATTGCTAAAATAGCTGAAAACGCAGGTATTGCCGCGTTGACCGTTCATGGTCGGACGCGGGCTTGTAAATTCGAAGGCCAAGCAGAATATGAAACTATCCGGCAAATTAAATGTGAAGTTAATATTCCAGTAATTGCTAATGGTGACATTGATTCAGCAGAAAAAGCCCAATTGGTTTTGGCGTATACGAATGCTGATGCGGTCATGATAGGTCGAGCCGCGCAGGGGAATCCGTGGTTATTTACCCAAATAAATAGTTTTTTAAACGAAGGTAAATTTAGAGATAAACCTGATTTGGGTGTCATCTATGAAATTATGTTTAATCATCTTGAACAGCTTTATAGTTTTTACGGTGCTTTTGCTGGTGTTAAAATAGCCCGCAAACATATCGGCTGGTACTTAAAACATTTTAATGAAATTAGGCCAGATATAAGAAGCAAAATCAATGCTGCTGACACGCCTAGCGAACAATTAACTATGATAAGTCGTGCATTATTTCCCCATCTTAACCTTAGTGCTGCGTAATATGGATTCTTCATTGCAAGGCGATAATTTGACTGTATGTACGCCATTGTCGGTTTATGTGAAGCAAACGGTGTCAAACTATCTGGATCAGTTAAATGGTCACGAAATCGACGATTTGCATGTGATCGTGATGAGGGAAGTCGAAAAACCACTTTTGGAAGTCGCATTGGAATATTCAGGTCATAATCAATGTAAGGCGGCAAAAATTCTGGGATTAAGCCGCAGTACCCTACGCAAAAAAATGGATTTTTACGGGCTGTCCTGATTTTTAGTCTGTTTGTGCCTGTTGGTGTGCATAATAAATCACCCAACATTAACGGCTGCTTTACGGTTTATAAGTATGAAACCGACATTCCTTACTATTTTTTAACTAGCCATCGTTATTGATTAATCAGCATGAATAAAAAAATTAGCCGCGCGCTTATTAGCGTCACCGATAAAACCGGCATTGTAGATTTTTGCCGCGACCTAAGTGCGGCAGGTGTAGAAATCCTATCCACCGGTGGCACTGCACAAACTTTGCTTGAGAACAATATCAAAGTCATTGAAGTTGCGGATTACACCGGCTTTCCTGAGATGATGGCAGGACGGGTAAAAACGTTACACCCCAAAATTCATGGTGGAATTTTGGGGCGTCGTGGTATTGATGACGTAGTTATGCGTGACAATGGTATCCAGCCTATCGATTTAGTTGTCGTCAATCTGTACCCATTTGAAAAAACAGTTGCTGATCCGCAATGTGATTTAAAAATGGCTATCGAAAACATCGATATTGGTGGCCCAACGATGATTCGTGCCGCTGCAAAAAATTATAATGACGTTGCCGTAGTCGTTGACCCCAAAGATTATTCACCGCTACTTGCAGAGATAGTTACAGATCAAAGCATCTCTGAACAAACTCGGTTTAATTTGGCAGTGAAGTGCTTTCAACATACCGCCAGATATGATAGTGCCATCGCTTCTTACCTGGGTGGACAAATTGGTGAAGATTTCCCTCAAGTTCTCAATAGCCAGTTTTATTTGAGCCAGACGATGCGTTATGGTGAAAATCCGCATCAAAAAGCTGCTTTTTACACCGATCCAAAACAACAGTCTGGAACGATAGGTTCGGCAAGCCAATTACAGGGTAAAGAATTATCATACAACAACATTGCTGATGCTGATGCTGCCTTGGAATGCGTTAAAACCTTCCACGATCATCCCTCCTGCGTTATTGTTAAACACGCCAATCCATGTGGTGTCGCTGAAGCAAATACATTGCTGGAAGCCTATGATAAAGCCTACAAAACCGATCCGACTTCCGCTTTTGGCGGTATTATTGCCTTCAACCGCGAGCTTGATGAAGATACGGCGGCTGAAATTATCAAAAGGCAGTTTGTTGAAGTCGTGATTGCTCCAATAATAAGCATGGCCGCATTTAATGTTTTTCTGCAAAAACCTAATATCCGTGTCCTTCAATGTGGTGAGATTAACTACGAAAACCTGAGGGTTTGGGACTTTAAAAAAGTCAGTGGTGGGCTATTAGTGCAAGAGAAAGACTTGGGCGATATCCGGGTCGCAAATTTGCAAATAGTAAGCCAACGCCAGCCGAGCGAAAGGGAACTCCGGGATATGCTGTTTGCTTGGAAAGTGGCTAAATTTGTTAAATCGAATGCCATTGTCTACGCTAAAAATGGCCAGACGATAGGTATTGGTGCAGGTCAAATGAGCCGGGTTTACTCTGCAAAAATTGCCGGCATTAAAGCTGCTGACGAGGGCTTGACGGTTCCCGGTTCGGTGATGGCGTCTGATGCTTTTTTTCCATTTCGTGACGGGATTGATTTGGCGGCGCAAGCTGGAGTCACCGCTATTATTCACCCCGGCGGTTCCGTTAGGGATAACGAGGTTATTGCAGCCGCTAACGAGCATAATATAGCTATGGTATTTACCGGAATGCGTCATTTTAGGCATTAACCGCTGTTTTGAGGAATCACATGAAAATTCTTATTGTTGGCAATGGTGGCCGAGAACATGCTTTGGCCTGGAAATGTAAGCAGTCAGCTATAGTTGAAAAGGTTTATGTTGCTCCCGGTAATGCTGGAACAGAATTAGAGCCAGGCGTTGAGAACGTTAATATTGCAGCAACCGAAATAAGGCAGTTGATTGATTTTGCCAAGAAAGAAAAAATCGGTTTAACTATCGTTGGTCCGGAAGTGCCTTTAACTATGGGTATAGTCGATAGTTTTAATGAAGCTGGCCTTAAATGCTTCGGTCCTACTGCACAAGCCGCTAGACTTGAAGGGTCTAAGACTTTTTGCAAAGATTTTATGGTCAGGCACAATATTCCGACAGCAAACTACAGCAGTTTTACCGAAATAGATCCTGCTATTGCCTACATAAAAGCCCAGGGTGTGCCTATCGTAGTTAAAGCTGATGGTTTAGCGGCGGGCAAAGGTGTTGTGGTTGCACAAACTGAGCAAGAAGCAGTCACTGCAGTGCAAGCTATGTTGGCAGGAAATGTTTTTGGCTCTGCTGGCAGTCGGGTGGTCATCGAGGAATTTCTGGTTGGTGAAGAGGCGAGTTTTATTGTTATTGCGGATGGCGACCATGCATTACCAATGGCAACATCTCAGGATCATAAAGCGCGTGACAATGGTGATTTGGGGCCTAATACTGGGGGTATGGGTGCATATTCTCCCGCTCCAATTGTGACGCCGGAGATTCATGCCCAAGTCATGCGAGATGTTATCGAACCTACCTTAAAGGGTATGGCAGACGACGGCACACCCTATACCGGTTTCTTGTATGCCGGTTTAATGATTGCACCTAGTGGTGCTATTAAAGTCTTAGAATACAATTGTCGATTTGGCGATCCAGAAACTCAACCAATTATGCTGCGGTTAAAGAGCGATTTGATTAGACTGTGCGAAGCGGCATTGTCAGGAGAGCTTGATAAAACTGAAAGTGTTTGGGACGATAAAGCGGCATTAGGCGTTGTTATGGTTGCTGGTGGTTATCCAGACAGATATCAACAAGGTGCGGAGATTTCTGGATTACCAGAGCAGGAAACTGCTGATTGCAAAGTTTTCCACGCTGGAACCGAACGAAAAGACGGTAAAACCGTAACGGCGGGAGGACGGGTATTATGTGTGTGTGCATTGGGTGATTCAATTCAGGAAGCCCAAAGCAAAGCTTACCATCTGGTTGACACTATACACTGGGATCAGGCTTATTACCGGACGGATATAGCTTTTAAAGCTATTAGATAGGTAATTTTTTATGTGGGTAAAATGCGGCGTAATGTCAGATTAATCCGTGGCGATTTTTTCTTTTTAGTTTTGGGGATTGAGTGCAGCCAATGGTGTTGAAATGTACCCGCCATTACCAGTAAATCGCCATGCCCCAGTGGAATGGAAAACGTATCCTTTTTAATTAGATGATTAAGTTTAAACAAGCGTTCATCACCTAAGCTTAATGAAGCGATTACTGGGTTGACTCCCAGTTCTTTTTCGTTGTCAGCATGACAGCCCATTGAATCATTACCATCCCGATATAAATTTGCCAAAACACTGTTAAAACGGCAGTTACATTCGCTTTCTATGTTTAATTTAATTTTGCGCAATTCATCAGTCCAAGGTTTGGGCTGATGATCAACTCCTGAATACCGATAATAGGCATCGGGGTCGCCATACCAGCTTAACAACCGGGGTACTTTAATGTGCCTGCCATAGATAAACAGGTGTTCCTCGCCCCAATCCAAGCTATTCAATAAATTATCGAACAATTCGTCTGCTTTATCTGAATGATAAAACTGCCTTATCAAATACAGTTCTTCATCGTGGTGAAAATTGAACCTGATTATAGGTTTTGAACTCTGGATTAATTCTGTTTGTCGCAAGATTATAAGAAAATTGGGGAGAATAGAAGCAGGTTATATAGGCTGGCACTAAAGACTTTAGTGCATTTTAAATCAAATTCAATGGCTACTAAAAAACTAACTGCTTTTTTGTTTTAAATTTTTAAAAAAATATGACAGCAGTCTCGGCTCATAGCTAATTTTGACAAATATTGTCGGTTTTTTATTTTTTTTGTAAAGCTAGACCGCGTAAAAATTTACATTGTAAAATAAATTTATTTAATATCCTGATTATATTACGGTTATCTATTGGGTGGACTTGGCATGTTTGGTGCTCTGCATTAAGTAAAAAAAATTACTTACTTCACTTCAACATTTAGGAACGCTCAAACTTGTAAGACAATGGCGAAGAAAACCAAACTACACCGCAGTTTTATTCTCGACTATATAGTACCCTGGTTAACTGTTGGGTTATGCTTGATTTTTATAGGCCTTTTGATTTGGTCAACATTACGTTAATAGGGTCAACAACAATTGTTGGCTGTTTGTCGCCACTTAGATGAATACTTTACCGGTTGTTATCATTTTCTTGTACTAGGTCCAGAAATTGGTACACCGTTAGCCATGTAAGCCAGAAAATATTCCAGATTGCGGAACTCTTTGCTTTGTTCAGGATACGTCTTTGCTTTGATATTAGTTAAGCATTCAGCAAAACGGCGGTGCAAGCTACCCATTTCCCCCCATTTTAAGCGGTAAGTCGGCCAGCTACTCGTATGCCCCAAGGACGCGCTTAGAATCTCGGAACGCAATTTTTTTCCGGCATTTTGTATATGACAAGTTGAACAGGCGAAATTTAGCTGCCCGTGGCGTTGGTAATAGAACGCTTTGCCTTGCTCATAAGCTACAAGGGCACGTGGATCGTCTATAGGGATTTTGATGTTAGTAAGTTTGCTGCGAGAAACATACGCTATATAAGCTTGCAGGTTAATCAATTCATTTTTGTCATAAGGCAGGGGCGGTTCATGCTGACTAATTCGGCAACTGTTAATCACTTTAGCTAAGGTAATTACTTCACCTTGGATTTTGTCCCATTTTGGATATTCATTGGCGACACCAATACTTTTATTTGCTAGGCAGTCAGCATAATGGTTGCCATTAGTAAATGGTGTTTCGTATAGTTTCTTTCCAGTTTCGATTGCAGCTTCGTATGGCGAGAACTCTTCTATTGCTTGCCAGGATTGTTTGGCTATAGGATCGATGGCATACACGCCATTGGTGTAATCGCTGAGGATTAAATTAGGGAAGCGTTGTTGGTAATGTTTTCTGAAATCCGCCCGGTCTTGTTCTGGAGAGGCGTAGGTAGGGTAGGGTGAGAGTACAGTTAACGTTATCAACCGTAAAATAAATTTGATCAAGGGTAATTGGGCTAATTTTCGGGATTTGGCCATATTCAGTTAATCAACTTACGCTAGCTAACAGTATGCTTTTCCAAATCTTTATTGCCCAGGTTATCTATCCAGTCAATTACAATTTCATCACCCGCATTCCCCCCTTTAAGTAAAAATGCAAAATAAGGGTCTTTAGAGATACCCGCTCCCATATTGCAGGTCGCGACAATTTTGCCATTATGGGTAACGGTTAATACTTGGATGTAGTGTGCGGGAATGAGTTTGTTGGTAGCTTTATCTTTATTGCGGCCATGTTCCATTGGGTGCGAAATCAAGGTGCGGATTTGGGTGTTTCCGTCCAGCCGTTTTGTGCGTATTTTGATGCTTGACATATTAGCCTCCGCAACCGCCGATAGTGACTTTGACTTTTTTCTTGACGCTATAGCAGACTTTTTCGCCCTCAGCGATAGCAAACACAAATGATGAGCTGGCAATTTTTAAACGAGCCGATATAAACGGTTCCAACTCCGGCATGAGCTGCGCTTGGATTGGCGAGTGGTACTGGGTTTTGTTCAACCATCAGGGAAATCGTGTGAATATCTTGCAAGCTGGCTGGTAACGGTGACGGGTACCAACGCACCGTTTTCAGCAATTTCAGGAATGTTAAGGTCGATTTTGTCGGTGTTGACGATAGGCTTACCTTTAAGTAATTGCTTCATGGCCGCATCGAAAGACCCTGGTGCAAAATCGGCAACATGCCAATCGGCTTTAGATAGCTTAGTTTCCAGCAGTGCGAGACCTGTGGTGCTAAAAACCAGAGAAAATTTTAAAAAATTTCTACGTTTAATCTTCATTACTTCTTCAATAAACAGTTAGTTAAGCCAGTTGAGCGCATAGGTGATTAATATACTGATTGAAGCAATGCCTAAGGCAGCAAAAGTTAAACTCATGCCAATGACCCGAAGTTGGGATATTCTCATTGAGTTGGCTAATACTATAGGCATGTATTCCTCGACCAATCACAAGGCATAAACTTATTAAATGGATTAATAAATTTAAGGTCGAGATAGTTTCGAGTAGGTAAATTACAATTAAGGTCATCGGAACATACTCGGCAAAATTGGCATGTGCCCGAATTGCCCGAAGTAACTCTTGGTTATCGTCGTGACCGACTGCAATTTTGTGTTTTCTACGTTGCTTTATTGTACGTACACTCAGAATGATAAAGATCAATGCCAGGAAAGCTGCATAAAAAGGTACAATTTTCACGTATTAAAATACCAAGTAGTTGGTTGATTATTTTAGGTTTTCAGGATTATAACATCCAAAGATAGTCAACCAACAAGTCAATTTCCTGGTCGTTTAAAATCTTGTTTTTGCCGAACGGTGGCATACTAGTTTCCGGATTAAATTGGGCGGCATCCCAGATTTGTTCACGGAGTTTCTGCTTCGTTTTATAGCGGGTTGCCAAGTTTTTTAGGGCTGGACCGATATTACCTGGAAACTCACCATCTTCAATTTTATGACATGCCAGGCAATTACCTTGCTCACGGCTAAAGGCGATTTGCTTGCCTGAGATTGAAGGTTTTTGTTCAATTGTTGAACAAGAGACAAGCAGCATCAACTGTATACAAAAGAAAGTTTTCATTGCCTGACCCAGACTTAACGGTTAAATAAGCTTTGATAGGTCATCGCTGAATGTTTCGGGTTGATGTCAAAAATGCCGCCAATCACAGCGAGTACATCCGCCCCCGCTGTCAGTAATTGTGCGCCATTACTGGGGAGTATGCCGCCAATGGCGACTATTGGGATGTTTAGGTTCTTTTTAGCTTGCCGCAAGGTGTCAATACTTGCAGGGCTAGCCAAAGGTTTGGAGTTTGAGGGGAAAAATCGGCCAAACGCTACATAGCTTGCGCCTGAATTTTGTGCACCCATAGCCTGGCCGAGATCGTTATAACAAGATAGCCCGACTATTGCTCTACTTCCTAAACGTTTTCTAGCTTCAATAATATTGCTATCGTCTTTGCCCAAATGGACACCGTCCGCACCGGAACGAAAAGCTAATTCAACATCATCATTAATAATCAGCGGTACATTATGATGATGGCAAATCTTGACCAATTCAGTAGCCACCCGATCAGCATTTTTTGGATTTTTATCACGGTACTGAATAACTGACGCACCGCCTAGAATAGCTTCGGTGACTTCGCGGTAAATAGTGTCGATCGATTTGTTGTCAGGTTGAGTAATGGCGTAAAGGCCACGGGATGGAAATGCTTTCATTCATCATCCACCCAGTAAAAACGGTTAGGGACATACTGACCCGTGCCCGGTTGATAGCCAGCATTAAGCGCGTCCCAAGTATATTCTTGGGCTTCGGCTATTGCCTGGACAATGTCTAAGCCTTTTGCTAATAAAGCTGCGATGCTCGCGGCTAAGGTACAACCAGAGCCATGGTAGCTATAAGGTAAGCGGTTCCAGCGATAGATTTCTTCACATACGCCCGCATGAAAAAGCTGGTTGTTGACTTCCGTGGTGGCTTCGTGCGCGCCAGTGACCAGTACATAATCGCAGCCTTTTTGTAATAAATTTAGTCCACAAGCATCAAGATCTTGCAAGCCGGTTAAGCGTCTTGCTTCGGTGCTGTTCGGTGTTAAGACTGTAGTGCAGGGAAGGAGTAACTCGTTGATTAGTGATATTAATTTTTCACCGGCTAATTCAGCACCACCACCTGCGGCAAGAACCGGATCCAATACAACGGGAATATCTGGGTATTGCTTGAGAATAGAGAAAACCGCCTGCACAGTTTCCGGGTGGCCAAGCAAACCTATTTTAATAACCTTAATAGGCATGTCCGCAAACAGTGTTTGAGATTGCCTGATAATATCCTCAGGCTCTTGAGTGATAAGTTGTTTGACGTTATGAGTATTTTGTTGGGTCAGTGTAGTAATTATACTTGCAGGGTGACATTGATGGCTCACCAAGGTTTCAATATCTGCTTGAACACCGGCACCGCCGCTGGGATCGTGACCAGAAAACGTTAGAACCACAGGACGGGTAGGTTGAATCATTTGGTGATGGTAGTGGCTGGCTTATGACAATAATTATTATCCTTCACAATTGAATCCAGCAGTCCAGTTTTTACATCTACACAAAAATAATGCTATTAGTGTTTTTAAGAGCGGTCTTTGTTTAAAAGTATCTATATTCGTTTTTTGGGTATTAATGCCAAAACTTTATCTATCATTGGTCGGATGGCGGATAGGATTGGTTTGCGTTTGATAATAACCAAATAACTCAATAAGCCTAAAAATAACCCGTTAAAAAAATTTCCAAAACCAGAGTCTTTCGCGGCTTGCTTTGCGATGGAATCTCCGAGCGGATTGCCGTCTGGACCGACTTGCGCCTTTTGGACAGCAACCCTGCCAGGTTCATAGCCAGCCTTCAAATCAGGCAACCCTAAACTATGCCAGGCATCGTAATCTTGCCAAATTGGATATTTGCCTTGCCACATGTTTTTTGCGAAATAAGGCGCAAGGCTCATGCCATGGGATTTGGGGATACCTTTTTCATCAACAAAACCTTTATAGACGACCAAGCTAATATCACCACCTTCGCCAATACCGTTAGTGGTGAAAGATTTTTCTACATGATCATGAAACATCCAAATACCTTGGCCGAAGCTGTTTAAGCCATCATCTGTACCATTGAGCTCTAAGTCAATGCGTTGTGCAGGTACCATGGCATGCACATCGCGTTTAATGTATGAGCTTGGGCCATTGTCAACGCCATCATAGTGCGTGATCATTGGCTTATGCCCGTGGATATGCATAGCGAAAGCGTCGGTATGCCCATTGAGGATACGCAATTTAACTTTCTCATCTTTATCCATGTGAATTAACGATTCACGCAAGGTGTAAGGGAAAGATTTGCCGTTTAACATGAAATAGTCATCCGTTGCATCCGTGGTGTCGTATTCCATGTTCATGTGCTTCGCAATTAAGCGTGGGTCGTTGGCTGATCTAGCAACAACTTCATGTAATTCCTTATCAACAGACTGATAATGCAGGTCGTATTCACGGCTGTATTTTTCCAGTACCGCAACAGAAGGATGGCGTACTTGACCACCACCAACGTTAAAGGTTTGCACCCAGTTGTTCGGACGGTTTTCCTCAACAATAAAAATGCCTTGCAGACCCATGGGGATGTGGGTGTGTGGCTGTACATGGCAATGGTAATACATAGTGCCGGGTTGGCGAGGCTTGATGACATAGGTCTTGCTTTCCCCAGGCATGGTATCCATATTGCTGGTTTGGCCAACGCCGTCATTACCCGTGCCACTATGATCCATGAATGGATGGTCGATGCCATGCAAATGAATGGAGTGGGGTAAGTAGTGGGTATTTTCGAGCACAATCCAAACTACATCATTTTGCTCAACGCGGATTACCGGTGACGGTGCGCGTAATAAAGGGTTAGCAATCGGCTCATATAAGCTGCGGGTAGACATATCGCGCGTCTTTGGCGTGTAAACCCAAAACGTTGGTTGAATGCCAGGCGCAATGTCATAAGTGGTGATGGGTTCTTTAACATCTGGAGAATGGCCGTTTATTTCGACGACTTCCAGTTTAATAATAATTTTATCTGGGTCGCCATCGCCATCCATGTCATCAGACATAGTGATTGCATCCGATGCCAACTGGGTAGACATCAACGTTTCCATAGAAATATTGTTGGTGCCTTTAACGAATGCAGCGATATCGCTAGGCGAATCGGGGTCGCATAAAAGTGACTCTTGGATTTTTACGCCATCTATGGTTTGTTCTTTACGGGATTCTGGTGAGATAAAGTTGGAACACACATCTTCAACAGGGCCTAATTCCACCTTGGCAGAGGGAGGTAGATCCGTGGCGGCTACACTGAGTGTACTAACCAAAAGTTGCAATAGAATCGCCCCAAGTGCAATAGTCAGGGGTTTATTAGTGTTATTAAGGTCGTCTCGAAAGATCATACTTTTATTAAGCCTCGTGGTAACCCGTAAGGGAGCAACAATTATCCCAACTATTTTATCCGAATATTTGTAATATGAAAGCGCGCTCTTGATTTATATCAAAGAGTTGTTTAATAGAGATGGGTTTAAGTCCGAGATGACAATAAATTATTTTTGTTTGCACAAAGATAAATGTTCTTTAGCATATTAACAATGTGACTTACGGCATAAAATAAAAATTTACTTTTATTGGCGGAATGTTTATACATTAAAATCAGCGGTTGTGCATACGATGATTTGAATTTCAATATATTGGCTTCTGTTTTTTGTTGCTTGGTATAAAGATATGCTTTCGTATTTGAAATAAAAAAATTCTTTAGTAAGCAGTTTTTTTACTTATAGTTTTGACACGGCCCCATGTCTCATGTTAAAAATTACCCGTTGAAAAATAATTCGACAATTTACTCATAATTAACTTGAGTAACTCTCTCGAAAGAGGGTTGACACATAATTTTAATAACTATAGAGGATTTTAAAATGGCTGATGCAAAAGAAAAAGATAACACATGGGTAGTTGTAGGCGTTGCTATCGCTTCCATTATCTTGTTAGTTGTTTTATTGAAGAAAGACGAAACCAAACATTTGGCAAGTGGTGCTGTTGCCGCTAGTAACGCAGAAATTGATGCTAAACTAGAAAAGCAACACTCAAAGAAAGGCGCTAACGACGTATCAAAATAAGCCGTATTACGACTTATAGCAAGTTGATGCTGCCCTTTGTCTTAACTTAGGGCAGTATCGTTAATGCGAAATATCAATCTATCTATTCTTAAAAATCAAGTTTGATTTTTAATGTATCTAAGTTCCTCTTCTAAATGTTTAACTTTTTTGATTAATTCAGGTAACTTGCTTATTGCAATTTGTTCTTTGTAAGCCGTTTTTTTCTCTTTAGCGGGGCTTCCAAAAACCTGGGTTCCAGGTAAAACATTTCCAGCTACACCAGATCGAGCCATGACCACTGAGCCTTGGCCAATCGTTACATGATCAGCAATACCTGAGCTGCCTGCTAGAATTGCATAGTCTTCAATATTACATGATCCGGAGACACCGGTTAGTCCACACATAATGACGTGCTTGCCGACTTTGTTGTTGTGTCCTATTTGCACTAAATTATCTATCTTGCTTCCCATGCCTATTACAGTGCTGCCTAATGCACCTCTATCAATACAGGTATTTGCGCCAATTTCTACATTGTCTTCGATGACGACATTGCCGACCTGGGGGACTTTAACATGAGCATTATTCCTGAACTTATAGCCAAAACCGTCCGCACCTATGATGGCACCTGAGTGGATAATCACATTATTGCCGAGAACGGCATTATCATAAATCACAGCATAAGGGTAGATACGGCAGTTAGCACCTATGGTGACATTGTCCCCGATGAAAGCGCCAGAAAAAATTACTGAGTTATCGCCAATGACCGTATTTTCTCCAATACTGGAGAACTGGCCAACAAATAAGTTTGCGCCTAGTTTAACAGTGTGGTGGATAGCTGCTTGGCTCGAAATAGAAGCCTTGTATTGTTTGGTCGGATGCAAGCACTCTACTGCTTTTATGAAGCTTAGTTCGGGATCTGGGCAGACTAATAACGCCATACCTTCCGGAACATTTTCGACAGTAAAATCTGTGGAGACAAAACAGGCTGTGGCGGTTGAATCTTTAAGGTACTGGGAGTAACGCGTTTGAGTTAACTGGGTCACTTGACCTTGTTGGGCGCGGGTAATATCAGCTGCTGATGTAATTGTAGCAACAGGGTTGCCACCTTTAATTTGGGCGCCGCAATGGTTGGCAAGTTCGGTTAAAGTGATGGGCATAAAACGCTATCCTAAAATGTAATGATGGTAGTTTACCAAAATAACTATAGACTGAAAGTTGGAATTAAATTCTGCAAAAATTCTAGAAGCTAAGCTAGGGTTTAAGAAGAAATAATTCCCCCCAAAAACATGCTATTTTGAAGCAACCTAGATTAGCCTTAAAGGTTTTTGGCTATCCAGCGACCTGATTTGCCGCCAGATTTTTCTAACAATCGTATATTTGTGATCGACATGCCTCTATCCATGCTTTTACACATATCGTATATGGTGAGTAAAGCGATTTGTGTTGCGGTTAAGGCTTCCATTTCTACACCGGTTTGCGCTAAAGTTTTGACAGTCGTTTGGCATCGGATTCTGTTGCTGTTAGGTTCGGCAACTAATTCGATCTCAACATGGGTTAATAAAATGGGGTGACATAATGGAATTAATTCCGCTGTTTTTTTACAAGCCATAATTCCAGCCACTCTAGCAATAGCTAGAACATCTCCTTTTTTGTGTCCGATTTCGCTAACCATTTTCAGCGTTGCAGGTTCCATCTCAATGTAACCTTCGGTAATTGCAATGCGTTGGCTAACCACTTTATCGCCAATATCAACAATGTGAGCTTCGCCAGCTTGATTAAAGTGGGGGGTAGATGTCATTTCTGGTTAAAATAGTAGGGTAATTTTGATAATTAGTTTGTAATTTTACCCTGATTGCTGAGCCATAAGATGAATTATGTCGATTAAAGTCCGTTATTTTGCCAGTTTAGCTGAACGGGTAGGGCGTTCTGAAAGTGATTTCGATTTCAAACCAGGATTATCGGTGGCTGATATCTGGCTTATCGAAAACCCAGGTCGGGTCATGCCGGAAAATATTTTAGCTGCTATTGATCTTGAGTACGTCTCACGCGAAGTTATTGTGGAAGATGGTGTTGAGTTAGCTTTCTTCCCGCCTGTGACAGGAGGTTAGTGGGTGGCAATAAAAATTACTCCAACCATTATTAGCCCCTGGCAGGAGATACAGCAGTATCAGGATACTGCTTTACCAACGCCCATCAAATTTGGCGCGACCAGTATTTTTATCGGTAACATGCGGGATTATAATCAAGGCGATGATGTTGTTGCTATGAGCCTTGAATATTATCCTGGCATGACCGAAAAGCAACTGGAAGAAATTACTGCCGAGGCTGGGCAACGCTGGCAAATTATTGATAGCTTGATAATCCATCGTGTAGGTGAAATTTCCCCAAACGAAACTATTGTTATCGTGGCCGTCTGGTCTAGCCATCGCGGCGACGCTTTTGATGCGTGCCGGTTTATTATGGAGGCTTTAAAAGCAAATGCGCCATTTTGGAAAAAAGAAGTTCTAGGCTCTGGGAAAACCCGTTGGGTTGAAAAAAATACTGATGGCTATCAGTCGTCATAAATCAAGGTTTTTTTGTAGAAACAGCCAGCAAAAATTACGGCTTTTATATCAAGTAATTGCTGTAGTTTTTTGTAGCGCTGTTTTTCAAGTAGATGCTAAAACCATTTATAAACCATCGTCATCTTGGGTAGCCAAGGATATTGCAGTTATTGTCAATGACAGAGATCTTCTCAGTAAGCAGATTGCGGATTATTATCAACACAAACGCCATATTCCAGCCGGTCAAATTATCCATCTGCGCTTTCATCCGGATAATGTGGTGTTGTCCCAGGCTGAGTTTGCACCTTTAAAACGACGTGTTGACAATAATACTCCTTCGCACGTCCAAGGCTATGTGCTGACCTGGGCAAAGCCATATAGGGTCGCATGTATGTCAATTGGCACTGCATTTGCTGCCGGGTTCAATCCAGATTTTTGTGTCACAGGCTGTAAGGACACGCGGCATAATCCATATTTTGATTCTACTAGTAAGCGACCTTCTGATGATTTCGGCTGGCGGCCAACTATGGTGCTGGCTGCAGAAAATCTTGCTGAGGCTAAAAGCCTGATTGATCGAGGAGTTGCTTCGGATTACAGCCAACCAAAAGGTGTAGCCTATTTACTGAAAACATCTGATGCTGCCAGAAGTTCGCGTGCGGAGAGTTTTCCTGGAGCTGCCAAAAAATTTAATAATCGATTTTCCACCCAATATTTAGAAAAAAATACTATTGAAAACCAGCAAGATGTGATGTTTTATTTTACCGGTTTAACACATGTGGAAAATATATATTCTAACCGATATTTGCCAGGTGCTGTAGCCGACCACTTGACGTCAGGCGGCGGTATGTTGACAGATAGCTACCAAATGTCTGCTTTAGAATGGTTACGCGCCGGGGTCACGGGTAGTTACGGTGCAGTAGTAGAGCCGTGTAACTTTCCGGAAAAATTTCCCAATCCTGATGTACTGATGGAACATTACCTGAATGGTGACTCGCTTATAGAAGCCTACTGGAAAAGTGTCGCAGAGCCTGGGCAGGGCATATTTATTGGCGAACCTTTGGCAAAACCCTTTGCCCAGCCAAAATAATTAAAAAGCCGGCTTGTTATCTAGGTTGTTATATCTCTCGATACTCGACATAATTTCCTCTTTAGCGTGTTCGATCCCATACCAACCCTGAATTTCAACCCATTTGCCTGGCTCCAGATCTTTATAATGTTTAAAAAAATGAGTAATTCGGGCAAGGTTGTCTGGTGAAATATCTTTGTAAGATTGAACTCCATTATAAGAGGGTGTAAGTTTTTGGACAGGTACGGCCAATACCTTGTTATCTTCACCGGACTCATCGCGCATCTTCAGCAAGCCCACTGGACGGCAGCGTATTACCGAACCACTTAAAACGGGGTCTGGGGTGATCACCAGTACATCTACTGGGTCGCCATCACCGGACAAACTTTGCGGAAGATAACCGTAATTTATTGGGTATTGCATTGCAGTCCCCATAAACCGGTCAACGGTGAGGGCACCAGTATGTTTATCGATTTCGTATTTTACCGGACTGCTGTATGCCGGGATCTCGATAACCACATTAATGTCACTCGGTATGTTTTTTCCACTATCTATTTTCATAGGATGCAAGTAGTTATTCGTCTGAAGGAAAGGTAGAATCCAAAAAAAGTATAGCAGTTGTTGTTGATTTTAGAGGGATAAAATGCTTGGGCAATTGAACAAAATGCGGACTAGGTTGGGTGATCCAGTCCAATATGAATTGGTTCTAACTGATCAGGTGCTTACGCTAAATCCTTTGATTACCAAGCCGATTAAATTGACCTACACAGGCAAGATAAGCTGTGTACATTGTGGTAGGGCGACTAAAAAAAGTTTCAGCCAAGGTTATTGTTACCCTTGTTTTACTTCACTGGCGCAATGCGATATGTGTATATTAAAGCCGGAAACTTGCCATCATGCAGCGGGTACGTGCCGCGAACCGGCGTGGGGTGAGGCCTTTTGCATGCAACCACATGTTGTCTATCTGGCTAATTCTAGTGGTATAAAAGTCGGCATTACCCGGCAAAACCAGCTTCCAACACGCTGGATAGATCAGGGCGCGGTGCAGGCACTCCCTATATTCAAGGTGCAATCAAGGTATATTTCGGGCTTGGTCGAAGTTGCCATCGCCAAACACATCAGCGACAAGACCAGTTGGCAACAAATGCTGAAAAATAATGTTGAGGTCGTCAATTTGGCGGCAAAGCGGGACGAATTGCTGGAAACCTGCACAAGTGAACTGGCCGACATCACCCAACGTTTTGGGGCAAAAGCCATTGAAAGATTACCAGATGAACAATCAATTGATCTTCATTACCCCGTCAACCGTTATCCCGATAAGGTCAAATCCTTCAATTTAGATACCAACCCTGTTGTTTCGGGCATTCTGGAAGGCATCAAAGGTCAGTATTTATTGCTGGATACCGGGGTGATTAATTTGCGGAAATACTCGGGGTATGAGATTGAGTTTTCCGTGCCTGATAAGGTTGATGAATTATTGAAGGAGTAGTTTGGATAAAAGCCTGTGCTTGTGCCCTTGGGTAGAATCCAGAGTTTCGTGGCTTTGCCATAGGAGACTGATTGGAAAACGCCTTATTGGTTCGGTTATAGAATAAAAACGATAAGGCGGGCATGACCCACCTTATCAAGGTTAAAGAACCTCAATTTGTTAAATTGAAGATCTATGGAACTCTTACTAAGGTATTTCCGCAATAAAAAGTATGCGGGGCTGCACCGTTTGCATAAGTGGATAAAACAATTTGACTGCCGTCAGTTTTAGCCCCCACAGCATAGCCCGCGTAATAATAGCAACTACCTATGTAAAAACCTACATTAATGGGTAGTCCCCAGGTTTGGGTTGCAACGTCGCTGTACAAGTTAGCTTTTTTCGCAATTAATTCGGCATAAAAGGGATGACCAGCTGATATAGATCCATTCGCCACCGATAATTCGTTAACCGCAGTGCTGCGAGTACATTTTATAAAACTTTGAGTCCGTCCGTTTGTTAGCTTGATGTTGTTTACTTTACACGTATCGGTGCTACCAGTGACTTTATAATTTCCTGGAACTAATATCTTAGTAGTAACAACTGGTGAAGGTGTTGCCAAGACGTTTGCTGTCGAACTGATAATGCCACCAGTGTTGACATTAAGGTCAATGATGACATCAAAATATTTGATCTTACCTGTGCTGTCCACGGTTGGTACACTGAATGCGCGTACTGTATCACTTAGCGCATAGCTTGCGCTTTTTTCAAGCATAATCGCCGGAGTAACCGCTTGCGTAATGGTTGGTATTAGCGCAAATAATATAATGAAATTTACAAATTTTATTAACTTCATAACCTATAGCCTCATTTTTTACGGCAAAAAAGGTGCTGCCGCTTCACCCAATGCACCTCAGCTATTGCAGAACCGAGGCTACCTTGCTTAAATCTATGCTTGCATCGCCAGTTGTAGCGATCATATTTTTAGCCTTAAAAACTAAAAATGTTTTTTAATGTATTTAAAATGCATTTTTTAATCAAATGTTTATAGTAAAATTTTAATGTAGGCTTTCTTTTTACGTCAACCAAAATATGCTAAAAAATGATGGAGAAATTGATCCTATAGCCTATGCCAATAAAACCTCGAAGAAAACGATGAAGATAACCAGTTCTCATACCAATTTTTTGCAGAAACTTGTACAATACCCAGTTACGTACACGCCAAGTGAATCAGTAAAGTAACTGATTTATCTTATGAGGCAGGTCAAATAGCATCTTCATTGAAGGCAATATAGGTTTATTGAGGTGAGCGTGGAGCTAAGCGGTGCAGAAATTCTAATCCAAAGTCTAAAAGACGAAGGTGTAGAATATATTTTCGGTTATCCCGGCGGGGCGGTTTTACATATTTATGATGCTTTGTTCCAACAGGATGCGCTTAAACACATCCTCGTACGTCACGAGCAGGGTGCAACCCATGCTGCTGACGGTTACGCCAGAGCGACGGGAAAGCCAGGTGTTGTGTTAGTGACATCAGGTCCCGGTGCAACTAATGCTATCACCGGTATTGCCACGGCGTACATGGATTCCATTCCGATGGTCGTTATTTCAGGGCAGGTGCCATCTCCGGTTATCGGCAGCGATGCGTTTCAAGAAGTGGATATGGTTGGCATTAGCCGTCCGTGCGTAAAACACAATTTCTTGATTAAAGATGTCAACCAGATAGCGGAAACCATTAAAAAAGCGTTTTATGTGGCGACAACTGGCCGCCCTGGCCCCGTTGTGGTTGATATTCCGAAAGACATTACTGATCCTCGGATTAAAGTGCCTTACAAATACCCCAAGAAAGTCAGTATTCGCTCTTACAATCCTGCAGTTACTGGTCATAAAGGCCAGATTAAAAAAGCAGTCGATTTGTTGTTAAGTGCGGAGCGCCCGGTGATTTATTCTGGGGGCGGCGTAGTGTTAGGCGAAGCCAGTAAAGAACTGACCGAATTCAGCCACATATTGGGTTATCCGGTCACCAACACACTGATGGGTTTGGGGGCTTATCCGGCAACGGATAAGCAGTTTATTGGCATGTTGGGCATGCACGGTACTTATGAAGCGAATATGACTATGCACGAAAGTGATGTGATTATCGCTATCGGTGCGCGCTTCGATGACCGGGTTACCGGCAAGTTAGACATGTTTTGCCCATATGCCAAGATTATCCATATTGATGTTGATCCGGCTTCCATATCCAAAACCGTTAAGGTAGATATTCCTATTGTTGGTGAAGTTAAGCCTGTATTGGAACAGATGGTTGAACTAATTAAGGATGCCAAAAAAGCACCGAATAAAAAAAACCTGGCTGATTGGTGGGAGCAAATTGAACAGTGGCGCGGTATTAATTGTCTGGAATTTGACCGCGATAGCCCGTTGATTAAACCGCAATATGTTATTGAACAATTGTATGAGGTGACTAAGGGCAATGCTTATGTCACTTCGGATGTTGGTCAGCACCAAATGTGGGCTGCACAGTATTACAAGTTTGACAAGCCGCGTCGTTGGATTAATTCCGGTGGGTTGGGCACGATGGGATTCGGTTTGCCTGCGGCAATTGGCGTTAAATTAGCGCATCCCGATGCGGATGTCGCGTGCGTAACGGGTGAAGCTAGCATCCAAATGTGCATCCAGGAGTTATCGACGGCGTTGCAATATAAAACCCCAATCAAGATTATTAACCTGAATAACCGATACATGGGTATGGTACGGCAATGGCAGGAATTTACCTACGAAAGCCGGTATTCACATTCTTATCTCGACACCCTGCCGGAGTTTGTTAAATTGGCAGAAGCTTACGGTCATGTTGGCATCCGTATCGAAAAGCCGGAGGAAGTACGTCCTGCACTGGAAAAAGCCTTTGCCATGAAAGACCGCACGGTATTTTTGGACATCATTACCGACCGCACAGAAAATGTTTACCCGATGATTGAGGCAGGCAAGGCGCATCATGATATGAAGCTCAGGGTTGCTGCCGGGACGACTACGGACAGGGAATTAGCCTAATGAGACATATCATTTCAATTTTGATGGAGAACGAATCCGGCGCTTTGTCGCGGGTGGCGGGGTTGTTTTCGGCGCGTGGTTACAATATTGAATCGTTAACTGTGGCGCCAACTGAAGACCCTAGCCTGTCGAGGATGACCTTGGTGACCCGAGGCAGTGATGATGTTATTGAGCAAATCACTAAGCAACTCAACAAGTTGATTGAGGTGGTTAAACTGATCGACTTAGCAGAATCTGCCCATATCGAAAGGGAATTGATGCTCGTCAAAATCAAAGCAACTGATGCTACCCGAATTGAAATCAGGAGTATGGCTGAAATTTTTCGCGGCCGTGTTATTGATATAACGCCAACATCTTATGTTGTCGAAGTAACGGGTCCTTCAGAAAAATTGGATGGCTTTATTGCGGCTATTGATCCTAAGGACATTATTGAAGTTGTCCGCTCTGGCGCTACCGGTATATCACGGGGCGAAAAAGGCTTACATTTATAATTTAGGTACAAGCTAAAATTAGTCCTACGCTGAATTTTTAGTTTAAATTTTAAAAATATACAGGAAAACACATGCAAGTTTATTATGATAAAGATGCCGACCTTTCGGTTATCAGAGCGAAGAAAGTCGCTATCATCGGTTACGGCTCGCAAGGCCACGCCCATGCCCTAAACCTCAAAGATTCCGGCGTTAATGTCGTGGTCGGATTACGTAACGGTTCTCCGTCTATTGCTAAAGCTCAAGCGCATGGTTTAGCGGTTAAAGATGTACCTCAAGCGGTAGCCGATGCTGATATCGTGATGATCCTGACCCCGGACGAATTTCAGGCGCAGCTATATAAACAAGAAATTCTGCCTAATATAAAACAGGGCGCGGCCTTGGCATTTGCCCATGGTTTTTCTATTCTGTTCAACCAAGTCGTACCACGGGCTGATTTGGATGTCATTATGATCGCGCCCAAAGCGCCAGGTCATACTGTGCGTTCTGAGTTCGTGCGTGGTGGCGGTGTACCTGACCTTATTGCGATTCATAAAGACGTTTCAGGTCAAGCTAAAGCGATATGCTTGTCGTATGCTTCCGCTGTTGGCGGTGGTCGTTCCGGTATTATCGAAACCACGTTCCGTGATGAAGCAGAAACTGACTTATTCGGTGAACAAGCGGTATTGTGTGGTGGTGCGGTAGAATTGATCAAAGCTGGTTTTGAAACCCTTGTTGAAGCTGGGTATGCCCCAGAAATGGCATACTTTGAATGTTTACATGAGTTGAAGTTAATCGTTGACCTGATGTACGAAGGCGGCATTGCCAACATGAATTACTCCATCTCTAATAATGCGGAATATGGCGAATATGTCACTGGTCCCAAGGTAATTAATGACGAAAGTCGCCTGGCGATGAAGGAAGCGTTGTCAAACATAAGAAACGGCAACTATGCTAAGCGCTTCATTATGGAAGGTATGAGCAATTATCCTGAAATGACAGCTCAACGTCGTTTGAATGCAGAACATCCTATCGAAGTGGTCGGTGAGAAACTACGCAGCATGATGCCATGGATTAAAGCTAATAAGATAGTGGATCAAACTAAAAACTAAGTTTTTCTGCCTGAATTAATAAAAAAGCCCGCTTTATGCGGGCTTTTTTTATTGTTGAGCATCATAGCTCAGACGTAGTTGGATTTTAGTTATTAATAATAAATGGCTTAAGTATTCTTTGTTTTTCATTTTAGTAATAAAACTTCAAATTAACAAAGGATACTTTACCCTTAATAAAATTTGGTCAACCTTGATCTATCCGACATATCTGACGCGGTAAACTGCACCTAAATAATCATCCGAAATCAAGATGCTACCATCAGGAAGCTCAAGAACATCAACAGGTCTACCAATAACTTGCCTATTTGGGGTTAACCAACCTGACACAAAATTAGCTTCAGCAGTCGGGCTGCCATTAACAAAGTTGATTGACGCAACACGATAACCGTCAGGAATAGATCTATTCCATGAGCCGTGGAAAGCGACAAGTAAACGGTTTCTATATTCGACAGGAAATCTTGTGCCACGATAAAACCTTACGCCCAAAGGCGCGTTGTGTGCTAAAAATACCTTGGCTGGTCCTGAATATGAGCTACAACTTTTACCTGCGCCAAGACTAGGATCGAGAATAGAACCAGCATGACAATAAGGGTTCCCAAAATGCTGGCCAATTGTTCCAGACCAACGGTTTAGTTCTTCATACGGGGTGGCATCACCAAGCATATCACGCCCATTATCTGTAAAATACAGTGAGTTAGTGCCAGGTTGAAAGTCTAAGCCTACACTGCTACGAATACCTCGGGCGAGAATTTCTAAAGGGCTCGTTGCCACATCTGGGTTAAATCTGACCAAAATGCCATGATTTGCATCTGGGACACAGGCATTACAGGGGGCGCCAACTGTAGTATAGAGTTTACCATCCGGCCCAAAGCGCAAGTATTTCGAGCCGTGCCCCGTTTCTATTGGAAATCTTTTTTGCACAACTGGGGCGGGTACACTGGGCAATAAATTGGAAATATTGTCATAACGAATCAATTTATCGGTTGCACCGACATATAATTTTCCTGCCTTGTAAGCGACACCAGTAGGCCTGGTTAGGCCAGAAGCAATCACATATTTTGTTTCAGCAAAGCCATCATTATTGGCATCTTTCATTGCATATACTTTTCCTGCGTAAGATGAGCCAGCATATATCAAGCCGTTATCTCCTAACGCTAAACCACGTATATCGGGAAGATACTGTGCAAATATTGTGACCCTAAAACCGGGTGGTACCTTAAGTTGTGGGATGACCTCCGCAGGTGTAAGCGCATTTGCCAAGTTACTGGCAAAGAACAATAACAATGTCGTTAATAGTGGGGTTTTCTTAAAGTGCATAGAAATATTCTCCTTATTAAGCTTCTTGGCCTTCATATGGGTTATCTATGAAGACTCCAAGTTAAAGATTGAGACTGCATTGTTGCAACACTTTATTAACAAAGCATTAAGTTTGGGGTAAGTAATGTGGTTTGGGGTGAGATCTTAGGCATTAATACAATACGGACTTTATATAATTAATGCCGCGCTCATTTAAGTATTTTTGGGTTCACATTTGAAAATGGCGGGAATATTGGTTTTAATTGGCTTAGCGGAACTGGTCTACCAATGCCATAACCTTGGGCATAGTCAATGCCTAATGTCTTTAACAAATCAAAAATTTGTTGGTTTTCGACAAACTCAGCAATCGTTTTTTTGTTCATAACATGACCGACTTCATTAATGGACTTTACCATGGCTAGATCAACCTGATCATCAAGAATGTCTTTGACAAAAAGACCATCGATTTTAAGGTAATCCACTGGCAAGTTTTTTAAATAAGCAAAGGAAGATAATCCGCTGCCAAAATCGTCTAATGAAAACAAGCAGCCTTGATCTTTAAGTCTATGAATAAAGTGGGTGGCTTGGGATAGATTTGAAATCGCTGCGGTTTCAGTGATTTCAAAACAAAGCTTGTGGGTAGGGACTTGCCAGCGGTCAAATTGATCCGATATATAACTTAGTATTGTTTCATCGGAAATGGTCAATCCAGACAAGTTTACCGAGCAAAGCGACAAGCTATTGAGGAAATCAGGTCGCTCTGCTAGCCATTCCAGCAAGGTGGCGATTAACCAGCGATCCAGTTCTGCCGCTAAATTATAGCGTTCTGCTGCCGGTAAAAATGCACCGGGTGGAATTATATTGCCACGGTCATCACGATAACGCAGCAGTGCTTCAAAATGAAGTCCGGTTTCAGGCTGATTGAGGGGGACGATAGGTTGACCATACAACAGAAATCGTTTTTGCTCCAAGCCTTGGTGAATTTTTTCTACCCATTGCATTTCGCCACGGCGTAACGCTAATTCTTCATCATCAGGACTGAATACGTGTACTCTATTTCGGCCTTTCTCTTTGGCGGCATAGCAGGCGGCATCGGCTTCTTTTAGCAGGTCTACAGCATTGCCGCTTGCGACATTAATTGATGCCACACCGATACTGACACCGATCGTAAAGCTTCTGTCTTCCCAAGCAAAACTAAAGTCTTTTATGGTATCCCGCAATTTTTCGCAGGCATAGTAAGCATGGCTGATAGTGCAGTTGTACATAATGACACCAAATTCGTCGCCGCCTAAACGGGCGACAAAATCGTTATGGCGGATGTGGGTTCTTAATAACTCACCCAATTGCCTCAGTAATTCGTCCCCAGCTAAATGGCCGCAACTATCATTAACCACTTTAAATTGGTCAAGATCCAAGTAGCATAGCGTATGTTCAGTATTATCTTGGTGAGCTGTGGTGATCGCTTTTTTTAAGCGGCGATCAAACTTGCTACGGTTTGCAAGTCCAGTCAAGGCATCGTGGTCGGCCTGATAAGCAATCTGGGCATTTAGGACTCGTGCCTCGGTAATATTTTCACAAACGATAAGTAAACTGCTCTCAAACATGTCGTTTTCTACCAAACGCGCTGTGGCCCTGATCCAGATTACCCGACCATCATGGCATATATAACGTAATTCTTGGTTATGGACGAGTAAGGGCGCAGTAACACACCGCTTGATCAGTTCGTGCATTAGATTTGTGTCGTCAGAATGGACGAAATTAAAAACAGAACAATTTTGTAGCTCTTCAATACTTAGCCCCAACTCTTTGGCACCAGTCAGGTTTACTGAAAAAATGATACCCGCAGTAGAAACGTTAAAAACCATGGTTGGATTGTCGTCATATAGTGCCATATAACGGTTTTTTGCCGAAGTTAATGCCTGATTTTGGTTTTCGACAGTGCCAATCAGGTCATTAAAAGAATCAACCAGCATTCCGGTTTCGTCATTACTCAGTTTTGCGGCTCTTAGAGAATAATCGTGGGAGTCGCTTATTTTTTTGACGGTATTGACTAGTCCATGTATGGGTTTTGAAATAAGCTTCAATAAGGGTTGGGCAATCAAAAAAGTAGCTAAGGATACAATGACTAATATTAGAAATAAGATACCGAGAAATTCGATCTTTCGCCAATAAGCACTTGAAAGATCGGCGCGTATATAGACCGTGCCAAGCTTTTTGCTTTCGCCTGCGATCGGTTTAATGACAATAAATTGTTTGTTTTCAAACCGAGTTGTTTCAGCAGTAATATTAATCGGGCAACTATAATTGCTGTGTGGCTTTTTAACAGAAAAGGCAAAAATGGTATTTTTGCTGTTATACAAACAAGTTATTTGTACTGCAGGTATATTATTGAATACCGATAGGTTTTCACTTGCCATGCCGCGATCATTAAGAATTAAGGCAGTAGTGCTTCGGCTGCCGATAATTTTTGCTAGCCCGGATAGATCTTCTTCAGTAGTTTTTTGAAATTCGCTTAACTCTAATTCTATTAATAAAAAGCCAGCGATTAATACCGGAAACAAGCTAGATACTAATAAAATCAACAACATTTTACGGTTAATTGATAAATTGCTTAATTTGCCGGTCATAATCTTAGAATTATGACGAGGTAGCGATTTTTGAAAAAAATTATTTAGTTTTTTAAATTTCAAGCGAAGTTAAAGTGTGTCAATTTATAAAAAATTGTTGTGCAATTTTGTTGAGTAGCGATTTTTGTGTCATCTTAAAAAAACAAATATCGTTAAAGTGGCGTAGGTTTCGCAAAAAAACATCGTTGCTTAATTTAAATAGATATTTACGAGGTGGGGAAATGGAAGCCGCCTCTTTATAACCCACCAGCTTCAGGTTTTCCCCCGAAGTGATGATTTTATAAGCATGTGCTAAAGAAAGCGATTAGATTAAGTCTCAACTGATAATGAAGCGTTGAAAAATGTCCTGAAAGCTTTGGATAAGTAATTATGGTCAAATACGCCTGCGCTTTCCCGGATGCTATGCATTGCCCACATAGGGTTGCCGACATCAACTGAACGTATGCCTAATTTGGCAGAGGTGATTGGGCCAATAGTACTGCCGCAGGGTAAGTCGCAGCGGTGCGAATAGAGTTGATAGGGCACATTGGCTTGTTGGCACCAATCAATAAACATTGCTTCCGATATACTTTCAGAGCTGTACCGTTGGTTCGCATTAATTTTGATTACAGGTCCCCGATTAACTAATACCTTATGTTCAGGATCGTAAGCCGCCGGAAAGTTTGGGTGATAAGCGTGAGCCATATCGGCGCTAATCAAAAAACTTTTGGCGATTATTCGGGAAAAACTCTCTGAGTCTAGTTGCATGTTGCTAGCGATACGATGCAGGACATCAGGTAAAAAATTGCTATCAGCGCCTTTATTACTTTCGCTGCCGATTTCTTCATGGTCGAAGAGTGCACACACCAAAGTGTTTTTGTTAGCTAAAACATCATTATTCAACATCGCTTGCAAAGCGGCGTGGCATGAAGCGAGGTTGTCTAGCTGGCTGTTGCTGTAAAATTCCTCTTGACCGCCCCAAATACTCCCTTTTTGAGTGTCGTAAACGCATAAGTCCCAGGCCAGGATAGTTGATATGTCAATGTTGGCTTGTTTTTGTAATAAAGTAAGAAAGTAATCTGCGGGGAGTTGTTCGGTTAACCCTGACAATAACAAAGGAAGTTCATTTTGTTTATGCAGTTTTAATCCGTCTTCGTTAACACCTCTGTTCATATGGATGGCCAGGTTAGGCAATCGTAGCAAAGGTGTTTCAAATTTAATTAATTGGCTAGCAATGCCCCCTTGGGTGTTTTTGTAAGAAATCCGTCCGGCTAGACTCAAATCTCGGTCGGTAAACGTTGCTAGAATAGGGCTGCCGTATATTTCCACCCCAAGTCTAATAATGTTATCTCGGCATTGTGCTGGATTCGGTTTAACCCGTAAGCCTGGCGAATCGGTGTGCGCGCCGATTATTCGAAAGCCGGTATCAATCGGTGATTCATTGCCGATAACAAACAATATAATGGATGAATTGTCACGGACGACATAGTATCTGCCGCCGGCTTGTAAATCCCAGTGTGCCGATTCGTCAAGTTTGCTAAAGCCAAAAGGCTTTAGCTGTGTTTCGATAGTGTCGACCACATGCCACGGACTTGGGCTACTGTCGATAAAATCAAGCAGATGTTGGATGCGTTGTTGGGCAGTCACGGCTTAGGTTAAGTTAGGATGATTTACAAATTTTATCAATTAAATCAGGCTCTTGCTAGAAACTTCATAGACATCATTAGATATAGCAGGGCTATTTATAATCCGTTCTAACTGTTTTTTCATAAGGCCTTGGCGAATTTCATCGTAACGTCGCCACGAGGTTAACGGACTGAGCATACGCGAAGCAACTTGTGGGTTTAACAGGTTTAAAGCCAAAACCTGATCAGCCAAAAATTCGTAACCTTGGCCATTAATGGCATGAAAGTGAATCGGATTCGCTTGGCTGAATGAGCCAATAACGGCTCTCACCCGATTTGGTGTCCGCAAATCGAAAGCGGGATGTTTGGTCAGCGAGAGTACCGTGTCGAAACTATCTGGCATTGGACTGGCGGATTGAATTGCAAACCATTTATCAATCACTAGGGCTTCATTTTGCCATTTTTGATAGAACTCTGTTAAGCATCTTGCTTTGGCAGGATGTGGGTAATTTACAATGTTACCCAGCGCTGCGATTTGGTCAGTCATGTTATTAGCGCTATCAAACTGAAGCTCCGCCCATTGGTGGATTTTTTCGACATTAAGTCGGCCAAGATAAGCCAAACAAGTATTTTTAATCCGTCGGCGACCAATCGCACCCGCATCGAATTGTCCGGATTCATCAAGGTGGTGAGTTACATACAACTTTTCCAATTCGGGCTGGAGCTGTTCGGCAAGAGATCGCACCATAAAGCTCCTTGCGTTGTGTATAGCGTCAACATCAACTATGGGCATTTGCTCGGCAAGGTAAATTTCCGAAGGCAAACTTAGCAGTAACGAGAAATATGATAAATCTTCCCAAGGCTGCGCCAGAACTTGGCGGAAAGCTGAAACTATGATGGGGTTAAGATTTAATTTGCGGTTATTTTGTATGTCGGCAATTAAATCAGCAATTATTTTTCCTGCGAGTTGCTGACCCGCTTCCCAGCGATTAAAGGTATCCGTATCGTAGCTAAGTAAAAATGCTAATTCTTCAAGATCTCGATCCATTACCAGCTTAACAGGCGCCGAAAAATTTCGAAGAATCGAGATTACAGGTTGTTCTGGTAAGTTTTCAAAAGTAAAGTGTTGTTCCTCTTTCGTGATGGGTAAGTTTATTTCGGTTATAGCCGAATCATCGGTATCCAGCTTACATTCAATGGGTTTTCCGTTACTAGCAATTAAACCCACTTTGACTGGAATGTGGAGCGGTTCTTTAATCGGTTGGTTTGGGCTAGGCGGACAACTTTGCTTAAAGCTGAGTGTTAATTTTTGTTGCGTGGCATCATAGCTTTGGCTAACTTTGAGTACTGGTGTGCCAGCTTGCGCATACCAGCGGCGGAACTGCGACAAATCAACATTATTTACCTCTTCCATAGCATTGACGAAGTCATCGCAGGTTACTGCCTGACCATCATGGCGTTCAAAGTAACAGTCGCAACCTTTTCTAAACCCATTTGCACCTAATATGGTGTGGAGCATACGAACTACTTCAGCACCTTTTTCGTATACGGTTAGTGTATAGAAGTTATTAATTTCTATATAAGCATCAGGCCGGATTGGATGCGCCATGGGACCTGCATCTTCAGCAAATTGCCGAGTCCTGAGCATGTTTACATCTTCAATACGTTTCACTGCTTTAGAACTTTGGTCGCCCGTGAACTCCTGGTCACGGAATACGGTAAAGCCTTCTTTTAAACTAAGTTGAAACCAATCCCTGCAGGTAATACGGTTGCCGGTCCAATTATGAAAATACTCATGGCCAATAACGCCTTCAATATGTTCATAATCCGAATCGGTAGCGGTATCCGGGCGTGCCAAGACGAATTTGGTATTGAAAATATTTAACCCCTTGTTCTCCATTGCACCCATATTGAAATGGCTAACCGCAACAATCATATAGGAATCAAGGTCATATTCCCTGCCATACACTTTTTCATCCCACGTCATAGCATTTTTTAACGATTGCATAGCATGGCTGCACTTGTCTATATCGTGCTGTTCGACGTAAATCTGCAGGCTGACTGTGCGGCCAGATAGGGTTGTGAACTTATCTTCAAGACAATCCAATTGTCCAGCAACTAAGGCAAACAAATAACTAGGTTTACGGAATGGGTCTTGCCAAGTAACCCAATGTTGATTGTCGTCTGTTTCTCCTTGGGCGATTTTGTTACCGTTGGAGAGAAGTACCGGGTAACGGTCTTTATCACCGACTAAAGTAGTCGTGAACTTAGCCATGACATCGGGACGATCCAGAAAATAGGTGATTTTACGGAAGCCTTCGGCTTCGCATTGTGTACATAACATGCCATTGGATAAATATAAGCCCTCTAGTGCGGTATTCGCTTTGGGATTAATCTCGTTTTCAATGGTTAGGGTAAACGGGCGATGCTGGGGCACATCGTGAATAATTAAAGTGGTAGGGCTTATTGTATAGTCGGTTTCGGTTAACTCCCGTTCTTCGTTAAGCACTATGCGAAGTAGTTTAAGATTTTCTCCTGTTAGGGTTAAATCGGTGCTGCAAGCTTGGCTATTTGGATTCCGTTGAATAGTAAGCCTTGATAAGATCCGGGTGCGTTGTTCGTCAAGCAAAAAATTCAGATCGACCGTATCAATAAGATATTCGGGGACTTTGTAATCTTTCAGGTAAATCGTCTTTGGATCAGCGTCGCGCATTTATTGATACCTGCTCGTATTTTTTTTCTGGATAAAAGTGCAGCAAAGCAATAGCCACGCGAGCAGAAAACAAATGCCGCCGATGGGGGTAATCATGCCTAGCCAATGAAGATTGGTCAGTGCCAAAAGATACAGGCTACCAGAAAACAAACAAATTCCGGAAAACATTAACCAACCTGCCCAAGATAATAATTTTGTTTCAGCCATCTGTTGATGCAATATACCAACACCTAAGAGCCCTAATGCATGCCACATTTGATAGTCAACGCCGGTATGGTAAATAGCTAATGCTTCTGCGCTTAACTCTGCTTTTAACGCATGCGCACCGAAAGCGCCGCTGGCAACACCAATTAAAGCGCTAAATGCGCCGAGAAATATAAATACTGATCGCATCATTAAGTCTCCATGAGTCTAGGCATCAATTGCACCAGATTACATGGGCGAGTGCGGTAATCCAGTTGTTCTTTGATGAGATAATTCCATGCGGTGCGGCAAGCATTTGTTGAGCCAGGCAAGCAAAAGAGGTAAGTACCATTCGCAACACCGGCTATAGCCCTGGATTGGATGGTCGATGTTTTTATGTCTTGATACGACAACATTCTGAAGGTTTCGCCGAAACCATCCAGGACTTTATCAAGCAAAGGTATTACCGCTTCTGGAGTACCATCCCTGCCGGTAACCCCAGTACCCCCGGTAGTGATAATAACATTTACCCCGTTCGTGGCAATCCAATCAGAAACTACGGCGCGGATCTGATAAACATCATCGGGTACAATAACTTTTTTAAACAGTTTATGACCTGCTTCGTCTATACATTCTGCCAAAGTTCGCCCTGAAACATCATTATTTTCCATTCGGGTATCAGAGATAACCAAAACTGCAATCGACAATGGCATGAACTGCTTATCACTGGTCAACTTAAATATGCTCTTGTTAAATAGTTGTTATTGAATGTCTGATCTGAAATGCCTGGGGATTTGGGGGTGTCGGCCAAATCCCACTAAGGAGTTGAGAAATAAAACTTAATTTAGCATAGCGAAAAATGCTTCTTCTCCGCGTTGTATATTTAAGAGTAGACCACCACGCGGATCGGAGGCCTGTTTTAATTCATCCAGATTATGAACCCTATATTGGTTTGCGGAAACAATGACGTCACCCGGACGCAAACCAATCCGCCATGCGTATGACGCTGTATTGATTTTTTCTATTAACACGCCCTCTACTTGGTCGCGCTGGGTATTGCTAAGAATTGTCCCTTGTAACCGTTGATGTAACTTTTCACCAGATATTTGGGCGCGTTCTTGTTTACCGATGGTTGCTGTAGCTTCGAATTTTTCTTTGCCACGGTAATATTCAATTGTGACTTTATCACCGATTTGCAGTAAGCCAATCAGATTACGTAGATCCTGGGAACCTTTAATGGCTTTGCCGTTTGCAGAAACAATAATATCGCCTAAGACTAAGCCGGCTTTTTCGGCTGGTGAATTATTTTCAATTCGACTAATGGCCGCACCTTTTACGTCTTCAAGATTAAAAGCTTTGACTAGTTCAGGGGTTAAATCTTGGGTAGTTATACCCAGCAGGCCGCGACGGACTTCACCATGTTTGACCAGTGATTCTTTTATAGTCATTGCCATATTAGACGGGATGGCAAAACCGATACCGACATTGCCGCCGGAAGGGGCAAGAATGGCTGTGTTCATACCGATAAACTCACCCTTTAAATTCACTAATGCACCGCCAGAATTTCCTGGATTAATTGATGCATCCGTCTGGATGAAATCCTCATAACCTTCAATACCTAAGCCAGAACGTCCTAAAGCACTTACGATACCTGAGGTTACGGTTTGTCCCAAACCAAAGGGGTTACCGATCGCGACCACAAAATCGCCGACTTTTAATTGGCTTGAATCAGCTATAGGTAATTCAGTTAAGTTTTCTGCTGGGATGCGAATGATGGCAACATCAGCTTCAGGATCTTTGCCCACCAGCTCGGCATTGAGCTTACGGCCATCAGTTAACGTGACTTTAATCTTGTCAGCTTTGTCGATGACGTGGTTATTTGTCAACACATAGCCTTGATCGCTGTCTATAATTACCCCAGAACCTAAACTATTTTTTTGCTCACGCGGCGATTGATTGGGCAAATTAAAAAAATGCCGGAAAAATGGGTCCTGCATGAGCGGATTTTGCTGTGTTTCAATATTAGTGCTTGTGGATATATTGACGACTGCCGGCATACTGCGTTCCAACATGGGCGCTAAGGAAGGCATGGCCTGATTTTCAGTAAAAGCAGGCAAACCGACCGCGTAACCAATTGTACTAAAGCATAGATAAACTAGGAAAAGCTTGGATAATAATGAAGGTTTTATTAACTTGGTTGGTCTCATATTTTAATCCGGGTTAATCAAACAACAGTAACAAATAATATATGTGCTGAAACTTTTAATACAAGGTCTTGATTGTATTTTAATTACGCCATACTGAATTTTAATTTTATTCTGTAAGTAGGTTTTCTAATGCCTGTCCGTATGAACTCGGAAGATGCCAAAAAGTTGCGTAAATTAATTCCGTTAGAAACTTATCCTAAAGGTGCTTTTGAAGAATTATGCACAAATATTACAGTGGAGCAAATACAGGATGGAAGTCTATTCCAAAGAGGCGATACTCTACCTGATTTAGTTTATCTTTTAGACGGTAGCGTAACTTTGCAGTCGGAAGGGATTATTGTCGAGGTTGTCAATTCAGGTAGTGATTCGGCTAAATTTGCTTTGGCGCATCAAATTCCCCGTAAAATTGACGCTATTGCTAGCGGATTGGTGCGCATCGTTCGCTTGGATCCTAATGTCGTTAATAACCCCCCACCTATTGAGTCTCGTGAAGACCACGGTTATATCATACTTGAAGATACAGATTCAGAAGCAGACGACTGGCTTAATGTCATGCTCCGTTTGCCCATATTTCAGGGCCTGCCTCCCATAAATTTACAGAAGTTGTTGATGTCCCTGAAAACTTTGCAGGTTGACGAAGGCGATGTGATTATCGAGCCTGGTACAGTAGTTGAGACTTTTTATGTAATTCATAAAGGCCAATGTATTAAGGCGCGCCCTGGGGTAGCTGGTGGTATCGAAAAAAAACTAACGGTGGGTGATACTTTTGGTGAAGATAATTTATTGTTGGACATCCCGTCCCGGGAGAGCATTACCGCGATTTCAGGTGTCACCTTAGTCCAGTTAGATAAAGCTCAGTTTTTCAATTTAATTGCCAAACCTTTACTACGGTTTATTGAGGCTGAAGAGTTGCCGGATCTGGTTAGTGATGGCCTGTTATTACTGGATGTGCGTTCTAAACAGCAGTCGGAAAAAACGCCTTTGGACAGTGGCATTAACATTCCGTATTTAAATTTGGCGACTAAGCTCAACGAATTGGATAATGAAAGGCCTGTAATTACTTATGCGGACGAGAAAACCAGCCAGGCGGCGGCTTTTTTATTGCTTAAAAACAACTTCCAGGTTTTTGTATTGAGTAATGGCGCAGATTCCGCAGAGACATTAAATGATATAGAGGAAGAAGTTGTTGCGGACATTGCGCCGGTAACTATTTTAACCAATAAGCACATGGCCAAAAATATTGTGGGGCTTGAGCTTGCCACAATAGAAAAAATTGAGGAAAAGGCTGCACCAACTAAATCACTAAATGTCGAAGCAGAACTTAAATTTTTGAGGGCTGAAAATCAGCGTTTAACTGCTTATGTCCAGCATCTAGAAAAAAAGAACACCAAATTAACTTTGGAGACACAGCAGATCGCGCTTCGTTGTCAAGCAATGGGGCTACAACTTAACAAACTTAAAGAGTTTCTAGTTCGCTACAAAAAAAATAAGCCTACTTGATTCAACTCAGTGAATTGCTTATTTCGCGACACATCATTTTTAATGATAACGCGTTTAATGATAACGCGGATCGTGATGCAGTAGATGCTATCACGATCCAAAATCTGGCCAAAATTCAGGTTACTTAATTTTAGCTTCTTTATAAATCACATGTTTACGGACAACAGGATCAAATTTCTTGATTTCCATTTTTTCCGGCATGGTTTTTTTGTTCTTAGTGGTGGTGTAAAAATGACCTGTGCCTTCACTAGAAATAAGTTTAATTTTGTCGCGCATGATTTTATCCCCTTTAAGCTATCGTGCCGTTTTTACGTAAATCTGCTAGAACCACATCGATACCTTTTTTGTCTATAATTCTAAGGCCCTTGGCAGAAATTCTTAAGCGAATCCAACGATTTTCGCTTTCCACCCAAAATCTGTGGTGCTGGAGATTAGGCAAAAAACGCCTTCTGGTTCTATTGTTAGCGTGTGATACATTGTTACCTACAACAGGATGTTTACCTGTAACTTGACATACTCTGGACATAAGTTAGCCTCTATGTGGTGCCTTCATTCAAAAGATAGCCGATCTTTATACCAAAATTTCTTTTCAAGGTAAATAACAATCTATAAAATGAAATTTTTAATTGCTTTTCACTTGTTAAGGAAAGATAAAAATGCCAATTAAACTCGGCATGGTCATGGATCCCATCGGCCACATTAATATCAAAAAAGATACAAGTTTTGCCATGTTACTTGAAGCCCAGGCGCGCGGTTGGGAGTTACATTACATGGAGCTGGGGGATTTATATCTGCGTAACGGCGAAGCTTTTGCTAAAACACGGACGTTGTCTGTTAAACGTGATGAAAGCCAATGGTTTAATTTTGTTGATGGACAAGATATTCCTTTAAGTGAGCTTGATGTTGTGCTCATGCGAAAAGATCCGCCATTTGATCAGGAGTTTTTGTACGCAACTTATCTTTTGGAAAGGGCAGAGCAAGCCGGTGTCTTGCTTGTAAATAAGCCGCAATCTTTGCGAGATGCCAACGAAAAACTATTCACAGCGTGGTTTCCTCAGTGCTGTACTGAAACACTGGTGACCCGAAATTCTCGCAGGATTAAAGCATTTTTGGAAGAATTGGGCGAAATCATTATTAAACCTTTAGATGGAATGGGAGGGGCATCCATTTTTCATTTGAAGGAAGGTGACCCTAATCTAAGCGTTATATTGGAAACAATGACCAAGCACAATTCCCAAACCGTCATGGCGCAAAAATATTTGCCAGCAATTAAAGATGGCGATAAACGCATTTTGATGGTAAATGGCGAGGCGGTTCCTTACTGCTTGGCGCGAATTCCAGCTAAAGGCGAAAGCCGAGGTAATTTGGCAGCGGGGGGCACTGGTGAGGGTAGGCCGTTAACTGAGCGTGATTTATGGATCGCCAGCCAAGTTGGGCCAGTATTGCGCGACAAAGGTTTGGTTTTTGTCGGGTTAGATGTTATCGGAGATACGTTAACTGAAATCAATGTGACCAGCCCTACTTGCGTTCAGGAGTTAGATAAGCAATTCGGCCTCAACATTAGCGCTATGTTGATGGATGTTATTGAAGCTAAATTAACCTAAAGCGTATGGCAAAACTGGGCGTTTTTCACCAAAGAACAACGTTATCAAATGGCGATACGTTATTAATAGCGCTGTTTATAGCCGCTGTTGTTCATCTTGTTATTGTATTAGGGGTTACCTTCAGCCCACCTTCATCGCCAGTTGCAAATAAACGCTCAATTGATGTGACTTTGGTTACAGCGCCTGCTAAAAAGCCACCTAAAAATGCCAAGTTTTTAGCGCAAGAGAATCAAATTGGTGCGGGTAGAAAATATCATAAGCCAGAACCCTCAGCACAGCGCATCGCTAACAAAGGTGCTAGTCAAGTCACCCAGATTGTAAAAAGCGAACCCGAACAGGTGGAGCCTAAAACCAAACAGAAATTAATTACCCGCGAAAATTCGCAAGTTAAAGTAGCGGCTGAGCACGAGCAAGAAACCACTGAAAGTGTAGAGAAGCGGCCGCATTTAACCGCAGAATCATTGCAGCAACAAATTGCCCAATACGGCACTGAAATGCGCTTGAAACAGCAAAGTTCCGATTCAGATGAAACCAAAATCAAACACGTAAGTTCGGTAAGTGCGCATCGGTATGTGGCGGCGCAATATGTTAAGGATTGGGAACGTAAAGTCGAACGCACGGGTAATTTAAATTATCCTGCTATTGCCGCGAGGAAAAATTTTTCCGCTACATTGACTATGGATGTGGGTGTGAAACCTGATGGTAGTATTTACAGTATGCATATAACCAAATCCTCTGGGTACAAAGAGCTTGATGACGCAGCGAAACGGATTGTCAAAATGAGCGCACCTTTCCCAGCATTGCCGAGCGACTTGCTCAAAGAAGTCAATGTTTTAGTTATCACCAGAAAATGGAAATTCTCCGATGAATCGGGGATGGTTGCACCATAACAGAGCATTTAACCTACAGTCATAGGGATCCTAAATGAGCGGAAATTATCTAAATAATCAATTTATTATTGCTATGCCAAGTTTGTCAGACCCCATATTTCATCATACCGTGACTTACTTGTGCCAACACACCAAGGAAGGGGCGCTCGGTATTGTCATCAACCGTTCTGCTGAGATGAAGCTAGGGGAAATATTTAAGCAAATGGATATAAGGGTAAGCTCAAATAATACGGCTGAAACCCCAGTATTTGTAGGTGGGCCAGTCCAACAGGACAGGGGGTTTGTAGTCCACACCGCTTGTGGTGAATGGGATATGTCCATACCTGTATCGGAAAATATTTCCCTGACGACATCGCGCGACGTAATAGAAGCGATTGCTGCTGGAGAAGGTCCCGAAAAATACTTGATTGCGCTCGGTTATGCTGGTTGGAGCGAAGGTCAACTGGAAAAGGAAATATTGGAAAATTCATGGCTTAATACGCCATATGCTCAGCAAATTTTATTTGAAACTCCTTTGAGCCAACGTTGGAACGCTGCCGCTAACCAGATAGGGGTTGATATTAACCAGTTAACGACACCGGCCGGTCATGGCTGAACGTTTGTACAAAGATCCATTACAACGAAACACACAAGTCGGCACCTATCTGGGCTTTGATTTTGGCAACAAAAAAATCGGTGTTGCGGTAGGGGATGCGCTGACTGGGATAGCGAGCCCTTTAACAACCCTACCCGCTATCAACCAGCATCCTAATTGGGGGGCGATTGCCAGGCTTGTCGCCGAATGGCAGCCCACAGGATTGGTCGTCGGAATTTCTAAACAAATGGATGGTTCTGACAACCCTATCACCCAACGTATGTTAAAATTTTGCCGGCAGTTGGAAGGCAGATATAACTTGCCGGTTTTTCAACAGGATGAAACCTTATCCACTTTTGAAGCCAAGCAATTGTTATTCGATGAGGTTAATGTAAATGCCGCCAAATTGTGGGCGGTTCAAGACCAATTAGCTGCCCAACTGATATTACAGACGTGGTTAAACAGTAAATCCGTAAAATGAATATAAAAAGACTCGAAGTTTCCGGTTTATTGGATACTTTAGAAAAAAAACTAATCGCTATAATTAACGAAAGACAATTAATAGATCCTTTGATGATCGGCATCCGTACCGGTGGTGTATGGATAGCCGAGAAGTTACATCAACGTTTGAGAATTAAAGAACCGTTGGGATTATTGGACATTTCTTTTTATAGGGATGATTTCTCCCAAATCGGCTTAAATCCTGATGTTAAGCCTAGCCAATTACCTGCTCAATTAGAGGGACGTAATATTATCCTAGTCGATGATGTTTTCTATACCGGCAGAACAATACGTGCCGCATTAAATGAAATTTTCGATTATGGTCGTCCAAATCAAGTCATATTAGCCGTATTAATTGAACGGGATGGTAAACAAATCCCAGTTAGTCCTGATTGTGTTGGCATAAGTATTGGTTTAGATTCTGGTCAACGTATCAAGCTAGTAGGGCCTGAGCCATTAGGCATCGACATTCAAGTCGTTAATGCCGCCGCATAACTATGCCTGATAATCTGCAATTAAATCCGGATGGCAAGTTAAGGCATTTCCTGACTATTGATGGTCTCGATAAACAGTTATTAACTGAAATTCTGGATTTGGCAGAGTCTTTTATCGGTATGACGGATCAGCGGATTAAGAAAGTTCCACTACTACGTGGTAAAAGTATCGTGAACCTGTTTTTTGAAAACAGCACCCGTACACGCACAACGTTTGAACTTGCCGCCAAACGCCTGTCAGCTGATGTCTTGAGCATGAGTATTGCCACATCATCGACCTCCAAAGGTGAAAGCCTATTGGATACTATCCGTAATCTTGAAGCCATGCATGTTGATATGTTTGTGGTTAGGCATGGCATTAGCGGCGCGGCGCATTTTATAGCACAACATGTGGATTCGCATATTAGCGTTATTAATGCGGGTGATGGGCAACATGCCCATCCTACCCAGGCGATGTTGGATATGTTTACCATTCGCCAATTTAAAGGTGATTTTTCTAAATTAAGGGTGGCTATTGTTGGGGACATCTTGCATTCACGGGTAGCGCGCTCTGAGATTCAAGCGTTGAACGCCTTAGGTGTTGCGGAAGTCAGGGTAATTGCTCCTAAAACCTTGTTGCCCGCGCAAGTCGAAACAATGGGCGTAACGGTCTCGCACAATTTGGCGGATGGCTTACAAGATATCGATGTCATTACTATGCTGCGCTTACAAAAAGAACGTATGAGTGCCGCCTTATTGCCAAGCGAAAGCGAATATTTTAAATGCTTCGGGCTAACTGAAGAGCGCCTTAAAATCGCTAAACCCGATGCTATTGTGATGCACCCAGGACCAATAAATCGAGGCGTGGAAATTGATTCGAAAGTCGCTGATGGTTCGCAGTCGGTCATCCTCAAGCAAGTCAGTAACGGGATTGCTATTCGCATGGCGATTATGGCAATGGCGATGCAAAAACAAGGTAACAGCTAATGGTGCGGTTATTAATAAAAAATGGCCGTATTATCGACCCTGCTAACAATTTGGATAACGTAGGTTCAATTTGTATTGCTGATGGCCATATTGTTGCAGTGGGTTACGAGGTTGCCGACTTTAACGCTGACCAGGTTATCGATGCCCAAAACCTAATTGTTTGCCCAGGTTTTATCGACCTGAGTACGCGCCTGCGCGAACCAGGACAAACCCGTAAAGCTACGATCACTAGCGAATTAGCCGCCGCTGCCGCTGCCGGTGTAACTACTTTGTGTTTGCAACCCGATACGATTCCAGCCGTCGATTCCCCAGCCGTTGCCGAGTTAATTAAAGAGCAAGCTAAAAAAACCGGCTACCAGGGCTTATTACCAATAGCGGCGCTAACCCAGAAACTGGAAGGCACTGAATTAAGCGCCATGTTATCGTTAAAACAAGCCGGATGTATTGCGGTAAGTAATGCTAATCAGCCGGTTAAAAACTTGTTGGTGCTTCGGCGGGCGATGGAATATGCGGCAAGTCACGATTTGTTACTCATTTATCGGCCAAATGAATATGCCTTAAGCCATAACGGTTGCATCCATGAAGGCAAGTTATCTACCCGCTACGGTTTGCCTAGCATACCTTATGCCGCAGAAACTGTTGCCTTAGCACAATGCCTGGAATTAGCCGAGCTGACTGGTTGCCGGGTACATTTTGGGCAATTAAGTAGTTCTCGTTCGGTTACTATGCTTAGACAGACTAAACAATTCGGACTTTCTGTTACTGCCGATGTCTCTATCCAGCAGTTACATCTAACTGAAGATGATGTGATTCCTTTCGATAGTGCCTTCCATGTTTTACCACCTTTCCGGACTAAGGCTGACCAACAAGCCTTACGCAAAGGTATTGCATCTGGCGTAATCGATAATATTTGTTCCGATCATCAACCCCATGATCTTGATGCCAAATTGGGTGCGTTTCCTGAAACCGAACCGGGTATATCTTCGCTGGAAACCCTGTTGCCACTGATGTTAAAACTGGTTAAAGACAATGTAATAAGTTTAAGTCAAGGCGTTGCTGCGTTAACCCAAAATCCCGCGAAAATTTTGCAAATTGATCGAGGCGCGTTAATGCCCGGTAAGGTTGCTGATATTTGTATTTTCGATCCCATACAGGCGTGGCAAGTGAATGCTGACAATTGGCGTAGCCAGGGTTTGAATACGCCGTTTTGGGGGCAGATGTTAACTGGGCAAGTCACCTATACATTACAAGCAGGGAAAGTAATTCACTGTCTTTTTCAGCAAGAATAATCTTCATTTGTCGCATTTATAAATCTCAAGACGTAAACACCAGTTACATTTGTTATAAGTTGTGGTGTTAGCGTAATCTAAAAAAAATCAGTTAAAAAAGTCAAATGGGAATAATAGGGAAACTCGCTTCGCAAACCGCGATATATGGATTAAGCAGTATTTTTGGGCGTTTTCTTAATTATCTGTTAGTACCGCTTTATACCTATTATTTTTCTGCTGAGGAATATGGTGTGGTATCCGAGTTTTATGCCTACGCCGGATTTTTTTCTGTGGTATTGCTTTTGGGCTTTGATACCGGCTATTTTCGGTTCCGTAATAAACAGCAAGCACTGGATGATAAAGCTTATAGTACGTCTTTGTGGTTTATATTAGTAGTTAACATGTGGTTTATGGCGTTGATTGTCTGGATTAACCCGTGGCTGTCGTCATTACTTAACTATCCTAACCATCCAGAATATATCCTCTGTTTCAGCTTGATACTTATCATGGACGCGGTCGCGTCAATTCCTTTTGCACGATTGCGGGCAGAAGACAAAGCTTTCCGATTTGCGGGGGTCAAGATTGTTGAAATCTTAATTACTGTTGGGCTTAGCCTATTTTTTATCAAATATTGCCCAAAGTTGACTGCTGATAACACTTTTCCATGGTTAACTAAATTTTACGACCCTACAATAGGCGTGGGTTATATCTTTATTGCGAATTTAATTGCCAGCATTTGTAAGTTTTTCATGCTGTCGCCGCAATTGTTCGGTTTACGTTGGGGGTTTAACAATGTTTTATTTCCCCAAATGCTCCGTTATTCGTTACCGATGGTTATTATTGGCTTTGCCGGCATTATTAATGAAATGCTGGATAGGGTGTTATTGAAACAATTGTTGCCTCATGACGCTACTACCAACATGAAAATGCTGGGAATTTACAGTGCTTGCTATAAATTATCTATTTTAATGTCCTTATTTATTCAGGCGTTCCGGTTTGCTGCAGAACCGTTTTTCTTCGTCTATGCTGAAAAAAACGATGCAAGGAGTATTTACGCAAAAGTGTTACGATTTTTTGTAATCTTCTGCGTATTTATCTTTTTACTGGTAACGCTATTTATTGATTTTTTCAAATATTTTGTGGGGCCAGAGTTTAGGGTAGGCTTGGACGTAGTGCCGATATTGTTGTTGGCGAATTTATGTTTGGGTATCTACGTCAATTTATCGATTTGGTATAAGTTAACTGACCGTACCTTACTTGGCGCTTTCGTAGCATTATCTGGTGCTGCCCTAACCATTGTCCTCAACATCTGGTGGATTCCAATCTATGGTTTTATGGGTTCTGCATGGGCAACGTTGGCTTGTTATGGCAGTATGGCTTTAGTTTCTTATGTGCTTGGGCAAATCTATTACCCTGTTAAATATGATGTGATGCGGATTTTAGCTTACATCACTTTGGGGTTAGGTCTTTATCAAGCTAATGTGCAATTAAAACCGATTATAGAATGGTACCCAGGATTATTGTCAGCCGCGTTGTTATCGCTGTACCTATTGATTGCTACACTGTTTGAAATACGCCAGTTTCGTCGAGTTAGTTAAAATTAAACCAATAGTCTACGCAAATTTTCCAATTAAGCAGCTTAGGGTATCTTTACTATTGTAGATGCTTGGCTTTAACGCTATGCTTCACCGCGAAAATCACCTGGATTAGCCTTTGGCTGCCCATAAAATTCCGAGCCCAATAACCAAATTATAAATAATAGGCACAAAATGCATAATCAAGCCATGACAATACCATTAAGAGAATCCGAATTAGCGGTGTACTTAGATAGGCAACCGTACTTGACGGAGTTAGATGGCATTACTTTAGAAATTGGAAAGAATGTTTTTCCATCTGATTTTGGTATTACCAGCTCATTCGTTGGTAATTTTATGCTGCAACAAAGGCCAGTAAACAGCGCTTTAGATATGGGGTGCGGTAGTGGTTACTTTGCATTGTTACTTAAAAAAATGGGTTGTAAGTCTGTATTGGGGGTGGATTTAAATCAAGATGCAATCAATTGTGCTAAAGGTAATAGCCTACGTAACCCCGTTTTAGCGCCAGTTGATTTTATCCACAGCGATTTATTTATTAATGTCCCGCCAAGACGTTTCGATTTAATCTTATTTAACTTTAATTATTATCCGGCAAATGGCAATTTCGGTCTTAATCAAGATGGTGGTCAGCAGATTTTAAGGCGGTTTTTTTCGCAAGTTCCGGCTTATATTAATCAACAAACTAAAATTTATATTCCTTATTCAATGTTTGTGGGGGCAGAACATAACCCCAAAAGTATCTGCGCTAGCTTCGGATTTTTTGCTGAAATTGTAGCAACAACCTTCAACCAAAATGGCGAACATGTTATTTACGAAGTCATGCACGCTTAGCAATTAATATAGATAGTTAGATACCTGATTTTCTAGGCGAAATGTAGAGTCGCGAAAACGTATTTCTTAATTTAAGGTAGTGTGCTATAAAAAACCGCTCAATTTATTTGGAGCACACTTTGTTGAAAATTCATTTTTAGGCATGGCTTTCGCTGACATCGAGATGGGTTTTCAAGATTACCTACCAAATTAAACAATTTTAGGGGATAAACATGTCCAATTTGTTTCTAACTTTGCATTTTTCTCGATCGTTAACAGTCAAAAATCCCGCACCACTTTTAATTTTATGTGCCACATTTGTGGGAGGCATGAGTTTATCTTCATCTGCCCATGCCATTGGGCCATGCGATGCGGCAAAACCTGCGACATTGAATGCCACAACTGCGGTGCGTACTCAAATTGCTGGCCGGGAGGATTTTTTTAAAATCACCGCACCAAGTGATGGTTTGCTTACCTTTACGCCGGTGAGTGACATAAGCACCAATGCTAGGCTTTACGACAAGGATTGTATCGGCATCACTAATATTTCTTACTATGCTTCGAGCAATAACATAAGTAAAGGTACTTACTACATAGGTGTAAATAGCAGAAAATCAGGGCTTTATAAGGTTTTGATTGAAGGTGACTTTGCTACGGATGACCGTGGGGCGAGTTGTGCCAGTGCCGCTGTGGCAAGAAGTGCCATAGAAAAAGGGGTTATTGGGCCATATGGCGACCGCGATTTTTTTCAAGTCAACTTAAAAGGCGTAGGGCAACTGATTGCTAAACAACAGTCGAATGCGTCGGTATTTGTGCAAGTATTTGATAAAAGCTGTATTGTAGTAAGCACACCTTCTTATTACGGTATTAATAAAGCGTTTGGTGCGGGAATCTATTATGTCGGGGTTATTGAAAGCGCAAACCGAGGCAAAGGCAATTATAACCTGAGCTTAAGCGGTGATATTGTTAAACCTGTAGAAGCCTGTGGTGGCAAGTCTGCAACGATCTCTGGCACTGATGGTGATGATGTTATTCGTGGAACTGCTGGTAATGATGTCATCCAAGGTTTACGCGGCAATGATGTTATTTTAGGTCTTACTGGTGACGATACAATTTGCGGCGGTGACGGTGACGACATTGTGCAAGGCGGTGACGGCATTGACCGTTTGTCAGGTGATGCGGGTAACGACGTATTGCAAGGTGGTGACAAGAATGATGCGCTTAGCGGTGGGCTTGGTATCGACGTATGTGATGGCGGTAATCAAACCGATGTAGCCGTAACGTGTGAAGTTAAAAGTCTTATTCCTTAACCTGCTGTACTAATACATGGTGGATGCCTTCTTTAATAAGACATCCGACATGTTAGTTAGTAAACCAATAACAAAATGGTTTTTTCAAAATTTAGCAATAATTATTGTTCAACCCAATGAAACTTTGCTACAAAATAAATTCTCCAAAAACAATATTTGGTAAATAAACCATTTTAGGTTTTTTAATGTTAAAAGTTTTGGTGTTGTTAGTTATAAGCCTTTCCACTTTTGCCGCCCCTCGAGCTACTTACCCTCCGGGTGGTTTTCAAGATAATTTTTGGCGGCAAGTTCAAATCCAGCATTTATTGACACAGCAACAACTACAGGCACAAGATCAGTACCGGCGCCAACTCCTTTCTCAAGACCAACAGCGTCAAATACAACTTTTACAGGATAACCAAAACCAACTAGAATACATGCAACACAATTCAACAATGCATGGGTATTCTGATCGACTAAAAATGTACAGCCAACCCCTTAAAAGTAGACCCGACGTGGTGAAGAAGAAACATAAATGAAACGATGCTTTACCAATTTACAAATCAGTCTTCAATAGTAATCGCATCTCCCCGTTTTATCCAACCTGGCGTTAACACCCGAGCATAAACGCCGACACTGGGTAATGCTTTGCCGGCAAATGGCACCATCGGTTTGTTTTTAGCAATTGCATTTTTAAAAATACCACTGTCTTGCGGAAGGTCGCCTTGCGCCAGAGTAGGCATGACACAGCGTGGGCAAGGATCGGTAATTTGCAAGCGTAAGCTACTACCCAGTTTCATGGTTTTGCCTACCCAGTTGTTTTCTATAAAACACTTCATGCCTGTTGTGTCGAGCATAATGTTTGGCCGAAAGCGTCGGGCTTCAATCCGGCCGCCGGGGTAGTGTTGTTGCATAGCTTCCATTGAACTGGTTGTGAGCAAATGCAACGCAGCATAGTCGAAAAATGAACCTTGAGGCGCATCACCCGCGACAGCTTCGTTAGATACTTCATTCGCTTCACCTTCGTATTCAGGCCAATATTGTTCGAGCTTGGCATCTTTGGGTGACTGGGTTTGCAAAACTACTTTATGTCCCAAATATTCCGAGAGTTTGTCGTTGATGTCGCTTTGATCGCTTCGTAATACCGTGCCATCGGGTAAGGTAATCCATATCGCATTTAAGTCGGTTGGTACGGGCGGAGCAGTGAATGCAGCGTAGTAAGAGAAAAGGTTAGGCCACTTTTTTGGATTTTTGGCGCTAATCACTTTGCCCGTTTCAACGTCGATTAAGGCATATGCCCGGTCACCTAATAACCCACCAAGGGTGATTTCAGCACCATTAAGCTCCTCGCCCATCATGGATTTAACGGGATATCGCCACAGCGTTGCAACTTTGACGGGTATAGTATTTGTCATCGTGTGTTCCTTTTTTTAGTTATTAACAATTAAGTTATTTTCAAGCAGGGTTATAGTTTTAATTGACGTATCCCAAACCCATTGGGGGATGTACTACTTAATTAAGTAAATCATTTTTGGCTAATTGTTACACCTGTCAGCGTTAAATGTAAACTCCATGATAAATGGCTATGCCATTCAAATTTAATAAGCACCACTGACTATAGTGATAAAATGTGGCTGATATAGAGGGGAGGAGCTTATTGTGTCAGATTCTACAAGTCAAAAACATAAAATAATAATTGTTGGCGGCGGTGCCGCTGGGCTTGAACTCGCGACTAGTTTAGGACAAAAACTGGGTAAACAAGGCTTAGCAGAAATTATCTTGTTGGATGCGACTGCTACCCATGTTTGGAAACCACTGTTGCATGAAGTTGCCGCTGGAACATTAGATGAAGCGGAACAGGTGGATTATTTGGCGCAAGCCTACCGTAACCATTTCCGCTTCCGCTTGGGGAAAATGGAAGGCTTAAACCGTAAGCAGAAGGAAATATATGCCAGCCCGACTTACAGCGACACTGGCGAAGAAATTATTCCTAGGCTGACATTTACTTACGATACCTTGGTGATGGCCATTGGGAGTGTAAGCAACTCTTTTGGTATAAAGGGGGTGGAAGATAATTGCTTATTTTTGGATACGACCAGCCAAGCCTTTAAGTTTCAAAAACATTTGGTGGAGTCGTACATTAAAACCCAAGCGAGTAACCGTGCGGATCAAAGCCGTCAATTAGATATTGCTATTGTAGGCGGTGGGGCAACAGGCGTTGAGTTATCTGCGGAATTGCATGAAGTTACAAATATGCTCGCTGTCTATGGCTTGGAAAAATCCAGTAACGTCAAGTTAACCATTATCGAAGCCTCGCCCCAATTATTGCCGGCCTTGCCGAGCAAATTGGCGCTTGCCACCCAAGACCAGTTAGTCAAGTTGGATATCGATTTAAAACTGGGCTGTCGGGTAAGTGAAATCACTAAAGAGGAGATCAAAACCGCAGATGGTCAATTGATTAAAGCGGATTTAAAAGTCTGGGCAGCCGGGATAAAAGCACCGGATTGGATGAAAGATCTGGATGGATTAGAAACCAACAAAATTAACCAATTAATTGTCGATCAAACATTAAAAACAGCGGACGATAACATTTTTGCAATCGGCGATTGTGCGGCATGTCCGTGGCCTGGTCATGAGTATAATGTGCCGCCCCGTGCGCAAGCGGCACATCAACAGGCATCGACGGTATGTAAGTCGATTGTTAACCGGTTGAATGGCAGGCCATTAGTAAATTATGTTTATCATGACTACGGTTCATTGGTGGCATTAGGCAAATACTCTACGGTCGGAAACTTGATGGGCAATTTGATGGGTACGGTAACCATAGGCGGATTCATAGCCCGTGTGGTTTATCTTTCCCTGTACAAAATGCACCAAGTAGCAATTCACGGCTATTACCGTACGGCATTGTTAACGTTATCAAACTTATTCCGGCGAAGTGCTCATAGTAAAATCAAAATGCACTAACCAGACAATAGGCTTATTTTTAAAATAAGCCAGAATTTTTTATTTTTTATTTACACAACATTATGTTTGAAATCGAATACGAATTTAGAGACGAAGATTTAGTCAAATACAACGAAATCCAGTTTATGAAAACAGAAGAATACCGCAGCCAGATTAGAAAAAATCGTTGGGTAGTGCCTGGGGTGATGATGCTAATCGGTGGGTTTTATTATTATTACTACGGGGATATAAAGTCAGGCGGTTATGTCTTTTTGGTGGCATTACTATGGGCGTTATTGTCGCCCAAAATTATCTTTTTAAATATTGGCAAACAGATCAATAAAATTTACAGTGCTAAAGAACGTAAAAACATGTTTGGCACTTATGTGCTGACTATTGACCCGGCAAACCCTAATTATTTGCATGAAAAATCACCAAGCGGCAATAATAAAATGCTGTGGTCGGAATTAATACGGGTTGATTATGAAAAAGGTTATGTGTGTATTTATCTCGATTTATATACGGCTTTGGTTATTCCTGTAGCTACGGTTAAACGCGGCGATTTACAGGCATTTTCCAAGCAAGTTGAGAAGATGATTGAGCTTCATGGGTAATGGGCTGGATTAATTTTCAGTTATTGTTAATTATATGTTGAATTTTAAGAATATAGCCTTGCGCCGTGGCGCGCGGGTGCTATTTGCCAATGCGTCATTTACTCTCCACAAAGGTGAGAAAATCGGCTTTACTGGTGCGAACGGCACCGGAAAATCTAGTTTGTTTGCCTTAATCAGGAGCGAGTTACATGCAGACGAAGGCGATGTAAGTATGCCGCCGGGGCTGGAGATCGCCCATGTTGCTCAGGAAACCCCCGCAGTTACCCGATCCGCTATTGATTACGTTATGGATGGCGACCGTGAATTAAGGGGCTTACAAGAAGAGTTAACCCTTGCGGAAACTAACCATGATGGCTTAAAACAAGCCGAGCTTCATGCCAAGCTGGACACTATTGGCGGTTACACGGCACAGGCGAAAGCCGGACTCTTGATGAATGGTTTGGGTTTTAAACCGGAACAGGAAAAAAATCCGGTGAATTCATTTTCCGGTGGTTGGCGGATGCGCCTTAATCTGGGTCAAGCGTTGATGTGTCGCTCGGATGTTTTGTTGTTGGATGAACCGACTAATCATTTAGATTTAGATGCGGTTATCTGGTTACAAGATTGGTTGTGCAGATACGATGGTACATTATTACTTATCTCACATGACCGCGATTTTCTGGATACTATCACCGATCATATCGTACATATCGAACAGAATAAGGTAGAGATTTATACCGGTAATTATTCTGCATTTGAAAAAATGCGGGCACAAAAGCTAGCCCAACAACAAGCCGCATTTCTTAAGCAGCAGCGAGAAATCGCCCATATTCAAAGTTTTGTTGACCGCTTTAAAGCCCAGGCTACCAAGGCACGGCAAGCGCAGAGCCGGATTAAAGCGCTGGAACGGATGGAGCTAATTTCTATGGCGCATGTCGATTCGCCGTTCGATTTTAGCTTCCCAGAGCCTGGAAGGATGCCAAATCCGTTGCTAAAACTCGAAAATGCTGACATTGGCTATGGTGAAACCACGATTATAAAAGCCGCAAATTTGTCCATATCACCCGGCGACCGGATTGGCTTATTAGGGTCAAATGGCGCGGGTAAATCCAGTTTGATTAAAGTGTTATCCGATGACATGCCGCCTTTGTCAGGTACGCGGCTTGAAGCGGAAGCGCTCAATATAGGCTATTTTGCTCAGCATCAACTGGAGCAATTACGCCTGGATGAAAGTCCGTTGTGGCATATGCAAAAACTCGACCCACACGCGACAGAAAAAGAATTGCGTAATTTTTTGGGAGGATTTGATTTTAGGGGTGATAAAGTCATGGAGTCGGTTCGGCCATTCTCCGGCGGTGAAAAAGCCCGATTGGTGTTGGCGTTGTTAGTCTATAAAAATCCTAACCTGTTGCTATTGGATGAGCCGACGAACCATCTGGACTTGGAAATGCGTCATGCATTGAGTGTGGCGTTGCAAGACTATCAAGGTGCTATTGTACTGGTTTCACATGACCGGCATTTGCTACGTACGGTAACTGACCGGTTTTTGCTGGTAGGTGAAGGCAAAGCGCAGCCGTTTGATGGCGATCTTGAGGATTACCGGCTTTGGCTGGCCGAGCGTAAAAAAGAGGATGCAAATTCAAGCGTTGAACCGTCGTCTGCTGTAGTTTCACGTAAAGACCAGCGTAAGCTGGATGCTGAGCGTCGGCAAAAGTATAAGCCTTTATTAGATGTCTCAAAGAAAGCAGAACTAGCTGTAGAGAAATTCCATAATGAGCAACGGCAGATAGAAACTGAATTAGCCGATCCAGGCCTTTATGAAGAGAGCCAAAAAGACCGGTTAAAAAATTTAATGGCTCGTAAAATGACAGTCGATAAGGCATTAGCAATAGCCGAATCTGAGTGGTTAATCGCAGAAGAGCAACTGGAATTGGCGCAAGCAGAAAGTTGATTGTAGGCGATATAGCTAAACTTTAAATGGCCGGTTAATAGGGTTAGTATACAAATAATGAATGCCCATCAATTCGGGAGAATAAGATGAAAATTTACCAACATATTTTAGTTGCAGTCGATTTTATTGAAGATACCCAGGGCGTGACTGAAAGAGCAAAGGAATTGGCTGCTTTCCATCACGCTGAGTTAAGCTTAATCCATGTTGTCGAAAATGTACCTTTACCCGACCCTGGTTATGGGTTGGATACTGTTTTAGAAGTCGACTTTACCAGCGAAATGATGAAGGCCGCTAAAATAAAATTAGATACATTAGGCAAAAAATTAGCAGTGCCCAGTAATAGATGTTGGGTGGAATTGGGTAGCCCAAAATACGAAGTTACCCGTATAGCGGAAGAAAATCAGGTGGATTTAATTGTTGTGGGTTCTCATGGCCGCCATGGCTTGGCATTACTCCTCGGCTCAAATGCCGATGGCGTATTACATCACGCCAAGTGCGATGTTTTAGCCGTCAGATTACCCGATAATTAAATTTTTTTATTCACCTTAAATCGGTTATGCCTAGATCATAGGTATAGCTATTACACTTTTAATCAGGTAAATAAATGTTAGGACTTATAAGAAGTTACGATCCAGAAACCGAAGTAGGGATGATAACTATCGGTAAAGAAAATTTTCGCTTTGAACTTAGTGCCTGGATTCCAGAGGTACCTCCGGAAGAAGGTGATGAAGTCGCATTCGACCTTAAGGGTACAACACCTTATAACGTGAATTTAAGGGGGGCACTGTTAAACAAAGCTGATGCGGTCAAAAGTCGTCGGCTTGCTGCGACAATATCGCTTTTTATGGGCTGGATAGGCGTACACCGTTTTTATTTGGGATATTACCGAATAGGAATTATTCAATGCGTAGTAACCGGATTCCTTTTCATGGTCGGATTGCCGGGTTATGTTGTGCTCTGGCCGATAATTGATGCTTTTTTGATTTTTGCCGGGCATATCGATAAAGATGGCAAAGGTCGCCCACTAAAATAATCTAGGTTTAAAGCCACTGCATAACCTAGTTGTGCAGTGGCTTTTTCAGTTTACCCAGTACCCCTTATTAGTTCGGGTACTGGGGCTAGTCAAGTGTAATCGCTTATAATTTCCTCACCTCCAGATAAGAGATTTTATTATCCATACTGGAATCTAAAGTTGCAGTATTAGCCGTATACGTCTTGCAGACATTAAACAAGCCGAACAATAAGCTAGGCTCATCAATACACGCTTTTACATAATAACCAGATGGCACATTAATGGAGCTTATTGTGTTATTGCCAACGGTATTCATTTGGCCTCTGGTTGCGCCATAGTAGTTGCCTACATCAAATGCTTGGGAAACGCCACCATAATTAGCATCCCGATACATGGTTACTCGTAATGGCGTGGTAGCTGGTAATTGCTCATGGAACGGTTTTAATTTAAACGAACTACCGCTGCTACCCACAGCTGAAACGTTTATAAAGTTATCCGTAGCGAGTGTAGGGTCAACTTCATTACCTGCGGTAACAGAGTTTTGGTCGCCATGGTGGCCATTTGGCACCACTAATGACGGATGGTCGAATGGTGCCCGTTCATACGCGACCCGGTCATCGGTCAGGGTTTTCAAGAAGGCCACCAATGCCGCTTTTTCAGTACTGCTTAAGCCTAACGGTTTAATGTCAGGATGTTTGCCAACATTGTTAAAGTTGCCGCCTTGGTTGTAAAAATCAACAACTTGTTCCAAAGTTGCCAAGCTACCGTTGTGCATATAAGGCCCGGTAAGGTCAATGTTGCGCAAGGTAGGTACTTTGAAGGAGCCATCCACCGCCACTCTTTGCGAGCTTAAGTTAGATGGGTTCGAGCAGTTTGGATAAATCGGCTCTTCAAACTTACAAGCACTGATGTCAGATTTGAATGGATCAACCCATATGCCGGAAACATATTGCTTGGAGAAGGATAATGGATTGCTCCAAGGGTCATTGCCGCCCAGTCCAATGTCGTAGTTGTTGGGGACCACGCCAATGTTATAGAAACCTTCATCATAGATTGAATTCAGGTTGTCCTTCATTAACATCCGTTCAATCAACTGCTTTTTGTTGGACAGGATGGCTGCTGAAGTAAATACTGGGCCACCATGACAGCTAGAGCAATTGCCTTTGCCAGTAAAAACGCTATGGCCTTGCGATTCCTGAGAAGTCAGGCTTGTTGTACCTTGTTTCCAACGGTCAAACTTGGTGTCGTCAGAAATCAATGTTGATTCATACAACTGGACAGCCAAGCCAAAAAACATGGGGAAGTTGGCTTCCATTTGGTTATAACCACCGAAATTTGCCGTGGAGTTCCAATAGTTGCTGTTGAACGCTGCACGGACAAGGTCGGTATATGTAACTGAGCCTAAACTGTAAAGCGGTAAGTCTTTAAGGGCACTATCTTGTGGGCTTATTACTTGGCTTGCTAATGGACGGCGACTTAAAACCTTACGGCCAACATCGGCAAAACTCCGATTGTCACAAGCCATTTCCAGTAGGCTCATGATAGGGCCGACTGCTTGCGAAGCTAATGATGAGTTCTTAAGGTTTAGCGGACGTTTGACGACACCATTCGTTGAGTTGATGTAAACACCAGCGGCTTTATCCCGCATCCCAAAGGGCGAAGTGCCATTGAAAATGTTATTGGCACGACCATCCCAGAAATTCCGGAAGTTATAAACTGCGTTAATGGTAGTCGGCGAGTTACGCGGTTCAGCCTGGCGGACATTGATGCCGTTCACTTTAAAAATTGTGGTTCCAACTGGATCGCAGGTATCAAACAAGCTGTTTGGATCGCCAGGACGGAAATTGTTACGCGCAAAAACACCGTTCGCACTGACGACATCATCGTTGGTTGGCACAAACGGGAAATCACTTAGTTTTAAAGTGTAGTTAGGGCCACTTACAGAGCCTGAACGTGTTGTGTCAAAGGTTAAGTTGCCATGCGTAAATCCAGGGTTAACCTGATTTTTAAACCTGATGTCAGCACCGGCTTGGTAATGGCAGTTGGCACAAGCCATGCCGTCACTACCTAGAGCTTGATCCCAGAATAATGCCTTACCTAAGGCAATAGCGGCCGATTTGTTGGTGACTACTGGCGTGATGATATCTGAGCGTGAGCTGTCAAAGCTAAGCAATCCCGGTACGCTTGGTGGGCTAACGCCTTTAAGGGATGCCAGGGAAACGCCAAGGTCTGGTGCGACCGCTACGGTCATAGCAGATGAGGTGATCTTAGTTTCACTTAGTTGCGCGTTGGTTGCAGCATCCCGAAATCGCCAGACATAATTGACTAGCGTATTTTGTGTTGCAGATTGGCCGGGAGCCAAGGTCATCTTTGTTTCTTCAAGACAAAGCAAATTAACTAAGATAACTTTGACAGATTTGTCAGTATTATTGACAAATCTGGCGGTTGCACCTTGCAGGCTAAGGGTCGAGCAAGCCGCATACGCTTGGTTTTGCAAGCTAGCTAAGGCCGTTACAATCATTAGTATTGCGATTTTTTTATATAATTTAAATAGCGGGTTGAGAGGTTCGAATAGGGGTGAGGGTGGAGATAGATTATTTTTCATTGAATAATGATCCTGATTAATGTTGATTTAATGGGTTTTCTCAATACTTTACGAAAGCCTGGATTTTCAGGGTATCGTTAATATTTTTCTTTATGCATCTTTTCAATTCAATGGCTTAAAAATTGCTTAGCACAAATGAAGCTATTGGATTACAGTAATTAAAGCTATGTTTTCTGGCGCTTAAGCCGCAGCTAATATAGCTGAAAAACAAAAATACGATAGGCAATTATTGGGTATAAAGTGGTTATAAATTTGTTGTTTTAGCAAGCCAGTTAAGTTGCTAAATTGAACGTTGATATTTAAACCTAGCCTTAAAAATTAAAGTAGCAGAATAGCTGGACAATTATTTTTTCTAAGAAATACAAGTTTATTTTGAAGTGATATAAGCTATTTGCTTAAATACGAGGGTTAATCAGGTAACAAAAAAGGGTTTGACGATGTATCGTCAAACCCTTCCGTCTAACGGGGATGTGTCGTTTATCTAGGTACGACGTTGACAGCCGTCAAGCCTTTGGGGCCGGTTTCAACTTCAAAATTTACCGATTGGCCTTCATTCAAAGTCTTGAAACCCGTGCCTTGGATGACCGAGTGATGAACAAAAACATCTTCGCCGCCTTCAGAAGGGGCAATAAATCCAAAACCTTTTGTGTTGTTAAACCACTTAACTGTGCCTGTGGCCATATAAAACTCCTAAAATAAAATCATACGGTTAACACAGAAGCAAGCATTGATAACCGGACTTCACTGCAAACCGCAGACCTTGCTCAACATCCTATTTCTGTTGGAGCGGTATTGTACTGATTTTTTTTGCTAGAAGCTAATTATTGGATAATTTTATATAATCCATCTAATACCAATGAGTTAGGGCTAACAATGCCAATGACTTTTAGATTTTCAATCACCGGCGCGCGCACTAGATTGTAGTCAGCGAACAGCCGCGAACAATAGCGTATATCCATCTGCGGATGGACAGAAATAACCGGTTTGCTCATAATTTCATAGACATTAACCCGATCTGGGGCGCGGTCTTTAGCCAGCACGTGGCGTGCAATATCGCCGGAGGTAACTAGACCATATTCGTCATCGTCGTGGCGTTTATTAACGACAAGTACAGCGGTTTTTAGTGACTTCATCTTTTTTAGGGCATCACCCACGGTGGCTATGCCGTCAATCATACCGAAATCGGTTTTCATGACATCCCTAACGCGGATTACTGTGCGGGTTTCGGTCATAATTTATCCTCAAGTTCTTTAGTTAATTTTTCTACTTGGTGCATCACGCCAATCGCATCTTCAACATCAATCTGAAAGGCGATGCCGGTGCCAGGTTTATTATCAAATTCTGCGGCGTTAGCTATTTTTTCTAGGATGTGGCGGCTAAGGTGTTCTTCAACCAACAGTAGGAGGACATCCCGTTGTGTTTCTAAGGTCAAACCAAAAAAGGTTTTCGATTTTTTCATGCCTTCGCCACGTGCATGGTTTATTACAGTGGCACCTTTCGCGCCGTGTTCACGAGCGGTGTTCAATACCAGGTCGGTTTTATCATCTTCGACAAAGGCAATTATCAATTTGAAGTGCATAGCGTTTCTCAGGAGTTAAATTTTGTTTTTATTTAGCAAGTGGGCTATTTGAGCGTAGCCTAACACGCTAATAATTGGGAATAAACTGGCAAAAGCAATTAGCCCGAAACCATCAATTAACGGGTTACGGCCGGGAATAGCCTGGGTAAGGCCCAAGCCCAAAGCAGTGACTAAGGGCACTGTCACCATGGACGTGGTTACTCCACCTGAGTCATAAGCTAGCCCAAGTATCATCTTAGGCGCAAACAATGTTTGTACCACGACCACCACATAACCAGCCATGATGAAATAATAGAGGTCAATTCCTGTCACTATTCGGAAAGTCCCCAAAGCCAGACCAAAACCTACACCAAGGGCAACAGCGATACGTAAACCCCAAGGACGTATGGCGCCACCGGAAATTTCTTCAGCTTTCAGGGCAACTGCAAGTAAGGCAGGTTCAGCCAAGGCGGTTGAAATACCTATGCTGGCTGCAAAAGCATACACCCAGTGATACGTCTGCCAAGTAGTTGTTTTGATGGCTGGGTCGATTCCAAGGAACTCAGGGGTGGTTAATTGGGATGCCATTAAACTGCCAAGCGGGAACAAAGCCGTTTCCAGGCCTTGAAGGAAGAAAGCGATACCAAGCAGGACATATATAAATCCAATCAGTGTTTTTTTAAAATTTGGTAGCGGCCGACGAATGGCGATGAGTTGAAAACCAATGATTGTTCCCGCAATCGGTGAAATATCCAGGCAAGTGTCAAGAAATTTGTGGGCGATGGCAAGAACCTGTTCGATCATCGCAACATCCCGTAAGTCATCACAAAAATCATCGGCATCAGAGAGGCAAAAATTATAAGGCCAAATCCATCGGTCATGGGGTTACGGCCTTTAATTGCAGTGGCTAAGCCTACCCCTAACGCGGTAACCAATGGCACGGTAATTGTCGATGTGGCAATGCCGCCGGAATCATAAGCGATACCTATGATTTCAGCCGGGGCAAACGGTGTCATAATGGCTATACAGGCATAAGCGAACAAAACAGGATAATACACTGGCCAGCCACGGATAATCCGCAAAACACCAATCAGGATAGAAAAACCAACCGACAATGCGACAGTGACACGTAATCCGAAAGCGTAGTTCTCTTTCGCCGATTGAGTCTGTTCAATCATATGGCCGGTACTGGCAATTTGCGCGGCTTTATCGGTAACCGCAATTAATGCGGGTTCAGCAATAGCTGCTCCAAAGCCAAGACAAAAGGCAAAAGCAAGTAGCCATAACAGGCTACCTTTTCGGGCGAAGGCATAAGCCATCGAGTCACCGAGTGGAAATAGGCTTTGTTCTAAGCCGTGAATAAAAAAGGTGAGGCCAAGCACAATAAAAAATGTACCTGTTATCAGGTGGGTAACATCAGGGATAGGTTGGCGGATAACAAAAATCTGAAAAAACAGGACAACCGCCAATATCGGCGCCAAATCCAAAAAGCTGCTGAATAACCTTTGAAGGATTGGATGAGTTGGTATGTGCATAACCGTAATAAATTCATCCCCTGATGACTGAAATACAAATTAACAGTAAGCCATCATACAACTACAAAACATATTAATTAAGTCTAGTTACCGCAATACTGAATTCATAAAAGCGGACATATGGTTAATTTCTTCCGGGCAAACCGAATGTTCCATCAAATAATCACGCCATTCAATGTTGTAACCTTGTGCTGACAGGTGGTCAAATACTGATTTTCCCGCCTCAATGGCGACGACTGGATCCAAAATCCCATGAGCCATGAATACAGGGGTTATTTTCCCGGCATGAGTCCCTTCATTTTCTAGCTTGTCAAGGGTTGGCAGATAAGCCGAAAGCGCTAGAATCCCAGCTAACTTATGTGGATATCTGAGACCTACATGTAAAGCGATGACGCCCCCCTGAGAGAAGCCGGCCAGGATAATATTTTTTGCTGGTATGCCCTTGTCAATCTCATTTTGAATAAGTTGGTTAATCTGTGCAGCTGAGCGATAAATACCATCAGTATCCACAGTATGACTTTCCATGGAAACGGACAGTATGTCGTACCATGCGCGCATTTTCATTTTGCTATTGATCGTAACAGGTTGAATAGGCGCATTTGGAAAAATAAAATGGGTATGGTTTTGCGCTAACAACTGCAAACTGGGGACGATCGATTCAAAGTCATGCCCGTCAGCACCTAAGCCATGTAACCAGATAACGGAGTAAATATGAGTTTCAGTGGGTTGAATTTCTATTGTAGTCAGATTAGGCGACATAATAATTTTGGTAGAGAATAAGGCAATAAGTCTAGTCGTAATAATAACTCAGTTCCAGCCATAGCTAACGAATTTCGACGTTTTATCGCAAGCTTATGGTAGGTAAGGCCAGGATTTTGTTAAGGGTTAAAGGGTAGGAAGCTCGATAGTATTAATTTAAACCATATCCCATAACTAGTATGCTGGTTAGGGATATGGTTATCAAAAAAGTTCAAGAGATATTAGTTATTAAAGTCATTAATATCTGATTTACAAACATTGAAGAATGTTACACCGTCGTTGTAACATTAAGCCAATTACAAAGTAACCATAAATTTTATGAAGCCTGACAGTACTTTAATCAGAAAACGTTTTGATCGGATTGCCCCGATCTTTGATATTATCGAAGCACCGATGGAAGGTTTTTTTTTAAAACCTTGGCGAGAAAGGCTTTGGGAAAAAGTAGACGGACATCATATTTTAGAAGTGGGGGTAGGTACAGGTAAAAATTTTGATTATTACCCCAAGGATACCATGATTACCGCTGTCGATTTCAGTCAAGCAATGCTGAATCAGGCTGCACAAACCAAAGCCAGAAAAAACACTCAGGTCGAATTGGCACTTCAAGATGTACAATCACTGTGCTATGCAGATAACAGCTTTGACACCGTGGTTGGCACCTTTGTCTTTTGCTCAGTACCGTTCGCCACCAAAGGCTTGAAAGAACTATACCGGGTATGTAAGCCGGGTGGGCAGGTGTTGTTGTTGGAGCATGTGCTCAGCACTAATATTATAGTGGCGACGATGATGAAAGCAATAAATCCTCTGGTAGCCAGATTGCTAGGTGCAAATATTAACCGGGATACAGTCAAGAATGTTAAAGCATGCGAATTTGTAACAGTTAAAGTGGATGAGCGTTGTGGTGATATTTTAAAGTTGATTGAGGCTAAAAAATAAGATTACCAGATGAGGCCGCTCTGTTCTGAAACATCAGGAATAACAAAAACCACCAAACTTATCCCCTAAATTAGGTAGAATACTTAAAAATCACCCAGTACAGCCAATATTTGTGAAGCCAAACGTTAACGATTTAGTCCAAACGCCAATTCCGACCAAGCATGGCGATTTTATCCTGCATTACTACAGCAATACTATTGATAACAAGGAGCATATTGCTCTGGTTAAAGGTGATGTTACCCATCAGGAGAACATTCCTGTTCGCATACATTCGGAATGTTTTACCGGCGATGTGATCGGTTCCAGGCGTTGTGATTGTGGTGAACAGCTTGATATGGCAATGCAGATGATCAATGAAGCGCAAGCAGGAATATTGATTTATCTACGTCAGGAAGGTCGTGGTATCGGCTTGCTTAAAAAATTACAGGCCTATAATTTGCAGGATAAAGGTTTAGATACCGTTGATGCTAATATCCATTTAGGGCATCTGGCCGATGAACGAGAATATACTATTGCCGGGCTGATTTTGGAAAGCTTACACGTGAATTCCATTCGGCTCATTACTAATAACCCCAAGAAAATTGATGCCCTTAAAAAACTGGGTATAAATGTAGTTAACCGTATTCCTATCGAAGTCGTTGCCCATAAAGATAATCTCGGTTACCTAAAAACCAAGGCAAAAAAAATGGCGCACATGATTTTTGAAGCAAAAAAATAATCTTAAATTAGTCAGACTTAATTTACTGGTATTATTGGCTATGATTCGCTGAATACCGGACTTAAGATATTCAGCGAAAATATAACCAATTTTTTGATCGTTTGGTTTAATGCCAATTCCAATCATGCGGTTTATCAATCAGCAGCGTTGCAACGACACCTGCATGGTCAGAGGGGAAGTTATTACCGTTAAACGCCGTGACTCGATGTACATCCATAATTTCAAGATCCCGAGTATAAATAAGGTCAATTCGTTCGAACGGACCGGATGGGTTAGGCCGTAATGGGTCTTTAAAGTATAACGGCCATGTAAAGCCCTGTTTATCAGGGTGTAGTTCGTGCCATGAATCAACATAACCTGCATCCATAAGCTTATAAGGCGTCTCGGTCTGATCAGGCCCGACGTTAGCAAATTCGGCATCGGCATTAAAGTCACCGGCCAGTATTACGGGTAGGTTTGTAGACATCATACTTTTGATCAGCTCATTCGCTTGGGCAACTTGGATAGCTTTTGTGCCATTTAGGTTAAATGGGAGCACTGTCTCAAGATGTGTGTTGACAAAGCGGACGCTTTTACCATGAACTCTAGCATCGACAGATAGCCATCCCCGTTTAGATTTACCCAAAGGCAAGGTTAAAAATGTCGAGTATTCATGTTTTTGTATATGGGAAAGCCTGAGTTCAGAGGGCTTGATATCTGTTCGTACCAATACTACATTACGGTCAGTTAAACTCAGCGCCCTTGCACTATCGTTGGGTCGGCCAATTAAGGCGGGGTTGACCGGCAACTGGTTTTGGGTCAGGTCTTGGCTGACGACTACCTTGTATTGTTTATTTAGCGCCTTTAGCAGAAGTTCAAGCTGGTCATACAGCACTGTACGTTTTTGGTCTGATGAGACGGTCTGCCAAAGGGTAACCTCCTGAAGAGAGATTAAATCGGGATGCTTACGAGCAATAATCTTGGCTAGCTGAGCGCTACGCATTGGAATATTGCTCTTTATAACTTCGCCATAAGTTAATGATGCCGCCTGTAAAAGATCGGGAACCGTAAATAAATAGCTTAAATCAGTCCCTGCATCCATATTCTGTGTCATCACTGTCACATCACGCTTGTTATGATTCTCCCACGCTCTGGCAGCGGAGTAAAAGCTAGCTGACCAGAGTAAAATGGTTGTGATGACGATTCTGCGTAATAATTTCAATTGGTAATTTTCCATCTGAAACCTCGTTTGATAAGTAAATTGCAGGTATAAATCTTCTAACTGCTTAATTCAATTGCAAATTAGAAAGTTACGTTTTCTTGTTAACCCTTTCTGTCTTACCATACAAATAGGTTTTCAATGGGTTAATGAGTTTTCTATAACCTTGAAGACAAATCGAGCAAATTAAGAATACTCCCATGGTTAGTGACAAACTTGACAGGGATCAAAAAGCTATCAAAAAACACGTATGCAGCACTCCTCACATATCAGCAATATCTTGACTGTAAAAAAGCAGTGATATGTGCGAGTTAAAAAGTAGTACAAGCCGTCCAAAAGCTTCCACTGATTTTCATGGATTTTTTTAGATTGGTTATTGGTCTCGTGCTTTGATATTGTTTTTTTAGCGCTATATCTTGAATAAGTAGGGTAGATCAACTAAAAGGCTATACACCAGCTGAATAGTCATAGTGTATAGCCTGTTATTTTAAGGTTACATTCCTCGTAACCATCTTTATGTTAATTCAAATTGCTCTAAGGTGCCGCCCAAGGTGGCCGCAAAGCGGGATTGCAATGATTAGGTGTACCCGGATCGTAGAAAGTGATTAATTCACGTGTTAAAAATAAGTTCATGAGTCCAATTTGTTCCGAATTTTGCCAGAACCGGTTGAACGTTTGCAGTGCATTTGGCATGGTTTTGCCCGGTTCGTTGGTGTTGTCGAATATATTCCATGTCGGCAAACCATCACCAAATTCATCACAGACAGTTTCATAGGCATGAAGCTTATTTCCTTGCCCGATTTCATTGAAAGCCCCGAAAATTTCATCAGCATGCCCATCAACAAAGTCACCCACGCGGTCATCTGGCGCTGTAGATGGGTCATCAATTGGAATAGGCTCTCCGGTGATCGGGTCAATAACTGGATTGCCCGATGTATCTTTTTGCACCAATTGCTGATAGCGATTGAAATCTAGTCCCAACTTGGTGCCCATGGATACATGGCATCCTCGGCAGCTTTCTTTTACCGTCTTAAGATATAGGTCGCTGGTATTAAAGCTGTCACCTCTGCTTTTGGCAGGTAATGAATTATCCAGCTTTTCATTCCAGCCGGGCGGGATAAATGTGCTCTTCTGTTTACCTACTCCACCTGGATACCAACCATTAATAAGCTGCTTGGTCACTTGAGTAGGTTCGGTTTGTTTTAATAGCAGATTAAGTTGCCTTACCGCGTTCTCTTGTGCTGCTCGGGTTAACTGCGGACTAGTGTCGAACTCAAAATTATCGAGGTCGAAAGGCAACATATAAGCGCCAATGTTGGCGTCTCGCGTGCTCACTCCGTTTTCTGGAAAGTGATGGAAATAACTGTCGCCACCATGGCACACTGCGCAGGTGCCCGGCATAAATTTTTCACCTCGGCCATCCAGGTTTACTGATAAATACAGCTTTCCAGTTGGGCCAAAGGTATAGAATTGCACAAAGGGCTTGTTGTTATTAACTCCATTGATTATGGAATATTCCATTGCCACGCATGCTACCAGGTTGCCAACGGGACGTGCCCCTTTAGCTAACCCGTGATTACACACATAATAAGAAATGCGGCTAGCATTTGCCTTACGGGCATGATGGTTTCTTACTAGGTTTAAATCGGCTACGTTCCTAAAAGCCGCTTTTAGTTCACCGGGTTTGGTTGGGCCATTCGGGCCACCAATAACATTACGGGTTAGCCACTGGTCAAAAGTCAATGTTGCGCCAATAGGGTTGCCATTGGCATCACAGGTGGCTACTGCATGAAGTGCTTTGTAATATTGACAAGCGCTTTTTCGGGTATCAACCCCTTTATAACTTAAGAACCGGTCGGTTTCTGGAAAGTTATCCGAAGGTAAGGGTGTAGGCAGAATTGGTGACGTGGTAGCGACAACGCCATCATCAGTCGAAATTGCGATGCGTTGCGATTTGTGCCCGCCTTTATGGTCGTCAACATCAACATAGAGGAAATGCAAGCCTTTGCCGGTTACAGGTAAAGTCCACGTTACGGTTGGGTTATCCGCAGCAACTACATTGCCTGCAGTAGACCGCCAACGGTAATGCAAAACATCGCCTGCATCGCTATCAGCAGCATTAACACTGACTTGTACTGTTTTGCCCAAGGGAACTCCCGAAACTACTTGGCCTTGGAAACGGGCGGTAAATTGGTAGATAGTCGGTGATTTATTATCAGGTAGTTGGATATCTTGTTGGAGATAAGTGCCTATTATGCCAAATGTTGCCGTAGCTAAGGTTATCCTGTCGCCACAACGGGCTTTAAGGAAGTAGCTTGCACCTGAAATAGGATTGGATAAGCCAAGAATATATCGGCCATCGGTATTGGCGCGTACCGAAGCTAAAATTACCCCTGATGAATTAAGGAGTTCAACCTTAGCGGTTTGGTCGATACCAAAAAAAGGATCGCTATGCAAACAGGTGGCATGTTTCCCAAACGCTGGAATAGTTGACGGTGTTGTAACAAAACCACCTAGCACGGCCTTGGTTGGATCAGGCGAGACTAATCCTGGTATATGGCGTACTGAAACTTGATCGATGACATCAAAAGGTTGGGTAGTGTCACAACCGGCAGAAATTCCTGGTGGTCCGCCTTGCCAGCATAAATAATAATGGCCAGCTAACTGGTTTGGAATTACGAAAGCCCCTTTACTATCTGTAATAACCTTAGGACTTTCTGTGAGGGTAGTGGTATTTTTCGCATAAACCCATACACCGGGTATGCCGGGTGAATAATGCGAATCTTCCAAGGTGCCATTGCTAGAAGCCGGGTAATCAATACTGCCTTCGATAATACCTCCAAGTCCAGCTGCCGCATTAACAGTTGGCTGATAGCTTAAATTTAAAAATATAACTAGGAAAAAATAATACAACAGTATTGGTTTTGTCTTCCTATGGCAAATGACCCGAGATAAAAGGTGGTTTAACATTTTAATCTCCTAACACGATTAGCTTTCAAGGAGTGACGGCTGTAATGATGTGATGAATACTAGTCGTAAAGGTCAACTCAGCACTTACTACAAAAGCAGTCGTTTTAAAAAATGATAAACGCCATTAACTGTTGCTCACTTAAGTTAAGGTTATGCAGCGTAAATCATTAAATTGTCATAAAAACCCTAATATTTTATTTAATCAGCAATGATTAAATGGTTATTGCAAGAACATCCTTTAAGCCTTAGATATTCCAGTATTCTCTTAGAGTTATCACGTCATCGCCAGTGTAACGCGCTACGGGTTAAAAATATGTGAAATGATCAACCTAAAACATGTGGATTTATTCACAGTCAATATCGCTGAATTGTGTTAGGCGAGAATATGTAGAAAAGTAACAGAAATAATTTTTTTGGTAGCTATCGACTTGCTAAACTGAGCTACTGGTAGTTTTTAGGCATAAAAAAAGCGTGGCCGAAATATTCAGTCACGCTTAAATTGAAGGAAAAATTAAGTTAAATAAAGCTGAACTTAATAGATTTCTTTGATTTTTGCACTTACGGCAAGGACTTCTTCATCAGTAACATAAGTTGAGCAAGGCACACTTAAACAAAGCTGGTAAATAAAATCAGAGCGGTCATTTTTATTATAAAAAATATTATCTTTAAACATCCGTAATTGGTTCATTGGTACCCAAAAAGGCCGGCTTTGCATTTTGTTGTCATTTAAGATTTTCAAAACATCGCGTTGTTTTTCGGTCATGATAGTTGGTAGCCACCAATTTGAACTGACATCGCTGCTCACTTCTTGAAAACGAATATCACCAATGCCATCCAATTCTTTTTTGTACAAAGCAATAATTTCATGCTTACGTTTAACGAATGAAGGCAATTGCTCCATTTGTGCTACGCCCATTGCCGCAGCAACGTTAGTAAGCCGGTAGTTATAGCCGATTTCGTCATGGATATATTCAAACGCATCACTTTTTGCTTGCGTTGTTAAGTGTTTGGCTTTTTTTGCCAAGCCTTCATCGTCAGTGACAATCATGCCGCCACCGCCGGTAGTAATTATTTTGTTGCCGTTGTAACTAAAGGTACCTAGTAAACCGAAACTGCCTGCATGTTTGCCTTTGTAAGTACTGCCCAACGCTTCCGTGCTATCCTCGATAACCACGAGATTATGTTGTTTGGCTAAGGCCATTAACCTGTCCATATCACAGATATTTCCAAGAACATGTACGGGCATGATGACTGGAATTCTTCTGCCATCTTTTTTGTAATAACACTGGCCGTTGCGTTGTTCAGTTTCGTGGGTTAAAAACTCTTCCAACAAATCCAAATCCATTTGCCAGTTTTTGATATTCACATCAATCAGAATAGGATCTGCGCCGGTGTATTTGATCGAATTGCAAGTAGCGATAAACGTTACATTAGGGGCAATAACATAATCGTTCTCGTTAACACCTTGTAATATCAAACAAATGTGCAAAGCCGTAGTTCCGCTACTGGTAGCGACCGCATATTTAGTGCCGACAAATTCGGCCATCATTTTTTCAAACTGGTCTACGTAAGAGCCGACGCTACTTACCCAGCCGGTATCTAAACAGTCTTTAACATATTTCCATTCATTTCCGCTTATATTAGGGCCACTTAGTAATAGCATGGTTGTTTTTTGACTCCGAGATTTCGATTAAAAAAGGGCGTTGAAACAACGCCCTTCGTATTATGATTTTTTAGATATTTCTAAATTTTTGGCCGTATGAATCAGTTACAACACCTGTACTTAATAGGCTATAAATTTCTTTGATACCGTCAGGTACTTTTTTGGTGATCGAGAAGCCCAGTTCGTTAGTGATCTTATCGAAATTTACCCGATAATCTCTTGGGTCTTCGTTCAGCTCAACATAATTTACTTTGACGTTGGGTACGACTTTACAGACTTCTTCGATCAACATGCCTTTGCTGTAGTTTTCATCAGTACTGCCGACATTAAACACATTGGCGCGCACTTTTTCTTCAGGACTTTCAATGACTAATACTACAGATCTTGCCAAATCATCAACATGGCAGTAAGGCCGCCAGAATTGTGCTCCCCAAATTTCTTGCTCGCCGGTTATAGTTGCGTTTCTGGTGAATTCGTTAACAGTTAGATCAAAACGGATACGCGGCGAAAATCCGTAAACAGTGCTGAAACGCAAAGCTGTGCTACAAATTCTGGAGTTTTTACGCTCAACTAATAGATATTTTTCAAATTTAACCTTGAGTTCAGCATAAAGTGAAACAGGGTTAAGCTCAGAGGTTTCTACGACGAAAGAATCGGGGTCAGCCATTTTGCCATAATTACTGCAAGTGCTGGCAAAAACGAAACGTTTTACGCCGGCTTTTTCAGCCGCTTCAAACAGGGCAACGCTGCCGTCCCAGTTGGTTTGCATGGCTTCTTCGCTGAACTTTTTGCAGGCCGGATCGCCAACGATAGCTGCTAAATGAGCGACAGCGTCTATTCCTGCTAAGGCTTTTTTGACTTCTTCAGCATTGCGGACATCGCCTTTCATAAATTCGAAATTAGGATTCAGCATCACATCATACAACGCATCGCCGCCAAATTTTAACGAGTCGAATGCCCTGACTTGATGGCCTTTGTCCAGTAATTGTCGAACTAAAACTGATCCGATATAACCGGCTCCACCTGTTACTAATACTTTCATGTTATTTAACTTCTCACCTTTATAATGTTGCGGGAATGGTTGTTTAAAATAATTAGTTAGCTAATAAATACAAAAATCGCTGTTTCGCAATTAATAAACCTTGCAAAATTTCAATCAAAGATAGCAATACGTTGTACGTAAGCCGTAAATAATTTTTTGATTAATTAGGCATTTCTAGCAAGCCGATTCATATGTCTAGCGAATATCACCTTGGTTACTTTCTACTTAAGTCATAGGTTAATGATTTATTGTTTAACTGAACATACGTACAATTACTTAGATGCGTTAAAAAAATAAATATTAAAATCAGTTATATAGCTGTAGCATTAAAAACCGAAATGTTTACCTGCTAACAAACATTGTTAATACTGAACTCCAGTGCCTATCTATCGTCATGCCATAAAAAACGAAGATAAGCTCGTTATTCTTCGGATGTCTTAATTAAGTCTGATTACTAATCAGTTATGGAACATAAAGTTTTATTCTTGGGTTCAATTTAGCTAATATTTTAGCAAAGTATTTGACTAATAATTGCGAGCAAATCCACATTTTAGTGATATATCAAATTGTCTTGTCTATAATTAAGTTTAGCTAATAGATTAAAAAATATATTGCTATATAGCGTAAAATATCAAACTTAATAATCCATTAATTAAGGTTAAAAACTTACTATGCAATACGACATCGTAATTGTCGGCGGCGGGATCGTCGGTTTAGCTACGGCTCTAAAAATTCAGGAGCAAAAGCCTAACTTAAAAATTACTGTTCTTGAAAAAGAACACGGTGTTGCTTTGCATCAAACCGGTAATAATTCAGGGGTAATCCATTCTGGGCTTTATTACAAGCCGGGGAGCCTAAAGGCGACAAATTGCATTAATGGCTATCACCAACTGATCGAGTTTTGCCAGCAAGAGAGTATCCCCTATGAACTATGCGGCAAGATAGTTGTTGCAACCCGGCCTGAACAAGTGCCGTTATTGAATAATTTGTATGAGCGCGGTCAACAAAATGGCCTGGAAGGGTTGCAAAAATTAACACCAGAGCAAATACGCGAACATGAACCTTACGTAGCAGGTGTTGAAGGTATGTACGTCCCCCAAACCGGTATTGTTGATTACCGGGTGGTGTCAGAAAAAATGGCTGACAAATTCAAAACGTTCGGTGGTACGGTTGTTTTTGGTGAGCGGGTTGAAGCTATCAAAAAGGGACAGACTACAATAGTTAAAACTAACAACAATGAATATGAGACGAATTTGTTAGTTAATTGTGCCGGTTTATATTCCGATAAAGTTACCCAGATGACGGAAGACAAACCAATCAATCTTCGTATCGTGCCATTCCGAGGCGAGTACTATAAGATTAAGCCTGAAAAGCATTATTTGGTAAAAAACCTGATTTATCCTGTACCTAACCCTAACTTTCCATTTTTAGGCGTACATTATACCCGTATGATGCGCGGCGGTATTGAAGCGGGTCCCAATGCGGTATTAGCATTTGCCCGTGAAGGTTATAAGAAGTCGGACATTAATATTAAAGAGCTATTGGAAACCTTAGCGTGGCCTGGCTTTCAAAAAGTTGCTCTGAAATACTGGGAAACTGGGTTTGGCGAAATGTACCGGAGCTTCTCGAAAGCAGCGTTTACTAAAGCCCTGCAAGAATTAATTCCCGATATTCAGGAAGGCGATTTGATGGAAGGCGGGGCTGGGGTACGTGCCCAAGCCTGCGATCGTGACGGCGGATTGGTCGATGATTTCTCAATTATCGGTGACGATAAAGTGATTAACATCTGTAATGCGCCTTCACCGGCGGCGACATCTTCATTGTCTATCGGTAAAACCGTCAGTGAGATGGTGTTAAAGCAGTTATAACATCTTCTTAAGAATAAGCGTCAGGTTTTTCCTTGTATGGTTAAACCTTATGCCTGTTTGGGATGGATGTCTAAACTAAGCCGACAAGATTAAATCAAACGAAGATAACCACTTTCCAATTTCGGCTCTTGGAATCTCAATAATGGTCTCAGATAAGTCTTTGCCATTTACTCCACGCTCCGTTAGTGATTCAGTTTCCACATAAATCTTGTTAACATCATAAATCGGAAGCGCGTTAAATATTGCTGCGGTATTTTTTAAGCCAAAAGCTTCTGGTGCTTGTCCCGATTTAAGCTGAAAAACTGCGTCATCCAAAAGTAACAGGCTCACATCCTGATCAAATGCGGCGGCAGTCATCATGACGTCAAGCGTTTCTTGGGTATAGCCGCCACTATGTGGTGGTTTACGCAACACAAATAAAATTTTTTTCACAGTCTAGCCAAAAACCAGCACCCGGTCGGCTGTTAACAACGTTTCAAGCCATTGGCCCAAACCACCAATTCGAAAGCCGTCGGCTAACTGATTATCTTGTTGTTTACGAAGCTTGGTTTCCTCAGCGGATAGCAATCCACGGCGCTGCGCCGCAGAAATACAGACCAGCAAATCAATAGTATACTGCTTAGCCAGTGCGCTCCACAATTTAGTCAATTGCAATTCATCATCCGGCGGTGTGTTATCAGCAAAGGCGTGATAAATGCCCTCATGATAAAAAAAAACGCGACAAATCTCATGGCCTTGCGCCAAGGCGGCCACAATAAAACAGTAAGCGCTCAAGCCAGTATTAGCATGATACGGACTGGCGTTTACTTGGATTGCATACTGCATAGCCAGCAATACTTAATCAGTCGTCGTCTTTTTTGCCAGACGATTTAACAGGCAATAAAGGCACGTTATAGTCTGCAATAATCGCGTTGATTTTTTTCTTATTGACTTTTATTAGCTTATCCAGTTGTTCTTTACGTTTTTTATCCGATTTCCTCACACCCATAGAAATCGGGAAATCGAACTGCATACCAGGTGATGATTTCATCGGGATTACGGTGTAGCTGTTCTTTGGGCTTTGTGAAATCACATAACCCGCCATAGGTCCCCACAGAATGACCATGTCGATTTTTTTAGCTTTCAAGTCTTTATTAATTTGCATGGCAACATTGTTATCATTGTCGCCGGTCATACTTTGATAAGGTATACCGTATTCCAGCAAACCGCTTTTTTGCAGCCAGATGGTGCCGGGCGTTTGGTCAAACATAGCGATTTTAAGTTTTTCTTGCCGTTCTAATGGCACGTTGGTTAACTGAGCGGCGTCTTTGGTAATATCATCCCAGCCACGGCCTTTTGCGATCAACAACACATAAGTGGATTGGTAATAAGGGATCGTCGTCAAGGTTAAATCGTAACCATCTGGCACACCCATCACCACATCGCATTTAAAGTCATCGCTATCCACTGCATTTTCTTTTACCGGTGCCATCAAGGTATTACGGATAAAGCCAATCCGCTGCGGTAACCAGGTGTATTCAAGGGTTTGCTTGAGTTCCTTGGCAAACAATTCAGCAATCTTGTTTTCAAAGCCGTCTTGCTTTTTGCTGGAGTAGGGTGGATTGAGTGGGTCGGCGCAAACTTTGAATTTGTCTGCTGAAAATGTGGGCGACGCTATCGTTGACAGTATTGAAACGGCAAGCAAACTTATTTTAAATAACTGAGATTTCATTGAACACCTCGTGATATACAGGAATAACGCAAAAAATTATCGCAAGTTTACTGCATTAGACTTAATAGCGTGAAGATTAAAGTGAGATAAATTTTCTCTTGGGTAATTAATAGAAATTGCTAAGTGAAAGCTATCTAATTCGATTGGTTTTTTGACGGTTTACTCAGAAGCGATCCTATTTGGCTTCTTAATATTTATGATATAGCTAAGTAAACGCCTTATGTAAAATGTTAGATATCAATTACAATGGCGACAATGAATTCTAAAATTTAATAACAAAGGCATGGAGACAAAGATGGTAAGCGATTTACACAGAAACATTTGGGAGGCCTACACCAAGTCATGGTCGATAACGGATATCTCTGAAAGATTAAAATTATTCAGGGAATGCTTAGATCCCGTTTGTGTCTATTCTGATCCAATTACTCAAACCAAAGGTTACAGTCAATTATCCGATTATATTTCCGGGCTTCACCAAAACATACCCGGCGTAACATTCGTGACCACTGACTTCAAAAGTCACCATGATCGTAGTCTAGCACAATGGAATATGTTGGATGGTGAGGGAAATATACTTTCTCAAGGCGCCAGTTATGGCGTGTACATGGTGGATGGCAGGTTACTGCAAATGAATGGATTCTTTGATTTGCCAGCTTAAGAGGTAAGGCTTTTGACGCCCCATGCTGAATATATTGAATATGTTTTGGAATTTCTGGAACCCATTAGTCCGCTAAAGACAAGTCAGTTTTTTGGTGGCGTGGGTATTTCCAATGGTTTTGTACAATTTGCCATGATAATGGAGAATAGCTTGTATTTTGTGGTTGATGTGGAATCCCGAAAGAAATATGAACAGGCAGGAATGCAGGCTTTTTCGTATATGACTAAGAAAGGGCGAGTTGAAGTACGGAAATATTTTGAACTTCCGGAAGACATTCTTACTGATGCAGGACAATTACTGATATGGGCTAACGAAGCCATCGACATTGCCGAAAAAACGAGAAAGCCAAAAAAGTTATTTTAAAGGGAAAGCCTATTTGTCTTCCCCTTAATGAATGATCTTTAGTTGCTGCATTTAGCTTGCAGAAAATCCAGTAATTCTACAAGAGGCACTTCTTCATTCTGTTCTGCTGTCCTTGCTTTGTATTCAACAATACCGGCCTCAATGCCACGGTCACTCATGACGATAGTGTGTGGGATGCCAATTAATTCCATATCAGAAAACATGAAGCCTGCTCGGACTTTACGGTCATCGAGTAATACGTCAAAACCTGCGGCCTTTAATTGATGGTAAACATTTTCAACAGTTGCTTTCAAGCGCTCAGATTTATGCAAATTCATTGGGCAAATCGCGATCTGGAAAGGTGCCAAGCTGGTCGGCCAGATAATACCTTTTTCATCATGGTTTTGCTCAATCGCAGCAGCAACAACGCGCGAAACACCAATGCCATAACAGCCCATAACCATGGTTTGGTTTTTGCCGTCTTCATTGATGATACCGGCTTTCATAGCACTGCTGTATTTAGTGCCTAATTGGAAAATATGACCCACTTCAATGCCTCTAGCGATTTCTAGCTTGCCTTTACCGTCAGGGCTAGAATCGCCGGTAAGCACTAAACGGATATCTTCAATTTCGACAGGTAGCGGTAAATCACGGCTCCAGTTAACTCCAGTAAAGTGATAGCCGTCTTCATTGGTGCCACATACAAAATCACTCATAGACGTGACGCTTCGGTCAGCGATAACCCGAATATTTAAGCCGATAGGCCCTAATGATCCAGGTTTACAATGGCAGTGTTGCAAGATTTCGGATTCATTGGCGAAGACAAGTGGTGAAAATACGCCAGAAATTTTTTCTGCTTTGATGGGATTTAATTCGTGGTCGCCCCGCAATAATAAGGCTATTAAGACATCATTATCCCCCTTAACAATTAGGGTTTTTACGCATTGATTACTTTGAATGCTTAAAAAATGGCACACATCGGCAATGCTATGTTGATTAGGTGTATGTATTTTTGTGAGTTCAGCGGTAGGTGTTCCGTCCAATGGCTCAGGCGCCAATGCCTCAGCTTTTTCAACGTTCGCGGCATAGTCGCTCTGGTCGGAAAAAGCGATAGCATCTTCACCGGATTCCGCTAACACGTGGAATTCATGTGATACCGCCCCACCGATAGAGCCTGAGTCAGCAATAACCGCCCGGAATTTTAAGCCAAATCTGTTGAAGATGGCGGTGTATGTGCGGTACATTAGATCGTAAGTGTCTTGCAATGATTCTTGTGTTAAATGAAAGGAGTAAGCATCTTTCATTATGAATTCACGGCAGCGCATCACGCCAAAGCGCGGACGGATTTCATCACGGAATTTAGTTTGGATCTGGTAGTAAGTAATCGGGAGTTGTTTGTAGCTTTTGATTTCGTTGCGAGCTAGATCAGTAATGATTTCTTCGTGGGTTGGTCCTAGGCAGAAGTCACGGTCATGGCGATCTTTTAACCGGGCTAGTTCTGGCCCATATTTTTCCCAGCGACCAGTTTCTTGCCAAAGTTCGGCAGGCTGCAAGGCGGGCATTAGCACTTCTAGTGCTGCGGCGTTATTCATCTCTTCGCGGACGATAGCTTCAACTTTCCGTAGTACCCGTAAGCCGAGCGGTAGCCAAGTGTAAAGCCCAGCCGCAAGTTTACGGATAAGCCCAGCCCGAAGCATTAGTTGATGGCTGATAATGACGGCATCGGTGGGGATTTCTTTTACGGTATTAAGTGGAAATTGGGAGGTTCGCATGTTTTTTGTCGTGGTAAATAATATAATTTTACAAGGTTAATGCTTATTTCGTTATGCTGTTTTTATTCGGGCTGTATTTTTACTATTTTTTATCGGAAGTTTAAGTCTCAGATTAAGTGACATTAGCGTTGTTAATCTATGGCGGTTAAGTTTAGTGTAAATTGAGGTGCCTTATCTGTGTCGGCTTCTTGTGAAGATGTTTTCAACAAATAACTGATAGCCAAAATCTTTGGACAGATAGCTAAAATAATATAACATCAATTCATTGCGTTACATTACGGGTAAAAACATAGTGAAATTGAGTTTCCTAGCATTTAGATCATCATTTGCTATGGCGCGTTATTTGTCATGGTTCCCCGGTTTTTGGATAATTGTGGAATGTAATCATATATTCGATATGGGACTGAACTCACATGTTAATATTAATTGGTTTGTTTTTATAAACCCCCACATTTTATATGATGTAGTCTCTACTTATGTTTTTTAATCGGATACAACAGTTACGGTCAGTTATTTTGATAAAGTACAAATGCAATTACCGGCCGGGCAACGCTTAAGATGCTAAGCAATTTTTCCAGAAATTGGCAATATATGGCGTTGACGGCTGCGTTATATCTGGCTGCTGGTTGTTTAACTTTTTTTTCGCCTTGGTTTCAAAACTATGCGAATGCAGTTTCGCCGTCTGCAGGGGTAGGATTAGGTGCTGTTTTATTGTGGGGCAATTGGGCATTGCCGGGCATTTACATTGCTGATTTGGCATTGCATTACGATATTTTTCAACGCGCGGATACCTCAAATAAACAAGTTATCTGTCTACTGTTGCCTCTTAGCAGTGTTATGCAATGTTGGCTGGGGAGTTTTTTAGCCAAACGCTTTGCTGATTATCCAAATGAATTGGTGTCGCTGCGTTCGATTATGCTGTTCTTTGTCCTTTCTGGGCCTGTTGCTGTGACTTTTTCCTCGGCATTTCGGGTTTGGGCGTTGTTTTATTGCGGAACGGCGGCCTCGGAGAATATCGGCTTTAGTTTTCTATCAGCACTCATGGCGCAATCTACAGGAGTTTCGGTTTTTACCCCGCTATTTTTTATTATTTTTAATAAGTCGCATCGTATTTGGCGTCAGCGTTTATTTTCGGTGGGCGTACCGGTTACGGTTATATTCCTGTTGATCACGGTGGCTTTTTTGTTTAGTCAAAACAAAGAGCTTGGTCGGTTGGACAAGATTATCAGTTATCAAGCTGAGTCAGTTAAAAATGGACTAAAGGATGAATTCAATAACCATATAGAAATTCTCAGTCGACTGGATAAACTGATGAAACTGGATGGAATGAATGCCGAATTTTTTCAGGTTAACGTACAAACAGAGCTAGAGCATCATCCTGATTTGCTAAGGGTTGAGTGGTTGCGGGCGATGAATGGCAATAACGGGCTAAATTTTGTTAGCCAGCAGGCTATATCTAATATTCGAGGTGATGTGCTGGAGTTAGGGTCGATTCCAGAAATGCTTGCCAAGCAAAATATAAAAAAAGATGTGTTGGCTTTGTTTGGCCGTAATCAATATCTTGTCGTTATCCCTGATTTTCAAGTTGGGACAAATTCATGTCAATGTCTAAAAAAAGTTCTGGTTGGTGTTTTTGATATTGATGAGTCTCTTGTTACCGTTATGCGGCGCGGTAACTATAAGCACATAAATGTTAAACGGGTAGAAAATACCAGCTCACCGTTAGGTTCTATTTTTGGTTTAAACGATTTTTTTAGAGTTGCCGATCCAGTGGGTTTGTCAAAATTCGAGGTGCTGCCTTTTGGCCAAAATCTTGGGTTTTTACAAGTTTCACCCAGTAAGCAGTTTTTAGCCGAATATCACTCCCGTTCACCGTGGCAACTATTAATTAGCGGAATGATACTTACCGGTTTTATCAGTATTGGTCTTTTGGTATTAACTGGGCATACCGAGTTTGTTGCCGGGCAAGTAGATAAACGTACTAAAGAATTAAAGCGTAGTAACCTTAAGCTGATAGCCAGTGAGCGGCAATTCAGGAAGTTAGTAGAGACGCAATCGGCGATTGTTTGGCGTGCAGATCCTGTAACATTCAAGTTTTTATTTGTAAGTTCCGAAGCCGTTAGTATCCTGGGCTACCCTATTAAGCAATGGATTAACGAAATGGATTTTTGGCAAAACCATCTACATATTGCTGATCGGGATAATGTGTTGAAAAATTTTGCGCAACATGACAATTCTACAAAAAATCGTAGCTTCGATTTGGAATACCGCATGATTGCTGCCGATGGACATATCGTTTGGCTACGCGACATTGCTACGCTGGTGGTTGAGTTCGGGGTAATAACCGAATTATATGGCTTTATGATTGATATCACCCGACAAAAACATTCGGAAGAACAATTACGTTTGGCAGCAAATACCTTTGAAAGCCAGCAGGGTATCTTGATTACCGACAAAGACGGTAATATTTTACGGGTTAATAAAGCGTTCACCCAAATCACTGGTTTTTCGGCACAGCATGCGCTTGGTAAAAATCCCCGTTTTATGAAGTCAGGGCGGCATGATCTAAAGTTCTATCAGGACTATTGGCAGCAATTATTGCTTGAGGGTAAATATGAGGGTGAGCTCTGGAATCGCCGCAAAAATGGCGAAATTTATCCAGAATGGCAGACTGTTACCGCCGTGCGTAACAATATTGGAGAAATTACCCATTTTGTTTCAGTCTTTTCGGATATAACTGAAAAGAAAGATGCCGAAAATAAAATCCATAACATGGCGTTTTATGATGCTTTAACTAACCTGCCTAACCGTCGCTTGTTATTAGACCGGTTTGACCAGGAAATCGCTATCGCCAAACGGCACAAGCAATTTGGTGCAGTGTTATATCTGGATTTGGATCACTTTAAAATCCTTAATGATTCCCAAGGCCACCTTGTTGGTGATGAGTTATTGATTCAGGTAGCACAACGCTTGTTATCGGCCTTAAGGGAGGAAGATACGCCAGCTCGTCTGGGCGGCGACGAATTTGTGGTGTTACTCCATGCTAACTCAGAAACGTTAGAGATAGCGGCTGACCATGCCATGATAGTTGCCGAAAAAATCCGTGAACAACTAAATAGCCCGTTTATTTTGAACCGTTATCAGCATCAGATAGGAACGAGTATTGGCATTACTCTATTCCCGGAAAATGACGAAACGCCCGATATATTGTTGCAACAGGCTGATACAGCGATGTATCGTTCTAAATCCAGTGGACGGAATTGTATCAGCTTCTTTCAACGCAGCATGCAAGAGGCCGCCGACATCCGGCTAAATTTGGAACAAGATCTTAGGATAGCCATAGATCAAGGCCGTTTTATTTTGTGTTATCACCCGCAAACCGATGCTGAAGGGAGTTTATTGGGTGCAGAGGCCTTAATTCGCTGGGAAGATAACATCAAAGGCCGATTATCACCGGCAGATTTTATTCCTGTTGCGGAAGAAAGTAACCTAATTCTGACAATTGGAAAATGGGTGTTAATTGAAGCATGCACTCAGATTAAAGCGTGGCAAGAAGATGGGCTGGATCAATTGCCGTTTATGGCTATCAATGTCAGCCCACGGCAATTCAGACAGCAAGACTTCGTTAGTCAGGTTAAGCAAGCTATTGATATTACTGGAATATCTCCGCGTCTTTTGAGTATAGAGTTAACCGAAAGCGCTATGATTTTGGATACACAAGATACTATTGACAAGATGAATGCTCTCAAAGCACTAGGCGTTTCTATTGCTGTTGACGATTTTGGCACAGGTTATTCCTCCCTGGTTCACTTGAAACAATTGCCCTTGGATGTTTTAAAAATCGACAAGGCTTTTGTCCGTGATATTTTAACCGATTCCAATGATGCCATTATTGTCGAAACTATTATTAGTATGGCAAAGCATTTGAATATTCGGGTTGTGGCTGAGGGGGTTGAGACTGCTGAACAATTGGCGTTCCTGAAAGGGAAAGGTTGTGTAATTTTTCAGGGTTATTTTTTCAGCAAACCTTTGACTGCCGCCAGTTTTGCTGAAAAATATCTTGCTAAGAATGGAGACTCAAAACACTAAAGTGTGACCGAGTAGTTACTTTTTTAAACAGCCGCTTAGCGTATGCCTGGTAATTAATAGCGTCATTGCAACTGGAAATTGTAGGAAATGATTTTCCAAATATAATGTGACCAAAACCCAAATCATTACCATCCATGGGTCGGCAACACCAGAATCAACGATTGATTGCATCAAACCTAGGCTGACTTTATCAATTTTCCGCCGTTGGCTTATGAAAAACAATGAGGCGAGAGCAGCCATCAAGGCAAAATATACTGGAAAGAAGAAAAAAATCGGCGAGTCTTTTACGAATAAAGGTTTCCACAGAGCAAACCAAGCTAGTAACACACTGCTGCTAAATAAGTCGTAAGCTATATCTTCAGGGATTTTGCGAAAAAAATTACCGATAATCGATAAAATTGCAAGTGCTAAGCCTGTGTACAAAAAAAACGGGTGTAAAAACACCTTTTGCATAAAATTGCCAGTATCAACAATAAATGCCATAGCGAGACAAAAAATAATAAATACAGGCATGGGTTTGATATATAAGTAATTAATAATCTAGGTCAAAGATAACCTAGTTAATAATAAAAGCAAATCATCTCAAAGCATATAACTCATTTGATCCAAGGCAAGTTCTGAAAAAATGATCCTATTCATTATGGTTCAGCATAAAAGGTTTCGTTAAATATTTTTAACTTACTCTGGTTCATAACTTAGCCATTAATATCAAATTATGAAAGCGATTATGATTCACGGGATGGGTCGGACACCGTTATCCATGCAATTACTCGCCTATCGCCTCAGAAAGTCAGGTGTCGAAACTGTTTATTCGGCTATTGTGTCACTTTCGAATATTGGGGTTCGTGTTTAAAATGGTTGAAAAAATTTATCGACGAACATGCTGACGATGAGGGGATTGTTATCATTGGGCATTCATTGGGTATGGTATTGGCGCGAGCTGTGTTCCCATGGCTTATAAAAAAGCCCAAAGCATGTTTATTTTTAGCGCCGTTTACCCACGCTTGTTTTTCTGCTCATATGCTTGCACATCGCTGGTAGTACCGATTGTTGGCTGGAGAAATGGGGTAAATGTTGGCATGACCGGAGTTTATGAAGACTTTTCCTATCCCCAATAATGAATAACCCTGATAGCAACAGATATTATTCAGGCTATATAAAAATAACGTAAAGTTATGGTTGAGTGTCAGGAATCATTAAAGGTTAAGAAAAATTAGGTCGGCTAATTTAAGTATCAATCGATAATATTTAAAAAAGACCAGCATTTGAGGTAAGCCCCATTTTGGTCTTTGGCGAGTCTAGTATTCTCTATTTAAGCAAGTAGGCAAGGAAGTGTTTAAATATCCATTCTTATGTTGTTCGGTTCTTAATACCTCGCTATACTGAAGCGGTTACAAATAGCAGGTGATTAAATAACCACCTTGAATAATATTTTTATCAAAACAAGGATGCCAATATCTTGGCAATGGGTGGTGAAATGGGAAGTGAACAAGTAAAAACTCGATAGTAACGGCACTATCGTTTAAAATTGACGACTTATAACGCACGAGCGGGGCTTGGAAGATGATAAGAAAATATATAAGAATGTTGCCAATTGCAGCCATTTTTTTTGCACTTTCAGCTAACGCTGATGTGGTCTTAAAAGATAATTCGGAGATTTTGGGCAAGTGGAAGGTGAATGCCGAGTCTGCCAAATTAGACGGCGAGAAAAAAAAGGTTATAGTGGAATGGGATTTTCAAGCGGACGGGGTTCTGATGACAACGGCTACCGACTCTGGCGGAAGAACCAAGGAAATGCATATACCGATCAAGTATCGGGTTGAAGATGGAGTAATAAAAAAACAGGTATCTCCAGGCCGGGAAAAATTCGACGATTGTAAAGTCATAGAAAAACAAGGCTCTGACATGGTCATAAAATGTCCATTCCTGTATTTCTTTTTAACAAAAATATAACGAAGGGTGTAGCAATGATAGGTGGAATAATAATGGTTTTGGCCTTGATATGGGTTTACCAGTCAGGCACAAAAGCAAAAGTGAACAACGTAATCATGTGGGTTATGATTAGCGCTGTTGTCTATTGGGGGTCTCAGTTCTTATTGGTAGGTACAAGTAACTACCTTATCGAATCAATGAGAGCGACTGAAGGTGGTGAGGGCTATGAACGTGATGTCATTAGTGTTGGCGACAGAAAAAATTTAGGTGGATTTCAAGGCGGTAAAGGTACATTCGTTTCGGTATTTTTTGAATTATTTCCGCCAATTGCAGGATTTTTCCTTGTTGCATTGATGAGAACTAAATTTATGCTTAAAGAGTCACTTACCAAGGCTAATTTGTTTAGCGGTCTTGGTGATATGTTTAAAAGTATAAAGGAAAGTTTCAAAAATCCTGAAAGTAATACTGACAGTAAATAAAAATTTTTTACCGAGTTACATTAAAAACCCAAGTCTTGGCTTGGGTTTTTGTTTTTAATCAAAACTGAAATTTCAGTAGAGCCTAATTGAGTCAAGCCAAATTAAGCCAAAACTCTTGAAACAACGAAAATAATTGTAGCTACAAACAGGATGGTGAAAATTAAACCACCAATAATGTAATTTTTTAATGATCCCTGTTCAAAATCAGCTTTTCTATTTTTATCGCTTTGTACCCCAATAAAAGCAGCCAAGACACTTTTAAGCGTTTGGATAATAGATGGTTCTGGCATTGTTTTCTCCAAAAAACAGACAAATTTATAGAGTTTGGTTGGTTTTAACGCAATAATAATCTAGCTTAATCAAATCCTTCAATAATTATAATGAACACATCCGAACTCCTGCACCAAGAGCTGTCAAAACGCATCCTGTTTTTAGATGGTGCGATGGGTACGATGATCCAAGGCTATAAGCTGGAAGAAAAGGATTTTCGTGGCGAAAGGTTTGCTCAATGGGATATTGACCTTAAAGGCAATAACGATCTTCTGTCGCTGACCCAACCGGATATTATCAAAGCCATACATAGCGCTTATTTTGCGGCAGGTTCCGATATAGTTGAAACTAACACTTTTAACTCGACGAGCATTTCTATGGCCGATTACGGGATGGAAGCGTTGGTTTACGAGTTAAATTACCAATCTGCACTTATTGCAAAACAGGCTGCTGAGGAATTTACAAACAATACACCGGACAAACCGCGCTTTGTTGCGGGGGTATTGGGGCCGACTGCACGAACTGCATCTATGTCTCCGAACGTTAATGACCCCGGTTTTCGGAATGTGACTTTCGATGAACTGGTCGAGACCTATACTGAGGCTACGCAAGGGCTTATCGATGGCGGCGCGGATATCATATTGATTGAAACTGTCTTCGATACACTGAATGCGAAAGCCGCTATTTTTGCGGTGGAAGCAGTATTCGAAAAGATAAGCTATAAATTACCCGTCATGATTTCTGGCACTATTACCGATGCATCTGGACGTACTTTGTCGGGTCAAACTGTTGGTGCATTTTGGAATTCACTGAAACATGTTAAACCTATTTCGTTCGGTTTTAACTGCGCTTTGGGGGCAACCGAACTACGCCAATATATTGCAGAGTTATCATCTATAGCTGATACACACGTTTCTGCGCATCCAAACGCTGGGTTGCCAAATGAATTCGGCGAGTACGATGAAACACCTGAGCAGATGGCCAAAGAGCTAGCTGACTGGGCAAAAAACGGTTATTTGAATATTATCGGTGGTTGCTGTGGGACATCTCCCGCCACGATAAAAGCCATTTGCGAAGCGGTACAGCACTTTCCTTCACGTGTTATCCCAGAGATTCCAAAGCAATGTCGTTTATCAGGGCTGGAGCCGATGTCAATTGGTCCTGATTCATTATTCGTTAATGTTGGTGAGCGTACCAATGTTACCGGGTCGGCAGCATTCAAGCGACTGATTATTGAGGGGAATTTTGAAGCGGCGTTAGAGGTTGCCCGCCAGCAGGTAGATAACGGTGCTCAAATCATCGATATCAACATGGATGAAGGTATGTTGGAGTCGAAGGAAGCAATGGTGCGCTTTCTGATGCTGATAGCTGCGGAGCCGGATATTGCTAAAGTGCCTATTATGCTGGATTCCTCCAAATGGGATATTCTGGAAGCGGGACTCAAATGTATTCAGGGTAAAGGTGTAGTTAATTCCATCTCGCTCAAAGAAGGCGAAGAAACCTTTATCAAGCACGCCAAACTTGTCAGGTGTTATGGTGCAGCAGTTATTGTTATGGCGTTTGATGAGGTGGGGCAAGCGGATACCAAAGACAGAAAAGTCGAGATTTGTCAGCGAGCCTACAAAATTTTAACTGAGCAGGTTGGTTTTCTACCTGAAGACATTATCTTCGATCCTAACATTTTTGCGGTCGCAACAGGGATAGAAGAACACAACAATTACGGTGTGGATTTTATTGAAGCTACCCGTGAAATCAAACGTACATTACCCTATGCATTGATTTCTGGCGGTGTCTCTAACGTATCGTTTTCGTTTCGTGGCAATAATCCAGTGCGCGAAGCCATCCATGCGGTGTTTTTATACCATGCTATTCAAGCGGGAATGTCGATGGGTATCGTCAACGCTGGTCAGTTAGCGATTTATGAAGATATTCCACGTGATTTGCGCGATACTGTAGAAGCCGTTATTTTAAATACACACGACGGCAGTGGCACTGAAACATTGTTGGAATTGGCCGAAAAATACAAAGGTGATGGCACGACAGGTGAGGCGAAACAAGAAGATCTGGAATGGCGCACTTGGCCTGTTAATAAACGACTAGAACATGCCTTAGTCAAGGGTATTACCGACTATATCGACGAAGACACTGAAGCGGCACGATTAGAAGCTGAGCGACCGCTGCATGTTATTGAAGGTGCATTAATGGATGGTATGAACGTTGTGGGCGACTTATTTGGCGCGGGCAAAATGTTCCTGCCGCAAGTTGTTAAATCGGCACGGGTGATGAAAAAGGCAGTAGCTTATTTGATGCCGTTCATGGAAGCAGATAAATCAGCTGAAGACCGGCAAACCAACGGCAAAATCCTGATGGCGACCGTTAAAGGTGATGTTCATGATATAGGTAAAAATATCGTGGGTGTTGTACTGCAATGTAACAACTACGAAGTCATCGACTTAGGTGTGATGGTGCCTGCAGAAAAAATTCTACAAACCGCCAGGTTAGAGCAGGTTGATATTATCGGCCTAAGTGGGTTGATTACCCCTTCGCTTGATGAAATGGTGCATATCGCCAAAGAAATGCAACGCCAAGGCTTTACTATTCCACTAATGATTGGTGGCGCAACTACATCCCGCGCCCATACTGCCGTAAAAATCGAGCCGCACTACGACAAAGGGGCAACTGTTTATGTGACTGATGCTTCCCGTGGGGTGGGGGTTGCCAGCAACCTCTTGAGTACCGAATTAAAAGAAGAATTTGTGCAAACTATACGAGAGGAATATGCTGAAGTCAGGGAAAGGCACAAAGGCCGCGAAGCGAAAACCAAGCAACATACCCTGGAAGAAGCGCGACACAATAAGTTCAGTTGGGGGCGATATGAGCCTATCAAACCGAAATTTTTGGGCACAAAAGTTATCGATGATATTCCTTTAGGTATATTGGTCGAGTACATTGACTGGACGCCGTTCTTCCAAACTTGGGAGATGGCAGGAAGTTACCCAAACATACTGAATGATGGTGTTGTGGGTACTGAAGCTAGAAAATTATTTGACGATGCCAATAAGATGTTAAAAGAGATTGTCAATGGCAAATGGCTTGTTGCACGTGCAACTATCGGTTTTTTTCCAGCTGCTAGTGACGGCGATGATGTCATCTTGTATGTCGATGAAACCCGAGCCCAAAAACGCGAAATTTTACATCATTTACGTCAGCAAAATATAAAAGCGCCTGGGCGACCTAATTACTGCCTATCAGATTTTATTGCGCCAGCAGATTCAGGCAATGAAGATTATATTGGTGCGTTTGCTGTAACGACGGGTCTAGGCATCGAAGCCAAACTTGAAGAATTTGAGCGCGATCACGACGATTACAGCTCGATCATGTTAAAAGCCTTAGCAGATCGATTAGCGGAAGCCTTGGCTGAATATATGCACCAAGTTGTCAGAAAAGATTATTGGGGCTATGCTGCGGACGAAACTCATGATAATGACCAGTTAATTAATGAAGCTTATCAAGGGATACGCCCGGCGCCCGGTTATCCGGCATGTCCGGATCATACCGAAAAAGCTAAATTATTTGAACTGCTTAATGCAACCGCGACTACTGGTATTGAGCTGACCGAGAGTTTTGCGATGTATCCGGCTTCGGCGGTAAGTGGCTGGTATTTCTCCCATCCTGAATCTCAGTATTTTAATGTAGGCAAAATTGACAAGGATCAATTGCAAGATTATGCGCGCCGTAAAGGAATGGCCGAAGAGGTTGCTGCGCGTTGGTTAGCTGCACATTTGCATCATTAAAGTTAAATGTTACACATTAATATCGCCAAACAATATCCTTATCAGGTTATCGCGATTGAGCCGTTAGGTAACGGCTTTATTAACGATACTTATCTTGTTCGCACTCAGACAAAACCGTTTGTTTTGCAAAAAATAAATCACAACGTTTTTCCGCAGCCAGAACAGATCATGGCCAATTTGGAAATGCTCAACCAGCACGTTAGTCATGTCAAAAATGTGCAATCTACTTTGCAAATTCCACAGCTTTTACAGACTAAATCAAATCATAATTTTTTCCGAGACGACCAAGGCTATTATTGGCGAGCATTAAGTTATATTGAAAATACTGAAGGTCTGGAAACAATAAATGACATAACTCAGGCAGAACAAGTTGGTTCAGCACTTGCCGAATTTCATCGGCTAACGTATCAATTAAATTCTACAAAATTGCATGATACTTTGCCGGGTTTTCATATTACAACTGAATATCTTGCCTATTACCAACGGATAAAGTTGCAGACGGCGAATGTTGCGGACGATTTCTGCAAGGATTTCATCGATGAACATCATCGGATTACAAATGACCTTGAAGCAGCAAAAAAGCAAGGTTTATTGGTTTTACGGACTATTCATGGTGACCCTAAACTAAATAACTTTCTGTTTGACAGAACTAGCCAGCAAATTGTCAGTATTGTCGATCTAGACACAGTGAAACCCGGCTTAATTCATTATGATATTGGTGATTGTTTGCGTTCTTGTTGCCACAATACAGTAACAAATACTTTTGATCTTGAAATATGCCAAGCACTATTAACCCGTTATCTTAGTGGAATGGGCGACTATTTTTCAGAAGATGATTACAGCTTTTTATATTCAGCTATTCGGCTGATTCCATTCGAGCTAGGCATACGTTTCTATACTGATTATTTGGAAGGTAACCGCTATTTTAAAGTAGTTGACCTAGAACAAAATTTACGGCGCGCACATGGGCAATTTCGATTATGCGAGAGCGTACTGGCTCAAACAGCAGAGATAAAAGATTTAATAAGCAGAGCGCGTGAAATCGTACGACATAGTGGAATTAAGGGCTAACAACCGCTTTTAAAGCAAAGCCAGTTTAACCTTGGTTGAATACTATCTAAGCTTTCCGCAAGTTTTTCTGTAATCTAGCATTGCCAACTCTCTGGTAACCATTTCTTTAAACGGTAATTGCTGTACAGGCTTAGTTACATAAGTGGTAGACCCAGCAATGATGCCTTTGGCTTCATCCATAGGGGAGGTGAGTCCTGTCACCATAATAATAGGGGTATGTTCATATTCAGGAATCTCCCGTAAACGGGCGCAAGTTTGATAGCCGTCAATCCCTGGCATCTTCGCATCCATAAACACAATATCATATGTTTTAGCATTGGCTTTTTCGATAGCCATTATCCCATTATCGGCATAGTCAATTTCACCAATCTGTGGTTGCATAGAAAGGCTTAGTGCCAATAATTTTTGGGAGGGAATATTGTCATCGACAATTAATGCGCTGTATTTGCCTTGATTAAGCGGAGGCATCGTTGGTGATTGATAAGAAGTGGCTTTGGAGTGCAATTCTTCAAGCTTTTGGTTGGTTGTTTCGCTCATTGCGCTCTCTTTAGATATTTTTTACGAGGGTAATTTTTTACTACAGTCTCACATTTAAAAAACCATTTAACAAATTAAAATTTAATAACCTTACGTAACTACATTATTAATTTTTAATAATTTTATTATGTAATTTTTTTAAAATTTATGATAAAAGGCTAGATGGTAGTCGATATTTGTCAAGCCATCCCATGTAGAATTGAATCAAAAAAGAGAACTGTTTAACAGAATAATACATGAAATACACATTTACAGGTGTTGGATTCTAAACAATTTGAAACCTCTGGTTATAACATCGAATTATTCTTCAAAATTTCAGCTTATTCAGGTCAATATAGAAAAAGCTTAAATTATCTTCATCAATCTAAATTTGTCTGCTATTTACATCTAAAAGATAACTAACTATCCATCATGTAAAGTCAAAATGCACCTTCGAAAGTCTGAATGCAGTCCTTAGTCGATCACTCATTAGAGGGGAACGCGATGATTCCCCTTATTAGAAGCGTTTTATCGAGTCACGGTAACAGACTCTGGTTCTTGAGTAATATACTTGTTATATAACGGCCAAGTTTTGACGTGTAGGTATTTTCTGACTGGCGATTTAATGACTGAAACACATAACGCAATCGAAAATAAACACCAAACAGCGGCATATTCATTCGGATCATCGGTGGTGACACTAGATATCCAAGGTCCCATCAAGTAATGGAAAGCAACAAACCGGTAGGAACCGTAAATGATAGGTAAAATAAAAGATACAAGGATGTAACTGAGCACGTGTAAGCCCCAATCAAAATCATTCAACCAATGGATTGGATAGGACAACAAACCGTTTAGTGGCATTTGCCAAGCGATGTGCCAAGCGCCATGTACCGAACACACGGCAGGACCACAGAAGCCTTCCGTACCAATTACACATTTCCCAGCCCAGTCGAACGGGTACATCTTAAATAATAGAAAAAGCGTCCCAACCGAACAAAGAGTGTATACCGTTGTTTGTATTTTTTCTTTGATTTCCTGGGGAATGAAGTACATTGCCACCATGTTGACGAAGAATGGCTGGAATGACACATGCAAATAACCCAGCAAAGTGAGTATCTGGTTGTTGGGGTTATCACATAAATCAATGTAAACGTAAGTAGCTGCTTGTAATAGCTCCATGAGCGCGAAATACGTTAACGGAATCCACAATTCTTTAGCTTCCCCTTTTTTGGCGATATAAACTGCGGTACTTAGACCAACAGCCGCTAACACCCCAGACGCTTCACCGCTCCAACACATAAAACTGACCTTTGTAAATTAATTAAACAAAATACACTACCGATTTTGTCTTGATATTTTAAAACCTTATCGAAGACAGAAAACCGGTCTAAACGAATCAAAAAGCGGCTAATTGTATTACAGAGCTGATAGTAGAGAAAGGGTTATTAATTTAGATTGCTAGACGTGATATGAATACGCGGGATAGGAGATCCTTTTATATCTTTGACGTATTTTTCTAAAAATAGCAATAGACAGCCGAACGGTTTGGATTTCATGTGGCTCCTGGAGCATCTGTCAAAGCATAGACAAAATCAACTTTCTTGATAAGCATCCCGGTCAATATAGATAGCAATATTATCGGAAAGGATACTGGTCACCGGTAGGTCATGGCCTGATTGCCATAGCTTGATCGCGTCTTGCTTATTCGATCCGGTAATCAAAAAAATAACCTGCCGTGCATCACCCAAGGCTTTCGCACTTATCGAAACCCGTTCCGGTGGCGGTTTCGGCGAATTAAAAACAGCATGGGTAAGTTCATCAGGATTATGTTGATGTCCGGGAAATAAACTGGCGGTGTGGCCGTCTTCGCCCATGCCTAACAAAACTAGATCGAAAGGCAGGGCACTAGCCACGATTTGCCGGTATGCATCCGCTCCTTGGTTTGCGCCCAATTCAGCAGGAATATCAAAAATTTGGTTTTTTGGGATTGCCACTTGATTTAATAAGGCTTGAGCTGCCATGACGCTATTACGATCGTTATGATCAACCGGCAAACAGCGTTCGTCGCCGTGATAAATCCACCAGTTAGCCCAATCAGAATTGGACGTTGCTAATAAACGATATACTTTTTCCGGCGTAGTCCCGCCTGCTAGCACGAGTTTGAATTTCCCACGTTCAGCAATGGCTATTTGCGCCGCAGTTAAAATTTCTTTACAGGCCGCTTGAGCGACTTCTTCGGAACTTTCCAGGCAATTCCATAAATATTCATGCTTCATATTTACACGCTTCAGGGGTTAAGGAGCTGCGCCAAGATTGGCTTTCTTTTTCAAACAAACGACGGCTATCTTCAGGCCCCCACGATCCGGCAGGATAGGTAGCAATATAATCGCGTTCACTTGCCCAGGTTTGCAGGATAGGGTCAACAATGCGCCATGCATATTCTACTTCATCAAAGCGCAAGAATAACGACCTATCGCCTTTCAAAACATCCAGCAACAAGTCTTCATAGGCATCAATAGCTTTTTCGTGTTGATTTCGGAAGCTTGCATCCAGGCTACTGGTTCGGGTACTCATTTCTAGCCCTGGCTCTTTTACCGTCATTTCAATACGGATACATTCTTCCGGTTGGATACCCAATAATACCCAGTTTGGATTCATACATTGAACATGCGTGCCACGGAAAAATTGTAACGGCGGATGTCGAAAGCAGATAGAAATTGACGATTGCGCTTTTGCCATGCGCTTACCGGTACGCAAATAAAACGGCACACCACGCCAGCGCCAATTATCCACAAACAGCTTCATCGCGGCATAAGTTTCAGTCGTGCTATTTGGAGGAACATTGTCCTCCTGTAAATAGCCATTCGCCTTTTCACCATTTACGCTACCTTTGCTGTATTGGGCGCGAAAAGCATGGCCGTGGACCGCTTCTTTCGGGATTGGCCTAATGGATTTGAGCACTTTAACTTTTTCATCACGCAACGCTTCCGCTTCCATGGACACCGGCGGTTCCATGGCAACCAACGTCATCATTTGCAGCAAATGGCTTTGCAACATATCGCGCATTGCACCAGCGGTATTGTAATATTCCCCCCGGCCTTCAATACCAATCTCTTCCGAATGGGTAATCTGCACATGGTCGATATAATTTCTGTTCCATAGCGGTTCCAGCATTACATTAGCAAACCTGAACACCAACACGTTCTGTACCATGCCTTTGCCCAAGTAATGGTCAATACGGTAAATTTGCTCTTCCGTCAAATAATGGCTGATGCGTTTTTGCAGCGCCTGGGCGCTATCCAGGTCATAACCGAACGGTTTTTCGATAATCACCCGCCGCCAACCGTATTCTTCTTCGAATAAGTGGTTATTGCTCAATAATTCCATCACCTGGGCGAAATCAGCAGGACTAATCGATAAATAAAATGCAATATTTTTTGAGAATTTTTGCTCCGGCGTATTGATAAGCTCCGCCAAAGCGCTATAGGCTTCGGCTTCATGTAAATCGCCACGGTGATAATAAAAACGTTCACTAAACCGTTTGAACACATGTTCGTTCATATCACCTTTCACTTTCTGCTCGATCATGATCCTGAGTTCTTTCAACCAGGTCACCTGATCCCACGGCCTTCGCCCAATAGCGATGATCCGTGTGCCTTCGGGTAACTGGTTGGCTTCATCAAGGTGGTACAACGCGGGCATTAATTTGATACGGGACAAGTTGCCCGTTGAGCCATAAATAACGTAAGTACAGGGTTCGGCGTTCATAAGTTACTCTATAGATTCAAGGTGAAAGGCTTAAAAAAGCAATATATCGAACATAAAGATGAAAAATTTGTTAAGCATCAAGTTTTATTTTGCCAATGGCATATTGCTGAACCAATATGCTAATCAAGGTTTGGTAAGGCAAGCTTTGGCTAAGAGATTTCGCTTTAATACATTCCAGGTCGCTTTCCAATAGCCGGATGCTGATTGCCTTTTTCTTGTTCATTTGGCTAATGACGATTTGGGCATAGCGTTTTTTCATTTTCAACATGGGTAACACTAAATGGCGGTACCGCTCTTTCAACATAGTCGATAATGACATTTTCTTCTACCAAAAATTTAGCTGTCATGTTTGATCTCTTGCTAAATAAAGCTTTTGGTAATTGCGACTGGGAATAATATTCTTTAGGAAAATACTGTGCTTATTTTCGATAAATGGCACATAGTAAACATAATTCCGTATTTTGACGATAAACAGCTTTTGATTGTGATATTTTGCCGGATTTTGGTGCGGCAGAATGTCGAGCAGCCTTTTCACTGATGGCGAGAAAAACATTTTCAAAGCTCATCCTATGATGGGTTTTTAGCGGCTCATTTTTGAGTTCATTTCATTCAAATCGCGTTGATTGCCCAAAAATTTGTATTTGCAGAGTATAACATGAACGTATTGAATACGGGCGTAGGGTAGGTTCGGCGCACAAAACATCTGTATTTCTGATAACTAAAGATTTTCCGTGCACCTTAATCTGCCATTTTGATAAATACCCATCAACTGTACTTGGAGATGGTCGTGGGCAACCACTTATATCTCCGATATCAAAGCCCAATATGGACGCTTGATCAGCAAAAGCAAAATGTCGGTATTGGGTGCGGCGATGAAAAAGCTAGTAAAAATTTGTTATGGCGTCCTTAAGCACTAATAGCCATATCAACCTCCTCAAGTCGCTATTTAGCCATTTGTGTTTGATTTGGGGAGATGATGTTTACAGGCTAATTTTTAGTACGGGATACCCAGAAAATATTTCGCAAAAATAGCGGTGCTATCGACATGTCGGAGTTAAATCTGGTGGAGTTTCATGATAGGTTTCCTCTTGTCAGTCAGTCCTTTAGCCTACGCTTATCATTCGTGCAATTGTTCCAATAGTGTGTTAAAACTTGCCGTTGTAGTCTTTTATATCATCCAATTTTGAGTTATGGATGAACTATAGCTAAGTAGTTTATTTTTTAGCCAATATTCCTAACAAATATAGCATTTTGCCTTTCAACCAAGGAGATGACAATGAGGATTGAGGAGCTAGTTACTAAATGGATAAAAGTTTTTTGCATAGCGATGTTAGTTGGTCCTGTTGCTTATGCCGCGCCAACAGTGAGCGTACAGGATATTGTTACATTACCGGACCCGTATGTCATCGAGACAATGTTCGAAGGTAATCAGGGTGAGATCTTCGGGCTGGTCGGAAAATCCAACCCTAACCTCCCTTTCTTTCATACCGAGCAACGCCTTTTCAAGATCGACTCGTTAGGCCAATATCGTGAGATATTGTCATTTGCAAATGATCGAGTGCTTAGCTCCGTTAAAGGCGCGGACAACCGTTTATACCTGCTTGTAGAAAAAACCGATTCTTATAAGCTTTACCGGATTGATATCGGCAGCACTTCTCCTCAGTTGGAACTTGCCTATGACTTTGGGGCGAGGGAGTTGGCCAGGATTTGTCCAGTCAATAACACCGCCCCAGAGTATATCTCACTGAAGCCGGATGGCACTTTTTTAGTAGCGTTCCGTCACGATGCTGGACTTCCAGAATATTTGGGACAATGTGCCTACGGCGCGGCTAGCTTGGATTTATTTGGGGCCTCGCCTGTGTACAAACAGCTGTACGAAACCGTGCCTAGCGTAAGTTTTGAATATCGAAATACTTTGGGCGTACAAGCATTATTCGAACAGCAAGGCAAATTTTATACCTTATTTTATAAAAGCATTGGCAGTATGTTTGGGAGTTTCGGCTATTTTTTACAAGAAATAGACTCTCAGACGAATCCACCTCAGGAAACTATTGTCTCGGATTCAATAAGTGAAGGTTACCGCGGTAGCGTATCTATGACCGTTTTTGAGGGGCTTAATAATAAGTTGTACGGCATAAAAAGAACTGGGCAATTCGGTCTTAGCGGCACAGGCAACAATACCTCCATATTGTTTGAGGTTGACCCAAATAACAACCCTGCCTACAACCCTTTGGAAACGTTAACGTCCTCAATAAGTGAAGATGAGAATAATCAATTTGTTTATTCCCCGGAGTATCCAAACGCTTTGAGCGATTTCGTCAAAGCTGACGGGCTAGGAAATTACTTTTTTGGTACCCGCAATACTGGCCTAACCGAGGGCAAACTATTATTTCGGCTCGATAACATTAGCTCTTCACCGGTGTATCATGAATATCCGGATGTGCACATCCCGTTACAGTTTGGTAACTTAATGTTATTCGCCAATAATGCATTTTATGGGGGAAAACTGGTATCTCAAATTACCCCCGATGGCAATCCTAAGTATCAAAGAACACTGGTTAAAGTCACTGTAACAGGGGTTGAATTGCTACCGCCAATCAACACTGCGCCGGTGGCAGTGGCCGACACTTATAAAATTCATTATAAAGGCAAAAAGCCGGTGACGATCGCCCCGCCGGGATTGTTAAAAAATGATTCTGATGCGGAGGGCGACAAATTGAGCGTTTTTGGTATAGATGCAGGAAAACCTAGGGTGATCAGGGTTTCCGGCAAAAAAGGGAAAGTTGGCAAGGTCGAGGTATTTAACGATGGCCGATTAGTATTTACCCCGCCAAGATGTAAGCCACCGCGCGTTATCACTTTTAGTTATCAAGCAACCGATGGTAAATCTTCAAGTAATTCAGTCGTTGTGACGCTAAATATAAAAACCAACAGGAAAGACGAGAAATAAATTTAGGCTAGAAAAAAATTCCTTGAGATTAAGTCATCAACATGGAATCTGATGATTAGAGACGGAACGATGATGGCTTCCGTCTCTAATCGTGAATAAGAATGGACTGTATTAGGCGATTACCTTTTTGTAAGTTTTAATAAGCTGAAAATCAGGTATCGCTGGTTGGAACCCTAAAGACATTCACAGTATTGTCTATCGCCTAATGGACACTATTTTGCAGCATCGCTTTTGGGATTGCCGCTTGCGTAAGTGGTGTTAACTGACAAAAAAACAAGCAATAAGATCTGGCTAAGCGTTTTCGTTTTCATAGCTTACTCCAGTTGGTTTTCGGCAAAATTAAGGTGTTGCTGCTACAGCTTATTTCTCCCAGCTGTTCGGGGATTAAATCTCCTCGACGATGACATGATTTTTCCCTTTTTTCTTAACTTTATACATCAATTCGTCTGCGGTTTTTATTAACATTTCCAAATTGTTTGAAAAGTTCGTACATGTAACACCTCCAATACTTGCCGTTACGTTAGACTTAGCTAATTCGGGGGATTCTTCAATTAGCCTACGGATTTTTTCAAGAACACAATAAGCTCCAGCAGTAGACTCTGTCGGTAATAAGATTGCGAACTCATCTCCTCCAAGGCGTGCAGCAAGATCACTGGATCGTAGATCGTTTTTGAAGATGCTTGATACTATGGTCAATAACTTATCCCCATGGGAATGGCCTAGCGTGTCGTTTGCATACTTGAAATTATCTAAGTCTATATAGGCTAACGTTATGGGCAGAATATTACGGTTGCATAAATTGAGTATTGCCGCTGATTCCTCATGGAAGGACCGGCTATTTAAAAGCCCCGTGAGTAAATCCGTTCGGCTATAAATCTTCTCTCTTTTTAATGCAGCCGTTAAGTCGGTATACACAATGGAAACAATAACAAATGCTATTCCTTGAGTAATAAAATTTATAACCCATATATAAGGCTCTGAATATACTCTGCCTGCAAATTGCATTGATAGCAGCCAAACAATTGATGCAATTAGGGAAAACAATAAGGCCGCAGTTTTCCCTAAATGATTCGTTACAAACAGCAGTGGAATGTAATATAAGGGAAATACTCTAATTTCTGTTCCAGTAACGTAATCAATAAAGCCTACAATAACGAGTGAAAAGGTTGCCCAAAAATAAACTGTAATTTTTGAGGGTTTTTTAAACACTTACGCATTAAACAATTGTTTATACGTTATAAGTTCCCGATGCCGTCTTTCCGCCATGACCGGTCCAATCGGTATGGAAAAATTTGCCACGCGGTTGGTCAATTCGTTCATAGGTATGCGCGCCGAAATAGTCACGTTGTGCTTGTAACAGGTTAGCGGGCAGGCGTTCGCTGCGGTAGCCGTCGAAAAAGGCAAGTGCTGATGAAAATGCCGGGGTAGGGATTCCCAGTTCAATGCCCATGATGACCGCTTGGCGCCAGCCGTCTTCGGCATCGCGCATTGCATCAATAAAGAAATCCGCCATCAGCAGGTTCTCCAAATCATCATTAACTTTGTAGGCTTGTTTGATGTCATTTAAAAAACTGCTGCGGATAATGCAGCCGCCCCGCCACATCAGGGCGATTTCACCATAATTTAAATCGAAGCCGTATTCGTTGGATGCTTCGCGCAACAAGCGGAAGCCTTGCGCGTAGGAAATAATTTTGGCGGCATAAAGCGCGTCACGGATGGCGTTAATCATGGCTTTTTTGTCGCCGCTGAAAGTTTTTTTAGGCCGTGCTAAAAATTCGGCGGCTTTTACCCGTTCGTCCTTTTGGGCGGACAAACACCGGGCAAATACGGCTTCGCCAATCAAGGTAAGTGGAATGCCTAAGTCTAAAGCGTTAATCCCAGTCCATTTTCCGGTACCTTTTTGGCCAGCGGTGTCGAGGATTTTATTCAATAAGGGCGAACCATCTTCGTCTTTGTACGCCAAAATACCGGTAGTTATTTCAATAAGGTAAGAGCTCAATTTGCCCTTATTCCATTCATCAAAAATAACATGCATTTCATCCGCACTTAAACCTAAGCCTTCAGATAAGAGTTGATAGGCTTCGCAGATGATTTGCATATCGCCGTACTCAATGCCGTTATGCACCATTTTGACATAATGACCGGCTCCATTATCGCCAACCCATTCGCAGCAAGGGTCGCCGTCAACTTTGGCACTGATGGCCTGAAAGATGGGTTTAACATATTCCCAGGCTTCTTTATTGCCGCCGGGCATGATTGATGGTCCATGCCGCGCGCCTTCTTCACCGCCAGATACACCTGTCCCGATAAAACGGATGCCTTTTTCCTTAAGGGCAAGCGTCCGACGATTGCTGTCGGTAAACAGCGAATTGCCACCATCAACAATGATGTCACCAGTAGCCAATAAGGGTACCAGTTTGTCGATGTATTGATCGACCACATCACCGGCTTTTACCATTAACATGACGATACGTGGCGACTTAAGGTTGTTAACTAACTCTTCCAATGTGTGTGCGCCAATAACCTCGGTGCCTTGGGCAGGACCGGCCAGGAATTCATCTGTAGTTGCGCTGGTGCGGTTATGGACGGCGACCTTGTAACCGTGGTCGTTCATGTTAAGAACGAGATTTTGACCCATGACGGCCAAACCAATTAATCCGATGTCTGCTTTCATCTGTGCGCCTTTTAAAGATTTTTTGTGTGGGTCAATACTAGCATGGTTAACCAGCAATCTGCACCCAAGAGTACGACGGTATCATATAAAAATAATTAATCTTTATTGGCTTATGATGATCTATATCGCGTTTAATTGCATTAACTGTGTCATGATGGACGTTGTCCATCTTGGACATAGCGTTTTTTAACGGTTATGACTGAGACAAAAACGACAAATAAACCTTTTCAGGTAAAAATATAATGAAAAATATCATATTAGCGGTTCTGTTTATTGCAGTATTGCCTACTATCGCGTCAGCAGAAAAGCAAATGCAGAACTCTAATCCTTCTCCAGAGCCCGTCACCGAGCCTACGCTTGGGCATCACATGCAAAATAGCGATCCGAATCCGGCGCAAGCGCTTGAGCATGTTAAGAAAATTGAGGTAAAAAAGCGGATAAGCACTAATGCTGCAGCATTAGAAGACCCTAAAAAATAAGCGGTATCGGCGAAATATTAATAAAAAAGCCTGTAGTGCATTTAGAGGATAAAAAATAAGTATTTTTTGTGAAAATATAACGATACCTATTATCATAAAAATAGGCTGTTTTTTATGATCCTAAATGCACCACAGTTTAATTTAAGGAAAATTATTTTCTAAGTTATCGATGATCATTCATTAACTTGAAAAAACTTTTCGGCGCACCACAAATCGGGCAATCCCAGTCGTCGGCAATATCTTCCCAACGAGTTCCGGGTGCTATTCCGCTATCGGGATCGCCTTTTTCTTCATCATAGATGTGTTCACATTCCATGCATTGGTATTTTTTAAAATCGGACATGTCGTTCTCCACAAAATAATGGTTGATAAGATCGGGTTTATGATCACAAATCGCTTTGATTAAGTTGTCTTATTAAGCTAATTTAACAGTCCGCCCTTGAGCTGCAGATTGCAAAGCCGCAACAAGGATTTGGCAGTTGGCTTTAGCATCATCAAGCGAGAGTAATGGTTGAGTATTATTTAATACGCAGCCGCTGAAATGCTCAATTTCAAGCCGGAAGTGATTGGCAGCAGGCAGACGCTCTTCACACTGTTGACCATCTTCTGTCCACCATGAAATAACCGGTACATCACCTGGTAGTTGCCATACGGTATGGCATTTAATCCCTCCCTTTGTGCCAATAATTTCATATTCACAGCGCCTGGCACGTTCAAAACTAAAATCGAAGTGCGCGAATTTACCTTCTCCGAAATCTATAACGCCGCTCGTCGTGATATCCGCACCGCTTTCTACATATTTTGATATTGCCGTAACGGCGAGGGGAGGCTGGTCGAAAAATAGCCGTGCTGAATGAATGGCATAACAACCAATGTCCCACATGGCACCGCCACCATTTTCGACGCTTTCTGTAAGTCGATACATCCTGGCAGGACGCATCATAAACGAATAACTGGCGCGTACTGATCTGACTTCGCCAATCGTACCCAAATGAATTAATTCCTGCACACGGGCGTGTTGCGGATGGAACCGGTACATAAAGCCTTCCATCACCTTGACGTTATGTTTGCTAGCGGCTGTCTTAATTGCATCAATGTCGGTTACTGTGAGCGCCATCGGTTTTTCACACAGCACGTGTTTACCGTGTTCAATTGCACGCAATGCCCATTCAGCGTGTTCATGGTTGGCTAACGGCACGTAGACGGCTTCAATTTCAGCATTATCTAATAATGCTTCTGGATTATCGTAGGTTTTTACCTGCTGTTGCTCTGGGGCATACTGCGCCAGAGTCTGTGCCGCCGCACCTGGACGTCGGCTGGCAATTGCAACCAGCTCTGCATTCGAAGCCTCGACAATGGCCGGCATTAAACGTTCGTTAATTCGTGCTGCCCCTAAAATACCCCACCGTAATGTTGTTTTGCTACTCATGAAATGTACCTTTTTCGGATGTATGCCTTGTTTCATAAAACAAAATTAGCCGTCACCACGACGGATAATTGTTGGCTTAATATTATGCGCAAAGTGATCGTTAACTAAAGGAATAATTTGTCTTTTCTGCGCTGTGCCATCTGGGGTAAGACAAGAGTGTATTTCAATATCAGCTGCTTGTCTGTGTTAATAGGGTAATTCATTTTAAGCCTCTTATTAGGCAATGGCTGAATGAAAAAGTATTTTGAGGTTTATTCAGTAAGATAAATAACGTGCCATTTTTTTACTATCAACGCAAATTGAGAAAGCCTGTGAGCTGGAATAATTCTCCTTAAAAACAGGACTCTCTAAGGTTTTTCATGGCGGATACGCCTTTTCCCCTCGCAAATTCGACATTGATGACAGGAATGTTCTCCGGATTTCTATAATGCTCTAAGGCCTTGTCAATGCTAGCTTCTCGTAATAAATGCAGCATAGGGTAAATTGATCGGTTGGTAAAGTTTGCGGCATCGTTTTCGGCCGAATTAGCAAATTGATATAAGGGATGAAAGCTGGCTAATTGGTAAATGCCGACATATTTATTTCGTTTTAATAGTTTCTCGGCGAGTGATACTAACTCAAGGAAATCATTAAATTCAGTGAATGCTTCTGGGAAAATAAGAAAACTGGTTTCAATAGAATTATCAGTATCCAACCGGGTGAGTTCCCCTAATAATGCCCGTATGCAACTATCCGTAGCTGTGCTTATTTCAACTTGATAATGGACTTTATTCTGATTAATGACCTGCGCAGCAAAAGGGCAGAAATGACAAGCCACTACTACGTTATTAATCCATTTTTGGGTTTGCTCAATAATTTGTTGGGATGTTGTCATAATTTTAAATAAACATTTTGTCGTGGGAAGTGGATATAAGATGGCTGGGCAATAAGTTGTTCTTTCTATTGCATGAGAGTATGCTGAGAAGTGAGCATCAAATTGGTTCTCCAAGCACTGAATTACAAAGATATTTGCACGTAATTTCAGTTCCCCCATAAATTATCTGGAACCACTCATGAGCAAAGAGCAAAAAAGCAATAAAGAAGACAAGAAAAAACCTGCGTTAAGCCCAAAAGAAAAGAAGGCTGTCAAAAAAGCCAAGAAAGAGTCAAAAGGCGAATAAACACCATTACTTATTACAACCAACAAGTGGTGGTTTAACAGAGCCGCCGACAAACTTATTTCTTAAATAATGGAAACTAGATTTGTTTTGTGGATTAGCTTTTGAAGCAAGTCAGTTGACTCTACCCATCCTAAATCATTATTCAAACTCGGGAGTTAAAGGTCTACAGTTTGGATGAGAACGGAACCATCGTCCTCATAATTTTCCCTTTCTATTTTATGACGTGCAGCATCATGTATTTGAGAGCGATGTTCTGCAACTGACAACATGAGCTTGTCATCTGAAGCACCAAATTTAGATTTCAGGCTTTCATAGGAGATCCGGCAAAGTACCCGTTTTTTGTCGACTTCCGCCACAACGGTTGCCATTTTTGTCGTATTGTTCCAGCATTCAAGCCTAGGGAAAGAAATCATAATAGCTCCTGATTCAGATGGTTGATGGCTGGTTTTGATGCATTACCAGATTTAACCGACACGATGGCGTTGTAAAAAAACACAAATACAACTTAGCCGGTACTTTAGATCTGTAACAAAACAAAGTTGTTTCGTCACGTTTTAATACCAAACGTATGTTTTGATTATGGCTATACGTAGTTTTAAGTAAGGGGGCGATAATGACTTGTTTCGGTGTCATCTATTCTGCAGGTAAGTAATCAATATACGCTAAGATGCAGCTAATAACAGATTTATATTCCAGTAAAAATAATTTCTGCATAATAATCACCCCAATCTTCATGAAGGGTATTTTGCTAAGCTAAGATTTTTTGTTGTTATAATCGGCAGGTAATGGCTGACAATATTTTCAAATACACCTTAAAAATAATGTATTACATCTGCCAGGGTAATGAATCAGAGACTTAAAGGTAATCGTATAATTTCAATTTTTTTCTAATCCTGAAATGGATTTGCTGCCGATTTCAACCTAATGAATAATAAAAATATTTTCCACTACACTCTGTTTTCCTTGGGGTTTAGGCCATTTTTTATGTTGGCTGGATTGTCAGGGCTTATCTTAATTATAACGTGGAATCTTGTACTGAATGGCGCATTGGTTTCCGATAATTATTTTACCTCGACGTATTGGCATGCTCACGAAATGTTACTCGGATATACCGTTGCTGTAATAGCTGGATTCTTATTAACAGCCGTAAAAAACTGGACTGATAAGGCAACGTTAAGCGGTGACAAATTGGCTGGTTTATGTCTGTTATGGGTGTATGGACGGATCACGCCATTTTATTCAGGTTTGTTGCCAGATTTTTTGATTGCCTTGACAGATATCGCCTTCTTACCATTATTGGCCTATTGCATTACTAAGCCCATCATTTCTACAAAGCAATACCACAATTTAATTTTTACAGGGTTATTGCTGGCATTAATACTCGGAAATGGGCTTGTCCACTGTGAAATGTTGGAGATAAAAAAAAATGTTGCGTGGCTTGGGCTGCAACTTATCGTTGACGTCATCATAATCCTAATCTTGGTAATGGCGGGGAGGGTTTTTCCTTTTTTTACAGAACGTGGCTTGCCCGGAACCCTGTCCATAAGAAACCCGCAACTGGATAGCGGGGCTATCTTATCAGCCGTCCTGTTTTTTGGATTACAACTCTTTGGTGTAACAGGTACATTATTAGCTATCACAGGGTTGCTAGCGGCCGCGTTAAATTTTGCACGGATTGCTGGTTGGTATACCCAAAAAATTTGGTATGTCCCACTTTTATGGGTGTTATATGTTGGCTATGGTTGGATTATTCTTGGCTTCGCTATGACAGTGCTCTCTGCATATTCGCTAATTCAACCGTCTTTACCTCTTCATGCCTTCACGTTAGGAGGCATTGCTACACTTACGTTAGGCATGATGTCGAGGGTGTCATTAGGCCATACCGGACGAAAGCTTCAGGCATCCAACACTATTGCAATTGCATTTTTATTAATTAATGTCGCTGCTTTTTTCAGGATAATATTTCCAGGTTTCTTAGCACAGTGGCAAGGAATATTTGTAAGCGTTTCTATATTGGCTTGGTTGGCCGCATTTTCATTTTTTATCTTTGAATATGGGCAAATGCTTATTAGTGCCCGTATCGATGGCAAAGAAGGGTAGCCCTTTAATTACATAGCACTAGTCGAAAGGGCTTGAGTGTGTTAAAGCAGATTGATTTTCAATATCGTCATCTTTAGTTAGTAAGGTAGATCGGTTGGGATTTGGCTTCGATCATGACTAAAAGGTAGAATTAAGCTAAAAATAGCAGTAAAGCAGAAAGATGACGTAAAATCTTTCAGCTTTTAAAAGCCAATTTCCTATATCTATTTTTTGAACTACGGCATAAGTAATGGAACAACAAAGCAGTTTGCAACTAAAAAAAAGCATTGAAAAACATCAAAATAAAAGCTGGATCAACTTATTAAGCTTGACAATTCCAGCTGTTTTACTTGCAGCGGCAACATTGCCTTTCCGTAATGTATTCACTTTAGCAGAAGGCGACTTAACCCGAATGATGTCAGCATTAGTCTACTGGAATGTAGCTGGTGATAAATTAATGGCTGATTTTCGTCCTTACGGGATTGATTTTAGCTATGGATGGTACGAAATGCTTAATAGTATCGCACCACAGGGCTGGCTTAGTAATCCTGATTTGGCAGCGTTACTGATTAATCGCTTTGGTATTATTTCTGGGCTTTTATGTGCCTTGGCTTGTACGGTATATCTAAGCGCGCTCTTCGGTCGGGGCGTAGCTATTGCTGCGGCAACACTATTTTTCTTAAGCCCGATGATGTTGCCGGTCGCTTTTTCTGGGCACCCCGAGATGGGAGCGGCGGCTTGTTTGTTTGTGGCAGGGTGGCTATTTAGTTTTACTGAGGATAGCGACAAGATTGGCTTGACTTGGGGGTATTATTTAGGGGCTTTGATATTGCTCACTTTCGGCTTAACGTTACGCGTTGACATAGTGATGGCTTTTCCTTTCGTTTGGTTAGTGGCTAAAAATGGAGGGATAGATCGCCAATTCTGGTTGGCTCGATATGGTTTGAGGGGGTTGGTACTTGCTGCTGCATTTGGTATTTTTCTAATTATGCAGCGACATTATCTTAGTTCTTCTGATGGCGCGGCTTTTGTTCTTGCTGATTTTGTTGAAAGGTTTTTGTCACCCTCAAAAATTGTCAAGGGTTTAGTGGTACTTACCCTCAGTATTGGTGGGGCTACCCTAGTTGCTGTTATTATTGCTTTAATGCGTGGCTTGCGTTGTAAGCAACGTGATTTTTATTTGCTGTTAGTTCTTGCCTTGCCACCTTTAGCCCTTTTTTTACCGAACCCATTGCCTGCGCGCCATTTCTTTTTTCCGGTGTTGGCGGTTTGTGTCTGTTTTGGGCTTTTGATTAAACATTGGCAACCCAAAAACGTGTGGATGTTGGTGGTGGCTGTAGGGGTTGCTCTCATGAATCAGGTTGTGATCGAAATCGTTCATCCTGCAGTGACATCCCGTGCTACTTACGTTCAGAATTATCCTTCCTTGACGGCCCGAAGGTATACACCCGCAGCACCTAGCGGCGCTTTCATATTTGATGAACCGGCTTTACAAGCCAATGAAGAGGGTGAGCGCCTCGAAGCAAAGCGTTTAGGTGCACAGTCATCCGAGCGTTTGGTTGTGTTGGCTGACCACATGTTTTATATAATCGCTTACTTATTTGCCCAGGATCCTAAGCTTCGCTGTGTTTATGAGAGTGTGAACGGAATTAAGTTCTTGAGGTTACAATCCGAAACAAGGACTGTTGTGTTGATAGAAAGATATATTTCCTGGCCTCAGGACATAACGCCAGTAGTTTTGCAGCAACAGGCGTGGCAAGGCTGGCCTGTCTATGTCCAGCCGTCCACAAAAAGCCGCTACGATAAGACCGAGATTCCTGCGGATAGGCTGTATAAGTTACCTGATTTTTCGGCTACACCATCAGTGACAAATGTGAAATAGTAAGCCGAATTTTACTGCGCGACGGGTTTTAAGCCGCGTGATATCGCGGCTTTTCAAAAGCCTTGTGACCATGAAATCTCGGTGGCTTCACTGCTTAAACTACGCTACCGTTTTTTTTTGAGTATTTAGAGTAATTTGGTCTAAGCTTGGGGTAATTAGCGAATTTGGATCGAATCATGACACCTCAAGATTCCAGTACTGTTATCGGTTATATCACCCAAGTTAGGGGTGATGGTATGACCGCCCGCTTGGCGGAAGAACATACTGGAGATGCCCACACTATTACCATCAACGGTGAAGAGTTGTTAACGGGGCAAATTGGCTCGTACACGGTCGTTAGGCAAAAGCAGGTCAGTGTATTGGCATTGGTATTCAAAACCTGGGCTGAAGACAGGTTTGATAGCTCAGGTTGTCGCCTTACGGATCGTTTCATTGCCTTAATTCCCGTTGGTGAGCTCAATCAAGATGGTTCTTTCCAGCGCGGAGTCAGACATTATCCTACCTCAGGTGCTAACGTTTATGCGGTCGGATTCGCTGAGATCAATGCCATATTTTCTAAATTTCGCGATTATCAATTTTTTATTGGGCAGTTATCTTCCCATAAAGATTATCAACTAGGTCTTGATCCAAAGGCCTTATTCGGCCGTCATTTTGCCGTCTTAGGCCAATCGGGTTCGGGTAAATCTTGGGCGGTTACTAGCCTGATCCAGAATACGGTTAAGGCAATGCCTAAAGCACATATCATTTTGTTGGATTTGCATGGCGAATATTGCTGGAAGGATGATAGCGGTGAGATGCATTCGGCCTTTTCAGATGATATGGTGCAGTATGTCGATGCACTGGAAATGGAAATGCCTTATTGGATGATGACTTATGCTGAACTAGTCGATTTATTCATTGATAAAGAAGATCGAGGTGCAACATTACAAATGTCGTACATGCGGGAGATTTTACAGCAACTTAAACGTATAGAAGCAAAGCGGATCGGTATGACCGGCGTTTCCATTGATACACCGCTGTATTTTTCTTTAGCGGAAATGTATATGCAGTTTAAAAGCGCTAACGAAGAGAAGAAAGAGTTCGGTAAGGTTCAAGGCGCTTTGTATGGCCAATTCGATGAGTTTCTGATTAGAATGCAAAGCCGATTTAATGATGTCCGTTACGATTTTTTACTCAAACCTAAAATACGCAGTTCCTCAGCCAGCATGGCAGATTTGTTGCGGCAGTTTGTTGGGTTAGGCAAAAAAAAGGCAAATATTACCGTTATTGATTTGAGTTCAGTGCCTACGGATGTCAGGCCTGCCGTATCGGCACAGGTAGGGCGCTTGGCTTATGAATTTAATTATTGGAACCCAAGGCGCAGGGAGTTTCCGATTACCTTGATTTGCGAAGAAGCCCATGCTTATATCCCTAAAGAAAAAGGTGGTCAATTTGAAAGTGCAAAACGGATGATGGAGCGTATTGCCAAAGAAGGCCGAAAATACGGGGTATCCATCGGCGTGGTTAGCCAGCGGCCCACCGAGCTTTCGGAAACCATGCTAGCGCAATGCAGTACCTTTATTTGTTTACGGACGACCAACCCTGATGACCAAGCCTATATTAAAGGTTTAGTGCCGGAAGCCGAGAGCGACTTGACTGATGTGCTTACTGCCCTGGGCCGTGGCGAAGCGCTCATTTTGGGTGAAGCAGCACCATTGCCGACACGGGTGCAAATTTTCCGACCCAATCCAGAGCCCAAAAGCAACGATGTCGACTATTATACTGGTTGGCGGGAAGGGCCGGATGATCTAAATGTTGAAGAAATTGTCGATTTTTGGCGGACGCAAACCAGAAAATAGCGCAATATTGACCGCATAATTTGATTTTATCGGGAAGGCTGGCATTCTCATTAAGTCATGCCGCTAAGGATAGATGCACTTCCCCATGAAAACAGTCACGAAGTCCCTCCTACGTAAGTCACCTGAGCCAGGTATTAGTTACAGCGCCCTAATTTCATTGACATTGCCAGCGGCATTATCCGCCATGCTCAATAATGCTTACCGGGTAATAGACCAATATGCTGTGCAGTGGTTGGGCGTAGATGCCCAAGCAGCTATTGCGTCTTGCACATTCGTCCTTATCGGTTTTTTTGCTATTTACAGTATTTTTTCATCGGGTGCAATTGCTCTGGTAGCCCGCGCTGTGGGGAGTGAGAATGTTGACAATCAGCGAGCGCTAATAGGAACCTCACTGGCTGCATCTCTGATTATGGGTGTTATTATCCTGACGATAAGCGGATTAGTAGCGCCGTGGACAGTTGCCGGTTTAGGGTTGCATGATAACCTCGCAAAACAAGCGGAAATTTATTTGCGTTGGCATGCGTTGTTTTGTTTACCACAAGCCGTAATGCCAACAATTGATGCAATTTTTATTGCTTATGGGCGGACTAAAATCGTTTTATTGCTACAAGTGACGGCATCGCTACTTAATTTTGTGCTTAATCCACTCTTTATTTACCGGCTAGATTTTGGCATTGGCGGTGCTGCAATGGCTACTGGAATTAGCCAAACCATCGCGCTGTTAATCGGGATTTATCAGTTAACGCAAATGCAACAACTGCCCTGGAAAGCATTCGGATTTAATCTAAATACATTAAAAATAATACGGATTGGCTTGCCTATGTGCTGGGGTACATTGGTGTTTGCTGGTGTTTATTGGGCCTTGTTGCGGTGGGTTATTTCACCATTAGGATCGAGTGTCAACGCGGCTTTGGGTATTGGTTTTTCAGTATTGGAGGGTTTTACTTGGCCGGTATTTTGGGGATTCTCCATGGGGGTTGCCAGTATTGTTGGACGTTGTCTGGGAGCTGGGGAGGTAGAAAAAGCAAAGCAGGCTATTACGCTGGCTTTTAAAATGATGACGTTTTGCGGATTATTGGCAGCGGCTACTTTTTGGTCGGCGGGTGAAATGTTCTCCAGCTTGTTTACCAACGATGCTGAAGTTTTAAAGCAAACGGTACTATATGCGCAAATCTTGGCCTTTTCACAATTGTTTGTGGCTTATGAAGCCTTAGCGGAAGGGGTTTTAAGTGGTGCGGGTAAAACCAATGTAATTTTATATTGGTCTGCGCCCATAAACATATTACGGGTGCCTTTGGCTTGGTTGTTTGCGGTGGAATATGGCTATGGTGCAGCAGCGGTGTGGTGGATAATTAATATTTCGACATTTTTTAAAACTCTAGGAAAGTGGGCCTCTGTGCTAAGTGGGCGATGGCAGTCTTAAATTGCTTTGCAGTTTAGTGACTAAATCCACGTATCTAAATAACGGCAATTTCGGTAAAATTAATAGTTTTTGATTGTTGGGCAGCGAGCCTAATATTTTTGAGCCGTTTAGGCGTATCTAAATCTACCAAGCAAATCAAATTTTACTTATATTCGCCAAGTCAGGCGTAAACCAAACACTATGGTACCAACAGAAATATCTTCAGCAGCTAAACGTCGGCGTACATTCGCCATTATTTCCCACCCGGATGCAGGAAAAACGACGCTCACCGAAAAGCTGTTGTTATACGGAGGTGCTATCCAGCTTGCAGGTTCCGTTAAAGGCCGCAAAGCGGCGCGGCATGCCACTTCGGATTGGATGGAAATGGAGAAAGAGCGGGGTATTTCCGTGACGACTTCCGTAATGCAGTTTGAGCACAACGATTGTATTGTTAATCTACTGGATACGCCGGGTCATGAGGACTTTTCGGAAGATACTTATCGTACCTTGACAGCGGTTGATTCGGCATTGATGGTTATTGATGTTGCGAAAGGTGTGGAAGAGCGCACCATCAACTTGATGGAAGTGTGCCGGTTACGTGATACGCCAATCCTAACCTTTATCAATAAATTGGACAGGGAGGGAAAGGAACCCATCGAATTGCTGGATGAAGTCGAAAATGTATTGAAAATCCAATGTGCGCCGATGACGTGGCCAATTGGAATGGGTAAGCGTTTTAAAGGCGTTTATCACCTATATAAAGATGAAATTCACCTGTTTAGCGCCCAACATGGCGGCAAAATCGCTGAGGCAGAAGTTATAAAAGGGGTGGACAATCCTAAGTTGGATGATTTATTAGGCGACCAAGCAGAAGAACTTCGCCTTGAACTTGAGTTAGTCCAAGGTGCAAGCCATAAATTCGATTTGGTTGATTATTTGGCAGGAAAATTAACGCCAGTTTTTTTTGGTTCTGCTATCAATAATTTTGGGATTTTAGAGTTGTTAGATGCTTTTGCCGAGTTTGCGCCTTCGCCAAGACCAAGAAAATCCGAGCAGCGGTTGGTATCGCCAGATGAGGACAAATTTAGCGGTTTTGTCTTTAAAGTGCAGGCGAATATGGATCCTGCGCACCGGGATAGGGTTGCGTTTTTACGGATATGCTCAGGCAAGTTCGATAAAGGCATGAAGCTAAATCACGTGCGTATTGGTAAACAAATACAAGTGGCCAATGCCATAACCTTTCAAGCGGATAGCCGTAAAAATGTTGAAGAAGCTTTTCCTGGCGATATTATCGGGCTGCATAATCATGGAACGATTCAGGTCGGCGATACCTTCACTCAGGGTGAAACCCTTAAATTTGGCGGGATACCTTACTTTGCACCTGAACTATTTCGGAGGGTCATATTGAAAGATCCGTTACGGGCGAAAGCATTACAAAAAGGCTTGGTGCAACTCACCGAGGAAGGAGCTACGCAGTTGTTTAAGCCGCTAAAAAATAACGATCTGATTTTGGGCGCTGTGGGGATTTTACAGTTTGATGTCACTGCTTTTCGGCTTAAATCGGAATATAACGTGGCTTGTGTTTACGATAATATACCTGTTACCACAGTGCGTTGGGTTAGTTCTGATAATCCAGCAAAGTTGGAAGAGTTTAAAAAGAAAGCCTTTGATAACTTAGCAGAAGACGGAGGGGGGTATCTAGTATATCTGGCTTCCAGTCGGGTAAATCTTCAATTGACAGAGGAGCGTTGGCGCGATATTCAATTTAGCGCTACTCGTGAGTTATGAAATTAAAAAAAAGTATTATGTGGCGGCGATGTATAATTTATGTGTTGGTTTTTTAATAAAACGATTATCTCGGTTGAGATGGCCTTTCAAGAAACAAAGGCTTTCCTGATTAACTTAAAGTAACTTGTAATTTAGCGGTTATACATATGGCGGGTTTAAGCATTTGCCATTGACATTCGCCCCCTTCGTACTTTAAAGTTACCGCCGCATAACGAATATGTAACCAACTATTACTATAAACCTTCGGAGCACGTATCATGGCAAAACCATTAATACAAATGGCATTAGATTCTTTGGATTTCGACGCAACAGTAGGACTTGCTACCCAAGTAGCTCCTTATGTTGATATTTTCGAAATCGGCACACCTTGCATAAAGCACAATGGTGTTAACTTGGTTAAAGAATTACGGGCAAGATTCCCAGATAAACTGATTCTTGTTGATTTAAAAACAATGGATGCAGGCGAGTACGAGGCAACTCCATTTTATGCAGCAGGCGCTGACATATGCACAGTATTGGGTGTATCTGGCTTGGCGACTATCAAAGGTGTTGTTAAAGCAGCGAATGCACATGGTGCTGAAGCTCAAATTGATTTGATCAATGTTGACGACAAAATCGGCTGTGCAAGAGCATGTGCTGAAATCGGTGCACAAATCGTAGGTGTACACACTGGTCTTGATGCACAAGCTGCTGGACATACTCCTTTTGAAGATTTAGCTGATATTTCAAGATTAGGCCTCCCAGTTCGCGTATCTGTTGCTGGCGGTATTAAACAATCTACGGTACAAGATGTTGTTAGAGCAGGTGCAGGCATTATAGTAGTTGGTGCAGCTATTTATGGTGCGCCATCTCCAGCTGAAGCAGCTAAAGAAATTCGTGACTTGGTTGATGCTGCATAATTAAGAGGTTCGTATGCATCAGAAACTTATCATAGAAAAAATATCCAGCATACTAGATGCGACAGATGGGTCGCACGATGTCAGGTTAACTGAGATGCTCGATAACGCAAAGCGGATATTTATCGCTGGTGCAGGGCGTTCAAAGCTCGTTGGCAATTTTTTTGCAATGCGATTAGTGCATGGCGGGTACGATGTCAGCGTGGTTGGCGAAATTGTGACGCCAAGCATCAAAAATGGGGATTTGCTTATCATAATCTCCGGTTCAGGTGAAACTGAGCAATTGATAGCCTTCACTAAAAGCGCGAAAAAAGTCGGTGCCAAGATTGTACTAATCTCTGCAAAGAGTAGTTCAACAATTGGTGATTTGGCTGATGCCATATTCCCGGTAGGATCTTCCGAACAATATGGAAAAGTTGTCGGTATGCCGATGGGTACTGTGTTTGAGCTGTCTACTTTAATCTTTTTGGAAGCAGTTATTTCACACATAATTCACGAAAAAGGTATTCCTGAAGAAGTGATGAGGGAAAGGCACGCTAATTTGGAATAAATCCAACTAGACATTGCGGTCGAATGCTTAACTGTATTCGTCCGCAATTTTTTGGGTTGAATAACAAGAATATAATGTGGCCTAATTCGGAAAAAGGCTACAGATTAAGTAAACACATGAGGAGATTAAAATGACTTCGCGCCGTGATCTTGCGAACGCCATACGCGCGTTAAGCATGGATGCCGTTCAAAAGGCAAATTCAGGACATCCAGGTGCACCGATGGGAATGGCGGATATCGCCGAGGTGCTATGGAATGACCACATGCAGCATAATCCGACTAATCCAAAATGGCCTAACCGCGATCGTTTTGTTTTGTCAAACGGCCATGGGTCAATGTTGATTTATTCATTGTTGCATCTGACGGGTTATGACCTGCCTATTGAAGAATTAAAAAACTTTCGTCAACTTCATTCCAAAACTCCAGGTCATCCTGAATATGGTTATGCCCCAGGTGTAGAAACTACTACCGGCCCACTTGGGCAAGGCATCACTAATGCGGTTGGGATGGCGATTGCTGAAAAAGCCCTAGCTGGTCAATTCAATAAAGATGGCCATAAAATCGTTGATCATAATACCTATGTATTTTTGGGTGATGGTTGTTTGATGGAAGGTATCTCTCATGAATCGTGTTCACTGGCTGGTACGCTAGGCTTGGGCAATTTAATTGCATTCTGGGATGACAACGGAATATCTATTGACGGTCATGTAGATGGCTGGTTCACTGATAACACCCCAAAACGTTTTGAAGCTTATGGCTGGCATGTTATTGCTGATGTTGACGGTCATGATGCAAATGCCATTAATAAAGCAATTGAAGCTGCAAAAGCAGTCACCGATAAGCCAAGTATGATTTGCTGCAAAACTACCATTGGTTTTGGATCCCCAAATAAAGCTGGATCGCATGCGTGTCACGGTGCTCCTTTAGGTGAGCCCGAAATTAATTTAACCAAAGCGGCACTAGGTTGGGATCACGGCGCGTTTGAAGTGCCTGATGATGTTTATGCCGGTTGGGATGCAAAGGCTAAAGGTGATAAAGCGGAAAAAGTATGGAATGACAAGTTTTCGGCCTACAAAGCAGCTTATCCAGAATTAGCCGCTGAATTTGAGCGTCGCATGGTTGGAGATTTACCTAAAAACTGGATAGCTGATGCGGATAGGTTCGTAAGTGCAGTCAATGAAGAAGCAAAAACAACGGCGACACGATTGTCCTCTCTTGCAGCAATTGAAGGCTACGCAAAATTTCTTCCCGAAATATTCGGTGGTTCGGCAGATTTAGGTTGCTCAAATATGACTGAATGGACTGGATATAAGCCTATGCGGGCAAACAAACCCGATGCTAACTATATCAACTATGGTGTTCGTGAGTTTGGTATGTCTGCAATTATGAATGGTATAGCCTTACATGGTGGGTTAATACCTTTTGGTGCAACATTCTTGATGTTCTCAGAATATGCAAGAAACGCCATACGTATGGCCTCATTGATGAAAATTCGCTCCATTTTTGTCTATACACATGACTCAATTGGTTTAGGGGAAGATGGGCCAACGCATCAACCCATTGAACAAACCGCTACACTGCGTATGATTCCTAACATGCATGTCTGGCGTTCTTGTGATGCGGTAGAAACAGCAGTTTCATGGCGCGCAGCTATTGAGCGAAATGATGGGCCAAGTGTATTAGTCTTTTCAAGACAAAATCTACCGCACGTACCACGTACTCCAGAGCAGATAAATGCAATTCGTAAAGGTGCTTATATATTGAAGGACTGTAGCGGAACACCCGATGCGATAGTAATAGCCACTGGTTCTGAAGTAGAATTGGCTTTAAAGGCAGCGGATGAATTGGCTGGAAAAGGCAAAAAAATACGAGTTGTTTCTATGCCGTCTACTAACGTATTTGACGCTCAGGATGCCGCTTATAAAGAATCCGTCTTACCTGCATCGGTTACTAAACGTGTTGCTATTGAAGCCGGAGTAACCGATGGTTGGTGGAAATATGTTGGTAGTCATGGCAAGGTAGTCGGTTTAGACCGTTTCGGAGAGTCTGCCCCCGCCGGACAGCTTTTCAAGGCGTTTGGTTTTACCGTAGAAAATGTTGTAAAAAATATTGAAGCGGTTCTTTAATTAAGAAACTTTAGGATCTTTTTTAAAAAACATCTGTGCCCGAGAGAGCCGGTTTGCTATAAATCGGTTCTCTTTTAAAATAAAACAAATTGATAGGTGAAATATTGTGAAACTTAATAATTTAACCAAATGCATTTTTGCTGTGCTAGTTTTAGCAAATAATGCCGTAAATGCAGAAGACCAATATCCGGCAGCCAATTTTGAGCCCAAAGTTGTTTTTCAAGATGAAAGTGTTGCTAAAAGTTCTGAAAACTCGACAACATCAAAATCATCTTCTTCCGCATCATCAAGCACTAATAACAGTGATTCGCAATATCCAGCATCGAATTTTCAGCCTAAGGTTGTTTATAGCGACTCAGACTATAAGCATACTGCGCCTTCTGTGAGTTCAAGTAATTCATCAAACAGTGAAAGCCTATCTTCTGTAGAGACATCAATGTCTTCTGAAGCAGTAGCTGAGAAAAGTGATTCTTCTATGGGCTACTTGCTTGGATTGGTTGCATTAGCTGTCGGGGGCTTCGTATTCTTTAAGAAAGGAGCCAAAAAGACGGTCGCTGCTATGAAATCATCTGCAGTAGATTATGCAAACCGTGCAGGCGGAGCAACCGGAGTTGCTCGTTACATCATGCGCGCGTCAGGCACTGGTGTTTCTAGGTACATCGATAAAAATGTGAAAATTTCTGAGCCAGCAGCTCCAGTATCTGGAGTTGAAAAATATCTGGCAAGCCGTTCAACTGAAGCTCAATCAAGTTCAAGCCAATCGGCAACTGGTGTTGAAAAATATTTGCGTAATAAGGGGTAATAAATGAGCTCAAACGACTTTGGCGGTGCAGTTATCCCCGCAATGGCTGGTTTTTTATTTGGAAAACGTGCCAAAGTCGCGGCTGTTCAAAAGAAACCAGAGCAACAAGTCAATTTGCCCGTGATAATTCAGGTAAATGGTTTGACTGGTGTTGCTAAATATCTGGTTTCTATGCCCTTAATAACCAGTGTCACAAAATATGTAAAGAAACAGGAAAAGCAAAATATAAGTGGCGTTGAAAGATATATTTTGCGGCAGGCTATAGCCCAAAAAAATACCCCACCTCAAACTGGTGTTGCCAAATATATGGTGATGGCTGAAAAAAACTCACCTAACCGAAAAAAAACTACTGTTGATAAATATTTGACGAGAATTGATTTTTCGCTAAAGCCGGATGTTACTTTGACTGGGGTAGCAAAATATCAAGCGGAACAAGAGCTTCTTGTGAAGAAAAAATTAGCCAAAGAGATGATTGAAAAATATCGTAGGCAAGAAGAAGTAGCTGCGATGGCTACTGAAATTGCTTCGCAAGCTAAGTTGACTGAAGTTGAAACAAATGCAACTGAAACTGAAACAGAAGAATTAGCTGCTACTGGCATCGGCAGATATTTGCAAACTCAGGCTGCTAGAGCAAAATTTGCGCCGAAAGTAACAGGTGTTGCTAAGTATGTAGCAAGAAAAATAGCTTTAAATAGCCAAAAGCCTCAACTTAGCCGCGTTGAAAAATATTTACGAGATCAAAAGCTTTCAGGCAATAAAAAGCCTGCTTTGACGGGTGTAGCAAAGTATCTTGCTTTGCAGCCAAAGTCAGTTGTCCGCGTTACAAATGAAAAAATTGCTCAGAGCGGGGTATCTAAATATCTTGCCAATATGTCTGCAAGTGAAAATGCAAAACCTTTGGTTTCTGGAGTAGCAAAGTATATTAATAAACAAGAAGAAATAATTGCTCAGGAATTCGTCGGTATTGAACAAATTAAATTGATTGAAAATATAATTGAAGAGGTTGATCAAACTGAAATCTGTTTAGAAGGTGAATTTATTCCCGCAAAAGAACAAGAACCGAATGAACAAGTTTTTCCGATTAGCGGTGTTGCTAAATATCTAGAAAAGCAAAGAGTTGCGTTAGAAGATACTAATACAAACTTGAGTGGTGTATCAAAATATCTGGATAAACAAGCCAATACGGCTAAAGCTAGTTTGGAGCCAGCTACACAAGTTACTGGAGTTGAACGTTACTTGTCACTAAGAAATTAAATAAAACTATATTTCATAAGAAATCAAATTGTTATTATTAACTACAGTTAATAACTAGCATCATACAATTTATTCAAACTGAGTGTATCCTTCACTTTAACATGTCGTTGTGATAGGATTTTACACCTTACAAAATTCTAACTTTATTAAAGGTACAAATTATGGCAAAGAATTTACTTGAACAACTGAGAGAGATGACAGTTGTTGTTGCTGATACTGGCGATATACAAGCCATTGAAACTTTCAAGCCTAGGGATGCAACAACAAATCCTTCTTTGATTACTGCGGCAGCTCAAATGCCGCAGTATCAAGATATCGTCGATGATACCTTGAAAGCTGCAAGAAATACATTGGGTAACGATGCCACTGCGGCACAAGTTGCTTCTTTAGCATTTGATCGTTTGGCGGTATCTTTTGGTTTAAAAATTCTAGAAATAATTCCAGGTCGTGTTTCGACTGAGGTTGATGCAAGGCTTTCTTTTGATACTGACGCTACAATTGCTAAGGGTCGTGAGATTATTGCCCAATACGAAGCTAAAGGAATTTTAAAAGACCGCGTTTTAATTAAAATTGCTTCTACTTGGGAAGGCATCCAGGCTGCTGCTGTATTAGAAAAAGAGGGTATACACTGCAACCTTACTCTATTATTCGGAATGCATCAGGCGATCGCTTGTGCTGAAAACGATATTACTTTGATTTCTCCATTTGTAGGCCGTATTTTAGATTGGTATAAAAAAGATACGGGTCGTGATTCTTACGCGCCTGCTGAAGATCCAGGTGTTATTTCAGTTACTGATGTTTATAACTATTATAAAAAATTCGGTTATAAAACTGAGGTAATGGGTGCAAGTTTCCGAAATGTTGGTGAAATCACTGAGCTTGCAGGCTGCGATTTATTGACCATAGCTCCATCTTTGTTGGCTGAATTACAGTCAACGGTTGCTGATTTACCACGTAAATTAGATCCAGAACAAGCTTCCCAATCGTCTATAGAAAAAATAACTATGGATAAGGGTACTTTTGATCGGATGCACGAAGAAAATCGTATGGCAAATGATAAGCTAGCTGAGGGTATTCTTGGTTTTGAAAAGGCTTTGGAATCATTGGAAGAATTATTATCCGCCCGATTGGCTAAGTTAGAAGGCAAAGAACCTATTCCCGCCTAGTACGAATTATTTAATTTTCTTGTTGAAAATTTTAAACGCTAATCGCTCCAATGCGTTGTGTTGGGGCGATTTTTTACTTTATACCTGTCGATAAAATACTATGTCACAAAAAATTTTAGATGTTGTTAAACCCGGCGTTGTTACCGGATCAGATGTACAGAAGATTTTTTCTGTTTGTAAGGAAAATAACTTTGCATTACCGGCTGTTAATGTCATCAATACCGACTCCATAAATGCAGTATTGGAAGCGGCTGCTAAAGTACAATCCGCTGTTGTTATCCAGTTTTCGAATGGTGGCGCTCAATTTTATGCCGGTAAAGGTTTGAAGCTTGACGGTCAGAAGCCTGCAATTTTAGGTGCCATTTCTGGTGCCCAGCATGTTCACGCTATGGCTGAACATTACGGTGTTCCTGTTATTTTGCATACTGACCATGCAGCCAAAAAATTATTACCTTGGATTGATGGTTTGCTTGATGCAGGCGAAAAACATTTTTCAAGTACTGGGAAACCCTTATTTAGCTCGCATATGCTTGACTTATCAGAAGAAAGCTTGCAAGAAAATATGGAAATTTGTGGCGAATATCTAAAACGTATGTCCAAGATGGATATGACGCTAGAGATAGAGTTAGGGGTTACTGGTGGTGAAGAAGACGGCGTCGATAATAGCGGCATTGATCATTCTATGCTTTATACTCAGCCTGAGGATGTGGCCTATGCTTACGAAGAACTTAGCAAAATAAGCCCACGTTTCACTATTGCCGCTTCTTTTGGTAACGTTCATGGAGTTTATAAGCCTGGTAATGTTAAGCTAACCCCAACAATATTGGATAATTCTCAAAAATATGTTTCTGAAAAATTTGGCTTGCCAAAAAATACATTAAATTTTGTATTTCATGGTGGATCTGGCTCTACTGCAGAAGAAATTAAAGAGTCCATTAGTTATGGTGTTGTCAAAATGAATATTGATACGGATACCCAATGGGCTACTTGGGAAGCAATTATGCAATATTACAAGAAAAATGAAGGTTATTTGCAAGGTCAAATTGGTAATCCTGATGGTGATGATAAGCCTAACAAAAAATACTACGATCCTCGTGTGTGGCAACGCGCAGGTGAAGTTGGCATGGTGACCCGTTTAGAGCAGGCGTTTAAAGAGCTGAATGCTGTCGGTTCATTGTAAACCTGCGTATCACTGTACTGATTAAATAAAAAAACCGGTTTCATACCGGTTTTTTTATTACCAGGAAAATGAGGCTACCCTCACAAACACCATATATTTAGAAAGTGTTGGTAAAAACCGAGGTTACTAACTGTCGCCCCTTGTTGTTGGGTAATAGCATAAGCAAATGCTTGTGCTCTTGACATGTTTAGTTCCAGATCCCAGTTCGATATTAAGCCAATTAGTAAGACTGATGAAAACGCATCGCCGGCACCAACGGTATCAATAACATCACTTGTGAGTAAAGATGGGGTGATGGATACAAATTGATTGTCGCAAGTTAACGCTAAAGCGCCTTCTTCAGCGCAAGTAACAAAAATCCCATCAAGTTTATATTCCGATAAGATATCTTCCATGCTTGACCTGATATTGCTAGTTTTACCATATAACAGATTAAGCTCATCTAGATTCATTTTTACCCAGTTGGCATCTTTCATATACGCAATGACATCGGATTTGTGCCACCATGGCGGCCGTAAATTAACGTCAAGAAAAATCCTGCAAAAGTACTGTTCTTTGATTAAATTTATCGTCTTTCTTGAAACTGGTGAGCGGGTAGCGAGTGTTCCGTGATACAGGATAGTTTCTGTTCCAATATTTGTAATATCTGGCGTTTGGATATAATCGTAAGCTTGTACAGGTAGAATGGAATAGGAGGCGGTGTTGTTTTCGATGGTAATTTGCACACTCCCTGTTGGATACACGCTATCGTTTTGTACAAAATCGGTAGGCATCCCCCAGTTTTGCATAGTTTGTCTGATCAATTTTCCACCCGGATCTTCACCTACTCGGCTAATAAATTTGGCTGTTTGACCAAATGCTTGCAAGTGCCAGGCAACATTGAATGGTGCGCCGCCTAAGATTTTCAGGTTGTTGGGGAATTGGTCGAATAAAACCTCCCCGAATAGCACTATTGGTAATATTTTCGTCATGTGGCCTGATTATCACCTTGTTGGTTGTATTGCCATCTAGCTAAAGTTAAAGGGTGGCAGGTTATGTGATTTTTTGTAGCATTAATTATACGTGTTAGGCGTATCATTCGATGTTGATTAGTCGGTGGTTAAGTGTTGGCTAATATAAAAAATACGGACTAGGTTTTAGTAAGTTTTAATGTTTAGCTTCAAACTATCTGACTTGATATCGCCACAACACATATAAAAGTTAGGCTAAATGTTTCTAAATTAGGCGCTTTTATTCACTAAATGTAGTGAAGATGTTTACCTTTCCAGTGCTCTCGTATAAGCTGATATATTAAATCGATTTTGTATGTATCGTTTCCCATAAGTTTTTTAATTAGTTACCCACCCGATCTTAGAGTGATTTTTCAAAATATATTAAAACCCAAGCTTAGTGCCCCGGTGCTAGCCTTAATTAGCGCATTGTATTTGGCTGTTGTTAATAATATCAGTTTTTTTCAGGCGGCCTTTGGTGCTGTTAATAAAGCAGGACAGCACAATTTCACCTTTGCAATGTCCTTATTTTTATGTTTGGTATTGCTGTTTTTTGTATTGCTGCTGCTGCTTGCTAGCGTTAAGTTTACCTTTAAACCGATATTAATAACTGTCTTGATAATTGCCGCTGCCGTCAGTTATTTCATGGATAACTATGGCACGATAATTGATGCGCCCATGATCCAGAACCTAATGGAAACGGATTTCAATGAAGCCATAGAATTGATTACATTAAAGCTGATTTTTCATCTTTTTGTTTTTGGCGTGTTGCCAGCGGCCTGGATTTATCGGATTGAAATCCAATATAAGTTGTTCGGTTCTGAGATTTTAAGGCGATTGGTATTATTAGTTTGCGCGATTGGTCTGTTAGCAGGGACTATTTACTTAAATTATAAAGATTTTTCATTTGTACTTCGTAATAATCATAGTTTGCGATATTTAATAAATCCCAATTATCCCATTTATTCATTCGTAAAATACTTTAAGGACTTAAGGCAAACACCATTGGTAGTCCATGAATTAGGTAGCGATGCCAGACAACATTTAACTTGGCAAGAGCGGGGCAAAAAAGCGGTTGTTGTTTTAGTTGTTGGAGAAACGGCACGAGCCGAAAATTTTGCGTTGAATGGTTATGGACAAGCGACTAATCCGCGCTTAAGTAAAGAAGACATCATTAATTTTCCTAATGCCCATTCTTGCGGCACGGCTACAGCAATTTCCTTACCATGCATGTTTTCAAATCTAAAACATAGTGGCTTTAGCGATTTGGATGCTAAGCAAAATGAAAATTTGGTGGATGTGCTGCAACATGCCAAAGTGAATATTCTTTGGCTTGATAATAATTCCGGTTGCAAAGGTGTTTGCCAACGGGTGCCATCAAAAAACACCGAAATTCTGAATGTTCCGGGATTATGTGTTGAGGGCGAATGTTATGATGATGTTATGTTGGGTGAATTGCAAAATTACCTTGATCAATCGCAGGGTAATACTGTCGTAGTGCTTCATCAAAAAGGTAGTCACGGTCCTGCGTACTACAAACGTTATCCGTCAGAGTTTAAAGTGTTTGGTCCAGAGTGTACCCGTAATGAAGTGCAAGATTGTTCGCAAGCTGAAATAAAAAATGCTTACGATAATACCATTTTATATACCGATCATTTTTTGGCTGAAGTTATAAAATTGCTGAAAACAAACGAGGCCAATTATCATACTGCCATGATTTATATGTCAGATCATGGCGAGTCATTGGGTGAAAACGGTATTTATCTGCACGGTTTACCTTATGCCTTTGCACCAGATCAGCAAACGCATATTCCTTTTATTGTCTGGTTATCGAAAAATTTCAGTGATAGTTTCCATCTGGATACGGAATGCTTAAAACGGCACAGGACAGTTGCCTATTCCCACGATAACTTGTTCCATTCAATGTTAGGTTTGTTGGATATTAAAACTAATGTTTACGAGGCAAGCAGTGATATTTTCGCGCAATGCCGGCCATCTTAAGCCCGAATAAGTGCTATGAAGAGCAATGAGTTGCCTGAACAACCCGGCTCTAATTCCGATGCTGGCCAGGTTGACTTACCCTATTTCGATTATTTGCTAAAAACATTGGGTAAGGATAATGCGGAATTAACCAAAAGTTTTGGTAGGCATGTTCACTGGGGATTTTGGGAAGAGCCGGCTAAAGCCAAGCCAATTGCGGATGATTTTGCCCAAGCTTCTGAAGAACTGAGCCGACAAATTTGTCTTGCCGGTAGTTTGGGTGATAACCGAAGTGTCCTCGATGTGGGGTGCGGTTTTGGAGGGACAGTCGCCCACATTAACGAAAACTTTCAAGGGATGAATTTGGTTGGCGTTAATCTTGACGAGCGGCAGTTAACACGAGCGCGTGATTTGGTAACACCCCTTGCCGATAACGCTATCATTTTTACCCAGGGTAATGCTTGCGCATTACCGCTTCCAGACCATGCTTTCGATACAGTGTTAGCGGTCGAATGTATTTTTCACTTTCCTGATCGGGAACGTTTTTTCCGGGAAGCATTGCGTGTCCTCAAGCCCGGTGGTTACCTGGCGTTGTCAGATTTCGTTTGTCAGCCCTTAATTCAGCCCTTTGCCAAAATAAAGTTACCTAGAAAATTAAGCGTTGGTTTCTATGGCCAATGTAATCTTGGATATAGCCATGGCGATTATCTGGCATTAGCAAAAAAAATCGGATTTATAGTCAAAAGCGGACGGGATATTACGTTTAATACACTTCCTACCTACAGCTATCTTAGGCGATTAAGCGCTGAATATCGGCCGAATAATCCGTTCGCCTTGATTGAAACTGTTGGGGCAGAAGTTTTAAGCCGCACTGGATTGCTAAACTATTATATTTATAGCTTCCAGAAGCCGTTATAGTTGCTAGGTTTATTAACTAAATATAACGAGAGCGACCCCGTTCAGTGTTTTATTTTCTCTGGCATCTATTCATTCCGCTCCCGTAAAAAACTAGCAAATTTTGGTTTACCGTTTTTAGTTTTACCGTTGAATGTATAGGTAATCATACTGCCAATTTTGGGTGGGTTTTTACGTTGTGCATCGCTAAAGCCGGTGCCGATTTTAAAGCGAAGGCCTTCGGGCGTTTCTACTATCAGTGATCCAAGTTTGCCTTTATATTTGCCGCGGCCAGGAGTATATCCAAGAATAGTTGCCTCGGCATCAAATAGTGGTTTTAACTTAAGCAATACATCACTTCGGCCAGTCACGTAAAGCGCATCGGCACGATGTAACATTAGCCCTTCACCGCCTTTTTCCACGACCTGTTTTAATAATGTGTCTAGTGTGGCTTCATCTTTCACGCGGGTTTGCGCCACCGCTTTTAAGTGCGGGATATGGGCTTGGTCGATAATTTTTCTGATGGTTTCGGCGCGTACTTCAAAGGAACCTATGGCTCCAGGTAACTCAAACACAAGGTACGAAATACCTTGCCATTCTACATCAACCGGCACATCTTTACGAACCGCGCCAGACAGAGTGTCGAATTTGCCATGTGCGAGCCATAACTCGCCATCCATGGGCGTTGAAGGGAAATTTTTGATAAACCATGAAGGTGCTGAAATTACATTTCCTTTACGGGAACGCAAGTGCATGCCATCCCAAATGGCACGAATGCCATCGAACTTTTCACTGGCTAAATATTTTGTTACATCAACTCCACGTTGATAAGTTTTGGCAAGTAATATATTGGGTTTATTTTGTTGGGCAATATTTTCCGCCATACAACGTGGCAAAAAAGAGAAGTTGACTAATATGACAGATAACAGAATAAGGCTTAGCTTACTACCGCTACTCTTTTTAAAAAAGTGTAAGTGCTTGGGAATCAATTGGTTATGTATTTGTTTGCTATAAGCAAGGTGTTCGGTAAGTCACTTAAAAGTTAAGACATCCTTGTCTTAGCCGGGCAAGGTGCTTCTCAGCAATCTATCCGGCTTACCTACGAGGTAACTGTTGTTTTACCAGCCGTAACCGATGCTAAATAAATAGCGGGTATCGACGCTTTCTTTGCCGGGCGCTGGTTTGCTGAAATAATCCACCTGGATTTCGTTGGTGAATTGGATACCATTCCATATGGGTACCCGGAAGCCAGTTCGTGAACGAATAAACAGGGCATCGGCCACTAAGCCTTCATGCGTGTGGAATAATTGCACCGCACGATTCCAGACAAATTGGTCGTAGTTGACCGACCAACGACCAGCGATACCACTGGTATCTTTTATTGGGGCGCAGGCTAGTGGATTGGTAATTAAATATTTGCTGCAATCGAATGCAGTATCGTAAAAATTGGTGCTGACATAATCAGGGCCGGCTTCAAGCGACAAGTTGAGGTCTTCAGATGCAAAGAACTGATAACCAGCACCCACGCCGAATGCAGACCGTAATTGAATGTCTTGCATACGGTCATTAGTAAATAAGCCATGTGCGTAGCCATACCATTGCGGCGTAAAATAGTGCGCATATGTGCCGTATAATTGCCAATTTCGGGCATTTAAGGTGGTCTCTTTAGTGGTAACATCGGTATTGTCACCATAGTTATACTGGCCGCCCAAAGTAACTTTGTCATCACGGCTACGTACCACTACGCCAGCATCGGCATGGTAGTTTTGTCGCTCGGTGTTACCACCAGACAAACCGCCACCGAAGTTAGCCGAGCCAGTAAAGAATTTTTTGTTGATTTCTTCAACTTCAGATAACGGAATAGGCTGGCTGTCATAAACGCCGTTGCTTTTTACCGTCATTGTGCCATTTTGGCCAGCACCCGCCAAACCAGTCAGTTCTTGCTTGTCTTTAAGAGTGACTGTCATTGGTACACTTGAATTCAATGTTTCAATCGCATCCCATTTAATAACGACTTTTTCTGCATAATCGGTTTTTACTTCAAGGACACTGCCTGATTTGTTCAGGACGGTTCCGGTGATTTTGTCACCATTTTTAAGAATAACCTCGTCCGCCTGCGCTGCAAAAGCACAAATGGCTAGTGCTGCAAAAGGTATAAATTTAGTTTGTTTCATGATATTTCCTCTTCTGTTAGTAATTTCCCCAGTTTCCTGGATTCCTTGATATTCCAAACCTAAGATAAACCGCGCCTTGGCCGGATGGATTCTGTTATTTTCCAATAAACAACATTGTTACCAAAAATACAACGTTTATCTGAATATAAACTGAACAACTTTATGTTAGTATAAAAATACTGGTATAACAATAAAATATAGTTACTTTATTATAAATTAATTAAGTTATGTTGCGTTTTTTAGCCTATGTTTCTTGAAAACTTTATATATTTACAATTATTTTATACGTGGTTGTTGTAAAAAATTAACACTCTTGATTCAGTAAAATGCACCGTATGGCTGTTAATTTTGAGGTAGGATTCGTTTTTAGCGATAATGTAGGTAACAATGCTAAGCAACTGTGATAGTTAAGATATGAAAGAGCCATGCCAGAACTTAAAAAGCTATTATTAACAAATGGAATTCAAGCAGCACTAGTCACGTTAGTTTTGTTGCTATTGCTTTCCGGTTGTGCGAGCACTCCAGAAATAAAACCAGTGGTGGTGCAAAAACCGGATTCATTGGTAGACTATGCGTTAAGCTTGCAAGGTATACCTTATCAATATGGCAAAGAAACGCCGGAAGAAGGGTTTGACTGCAGTGGGTTTGTCAGGCATGTCTACGGTCAGCAAGGTATCCGTTTACCTAGAACTGTTAAAGAAATGGCTTCAGTTTTGCCGCCAATCAGTAAAAATAATTTACTGGCAGGTGACTTAGTCTTTTTCAATACTGATAGCACTAATTATTTTTCTCATGTGGGTATTTTTGTTAAAGACGATAAATTTATTCATGCGGCAAGTAGCCGTACCGGTAAAGTTTTGGTATCTAGCATGAAAAACAGTTACTGGCGCAAACGCTTTATTGGTGTACGTCGTCCCAGGATTTAAATTAAACAAGATATTTCATTTAACGCTGGCTAATTACCTAATATTGCTAGTATTGTCAGGATCTTAATGATCAAACGATTCGCTCTGATTATATTTTTATCACTTTTATTGTTCGGTGGCTTATTCGGCTGGAAGTTTTACCAGATTCGCCAAATGATGAGCAGTATGAAGCCGCCGCCACCTGCAGTAGTTGCTGCAACCACGGTACAAACCGAAACCTGGGATACCTATTTAACGGCGGTGGGTAGTTTGATTGCGGTTGCTGCAATTGAGGTGAGTAGCGAAGTGCCCGGCAAAGTAAAGTCCTTACATTTTGATTCCGATCAAACCGTGCAACGTGGCCAATTATTGGTGGAATTGGATGCGACCACCGATCTGGCCGAACTTGCTGGTTTGCAGGCTGACCAAAAGTTGGCGCAGGTGAAGTTTTACCGCAGCCAACAGTTAATAGGGCGTAATTTTATTTCCAAGTCCGATTTTGACTTGAATAAAGCGACTTTGGAGCAAGCCAATGCAATTGTCGCTACAAAAAAAGCAGTCATAGATAAAAAACGCATTTCGGCACCGTTTTCTGGACGGCTTGGAATAAGAAAAATTAATATCGGGCAATTTTTGGCGGCGGGAGATAGCATCGTAGCATTACAGAAATTGCAGCCTATTTATGCTGATTTTTCATTACCGGAAAGCAATCTTGCTAGTGTTAAAATAAATCAGACTGTGAATTTAACGGTTCCTGCTTATCCAGATCAGGTTTTTACCGGGCGCATTAGTGCGATTAATTCTGGCATCGACAAAGCGACGCGTTCGATTATTATTCGCGCGACTTTGGATAATCCAGAGCAATTATTACGCCCCGGTATGTTTGTGGATGTGCAATTGTCGCTCGATACCAACAAAAGTCTCTTAACAGTACCTGATACAGCGATTACTTATAATCCGTACGGTGATTCGGTATTTGTTATCGAAGAAGGCAAACAGGCGTTAACCGTCAAACTCAAGCAAATAAAGGTAGGTGAAATCAGGACTGGGCGCGTTGAAGTTATTTCAGGACTTGTCTCAAATGAGCGGGTAGTGAGCGCCGGCCAAGTAAAACTGCGGAATGGGGCACCAGTAATTTTAGACAAACAACCTGCACCCGGTGAGCGTGGGGTAATTCCTTGAAGTTTACCGATATATTCATCCATCGGCCCGTACTTGCCAGCGTTATCAGCTTATTGATTCTGGTGGTCGGCTTGCGCGCGATTACAGCGTTGGAAGTCAGGCAATACCCAGAAACTGAAAACACTGTAGTTACCATTGCGACTGCTTATCCCGGTGCAAGCAGCGATTTGGTGAAAGGTTTTATAACCACCCCACTACAGCAAGCGATTGCCGAAGCCGATGGCATTGATTATTTGTCTTCAAACAGCCGTCAAGGTTTATCAACGATTGAAGCACACATGCGGCTAAACTATGATCCCAATGCCGCCGTAGCCCAGATCCAGGCTAAAGTGGCCAGCCAGCGCAATGTGTTGCCTCAAGATGCGCAAGATCCGGTAATTACCTCGCAAACGGGCGATTCTACCGCGTTAATGTATCTAGCGTTATATAGCGAAACCATTTCGCCAGCGCAGATTTCTGATTATATGTTACGGGTTATCCAGCCTAAAATTCAGGCCATACCGGGGATGGGTAAGGCGCAGATGTTAGGCAATAAAACTTTTGCCATGCGGATTTGGCTGGATAGCAAACTTATGGCGGCGTTGGATGTGACCGCTGAAGATATTAATGATGCTCTAAAAGATAATAATTATTTATCCGGCGCAGGCGAAACCAAAGGCGAATTTGTTGCGGTCAATCTCAGTGCTACAACCGACCTATCAAAAGAAGATGAGTTTAGACAATTGGTTGTTGCTGAACGTAATGGCACGCTGATTAGGCTTGGTGACGTGGCCAAAACAGAAATGGGCAGCGAAGATTACAACTCGGTTAACTGGTATAAAGGCAATGTCGCCATATTTATGGGTATTGAACAAGCACCGGGTTCTAACCCGTTAACGGTTGCTAAAGCGGTGCGGGTTGCATTAAAAGACATTGAAGAAAGCCTACCGAGTGGATTGCACATCTTGCTGCCTTACGATGCGAGCCGCTATATTGAAGACTCGATCAAAGAGGTGGCAACCACTTTGCTTGAAGCTGTGGCGATCGTACTCCTGGTCATTTACCTGTCATTAGGGTCGCTTCGGGCAGCAGTTATCCCCGCAGTAACGGTGCCTTTATCATTAATTGGTGGTGCATTTTTAATGCTGTTGATGGGTTTTTCCATTAATTTACTGACCATGCTGGCGATGGTGCTGGGTATAGGCTTAGTGGTTGATGATGCTATTGTGGTTGTCGAGAACGTGCATCGGCATATTGAAATGGGGGCAACTCGCTTGGAAGCATCACTGCAAGGTGCTCGCGAGTTAGGTTTGCCGGTTATTGCTATGACAACCACGTTAATAGCGGTTTATGCGCCTATTGGGTTTATGGGCGGTTTGGTGGGTACCTTATTTACCGAGTTTTCCTTTACTTTAGCAGGCGCAGTGCTGATTTCGGGTATTGTCGCGCTGACGTTAGCGCCGATGTTGAGTTCAAAATTATTAAAAGAAAAATCCGAGCCTACCCGATTTGAACAGGTGATTGAACATTTTTTTACCAGCCTTGCTAATTTTTACCGCACGTATTTGCATAAAGTGCTTGAGTATCCATCAAGTATATTAGCCTTTGCCTTATTGATTATTGTAAGCATTTATTTGATGTTTATGCTTTCGCAAAAAGAACTGGCACCAACCGAAGACCAAAGCATCCTGTTCTTTATGGCCACGGGGCCACAAACGGCTACCTTAAATTACAACGAGGTTTACACCAAAGAACTGGTGAAATCTTTTGAAACCATTCCAGAATATAAGGAAAGTTTTCTGTTGCTCGGTTTTGGCAATAGCGCCAATACGGTATTTGGCGGTTTTAAGATGCCATCCACGACTGAACGCAAGCGTTCGCAAATGGAAATTCAACCTGAAGTGCAAGCCAAAGTCAGCCAAATTGCTGGATTTAATACCGCTGTTTTCCCTCGGCCAAGCCTACCGGGTTCGGGTGGCGGTTTGCCCTTGCAATTTGTGATTGTTACCGATGCCGATTACAACCAGTTAGAACAAGTTGCTAACAGCTTGATTGATACCATGATGAAAAGTGGAAAATTCATATTTACTATGAAAGATGTTGAATTTACCCAACCCAAAGCTACCTTGGTAATAGACCGGAACCGGGCGGCAGATTTAGGTTTAACGATGAGCGACATCGGTAAAACACTCGGTACTTTACTAGGAGGCAATTATGTTAACCGCTTTGGTTTGCAAGGACGCAGTTACAAGGTCATCCCTCAGGTTGATGACTTATCTCGGTTGGATACGGGTAAATTCAGCCAATATTACATTCGGACGGCTTCGGGTGGACAAGTCCCGCTTTCTTCCCTGGTAAAGATTGAAAAGTCTGTCGAGCCGAGTAAACGCGCCCAATTTCAGCAGCTAAATAGTTTGACTGTATCCGCTATGATGTTACCTAGTGTGGCCTTGGGGGATGCAATGGCTTATCTAGAAAGTGTCGCCAAAGAGACTTTTCCGCAGAATTTTCATTGGGATTACACCAGTGAATCAAGGCAATACGCCCAACAAGGCAGCAGCTTAGTACTGACTTTTTTCATGTCGTTATTGGTGATTTATCTGGTGTTGGCAGCGCAGTTTGAAAGCTGGCGTGACCCCTTGATTATCTTGGTGTCAGTGCCGTTATCTATCGCTAGCGCCATGGCGTTTTTAATGTTGGGCTTTGCATCTGTAAATATTTACACCCAGGTAGGTTTAATTACTTTAATCGGTTTAATCGCTAAAAATGGCATATTGCTAGTTGAATTTGCTAATCAATTACAAAGTAAAGAAGGGCTGGGGAAACAAGAAGCAATAGAGCAGGCGGCTACTGTACGTTTAAGACCAATCTTAATGACGACGGTTGCTATGATCGTCGCCATGATTCCTTTGCTGATTGCTTCGGGGCCAGGTGCTGCAAGCCGTTTTAATATTGGTATGGTGATTGCGGGCGGCTTAGGCGTAGGAACTTTGTTTACTTTGTTTGTGGTACCCGCTTTTTATATGCTGCTGGCTAAGACTCATCAGGTTAAATGATCATCGGTTAGGCCTAGTTAATTGCTATGTAACTAAACCCAATGTACTTTAGTTGTTGATAATATCCTTTTGCTTCTTACTATAAAGGACTGCGGCAATTAACTTAGCCATCTTTTTTAAATCACTTCCGTAGCTAATTTACCTGTTTTTTGCAGTTTTATTCCCAGCCCGGTTGATCGTGTTACTTGATTATCAATAGCGGCAGCAAAAACGGTTTTGTTAGTAACGAGCTTAACTGCGGTTTTTGCCCGGGTTATACCGGTATAGATCAATTCCTTGCTGAGTACAGGGTTTACAGTTTCCGGTAAAACAATAAGTACTTCATCAAATTCAGAGCCTTGGCTTTTATGTATGGTCATGGCGAAAGCCGTTTCACAAGACGGCAGCCGGGATGGTGGATATTTTTTGATAGAGCCATCTGGTCGTTGAAAGAACACCATCAGCACACCATTTAATTCGCTATCGGGTAAACAAATTCCAATATCTCCGTTATATAAGTGCAAAGTCGGGTTGTTTTGTAACACCATCACCGGGCGCCCTTTGTACCATGGGCCTGAATGTTTGTTGGCGTTCTGTTTAAATAGTTGGCGTTCAACCAGTTGATTGATGGCTAAAGCGCCAAAATCACCATGTCGGTTAGCACACAACACCTGAAATTGGTTAAAGATAGTATAGATTTCCATAAACTCAGCACTAGCGTTGACGGCCTTAAGGTAATGCCCGCGTTTGATGCCAATGTAATTAATAAGGTTGGATGTTTCAATTAACCCTAAATTGCTTTCTGGCGTATTTTGCCCGCTTGCCAGTAATGACCAGCCAGTTTGCCACGATTGTTGATTGACCGCATCGGCTAGTTTTTTGATGTCATTGTCAAATCGATAAGACTGCGTTAGTTCAACCGTATTGTTTGGCAGTGCAGAGATCAAGTCACCAAGGACAAAGCCGGACTCGACCGAAGCAAGTTGATCTTTGTCGCCCAATAAAATTAATCTGGCATTGGTCTTTAAGGCATCAACTAACTTGCTCATTAAGGCTAAATCAATCATTGAAGCTTCGTCGACGATAACCAGATCGAATATTAAGGGGTTGTCGGCATTATGATAAAAATAGGGCGAAGGTGGTTTGGTGCCAAGTAATCGATGTAAAGTAACCGCAGTTCGTGGAATATATTGCTTGATTATATCTGTGCATTCTAATTTTTCCGCACTGATGGCAATTGACTCTTGTAGACGCATTGCCGCTTTGCCTGTAGGCGCGGCCAAAGCAATTGCCAAGGGGTGTTCGGAAAGCTCTTGCAGTAAAGCCAAAATCTTGCAAACCGTCGTAGTTTTACCTGTTCCAGGGCCACCGGTAATTATGCAAAATGTATATTGGATAGCTTTTTTTGCGGCTTCCCGTTGCCAGTCGATTTTATCGCTATTATCGCCAAAATAGTGGTCAAGCGAACTTTCTAGCTTATCATTTGGAAGATAGCATTGGGAAAGTTGGGTAATTTGTTTGGCTAAACGATCTTCATAGTGCCAATAGCGTTGCAGATATAAACGGTTATCTTCTATTATCAACGGATGTTGCTTTGAAGAGGCAATTTGGCTTTCAGGAGTTAACCCAGCAGCCACTAGTAAGTTTTTGTCAGTGTCGTTGATTTTTAAGCAACTGTGGCCTTGGCTATTTTGTTGCGATAATATTGCCAGCAGAGTTCGTAAATGGTCTTTCTGGTTGCTGTCTAGCGAGGCTGTTACCCGTTGGGTTAAAAAACCGGCAAACGCGAGATCCAAACGGCTAAAGTTTTCATTGGGTTCCAACATGGTTAATCCTTGAATAGGGAACACAGCGCCGAAAGTGTCGTAAATTTTGGTCGATCTTGAAAAACGCCGCTCATTGCTTTATCAGGATCCATACCGCGCACGAACAAATATCGTACCCCACCAAAATGATGTTTATAGCTGTAATCCTTAAGTCGGTTTTGCAGATACAGATGCAGGACAACGCAATATAACCAATACTGCAAGCCATAATTATGTTCGCGCATGGCTTCGGTTAGCGTTTCAGTATGATAGTCAGGTAAAGTATTGGTTTTGTAATCCATCACATAGTAACGTCCCTCATACTGGCAAACGAGGTCAACAAAGCCGGTAAGAAAACCACTCATTTGTTTATGTGTTAATGGCTGGAATGTTGGCTCATCGCCTAAAATACGGTTTATTTCGGCAGTATTATGGGATGGGAGTGACAAATAAAACGCCATTTCTTTTAAACAATATTGTTCTGGTAAATTCATCAGGCAAAAGGCGTGATCAGATTGGGATAATGGTGTTGTTACCGCGTTGTGCAAAAGTTTATCAATAATATCCAGCTGGGAAAGTCTTAATCCATAGCGTTGACAGGTCTTATCCCTAGTTAACGAAATGTCGGATTTTTGTGCTAATTTGTTAAATGGCACAATCTCAAACAGTTCGTGGATGACATTGCCGGTATGTGCCCCAGATGGCAAAAGCTCGTTAGTTTGTTGCTGCGGGATCCGATTTTCGTCGGCTTTGTCTGCGGGTAGTTCTGGTGTTTCGCCTATCGAAAGGCTAGATAAGGCAGTATAACTGCTCATTTGCCAGTCGCTGGCTAATGACCTACGCCGTTTCATCGCGGATAAATGTGGCTCTACTTTGATGGGGTTATAAATACCAGACAGGGTGGCGGTTTTATCCAGCAATTTGTAGGAAAATAGCTCTGGATTTTGTGCCTGATACCCTTGCAACATCATTTGTTGTTTAGCAAAATCTTGTCCGGTCAAGTTAAGCAACCAGGCTAATGCCGAATGGTTTGCTTCATTTTCAGAGCGGACGTTTGCCCACGGAATGTAGCAGCGGTATTTTGCCCGGGTAACAGCTACATAGGCCAGCCGAATATCTTCCGCACGTTGTTCTTCCCTCGCTTGGTTGGCATGAGTGTCGATTTCCGGTGATCCTAAGTCCACAACCAAACTTTTGGTATTGCTCCCCTCCGATAAGGGCAGATGGCATTTAACAAATGGCGCTTTGTCATGATTATGGTATTTGTCTTGCCATAAATAAGGGCAGAAAACGATGGGATATTCTAATCCCTTAGCCCGGTGCATAGTGACGATCTTTACCGCATCTGCGTCACTTTCCAGCCGTAATTGCTGGTTTTCCGAACCACCTGAGCCTTGCTGTGTTTGGTTTATTGCGGACTTGAGCCAGTTTATAGTTTTATGGACACCTAAATGCTCATCAATAACCGCTTGTTGTAACAACTCCAGTAAATGTTGCAGGTTAGTTAATATGCGTTCAGCATTTTGGGATTTTGATATGATGGCTGTGATTTTTTCTTGCTTAAGCAAGATTTGCATCATAGTCATTACGCCATAGCGTTGCCAAAGCTCTGAGTATTTGAGAAATCGGGATGCGAAGTTGTCGATTTCTGTTTCGCTATTGAAAAGCTGGTAAAGCGTTTGGCCATCATAACCAAACCAACTTAACGCTAATGCTTGGCCTAGCAATTTTAAATCACTAGGGTGGGCGACGGCTTCTAACAAGCTATAAAGTTGGATCGCCTCCTCAGTGTTAAATACCGATTCAGTGCTGGTTAGTATCGAAGGCACGCCTACTGCGCGAAGGGCAATCTGATAGTCTCTGGCCTGACTGTTAGTACGCACCAGGATAGCAATATCCCTTGGGTTAATCTTCTGGTTCTGAAGTTGCAAGGTAAAGTTTGCGGCCAGAAGTGAGGTGATTTCACTAACGCAGGCTATGCGTATGACATCCGACGCTGGATTAGTTTGCCAATGACCAGCTTTCGTATCGCTTTCAGGGGCTTGCCACAGCGCAATAGGTGCGATGGGGAGGTTGTTTTCATACAGTTCGCCGTCTCGTTCCGATAAGGCACTTTCTGACGGATTAAAAGCTATTTCGTCTATCAAGAACGCATTTTGTTTCTGGAATAGTCTGTTAATGCCTTCTACCAACAATGGATGTGAGCGCCAATTTTGCCGTAGAGTAAATTTGTGCTGCGCATGCTTTTGAGCGTCAAGGTAAGAATAAATATCAGCACCGCGAAATTTGTATATCGCCTGTTTAGGGTCGCCAACTAGAACCAGAGAGTGACTGGAAGTAGCAAACAAGCTTGAAAATATATGCCACTGGTTATTGTCAGTATCTTGGAATTCATCAATCAATGCTACGGAAAAGCGTTCCCTAAGTTCATGGGTTAGTAGTTCGGCTCGGTTTCCTTGAAGTGCTTTTGCTAAGTGAGTAATTAAATTGTCGAACGACCAGGCATTCATCTGTTCAAGCCGCTTATCCAGTTCTAACTGCAAGTAGGTTAGCAAATTTCTGCGCAAACCGACGGTGATTAGCTGTAACGCAGTCACTAATGCTTCGAATGGAGTGAAGTCGAGATTTAACGTTTCTAGAAATTCAGCTTTTCTTTCTTCGCCAGTTTGATTTTTATTGCTTTTAAACTGAGTCCCATTCAGCGCATTACAAAGTCCGTTATAAGTGAACAAAGCGAGTGCCTGAGTGCCAGGTATTTGCAACGTATCGCCATCTACCCACTCGGTTAACTGTGAACAATACCCTGGAAAGGTATTTTTAAAATCAGACTTAAATCGCTTATCTTCGGTGTATGGCTCTAATATTTGAATAGCTTCAGATAACTTGTTTTTTAAGCTATCCGCCAAACGTTTAACGTCCAGTAAGATCTCATCCAGATTGATTTGATCAGGAAAAATAATAGCGTCTTCACCAATCATCCCAATACTTTTAAATAATGTATCTGGTGTTTTGAAGTCTTTGGTTAATAGTGCAGTTTCCCAGGCGGAACGGTTTTGTACGGTGCGCCGCCAGAAATCGTCTGTGCAGTTTTGTTGAATAGCAAAGAGATCATCTGTCAATTCGGCATCAAAAAGTTGTCCACTGGCGAGGGCATGTTCGCCTAGCACCCGTTGGCAGAAACCATGGATGGTAAAAATTCCAGCTTGGTCGATGTCCAGTAAAGCTAAATCTAGCCGTCGTTTAATCTCATCGGAAGGTAATTGGAGATGTTGCAACCAACCAGATAAGTTGTGGTTAGTGTGGTCAGGTGTTGTGGTGAAGTGATTGCGTGCTTCTGCCAATCTTGAACGGATCCGGGCTTTTAATTCTTCTGTCGCAGCTTTGGTAAATGTGACCACCAAGATTTTTTCGATAGGGATTGCCAGCTCCACCACCATCCGTAAAACCAACATGGCAATGGTGAAGGTTTTGCCCGTACCGGCACTGGCTTCGATTAAGCTAATGCCTTTTTTTAATGCGCTAGCACTGGGATCGAAGTCTTCAATGCTCATGTGCGGCTTCCCAGGCGGGTAGTATCAGATTTTCACAGTGTTGTATCAATTCATCGGTTAACAGTGCTTCTGGATCAGCTAAATTGCCATACAGCTTATTTATTTCAGCATCGGTATTAATTTGTGCCATCAAACAGTCTCTGGCGGCATCAATAGGTTGTTTTCTGGCTTTAGGGTTAAATTTTAATTCAGCGGCTTGTCGGCTATAAGCCACGGCGACTTCGGTAAAAAACGCATTCGGTTGTTCCTTACCTTTTTGGTAAATATCGATAAACATCGGCAAGTAGGCTGTCTGGTAATCATCAGGTTGGAACAGAAATGTATCTTCGGCAGTTAAAAGATGGGTAGTTTGCGGCTGCAACTGGTTAATAAGTAAATGATGTAACCAAGCGTTAATAAAGTCTTTACCTTTCAGCTTTGCGAAGCGGTATAGCAAGCCGCCGTTTTGGTAGCAATTACCCAATTTACCTATTACCCTGTAATTGCCAATGGATAGGTCGACTGACATGTTAGCGATGGATTCTCCTTTTTGGATATACTTTATGCGGTCTACAAATGCACTGACCGCAGTTTTATGGTTCTCAAATTCTAGTTCTCCTGCTGAACCAGGCAACCATTTACCTTGTGCCTGGACTTTTGGCAGGGAAATGTCACCCTCCGTCAAGAGCGCTTGCACCCATTCTTGATGAAAGCAATACGCTTCTAACGTGTTTAGGGCAAAGCGCTCCCGTTCTTCAACCTCTTCCTTAATACCGGTAAGTTGAATATTCAATTGTCGCCGTATGAAATAACGTTGGGGATGTTGGTAAAAACTAAATAAATCACTAAGCTCAATGATCTCTTCTGCTTCAGTATCTAAGCAACCTTGCCACCACAATACTGGTTCGGGTTTTGGGGCAGTCAGTGCTTGAGCAATGTCGCAGTCGCTTTGTGAAAAACTGAATAACCCCGATGTGCTATCAAAATAGTGCGAACTGAATGCTTGTAAGGGATGTTTGGTGGTTAAGCCCTCAAGCTGATAAAAATCTTTCAGTACATCTAATAGTTCGGTAATCAACACAGATGGCGGAATTGTTTCATTATTGTTTTGGGACTGTCCCAGATAACTAATGATTAATTGTTGCCGAGCCGATAATAGGATTTCCAAAAATTGGTAACGGTCATCAGCCCGGCGGGAGCGGTCGCCATTACGGAAATGTTGGGTGATCAGGTCAAAAGTCGGTTTTCGGTCGATCTTTGGAAATTCACCGTCGTTAATTCCCAATAAGGCAATCACTTTAAAGGGAATAGCGCGCATAGGAATCATGGAGCAAAAAGTGAGTTGCCCGCGCAAAAAACCGTTCACAGAAAGCCGTTCGGCAATTGTTCCTGTTAACCACTGTACAATTACCTGTAAATCAACTGCTTCCTGATGGAACTCAGCGATGTTGGCTGATAACTCCACTAAGAGTTCATTGATCTGTTGGCGTTCAATAAAGTCAGCGGTGCTTAATAATTGCTCAGCGTAGTAAGTAAGTTGTAAGCTCCAAGCTTTAATTGTCTTCGCTTGGTTAAATTCAGTTTTTGCCTTGAATAATAAGTGTAAAAAATCATTCAGTCCACCTAGCGCAGCAGCTGAGGAGCCTTCAATATTTATATAAGGCAAAATCCCCAGCACAAAATCATTGTCATTACCTACAGCGTAACCCATAAACAATCTATCCAGAGCGGCTTGCCAGGTGTTTTCATCCAGGGGTGGCAGATTAAGTTCTTGTTTGTGGCGACCAGATTGCCCCCAGCGGACGTTAGTGTCTTGTACCCAAAAGTTAATTAACTCAAGGTCAGTTTCGGATAAGCCAAAAGCTGGGTAAACGTCATCCCGTTGTAATAGATCAAGAACACTTTGCCAGCCTAGTCGACTTTGACTTAATTCTATAAAGCGGATAAAAGCATCTAGCGCTTGGTTGTCTTGCCGCAAATTGCGGTCGGCGATTGCGTGTTGGATATTGTGAAATACTGCCGAGATAAAGGGTTCGTAATTTTGAATGTCTGGTGCCATAACCACAATATCGCGCAATTCCAGGGTGGGGTCGTTTTCCAAGGCGAATAACAATTGGTCTTTTAAAACCTCCACTTCGCGTTTGCGGGAATGGCAGGCGTGAAGGCTGATTGAGTTATCTTTTGTTAATGCTTGCCCGGAAATACGATTGTCAAGAATATCATTTTGTAATTGTTGCAAGTTGTTCGGCTGTTTAATAAGTTCAAAGCTTTCTGGCTCAAAATCGAAGTGGGTAAAATCGAGTAACATATCCTGAAATTCGCGGCCTTGTTGCCCAAGGCTTATCAAGAGCGGATGACCGTCGCTTAGGTTATCGATAGGGTGATGTCGCTTATTAGCTAAATCTGCCCAGTAAGTTTGCGCTGGATTAAGCAGGTAAAGATGGATTTCGCTATGTTTTGATAAACTTTGCAAATAGTCCAGAAACAAAGGTGGCATCGTGTTAATGCCGAAGACGGTTACCCGTTCTGGCAGGTTTTCGCCAAAAGCGCCTTCAGTGGAATTATTTAATTTAGAGATAACCTCTAGCCATAGTGCGCCGCGATGTGGTTGACCTATCTTTAAACCAATCTGCTGCCAGAGCGCACTTTGCCAGTGCTCGGTATCTTCGCCATAGCGAAGTTTACCTTTTTCCCAATCACCCAATAAATCTGGCCGCATAATTTGATATTGGTCGAAAATTTGTGCCAGATGCTTAGCTAACTGAAAACGTTTTAAGGCTTGGTTGCGGCCTGATAAATAGTTGCGAAGCTGTAAATAAATATCGTTATCCAGATGCCTTAATAGTAACTCAAACCGCCACAGCAATTGGTTACGGTCGAAAGCAGCATTATTAATTCGGCTGTCTACTTGTTCGGCAATATAGGCAAAAAATTTCCAGGGAAACATAAATTGATAATTCGCCCACACATTAAAGCGGCTTGCTAATTGTTGGGATAACCAGCGTTCCATACCTTGGCTCTGGATTAAGAATATTTCCTGGGCAAAAGGCGAACTTAACGGTGCGTTAGTCATTACCGACGCTAAATGTTCGACTAGATTTTCAGTTTTGTTTGAGCTGTGTAGAATAAACATGAGTGAAACTATAGGTGAAATATTCGTGCCTATACAGCAAATGTTTTATAAGCACGGCTTGTTCGATATTTAGAATACTTATTAAATCATAAAGGTAAACAATGAAAACAGGCATCATAGGTTTAGGCGCAATGGGGCAGGGTATGGCAAAGCGGCTTGCCGGAGCGGGGTATTTGAGTGCCGTATATAACCGCACTGTAAGTAAGTCCCAAAATTTGGCGGAAGAGTTAAACGTAAACGCTTATCTTAAAGCTGAAGACCTTGCTGCTGAAGTTGATTTAATCTTAATCTGCGTGACTGCCGATCAGGATGTAATGGAGGTAATTGCCAGGATTAGCAGCACTATAAGCCCAGGTGCAATAGTTGTCGATATGTCTACAGTCAGTAGTGATACCGCCAAAGCAGCTGCTGCAATATTGGCTGAAAAGCAAGTCGCGTTTTTAGATGCCCCAGTATCCGGTGGGGTAGAGGGTGCCAACAAGGGGACGTTATCTATGATGGTCGGGGGCGATGCTGATGTGTTGGGAAAGGTTAAGCCTATACTTGCCAGTATGGCAGCTCGCATTACTTATATGGGGGCAACTGGAGCAGGTCAGACAACCAAAGCGGTTAACCAGATTATGTGTGCCGGCATCAACCAAGCGGTTACCGAAGCATTAGCTTTTGCCCAAGCGCATCAGTTGCCGCTGGAGAAGGTAATTGAAGTCACATCTGCCGGCGCAGCAGGGAATTGGTTTTTAGAACATCGGGGTGAGACTATGACTAGCGATATCTTCAACCCCGGTTTTAAAGTCGCACTGCACCATAAAGATTTAAAAATCTGTCAGAACATGGCTGATCAAGTTAGTTTGCAGTTACCCGTTACCACGATGACCTTAACCGACTATACCCAGCTTATGATAGAAGGGTATGGGGATGAGGATATTTCCGCTTTGTTCCGGTTAAAACGGCAATAAATCTCAAAAAGGCTAAGACAATCTCTAAGTGTCTATAGGGAATGGATACTCACGCTAAGATTGTGTAGGAATCATAACAGCTCATACGTTCTCACTCATTGTGGCCAATTAAAAATAATTTACTAATTTGACGCCTTAAGTAGTCGTACTAATATTGTTTTATTCAAACTACAGGTACTATATTTATCATCAAATGGCGTCCCAAGTTAACGTTATTTTGATACTAAAAACTAAGTCATATTGATGGCTTGGTTGGTAATAATAAGGTAGTTCCTGATATTTAACTGAACTGTTAACTAAGGATGGTTAACAGCTTTTTAACTTTTGGTTAATAATCCATTCAATTATCGACTTAGTTGGGATTACCTTTTTTATGGGATAATCAAAACTGTCTTTGATTGCCCTGTTTTCACTATGACTTACCCCACCATTGAATCATTTGTCGGCAATACCCCGTTAGTTCGATTGCAACGTTTGCCGCCCCAATCCAGCAATACTATTCTTGCGAAATTAGAGGGTAATAACCCTGCTGGTTCAGTAAAGGATCGACCTGCGTTGAGCATGATTAAACATGCGGAAGCACGAGGCGAAATCAAACCAGGCGATCGCTTGATTGAAGCGACTAGTGGTAATACCGGTATTGCCTTGGCAATGGCTGCGGCCATCAAAGGTTACAAAATGACCTTGATCATGCCGGATAATATGAGTTCCGAGCGGATTGCTTCCATGAAAGCTTATGGTGCTGAAATTATTCTGACACCGGCGGCAGGCAGTATGGAAGCGGCGATAGACTTATCCAGAGCAATGGAAGCCAGAGGTGAAGGGAGGATTTTAGACCAGTTTGCCAATCCCGATAACCCCCGTGCGCATTACGAAGGCACTGGGCCGGAGATATGGCGCGATACCCAAGGTAAAATAACCCATTTTGTTAGTTCGATGGGGACTACCGGGACGATTATGGGGACATCAAAGTTTTTAAAGGAGCAGAATCCTTCGGTTCAAATTGTTGGTGTCCAGCCCGAAGGCGAGTCCAAAATTCCAGGTATCCGGCGTTGGCCGAAAGAATATTTGCCGAAAATTTACCAATCGGATCGTGTAGACCGCATTATTGATGTTGATCAAGGTTCAGCCGAACAAACTACCCGCGAGTTGGCGGCAAAAGAAGGTATTTTTGCTGGGGTATCTTCGGGTGGTGCGGTATTTGCCGCTTTAAACTTAGCAAAGGAATTAACCGATGCCATTATTGTGGTGATAGTCTGTGACCGGGGTGATCGTTATTTGTCTACGGGCGTGTTTCCTAGTTAGCCAAGGTTGATTTTAAGGTGCTTCAATTTTGCGTTTCTTTTTTTGTTTAATTTCTTATCAATAAACTCTTTACTATTATTTATCTTTTGCAATGCAAGGGTTTATTGTTGCTCGGTTTGATGCGGTATGCACAATATGCGCATAGACTGGCGATATAGTTGAGCTATCAAATTGAACATATAAGAATTTTTTGGGCGCATCGTTAAGCTCAACGTATGTCCGCGAATTAACTAACTCTACTAATGTTCGATTTCCTATGCCCGTCCATAAGATGTTTGCGTTTGGAATTAATTGATGTTCAGTTTCTGTCAATGGACATGTCTTTACATAAATTTTAAATGCTTTTGTTAACGACCTAACTCTTTTGATATTTTCTGAAGTTGTTTCAATTGAGACATTTTCATACCGGACACCGATTACTTTCATTGCGATTGAAAAAATTTCTCCATTCGAAATAAATGCAATGATAATAGGTATAGCGGCAAAAAGTACAAATCTAATAGTTCGAGTTATTCCATTTTTTACGGGGTCATTTTGAGCCAACACAGCTAGAGAGAATAATAATCCAGCCCAAGCCATGCTATAAAAAAATAATAAGGAGCTATTATTAATTTCTTTTGAATTAAGCAATGGAAAAAAAATTACAAATACGATAAGGGACATTATTGCCCACAACCATGACTGCGCCCAACTGGGTAATTGGCTTTTCGGTTGGAAGTCTGCGTGCTTATTTCTCCACCATCTCTTATTTTGGAATCCATCAGCCATAAAATATAACCAAAATAAACAGATAGAGCCATATGTTGTCCCAACAATACTTATAAAACTAACTGCTAAGAACGTAAATATAAAGGTAATGCTGTCTGATAAAGAAAGTCCAGGGGGCATGAAACCAATTTTCAAGACGTACAGAAAAACGTTTAGTATGCCTAAAAATAAGCCAAATTTTCCTAGTGCTGAAAGCAAGTCACTTGCATTTTTGATGAAAAATTCCCATCTCTTATAACTAGCTAAAGTATCTTCGGGTTTTTTGTGGGGTTTTGAATTGCGCAACATAGGCTGTATGTTAACTTATACCTGTGGCGTTTTGTCAATAGAGGTGAATTTTTAAAGGCAATACAGTTTTAATGCTACTGGAGAAATTAAGCTACTAGAAAAAAGTATCCTGTTAATCCTATAACCCGCTGAATATTAGAGGTTAACTTAAATAGCTTCATTTTAGCGGTTTACTGATCTGAATCTTTTGCAATAATAGGGACTATATTCAGTTAAGTTCAGTCATAAATACGCAGTAATTAATGCAACCCGAATTTATTCACCTTCGCCTTCATTCCGAGTTCTCGCTGGTTGATGGCATCGTCAAAATCAAGCCATTGGTTAAGCGGCTGGCTAACTTAAATATGCCTGCCGTTGCAGTGACTGACCACGCCAATCTATTTGCCCTGGTTAAATTTTATAAGGCAGCGATAGGGCAAGGTATCAAGCCCATTGCTGGTTCCGATGTACTGATATTTAACCCTGAAGAACCTGCTGTCCCGCATCGTTTGACTTTGCTGGTAAAAAATCACACCGGTTACATCACACTGATGGAGCTTATCTCCAAAGCCTACCAAGAAGGTCAGCATCAAGGCGTGCCGATGCTCAGGCAGGAATGGTTGGAAGCCAATCATGATGGCCTGATTGCCTTATCGGGCGCTTTGAATGGCGATATTGGCAAAGCCTTACTAGCTGAAAATACCGATTTGGCAAAACAGTTAGCTGAACAATGGGGCACTTTGTTTCCTCAAAGTTTCTACCTTGAGCTACAGCGTGTCGGCAAACTGGACGAAGAACGTTATATAGCCGCTGCTGTGGATTTAGCGATAGATACCGATTTGCCTGTGGTGGCAACCAACGATGTCCGCTTTTTGAAGCAAACCGATTTTGCCGCGCATGAAGTCAGGGTATGCATCAATCAAGGCCGCGTTCTTGACGACCCCAGACGGCCTAAAGATTACACTGACCAGCAATATTTGCGTTCAGTTGAGGAAATGCAGGCACTATTTGCCGATATTCCTGAAGCTTTGCAAAATACCGTAGAAATCGCCAAACGCTGCAACCTGCATTTGGAGCTAGGTGAAAACTATCTGCCAGACTTTCCTGTTCCAGCGGGAATGACCTTGTCAGAGTTAATGTCTGATACGGCCAGAAAGGGCTTGGACGAACGGTTGAAGCATCATCCTGCTGTAGGTCATGGTACTGCTGAGGAAAACCGTAAAGTTTACGACCAACGCTTACAAGATGAACTACAGATGATTAGCCAAATGGGCTTCCCCGGTTATTTCATGATCGTGGCGGACTTTATCCAGTGGGCCAAAAACAATGCAATTCCAGTCGGACCCGGGCGGGGATCCGGCGCGGGGTCGTTAGTGGCCTATGCCTTAAAAATTACTGATCTTGACCCAATTGAATTTGATTTGCTGTTTGAGCGGTTCTTGAATCCTGAACGGGTTTCCATGCCCGATTTTGATATCGACTTTTGCATGGATCGGCGCGATGAAGTGATCGATTATGTCGCCCGCAATTATGGTCGCGACCACGTTGCCCAGATCATTACCTATGGTTCAATGGCAGCGAAAGCGGTAATCCGTGACGTGGGTCGGGTGTTGGGTTTTCCATACGGTTTTGTGGATGGCCTGGCAAAACTAATCCCGTTTGAAATTGGCATGACGCTTGAGAAAGCCTTAGAAGATAGCACCGAACTTAAGCAGCAATACGATACTGAAGAAGAAGTCAGAAACCTGATTGACATGGCTTTGTCTTTGGAAGGTACGGCGAGAAATGCTGGGAAACATGCCGGTGGTGTGGTTATTTCTCCGACAAAACTCACTGACTTTACGCCACTTTATTGTGAGCAGGGCGGCGGTAATCTGGTTACCCAGTTCGATAAGGATGATGTGGAAGCTGTTGGGCTGGTTAAGTTCGACTTTTTAGGTCTGCGCACACTGACGATTATCGACTGGACCTTGCAAATTATTAACCAGCAGCAACAGCTTGCCGGTTTACCATCGATTGATATTAACAGTATTCCCCGGAATGACTCATCCACCTACGAACTGCTAAAAAATGGCCAAACCACGGCGGTGTTCCAGTTAGAATCGCGGGGCATGAAGGAGCTGATCAAAAAACTTAAGCCGGATTGTTTTGATGACATCATTGCTCTGGTTGCCCTATTTCGTCCTGGCCCGTTAGAGTCGGGCATGGTGGATGATTACATTCGGGTTAAGCATGGTGCCAAAGCCGAATATGCGCACCTCTTATTGGAGCCGGTACTTAAACCGACCAACGGCGTTATCCTCTACCAGGAACAGGTGATGCAAATCGCCCGGGAAATGGCGCATTACACGTTGGGTGGTGCGGACATGCTGCGCCGCGCAATGGGTAAAAAGAAGCCGGAAGAAATGGCCAAGCAGCGGGAAACCTTCGTATCTGGCGCAATTGCCAACCAAGTTGATGAAAAAATAGCGACCTATGTTTTTGACTTGATGGAAAAATTTGCGGGTTACGGCTTCAACAAGTCGCACTCCGCCGCTTATGCATTGGTTGCTTACCAAACCGCCTGGTTAAAGGCACATTACCCTGCCGCATTTATGTCGGCAGTATTGTCGTCTGATATGGATAATACCGATAAGGTGGTTACTTTAATAGAAGAATGCCGGCAGATGAAACTAGAGATATGCCCACCTAATATCAATGTATCCAATTACCGATTTACCGTTAATGATGCCGAACATATTGTCTATGGTTTGGGAGCGATTAAAGGGGTAGGCGAGTCGGCGATTGAAGATATTATCCAGGAACGTGCAGCACATGGCGTATTTAAAGGGCTATATGATTTGTGCAAACGGGTTGATTTGCGGAAAGTTAACAAGCGCGTATTGGAAGCACTATGCCGCGCCGGGGCTTTCGACGTGTTTGATCCCAATCGCGCCGCACATCTTGCCGAACTGCCGACAGTCGTTAGGGTAGCTGAACAGCATGGCAAGATGGCCGAAACTGGTCAGGATGATTTGTTTGGCTTGATGTCAGCTACTTATGAAGAGGTTGGTGAGAATAAGGAAACTTATGCGGCAAATGTTGAACCTTGGTCAGAACAGGAACGCCTAGCAGGTGAAAAACTGACTTTAGGCTTATTTTTGACGGGGCATCCTATTGGTCAATATGAAGCGGAAATTAGGCAATTTACCAGTGGCACGATTGCGCATTTGTTATCTGAGGTGGAGCGGTCAAAAGGAAGGATGGAAGCCCGTGTTGCCGGGCTTGTCGTTGAAATTCGCACCCGCCAGACAAAGCAGGGCAAAACGATGGGATTTGCTACACTGGACGACCGCACGGGACGACTAGAAATTGCTATGTTTGGCGACAAATATGAAACCTACCGGAGTATTTTTTCTAAAGATACCTTAATAATTGCCGAAGGCGCGTTAGCAATTGATGATTTTTCTGGAAACCTCAGGCTATCTGTTGAAACTCTCTACAGCATTGAGCAAGCCAGGGAAGAGTTTGCTAAAGGAGTGCAACTCACTTGGCAACCGAATGGCCATGCAGCTTTACCGCAAGAATTCATCGCCGGATTAGGTCATGCTATCGAGCCGTTTCGAGGCGGCAGATGTGTGGTAGAGATTAATTACAACACTAATGATGCAACCGCTAACCTTGTGTTAGGCGATGGTTGGCGAGTTCAGCCCACTGATGAGTTGATATCACGGTTAAGCCGCTTGTCCGGTGTGCAAGGGGTTGGAGTTAAATATCGTTAAATGAAAATCCTAGCTGTTTCACTGGAATTTAGTGGGCGGTTTCAAGGTTGAAGTGCCAAAAATATCCTTTTTCGACACTTAACACATTTTTCTGATAATTTCTCTTAAACATAGCCTTTAAAATGAGCTTTCATCTTGAAATCGTGAGTATTTTCTATTGAAAACTAATCTATTAAAGTGGACAAACGATGCATATTTTGTTGGTTGATGACCATACCCTGTTTCGGGAAGCATTGCTCCATGTTTTGAACCAGTTGGATAATAATGTCGTTGTTTTAGAAGCGGCAAGTATTTCAGAAGCCGTGCTAGTGCTTGCCAACATCCGCCACCTAGATTTGATTTTGCTAGATATTAGCCTGCCCGGCGTGGACGGATTAACGGCTTTACCTAGCTTACGCGAACTTAAGGCTACCGTACCAATTGTTGTATTGTCAGGGTCAGAGGCTACCGAGCATGTTAAACAGGCCATGAACAACGGCGCTGTCGGTTATCTTCCTAAGACATGCAGTAGTCATGAGATGTTGGCGGCGTTGAATATCGTGTTACAGGGTGATGTCTATATTCCTCCCAAGTTGTTGGTGAAGGAAGAAGCGTCTGCGTTATTTTTGGGAAACTGTACTAATGGTTCGAGTTCACCGTTAGGGTTAACTCCACGACAAATTGAAGTGCTTGAACTCATGGCAAATGGCCTGCCAAACAAATCCATCGCTAGAGCATTAAATGTTGCAGAGGGGACGGTAAAACTGCACATTGCTGCTATCTTGCGAACATTAAAGGTAAATAACCGTACGCAAGCGGTTACTGAAGCGATAAGGCTTGGTTTATTTACCAAGACTACAAGTCGATAAAAAAACTTTACCTCGTTAGCAAAAATTGCAGTGTGCTGCGCAGTTGGGCAGGTTGTACCGGCTTATGTAATAGCGGATAACCGCTAGCATCGGCTTCCCGTAAACGTTCAGGGGCGGTATCGCCAGTAATGACCAGCACAGCAAATGGATAGCCTAAACTGCTTTGTAGATTCCTTGCGACTTCAATACCGGAAATATCGGTAGGTAGCCGATAATCAATAATCAATAATTCCAGTTTTTGGGTGGATTCTGCCAGTTTTATAGCCACTTCCTCAGGTGATGAAACACTGATAACGTTGCATCCCCAACGTGTAAGCAATCCACGCATCCCGTCCAGAACCGCAATATCATCATCCAGCACTAATATTTGGCGACCCAATAACGGGACATGAAGAAGAATGGATATTTCATTGAGCACATCACCTGTACTATCGGCGAGTTTGTGTGCCAGTGGTAAACTGATTGAAAAACAAGATCCACTCCCCAATCGCGAAACCATTTTAATCGGATGATCCAACAATTTAGCGAGCCGTTTGACAATGGCAAGACCTAACCCCAGCCCTTGCCGCCTGTCTCTCGCCGGGTTTTGGAGTTGATGGAATTCGACAAAGATTTCGGTAAGTTGTCCTTCAGGAATGCCAGAGCCAGTATCAAATACCTGAATGTCAATATTTTTACCGCGCCGACGGGCGGATACTAAAATTCGTCCGTTTTCAGTGTAACGTAAGGCATTGCCGATCAAATTACGCAGCATCTGCTCCAACATGCCCGGATCAGTATCGACTGTTGCCTTAGTCGGCCTAATGCGTAATTCATTATGGCTTTCCAAGGCGATCGGCTGGAATTCTACATTCAAGCGCGAAAACAGACCTGCCAAGGCAAATGTTTCGATGACTGGTTTGACGATGCCCGCATCCAGCTTAGATAAATCCAGCAAGGCATTGAGCATGGAATTGGTGGCGGCAATCGAGTCCTCGACCTGTCCAATTACTGCCGCCGTGTCCGGATTATACACCCGGTCGGACAGTTCGCTGAAGAATAGCCCCAAAGCATGAATGGGCTGGCGCAGGTCGTGGCTGGCAGCAGCCAGGAAACGGGTCTTGGCGGCGTTGGCCTGTTCCGCTTCTAACAAGGCTTTTTCAAGCAATAGTGATTTTTCTTCAGATTCTTTTCTTAACTCAGCGTTTTCAAAATTTAGCCGTAAACCGTAATTAATCATTTCCAGCATATTTGGTCTAAACAATACGCCTATAGCGGGAATTGCAAAACCAAGTATGGAAATTGCGACATATAATTTATCGCCTTGCATGATAATTAATATTGCCGCCGCCAGAGCGGCGGGAAAAGTAACGAGTAGCAATGCCGGTAGATAACTAAACCAAGAGCATAGCCCAATAAGTGCTGATAGGTTGATAACAAAGCTCAAGAGTATCAGAATACCCGGTTTTGCGTGATCGTACAGCCAAAACTCACCGATAAGTAAACACAGACTTGTCAAACCTGCGCAGCTTAATAATAAAATCTTAAACTGCCGAATATTTTTGATTAGCGCAGTTTTATTTAGCTGATAGTAATTCAAGATGAACAGCTTTAAAACGCTAATAGTAATTGTGAGCGTAACCCAAACCAGTAGTAGATTATGGTCAGCAACATCCCAAAGGCCATAAGACATGAAAATAGTTACAAAGGTCTCAATGAAAAACAAAAATTTGCAAGACTGAGTTCCAATCCATAAATCTTCTATTTCAATTTCTTTCTGGTACTTATCCCCGTTGGTCTTCATAGCTTAAGCCCCGTTTTATCCGTATTTAGTCTACGCGTATTAAATTTGTTCGTTGGTCAATAACCCTAATCGCCAAAAATTTGTCTGCTCAAACTTCAACTTTTTTCGGCAAGTAGCTTTAATGTAATGAAGCAATAATATGATTACAACTGACTATGCAGCCTATTGTAATGGATTGTTGGAACTGTCTTTTGATCATTTCCCACTTGTCCATAGGTCAAAAGATGTAGAAAAAAAGTTCTTGATATGCCTAATTGCATAGGCCATTAAGGATATTTTAATAACTTGGAAATGACTTTATCGTGACAGTCAAGGATATCGATATTAATAGCTTGACGCTCATCCGGAGGATGGTTGGAATGGGTTGATTTTTTACTCGTCCAGATGCTCCGCTAGGGAAGTCATAGGTTGGTTGTTCAGAGATTCCTTAAGTACAGATAAATATAAACACTAAAATTTGGAGCAATAAAATGAGAAATAAAATTAAATTGTGGGCTATGGCAGCATTTCTAATGTTTGCTTTCTCTAATGGAGTCAATGCTATTACCTTAAATGTGAATGCGGCTACACACAGTATCAACAATGGGTTAAATCTTGTGGGTTTAAATACGGGTATCGTCGTTACCCCAGGAAAACTGTTGGTTATTAACGCCGACAGGCAAGATACCTGGGCAGGATCATTAGCAAATATTCCAATAAACGCTAATGGCGCAGGCAATCCTTTTGGTGGTGTCACTCCTACTAATTTTACTTTGCCGGGAACTAATTTTTCATTTCTTTTTGGCTCATTGGTTGGTAGTTTAGACAATGGAAGGACGTTTTTTCCTGTTGGCACAAGATTAGAAAAAACAATCCTGACAGCAGGTAGCGGAACCCTTCGACTGTATTTTTGGGATGTCAATAATTTCGATAATTCTGGTTCCGTCGCTGTTAACATCCAAGTCTATAATGGACCAAACTAACTTAGCCGAAATCTGACTTCAATTGGTGGTTAATTATGGTGGACAAATAGTGATACCGCTTGTCCACCATGTCTTAAGATTTATCTTAACTTCCTTTTAATTGATGGTTACAACCGATTAAATTAAAGAAGCGAACACAACTGATTAGTCTGCTTTTATCAAGGAAACCACCTTTAACGATTGTATGAGGTGCTAAGGTGTGATTACCCCATTTTTTGATCCTCGGTCAGACGAAACATGCGATGTTCCGTTTTGTATTTATGATGAAGATTCCAGCTCACATAGAAGAATACTAACAATTAGAAATTGATATTTATTGGAGATATTTTATGAACAACAAAAAGAAAAGCATGATGGTCGCTATGGCCTTGCTGCCACTTTTTTGGGGCACTACAGCCAATGCGCTCACAAACCCTGCGACCTATCCCGCTTGCGTTTCGATAGCAGGAAAACCCTCTGTTTTAGGCACGCAGGCGCAAAAACGTTTTTTGAGTATAAATGAAGCGTTCAACGATGCCTTAAGCTATTCTCGAAATACGCTTGGGTTAACTGATACCGATGCATCAGGAATAATTTGGGCATTAAATTCCGCTAAATCAGAGTGGCTAAATTGGCGAGTATATTTTGATAACCTTGATCTTAGAATAGTCAATGTTGCTGTAGCATTGGGTAGCCCCAATATAAAGGTACACGAATATTTAGTTATTCCAGAAAATCGCTCAGCATCAATGGCGTATAACTTTGTACATAACGATCCTAATGAAGCTAAAGCCAAACTTTGGTTAACGTTAAGATATAAATTACAACGGATTATTTATCTTTCCGATAAGCTTGCACAAGATGGCGCTGCTTGCAGTATAAACCCTTATTTTCAAACTCAATTACCTGTATTTAACCCTGCGCCGCCCTTTGTTAAATAATCGCCTTAACTTATTAAAGCAAAGATATTTTTTCACTGGCAACTACTACAGTTATATTAATTGGTGAAGGAATGACAAATTGCGGTAATGAAATCCAAAAAAGGGGGCTGTATTGATTAACCTACCTTACCATCCCCAATCAATCGCAAATGTGATTTTCCGGGAAGACAATCGCCCCCGAATTTTTTTGTGACGAAGCCAAATATACCTTTTATATTTGGAATAATTTTGCTTATTTATGGTAGAAAAGCACCTGTTTCCAATTTGCTTTATTAAAATGCAAGCGCCAGATAAACGCATCTAAAACATAGTGGGTGGCTTGGGGTACGGCAAGTAGTGGCACTAACCAAGTTAAGGTTTGGGGTGAGTCGATTTTCGGTAAATAGCTAAACCAGTAAAACACGTTACGGTGTTCACCCCAAACCAAGCCATCCCACATGCCTTCTTCAAGGTAAGCCAGTCCGGTTAGCAGTAGGATGTAAAACGGTAGTTTGCGCCAATCAAAAAAGTTACTCAGCCAAGCCAGCAGATAATCATTGGCATTTAGTTGGTTTCGTTTGTAACCATATGCCCAAATTAAGGCGTAATAAGGCAGGCCGTGGGCGATGATGTTGGTAACGGTAAAGATAAGGTCGTTGTCAAACATTACAATGCCTACATACCAAGATAATGATGTGCCGATAATGATGAGGTTGCGGGGTAAATTAAGCTTTTTGTTACGAAACCATAGCTTGATTTCTTTTAGTCCGTACAGGCTTAAGGTAAGGCAATAAAGCCACTTGGTGGCTGTAGCTAGTTGCGATGCCAGCACAATAAGAAAATCATCCGTAACAAACCAGTTAAAGCTTCTGCCCTGGCTATGCCATGCCATTAAAGGATACAAGGTTGCCATGTAAATGGTGACTTTATCCAGCATCCGATATGATTTTGGTAATCCCCGCTCTTGCCTGGAGTAAATCATCATAAAACCGTATTGTTGGCGGATAAAATGAAATACCGCCAAATAGGCTAGTACCCGCCAGAACAACAAGCTATTTATGCTGTACAGCAAACACCCGCACAACCAAGTGAGCAAAGGGGTTAGGGTTAATAACGTCGTTTGGTTATTAAGTGTTTGCCTGTCCAGGTAAGTGCGGAATAAGGTGCTGTACACATGACCGGCATCAACACCTACGACCAATACCAACCATAACCAAATGGGCATTTCATTGATTGATTGCAGGAATCCAGAAAATAACATAGCCAATAACGATACCAAAATAGCAGGCGCTAAAATGAAAGCACTATCGAAACGGGCAGAGATAATCCAAGGCGATGTGGCGAATTTCATAATTCGCTGTGGAAAGGGTGGCTTAAGTGCGCTAACAATTGCTCAGCGGCGCTAACGCCATGCGTATAGGCTTCCTCAAATATGGAAATGCCACTCATATCGGAATGGGCAGTAAAAATCGGTGGTTGTTGCTTTAATGCCGCTTGCCGTGCCGATCCCCAAATAAAGCCTGGGTTAGGTCGGATCATGCCATGTCCCCACAGCCAAATATCGACCCGTTCGACAAATCCTTTGAGTTCAGGATGGATACGGAGCAATTCTTGTAAAAATAGTATTTGCCAGGCTTGGTAAGTTCGTTGTAACGCCTCGGTGCGTGCCAGTTCCGGACTGATATGGGTTAACGGCCAATAATACGTGAGTACCGTAGCAATTGGCGACATTTGGGTAATCTGATGAGTGGCGTTGACGTAACCCAATAATTCACTTTCGAATACGACATTATCCCAGCTTAACGACGCGCCTTTACCTACGGGTAATTTACTTAAAGTAATGTTGGCGACCGCCCAAGGTGAATAAGTAAAATCCTGAGAATTAATTTTTACACGGGGCGAATGTAATAAACGTGTGGCAACAAAACGCGGCGTGGCGATGATTACGGATTTTGTATTGATACGGACGCTAGTATTGGTAGGGGCATCCCAATAATCAACGCCAAGGCCATCTTGGGTATCAGTAACCGCAAAGGCTAATGCTTGGGTAACGATGTTGGCTTGAATACATTTTGCCAAGGCGTTTGCCAGCCAGCCATTACCTTCCGGCCAGGTAATGACACTATCCGCCGCCGTATTGGCGGCAAGGCCAGAACGCGCAGCAAAATAATGGATACCGGCCCAAGCTGAAGTGGTATCTAAAGTGGTGCCGAAATCGTCCCGGCAACAATAGTTAACATACCAATGGAGAGGCTGGCTCGTGTAGCCTTGCTGATTAAGCCACTGTGCCATAGTAAGGGTGTCCAATGCCAACCATTCCTGATCTTGTGAACTAGAGTCCACCGGAATGGCAAACAGTTTTTTGCCATCTTTCCCGTATCGAGTTTTTAAGCTGGCCATTAGGCCAAAAAATCGTCGGTATTGGGCTTCATCCTCCGCATTGATGCCCAACGTGGGGATTAAGCCATCCTGCCAGCGGCCTAAGCGAAACAAGCGTTCGTTAGGGTCTTGGCAGATATAGTCATCCTTGTATATAGGCAGATTTTCTGGGTCATACCCAATGATAATTCCCAACTCTTCAAACAAGCGGCGCACACAGCGGGATTCCTGGGTTAATAACGCCACATAATGAGCGCCCCAAGGATAGGCTGACACATGGTTTTTGCCGCAATGGGCATTACCACCGGTGTGGGCTTCTAAATCTAATAGAGCAAAATCGTTAAATCCGGCTTTATTTAACCGGTAACCTGCGGCCAGCCCAGCAATACCGCCACCAATAATCACGGCTTGTTTTTGCAATAATTTGCTGGGTTTTGGCAATTGGCCGTTACGTAATTGATGGCCAATAGCTGCCGATGCACCCATCAGTTCGCCAGGAATAGGTTTGCTCACAGGAATGAATGGATTAAACCGGTATAACCCCCATGAACAGAGTCCTGCCAGACTGCTCAGTAAAAGGCTTCTGCGGGAGATGTTCATGCACTAAATCCTTAGCACAATTAATAAATCAGATATTTTGACCATTCATCATCAAAATAACGCACCAGCACTTGGTCATCCAAACGTTGAACTTGGGTTTCGATTTCAGCCATATCGGCAGGGAAATGGAACATTTCTTGGGCTGTTTCAGTGCTGATGTAACGTAATCCGCTAGGGTAAGTGGTAGGTTGTTGATAGGCCATTTGACCCCCAATCACAAAACCCCATTCCCCAAAAGACGGCACATAGGCATGGTAAGGTGTAACTGCAAAACCCGCTGCACGTAGGGTATTGGCAACGCACCAGAACGATTTTCTGGCCACCAGTGGCGATGTGCTTTGCACGACCACAAACGTATGCGGATGCATGAGAGCCGGTAATAATTTATAGAACGATAGTGAATATAATTTGCCGACTGAAAAGTTGGATGGATCAGGCAGATCGATAATAATCGCATCAAATAATGGTTTGTTGGGTTGCTGCTGTAATTCTTTCAACCACAAAAATGCGTCCTGGTTAAGTACGGTTAATTTGGGCGATAACAGCGCATTTTGGTTGAGTGTGGTGAGTAGATTATTGCTTGCAAACAGTTGAGTCATGGCAGGATCTAGGTCGACCATCACCACGGATTCCACAGTAGGATATTTAAGTACTTCGCGCAAGGCCAAACCATCGCCACCGCCAATAATTAATATCCGTTTTGGGTTGGTGGAGGCAGCAAGTATGGGATGTACTAAGGCTTCATGATATCGATATTCGTCTACCGAACTGAATTGCAAGTTGGAGTTTAAAAACAAGCGCAAATCATGTTGTTGTTTGGTCAGGACGATGCGCTGATAGGGGGTCGATTTTGCAAAAATAATCTGGCCTTGGTAGCTGTCAGCTTCCGCCATACTTACTATCTGCTCGGAATAAATAAACGCAAAGGTTAAGCCAATCAAAACGGTTATTGCACTAAAACGATGGATTTTAAGCGCAGGTAAATCATCTTTAATCGCATACAGCAACCATAGCGCGACTAAGGTGTTAAGGATCCCGAATAAGAACCCGGTTTTGACTAGCCCCAAATAAGGCACTAACACTAAGGGGAATAACAACGAGGCGAACAATGCGCCGATATAATCAAAGGTAAATACTTGCGACACCAAATCTTTGAATTCAAACTTGTCTTTTAGGATTCGGAGTAACAGCGGGATTTCTATACCAACTAAAATGCCGGTCAAGGTGACAATGAAATATAACAACATCCGAAACGAGTAGACGTGTTCAAACAGCAGAAATAAGACCGCCGCCGAACTACCGCCGACCACGCCAACTAAAATCTCGATTTTGACAAAATAACCCAACAGGTTACGGTTAATAAAGCGCGACAACCATGAACCAATGCCCATCGCAAACAAATAGCACCCGATAATCGTGGAGAATTGGGTAATTGAATCACCCAAAAGATAACTGGCTAAGGTACCGGCAATCAGTTCGTAAATCAGCCCGCAGGTGGCAATGACAAAGACGGAGATGAGAAGGAGTAAGGCCACTTAATTAATTAATTAATTAATTAATTAAGTTAGTGGCTTTTCTCAGATAACACAAATGTTTCGTCGAGTTCTATCATTTTATCGCGGTGAACTTTTAGGTTGTTAAATAAAGCGATACGATTTTCAGAAGATAACTTTGTTGTGTTTAGTTTCATTGAACTATGAATTCCAATATTTTCCAAGTGCTTCACGTTAAGAATACTTAGGCGTTTGCTAAACTCTATTTGGCCTGTCGTATTAAATGATATGATGTATTGATCGAACAACTTATCAAAATGTGAACAAAGCAAAATCCCATTTGTCCCGTTAATACGTTCTTTATCATTAGATTCGCACCAAGGAATAATATGGGAAGCAATTAAAAGTTGTTTCATTTCTATACCTGTAAGTAAACAGCACTCTCCAATCCCCCAAGTTTTGATTACGTTTTGCCTGAATTTTCCTTGTCCAAGTCTTGCTTTTATTAATTGTTCTTTGGTAGTTGGTTCTATATTTTGATTAGCTAAATTTAATATATCCTTCAATTGGTAATCATTTAGCAATACTTCATCGCTTGATCCCTCCGCTGATTCGATTAACAAGGTTGTTTTGTCAAGACCGGATTCAGTAACAACATTATTGTTTGAATACCATCGAATAAATTTCTTTAAAGCTTCAGGATTAGCAATAATGAAAGATGTTTGGTTACCGCTCCTTAAATGGTTTGAGAAGCCAATACTTGTTTCTGGGCGTTCGATGCTACCACCTTTGTATGGTTCATCTTTAAGTTCTACTCCTTTAATTGCTGGTAGATATGGAATTTTTTCAGTAATGATGCGGGTCTGTTTTGCATCATTATTGTTTCCCGTCACTAATGTAAATTGCTTTTGCTTTCCATCTCCACTTTCGATAGCAAAACTTTGAATTTTTTTTCTGTTCTCGTTTTCAAGAGGGATAAGATTTAATTCTTTTTTCAATTCTTCATTAATAATTTTTAATGATTCTTTTGCAGCAAATTTATCACTCATTTTTTCACTTTTTAAATTAAAAAAATTTTGTTTTGAACCGAAGTAGAGCCAATTAACTAGCTGAATATTAGCTGTAAAATATGTCGTCGTTAACTATGTATCGCCGATGCAATAATTGTCGCTATCCCAAACACCACCGCACCTAAAAAGATGGCAACAGCCATATTTTGTTTTTCGACAAGTTCTTTCCATATGCTTACTTTCGGCGTGAACAAATCCAGTAAGACAAAACTTACGACAAATATCGTCATGCCAATAGCTGAGTAGAGTAGGGCGGCGATGACATATTTCATCTCGATAAGGTTGGTAAGATCCATGGTTGGTCTCCTATTTGTGGAAGTGGTTGGCGCTTTTGTTGGCTTGTTGATTGTTTGAGCCCAAATAATTGCTGTAAACAATGCCGGAATAATTGGCAATAGCCATCAAAATAATCAAGGTTAGGCAATAAGCGCCGAATTTTTTGGACATTGCGTTATATTCAAGTAAAAAGAGGTATATCACTTTCCGCCCAACGGCGGGTTTCAAAAAGTTTATAGCGCACCGTGACATAAATCGGGTAAATCAGGATGAGCAATAAGGTAAAACCATAGTTTGACCAGCTTTTTACCCCGGATCTGATGCGTAAAGTCAGGTTGACTGTTTTGCCTTGATGTAAACTACCTGAATCAACATCTATCAGCAAACGGTACTGGCCTTTGGGGATGGCAGAAAATAATATTTCGTTTGTATTTGAACCTTCCGTCCAATAATAGCTGTCGTAATCCGTACCGTAATAGTATTCAATGGCTTGCTTGGCAGTCCGGATTTCTTCATCTTGACTATTCACTAATGAAAGATCCAGTTCCAGCCAGTCATTGTTCAGCGGTGAGTAGCAATTGACTGCAAGCGTGGACTGCTTAGTTAAAGTGAAACTGTCAGTAGCCAAGGGTTTGCCAATATCGGAATCGGTAAGTGTGAACGTATTCGAGTAAACGGTGGCCTCCTTCATCCCCCCCAGACTAATCAATTGCACTAAAGTTGCCAGCATTATCGCGGCTACAGCGGTCAGCCAATATTCCCAGATATCTTTGGCGACAAACGCCCCCGGTTGATTGGCAGCGACACCCGAACGGGAAGGCATACTGCCCTCAATATCGAAGGCGTTACCAATGGTTTTTGCATCCAGGTATTCGCCTAAGGCAAGGTTAATTTCGTCGTTGTTGATCGCCACTGAAAGCAGTTGCGGCGGGGCGATATAGTCATACACCTTGGTTCGTTCATCTTTTTGCACACGCCAATAAAATTCGCCTTTGACATAAACAACCTTGGCCCAACCTTTCAAGAACAATTCATACTTCTTGCCATTAAGCCGGAGTTCATTATTTAGCGCCTGGTTGCCGAGCGACTGCTTCAATACCTTGAACAAACTCCAATGCCCCTGGTTTTGTACCAAAAACCGGAAGCCGTGGTAGGGGTTGTAGAGGAGGTATTCATCCCAATGATAAATATCGCTGTGGTCGGTTTTTTCCATATAACCAATCACTTCCCACATGATGCCCATGAGTCGCCCACGACTACCTATATTTAGTAAGGTCGAGCGGGTTTTCTGGTGAGCGGTAGTGATCAGCTTAAGGTTATCGTTGGCAAGATCCACCACTGACGAGCAATAAGCACAAACGGCATTTATGCTGTGGCCTATCGCTTTTACCGTAATGGTTCCGCCGCAATTGGGGCATTTGAAAGCTTTCGGCCGGCCTTTGTTTATTTTAATTGGTGTAGGTTTGCCCTCTTGTACCAGCGAGTAATCGCTCATGACCAGCCCTCTAATGGACGAAGGTTTTGCCAATTAAACTCATGCCACTCAAGATACTGTCCGGTATAGATACGGGTGGATTCAGGGTCGATTTCAATGCTGGCGAATTCGCCTTGATGACCGAGTAAATCGACTGAAATCGTTTTTTTGCCCGGTGAGATTCGTCGGGGTAACTCGCCTTCTCCGCCCAAGCATACCGATTCTTTAATATCGACGATTTTATATTTCAGTTGGTTTAGAAATAATTGTGTTCCCAATATGGTTTTATCAACCTGGGGTTCTGCCAGGAACATCGGTTGGTTACTGTTGGGCACGTTATCCCTAGGTTTGCCCAATTTAGCCAACGTTTTTTGGCTATCGGCTATCAACGGTTCGTTGTAATCAAAGCAGATGGCATAAAAACCTTGAGCCTCTGCCACCCAGCCTTTGCCGCCGTTGTCTATCAAGATATGCCACTCATTCCACGAACCTTGCGCCCAGCCCATTTTTACGCGCCCAATAATGTGGAATTTAGTGCCGCGATACGTGCCTTCAGACCCTAACATCAATGGGCTCATGTCGTCTGGTAGTGCAGCCATTGTACCGATGCTTTCGACATCGACATCATGGCGCACAAGCACAGAGTTACAATATCCGCACACCGAAGATACGGAGACATTGGATTGAAAAATAATTTCCCCGCCACAAGAAGGGCAGTTGAATTTCTTCATACTGGGTTAATTAGCGGTTATCCGTTGGTAGTAGATTGGCACGGTCAGCTGGTAATAATTACCTAAACAGAGCAATAAAGTGCTGAGTTAAAGTGAAAGTATAGCCGCAGATTTAACCAATAAACGAACAGCAATAGTCAGTGCCGGAAAGAATTATTACAGTAAATTTTGAGTTAGCTGGAACATTAAATGACTCGCCGCCTTTAACCCTTTGCCATTCAGCGTTTCCAGGTAGTTGAACATCAAGTTCGCCGTTTAGAATCTCCATGATTTCTTTTGCGCCGGTATTAAACACATATTCGCCTGGCAGCATAAATCCCAGGGTTTTGCTGGAACCATCAGTAAATTTAATGGTACGGCTGGTTACATTGCCGTCGAAGTAAACATTGGCTTTTTTTACGATAGTTACATTAGAAAATTCTGTCATGGTTTTGTTATAAAAGTGATGAATTAAAAAGACCAAATGATAGCAGTTATCCTTAACTGCCGTTAAGTTTGCTAATTATAAACAGCACCGGTGAAGACCGATTGGATGGGTTGCCATAATAAATCTGAAAGCTGTAAGTTAAAGGATCTAAATGACAACACCACTCTTTGACTTGTTCGGTTTCCAGGTTGCCACCAACATGACCAGGATACGCCAGCACACTCAATATTCCATTAACTGCCAGAAAATTAAGTGCAGCGGATAATGCTTTTAACGTGTTTTCAGTTTGGGTAATGACGGTTTTATCGCCGCCCGGCAAATAACCCAGATTAAACATGATGGCACTGATGTTGCGATGGTAATTTTCTGGAATATGGCTCGCCATCGCAGCATGGCTGTCGTGAATTAAGCTGACATTTTGATATGGCAGAATTTTTAAACGTTGCAAAGTAGCGGTAATAGCAGCTTGCTGAATATCGAAACCAAAAACTTTGCCATTAACACCCACCAACTTGGCTAAAAAAAAGGTGTCATGACCGTTGCCCATCGTGGCATCGATAACCACATCCCCCGTTTTTGACGTGGCTTTAACCCATTGCTGCGCCAGCTTAACTAGCGATACGGGTGGGGAAATAAGCGGGGATATAGCGTTGGATGTCACAGGTAGGCGGTAATGGGGTTTGGTTTAATAGATAATCGGTAAAACGTTGGCAATGCCACGGGATCATCAAACTGCCTTTGGCACCGAAGCCGTTAAATATTAGCACATTAGCTTGCTCAAGATGACGGCCGATAAATGGTTGCTTATCTAATGTGCAAGGGCGGATATTAGCTTGGTGTTCGATAATGGGTGCGTTGGCTAATTCGGCATTGACTGTTTTTAAGTTAGCAAGCAAAGCAGTTTTACCTTGCAGGGTTGGTAACACATCCAGATTTTCAGTATCAAAAGTTGCACCTAACCTGAATTTATCATTTTCCATTGGAAGTAACCAATGACCATAATTGATAATGGCATCGGGTAATGCGCTATGTTGTTCTAAAGTGAGGATTTCGCCTTTTGCAAGTTGGAAGGGTAGCCAGGAAAACCAGGGATTTTGCTTGCCGTGATAACCTTCGCAAAAAATAATTTGTTTTGCCGAAATATTTTGCCAGTTAATCGAACCCGTAATCTCGATTGATGCGTAATTGATTTGCCCCTGTCGATAACACCCCCGTTCTATAAAAAATGATTTCAAGGAATTCAACAAGGGTATGTTCAACAAATGTCCAGTTTGGCGCTGCTCAACATAGCCAAAAGGTGATTTAAATACAGCAAACCAAGCATCTTCAGGATGTATGCTACCCATGTAGCTGGAGTAATCGGCTAAGGACAACCGTTTACGGCATTGGTCTTGTTCAGATGGTGTCCAGAACAACCGTACTAACTGTTTCCGGCAATAAAAGGGTTGGTTAAAAAATTCGGATAAATGTTGATAGTATTTTAATGCCGCCGGAAGCAGGGTGTCGACATCTGGGGTTTTGACAAAGCGCAGGCCGGTGATTGGATTAATGATCCCGGCGGCGACTTTTGAAGCGTTTTCAATCGCTGTATCAACAACCATAACGCGGGCATTACGTTGCAATAACTCCCAAGCTAATAGGCTTCCGGCCAAACCTTGGCCGACGATTAAATAATCAACGTCCACAGGTTTTATAGGCTACTGTTATGAATGGCTTACCAACATATATTGGGATTTTCGTCTGGGTTTAAAGTTTAGGCATATTGGATGTGCACTCGCCGATATGCTTAGCGGTTACATTTATTTTTGCAAATACCGATTTGCCGTCTTTTTTGACTTCTTGCTCGGCATTGGATTGTACTTGACGGGCGGAAACGGTATTGTTAATCGTCACGTTGACCGAATGACCGTCAAGTGTTTTGCAACTCATTTTCCATGCGGCGGAATTTGTAATTTGGGTCGCATCAGTAATGGAACAGGTCGATTGTTTTTGCTCCATTTTTGCCTTATCGATATTCGGGTTCAAATACGGGTTTTGGGCGACATATTCGGGAGAGAAGCAATGTTTGGATTTTGAGTCGTTAACGGTTCTATCCTTACCCGTTTTAGGGTCTTGCATGGTTATTGTCGTATGCATTTCCCATGCGCCGACTTCCAAAACCGAATTTGCTAAAGCTGATTGTGAAGAAGCGGTAAAAGCTATGAAAATTATAGAAAGCTTAGTTAACGTATTGTTTAGCATGGACAGTTCCCGATTGTGCTATGAGGTGAAAATCCGACTGATTATTTCACGTTGCTAAGCCGTTGGCGACTCCATAATCTTATTTTCTTCTGGCGACAAGAACCCCGTCACGAGTGGGATTAATGAAGGCATCAAATTCCGGGTCATTAAAAATCATTGCATTATGTTCGATTATCGCTTCAGTCCAGCCAGGGACGATATCTTCAAATTCATCCATCGCTACCCGTCCATGCCAGAGCACATTGTCCGCTATATATAACCCGCCGGGGCGGATGCGTTCTTTTGCCATTAACCAGACTTCCGGGTAATCGCCTTTATCTACGTCGTTGTAACAAATATCGAATAAGCCTTCGGTTTGGGGAAAAATCGTTTGAGCCAACCCTACGTGAAAATCTATAGCATCCCATAGCTCTGCTTGGGTCAGGTAACCCTGGGCTTTTGTTTTGTTATCTGGATTACCATCGGTGCATATTACCTTGCCAGTTTCGCCGACGGCTTTGGCAAACCAAAAGGCTGAATAACCATAGCCGCTGCCGAATTCAAAAATTCGTTGGGCATTGATCGATTTTGCTAGTGTTTCTAGGAATATACCGACTAATCGCCCCACAATGGGAAAATTCTGCTGCCGCGCCAAGGTCTCCATCTCAGCTAGCACAGGATGGTTGGTGGCACTAGTCAAACTTAACATGTAACTTTCGATAGCTGGATTTACCGGAGTTATCAAAGTAGGGTTGGATATATTAGGCGAGCGGATTTCGGTCATAGTGGCAACCAGATATTATAGAGGTTAGAAATTTTGTCAAAAAAGCTTGTTATAATGCTACGACATAATAATTTTAAGAAAGTTACCCGCCAAGCTTTTTTATATTTCGATGACTTAAGGAGTAGTTTTTGGCAGAAGTACAGGATATTACTAGCCCGATGACCGCCGTCGAGCGCCGTGCCACGTGGTCACTGGCCAGCATTTATGCGTTGCGCATGTTTGGCTTATTTTTGATAATGCCGGTGTTGTCGTTATATGCCGACCAGTTAGAAGGTTCTTCGCCTGCCTTGATCGGCTTTGCTATTGGTGTTTACGGCATGAGCCAGGCACTTTTACAGATTCCTTTTGGTTTAATTTCGGATTGGTTGGGGCGTAAAAAAATAATCGTTTTTGGGTTATTGCTGTTCTGTTTGGGGAGTGTGATTGCGGCAGTCTCTACCAGTATTTTCGGCATAGTCCTCGGGCGTGCGGTGCAAGGTTCGGGTGCGATTGCAGGGCCGATAATGGCATTGGTGGCGGATTTAACTCAGGAAGTTCATCGGACCAAAGCCATGGCCTTAATAGGTGCCAGTATAGGTGTGTCGTTTGGCGTGGCGATAGCCGCAGGGCCTGCATTGGCTGGTTTGATCGGTTTGCATGGTATCTTCTGGTTAATAGCCGCACTGTCAATCATGGCCATTTTGGTGATTATTTTTGTCGTGCCTAATCCGCAACATACCAAAAAGCATCGGGATGCGGAGTTGGTCACTAGCTCGTTTGGGCAAGTGTTAACCAATCCTGAGTTGTTGCGTTTAAACTATGGCATATTCATCCTTCATGCCCTATTAACGGCAAGTTTTGTCGTCGTGCCATTGTTAATGCGCGATGCAGGGCTAATCTCAACCCAGCATTGGCAGGTCTATTTACCGGTATTTGTGGGATCGTTTGCCGCCATGATTCCGTTGGTTATCTTGGCGGAAAAAAAACGCAAAATGAAGCCGGTATTCTTAACGGCTATTGTAATTTTGGTGTTGGCCGAATTGGGCTTAATGACATTTAATTTATGGTTGCCGGGGATTATTGGTTTTCTGTGGTTATTTTTTACCGGATTTAATCTGTTGGAAGCAACCTTGCCTTCACTGATTTCCAAAACCGCCCCTGGCGATATGCGAGGAACGGCAATGGGGATTTATTCGACCTGTCAGTTTTTAGGGGCAGGTATCGGCGGTAGTGTCGGTGGCTGGTGCTACGGACATTACGGTGCAGATGCGGTGTTTATGATATGCGCCATTGCGGCGGGGAGTTGGCTTTTATTGGCTTTTTGGATGGCACAGCCGCGCTACTGGGCTAATTTGCTGATTTCCCTACAAGCCTTAACCGAACCGAAAGCAGAAGCGATGGCGGCAGAAATGTTGAAAATTAAGGGAGTTGAGGATGTGACTTTGCGTTTTCAAGACGAAGTCGCTTATTTGAAAGTAGATAACCAGCAGCTGGATCGGGCTGAGTTGCAAGAATTAATTAGCGAATTTGCCAAAACTTGAATTAACCGGCGCGCAGTTTAGAATTAATTTATCTTCTAAAATAATTAGAAATTACCTTTTTTGCTAAAACATGAACGGGTTTTTCTGAAATCTAATGTATTTGATAATCCCTACAATTAACCACGAGGACAATCGATGTTAAATAAAGTTACCCTTATAGGAAATCTGGGTGCCGACCCAGAAGTCCGTTTTATGCCGAGCGGCGGTTCTGTTGCTAATGTAAACCTTGCGACCACCCGGCGCTGGAAAGATAAACAATCTGGCGAACGTAAAGAAGCCACCGAATGGCATCGGGTGATTTTCTTTAACCGCTTGGCGGAAATTGCGGGTGAATACCTAAAAAAGGGTAGCCAGATTTATATTGAAGGCCGTTTACAAACTCGTAAATGGCAGGACAAAGACGGACAAGACCGTTACACCACTGAAATTTTGGCGGAAGAGCTGCACATGTTGGGTAGCAAAAGCGGTGGCACAGGCAATTTTGCTCCTGAGCAGTCGTATGGGAATTCCCCTGCTATGCCATCAAGATCAGCGCCGATGCAAAAAAATAATGCAAATACCAGTTCAAATGCGCCGCCTGTGCCGGAATACGACGACTTTGATGATGATATTCCGTTTTAAAACGCCTAGTGTCTAATATGCAAAAAAGCCTCTATTATTAGAGGCTTTTTGTTTTTACTTAATATTACGCCAACTTCTTATACTTCAAGCGATGTGGTGTATCTGCATCACTACCTAAACGACGATGCCGGTCAGCCTCATAGTCTTCGTAGTTGCCTTCAAACCAGACCACATTGCTTTCGCCTTCAAAAGCCAGTATGTGCGTGGCAATTCGGTCTAAAAACCAGCGGTCATGCGATATAACTACTGCACAACCAGGGAAAGCGAGCAGAGCTTCTTCTAATGCCCGAAGGGTTTCCACATCAAGGTCGTTGGTGGGTTCGTCTAATAGCAAAACGTTACCACCTGATTTTAGCAATTTGGCAAGATGCACCCTATTGCGTTCGCCTCCGGATAAATCGCCGATACGTTTTTGTTGGTCTGAGCCTTTAAAGTTAAATCGGCCAACATACGCCCTGGATGGAGTTTCGTATTTGCCCACGGTGATCATATCGAGGCCGTCGGTGATTTCTTCAAAGACCGTTTTATTGGCATCCATATCATCACGGAGCTGGTCAACATAGGCCAGTTCCACCGTTTGGCCCATGGTTACTGTGCCGGAGTCAGGCTGTTCCAGCCCTGCCATCATGCGGAACAAGGTGGTTTTACCCGCGCCATTAGGCCCAATAATACCGACGATGCCGCCAGGTGGCAGTTTGAAGCTTAAATTATTGATGAGTAAGCGGTCACCAAAACCTTTGCTAATGCTGTCAGCATCAATAGCCACATCGCCTAATCGTGGGCCGGGTGGAATGTAGATTTCCTGGGTCTCATTGCGTTTTTGGACTTCAACCGAAGAAAGTTCTTCAAACCGTGCCAAGCGCGCCTTACTTTTGGCGTGACGGCCTTTAGGATTTGAACGTACCCACTCCAACTCGGCTTTCATGGCTTTTTGCCGTGATGATTCCTGTTTTTCTTCCTGCAGCAGGCGAGTACTTTTTTGGTCTAGCCAACTGGAGTAGTTACCTTCCCAAGGGATGCCGGAGCCACGGTCAAGTTCCAGTATCCAACCGGCAACGTTATCCAGGAAGTAGCGGTCATGGGTAACTGCCACGACTGTGCCGGGGTAGTCATGCAGAAAGCGTTCCAGCCAAGCGACCGATTCGGCATCTAAGTGGTTAGTCGGTTCGTCAAGTAACAACATGTCGGGGTTGGATAGCAATAACCGGCATAAGGCGACACGGCGTTTTTCCCCTCCTGATAATTTGGTAACATCGGCATCCCAATCTGGCAGACGTAAGGCATCAGCGGCGATTTCGAGTTTCCGTTCTAGTTCCCATGCACCAGCCGCTTCAATTTTTTCCTGAAGCTCTGCCTGTTCGGCAATGAGGGCATCAAAATCGGCATCCGGCTCAGCAAAAGCATTATTTACTGCATTAAATCGGTCGAGGACGGCTTTGATTTCCGCTACCGCTTCTTCGACGTTACCCCGTACGGTTTTATTGGAGTCAAGTTGTGGCTCCTGTGGTAAGTAACCGATATTAATGCCTTTCAGAGGAATGGCTTCTCCTTCAATATCCGTATCGATACCCGCCATTATCCTCAATAGGGTTGATTTACCTGAACCGTTTAAGCCAAGTACGCCAATTTTTGCGCCGGGGAAAAACGATAAGCTTATGTCTTTAAGGATGTATTTTTTGGGTGGCACTATTTTGCCGACCCGGTTCATTGAAAAGATATACTGAGCCATGGTTGATAAATTCGGGTTAATTATTTTGAAATCGTGTGCTACGTATGTATGCTAAACCTTACGCCCACCTATTGATGTAATTCTTATTGTAAACGAGTTTTTATAAGTCTTGGCTTGAATGTTTTAGATAGTAGGAATTCCTTGATCACAATTTTTCTGTGAGTATCAACTATGGATAACACTTTTTTGCAGCCTACCGTTAATACGTACCAAACGGTGCCAACTATGTTGGCTCCATCAGTAACTGATTTGTTGCTCAGCGTTATCATTGTTGCCGTAATAGACTGACTAAGCGTAAGGTTACTTTGCCCCTGCTACTATTAGGTTATATCAATAGGAAGTATAGGGTTTTGTGAATCCCTAGCCGTTACAGCACTTCATAGAGTGAAAGGACATCATTTTAGCAATGACGTCCTGGGTTTTAGCGAAAAGCACCGGAGGTTCTCTGGGGGGGGGGCTTGGTTCTGTTCTGTCATGAGAATAAGTAATTATTTAAAAAATTCGTACTTAAAAGGGATGTGCGTATCCATGTTTATATTGTTTCTAATTTGGAAACATTCGAGTAGGCTATGGGTTTAAGCGTTTAAAATTACTAATTTAACAACTTAAATACGTGATTGTACGTATAGATATTAGACTGACACATCTTATATACTATAAGCAACAGAGAAATCTGGTGGCGGATTTAAGTTATAAATAAGATGAATGGCTTAATATCTTTCCGAAATTGCTAAATAAAGATGTGAAATTTAACAAGATTAACCAATTCATTTGCTTAAATGGGCGGAGAATCTTGTTGATTCACATAGCAAGGCAATTTGTTTGAAACGTGAAACCTTAACAATAAGTCTTTAATAATTTTTGTGAGTCTCATTATGAAAAAAATGTGGGTTGTTTTAGGCTTTGCTATGGCAGCATTATCGTTACAAGTTAACGCTGCAAGTTTAAGCTTGTTCCATACGTATCATGTTGGTGATTATACCAATTTTAAAATAGCGTCTAGTGTGAATTCTGGAACGTTGGCAGGTTCGTCATCGTTCGATTTATTAGATGGCACAAAACCTAGTTCATACAAAGATACGTTTGGTTATGGGCTATGGGGCATTCAAACTGGTGATAACGGCAACGTAATCATTGATGTAATCGCCAAAGGTGCGAGTTCTTGGATTACTGATTCTGCATTCAGAAATGTGAGTAGCAGTGCTTGGACTAAATTGACACATATTGCCAGTGACCATTGGCAGTTTGTTGGTGATTTAGGTGCAAATACTAGAAACTACATTAACTTGTTCGGTGCGTTAACTCCAGGTTCTTATGGTTATACTATTAATGTTCAACCAAACACCGCACAAGGCCCAACGGTTGAAACTCCAATTCCTGCAGCTTTCTGGTTATTTGGATCTGCTTTATTTGGAATGCTTGGTGCATTACGTCGTAAATCCGTATAAGACAAATTGCATTGTTAACAAATAGTTCAATATAAAAATTGGTAGGTTACGTTATAAATGTAACCTACCTTTATCCAAGAATTACTTTCCACTCCTCATTTAAGCTAATCAAGAAAATTTTGGTTTAACTTACCAAAACACAAATACCTTTCTACCATATAGCTTTCCATACGTCTTTTTACCTGTGATGTAACTTGTGGTAATGTAGCGGAAATAACTTTATTAACCTTAATATGTGTTGAAGATTTTTGTCCATCATATGGATGTATAGGGTTATTTGCTAAATCGACTGTTTTTATTTGTTGCTATTCTCACAGCAAGTAAAAGTGGCCAACATAATGTTTCCGTGAAATATAGTGTTCAATGAATAACTTTCTTATGCATGACGATTTTCAAGCTTTCAGTATTAGCTGTCTTATAGTCATAATTTATTACCTCAATTTAGAGAGACGTACCCACCAAGTACCAGATTCCAGTGTACATGCAGTTAACGTAAAAGTACGCGAACAATGGGTTGCTATGATTATTAATAGCGGCAAGATGGATATATTAGCTATCCAAACTCTGCGGAACTCAGTGATGGCTGCCAATTTTATGGCATCAACAGCCGTGCTGATGATAATCGGTACGTTAAATTTAAGTGAAAAAATAGGTGGTTGGGTGTTAGACCATAATTTCCTGGTTTCTAGTCAGGATTTCCCCGATGGCTTATGGCAAATTAAACTAGGGTTATTGCTGTTAGTTTTTTTTGTGGCTTTCTACTGTTTTTCTATGGCTATACGTTTTTTCAACCATGTGGGATATATGATAAATTTACCGCATGATGAAGCCACACGAGATAAGTTATATCGGCGTACCTGTGTGTACCTGAACAAAGCGGGAAGATACTACACACTTGGTAATAGGGCGTTTTATTTTACATTACCCATTGTTATGTGGTTTTTAGGGCCTTATTTTTTGGTGGTCACGACATTTGCTTTGATGAGTACACTTGCTATTCTCGATAGGGTACCCAATTAGATATAAAAAACTTTAATTATCCTTGGGTGAGCGATTACTGAGTTGTTGATCGTCATCAGGGCTGCTTAATTTCCTTTCGGTATAAGTTAATATCAAAATAGCCAAACTTAACGTAACAATTGCCCCACTTATGCCTAACAATAAGTACATGTGGAAATTATCAGTTACTTCCTGGACATCAATAACAAGATGCCGAGATAATCCGGTGATTGCGATATAAATAAGGTATTGTACAGGTAGACGATGGGTTTTGAAATAAATTCCGACCATTGCGCCAAGCTCTAAGTATATAAAAAGCAAAAGAATATCTTCAAGTGTTGCGTATCCTGCCCGCAGCATTTGTAGATATTCGTGAACTGCTGACCAAACGATTGTTGCACCAATGCCAAATAATGCGATGTAATGAAAAATATCGACGAAGTAATCGCCGATTTTCTGGATTATTTGAGATTTTTCGCCCATGTTTTTACTGAGGTTATCTAAAAAAGAAAATTATCGGTTTGTCGGACATCTTTATTAAAGTTAATTTTCTCGTTTTTAATGATCATGATCATCGTTTATTTCGAGCCATAACGCATTGATAATCGCCAATGCACACGCCAAACTCACCCCTAAAATCCACGCGAAATACCACATCTTTTTCTCCTTAATACATAATATGTTGGTTGTCCTGGATATCTTTCACCGTCACTTTGCCGCGCATAACCCGGTAAACCCAGGTGGTATAAGCCATCACAATAGGCATGAATATTACCGTAGCGAAGAATAATAATTGCAAGGTATAGCGGCTTGCACTGGCATCCCATACCGTCAGGCTGCTGGCAGGATGGATGCTGGAGGGCAGGATAAACGGGAACATCGAGCCGCCCGCCGTCATCAAGGCGCATATCACAACCAGGGAGCTTAGGACGAACGCTGAGCCGACGTAACGTTTAATCGAGCAAAAAACAACCAGCAATACGCCTAACAAAGCCATTAAAGGAGCTAACATCAACGCCGGATACACACTGTAATTATTCAACCACAATCCAGTGCTTTTCGTTACCGTTTTAGCAAGGGGGTTTGCACTGGAGTTAGGATCAATCGCTGATGTTATCAAATAGCCATCCTGACCATAAGCAAGCCAAAATCCGGCAGCGATAAAGCTCAGCACGAAAATAATGCCACTCCAAACAATAACGCGGCGGGCGCGTTCGGCTAGTTCACTCTCAGTGCGCCAGTGCAGGAACACTGCGCCATGCAAGCACAATAAGGCCACTCCAACCACCACACAAAGCAGGGAAAAGGGATTGAATAAATCCCAGAAGCCGCCGGTATAAATCGAGCGCAATTCGTTATCCAATTGGAACGGTAGGCCCAAGACAACATTACCCACCGCCAGGCTTAACACGACCGAAGGCACCAGGCCGCCAAGGAACAACGCCCAATCCCAAGATGAACGCCAGCGCGGATCCGGGAGTTTGCTGCGGTAGTCGAATCCGACCGGACGCAAAAATAAGCCGAACAACAAGACCAACATGCCCGTGTAAAGTCCAGAGAAAACGGTCGCATAAACCAGCGACCAAGCCCCGAAGGATATGCCACCCAACGTGACTAACCAAGTTTGGTTACCTTCCCAGGTTGGCCCGACCGTATTCAACATCACCCGACGTTCATCGTCAGTTTTGCCGAGGAATGGCAATAACATGCCAATCCCTAAGTCGAAGCCGTCCATGACAGTAAAGCCGCAGACTAAAAAGGCCAATAGCGCCCACCAAATAATTCGTAAGGTTTCGTAATCAAACATGGCTTAATCCCTCTTCTTCTTGTTCGTGGTGGTAACGTCCGGTGTGCAAACTACTGGGGCCGAGGCGGACGTATTTCAGCATTAGGTACATCTCGATAACGAGCAAGACAGTGTAGAACACAAAGAAACCCGCAAGTGATAAATAAAGTTGCCCCGGCTCAACACTGGATGTACTCAAGTGGGTCGGTAAAATATTGGCGATTGTCCAAGGCTGGCGGCCGTATTCGGCGACTACCCAACCCAGTTCGCTGGCAATCCACGGTAAGGGAATACCGTAGAATGCCAGACGTAACAGCCAGCGTTGCTTATGGGCAGTGCGCTTAGCGTTGAAATAAAACGACGCTGCAAAGATAAACAACATGGTGAATCCGCACAACACCATTCCCCGGAACGTCCAAAACATCGGGGCGACGCGTGGGATAGCGTCATGCACGGCGGCATCGATTTGTTCAGGGGTGGCATCAACCACTTTTTCGGTGTATTTTTTCAGTAACAACCCGTGCCCCAGATCATCTTTGTGGGCTTCAAATGCGGCTTTAGCTATTGGATCGTTTTTATCCTGGCGCAGTTTCTGCAAATTTTCATAAGCGATCATGCCGCTATTAATTCGGCGATGTTTACGTTCGCGGATTTCCTTAATGCCGTCCACTTTTTGGTCAATTGATCGGGTCGCAATCAAGCCCATCACAAAAGGTATTTTTATCGCATAGCGGGTAGTCATGGTCTCTTCGTCAGGAAAGCCGAATAAGGTAAACGAAGCGGGGGCTTCTTCAGTTTCCCATTCCGCTTCGATGGCCGCGAGTTTTGCCCGTTGCACCTCGCCAGTGGTGTAACCGCTTTCATCGCCCAAGACAATCACCGATAAAACCGCAGCCAAACCAAAGCCAGATGCAATCCGGAACGAGCGCCGTGCAAATGCCACGTCTTTATTGTTGAGCAGATAGTAAGCGCTGATGCCGAGTACAAACATAGAGCCGGTCACATAACCCGCCGCCACCGTATGGACAAACTTAACCTGGGCAACCGGGTTGAAAAACAGGTCGGAAAAACTGGTCAACTCCATACGCATGGTATCGTAATTGAATTCAGCGCCGACCGGATGTTGCATCCAGCCATTGGCAATTAAAATCCATAATGCCGAAAGGCTTGTCCCTAATGCCAGAAGCCAGGTGGTGGTTAAATGTTGCAGTTTGGTGAGCTTATCCCAGCCGAAGAAAAACACGCCAACGAAAGTCGATTCCAAGAAGAAGGCCATCATGCCTTCGATAGCCAGCGGCAACCCGAAAATATCACCGACATAATGGGAATAATACGCCCAGTTAGTGCCAAACTGGAATTCCATGGTAATGCCAGTGGTCACACCCATGGCGAAATTGATGCCGAATAGTTTCCCCCAGAAGCGGGTCATATCCTTGTAAATTTCGCGCCCAGACATGACATAGACTGATTCCATAATGGCTAACAAAAATGATAAGCCTAGCGTCAAGGGCACGAACAAAAAGTGATAGAGCGCCGTCAACGCAAATTGGAGCCTCGACAACTCCACGACTTCATTTGTAATCATTAAGGTTTCTCCTGGCTTTTTTGCATTTGAATTGTAGTTTGGCTTTCGCCAAGTAATTTTGCAGCGATAGCGGCGCTATCGACAGGTTGCTTATGGCCTTTAAAAAACAACCACCATAATCCTGCCAATAATAAAAACTTCAACACGACTGCCGCAGTGATTTCTTTACCAAACGTGGTTTTATTGCCGTTTGTTTTTTTAAACCATGAAATGGGTATCATGTTAATTTCCGACATAAGCCGCCGCCGTATTAGTTGCCATGCATCATGTGATGTGCATGTCCGGAAATAGCATGTCGGGCATGGTCGTTCAGTTGCGCATCAAACCATTGATGCAGCGCTTTTAATAAGGTTGTATCGTCAGTTGCGTAATCTATTTCAGCGCCATCGGCTAATTCCTTATACTCGATTTTTAGTTGCCCTGGTTTGGCTTTTCGTAGTTCATTCAAACCCGGCATGGTATCGCCATGAATTTTCGCAGGGTTGGAGAAATCACCTTGCGCAAATTCATAGGAAATTTTGCTAAGATGCTCCCTTACCAATTTAATTTGGCTTGTGTTTGTTTTGTCTTTAACGATAACTTGCTGTACGCCGCCCGCTTCTTTTTTGGTAAACACATGGGTGGTTTTTTCCAGATTAAAAGGCATGACATGACGGCCTCGTTGGATTACCTCATCAAGCCGTGCTTCACTAGCCACTAAACTTGGGAGAATCTGATAAGTGGCGTGACAGGCGGAACATTTTGCCATCGTCTCGCTTAATTGCTGTAGGGTATGTTTGGGGTTTTTTAAGGTTACGGCATCTTCAGCAATCACATCAAAATCTTTGTGCATGGACATTCCCAGCATCATGAAGTCTCTCGGCAAGACATCATGCAGTGGGTTTTCCGCTTTGTGCTTCATGTTAAAGCCGATGGCCTTCGCAGATTCGGCAACAGTCACCATGTCGTCCTTGGCCAATGCGCTGATTATATTCTGGGTGCCTGCCAATAAAGCGCGCATTTCTGTAAGCACATGATTGCGCTGAGGTTCGGTTAGGTTAAGGACTTGTCGGTTATCAATCTCTTGCGCTAATACCTGATTGGCAGTAATAGCAGCTAATATGATAAGTTTTTTCATAATAACCCCATTTAAAAGTAATGCTTTTACTACCAATCATTAAATTTTGTTTATTAAATCAACAATAAATAATATGACATAGCCGGTTGATCTGATTAAAACCCAACCGGCTTTGCTTACTGGGCAGCTAAAGTTTGTTGTAGTAAAGAAATAACCCGATGCCTACAAATAATGCAATGGGTATGATAAAAAAGCTGTTATCGGGTTGTTCTGAATTTTCCGATCCTCTGCGCAATGCCGGGTCTTTCGATTCATCATAAGGTACGCCGCGTTTAACTGAAAAAACGGGTAGTTCGTTGAGTACGCTATTCCATGCGAACCCTTGGCTTACCTCTAATAAGCTTTTTGTTGCGGTGTTGGCAGAAACTTGTCCGGGTAGTAAAAATCCTAATAACACAATGAACAGCGACGTTTTAATTATTATTTTCAGCATTTCTCGTCTCCAAATGATTGATTGAAATATAAGCTTTATAGGCTTACTCAATTGGTTATATCAGTTATTGGCCTTACGTAAAATAGACTTAACCCAATTCTTTGGCGGCATCTTCCGTCCGAAAATAAACTTTACCTGGGCTTAAATGTTTAAGGAAATCGGTTTTGCTTAATTTATCGAGTATTGGGCCTTTTGCTTCGGAAATATTCAGGGTTTTTCCGGAAAGTTTTAATTGTATGCTTAGGGTTTCCAAAGCCTCTAGCGCAGTTGTATCTATGTCGTTAACCGATGTGAAAATCAGGACAATGTGCTTGATGTTAGGCTGGCGATTTAACTCGTCTGCAAGATAATCTTCAATAAAACTGATATTTGCAAAAGTAAGGCTTTCGTCAATTCGTACTAATAACAGATGATGCCAAGTTTCTACGGTATGACGTTTGATATTACGGTAATGTTCGGTTTTAGGAATCCGCCCGACAACCGCAATATGTGGCTGGCTGGCTTTGCGTAATTGGCTGGCCAGGGTCAAAATAATGCCTAGCGTAATACCCTGTTCAATACCAAGTATAATCACGCCCAATAAGGTAACTACTTCAGCAATTCCATCGCCCCGGTCATAATTCCACGTATGGATTATGTGACGGATTCGTACCAACCTAAACACGGCGATGATAATGATGGCCGCCAGTGCTGCTTTGGGGATATTAGCAAACCAATCACTAAACGAAACTACAGCGATACTCAATAACACGGCCGCAATCAGCATAGCCATCTGGGTGCGCGCTCCGGCAGAGAAGTTAACCATCGTCCGGCTGAAGCCCCCAGCAACTGTCATGCCACCAGATACTGCCGATGTTAAATTAGCTATGCCTAAGGCAATCAATTCCTGCTTAGGGCTGATTTTTTCGCCTCTAAGGTTAGCCGTCACCTTGGCGATAGCCACACTTTCTACATAAGCGATCAAGCTGATGAAGATGGCGCTAGGCAATAGCAAGTGCCATTTTTCCCAGCCCCTAAAATTTAGGCTAAGCTCAGGAAAACCCGAAGGAACTGCGCCGACTACCGATACATGATGATTATCATGCAGGCCGTAGTAGCTGGTGGCAAAAGTAGTCACTGCGACGGTAAACAGCGGGCCACATTTGCTTATTGCGGTGACAAGCATAAGCGGACACTGCAAGTATTTTAAAAGTCGGCTTAATGGTTTACCGAAGAAGATCAAAATGCTCAATGCGGTAGCCGAGACGGTTAGTGTCGCTGGGTTGTAACTTAATAGATAAGCTTGGTAGCACTCGGAATAAAAACCACAGGTGGGCGCCTTTAACTCAGCCAATAACGGTAATTGGCTACCGATAATTAACAACGCAGCGCCGCTGGTGAATCCTGCCAACACGGGGTGGCTGATGAAGTTAACCAGCCCACCCATACCTAAGATTGCCATTGCCAACATAATCAGGCCGCTTTCAGCAGATAAGATCAAGGCACTTTCCGTCGGGCTACCTAGTGCGCTGATCTCCGGTGCAGCCAAAGCGCTGGCAATCATAATAGCCGCAATGGATACCGGCCCTACTGATAAGGTGCGGCTGGTACCCAACAAAGCGTAAACGGCGGTCGGCAGAATACTAGCATACAAGCCCATTTCTGGCGGTAATCCTGCCAAAATCGCATAGGCAATTCCTTGCGGTACTAACAAGATAGCTGTAATAATTCCCGCAAACAAATCGTCATTGAAATCGCTGCGGGTATAGGTTTTTAACCAATTTAAAATGGGTAAAAATGCAGTTACGGTTGGCTGGTTTTGCTGCAGCATGGGCATTTTGGCAAGTTTAATTAGTGGTCATAAAACAAGTTTAATTACAGTCTGGCGTAGCGTTTGAAATCGCATTAATCATGCCAAGGGCTAGCATAGGCCGCAAATCAAATGCCCTATGTTAGCCCAGACGAAATTAATCTAATTTGTCTAGCGGTTATTCTTTATCTACCAGATTTTTTGCATATGATGCTTTATGGGGAATATCAATCCGGTAACCTTTAATCATGACGCTCCAGTACAGCCATGGGAAACCAATAGTTTTACCTAGCCACCAGATAAAACTGTTTGTCCTTGGATCGAGGAAAGGGAATGAAGGTGTCACTTTCCCGCCATATGAAAACTCCGCCAACATTACTGTACTTAACGATGTCGTTAGCGGGCAGGAGCCGTAACCGTCATATTTTTCCTCAACGGCTTTATTTGCCATGACCTTCAAAATATTATCGACCACGATTGGTACTTGCTTACGCACTGCAGCAGCGGTTTTAGCATTTGGCGTAGATGTGGCATCTCCCAAACCGAAGATGTTGCTGAATTTGTTATGTTGCAACGTTTTATCGTTGACATCCACCCAACCAGCCGCATTTGCAAGTGGGCTTTGTTTGATAAAGTCAGGTGCACTTTGCGGTGGCGTAACATGGATCATATCGAACTGCTTGGTGACTTGTGATTTTTTATCACCCTCTGTCACTTCAAATGTTGCCGTTTTTGTTGCACCATCGATAGCAATCAGATTGTGATTGAAATTGGTTTTAATACCGTACCCGGCAACGACTTTAGTCAGTGCTTTAGCAAAAAATGGAATGCCGAACATGCCTGGGCCAGCATTGCAAAATTCGATATTAAATTTATCCAGGATTTTTTTCTTGCGGAAGCGGTCGGCCGCTAGATACATGATTTTTTGGGGTGCACCAGCACATTTGATCGGCATGGGTGGTTGGGTGAATAAAGCTGTTCCCGACTGCATCGCTTGAATGGTTGTCCAGGTATATTCGACATGATCGACAGAATAATTGCTACACACATTATTTTTGCCTAATGTTTCTTTCAATCCCTGAATTTTGCCCCAATCCAGTTGCAAACCAGGGCAGACCACCAGATAGTCGTAACCCACTTTTTCGCCAGAACGCAAAGTAACTGTATTTTCTTCCGGTTGAAAGCCGTCGGCATAGTCTTTAAGCCAGGTGATGCTGGGATGAATCAAGTCTTTTTCATTACGAGTGGTCTGCTTTAATGTGTAAGCACCGCCGCCAATAATGGTAAAGCCCGGTTGGTAATAATGTTTTTCAGATGGTTCGATAATACTGATGGTGATTTTCGAGTTTTGTCGCCGCATATTATTGGCAACAGAAACGCCGCCGGCGCCGCCCCCAACGATCAGTAAGTTAAAGTGTTGTGACATGAATCCTCCAAATTTAAATTCTTATTTTATGTTTATTTATCGGGTTAAGCCCGAGTTGAACAATGTTTCCTTTAGTATTTCAAACCAAAATCAACACAAGCGAAGTATTGATTTTGGTAGCTAAATCCATTTGGTTTTACACGGCTTACTTTTCACCTAAAATCCGATGATAGTCAACCTTTAATCAGTTAAGGGGCTATTGTTTTTGCCATGCTTCGTAACCGCCTGCAATGGAAAGCACATTTTTATAACCTAATGCTTTCAAACTCAATGCCGCTAGAGATGCACGGCCACCAGTTCGGCAATAAAGTAAAATGGCTTTGTTTTTATCGGCTAAGTCAGGGTTATTCCCGATTTTAAATTCCAAAACGCCGCGAGGTAATGAAATAGCATTGTCAACATGTCCCGCTGCGTATTCGCTTTCTTCACGGACATCAACTAGCGCCACACTGCCTTCGGCGATTAGATTTTTGGCATTGTTGACATCGACTTCCGTAATCTGCTGCTTTGCGGTTGCCACTAAATCTTGTACCGAAACGCCGTTGGCTGTGATGGTGCCACCGCAATTAACCGTTGGTGCATCGCCGGTTTTAGCACTTTCTCTGACGGTTTCCCTGTGTTCGACAGCATCTTGCCGTTCGTTTTCTTCCAGGCCACAATAACGGTTTGCTGGTACAGCTTGGTCGATATATTTTGGTTTCGGCAGATTAAGGCTATTCATGATTTCGATGAATTGCTCTTTCGTTTTGCCAGCCAGACGTGGATTAGTGGTTTTTTCTTGTTTGATGTTGCTGATCCAACGTTGTTGGTAGTCATGCCCAGGATAGACAATAGTGTCATCCGGCAAAGTAAACAAGCGTTTGGTTATACTGTCGTACTGAGCACCCGCATCGCCAGCTTGGAAATCGGTACGTCCACAACCGCCGATGAATAAAGAATCGCCCGTAAATACACGGTCACGCCATAAAAAAGAAATGCTACCTTTGGTATGGCCGGGTGTGGCGATAACTTTTATTTGATCGCCGTTGGTAAAGCTGAAGATATCGCCGTCTTTGATCTGGATATCAGCCGTTTCCGCGCCGCACATGGCGCTTACGCCGGTTTGTGCACCGAATTTTTGCCGTAATAGGCCGCTAGCGGTAATATGGTCGGCGTGAACATGGGTTTCCAGCGAATATTTTAAGGTCATACCCATTTCTTTCAACATGTTGACGTACTCGTCAACGTGGGTGTTAACCGGGTCAATCAATACCGCTTCTTTATGAACTGGATCGGCAATAAGATAAGTGTAAGTCCAAGTGTCGTCGTCGAATAATTGTCTAAATATCATGATGATTCCTCTGTTGTTGTTTTAAGTTATCTGGTTATTCGATGTAAAAAGTCGATTGTAACTAAATTAAATATTAACAAGATGTATGCCAAGAATTTTATTATTCGTAATATACTGAAATATATAATATATTTATAATTTCGTTATGGATTAATAGATATATATCAAATACGTTACTGTCTCACTGAAACATAATAATGTCTCAGTGAGACAGTGTGAAACGGTTGAGACAAAAGCTAGGTTTTATTTTTTCAGTTGCTGAACATCTTTTATTTCTGACACGTTAGGTGTTGGATGATATCTAGGATATTTCAAAATCCCCGCGTCGAATTACTTTTAATTGCTGAAAGGCTTACTTCTGACTATGCCAAACTAATACCTTCTGACGAGCCTGTTATTAGTAATATCATTTTGTAGCCAAAAATTGTTCAGTAATTTCGTGCGAACTTAACGGCTTCGTGGTTCATCAATTGTTTGTGTGTTTAAAATCAAATCATTGATTTTTCTATTAATAACCAATTGATGCTAAAAGCTCAATGCCATCCGCCATATTGCGTGGTTGGATCACCCCGCCAGCCGGTCGTAGTTTTGTTGCTATCTGGTGTGTGTGTTGTTTCCTCGGCTGCCCTGACCAGATTGGTTCGGGTATATCCGCCCATGGCTTTTGCCGCTTTGGCAATGGCTGTAGTTGATGGGTCTATAAAATATGATGTCACATTTTCATAGAGGACTACCGACACTAGCTTTTCAGGATGGGATTCAGAAGTAAAATTTAATAGTAAGGGCAAATGTGTTCCCGAAGGGATTTCTACCCGAAATCGGCCGTTTTCAACCACCGCTTGCTTTATCTTTTGGCCATTTTCATCCATGACCTCTATTGTTCCGGTTTTGATCAGCGATTTACCGGTACTCACCGTACCTTCTATTGTGGTGGCTTCTGCGTATTTTTTAATAGTAGTTTGGTTGACAACACTAGCAGGCTTTGGGCTTTGCCCGCAGCCTGTGGTAAGAAAAACAAGAGGGAGCAACAAAATTAACGGTAAATAAATTGGTGTTTTCATAGTTTTTTCAGATTATTCAGTTTAGGAATTTAGATTCAAGTTAACAGCATTTCTTTTCAATCTTCAGCCCCGCTCTTTCCCAGGCAACAATTCCGCCCTCAAGGTTTTGCACATCCGTAAAGCCGGATGACGTTAAGGTTTTTAAAGCTTCTTGCGAGCGTCTTCCCGTACGGCATTGAGTAATTATCCGTGATTGCTTATATTTGCCTAATTCAACCAAGCGGTTTTTAAGTTGGCTAAGCGGAATATTAATCGCTCCTGGAATGCGTGTTATAGCGACTTCGCTAGGCTCACGGACATCAATAATGACAGCATGCTGACTTTTTACGAAGTCAGCCGCTGCTTGTGGGCTAATGCTTGGTGTAGTGTTTTGCAACGGTATTGCCATTTGGGTGTCTGCCGCAACAGCGGAAGTTGCCGCCAACATCAAGATTATAGCTAACGTTTTCTGCATGATTATTCTCTTGTTACTAAGGGTTAGGATGGTGTTTGGCTAGTCAATGCTTTCATAAAAGCGACCAAATCCAATTTTTCTTGTTGCGTTAAATGTAAAGGGAAAATTTTGGTGTCGATGTAGCTATTTTTATCGCCCCCTTTGTCGTAATGTTCAACGACCTCTTCCAAGGTAAGCATGCTGCCATCGTGCATGTAAGGCGCGGTTAAGGCAATGTTGCGTAAGGTTGGCGTTTTAAATTTACCTAAGTCTGCGGCTAGTTTAGTGGCATTAAACCGACCAAGTTCTGAACGCTGGGCGGTAGTCAAAGGAAATTCATCGGGATTTTTACCTTGCTCAATAGCGGCTAGGAAGTCTTGCAATACTGGAGCTAACTTTTTAAAACCTACGCCAATATTGTAAAAACGGTTATCGGTAAACAAGGCATTATTCCAGGAAATTTCATGGCACGTCACACAATTGCCTTTGCGCTTGAATATACTTAAGCCCCGTACTGCACTTTCCGTTATGGCAGTATGGTCGCGACCGAACAAATAGCGGTCAAACGGTGAGTTAGCCGCAATTAAGGTGCGTTCATAACTGGCAATGGCTTTAGTTACATGGCTGATATTGATTCCGTCAGCTCTTATGGCGAATACTTTGCTGAATGCTTCGGTGTAGCTTTGATCTTGTTGGACAAGATCAAGAATGGCTTGCTGGTTTTGCAAACCATGTTCGATAGGATTAAACATAGGCCCTAGGGCTTGCGCTTCTAAACTGGCAGCGCGACCATCCAAAAATAGCGTTTCAAAAAAGGCAGCGTTAATTACCGTCGGCGTATTCCGGGTTCCGGCTTGGCCGTTAATGCCGACTGCCACCGTTAAGCCATCAGTAAAGGCTTCATCTTCCCGATGGCAACTGGCGCAACTAACTGCGCCGCCGGCACTAAAGCGCTTGTCATTAAACAATAGCCTGCCTAACTCAATTTTTTCGGCAGTTTGCGGGTTATCTACAGGTATGGTTAGCGATGGCAGCCCAAGGTAAGTATCAGCATAAACGCCGGATGAAAAAAATAGTCCTGTTACTAACACGAAAAAAACCTGCATTAAATATCTCACTGACCGGAATCTGTTTTTATAAAAGATAAGGTTAAAAAACATACTCTACCCCTAGCCACACATTGTTATTTTTAATACTTTGCTGCTCCGTCGTTAATTTCCGGTTGCCGTGTTGCCAGCCTAATTTAACGGTGGCTGACCCGTCCAATTCATACAACAGCTCTATCTCGCCCTGATAGACATTCTCTGCAGCGCCGAGATGCTCATCGTCAATCCTGCGGCTGGTAAAACTATTAGTTTCGTAATCAAAAATAAATATGCCGGTTAATTTGTCCAACAAACGTACTTTTAATTCCGCTGACGCGTAGTGGTTGATATAGGACACATCGTCAGGAAAGTGCATGGCTCGCTGGTGCGATGAGGTTCCCTGCTCATAGTGATAGCCCATCAATAACTCCATATCTGGATTAATGATCCACTCAAGATGGGGGCCTAAGGTCCAGAACTGGGTGTCACGGTGTTGGAAGGGGGCGTTGTAATTCCGTAAGCCATAACGGCTAAACAAACGGACGGTCAGATTTTCTGATAAGGGTTGATCGAATCGAAGTGACCAATAATGGCTGGTCAGCTTTTCATCGTGTTCTGATTCTTCACCGGTTGCTTGCCGAAAAGCATTCTCCCCTAAAAAAAGATCGGGGACAAAATTGTAATGCAGGCTAATTTTAGCCTCATTTGTAAAGGTTTGCGCCAAGCGAAATTCGTATAAGCCATGGGAAAAGGCGGATTGGTTGGCAAAGACATAGCCGCTGGCATCCATTGCCACGAGTAGTTTGCCTAAGGAATTCTTTTTTTGCCATTCCAGTATTGCGCCGGGTTCGTAAACAAAATCCCCGCCTTGGCCGGGTCGGTCAACCGTGGGTTGCGTCGGGTCATCCTTAAGGGAAAGCCTTCGGGTGACTGAGAATAGGGCGACATCATCTGTGTAATAGGCGCTATTTTGTAGGCTTGCCTGCCAATCTGCAAAACTGGGCAAACAGAAAAACAATAAGAAAACAGCGGTGACTAATTTCACAAACGTACCGTTTTTAGACAGGTATTGCGTTTAAGACATTTGAATACATAAATAGCAGGCCTATCAGTTAAATATAAAAAGAGCCAGCGACTACTAAGCCGCTGGCTGGAGTCATCCGCATTTAGCGGATTGTGAGGGAGGGGGTTATTATTTGACGGCAGATACATGGCCAGCTATCGGCTGCAATTCTGCTTAATCATTAAAGTGAATAACATTAATCCTATTTATTCTTCAGTAGTTTCTTCATTGTCGTTACCAATAAAATGTAGCACTGTAATGGTAATAATAAAGCTCAGAAAAATGAAAAATAACAAAGGCAAGGCAAACGGGATGTCGTGGTGATCCCTTAGGTTTACGCCCAAAATTGCAGAAAACATACTTAACATTAAATTCAACATGATAATTACCTCAATTGGTTAAAAAACATTCTCAAGATCAACTGTTCATTCAGTTAAAACCGTGTGGGCAGTTAAAAAAGAGTCAGCGGCGGTATGTTTTCCATACCCTAAATTCCGCTGACTAAAGCTGTCCGACATGTTTATCTGACAGAGAGGAGGCTGCTATTGTTTGACATCCGGCATATCTTGCACAATCAAGACATACGGTTCGCCCAATGGATATTTGTCTTCCGGTTTTTGAAAGTAAATGACTTTACCGTAGGTTTCATGGACTGCCGGTAAAATTTTGGCGGCTTCTTCCTTGGTTAAGTCTGGGAAAGTCGCGCAAGCACGGCCGACTTCGGTTTTATGGTAATGCCAATAATGTTTCTCTTTTTCAGGCAAGGTATTGAATTGCGCTGTAGTGATAATGTATTCAAAACCAATCGGTTTATCCTGGTCTTTCATACCAGTAGGGAACATCAGGCACACTAATGTGCCATCATCATAGGCTTTGCAGTGGTGATGGACTATCGCATGCAACTTAGGGTCATCCGCACTAAATACATCTGGCTTTAAATGCCTGATCGCTTGAATGTGCAGATCATTAAATCCCATCACATTCGGATGTTCAGTTTGCCTGGGATTCATCACTGGGTTGTATTTCGGCTCCGTCGTATTTGTTGCCGCAGCATGTTGGTGTCCGGCTTCTGCAACCGGTGTAATCGGCGTTGTGGTCGTAGCACAGCCAACGCTAAGTAGCAGTCCGCTGCTTACGAGTAATAATCTAAAGTTCATTGCATCCTCCAAAATTGTTTTAATTAATTGATCAAACAAAGCCGTATTGTACGGTCTTCATAATTAACAAAGCTAAAAGTATGCCAATTTTAAATTTATTCATTATCTTAATGATTTTTAATGGCTATTTATAGGTTAATAAAATTATTTACAGTTATAGGTGTTTCATGTAATGTATCTATAAGACATTTATAATGATTCATTGATACATTTATGAAACAATCAGAAAATACCAATCATTTTGTTAATGCCCATGCCGGCTGGTTAGCCAGCCTTGATCCGGGCTGTTTATTAGGTAATATTCTCGACCTTTGTGACGAAACTGGACTTTATATTGTCGATAAAGATCAGCAAGTGCTGTATTGGAATCGCCAAATGGCGATTATTACCGGTATAGTGCCTTCCGCCGTTATTGGTGAGCTGTGTCTACCTGAGCTGAAAATTGAAGGTGACGGCGAAAAGGAAATTAAACTAACACTATCTACCAATAAGCTGCAGCCGCTTAAGAACATTACTCGAATATTAATGGACAGCAATGGGCAATTTGTCGGTGGAGTAGGTGTTCTCATGCTTTCTTCTGTCACAGTTAAGAATCTTCAACCCCTGAAGGCACAACAACTCAACGCCAAGCAAAATTTCCATGGTATGTTGAGCCGATCGCCCGCAATGCAAGATGTTTTTCGTATTATCCAGAATGCCGCCGAGACCGAAGCCACAGTACTGGTGCGTGGCGAAAGTGGCGCCGGTAAAGAATTGGTCGCCAATGCAATACACACCTTAAGTGCCCGCCATAATGCACCTTTTCTAGCGATAAATTGTGCTGCCTTATCCAGCAACCTGTTGGAAAGTGAATTATTCGGCCATGTGCGCGGTGCATTTACTGGTGCAATTAAAGATCACAGCGGTTTATTCCAGAGAGCCAACGGCGGTACATTATTTTTGGATGAGGTTGCCGAAATGCCGCTAGATTTACAAGCTAAGTTGCTGAGGGTTTTACAAGAGCGTAGTTACATTCCGGTCGGAGGTAACCGCACAATTGAGGTAGATGTTCGTATTGTCGCGGCCACGCACCGTTCGTTACGTGAAGAAGTTAAAAATGGGCAGTTTCGGGAAGACTTAATGTACCGTTTGCGTGTGGTGCCAATATTCCTGCCGCCACTGCGCGAACGCCGCGAAGATATTAGCTTGCTGATATGGCACTTTATTAACCAACATAATGACCCTAGGTTTAGGGTAATTGAGAAAATAGACCCGGATGCGATGAAAATCCTCTTGGATTACCGCTGGCCTGGCAATGTGCGCGAATTACACAATGTAGTTGAATATGTTTTTGCCGTGGGCAGGGGTACACTCTTGCGCTTAGCAGAGCTACCACCTGAATTTAGGGAGCCCCGTTCAGCCGATACTTTAAATTCTGGGTATAGCAGTAAACCGAAATTAAGCGAAACAGAGGAAATTGCTGTAATAAAGCGGGCGTTAGAACAAAGCCAGGGTAGGGCGGGAGTTGCGGCTAATATGGCGGGGATGAGCCGTGCGACGTTTTGGCGGAAGCGTAAGCAGTATGAGCTTTAAAATATTTATCTCCCATCATCAGGGCTAACGTTTCTCATGACAATCTCCAGCTATTATCCGTAATTAAGATGATAGTAAAGCTGTAATCTAAAACGGCCTCACCACCGCCAAAATAACAATCGCAATCAAAAACAACACCGGCACTTCGTTCATCCAGCGGTAATAAACATGCCCGTGCTGGTTGCGGTCGTATTTGAAATCCAGTAACCACTTGCCGCAGATCATATGGTAAATAAATAATACAGCCAATAAACCCAGCTTGGCATGTAGCCAGCTATTGCTGCCATAAACATCCCAGGCATAACTGGCGAGCATCCAGATGCCAAAGATAAAGGTCAAGATCATGCCCGGTGTCATGATGCCGAAATAGAGTTTGCGTTCCATAATTTTAAAGCGTTCGATACTGATGGCATCGTCGCTCATGGCGTGATAAACGAATAAACGCGGCAGGTAAAACAACCCGGCAAACCAGGTCACCATAAAAATCAAATGTAAGGCTTTTAACCAGAGCATGTTTATCCTTTAAGTAGTTGTTGAATACGGGTTTGCATGGCCATTAGGTCGAATGCGCCAATGATATTTTTACTAACCGTGCCATCCGTACCGATTAACACAGTGGTCGGCGTAGCCCAAACGCGACCGAAGGCTTTGGCATGTGCTCCGGTAATATCCAGAACAACGTGATAAGGCAATTTATTTTCTTTCGTCATGGCGACAACATGATTCGGTTTATCATAAGTCATTGCAATGGCAATAACTTCAAAGCCTTGTGGATGGAATTGGTTATATAACGTAATCAGGTCAGGAATTTCTTTTACACAACTAGCACAACTGGTCGCCCAAAACGTGACGAGTACTGGTTTGCCGTGTAAGGCTTTTAGCGTAATACGCTCGCCGGTAATCGTGGTGAAGGTGGTATCTTGGGTAAAGCTGTATTTTTTGCTGCTGCCTAGCCATAGCGCGGCAGAAAGCAAAATTAGCATCAACACGCCTTTAAGCCATGGATTGGTTTTCATTCGCAAGATCAGTGCATCTAACATATCCCGATTATACCAAAGCTGGTAAACTATTGGATTTTTAGCGCGTTTCCTCGAGTTCTAACATTCATGAAAAAAATCCTTATTTCCGACAAATTATCCGAAGCGGGTATCAATTATCTAAACCAACAATCGGGTATCCAGATTCATATCGAAACCGGTCTTGACGAAGATGGCCTATGCAAGATTATCGGCGAGTATGATGCTTTGTTAATCCGTAGCGACACCAAAGTGACTAAAAAAGTGCTGGAAGCTGCCAAAAACCTTAAGCTAATTGGTCGTGCAGGGATTGGTGTAGATAACGTGGATATTCCGATGGCGACTGAAATGGGTGTAATCGTTATGAACACGCCTGATGCCAATGCCACCACCACGGCGGAACTGGCAATTGCCCACATGATGTCGTTAAGCCGCCAATTACCTACCGCAGACCGTTCTGTCCGTGCCGGCAAGTGGGAGCGTTCTAAGTTAGTCGGTGCGGAAATCGCGCACAAAACTTTAGGTATAGCAGGTTTTGGTACAATAGGTCGGATTGTATCGCAACGTGCGTTAGGCTTAAGGATGGAGGTGATTGCTTTCGACCCGTTTGTTGCCCCGGAAATCTATGCGGAATATGGTGTTGAGTCGGTTAGCCTTGACGATTTGGTAACCCGTGCCGATTACATTACTTTGCATTGCCCGCTCATCGAAAAAACCCGCAATCTGATTGGCGCACCGCAGTTTGCCAAGATGAAAAAAGGCGCGATGCTTATCAATTGTGCCCGTGGTGGTCTAATTGATGAAAAAGCCCTATATGACGCATTAAAAAATGGCCAATGTGCCGGTGCAGCATTAGACGTTTACGAAAATGAACCGCCTAAAAATTCACCCTTACTTGAATTGGAAAACATCGTATTTACGCCGCATTTAGGTGCATCCACTGCAGAAGCACAAGTTGCGGTGAGCGTGGAAATCGCAAGGCAAGCTGTGTTGTTTTTAAAGACGGGCGAAGCAGTCAACGCATTAAACTTGCCAAGAGTATCAGCCGAAGAATTGAACAAGTCGCATGACTTTATGAATTTGGCGACAACCTTAGGCAAAATACTAGCGGGTTTAGCTAACCAACCTATCACTAAAGTTGAAGTTGCGCTTTATGGCAGGGCAGCAGATGCGGCGGTCCGTCCGGTGTCGGTATCTGCGTTGGTCGGCATCTTAGCGGGGCAGGTATCCACGCCGGTTAACCGTGTAAATGCGGAAAACATCGCCAAACGTCAAGGTATTGCACTGGTGGAGTCGGTTTCCAAAGATTCGCCGGATTATGTATCACTCATTAAAGTGACGGGATATTGCGCTGACCAAAGCATCGCGTTATCCGGTGCATTGTTGGGTGGTCGCCAGCCGCGTTTGGTATGCATTAACCATTTCGATATTGAAGTTGTCCCTGAAGGCACGTTAATAGTTACTCGACATGATGACAGGCCGGGGGTAATCTCCGCGATCAGTACAGTACTAGGCAATGCCAATATCAATATCACCCGCATGCAAGTGAGTACAGCGGACGTTAAAGACCAGGCGATGGCGGTAATTAGTGTGTCAGAACCAGTACCGGAAGCCATCATGCAACAAATCTGTAATTTAACCCCAGTGTGCAACGCCAAGCAAATCCAGTTATGAGTTATGATGTCATCTGTTTTGACTGCGACAGCACCTTAAGCAAAATAGAAGGCATTGACGAGCTGGCAAAATGGGCAGGCGTAGGTGAAGAAATGGCCAAGTTGACCGACTTGGCCATGAACGGCGAATTGCCGCTCGAAGCGGTGTACGGCAAGAGGCTGGAAACTATAAAACCAGACAAGGCCAGTATCGAAAAACTGGCTGATGTGTACATCCATGAAATGGTTGATGGTGTTAAAGAGGTCTTTGCCACCTTGCTAGGGCAGGGCAAGGAAGTCCATATTATCAGCGGCGGCTTGCGGCAGGCGATCCTGCCGCTGGCAATTATCTTAAATGTACCTGAACGTCATGTCCATGCCGTAGATGTTTTTTTCCATGCCGATGGCACTTATCAGACTTATGATGAAAACTCCCCATTAGCGCGTTCGGGTGGTAAAGCGGAGATTTGCAAACAATTACTTAAAGATAAACAATCGTTGGTCATGATCGGCGATGGTAAAACCGACATGGAAGCCAAACAGCCGGGTGTTACGGTGATTGGCTTTGGTGGGGTTTGTGACCGCGCGGTGGTGCGGGAGTTGGCGGATAACTATATTGCTGATTCCAGTTTAAAATATATGCTACCTTTGATTGATAAATGTGATGTTTGCAAATTATAAAAGAGAATCGATTTATTAAAGTCGTTAAATAATTACCGGACGGGGCATGTTCCCCCACCACCCGTAGGGCTTTTAAAATTTCCCATCAACCTTATCTATCATTCCTGAAAACGATGTTCCGGCAGAATTTTTAGTTACTAAATGGCCATGATACGCAACCTTTACTGCTGGTGCGGCGTCCATCCGGTCTAAATACAACCAAAATGAAGTTTTAACGCCATTTGTCGCGCTAATAGTTCCAGTAGCTACACAAAGAGCTGATACAGTGTATGTGAAGCTGCCAGAAGCGGCTGAAGCCCCTCCAAAATATGAGCCAATACCAGAAATTGTGCCGGTTCCATTACCCTTTGAATTAAGTTGTCCTGCGCCAAAAATTCCATATCCAGAGTCTGTCATCCCTATTAGGTTGTAACTATATGCTCCTTTAAGCGAGCCGTTATTACATACACCTGCAAACGAATTAAAGGCAATCAACATCAAGCTAACATATAATAATATTTTATTCAGTTAGTCCTCACGGTTATAAAAAAACAAGCATTGGTTATCAAAGGAATTACTGCGTTCCATTTGGATAAGATTTTAATAATTCTTACGAATAATTCTGTGAACCAGGTTTTAATGTTTTATTGCCTCATGTGAACAAAGTCGCAATTAATAATACTTGTTGTAATGCGTAGGTCAGGTTGCATCTTTGCTGCCTGATGTTTTCAACTTAAAGATGAGTATCATTTCAAATTTAGGGTTTTAATTACGTCATTCAACTGCACGACCCAAGCTGATGGATATCAGTATTCACCAGTAATGTTAAACATTTTTCGCCAATAAATTGAGTTGTCGCTTGAACTGTATCTGCCAGATAAGAAATAATGCCATGTTAAACAATTTTGATAACATTCATCCAAACAAAGTTTAGAAGGTAAAAGCAACAATGGCTGGACACAGTAAATGGGCTAACATCAAACACAGGAAAGCTGGGCAGGATGCCAAGCGAGGCAAAATTTTTACTAAAATGTTACGTGAAATCTCGGTAGCCGTAAAAACCAGTGGGCCGGATGCGGCAAGTAACCCCACCTTACGCACCGCAATTGATAAGGCATTAGGCGCTAATATGCGCCGCGATACCATCGACACGGCCATCAAAAAAGCCTCTGGGGCATTGGACGGCGCTAATTACGAAAATGTCCGTTATGAAGGCTATGGCCCTGGTGGTACTGCGGTGATTGTCGATTGCTTAACTGATAACCGTAACCGCACTGTCGGCGAAGTCCGCCACGCCTTCACCAAAGCAGGCGGCAACTTGGGTACAGACGGCTCTGTAGCTTACCTGTTCAACAAGTTAGGCATTCTCAGCTATGCGCCCGGTGTGGATGAAGATGCCCTGATGGAAGCCGCAGTGGAAGCGGGTGCGGAAGATGTACTCACTTACGATGACGGTTCTGTGGATGTCATGACCACGACAGAAATTTATCTGGCCGTCAAAGAAGCCTTGGTGACAGCGGGATTCGAGCCGGATAACGCCGAAGTCACGATGCAAGCCTCAACCCAAGCCGAACTGGATGCCGAAACCGCCGAGAAAATGCTGCGCCTGATCGACCGCCTGGAAGACCTGGATGACGTGCAAAATGTTTACTCCAATGCGGATATTAGTGATGAGATTATGAAGGATTTAAGTCCTTAAACAATAAGGTACGGTACTATAGCTTTATCGTTCCCACGCTCCAAAGTGGGAACGATAAAATATCCAGTTAATTAAAATTTTAAGGGGGAGGAATGGCAGAACCTGAAAGTAATAATGATGGATGCAAATCTGAATTGCAAAAAACAACAGATAGTTTTCCGCAAGAAAAATTAATTTCTGATCGTGAGCTAGAACTAATAATGCTTCGAGTCCAAAAGGCATTGGATTCTGATAGCAAGAGTCAGACAAATAAAGCAATCAATGAAATAACATCTCGTTATGAGAAAAATATCAATGATGTTAGAAGTCATTTTGATAAAACAAATATCTGGATTCTTGGAACTAGCGCAGCGGTTGTTTTAGGTTTTTTCGCATTAATGGATATCAATACTGTCGATAAAATAGGTGAAAAGCTTGATAAAATTCTACCTCAGAAATTAGAAGCCCCTGAAATTAAAAATAAAATTGATAAAGAAATATCTGCCAGCGTTTCATCTGTTATAGATGCTGAGCTAAAAAAATTCAGGCCTGAACTTGAAAATACTCTAAAACAAAATATCGATGTGGAACTTCAAAAAATGAGATCAACCATATCAGATAGGCTTTATGAGGTTAATAATCTAAAAGAAGAAATTTCTGAAGAATTAACCAACGATAAGGGGCGATTGGCTGAGTTTTTAGAAGAGAATCCAAGTAAATCATCTGAAGATATTCTTACTATGATCAATGATGCTATTGATAAAAGTAAAAATGATAAGGAATTATTTGTTACAGAACTAGCAAAACTCCTCGAAGAACGTAAAGAACTTAAAGAAAAGTTATTGAAAGAGGAATTTTATGTTTTTATGGGAGTTTTGAATAATGAAAAATGGAAGGAAAGACATTTCGATATTTCTAAATCTAATAACCCGCTTTTAACCGACTTTTATGTGGGTACAAAAATTAAAGCTAATAACTGGGTTTATATGAGACAGAAAGAACCGATATTATCAAAAAACGGGAAGAAAGTAGATACTGGATCAAGTATTGGAACGATAAATCCTGGAACTGAATTAAAAATAATGGCTAACCCAATTCAAATTACATTATCCGGTGTTAAGAAATGTTATGTAAGAGTCAGGAAAGTTACATAGCGCGTAGTTTGAAGAGAACAAAGTGACCCCCAACGATTTTGATAAGTTTCAATGTTGGGGTTCGTACCTCATCCCAACCTTCAATGATTAATGCGAATATTAGGCATAGACCCCGGCTCAAGGTTGACAGGTTACGGCGTGATTGAAGAATCGCCGCGTGGCTTCCAATACATCGCCAGCGGCAGTATCCGGGTGACGGCTGAGTATTTTCCTGATCGGCTTAAGCAGATATTCAAAGGTTTACTGGAAGTGGTGGAACGCTATCAGCCGGAGCAAATGGCTATCGAACAGGTATTTATGCATATTAATGCGGATTCCGCGCTTAAACTTGGGCAAGCGCGCGGTGCGGCGATTTGTGCAGTGCAGGCGGCGGGGTTGCCAGTATTCGAGTACTCCGCCAAACAGGTTAAGCAAGCCGTGGTTGGGAAGGGTAATGCCGCAAAAACGCAGGTTCAACACATGGTGAAAATTCTGCTAAATGTTCAAGGCGAAATGCAGATCGATGCGAGCGATGCCTTGGGCATCTGCCTGTGCCATGCCCATCATCAGCAAACGGCATTGCGTCTGCAAAAAGGTTGGGCTAAATGATTGGCTTCCTGCGAGGAAAACTTATACATAAAGCGCCGCCCGTGTTATTGCTGGATGTGCAGGGTGTGGGTTACGAGGTGGAAGCGCCGATGACGACGTTTTATAACCTGCCCGCTATCGGTACTGATATTCTTTTGCATACGCATTTAGTGGTGCGGGAAGATGCTCACATTTTATTCGGTTTTTCTACAGAAGCCGACCGGACAATGTTCCGGACGTTGATTAAAGTGAATGGCGTTGGTCCCAAGTTGGCTCTGACGATTTTGTCCGGCCAGACTGCTGAAGAATTCCATCGCTGTATCCATAACAACGACACTCAAGCCTTGGTACGTTTGCCGGGAGTGGGCAAAAAAACCGCGGAACGTTTAGTTATAGAAATGCGCGACCGCTTACCAGATTTAGGCGATTCGTCTGTGTCCAGTATTGAGACCGTGAGTTCTGTAATGACCATTGCTAACGCAAGCCCTAAGCAGGAAGCAATCAGCGCTTTATGTTCATTAGGTTATAAGCCTTTAGATGCGAGTAAGATGGTGCAAAATATTGGTACCGAAGGCAAGACTTGTGAAGAGATTATCCGGTTGGCACTACAGGGTGCAGTGAGATAATGTGGCGCGAAGCGATATGATCGACAGTGACCGCATGATTAGCCCAAAAAGCCAGCCTGATGAAGAGCGGCAAGACCGTGCCATACGGCCCAAACGGCTGGCTGAATATATTGGTCAGCAAGAGCTGCGTACGCAAATGGAAATATTTATTCAGGCGGCGACAGCGCGTAAGGAAGCACTTGACCATGTATTGATTTTTGGGCCACCTGGCTTGGGCAAAACCACCCTTGCCAACATTATTGCAGCGGAAATGTCTGTTAATATTCGCCAAACTTCGGGGCCGGTGCTTGAAAAAGCCGGGGATCTGGCAGCTTTGTTGACTAACCTTGAGTCGCATGATGTGTTATTTATTGATGAAATCCATCGATTAAGTCCTGCGGTGGAAGAAATTCTTTATCCCGCAATGGAAGATTATCAATTGGATTTGATGATCGGCGAAGGCCCTGCCGCAAGGTCAATAAAACTTGATTTACCACCATTTACATTGGTGGGTGCAACTACCCGGGCAGGTTTGTTAACATCCCCTTTGCGTGACCGTTTTGGCATTGTGCAACGATTGGAGTTTTATACGATAAATGAGCTGGCTAATATTGCGATACGTTCCGCGAATGTTTTGGGTATTAGTATGGATCCACAAGGTGCTTTTGAGATTGCCCGCAGGTCGCGCGGTACGCCGCGTATAGCTAACCGCCTGCTACGCAGGGTCAGGGATTTTGCTGAAGTTAAGGGCAACGGGGTTATTACCGAGGATATTGCTAAGCAAGCGTTGGATATGCTGCGTGTCGATACCAATGGTTTTGATGCCTTAGATAGGAAATTACTGATGGCAATGATCGACAATTTTTCCGGTGGTCCGGTTGGTTTGGATACCTTGTCAGCCGCAATTAACGAAGAGCGCGGTACGATTGAAGATGTCTTGGAGCCTTATTTGTTACAGCAAGGTTTTATCATGCGTACGCCGCGCGGTCGGGTAGTAACTTCGCAAGCCTATTTACATTTTGGTCTTAAAGCACCCAAAGGCATTGGAATTGCAGGGGATTTGTTTGAATAATCCGTTTTTATGGCCGGTGCGGGTCTATTATGAAGACACCGATGCGGGCGGTGTGGTGTTTTATGCCAATTACCTAAAGTACATGGAACGGGCTAGAACCGAGCTTTTGAGGGCAATGGGTTATGAACAAGATGAACTTATCGCTAAAGAAAATATCATTTTTGCCGTACGTTCCTTAGCAATAGACTATATTAAACCCGCGCGTTTCAACCAATTGTTGCAAGTTAATGCAGAAATTAAGACCATAAAAAAAGCCAGCCTTGAATTTAGTCAAAAAATTACCCATGATAGCCATCTATTGGTAACTGGGTATGTCCGAATTGCCTGTTTGGACGCAAATACCCTTAAACCAAAAGCTATTCCTGAAAATTTATTAGAGCAGTTTAAATATGAACACTGATTTATCGATTTTTCATCTCATCATGGATGCCAGTTTTGTGGTGCAATTTGTGATGTTGTTATTGATGGGGGCATCAGTCGCCTCGTGGACGTTTATTTTTTCTAAACGTAAGGATCTTAATCGCGCCATATCCATCACCGACGAATTTGAAGAAGAATTCTGGTCAGGTGTGGCTTTGGCGGAGTTATACCGTAAATTGTCGGCAAAAGATTTTGAGCCGGAAGGCATCGAAAAAATCTTTCTTGCCGGATATAAAGAATTCTCGCGTATGCGGCAAACCGGCTCAGTTGACCCCATGATTCAAGTAGAGAGTGCGCAACGTGCCATGCGGATTGAATTATCACGGGAGCTTGACCGTCTTGACCAGCATTTGCCATTTTTGGCTACAGTGGGTTCAATCAGTCCTTATATCGGGTTATTCGGTACGGTGTGGGGTATTATGAATTCCTTCATGTCATTAAGCAAAGTCAAACAAGCGACTTTAGCGCAAGTTGCTCCCGGCATTGCCGAAGCCTTGATCGCTACTGCAATTGGTTTATTTGCCGCCATTCCGGCGGTTATAGCCTACAACAGGTTTTCTTCACGTTTAGATAACTTGACAGGTCGCTATGAATTATTCGTCGAAGAATTCGTGGTCTTGTTGCAAAGACAGGCGCACATGAAATGAGCAGAAGAAACAAGCGTAGAAAGCCGATGTCAGAAATTAACGTCGTCCCCTATATTGACGTCACGTTGGTATTGTTGATTATTTTTATGATAACAACACCTATGTTGCAAACTGGGGTAGAAGTCGATTTGCCCGAAGCGGAGACTGCAACGGTAGATCAAAAAGAGGGCGTACCGCCTATCGTTATCTCGATCAACGCAAATGGCCGTTATTATTTGAATGTTGATGGCACTAGCGACAAAGAAATCCAGGCCGAAGAAATCAATGAAAAAGTTGAAACTGCCCTAGCTGATAAGAAAAATCCTCAGGTTTTAATAAATGCAGATAAAACAGTCGATTATGGTGCTGTTGTGACAGTTATGGCATCGCTAAAGAACGCAGGCGTCCCAAATGTCGGATTAATTACAAAGCCGAATAACGATTAAGAATCTTGAAAGTTGATGAGTAGCCAAGAAAAGCTCACCAGGGCGTTTTTAATTGCGCTAGCTTTGCATTTAACGTTGATCGGGTTATTTGTTTTAAGCGCATTTTTCAAGCCCAAAGCAGATGAGCCAATAACCGAACAAGATATTATTCATGCCGCTATTGTTGAGGATAGCGGGACACCGGCAAAAAAAACGCCAATGAATAGTAAGCCAGTTGAGCAAAAAAAAGCTGACACCGGGCAAAAAGAAAAATTAGCGGCCGAAAAAGCGGAAGCTGAAAGAGAAGTGTTGCTTAAAAAGCAGGAGGCTGTTAGGCAAGCAAAAGCCGAGACTAAGAAAGAAGCTGAAATTGCTGAGGTCAAAAAACAGGAAGCAGAAAAAAATTCAGTGATCAAAGAAAAGGCGACTTTAGCCAAAGCAGCAGCTGAAGCTAAAGAAAAGCTGGAGGTAAAAAAAGAAGCTCAAGCTGAAGAAAAAAAACAGGCGCTTGCAGAAGCTAAAGCTAAAGCAGTTGCAGCTGAGCAGGCAAAAGCAGAAGCCAAAAAAGTTGCTGAAATCGAGGCTAAGAAAAAAGCTTCGGCTGAGGCCAAGGAAAAAGCCACACAAGCTAAAACCGAATTAGAAGCTAAACAAAAAGCTGAAGCAAAAAAGGAAGCCGCTGAACAAGCTAAAATGGCTGCTAGGAAAGATTCTGATGAGAAAGCTAAAGCTAAAGAAGAGGCTAAAGCCAAAGCCGTAGCTGAATCCAAGGAAAAAGCGTCAGAAGAAGCCGCTAAGGCTAAAGCAGCCGCTGATACTAAAGAAAAAGCAGAGGCAAAAAAAGCTGCTCAAGCTGAAGCCAAAAAGCAAGCGGCTGAGGAGGCTAAGAAAAATGCCGCTGCTGAAGCCAAGGTAAAAGCGGCAGCCGATGCTAAAGAGAAGGCGGCAGAAGAAGCTGCCCAGGCCAAAGCAGAATCCGCCGCAAAGGCTAAAGCCGAAGCGGTTGAAAAAGCCAAAGCGGAGGCAAAAGCCAAGTTGGCGGCAGCAGAACAAGCAAAAGCTGAAGCCGCAGCACAGGCCAAAATCGATGCAGCCAAAGCGGTCGCAGCAAATAATGCGGCAGAAATAGAAAAGTATCGTCGATTAATTTCAGAAAGGGTTCACCGAAACTGGATTGCACCGCCTGGCTCAGAAGGTTCCAGATGCACAGTAAGGGTAAAATTAACCTCAGATGGTACCGTAATGGATTCAACAGCTAATTGTAACGGGAATGAGTTATTTGCCCGTTCAGTGGAAAACGCAATTGATCGTGCTTCGCCGTTACCCGTTCCAGGGGATAAAAATCTGGCTAAAGTGTTCAAGTCATTTACATTTAACTTTAACGCTAGGAATTAACGTTAGAATATATCAAATCATGGGTTAGTTGTAATTATGTTAAGACAGGGACAATTCATAAGCTATCGGCTGGTATATCAAATATTTATTGAGAGCTTGATGAAGTATTACTAATATCTCATTGATATTCAGTATTAATTAATAGTTATAGGCTATAATTTCGCACGAAAAATGTTTTGCATAAAGGCAAAAAGAGGTAGACGTGAAATTTATGAATAAAATTGTGTGTTTAATTTTGGTTATTGCCTTCTCACCGTTGGCACAAGCTGAGTTGACCATCGACATCACCGAAAGCGCGGATAGTGGGACACCAGTCGCCGTTGTGCCTTTTGCGTCATCGGGCACGCCGGTTGATATCAGCCAAGTTATAAATGCTGATTTGGCAAGAAGCGGTTATTTTAAAATGCTGGCGCAGCAAAGTATGCCGAGTCGGCCAACATCTGCTTCAGCGGTTAATTTTTCTGAATGGCAAGCTATTAACCAGAATTATCTAGTCGTTGGTCAAGTTAACGGTGGCGTAGGCGGTAACTACAGCGTACAATTTCAGCTATTGGATGTCATGAAAACCGGGCAATTGCTGGGGTATCAAATGAATTCTTCAGCGAATGATCTGCGTCGAACCGCACATCAAATCAGTGATTTGATATTTGAAAAATTGACTGGTAAAAAAGGAGCATTTAGTGGACGTATTGCCTACATAACCCACAGCCAACAGGGAAAACAAAGTCAGCTTCAAGTCGCTGACACTGATGGCATTAACCCACAGACAATCACAACATCATCAGAACCATTGATGTCACCATCCTGGTCGCCGGATAAGTCTAAAATTGCTTACGTTTCTTTTGAAAAGAAAAATGCTGCTGTTTACGTACAAACCCTGATAACCGGTCAACGCTCACGGGTAGCTGAATTTCCTGGAATTAACGGTGCGCCGGCATGGTCCCCGGACAGTACCCGCTTGGCATTAACTTTATCTAAAGATGGCAGTCCAGATATTTATGTTTTGAACTTGTTAACCCGTTCGCTCAATAAGTTAACTAAAAGCTATGCGATTGACACGGAGCCGTCCTGGTCGCCAGATGGCAGTAAAATCGTGTTTACCTCAGATCGGGGTGGTAAGCCGCAGTTGTATGTTGTACCTAGCCACGGTGGCCAAGAGCAGCGTATAACCTTTTCTGGGGATTACAATGCCCGTGGCAGTTTTTCGCCAGACGGTAAAAGCGTGGTCATGGTGCATGGTAACGGTGGGGATTACCGCATCGGCGTAATGGATTTAGGTAGTCGTTCAATCAATGTGTTGACGACAGGGCCTTCGGACGAGTCGCCAAGTTTTGCGCCAAATGGCACAATGGTGCTATATGCCTCTAAAAAAGGCAGAACGGGCTTTTTATCGGCTGTTTCATTAGATGGTAAAATGCAACAAAGACTAGGGTTCAATGGCGGTGATGTGCGCGAACCGGCTTGGTCGCCCTAAGTTGTAAAATCAATGTCGGTAGCGTTTTGAACCATCAATTTTTAGGAATATAACTATGAAATTTAAATTATTACTTTGTGTTGTTTTTTTTGCAGTATTTACTCTATCAGGCTGTAGTGAAGATGAAAAAGAAGATAGCTTAACGAATGGTACCCAAAATGCTGCCAGTGGCATTAATGATGCGGCAACCACCAGTGGTTTAAACAGCTCGTCACCATTAACAGGTATGGCAGGCGCTGGTTATACAGGTGTGACTGGCAATAACGCTTTTCTTGGGCCTGAATTCAGTGATCCAAACAACCCTTTATCCAGAAGCACGATATATTTCATGTTAGATAGCAGTGAAGTGCAACCCGATTTTATTCCGGTTATCAACGCTCATGCCCAATATCTGATTGCCCATCCCAACCAAAAATTGACTGTAGAAGGTCATGCTGATGAACGGGGTAGCCGCGAATATAATATCGCACTAGGTGACCAGCGCGCTAAAGCTGTGGCTGCAATGTTTAAAGCCCAGGGCGTAAATGATAGCCAATTGGAACTGGTAAGTTACGGCGAAGAAAAACCGGCAGTTTTTGGTGGCGACGAAAGTTCTTGGGAGCGTAATCGTCGGGCTGAACTCGGTTATCAGCGGTAAAAATTATGAATACCTATAGCATTATTGCCTTGTTTATTGTTTGCTCTAGCGCCTGTGCGGAATTACCGCCCGTTTCCGGTAATAACTCTGAGGCTTCGCCTAATTCCGCAGTTGCGGTAAAGCCGCCAGCAGCGGCTATGAGTGACTATGAAATAATGAAGCGGGTAGAACAATTACAAAAAGAAGTTCAGCAGTTGACTGGTAAGGTTGAAGAGCAAACTTACCAACTGGATGAATTAAAAAAACGTCAGAAAACCATGTACTCGGATTTTGATGAGCGTCTGCAAGCCCTCGAAAATAAGTCTGGCATAAGCCCAATAAGCCAACCGTCTGCGGAAACACCTGCTGAACCTTCAGGATCAGACGTATCATCTGGAACAAAAGAACCCGCTACGCCGCCTGTCGCTGCCGAGGTAAAGCCTAGCTCAGAAAACACTGTAGAAAAGCAACCCAATTCAACTCCGGATGCACCTGCAAATTCTACAGCACCTACCCAGGTGGTGCCGGTTCCAGTCGCGCCTGGAGCTGCTCAAATTTCTGGCGCTGAAAAGCAAGAATATCAACAAGCTTATGATGATCTGAGAAAAGGAAAAACAACCGAAGCCATAACAGGCCTGAATGCTTATATAGCTGCGCATCCAGAGAGTACTTACATCAGTAATGCACATTATTGGCTAGGTGAGGCTCATCGGGTAAATCATGATAATGTCTCAGCACGAAAAGCTTTCAATAGCGTGATTGAAAAATATCCCACTTCTGAAAAAGTTCCTGATTCTTTACTAAAGTTGGGCTACATAGACAAGGATGAGAAAAATATAACTAAAGCGCGCGAGTATTTAATGCAGGTAATCAAAGAGTATCCAAACTCCAAAGCCGCTAAAATAGCTCAAAAGAAATTACCGATGTTAGAAAAGGCCGAAGCTACACATTAATTGTGAGTTCTCTGCGCATTACTGAAATTTTTTATTCGCTACAAGGTGAGTCAGCCACAGTGGGTATTCCGACTGTGTTTATTAGGCTCACTGGTTGCCCATTGCGATGCAGTTACTGTGACACCACCTATGCTTTTACTGGCGGTGAAAAAAAAGAGATTAACGATATCATTGCCGAAGTCAAAACCTACGGGACACGTTATGTAACTGTTACTGGTGGCGAACCGCTTGCCCAGCTTGCGTGCCTAGATTTAATGACAAAACTACTTGATCTGGGCTATATCGTTTCTCTAGAGACTAGCGGTGCAATTGATTTATCGGGGTTGGATCCTCGAATTATTAAAGTAATGGATCTCAAAACGCCTAGTTCTGGTGAGTTAAAGAAGAATCTCTATCAAAATATCCAGTATCTAACTAAAAATGACCAGGTTAAATTTGTTATCGGTAATGAAGAGGACTACCGTTGGTCAAAGCAAATAGTATCTGAATATCAACTGTCAGATCATTGTGAAATATTGTTTTCGCCGGTCATGGGTCAGCAAAATCCAACCGAATTAGCGAATAAAGTACTACAGGACAAATTACCTGTGCGTTTTCAAATTCAACTTCATAAATTACTTTGGGATGATGCCCGAGGTAAATAGTCGATATGTCCAAAAAAGCCATAATTCTCTTGTCTGGCGGGTTAGATTCAATCACTGCACTTGCTTTCGCTAAGCAACAAGGATTTCAATGTTACGCCCTAAGTTTCGATTATGGGCAACGCCATAATGCCGAATTAAGAGCAGCTTCAGTTATCGCCAGCACCTATCAAGTAAAAGGCCACAAAATCATCAAGCTTGGTCTTGCCTCAATCGGTGGGTCGGCACTGACAGACAAAAACATTAAAGTCCCAGATCATCCTCAACAGGGTATACCTGTCACCTATGTACCTGCGCGTAACACCATTTTCTTGGCGTTTGCACTAGGCTGGGCAGAAGTTTTGAAATGTACTGATATATATATTGGCGTCAATGCTATTGATTACTCAGGATATCCCGATTGTCGGCCGGAGTTTATCAACGCTTTTCAACAGCTCGCAAACTTGGCAACAAAGGCTGGTGTGGAAGGCCAACAATTCACAATCCATACGCCACTTATAAAATTGAGCAAAGCTGAAATTATAAAGTTAGGGGTAACGCTTAAAGTTGATTATTCTAAAACAGTTTCATGTTATTCAGCCGATAGCCAAGGCCAAGCTTGTCGGGTTTGTGATGCTTGTAGGTTAAGAGCGCAAGGATTTATTGAAGCAGGTATTGAAGACCCAACGCACTATCAATAGCGTAAAATTCTTGCAATCAATTCATATGTTGATATAATTGTAAATCTTTGTTGGGTCGCTAGCTCAGCCGGTAGAGCACCGCACTTTTAATGCGATGGTCATGCGTTCGAATCGCATGCGACCCACCACCAAAACTCTTGTTTTGTAAGCATTTCAGCAAGATTGCCCGTCGAGTTGAAGCAACATAACTGTAGTAAGGCGCAAAATTAGGCGCACTTCTGCTTTATTTTGCTTAATGAGGTGGCGTAATGAACCAACAAAACAAATCCTTTTTAGTCCAGTTCTGGGCTAATATTCAAAGCCAAGACATTATTTTTTTAAGGCGTGATCGTGTGTCCGGTCAGCTTTCAGCGCATTGCCTTGTCGATTTTTGTGGGGGTGTGTAATGGCTTACATTCGCACTTTAGCAAATCGCAATTACCGTGCCGATGTCCGCATGAAAGGCATTGTCAAAAACAAAACCTTTCCTTCTCAAGTATTAGCCCAAGCCTGGGCGGATAAGATTGAGCATAGCATTAAAACCATTCCGAACATGGGAGCGACGGATTTGCTGGCATTATCCTATGCCGATATTGATAACATGGGCGGTGAGGAACTGTTCAAGCAATTAGGTGTTGATTTGTTTGCAATCCGCAACCAAGCCCGATTAGCCGTTATAAACCAACTAACAAAAAAAGAGCTTTTGCAACTTTCCCCGCAAGAAATTGAAAGCATGGGCGGTGCGGAATTGTTTATTAAGTCTGGCAAGCGAATCAGGTACAAGACGTTCCGCGATGTCTGTACCGAATATCTAGGCAAGTGGAACAAGAAAGACTACACAGGCCAGATGCAACGTGTCGATTATTGGTGCAAGATGTTTGGCGACCGGATCATGACCGACATTGATATTTTCGACCTACGAGAACAAATTGATTGCATGGTAGATGAAGGCCAACGCGCCACTACCATCAACCGCAAGAAAGCCGTGCTATCCAGCGTCTACAAATTCGCCTTAAGCCGTGGCTATGTTGATACCAACATCGTTCGCAATGTCGTTGTTGATGATGACACCAAACGCCGTAACCGCGTATTAAGCGAAGAAGAACGCCCACTACTGCTTAAAGCCTGTCAAGAATCGCATTGGGATAAACTCTATTTGCTGGTACTCATGGCGATGACCACAGGGGCAAGGCGCGGTGAGCTGTTAAAGTTGCGCTGGTGTGATGTCAGTATTAAAGAAAGCGCGGGTTATCTGGGCGACACCAAAAACGGCGATGACCGCGAACTGCATTTTGCCCCGATTGTAATGGACGAACTCAAACGCTTTCAGGAAGTCGGTAACGGCTTAATATTCCCATCCAGTGAAAAGCCTAATCAAGCTATGGACATCCGCAAAGCCTGGGAAAAAGCCCTGCGGGTAGCGAACATTCCAGCACAAGACATTCTCAATCCCGAGGGCAGCATCAAGCTGGAAAAATTCACCTTCCATTGTTTGCGGCATGGCTTTTGTTCTGCCCTGTCCGATTCTGGCAGGGAGCTTAGTCAAATAGGCAAGCTGGCAGGGCATAAGAGCCTACAAACCACCATGCGCTACATCCAGCAAGGCCGCGACCAGAAACGCCAGATCGTCAATGAATTAGCGCATTCGTTTAGTTTATAATTGTTTTAGCCAGTCTTACCCGACGGGGGACAAGCGGAGTCATTACCCGATGACTGGCTAACTTTACTTAATGGCTTGCACTTTAATGGAGTGTAATTAGTGTCAAAAAAAGAACTGCCCGAATCGCTATCGTATTTATTAAATAGCTACACATTCTTAAACCAAGAATTGCCAATTGTTGAAAGGCTAAAGGGAGGGTCGTGCAAAGAATATCTTCACAAGGATTATCTGAAAGCTTTACACAAAGTAGATGGTTATTTCTCTAAATATTACCCCCCAATTTCTACCGGCGGGAATAACTACCGGCAATGGTGTGATTTTATCCGAATCATTGTACGTAGCGTACTGGTGCGTATTCTGAATAATTTGAACACTGATTCTGGTCGAACTTGAACACCTAAAATCGAACGCATCGGTGAAGTTTAATTTTTACTCCAAGTGTTCAACTTGGGTCAAGGAATTCATTTTTTTCCGCATGGATTCTCCTTTTAAATTTATCCGGTGGGCATTGTGCATTAAGCGATCCAGGATGGCATCGGCCAAGGTATTGTCGCCAATGGACTGATACCATTGTTCGGTCGGCAATTGGCTGGTCACGAGGGTTGCTGTTTTCCCATAGCGATCATCCATCATTTCCATTAAATCATGGCGGGCAGCAGCGCTTAAAGGTTCTAAGCCCCAGTCATCGAGGATTAGCAAATCAAAGCCGGCGATGCTTTTTAATAGTTTAAGGTAGGTGCCGTCAGCCTTGGCTTGGGTCAGGGCGAGTGTCAGTCTGGAGACGCGATAATATTTTGTGCTATAGCCTTTGAGGCAGGCCTGATGGCCGAGCGCACAGGCAATATAGGTTTTCCCGCTGCCGCAGGGGCCGGTCAACAACAGATTCTGGGCTTTGTTGATCCAGTCGCATTGCAGAAGTGAAGCCATCTGCGCTTGCTTTAAACCGCGGGCATTCTGATAATCAATGTCCTTGGGGTAAGCGTTGAGTTTAAACTGGGCAAGGTGCAGTAACCGGTCTTGTTTGCGTTGCTGGCGTTCCTGGTCTTCATGGTCAATCAATAATTGCAAGCGCTCGGTAAAAGCCAGCCCCTCATAGGTGCCGGGCTGTTCCCGTTGGCTTTGTAGTTCGGCTGCCATGCCGCTGAGTTTAAGTTGGCGTAATTGGTTGAGCAGGGATTCAATCATGGCTGTCCTCGGTATTGTTTTTTTTAATGAGTGCTCAGTGAAAACTGGCCGCACCCCGGATGTTTTCATGGTCTTGCGGCAACAAGGCGGTTTGTACCGGTACGGATTCCGGTAATTGATCCAGGTTGCTTTGCAAAATAGCCTTCACGTTTTTCAATTTGAACAACGCCTTTTGGTTGGCGATGGCACAGGCTCGGTTTAAGCGTTCAGCCGGATAAGTACGGCTCAGGTTCAATAAGCCAAGACAGACCCGGTAAGCTTGTTCAGGATGCGGTTTGCGCTGTAATTGTGTTTTGACCCAGGCGAGCACATCCGGGCCAATCGACTGCGCCCAGTTCAACAACCGTCCGGGCGTCCATTGCTGGTGTTTGGCATGCCGTTCCGGCATGTGTGCTGCCTGAGTGGATGCGCCGGGATGAAACCGACGGACATGGCTGGCAATGCGTTTGCCGTGGAGGTACACGTCCAACACTTTATCGCCGACATAAAGCTCAATCTGCTCACCGACACAATAATGCGGCACCGAGTAAAGATGCAGGTCATAGCTGATGTGATAATCAATATTGACCCGTGCTTTTTTGATGGCGACAAACTGGTAAGCATGGGGCGGCAATGTCAATAACGCAGGCTGATCGAGGGTTTCAAACCATTGCCGACGATTTCCAGGCCATTGTTTAAACGGCTTTAGGTTTAACTCCACCACGAAAATACGGAGGCATTGGTTCAGCTCAGCCAATGAGAAGAAGGTTTGGTGCCGCAATTTAGCCAGAATCCAGCGTTCCACAATCTGGACTCCCACTTCGACCTTAGCTTTGTCCTTCGGTTTATAAGGCCGGGCCGGTACCACGGCGACCTGATAATGGGCCGCCAGTTGCTGGTAGCTGGGATTCAATTCCGGATCGTAACGGCAGCTTTTATTGACACCACTTTTAAGATTATCCGGCACCAGCAGCTTGGGTGTACCACCGAAAAACCCAAAGGCACGAACATGGCTGCCCAACCAATCCGGCAAGCTTTGGGTCCAGGTCGCTTCGGCATAGGTATAATTGGAGGCGCCTAAGACCGCCACAAAGATTTGCGCCTGGCGGATTTCTCCGCTGGCCGCGCAAACGATGGGGATCGTTTGGCCAGCATAATCAAGAAACAGCTTTTCCCCGGCGTGATGGGTTTGGCGCATGGAACGCTGTTGCTTGCCTCGCCAGTCCTCGTAGCGGGCACAAAACTGCGAATAACTATAACAGCGGTTCGGAAACTGCTGGGTATATTCCTCCCACAGCAATTGCTTGGTGACACCCTTTTTCTTGAGCTCCTGATGTAGCTCAACCCAGTCTGGCTCCTGATGCCGACGGGCGGGTCTGGCATCAGCGCGGGGATAAAACGTCAGGGCTAAGGCCTGGTCATCCAAATCGTCCGGCAGCGGCCAAGACAATTGGAATTGTTCGGCCCGCTTTAAAATCTGCTGGATACTGCCGACACTAATTTTAGTGCTTGCGCTGATTTTCCGGATACTTAATCCGGCACTGAGACTGAGTCTAAGGACTTCTCTTAATTGACGCATCGTAATTCTCTTGGCTGACATTTCCTTTCCGTAAATAGCGGAAAAGGTAGTCCGGTTTAAGAAACAATGCGTTAGATTTAATTCTGGATAGCTTAAACACCGATTCTGGCAAGCTGAACACCCATTCCGGAAATACCGGAAAAGTGTTCACCTTCAAACCAGAATCACTGTTCAGATTCATTCAGAATCGGTGTTCAAATTAAATCAAAATGGCTGTTCAGATTGAGCCAGAATATGCAACTGGAACTTACCCCTGAAAATAATAAGGCTATTAAAGCAGCTCATAAGCAATTAACTGATATCGTTGAAAAAATACATTATCACTTATTTGAATTAGTCGAGCATTTTGAAGAAGCATCAAGGATAGAAAATACTAATCCACTAAGAGTTGATTTTGATGAAAGATATGGGCAAGAGGAACTTGATAATTATGACCTTTGCCATACCGTAGGGTTAATTAACCGCGCGGCGCGGAATAGCCAAGAAATGGAAAAGCGCTTTCGCTTTGAAAATCATATTAAGCCGAAATTAGACGAGCTAGTTGATTTTGACAGTAAGTATTGGCCTGATATTCATGAGATTATAGAAGAACTAAGAAATCAGTATGAAAATGCTACTGTTAAGTCTTATAACCATGAAATTCCAGAGCAAATCCATAAGAAGAAAAGCATTAACTTAGTACAGTTTTTTACAAGGATTAAGAGAGACATTGATTTCCAGCATTTAGCACCAGAGTTGCTAAGCCTAAGTTCTAAGGATTGGGAATATATTTTGAATACCGCAACAGGCGAAATGGAATTTTCCAAAGATGATTTTGATCAATTGAAACGAAACAAAAATGACATATTTTCCAAAAATGCTTAAAACTCAACCAAAAAATTAATTAGAGTTTTCAGTTAATCTTTGATTTTTTGGTGAAAAAATAGCCTCACTTACTTAAACAAAGCGAGGTTATACCCATGCAAAACCAACCCCAGACGACACTGGATGATTTAATCCCTTACAAGTCTGTCCCTAAAAAATATCCGCACCTTTACAACGAAAAATCTTGGCAATGGGCTGTTATCCAACGACAGCACAACGGTCTTGCTAAAGCCTTCCGCAAAGTTGGCAAGCAACTTTTCGTTAATACCCAAGTTTTAGCGGAATGTATCGACAACCAGCTTGCGAACTGAATTCGCATAAATAATGCGATGCAAAGCCGCGCTAGTCGTGGCTTGTTATCGAAAAAGCGTAAACAAAGGCGCAATTTCTCGATTTTTTAACAAAAAGTCTTCACTCGACGGGCAGTAAAAGTAGGAAAATGCGCCGTGATTAAGGCGAAAGATATTATGAACAGCAAATTATATTCTACCGATGCAGCTTCTCAACGGCAACGCATTCTTGCATGGCTACTCACTGCTCCACTGACCACAACCCAGGCACGAACCGAGCTTGATGTAATGCACCCTGGAGGGCGCGTACTTGAATTGAGAAAGCGTGGTCATAACATCATTACACACAGGCAAACAATCGATTCGGGCAAGGCAAAGCACAGAATGGCGCAATATGTATTATTGAGCGGAAGCAGTGATAATGCCAAGTGAGATCAGCCAACTTTGCGCGGCGGGTTTGGCGTTAGTGCCAATTCCGCCCGTAAACGGAAAATTTACGAAAGCACCGACGGCTAGAGGCTGGAACATGCCAAGAAGCCGCAACAACCCAAACGGTTACAGTAATAATGCAGCGGATTTTGCTAACCTAAAAGGCTTTAACTTTGGCTTATTTCATGGCGCGTCGAATTCGCTGGCACTTGATCTGGATGATGTTGTGCTGGCGCAAAAGGTGTTTGAAGATACGACAGACCTGAAACTACTGGACTTGCTGGAGTCGGATTTACGCGTCGAAGTCAAAAGCCCCAAAGCAAATCGGGGCAAGTTGCTTTTTAAATTGCCAGTAGGCTTTGACGGTGTGGGACTTAGGCAATTAAAGCATGAGGGCAAAGTTATCTTTGAATTACGTTGTGGCAACTGCCAAGATGTTGTTCACGGACAGCACCCGGATGGCGGGAAATATCGGCTAATCGGCAACCCCTCCGCCATACCCGAAGCCCCGGCGGTATTATTGGATATGCTGGCGCATTGGGACGCTTGGAAGCCTTGTTTTGATTCCGCCTTGGGTATTGTTGCAGAACCGCCTAAAATCGCAGCACGAAAGCCACAGCAAGGCGAATACCTTACGGGCAGGCGTGACCCAATCATAGAGTTTAACCAAGCTAACAGCGTTCAATCTGTTTTGCTTGTCAATGGTTACAAGCAGCATGGGCGTGATCGGTTTATCCGCCCTGGCAGTGAAAGCAAAGCCCCTGGCGCGGTCATCATGCGGAATTGTGCGGACGGTATCGAGCGCGTTTATTCCCACGGTGGCGATGTGCTGAACGCTGGTTTTGCCCACGATGCCTTTGATGTTTTTTGCTTGCTGGAATGTGGCGGCGATTTTGCCAAGGCGTTGAAGTGGAGCGCTGAGATAACGCAGCACAACCAGCGGCTTTATAAGCAAGGAAACGCACATCAGTTGCAGCAAAAGGGTGATCAGGAAAAGGTGCAATCAGAAAAAAAACAGCCGTTATTCCCGTTAAAATCAGCGGCGGAATTGACGGCAAAGTCTATCCCGCTTGACTGGCTAATTAAAAATATCCTTGAACAAGGCAGCCTTAACCTTTTGTTTGGCGAACCCGGCGCGGGGAAGTCGCTCTTTGCCTTGGATTGGGGGTTTTGCCTTGCGGCTGGCCTAAGCTGGAACGACCACCAAACTAAACAGGCCGATGTCGTCATCGTGTCAGGTGAAGGTTATTCGGGTTATCAACGGCGGCTTAAGGCGTTAGAGTTTAAGCATTGCCAGAAAGCCCCTGCCAATTTGTTTATATCGCAACGACCCGCGCAATTACTTGACCCTGGCAATACAAGGTTACTTGCCGATTCCATAAAGGCGATTTGCTCGAAGCCCGGATTAGTCGTCATCGACACGCTACACAGGAATATGGACGGGGACGAGAACAGCAGTCAAGATATAGGCAAGTTTATTGGCAATATTGACTTATATTTGAAACCGCTAGGCGCGGCGGTTTTGGTTGTGCATCACTCAGGGCATAGCACCAAGGAACGCAGCAGGGGCAGCAGTTCAATACGGGCAGCAATGGACGGGGAATTTTCAGCCACCAAAAGCGAAAACAGTATTGTTTTGTCATGCCATAAGGCAAAAGATTTTGAAGCTTTTAAACCCTTGCAATTCACGCTGAAAGTGGCTGAACTAGATTGGCTGGATGATGAGAACAAGCACATGACTTCAGTTTATCTTGAATGCCAAGGTGAAGCCAAGACCGCCGCCCCCAAGAAACGAAGATTATCAGCCCGTGATGATGCCATTTTAACTAGCCTTAATGAAGCTATTGCAGCACATGGGATTGAACCTACGCCGGACATAAAAGCCAAGTTTGGCGGGTTTGGTTTTTTTGTAGGGAAGTTGCAGAAGATTGTCCATATCGACCGCTGGCGGGAACAGTCTTACAAAGCGATAACTGTAAATAGCGAAACTGAAAAAAGCAACGCAGATGCAAAGAAAAAGGCGTTTGACCGATGCAGGAATAAATTAATTGACGAGGGGTTTACGGTTGAATATGGCGATTATGTTTGGTGTACTTTTACGATATCGACAACAGGACAGACAGGGACAGAACTGGACATTTGTCCCTCGACAGTGCTTAGTTAGTGGACAGACAGGGACACACTTCTACAAGAAGTGTCCCTTGTCCCAAGAACTGTTCTGGCAAAATACCCCATTCAAGACTGGTTAACTAAGAAATAAAAAATGGCAAAAAAGAAACCAATAACCTAACCGTATGAACCGACATATCAAGAGGCTGAAATCATCGGAGTGCTCCAGCAATAAAGCGTAGGCCATTGATAGGGATTGCTGTGCTAAATTAGTTTCATTATTTTATTGAGACCGTTTATTCAATCAATCCCGGAAAGAACAATCTAAATTGCAGGTACATCCGACATGATAAGGAGGTTTTTTAGCAGGCAATTTTGAATATTTGCGACACACCTTCTTTGCACACGTCGGTAATGGGTCTTCCCAATTTGAAATTTCCCAAGCGTCATAATCGGCATCGTTTTTTTTTGTTTCAATAGATTCAAGTGTATGAATGCCTGTATTGTAAGTATTGCTTACAATAAGAGCTAAATTATGTGCATAGTTAATAGTTTTAGCCATTTTTTGTTCGTTGACACCAAAAGATGGAATAACTTGAAATATTTCCCTGAAAGGAATAAATAAATCGAGGCGTGAAATAATGTCAGGAAGGCTTAGTGCTGCATCAATAGCTTTACTTTTTTTACGAAGTGGTTTTTCTCTGGCAATTTCGAGCAATTTGTTAAGGTCAGTCAGGCGTAATCCTGATATTAATATATCAAGGGGAATATTTTTACCCATCCTTGCATAACCCATCTCAACTAATTTTATCCAAGATTGATAATCGGGATCATTAGATTTAACTTTATTTATTTTAGAAATTCGATTAATAGCTGACATGTAAAGGATTAATAACTTTGGGTCAGCGGATAATTTGTTAAATATGTCATTATCTTTGGCATAGTTATAAGAGCCATCGTATAAGAGAGATGTGAAGTCAACATATCCTATGGAGACACCTAAGGAATCGAACGCTTCAATTTCAAAGTCTTGTCGGAGTTCATCCTGATCAGCTTCAGAATCATCAGCCCATTCTAAAGAATCATTTACAAGTTTATTGTAAGCAGACTCAAATTTAGGTTTGTTTGAATTTACGAATTCATCGACTTCCTTGAAGCGAAGATTGTTTTGGATGATAAGAAGTAAAATTTCCTCGATTTTTGCATAATTTTTACTATCTAGTATTTCCTTAAGTTTTTTAGCGGGGTTTAAACTTGCATTCAATACGGTTAGTGGAAGTGGTGACTTAGGGTTTAGTACCCATGCGTCATCTCCTACAAGCTTTAAATATCCCGTGTCGATCGCATTATCATTTTTGATGTCAGCTTCTAATTTCGACTTATGAGATCGTTCTTGTTTAGATTTTTGTTTGTTTGTAGCTTTTGCACTATTCAAAATTAGAAAACACAAAATAATTAGTAAGAGCTATATCATCTTATTTGAATTGTTACATTAAAAATTTAGACTGAAAGTTGTTGTAAATGTTTGCAAAAGTATAATATATAATTATATGTATTTGAATCCATTGAATTTTTTATTTTGGAATCGAATATCTTTAGTATAGCCTAGCTTTGGTTAATCGAAATTTATTTTACTGAAAACTTAGACTCAATGAGGTTCGAACTACCCGCAGATTAGGCGGGTTTTTTAGTACCTTTTAAAAATCAATTGCATATATGATGTTGATGGTGTGTGTAGTTAACTAAAGTTTGAGGTGTTATTAGCGTAATTGTTCGGTTAGAGATGCACTAGCCTTTAATATTTTTGCTAAACAAAAAAGGTACTACCAGAGCAAAGGCTTGAGCGGGTGATTCGAGCCGCTCTGTCCGAGAGTATTTTACACCCCTATAAACTATGACATTTTGCTGAGAATTGGATATGGCAAAGCACATGTATGAACTATTGAGTATTGAACAAACGCGCAGAGAGTTTGGTGTTGATAGGCGAACTGTTTATCGTTGGATTGCTGCCGGAATGCCAAGGCGCGTCATTTGGAAGCGAACCTACTTCGACTTTGACGATTGCTTGAAGTGGCTTTCTGAACGGCCTGAATTGCGCGGTGGCAGCCGCAAGAATTGATGAGAAAGCAACACGAAATGCCTGCAAGGTTTGGTAGGGATTTGATCCGTAACAAGTAATCACTATTGCGAGAATATCAGGATTTTTATAACGGGTAATGAAACAATTAGGCGTAATAAGGCGCAAATTTAGGCGCAATAGTGAAACTATAACAAGCCAAACAGCCACTATTTAAAACAACTTGAAACTACCAGCATATAAGGTATACACTTTGGTTTCATATTGCTTTAATTCGTTTAGAAGGCTCTTTTAATGCGATGGGCATGCGTTCGAATCGCATGCGACCCACCACCAAATTCAAGGGCTTACGTGAAAACGAAGCCCTTTTTTATTGCCTTATGGGCCAATTTTGGGCCATTTAAAAAAATGAAACGGCGGCAAATTGCGGCAATTCACAACAAAACGAGGGTTGTTTAATCGTTAATGCCGCCTGCCTTAAATTCATACTGATTGCGGCTTCATTTATTGCAAAACCGCATAAACAAGCCTTTATTTATCACATCAAACAATTTTTCGGCGCTCATTTCCGTAATGAGCCGGGTGAAAGAATCGCGTTGAGATCGCCTGGGCGATTATGGAAGAAATCTGAAGGGTTAGAGGTGGGGATAGCAAAAGCGAAGAATTTCAAAAGAAAAATATTGTTTTTGAAAATAAAGGTGTTCCTGAAATCGCCGCCGTAGCGCGGACCTTACCCGAACCTTTTTTGATCCACCCTGACCAACACCCTATCGCCAATATTGCTGTACCGCCATTCAGCCGACACCGGCCTGAAATTAGCCATTGTGATGATGCTTTCCAGGTCATCCGGCGCCCTAAAGCTGCCCTGGCCGTTGATGGACTTAAGGAACTGGATGGTTTTAGGCCGGTTCGGGTGTTTGAGGCAGAGGTTTTTAACGATCAGGCCATCGGTGGTTTCAAAGCTGAGCTGGATATGAGGTTTTGCCTTTTCGCGTTTGAATAATTTCCACTTGGTGACAGGCGATGTACAGTTCATGCCATATTTTCCCATCAATAGGGCGTAATTTTAAAATGTATAAAACACAATATTAAATTTCCCTAGCGATATCAATAGAAAGTAAGTTAAACCATATGCAGCAACTTTCAGGCGGTCACCAAAAAACATGCGGCATGGGTACAACAGCACTTTCAACTGGAACTGCCATTCGAGGAATGGCGCGAGGAAATCTACCCGAGCTACGTCGCACCCTTCGTCTGGCTGGAAAACGGCAAAGCCCGTTGCGACCTGGCCTCGTCCCGGCCTGGGCTGCCAATAAGCCCAAGTTTGGCCTCAAGACCTACAACGCCAGGTCAGAGACCGTGGCCGAGAAACCAAGCTACCGCAACGCCTGGAAACGCAAACAATTCGGCTTGGCTCTGATGCAGGGCTTTTATGAACCCAACTACGACACCGGCAAGGCAGTGCGTTGGCGGATCAAGCGGGTGGACGGCCACCCCTTGGCAGTGGCTTCAATATGGGAGCGTTTTATTGATCATAGTACCGGCGAAATTCGGTTCTCTTTTTCCATGCTGACCATCAACGCCACCCTCCATCCCATGATGAAACAGTTCCATGCGCCAGAGGACGAGAAGCGTTCCATCGTGGCGTTGCAAGATGGTGAATATCAGCCTTGGTTAGCTTCCAATCATGATCAGGCGCTCGCCTTACTGAAATTGGCACCGAGACCCCAAAAAACAGGGTCTAAGGACTAGCCGGTTATAATTGAATTGGCGATTTTGAAACGAAAGCAGTCCTTCAGAAACAGGGGTAATTAAAAAAATTGAAAGGGGATAACCGACCCTTTGGAGACTATCAACCATAACATCACAAATCTCCAAAGGTGACATTCAAAAAGGGTTCCCTTCTCAGCAATTAAATTCTTAAAAACCCAAATCACTTAGCCCTGGATGGTCGTCTGGACGACGGCCTTGCGGCCAATGAAATTTCCGTTCTGTTTTCATGATCGGCAAGTCATTGATACTGACGTAGCGTTTTTGCATCAGGCCCTGTTCGTTGAATTCCCAGTTTTCATTACCGTATGAACGGAACCATTCGCCCATATCGTTATGCCATTCGTAGGCAAAGCGCACGGCGATGCGGTTGCCGTTGAATGCCCATAATTCCTTAATCAGCCGGTATTCGTGTTCACTGGCCCATTTGCGTTTTAGAAAGGCAATGATTTCCTCCCTGCCTCCCGGGAATTCGACGCGGTTACGCCACTGGCTATCGACGGTGTAAGCCAAGGCGATTTTTTCCGGGTCGCGATTATTCCAGCCGTCTTCAGCCATGCGTACTTTTTGGCTGGCAGTTTCATGGGTAAAGGGTGGGAATGGTGGTCTTGCTTCATTGTCTGTAATTATTGGTACCTCCTAGGGTTATCGTTTTGGATTCACTATATTTTAACAACAGCAACTTATTCGGATTGCCACATACCGGGCATTCCCAGATAACCCGGCAATGCTTGTATACTGCTTAACCAAGTATTAACTGCTGGGTAAAAGCTAAGCTCAATCTTCCCTTCCGGCGCTAACGCAATATAGGGATAGACGGCGATATCGGCGATTGTGATCTGATCGGTAGCCAGGTAAGGATGGTTTTCGAGACGCACTTGCAGTACATCCAGTAGTTTTATAGAAATTTGTCTGGACTCCTCGATATTGATTTCACGGCCGAATTTATGATGCAGGCGCAACCGGTTTGGCCCAAGGGTTACTTCATTAGCAGCCGTGGAAAGCCAAGCGACAACGTCTGCCAGGGCTGCGGCATCATTCGGCAACCACTGTCCGTTCCCGTATTTTTTGGCTAAATACACTAGGATGGCTTGACTATCCCGGATGACCACGTCGTCATCTTTCAACACCGGCACCTGTCCAAATGGGTTTATAGCTAAAAATTCTGCTGACTTTTGTTGCTGTTCATTGCCCTTGACTGCCACACTTTGGTAATCAAGACCGAGCAGGGACAGCATTAGCCTGATTTTGTGGCAATTGCCCGATAAGGCAAATTCGTATAACGTAATCATCGTTTTATCCTCTGGCGTTATTTATTTAGCACACTGCACAATTATTTATTTTCAAGTGTACTTGCAGATGCAATTTGCTTTTTTAGCGCCTGTATTTCATCGAGCAACGGCGCGATCAACCTATCCACTTCGGCCTTGGAATAACGAGGCGTAATATGTTGAGGGCAATTCCAATCCACCGCTTCAACCGTCAGAATAATGCCGCGTTCCACCCTGGCTTCATAGCCGGGCAATTCAAGCTTTGCGACTAGTGCAGCATCATTCTCCGCATGGACTATCCGTGCCCGCGCCCACAGTTTTAAGCGTTGTCGGTTTGGGTAATCCATAATGAACAAGGAAACACGATCATCATTGCTCAAATTGCCGACGCTGATGTATTGCTTGTTGCCCCTAAAATCGGCGAAACCAAGGGTTTTATCATCCAGTACTTTCAGGAAGCCCTTCGGCCCGCCCCGATGCTGGACATAAGGCCAGCCGTTTTCGCCAACCGTTGCCAGGTAGAAGCTGTCGCGTTCAGCCAAGAATTCGATTTCATTCTCGCTAAGACAGTCTCGGCGGTCTTCGGCGGAGTCAAACTTCGCATAGGCTGCACGCGACCCATAACGGGTCTGCATTGACCTGACTGAATCCGTGAATGCGATTTCTGAAAATGCACGTGCCATATGAGCCTCCAATATTGTTCGCGTAATTTATGTTTGTGCCTATCAATGAACCGAACCCCGCCGACGCGCTGTCGGCGGGCATTACTGCTACATTCTTTATGACTTATGGTGCTTGTCAAGAAAATGACGGATGAGGCTGGCAATTTCATTGACATGTGTTTCCAGGGCAAAATGGCCAGTGTCCAACAAATGGATTTCCGCACCGGGAAGGTCACGCTGATACGGCGCAGCACCTGCGGCGACAAAGATCGCATCATTCTTGCCCCAAACCACTAAGGTTGGCGGCTGGTGTTTTCGGAAATAAGCCTGCCATTGGGGATACAAGGGAATGTTCGTGCGATAGTCGTAGAAAAGGTCTAACTGGATTTCGGTATTGCCCGGACGGTCGAGCAGCGCCTGGTCTATGGTCCAAGTATCAGGGCTGACCAGTGAGGCATCGTTCACACCGTTTGTGTACTGCCATTTCGTTGCCTTAATGGAAGTCAACCAACGGATGGCTTCGCGTTCGGTCATCCCACCCGTTTTCCAATAAGCCTTGATTGGATCCCAGAACTGTTCGAGCCCTTCTTCATAAGCGTTGCCATTTTGGACAATCAGAGCGGTCACTTTTTCCGGATGGGCTGCCGCCAGCCGGAAACCAACGGGTGCACCATAATCCATGACATACAAGGCATAACGTTTTACGTCGAGCTGCTGGATCAGTTTATCGACCACCTTGGCGTAATTGTCAAAGGTATAGGCGAACTTGTCGGGCTCAGGCATCGCGCTGTGGCCAAAACCGGGATAATCCGGCGCGATCACATGGTACTTGTCTGCCAATTGCGGTATAAGGTAGCGGAACATGTGTGATGAGGTCGGAAAACCGTGCAACAACAACAGAACCGGCGCATCCTTTGCCCCAGCCTCACGATAAAACACCTCCACACCATTGACATTAGCGGTGTGATAGCTCAATTGTACTGGAGCAACTGGAGCTTCAGCCTTTATAGCACGTTTCGCAGCGACCAATGGCGGTATCGATACTAAGAGCAAAGCAAGCAAGGTAAGCGGAAAGTATTTGTAATTCATGGCAATCTCCTGGGTCAGCACCAAGTATTTACGCAGCAGCACGGGTACTTGGGTTTATTACAGGGAAATCAATCTCGGTCTGGGCGACTTCGTTGATGTAGTTGGTTAAGGTATTCAAGGCGACATGCAGGACTATTTCAACAATCTCAGCCTGGCTGAACCCCGCCGCTTTGACGGCATTGAGGTCGGCATCCGAAACATGGCCGCGTTCAAGCGCTACACGGGTAGCAAAGTGGACAGCAGCCGCCGCCTTAGGGTCAGATGAATTTCCGTTTCTATTCTCCGCAATTTCAGCATCATCCAGCTTGGCGACGTTTTTGCCCAAATAGGTATGCGCTGATAGGCAATAACTGCAACCATTGAATTCGGCAATGGCCAAGGCGATGCGTTCACGGGTTTTGGCATCCAAGGCGCCTTTGCTTAAGGCACCGTTGAGATTTAAGTAGCCTTCCAAGGCGGCGGGGCTATTGCCCACCAGTTTCATTAGATTGGGTACAACACCCAGTTGCTTTTTGACCGCATCCAGCAAGGGCAAAGTGGCTACAGGGGTTTGCTCTGGGGTAGGCAGGGTGATTCTGTTCATGAGTGTTCTCCAAGTTTAGAGTAATGGGTTTAGTCCATAGCGCACGATTGCGGTGGGGACGGCTATAATTTCCCATATTCCACTTGCAAAGAGAATAATCGCCAAGCACAATATATTATTCCGTCAAGTGGAATAAAGTATGGACAGGTTACATTTAATGACAGTTTTTGTGGCAGTTGCCGAGGAGGAAAGCTTCGCTGCAGGTGCGAGACGGCTTGCCATGTCACCGCCAGCCGTGACCCGTGCCATATCGGCATTGGAAGAGCGCCTGGGGGTGAAACTGCTTAACCGGACGACGCGCTATGTGCGGGTGACCGATGCCGGGAGCCGTTATCTTGATGATTGTCGCCGGATTATCCAAGATACCGATGAGGCTGACGAGGCCGCAGCAGGCATTAATGGCGAACCGCGTGGGCATTTGGCGGTGACCGCTCCGGTCATGTTTGGCAGGTTATTCGTCATTCCCGGCATTGTTGATTACCTGCAACGCTATCCCGATATGGAAGTATCAGCCGTTTTCCTTGACCGCGTGGTCAACTTACTTGAAGAGGGTTTTGATGTCGGCATCCGTATCGGAGAATTGCCTGATTCCAGTATGCGGGCAATCCGGGTCGGGCAAGTTAGGCGCGTGCTGTGTGCATCGCCTCAGTATTTAGCAGAAAATGGTCTGCCAAACAGTCCGGCTGAACTAGTAAACCACAAAATAGTGGCCTCCAGCGGGGTTACGCCCGTTATGGACTGGAAGTTTGCCCGAGACGTTACGGTTAAGGTCAAACCCAGGTTGACCGTCACCAGCAATGATGCCGCCATTGAAGCAATTCAAGAAGGACTGGGGATTTCCCGGTTATTGTCATATCAGGTGGCTTCCCATGTGAATTCTGGGCAGTTGCAAACGGTGCTAAGCGAATATGAGCCAAAAGCATTACCTATCCATGTCGTCCACCGAGAAGGTCGGTATGCATCGGCGAAGGTCAGGACGTTTGTTGAACTAATCGTTGCCAAACTCCGCTCACAACAAACGCTTAACTAGCTTTTCTTTTACAAGATCGAGACGGTGAAATTCGGCCGTTAAATTGACTTGAGTAGTAACTAAGAAACGAAAGCGGGCGTTCAGTATTAAGAGTCATTTCAAAAACTGAAAGTGACTAACCGACCCTAAGCGGCTGTTGGTGTCCCATTTGACAAATGAGCCATTATTTCAAAAGCAGACCATCAAAGTTGCCATTCCGCCTGTGGCATGCAGTAGTTCGACCCTGAGCGAGTATGCTGCTTCTATCAAGTCAACAAAGTGAAATATACCGTTTAAAACCTCTGACGCTTACTCCAGTCCAGATTAATTACTTTCAACAGCTGACTCTCAGGACTTGGGCGGACTTTTCTTATCCTGCAATGGGTCAAACACTTGGTTTAACCGCGCCAGAAAGGCTTTCGCTTCGATAAAGCCAATGACACGCTGCTTTGCCAGTTCCTTTTGCTCTGGGTTAAAGAACAGGATCGCGGGCGGGCCGATGACATTAAATCGTCTCAACAAAGCTTTATCGTCATCGGTATGCTGGGACACATCGGCTTGCAGAACTAAGGTATCTGCCAGCGCCGTATGCACGGCCGGGTCGGTAAAGGTGCTGTGTTTCATTTCTACGCAGGTGGTGCACCAGTCCGCATAAAAGTCCAGCATTACCGGCTTGTTTAATTGTTTTGCCCTGGCCAGTTGCGCCCGTAGTTCGGCAACGCTGTTCACTTGGGTAAAAGTTAACGACGGTTGTAAGCTGGCTTCGCAGGCTTGCACAGCAGAACACACCATCGAAGGGATTTCTTTGGAAAAATGCCCGGACAAGCCCAGCCATAACAACAAGCCATAAATTAGCGAGGTGAAACCAGCCATACGCCAGCGTCGCTTGTGCATCAATAAGCAAACAGGTAACGTCGACAACAGCATCCAAAGGACTAGGGTGACCCCTGCAGGCAGAATGCGGCTTAACAACCAGATCGCCACGCCCAGCAGGCCGATACCAAAGCAGGCCTTTACCGCCGACATCCACGCTCCAGCTTTGGGCAGCAGTTTACCGGCGAAAGTGCCGACGAATAACAATGGGATGCCCATGCCCACCCCTAACGAAAACAATGCCGCACCACCCAACACCGCATCTCCAGTCTGGCTAATATATAGTAAAGCCCCGGCTAACGGCGCGGTGACGCACGGACCGATGATCAAGGCGGAAAACACGCCCATGATGCCCGCGCTCCACATACTCCCGCCGCGCAGGCTATTGCTGGCCGCCGCTAATTTAGTTTGTAAAAACCCGGGCAGTTGCAATTCAAACCAGCCGAACATCGGCAAGGCCAGCACCATAAACACGGCACTAAAAGTAGCAATTACCCATGGCGTTTGCAGGAAGGCTTGCAAGTTGCTGCCGAACAAGCCCGCAATTATGCCGAACACAGTGTAGGTCAACGCTGAAGACAGCACATAAATTAAAGACAGCCAAAAGGCCTTGCTGGAATTGATATGCTTGCCCTGTCCGGCAATGATGCCGGAGATAATCGGCATCATCGGAAATACGCAGGGGGTAAAGGCCAACAACAAGCCAAAGCCGAAAAAGCTCAGGATCACAAACCAGTAAGGTTTATTGTTCAGCGTTGACAGGATTTGGTCTTGCTCAGAATCGGCGATTTCAAGAGGGTCATTCTGCGCTGGCATTTGACTTTGTTGACCAGAGGAAAGTGCTGGCAAAGCCACCGTCACGGTTTTCTGCTCCGGCATGTAACAGATGCCGGATTCGGCACAGCCCTGGTACACAATCTTTAAAGTGAGATCGCTAACGCCCGGATCAACCCGCTCAAGCTCGACGACAACATTCACCTCTTTTTTAAAAATTTCCACTTTACCAAACTGGTGGTCATTTTTAGCTTTACCGGGTGGGAATTGGCTGTTGCTGATTTTGATACCAGGGGTCAGCGATTCGATGTTAAAACGGTGCCGGTACAGGTAACACTCCTCGGCAATCTCCCAGCCCAAGGCAACAGAATTGGCAGACAGCGCCCGCGAGGTCACCTTGAAGGCTTTGTCGGCGGGTAAAAATTCATCCGACCCGACCGCGTTGGCGGCAAAAAACAATAAAATCAATAATAGTAAGTTCATGTTAGGTTAACCTATTTAAAACCCGTAACTCCAGGTAAAACTTAATGCGCCGTCGCGATCAAGCTGATAGCCGTTGACATTGGTGTAGACCGGTTGCAGCCATTCAAACGCCAAGCGGTTGCCCGCAAACGCGCCTGTGGGGACGGTGGCGCTCAAGCCGAAGCCGACATCGACGTAGTGGCCGCCGTAGTTGGTGGGATTGTCCATGGGCGAAAACTGGCATGGTTTATTGGCTTCGAGAGTATTTTTTACGGCATCGCTGTTTAAACACGCCTGATAAGCCGCATTGTCTAGAATGCCCGCACCAATCGGATTACCCGCCGGGTCATACTGATCCCAGGTGGTAAATTGATATTTCGGGCATTGCCTTACTTTAATTTCATCAGTCGTTAGCGGCGATGGAAATTCGCCTTCCGCCCTGCCAGACATAGTTGACACGGAAGGTACCAGCCAGCCAATTCGTAATGTCATAACCGCCCCATACCGAGCTTTCGAACATGTCGCCCAGCACATAATCTGCATATTTTTTGTTTTCCAAACGTTTGATGCCGCCCACCTGAGCCCCCCATGACCAGGCATCAACCTTGCCGGTGTAGGTCAAGCTGGGTTTGAAATCCCAGGTTCCGCTGCCCAGTTGCATACCGTAATGCACAAAAAAACCTGGTTTAACATTCGATATTGGGGTTTCACGGATTTGCACATCACCAGTGGGTGCTGTGAATCCAAGACTGGCATGGATATGATGATCAGGCCGATCAAACAATTTTACCAGCGCATACATCCCGGTATCGCCAACACCGCCGGTTTCCTGCTCATGTACCGTTACCTAGCCATGATGAGGGTTGCTCCCAGCCTCGACGTTGGGGTGGACATCCCGCATTTCCATGTTGATGAACTGCGGCATAAGCATCAAGGTTAGCCAGTCCGTGGGCGCATACATCAAGTCCAACATATGCATATTCATGGTCATTGCCCTTGGAAGCATGCTGCAACCCTCTGTATAGGGGTTATTGGGACAAGCGTTGGCGATGGTCAATTTTTCGTTAATCGTACTGTTGCCATGCAAGAGACTACCGCCTTGCCAGCCGTGCATATAGCGGTAGCCAGCCATCATATCGCCCGCTTTGCTTAAGGTATGGCCGAACATGATACCTGCGGGTGTCTTTGGGTGATCCCAATGATGGGAATGCCCGCCCGAAACGGCGCTTTGGCCCACAGCAGACAAATTGACTTTAAGCGCGGCATTGGCAACCCAGTAATCGTAGTCGGCAAAGCTGTCTTCTCCACCACCGCCAAGTTTTAAACTCCCTTGATGGGTGTAATATTCGAATCCCGTTTCCAGTCGTATTCCTTTGGCAAATTCTTTGGCAACCGTCACCCCGCCGCTCAAGGCACCGAAGCCAGACAAACGCTGGTCGCTGGAGAAATTGTCCGGCGGCTTGACCATTTTGATATTGGGATAGTCCGGGTTCTGCGGATCTGGATTCATATCCAGCGTTTCGCCGCTGCCAAAAATATAAGCCCCGTAAAAATCGGCGGCGGATTGCGAGTAATAGCGGATACGCGGGGTGATAGTCCAGCCCTCACCTACGGGCTGCACCCAATCCGCTTCGAAAGTGTGGGCATGAATGCCCCAGTCGTCGTGGGCAAAACTGTAGTCATAATGCAGTGCGGCATCCAAAGGCGCAATATGCTGAACCCAGCCCGTTTGCCACTGCCATAAATTCCTTTCATCGGGACGTTGTTCGAGCAAAACTTTTCCACTTCCATACTCAATCCAATCGCCCAAGTCATTTCTGCTTGCTACATCATAAACCGCACTGTATTTGTAGGGGTTGGCCAAATAGCCCGTACTGCGGGTATAGGCCATTCCTAGTTTCAATAAAGCATCCTTACTAATAACTTGGGTGAAATTAAGATGTGTCGCCCAATCCTGACGGGTGCCGCACACGTTATTTAGGCCAGTGTTTTGGTCGAATTTGATGTTATTTTGGTAACGGTTTGTCCATGAAAAATAATCATCGGCTTGTGGATGAATGATTGCATCGATATCGCTGTTGGTATAACTCAGCCCAATATCCAACGTGGTCTGCTTTTGATTTAAATCCAGGCGGCCGCCCAGGTTAACAAAACGCGATTCGTAGTCGGATTCGACAGATATGCCGCCACCCAACAACACCGACGCATCGTCCCAGTCATAGCTTAAGGTAAAATAGCCTTGTTGCCGGGTTTCCGGTGACGCATTGGACATGACATGCACGATGCGGTCATTTAACACGTTGCTTATCCCAGTTAGTGGATCGTAGAAGAGATAAGCAAGCCTCCCTTTTTTGTCGAACGAAAGCAAACCCGCATTAAGCGGCGAAGCGCCTGTAAGCACCGGTTCGCCCTTATCGTCATAATAAGACCAGTTATAGTTGATTGCGCCCGACTGCTCCGGTGCGCTGTACATGGGCGTGGCGCCACTCCAAGTGTCCTGGATGTAGTTGAAGGCGAACTTTATTCGGTCAGTGAGCTTTACCTTGGCGCTGCCATGTAGGCTATCCACCTCGATGGGATTGCTGGGATTCGGGATGCCGTATTTAATTGCCTGGTTTGAAAAGGCATTGTATTGATAGCCATTTAAATTTGTGCGCTTGCCTTCCTGGTAATGGCTGTATTGGAAGTCCACGCTGTCGTCTTCTGCGGCGTGGAGTGGGTTAGCCAATAAGCCGGGTAGCGACAAAGCGGTCGCGGTTAAGGCTTTTATCGAGACGTGATTCTTTTTAATAACAGCCACAGCCGCCCCCTTGCGCGGCATTGCCGCCCGCCGCCGCTTCCCGGCTACCGTAGTTGTGGGCCCTTAAGGCACTTTGCAGTGGATAGGGGTCAAGCGCCATTTGCGGTTTCGCCAAGTTGCCGCGCTCCCACGGCTGTACCCCGGCGCAGGCGGTTAATGTTAACAAAATGCATAAGCTGCAAAAGGGTAACCAAGCTTTGGTTAAGGTCATGCTGTTCTCCTCGGTCGTAAGTGAGTTCCAGTAATGTCATGCAGGACAATGGTAAATCCCAGTTATGTTTAGTGTTTTTCCTTTCGTCCTCGACTGCATGGATGCAGGAGATAAGGCAATGCATGGAACAATTGCCGAGAGCGTGTCGAAGCCTGTGATGAGCTTGACGAATGGGATGAATGGAAAGTAAGACATTAAAGTTAAGTCGTTATGGTTCGACAAGGCTCTCCTGGTTTATCGAAGGGCTCACCACTAACGGCTTAACTTTCGCCAAACGCTTCAAAACCCATAACTCCAGTTAAAGCTCAACGCCCCGTCGCGGTCGAGCTGATAGCCGTTGACGTTGGTGTACACGGGTTGCAGCCATTCAAACGCCAAGCGGTTACCAGCGAGTGCTCCAGTAGGGACGGTGGCACTGATGCCAAAACCCAAATCCACGTAGTGGCCTCCGTAATTTTTGGGGTAATCCATGGGCGCGGGCTTATCAGTATCATCAGCGAGCTTTTCCGCCAATCGGCTTTCACCAAGGCAAAGCTTAAAGTCTGCCGCATGGAAATAGGGCGGACTGTCTTCCACGCCATCACCATCTAAATCTTCTGCATAAACATAATCCGATTCTTTGCAGGTTTGGGTAATCTTGCCTTCATGCCGGTTTGGGTAACGGCCGTAAATGCTGTCTTGCCAGGAATAAGCGGCACGAACGGATACGGACAACCAGTCAGTCAAGTCATAACCGCCCCATAGACTGGTTTCAAACAGATCTCCCAGCCGGTAGCCGGATGCGTTATTGACTTCCAGTCGCTTAGTGCCAGCGATCTGTCCGCCCCACGACCAATCCCCAATGTTACCCGTATATGTTAGGCTGGGCTTGAAATCCCAAGTACCGCTGCCTAGTTGCATACCGTAATGGATGTAACCGCCGTCAAGGTTTTTGACGACATCTTCTTTGATCTTTATGCCGGTGTCACCCGTTGGCGCGGTAAATCCGAGCGTTGCATGGAGATGGTGATTATTTAGATCAAAAAGCTTTACCAAACCATACAGTCCGGTATCGCCGATACCGCCGGATTCGTGGAGATGCGCCGCAGTATGGCCGCCATGCCCGCTGCTGGGTATAGATAAACTATCAGGTTGAAATAGCGGCATCTCCATGTCCATGAACTGCGGCATTAACATTAAAGTTAACCAATCGGTCGGCGCAACCATTAAATCCAGCATGTGCATGCTCATCGTCATGGGTTGGGGCAACAATAGACAGCCCCCATTAGGTTGGTAGCCGTTGCCGAAATCCCTCAGCGCATTTGGACAGCCTTTAGCAATAGTCTGGGCTTGGTTAACCGCTTTGTCGCCATGAAGAAACCGCCTGTCTTGCATAGACCGTTGATAGCGATAGCCCACCATTACATCACCACCCTTATCAAGCATATGACCAAACAGGACACCCGCGGGAATATTGGCATCATGATTGTGACCAACATGCCCAGAACCTGCTACAGCGCGGCCTTGGCTGAGTTTAGCTACATCGACTTTCAAGGCGGCATTAGCGACCCAATAGTCGTAGTCGGCAAAATCATCCTCACCTCCGGAACCTAATTTCAAGCCGCCTTGGTGGGCATAATATTCAAAGCCGGTCTCAAGATGCAGTCCTTTGGCAAATTCTTTACTCAGTGTCAGCCCGCCGCTGAGAGTTCCATACCCTGATAAGCGTTGGTCGCTGGAGAAAAACTCAGGTGTTCTTATGGACGGAAAATTGTTTCCATCCCATTTACCGGCCAGGACAGTCGAAGAATAGAAGTTTGCAGCCTCTTGTGAGTAGTAACGGATTCTGGGCGACAGCGTCCAACCCCCACCAAGCGGTTGCACCCAGTCAGCCTCGAAGGTATGCGCAGTGATACCCCAGTCGTCATGGGCAAAGGTGTAACCTAAATGCAAGGCGGCATCGAGGGGGGCGATAAACTGCGCCAAACGCAAATTCCACGACCACAGATTGCGTTCGTCCGGCCGCTGTTCCAAAAAGGGTTTGCCATAAGCCAGCCCCTTAATCCAGTCCGGTAAGTTTTCATCCCGTTCTTGATCGGGGTTAATGGCAAACACATAGGTTAATTTGTACGGGTTCTCCAAAAAACCGGTGCTTCGGGTATAAGTCAATCCGGCATCCAAAACAGTCGATTTCGAAAGCACTTGGCTAATATCAAACTGTGTCGCCCAGTCTTGCCGATTCCCCGTTAGGGTTACCTGCCCGGATTTGTCATCTTTAGAGATTTGGTCGTCATAGCCTTCATTCCAAGCAATATATCCGTGACTTCCAGCGCCAATCGGGTTTAAATTGGCCGATATGTGGCTATTGGTGTAGCTTAAACCTAAGTTCAACGTGGTTTGCTTTTGGTTAAAATCAAACCGTCCACCCAGATTGACAAAACGGGAATCATAATCCCGCTCGGTGGAAATGCCGCCCCCAAACGACATTGCCGCTTCATCCCATTCGTAACCCAATTTAAAGTCGCCTTGCTTACGGGTTTCTGGCGAAGCATACGACATGACATGCGCCATGCGGTCAGATCGGTAATTGGCTTCCCCACTGATTATGTCCCGGATTAAGTAATACGGCTTGTCGTTTTTGTCTAAGTAGATGTTAGTACTAGCAAAAGGCGAAGCTCCACTGTAGACTGGCGTACCGTCGGCCTGATAGTCAGTTGCCCGAAGCCTTGTTGCCCCAGACTGGGAGGGTGCAGTGCTATAAGGTGTGGCACCCGACCAAGTATCTTCAATATAATTAAAGGCGAATTTGATTCGATCGGTTAGGCTAAAACGGCCACTGCCGTGAATGCTGTCCACCTCAATGGGTTGCCTCAACTCAGGGACTTTAATATTTTCGATCAATTCGTTAGTGTTTTGATTGTAATCGAATGTAATCGCCCCTTCGCGCCTGCCTTCCTGGTAGTGGCTGTACTGGAAATCCACGCTGTCGTCTTCGGCGGCATGGGTTATTGCAGGCAATAACCCCGGTAAAACTAATGCGGCCGTGGTCAAGGCTTTTATCGAAGCATGGTTTTTTTTAATAACACCCACATCCGCCTCCTTGTGCCGCATTGCCGCCCGCCGCCGCTTCCCGGCTGCCGTAATTGTGGGCGCGTAACGCGCTTTGCAGCGGATAGGGGTCAAGCGCCATTTGCGGTTTCGCCAAGTTGCCGCGCTCCCAAGGCTGTACCGCGGCGCAGGCGGTTAATGTTAACAAAATGCATAAGCTGCAAAAGGGTAACCAAGCTTTGGTTAAGGTCATGCTGTTCTCCTCGGTCGTAAGTTAGTTTTAATCAGCAAGGCTGGGCGGGAAATAGATCTTGCATCGCAGAAAATTGGCGATGTCATTTAGAGTGAAAAATCTTAAAACCATAGATTCCTCACTTTCGTTCGGAATGACATAGGAGGAATTAACTGCCGATGCCATCAAAACCCATAACTCCAGTTAAAGCTCAACGCCCCGTCGCGGTCGAGTTGGTAGCCGTTGACGTTGGTGTACACCGGTTGCAACCATTCAAACGCCAAACGGTTGCCCGCAAACGCGCCGTTGGGGACGGTGGCGCTCAGGCCGAAGCCGACATCGACATACTGGCCGCCGTAGTTGGTGGGATTGTCCATGGGCGAAAACTGCCCTGGCTTGTTGTTTTTAAGTGCATTTTTTAAATCATTACTGTTTAAACAGGCTTGGTAAGCCGCGTTGTCCAGCGTACCGGCGCCGATAGGATTACCGGCCGGATCACTATGATCCCACGTAGTAAAACGGTATTTAGGGCAGGAAGAAACTTTGATTTCCTCCTCGCTTCGTGGCGGGGGAAATTGTCCTTGTGTAGAGCCTTGCCAAACGTAGTTAACCCGGAAAGTACCGGTCAGCCAATGAATAACCTCGTAACCACCCCAAACCGAGCTTTCGAACATATCGCCTAGCGCATAGCCTGCATCGTTTTTGCCTTCCAGGCGCTTGGTGCCGCCGACCTGTGCGCCCCACGAAAAGGCATCGGCCTTGCCGGTATAGGTCAAGCTCGGCTTGAAATCCCAGGTGCCGCTGCCTAATTGCATGCCGTAATGCACATACTGGGTGACTCTATGATTTTGGACTGAGGTTTCCAAAATTTGCACGTCCCCAGTCGGTGCGGTGAAACCCAGGCTGGCGTGGATGTGGTGGTTGGGACGGTCGAATAATTTCACCAGCGCATACATCCCAGTATCCCCGACACCGCTGGTTTCCTGTTCATGCACCGTCACGCCGCCATGATGTCCGCCCGTACCGCCGACTTCCACGTTAGGATGTATATCCTGCATTTCCATATTTACGAACTGCGGCATCAGCATCAAATTCAGCCAGTCCGTGGGCGCGTACATCAAGTCGAGCATGTGCATGTTCATGCTCATTGTGTTCGGCACCATGCTGCAACCCTCTGTGTAAGGATTATTGGGACAAGCGTTGGCGATGATAAATTTTTCGTTAACCGTATTGTTGCCATGCAGGAAACTACCGGCTTGCCAGCCATGCATAAAACGATAGCCCGCCATCATGTCGCCTGCTTTGCTTAAGGTATGGCCGAACATGACTCCGGCAGGGACATTGGGATGACTTGCATGATGATTTTGCTCCCTTGAAATCGATCCCTGACCTACAGCGGACAAATTCACCTTGAGCGCGGCGTTGGCAACCCAGTAATCGTAGTCGGCAAACCTGTCTTCACCGCCGCCACCGAGTTTTAAACTGCCTTGGTGGGTGTAGTATTCAAACCCGGTTTCCAAACGTATGCCTTTGGCGAATTCCTTGGCGACTGTCACCCCGCCGCTTAACGTCCCGAAGCCTGACAAACGCTGGTCGCTGGAGAAATTTTCCGGCGGCTTGATCATCTGTACATTGGGGTAACCAGGATACTGCGGATCAGGATTCATATTTTTGGTAAGGCCGTTGCTCCAAAAATACGCCCCATAAAAATCGGCGGCGGATTGCGAGTAATAACGGATGCGCGGGGTGATCGTCCAACCCGATCCCATCGGCTGCACCCAATCCGCCTCGAAGGTGTGGGCATGAATGCCCCAATCGTCATGGGCAAAACTGTAATCGAAGTGCAAGGCGGCATCCAACGGTTCCACGTATTGCACCCAGCCTGTCTGCCATTGCCATAAATTCCTGGCTTCGGGGCGTTGTTCAAGCAAGACACCTCCACTAGTCTCTATCCAACCAAGATAATTAGGGGTTATTGAAGGAACATAAATTGCGCTGAATTTGTAAGGATTACCTAAATAACCAGTGCTACGGGTATAGGCCATACCCAGTTTCCAGACGGCATCCTTGTTCACTACCTGAGTTAAATTGAGGTGTGTCGCCCAATCCTGGCGGGTGCCCCGAATGCTGTTCAAGCCTGTGGTTTTATCGAAAGTGATGTTATTCTGGTAACGGTTAGTCCAAGAGAAATAATCATCGACGATGGGGTGAATTCGGGCATCGACATCGCTGTTGGTATAGCTTAAACCGACATCGAACGTGGTGTGTTTCTGATTGAAATCGACACGGCCACCCAGGTTAACAAACCGGGATTCGTAATCGGATTCGCTCGAAATGCCACCTCCAACCGATAAGGAGGCATCGTCCCAATCATGGGTCAAGGTAAAATCGCCCTGTTGCCTGGTTTCCGGCGATGCATTCGACATGACGTGAACAATGCGATCTTTTACCAATTCCAATTGATTGGTATAAGCGTTAAACCAGGGATAGACAAGCTTTCCCTTTTTGACGAAAGCCAGTGCGCCTGCGTGTAATGGTGAAGCGCCGGAAAAAATCGGCTTGCCTTTATCGTCGTGATATTCATAACTATAGCCAATAGCGCCGTACAGCTCCGGAGCACTGTACATCGGCGTAGCACCGCCCCAGGTATCTTGGATGTAGTTGAAGGCGAATTTCACTCGATCCGTCAGCGTGAACCTGCCGCTCCCGTGCAGGCTATCCACCTCAATGGGGTTGTTAAAGTATGGGATAGCGTATTTCGTTTCAACATTGAATCCATTGTATACATAACCGATGGAGCCGGTGCGCCTGCCCTCCTGGTAGTGGCTGTATTGGAAGTCCACGCTGTCGTCTTCGGCGGCATGGGTTATTAAGGGCAATAAGCCGGGCAGAACCAGTGCCGCCGCTGTCAATGCAGTGAACGAGTTTTCCGTAACAGATGACATGACCAAATTTTTGCTAACTTTGTGACCGACAAGTTTGAGTATTGAATTATTCATGTTTTTTAAAACCCGTAGCTCCAGGTAAAGTTGAGGGCATAATCGCGGTCGAGCTGGTAGCCGTTGTAATCGGTATGCATAGGTTGCAGCCATTCGAACTTGAGGCTGTTACCCGCAAATGCTCCGCTGGGAACAGTCACATTCACGCCTAAGCCTAAATCGACAAACTGGCCGCCGTAGTTGGCAGGCTCATCGAACGAGCCATTATGCATATACACATAAGGAACCGGGTTGCCCGTGGAAGGGTCTGTTGTGATTAAAGTGGGGTAATGTCCTTTAATAGCGTCCTGCCAGGTATAGATGCCGCGCACCGTCGTTGCCAACCAGTTTGTCCATTGGTAACCACCCCAGGCAGAGCCTTGAAATAGATCGCCCAGCCGGTAGCCGGATTCATTTTTTCCTTCCAGCCTAATAGTCGCGTTGGCTTGTGCGCCCCAAAATAGATTTTCGTAATCGCTGGTATAAGTCAGTGCAGGTTTGAAATCCCAGGTGCCGCTACCCAGTTGCATACCGTAATGAATAGGTTGATTGATGACCGGATTTGATGCAGTTTTGCGCAAAACTATATCGACATCCCCGGTTGGAGCAGTGCCCCCCAGGCTCAAAGTGAGATGATGATTAGGGTGGTCATAAGCTTTAAACAAGGCGTAAAAGCCGGTGTCGCCGATGCCACCAGTTTCATGCAGGTGTGCGGCGCTTTGATGGCCGCCATGCGTATCGGGAAGCTTGATGTCGGGATTGGCCGCCATCGTCATCTTCATGTCCATCCATTGCGGCATCAGCATCAGGGTCAGCCACTCCGTCGGCGCGTACATTAGATCCAGCATATGCATGTTCATCCCCATGAATTCAGGCGTAACGGCACATTCACGGGCACCGCAACCCTGGGCACGGGCAATGCCTAGAGGGATAGTTTTGTTTCCGAACAATATCTCCCCGGCTTGTTCGCTCCGCATATAGCGGTAACCGACCATGAAATCGACCGCATTGGGCAAGGTATGATCAAACATGATGCCAGCCGGGGAATTGGCATGATGGTGGGAATGATGCCCGCCGTGCCCTTCATGGACGCTGCTTGGAGCGCCCAACGCATCCAGCTTGATCTTGAGCGCTGCGTTCGCCACCCAGTAATCGAAATCGGCAAAATCTTGCTCGCCTCCGCCGCCAATTTTAAGACTGCCGTGGTGGGTGTAATATTCGAATCCGGTTTCAACGCTAACGCCTTTGCCTAGGCGCTTCTCTAGCGTTAGCCCGCCGCTCAATGCGCCAAAGCCGGACAGCCGTTGGTCGCTGGAATAAAACTCCGGCGGTGCTTTGGTGTAAATAGGTTCTCCGGTCACTGGATCGAAACCCGTTGCAACCGTGATGAAATAAGGCATGTAAAAATCAGCGGTGCTTTGCGAGTAATACCGAATCCTTGGCGTCAGCGTCCAGCCCGCACCTAAAGGTTGCACCCAATCGGCTTCAAAAGTATGGGCATTGATGCTCCAGTTATCATGGGCAAAGTTGTAATCAAAATGCAAAGCCGCATCTAAAGCTTCTAGGTAATAGTCGTAGCCCAGATGCCAGTTGAATTGGTTGCGTTCATCGGGGCGTTTTTCCAAACGGCCTGAAAAAGCGGTCTGGTACATGGTCTCTGGCGTTAAAAACAGTGAAGTGCTGTAAACCAGTTTGTACGGATTGGATAGATAACCTTCGCTATGCGTAAAATTTACCCCCATTTCCAGCAACGAATTTTTGTTGAGCACTTGAGTTAAGCTGAGTTGCCCGCCCCAATCTTCCCGGTTGCCACGCATTTTGGCGCCGATGATTTCCAAATCTTTATCGGTGGTTTCCAAGCGTCCAGCTTCGCCTGCTATGGGTGCCGGTTTGCCGTTTTCATATTGAATGTAATGATTTAGGTCAAAAAAAGCCAAGCCATCCGGATCCAATATCGCGGAGGTGTCGCTATTTGTGTAACTCAAACCCCAATTGAAGCTGGTGAGTTTCTGATTGAAATCCAACCTTCCACCTAAATTGACGAAGCGCGACTCGTAGTCTCGCTCAGTGGAAATCCCCCCGCCGATGCTTATAGCCGCCTCGTCCCATTCGTAAGCCAGTTTGAAGTCGCCTTGCTTGCGGGTTTCCGGAGAAGCGTAGGACATCACATGATTAAGCCTGTTGTCTTTTAGGCCGGGTGTCTCCAGAAAGGTAACCGGATTAAAAACGCCGGGGTAGAAATTTAAATTTTTATCCACATATAGCGTTTTATTATCACGGGCGAGAGGAGATGCCCCTGAAATACCTAGAATCTTGACGTTGCCGGGTGCAAAGTTGTACCGGATATTGTTTTGTCCTGCCACTACTGGGGAAGTGCCTAACGGTGTTGCGCCAGACCACGTGTCTTGCAAATAGTTGAAAGCGAATTTAACCCGGTCAGTCAAGCTAATGCGGGCACTGCCATGGATGCTGTCCACTTCAATCGGATTGTTCTTGTAGTTGTCAGGCAGTTTTTGCGCCGAAAAATTACGCGTATCCGTGTCATATACCATGCCGATCAATTGTCGCTTGCCTTCCTGGTAGTGGCTGTACTGGAAATCCACGCTGTCGTCTTCCGTCGCATGGGCGGCTGGCTGCAATAACCCCGGTAAAACCAAGGCGGCAGCGGTGAGCGCCATCAAGTTTGATGCGCCGCTGGCGGACGACCTGGATTTAATTTTCCTCATTAGTGATTTCCATAAGATATTGTTTTCAATAAAAATTGCGACGGTATTCAACCAATGCTAAACGACCAAATACACGAATAGGCCTGCTTATCCGCTGAGTGCGAATCTGCTGATCAAAACCCATAACTCCAAGTCACGTTCAACGCATAATCCCGATCCGGCTGGTAACCATTGAAGTTCGTGTAGACCGGTTGCAGCCACTCGAACTTCAAGCTGTTGCCCGCGAATGCGCCATGTGGGATGTTAACGTTTATCCCTAAGCCTAAATCGGCATAACTGCCGCCGTAGTTTTGCGGCTGACCGAAGGTGTCGATGTGCTGGTCAACGAAGGGAATTTGCGGGCCGGTTGGGTTATTGGGATCGTCAATATAAATAGTCGGATAACGGCCACGGATTTCGCCCTGGCTGGTAAACACGCCGCGCACCGTCGTTCCCAGCCAGTCTGTCCACTGGTAGCCGCCCCAGGCCGTGCCCTGGAAGATGTCGCCGAAGGCGAAGCCGGATTTGTTCTGGCCTTCCAGCCGGATGGTGGCGTTGGCCTGCGCACCCCAACTGAATTTGTCCGCCTCGCCGGTGTAAGTCAGTGCCGGTTTGAAGTCCCAGGTGCTGCTGCCCAACTGCATGCAATAATGCAGGGGGTTATTTTCAATATTATTAACCCCAGCCTTACGCTGCATGATATCGACATCGCCGGTGGGCGCGGTGCCGCCGACAGCCAGATTGAGATGATGGTGTGCATCGCCGTAAAGCTTGAACAAACCGTAAGCGCCGAAGTCGCCGATGCCGCCGGTCTGATGTGCATGCACCGCACCGTGGCTACCGTGTCCACCGGTCAGGGTTACATTCGGGTTCGGTGTCATATCCATATCCATATCTGCCCATTGCGGCATCAACATCAAGGTCAGCCAGTCGGTGGGGGCGTACATCAGGTCCAGCATATGCATGTTCATGGTCATGTTGTTAGGCGTTACCGCGCATTCGCTACCGTAACAACCTGCTTGTCGCGCCTGGTCGATGCTGATCATCTGGTCGCCCAGGCGGAAGTCGCCCGCCTGCACGTTGCGCATGTAACGATAGCCGACCATAAAATCCCCGGCCTTGGGCAAAACGTGGTCAAACTGTATCCCGGCAGGGGTGTTGCTGTGATGATGGTGATGCTCATCGTGTCCGGTATGACCACTTCCCGGCATAGTCAACGCCGCCAAGTTCACTTTGAGCGCGGCATTGGCCACCCAGTAGTCGAAATCGGCAAAGTCGCCTTCGCCGCCCCCGCCCAGCTTTAAACTGCCCTGGTGGGTGTAGTATTCAAAGCCGGTTTGCAGGCTCACGCCCTTGGTAAACTGCTTTTCCAGCGTCACTCCGCCGCTCAAGGTGCCAAAACCGGACAGGCGCTGGTCGCTGGAGTAGAATTTAGGGGTGGGTTTTTCGATGACATCAAAAACTTCATTGCTTTGGAAAAGCCCCGTGGTGTAAAAATCCGCCGCCGATTGGCTGTAATAGCGGATGCGCGGTGTCAGCGTCCAGCCCCATCCCAAAGGCTGCACCCAGTCCGCCTCTAAGGTGTGGGCGTTGATGCCCCAGTCGTCATGGGCAAAGCTGTAATCGAAATGCAGGGCGGCATCCAGTGGTTCGATAAACTGGTCGTAACCCACATGCCAGTTGAACAGGTTGCGTTCATCCGGACGGGTTTCAAGAAAGGGAAGGCTAAAAGCCAATTGTGTTGGGTAAAGTCCATCAGGTTCTGGAAACAACTGGTCAAATACAAACACCATTTTGTAAGGATTGGCCAAATAGCCGGTGCTGCGGGTATAGCCGAAGTCGAGCGAGATCAGGGCATCCCGGTTAAGCACCTGGCTAAGGCTGAGCTGCACCCCCCAATCCTGCCGGTTGCCGCGCAGGGTTTTGCCGGTGACACCACCGTCTTCACCGTAACTGATTTCAACCTCACCAGCGGTTGTCTTTGGTTTTTGAGCAATGATTTTTTGAACAGGATCATCACCAATATTACCCAAATAGGAGTTGTCATACTGGGTGGTATTGTAGAAAGTCAAGGCATCCGGATCCAATTGGGCGTTGGTGTCGCTGTTGGTATAACTTACGCCCCAATTGACCGTGGTCTGCTTCTGGTTGAAGTCGATGCGTCCGCCGATGTTGCCGAAGCGCGACTCGTAATCGTTTTCCACCGAAATGCCGCCGCCGATGTCAAACGCCACTTCGTCGCTCCAGGCATAACTGAGCTTGAAGTCGCCCTGCTGGCGGGTTTCCGGCGAGGCGTAAGACAGTATGTGGGTTAACTGATTGTTCAATCGACGAGAATTGTCATAAATCAAGGTATGATCTTTATTTGTCAAAAAACTACCTTCAGCTTTAAGAAAAGGTGAAGCGCCGGTTACCGTTGTGCGAGGTATAAGGTTGCCATCTTTATCAGAGAGTTGACGTGGCAGCGGGCCATTTCCCCAGGCTAACGCTGGCGCGGTGGCGACGGGTGTGGCCCCGGCCCAGGTGTCCTGGGTATAGTTGAAGGCGAACTTGATGCGGTCGGTCAGGGTAAAGCGCCCGCTACCGTGGATGCTGTCTACCTCGATGGGGTTCAGGTTTTGCGGCAGTTTTTGCGTATCACTAATTTGTGTCACTGCGTCGATAACCGAGCCGTAAATATCCCGCTTGCCTTCCTGGTAGTGGCTGTATTGGAAATCCACGCTGTCGTCTTCGGCGGCGTGGGTTAGTGCGGGCAATAAGCCCGGCAACACCAGCGCGGCAGCGGTCAGTGAGGTTAGTGCGACAGGATTTTGATGAGTGTGTCTTGGCCTTTGAGATGCCATCTATGGATTCCTTTTTTCGTTAAGATGAAGTTAGCCACATCGGATAAAAGCAAATATTGGAATTGTGGCCTGAAGCGTGTTGTTGTCTATCACCAATGGCTATAGATTTGGCCTTATGAAGTTTAAAATTCCGTTCGCCTTGTACCCACGGGACATAAAAGCCTGTCTAATGGCTTGTTGTGCTCAGATAAACTCAGCATTCATGCCCCAGAGGGTATGAACGGTTCAAACATTATTAGGCTGAATCAATAGTTAGTTTTAAAGCAAAAATTGTGCCGTAAACTTAAAAAGCCCTGTTGATAGGGGTTACGGCGTGGCGGGTCTTTCCTGCTATACATAAACTGTGTGATATCACACACCTCACTATGTGAAATAACATAGTTTTTTAGATTTTTAGCCGAAGCGGCAAAGTGGGAGTTGCTAATTAGCCCTGCGTTAGAGTGGGGCTGTTATGACCCACCGGAAGATGCCAATTTTCGCTTAGTAACACCCGCAGCCACCCCCTTGCGCGGCATTGCCGCCCGCCGCCGCTTCCCGGCTGCCGTAGTTGTGGGCGCGTAATGCGCTTTGCAGCGGATACGGGTCTAAAGCCATCTGTGGCTTGGCGAGGTTGCCGCGCTCCCAGGGTTGCACCGGGGCGCAGGCGGTTAAATTCAGCAGATTTATGCTGATGCTTAGTGCTAATAAAATTTTTGATAATTTCATCTTTATTTCCTTGTTATATGTTGAAAAATAGTCACGGGGATCAATAGTTACTTTCATGATTATTAAAGGGTTTTATTAAGCGCAGGCGATATGTTTAAAACCCATAACCCCAGGTAAAACTCAACGCGCCGTCGCGGTCAAGCTGGTAGCCATTAACGTTGGTGTAGACCGGTTGCAGCCATTCCACGCTAAGGGTATTACCGGCAAACGCCCCAGAAGGTACCGCAGCGCTTAAGCCGAAGCCAACATCCCAAAACTTGCCGCCGTAATTTTTCGGGTAGTCCATCGGGCCGAATTTGATGATACTTGTAGGGCTGCCGTCCAGGTTAATGTTTGGGTTGCCTGAGTCGTCGGAATTGACATCCGGATATTCCCCACTGATACCGCTTTGCGTGGTATACAAGCCGCGAACTGTAGCGGTTAACCAAGGTGTTAACTGATAGCCACCCCAAGCGGTGGCCTGGAAAATATCGCCGAGGGCGTAACCTGATTTGTTAGTGTTTTCCATGCGGAGCGTACCGCTGGCTTGCGCGCCCCAGGAGAGTTGTTCTATTTGTCCGGTATAAGTCAGGCTGGGTTTGAAATCCCAAGTGCCGCTACCCAATTGCATTCCGTAGTGGATAAAGCCGCCGTCAACATGATGGTTTCGCCGAAGCTGAGTATCGACATCGCCGGTCGGCGCACTGAACCCCGCCGTCACATGCAGGTGATGAACACCGTTGTCGAAGGCTTTAAACAAGGCATACATGCCCAAGTCACCAATGCCCCCGGTTTCATGGCCATTTTGTAAGTGATGATTGAAATGGCCGTTAAGGTCATGGCCAAAATCAACATATTCGTCAGTCAGGGGGCGCATGGACATGTTCATATCCATGAATTGCGGCATCAGCATTAAAGTGAGCCAATCGGTTGGCGCGACCATCAAATCGAGCATGTGCATGTGCATCGCCATGCTGTCGGGTGCGAGATAGCAGGTATTGTTGCCGCAGCCGCCCGCCATAATAGTGGGGTTATTGGCCCAGATCGTGTAAAAACGACATGGTATAATTTAGGTGTCCCAATGAAGCCGGAGCCAAGTTGATGAAACGGTTTATAGAAGGTGAATGTCGCACCCAAACCACCTTGATGCCAGAGAGTCTGGACGACTATGTTTCGGAAACCAATCCGGTACGGGTAGTCGATGTTTTTGTTGATGAACTGGATTTGTACAAGCTGGGTTTTAGCCGTGTAGAACCGGCGGTTACCGGCAGGCCATCTTACCACCCCTCAATCCTCTTAAAGCTTTACATATACGGTTACCTCAACCGCATCCAATCCAGCCGCCGCCTGGAAAAAGAAGCCCAACGCAACGTGGAACTCATGTGGCTGACTGGGCGTTTAACGCCTGATTTCAAGACCATTGCCAATTTCCGCAAAGACAACGGCAAAGCTATACGCGGTGTCTGCAGGCAGTTTGTGGTGCTCTGCCAGCAACTCGGTTTATTTTCAGAGGCTATGGTGGCCATTGATGGCAGCAAGTTCAAGGCGGCCAACAACCGAGACCGGAACTTTACCAGTGCCAAGCTGGAACGGCGAATGAAAGAGGTAGAGTCCAGCATCAACCGCTACCTGGCGGCACTCGATACGGCTGATTTGCAAGAGCCTGCTGTTGCCAAGGCACGAACGGAAAGGCTCCAAGACAAGATTGCTGCGTTAAAAGAGCAGATGAAAATGCTCAAGGACATCGAAGTTAAGCTCAATGAAGCGCCGGACAAGCAAATCTCCCTGACCGACCCGGATTGCCGTTCCATGAAGACACGGGGCGAAGGCATTGTCGGCTATAACGTTCAGACCGCAGTGGATACCAAACACCACCTGATTGTGGCGCATGAAGTAACCAACGTCGGCGTTGACCGGGATCAATTGACGAACATGGCTAAGCAAGCGCGGGTTGGGACAGGCACGGAAGAGTTGACAGTCGTTGCCGACCGCGGCTATTTCAAGAGCGAGGAGATCCTGAGTTGCCACCAGGCCGGAATAATCCCCATCGTACCGAAGACCGTCACTTCCAACGCCACGGCCGCGGGACGGTTTGGCAAAGCGCACTTTATCTATGATGATACGAACAACGAATACCGTTGCCCTGCAGGGCAGTCTTTGACTTATCGTTCATCACGGATTGAAGGTGGCTTAAAAGTGCACCGTTACTGGAGCTCATCCTGTAGGCAGTGTGCAATTAAAGCCAAGTGCACCCCTAGTACCGAAAGGCGAGTTAGCCGTTGGGAACACGAAGATGTCCTTGATACCATGCAAACCCGCCTGGACCTTACCCCTGACAGTATGCGTATCCGTCGCCAGACGGTGGAACACCCCTATGGAACGATCAAGCTGTGGATGGGCTCGGCGCATTTCTTGATGAGGACATTAAAACACGTCAGCACTGAAATGAGCCTGCATGTGTTGGCTTACAATTTGAAGCGGGTGATAAAAATACTGGGCATCAAAGGCTTGATGGAGGCCATCAAAGCCTGGGCAGGGCTTTTTGATGACCATACAAACCAAATTGTGGCTATATCATAAGCGCTCAGGAGCGGTTTTTAAAAAATCGCCCACCCATAAAATATAAAAAAATAACCGCCACTCAACCAATAGGGCGCTATTAAAACAACCAATAGGCTTGCCGGAAAAACTTTAATATGTTTTTACACGCTCTGGGCCGAACCCACACCATTGATCATATCCCCGCTTTGGCTGCTCCATTGGTAGCGGTAGCCCACCATCATGTCACCCGCCTTGGCTAAGGTATGGCCAAACATGACTCCCGCCGGGACATTGCCGCCGTGGTGATGGCTGTGATGATCAGGGTGGGGGTTATTGCTACCTATTGAAAGGGCAGCCAAATCCAGCTTAAGTGCGGCGTTGGCCGTCCAGAAATCAAAATCGGCATAATTGCCCTCGCCACCACCTCCAATTTTTAAGCCGCCTTGGTGGGTATAATATTCAAAATCCAAATCAAGCGAGATGCCCTTAGCAAATTGTTTAGTCAGTGTAATGCCACCGCTTAACGTGCCGAAACCGGATAACCGTTGATCGCTGCTGAAGTTTTTAGGGAGTTTTTTGCGGTCAAAAAGTTCTTGTTTGTTACTTAAGCTAAGTTCACCGTTATTGTATTGTTCGGTGACATCATTATCCTGGGTATCGAAATATTGGCCGGTAACAGGATCATAAAAATAAAGTGGGCTTTGCTCAGGGTCAAAATTGTTGTCCACCATGACCTGCCGCCCCTTGTTATCGACGATGTTGTTTAAAAAGCCCTGATTGCTGATGAGATAGGGCGTGTAAAAATCAGCCGCATCCTGCGAGTAATAACGGATGCGCGGAGTAACTGTCCAGCCTTGTCCCAAAGACTGTACCCAGTCGGCATCAAAGGTGTGGGAGGTAATGCCCCAATCGTCGCTGAATACACGGTAGCCCAAATGCATGGCGGCATCAGCGGCCTCAATGTGCTGCACATAGCGCAGTCCGCCCGACCATTGGCTGCGCTCATCGGGGCGTTGCTCCATCAAAGAATTGATCGAGGCGCACAACAGACCTTCCGTCGCCGCAGGGCAAGATAAATTCGGGTCTTGCTGGGTTGGGTCGATAAAGCCGACATAAACCGCTTTATAGGGATTTTCCATGTAACCGGTGCTGCGGGTATAAGCCATGCTAGTTTCTAACACGGCGTTTTTATTGAGAATTTGGCTTACGCCCAACTGCACCGACCAGTCCTGTTTAGTGCCGTTTATCACATGCGTACTGCCGTTTTCTTCTTGGATAGTCCGGTTGTCGTATTCCTCGCTTTGATGAAAATACGGCCAGGCATCGTGATCAAGGATGCTATGGATATCGCTGTGGGTATAGTTCAAACCCACATTCAGCGTGGTTTGCTTCTGGTTAAAATCCCATCGGGTTTGAATGCTGCCGAAGCGGGACTCATAATCATCCTCAACAGAAATCCCACCACCTACAGTAAGCGCAGCCTCATCCCATTCGTAGCTCAATTTAAAATCGCCTTGCTTGCGAACTTCTTGCGAAGCCATCGATAAGGTATGCACCAGTTGATTGCCCCGTGTGTATCGGTAACCAAGAAAATTGCCCAAGCCGTCCAACTTGTCGCTTTGCTTATAAGCGTTAAGTTGTTTGTCAAAAACCACACCACCGCCCCCGCCAGGCTGTAAGTAAGGGGTCGCCCCAGTTTTGGTTTCGGGATTTTCCTTGTCACCGTACAAGTCGTTGAATCCACCAAATGCTTTCTGTCCGGTGGCAATCGGCGTCGCACCGCCCCAGGTGTCTTGCGTATAGTTGAAAGCAAACTTGATGCGGTCGGTCAGCCTTACCTTGGCACTGCCATGCAAGCTTTCCACTTCAATTGGATTGTAACCACTGACCGAGCCGAATAGATTGCGCTTACCTTCCTGATAGTGGCTGTATTGGAAATCGACACTGTCGTCTTCGTCGGCATGTGCGGGTGTTTGAAACAATCCGGGCAGTATCAAGGCCGCAGCGGTCAATGCCGATAATGAAGAAGGTGTTCGGGTTATCTGCGCATTCTTTATTGTTTGAGTCATCATTAATTTCCCCGTTTATTTAAATATCTCCACATGGCTTGAAGCAAATATCTCTCGATGAGGATCATGTCTGGATTAATTTTAAAAAGCCTAATTAAGGTGTTAAGCAATGCTTATGCCATTAATGACAAATCCAGCAATGGCGGTGGTTGCAAAGGGATTAGGGTTTGGACTGGCAGGGGAAAGTGTGTCATATCACCCAAAAGTGTGTGATATAACCAATTTTTTAGTTAAGCACTGGATGCCAGGCATGGTCAACGCACTGAATGGTTGGGTGTTTCGCTTGTTTTTTAGCTAATTTGTCAGCTAATTATGCAGTTTCGGGGCTGAAATGGCTTGGTTTAATGGGGAATGACGGAAAATTTGGTTTTTTGTGGGTAGGCAGTGTCAATCGTTCATTTTAAAAATACGCCATATAACACAGTTTAATTTGAAGCAGCCGAGACTCGGCCTGAACAAATTATGTGTTGAGATTAGAAGTTATGCAGAATCGACGCGTTAAAGATTTTGAAGAAAGTCGATCTTGATGTCCGGAATAAGCAGTGACTCGCTGTTCGCGGAAAATTGACCACTGTCCGTAGTTGGTGTGCGCCGTGCTAAGGCGGTGCTTTACCAGTGGGTGAGAGACCCACCCGGCTAAATCGCTCCGGCCGGAAGCATTCGGGGCAGTCATGGAGGTAACGAAATGGCTGAAGCCCCCGAACTAAAGGGTCGCTATAGGCGGCCTAGCGAGTGTGCAGGCTTTAACGTGAGTGAACGGTGAGCAAACCTCGAAAAGGACGATGCGCAGGCCGACCCGTCAGCCATACCGGGGAAGGTTGATATGTCTGGGGTAATTGAGCGAAGAATAGCCCCAGACGCTGCGCCGGGGTAGTGCCGATTGCATGTACACAAGGTAAGCACACGCAACACGGGAAGTCCCATTGCGTGGCCGGGGACGGCCAACCGGACGCCCGTGAGGGACAGGCCGGGCGCATTGGGGTGGCGGAGAGGCCCGTAGTACTGGGGAAGCCGGGTAATGCCGGTGGAGGGAAGGGGCCTTGGTTCAAGATCAACGCAATAAGTAGGGAGGGACAGGAGATTGGGCAACCTATCAACTCCGATAAGAGTTCAGAAACTGCAGATGGCGTTACACGCAAAAGCGAAGGCTGAAGCCGACTATCGTTTCTACGCGTTGTACGACAAGATTTACCGAGAAGACATCTTGGCGCATGCCTATGCCCAGTGCCGCTCCAACAAGGGCGCACCGGGTGTGGATGGCCAGGATTTCCAGGATGTCGAAGCGTATGGCGTGTCACGATGGCTTGGCGAACTGGCGCTTGCGCTTAGGGAGGAGACTTACCGACCGAATCCAATCAGACGTGTGTATATCCCCAAAGCCAATGGCAAGTTGAGGCCACTAGGTATCTCGACGCTACGGGATCGGGTCTGCATGACGGCAGCGATGCTAGTGCTGGAGCCGATCTTTGAAGCCGACCTTCCACCGGAACAGTATGCCTACCGTTCTGGACGCAATGCGCAACAGGCGGTGGGTGAAATCAAGGATCATTTATTTCGGGGGTATCAAGAAGTGGTGGATGCCGACTTGGCAGACTACTTTGGCAGTATTCCCCATGCTGAGTTGCTGAAATCGGTGGCACGCCGGGTTGTTGACCCACGAGTGCTGAACTTGATCAAGCAATGGCTGGAGTGCACCGTGGAAGAAACCGACGGCCGAGGTCGGAAGATACGCACGACCGAAGCCAAGGACAACCGCTGTGGCATACCCCAAGGTTCACCCATTTCGCCCTTGCTGTCGAATCTGTACATGCGACGGTTTGTGTTGAGATGGAAACAACTGGGGCTGGAACGGCGGTTGGGCAGCCGGATCGTGACCTATGCTGATGACCTAGTGATCTTGTGCCGCCGTGGCAAGGCTGAAGAAGCCTTGCATTGGTTGCATGACATTATGGCGCAGCTAAAGCTGACGGTAAATGAGGAAAAGACACGAGTCTGTAAAGTGCCGGAAGGGGAGTTTGACTTTCTGGGTTACACGTTTGGTCGGATGTATAAGCGCCAAACGGGCAAGGCCTACATGGGCTACAGGCCCTCAAAGAAAAGTATTCGGCGCATGGTCGAAAAGATCCATGCGATGACGGTTCTTAACATGGGGTGGCAAGAGACCGCCGTGCTAGTAGGGCAGTTGAACCGGGTGCTGCGGGGCTGGGCAAACTACTTTAAAGTGGGGACGACCCAACAGGCCTACCGGGCAATTGACAACTATACCATGATGCGGCTGCGCCGGTGGTTACGCAACAAGTACAAGGTCAGAAAGCGCGCGGGCGGAGGCTATCCACCTTCGTACCTTTACCGAGACTTAGGTTTGGTACGCCTGACCCACTGCTGTCCCACAGTTTATTGATAAAGTCGGCCTAAGAACCGCGTGTTGAATTACAATATGTTAACCACAACTTATTGAAACACATAGGAACTTAGGCCATGTCCCATTGTAATACAGTCTTGTCGCAATTACTAAAAATGGTAGGCAGACATGAATTTGACAAAGTCGCGTCAGCCCACCACGAAGGCCAGCGACTGCGTAAAACCAACCGCTGGTCACAGTTTGTCGCCCTGGTTTTTGGGCAATTAAGTGGGCGGCAAAGCCTGCGCGACATTGAATCAAACCTTAACGCCCAGCGGCAATACAGCTACCACCTGGGCGGCGCACCGATCACCCGTTCGAGTCTGGCACGGCTCAACAACCGACAGCCCGCAAGCTGTTACGAAACCCTGTTTTACAAGCTCTATGACCGCTGCGCCAATCATGCGCCCAAACACGGCTTCCGGTTCAAGAACCCGCTTTATGCATTGGATGCTTCGCTCATCGACTTGTCGCTCAAGCTGTTCCCTTGGTCGCACTATGCCTTGGGAAAAGGCGCGATGAAGCTGACCGTCGGGCTGGATTTACGGGGCAATATCCCCGCTTTCGCCACGCTGACCGAAAGCAAAAAAGCTGACAGTGAATGCGCCAAGCTGCTCACATTGCCCAAAGGCAGCATCGTAGTCTGCGACCGGGGCTACAATGATTATGGTTGGTATAAGTCACTGACTGCAAATGGCATTTTTTACGTCACCCGGCAACGCAGCAATGCCACTTATGACGTTGTTGAACGCCGTTCCGCCCTAGGCAACCCCGCCGTTGTCAGCGATTCGGTGATCCGCTACAACTCCATGCGTTCCCAAAAAAAGCAACTGCCCGACGTCCGGCAAGTGGTCTATTTTGATGCTGAGACCAAAAAGGAATATACGTTCATCACCAACCACTTCAAGCTGTCGGCGCAGACCATCGCGGACATCTACAAGCAACGTTGGCAGGTCGAGTTGTTCTTTAAGTGGATCAAGCAGAACCTCAAGATCAAGTCCTTCCTCGGCACTAGCCAGAACGCGGTGATGACCCAAATTTGGGTTGCCATGTGTGTCTACTTGCTGCTGGCCTACCTCAAGTTCTGCAACAAAATCGACGCCTCATTGCAGCAAATCATCCGCTTATTAGCACTTAACCTGTTCGCCAAACGCGACCTCATCGAACTCATCAAAGCCGAACCACCGCCTGATGATTGCTCATTTATGCAAGCGGATTTATGGTGCGCCTAAACTGTGGGACAGCAGTGCGCCTGACCCGCTTGGGGTGCGACCAGCCGTGGGTGTAAGCGTGATATCTTGTCCGAGAGCCGGATGCGGGAAAACTGCCAGTCCGGTTCGATGAGGGGGGTGTGGAAACGGGGTTAAGGTTTTGCTAGTGAGGCACCGCCTAACGAAAGGGGCGGCAACAGATAGGCGAACATCTAAAACTACCGCGCCACATCTCTACTCTACCGACATTACAAAAAAGGTTGATATTAGCCAATGACTGCTATCGAGCAGCTATAATATATTTTACAAATTATTGTTTGATAAGCAATATTGTTTATCCTCTGGTACAACAACAATTATTCCGGCTGATGAATGAAAATAGAATCTACGCACAGCACTTGCAGAAAGTATGATAATATCATACGAATTAGACGCTTTTTAGCTAGAGCACACTATGTCCATGCAGCGAAAAACCATTACCATCACTGACCAAATGGAATCATGGGTGAAAACCCAAGTTGATTCGGGTAAATACGGGAACGACAGTGAATATTTTCGTGATTTGGTTCGCAAAGACCAAGAAAGGCGTGAAGCGGAAAACCACCTTCGGTATCTGTTGGATGAAGCCGAATCAAGTGGCATGAGTGAAAGGAGTCCGCAAGAAATTTGGGCTGAAGCTGAAACTCGGCTAACCGGAAATTAATGCTTAGCTATCGGCTTTCAAAGAAAGCGGAGAAGGATCTTGAAAATATTGCATTATATTCGATCCAAAATTTCGGCATCAAACAAGCCCGGCTTTATCGGGACGGGTTATTCAAGACGTTTGATATGATTTGCGAGTTTCCTTTGATTGGAAGCGACCAAAACCACATCAAAAAAAATGCCCGCCGCCAAGTATATGAATCCCACTCTATTTACTATCGCATTGATGCCAATGCGATTTTTATCTTACGTATTTTGGGCCCAGGGGAAGATCCATTAAGGCATCTCACATAAGATCATTACGTAGTTACGGTTAATGTGCACCAATTGTCGGAAATACCGAATAGAAATTGGAGTTCAATACTAAGTTCATAATTTTCTTTTCAAGAGCCGCAATTCAGGCTAATTCAAGTACAAATCAGAGAAACCGACTATGTCCACAAAATCCACACTTGCCCATGGCCCTGGCTTTCACCTATACCATGAGTGCTTTGAACAAGACGCCGTATACCTTGAACTGGAGAAGGTCCACTTCGAATGTTACCCCGATAGAGTCACGATTGCCATTCCCGTTGTCGCTTGGGAGGTGATCCGGCAATCGGCAGGGGGGGCTTTTCCTGGGCTGCAAAATCGGATGACGAAATCAGGTCGTATGTCGATCAGGAAGTCCATGAGCGAATAACCGATTTCCAAAACAAGGATCCCGAATCAAAAAGATTCTTGTTTATTGGCAACGGCGTTTTCGGGGATGCCTCCGAACCCAAGGAGAATCAAGTTGAGAAGGGGTTGGCGTACTATTTTGGGAAAAGACACAAACAACGCAAGATTTTATAGCAAATTCAAGACCTTGAAGCCAAGCGCTAAGAACATAGTTGATTTTGCCGCCTTGAATGGTTAGGTTTCGGTGGGCGCAAGGACAAAGTATGCCTGCCCGCACCAAAGGAGCGGCTTGAAATCAGGTTCTCTATAGCGGACCGCCAAAAATTTCAATTATGTTTAAAACTGAATAGGACAAACCGACCCAATCCGGTAGTTGGAGGCCAATTGCTAATTTTCCGTAAGCAGGCAATCAAAAAAATTCCAGAAGGACGCGAACCGGCAACAAGTAACATTTTACATAATGCAAATTGTTTGCAAAATTGAGCCTGCTGATGCCGATAATAAACCTGGATCAACTCTTTTAAATTACGCAATACTGAGACATTCGGATATTTAGCCAACGAAAAAAAGCGCTCTTGGTTTTTATCCCCTGTCACATTTACCAAGCAATATTTCACTGAATTGATGAATGTGACTTAGTGCTTTCGACTCCGCTGTTATCAACAACATCAGCCATCGGTTTTGCTTCAACTTTTGGTTTATTGATAGCCATTTAATATAAATAGCTTCCCCTGATACTAGGTCAACCAATGTTATATACTTATGCTGCAGAATAGTAAGGTGAATTCATGCCGATATTGGCTTCACGGGTGATTTCGCCATCGAACAATTTCACCGTCAAATTGCCGTTGACCTTTTTCGCGAACGGTAGCAGCAAGCCGTCAATGTAGTTCTGCGCGTTGGCGACCGAATCGAACTCATAGAAGCCCCCGACGGTTTGGTTGTTGACACCACTCAGCCAGGTTTTTGACTTCAACCCCGGAAATTGTTTCATGTCTATGTTGATGGGGACGCCAATCAATATGATCAAAGGGAATGGAGACTTGATATTCTGCATATAAAAATACTTTCATAGGTTTTTTGCTTCAGTAAAATTGAATAATGCCTGTTAGCGCGGCTAAAAGGGTTCCTTATATGGCCTTAAGTCCAATTCATGTGTCCATGCACTGGGATGCTGTTTATGAATAGCCCAATAGGTTTCCGCGATAGCTTCCAGCTTCAATAAGCCATCTTGGCCTTTCGATTTGACGAACTCGGAAAATTGGTTTCTTGCCCGGTCGCCGTCTATCACGCCGTCGATAATTGTATGTACGACATGGATGCCCTTGGGCGAAAACTCTCTCCCCATGCCTTGCGCCAGGGCACGCAAACCCGCTTTCGCCGCAGCAAAGGCGGTAAATGGCGGCCTTGCCCTGAGCGATGCCGTAGCGCCAGTAAAAATTATCGTGCCTTTCGCTTGGGGCAACATAATATTAAGCACCGCCTTACCGAACAAAAACCCGCCCAGGCAGTTTTGCTGCCAGAGTTGAGCAAAGGTTTCAGTATCGGTTTCCAACAAGGGTGCGGAGATATTGCTGTCCACATTGTAGACAGCAATATCGAGGGGATAGCCGGATTCACTTATTTTGTTGAATAAGTTATTAACCTCGCCTTCTAAGGTGGCATCTGTTTTAACGGGTGTTACGCTTCCCCCCAGTGCGCGAATAGCATGCGCGACCCGGGCGAGGCTATCCGCACTACGGCCTGCAATAAAGATATGCAAGCCTTTTGCCGCGAATGACCTTGCCAAAGCGGCGCCCAACCCCTTTTCCGGGCCAACGCCGATAACCACGGCGGCGTTTTGCACGGCCATTACCGCTGTCCGCCTGCGTCGGCTTCAGCCCTGTTCATTTTTTGCCGAAGATCAGCGAAAAGTTGTTCGCGGGCATATCGATTTTTTCTTTCATTTCCATACCATGTTTGTCGGCGGCTTTCTTTAAGTCGGCGATGTCTTTTAAGCCCCACTCGCTTACGCCGTAACCGCTCAGGGTATCGTGGAATTCCTTGTTGGAATCCGTAGTGAAAGCGCCTTCAATTTGAAACGGCCCGTAGATCAACAGGAAGCCGTCATGGGTAAGCAGATGCGAAGCGCATTCCATCATGCCGTCGGCAATCGAAATCGGGGCAACCTGGAAGATGTTAATGCAGAACATAGCTGAAACCTTACCTTTTTTATCGAGGTTAAACCAAGTTTCAGGCTTGGTAAGATCAAGGTGTGCAGGGTCGGCAATATTGTCATTCGCATGATCGGAAGTAAGCTTCTTGATATTATCAAATACTTCAATATCCTTATCGGTAGGATGAAAATGCAGGTGCTTAAAATGCGGAGCAAAAAAATTGATATGCATGCCGCTGCCGCTGGCCATTTCCATCACCTGTCCCTTATCTTTGGGCAATTTTTCCTTTAATACGCCGAGAATGGGTTCACGGTTGCGGTTGCCCGCCCAGGCGACGTATTCGCTTAAGGGGTGCGGGTCTAAAGGGGGTTTGTCTTGGTTCATGGTGTGTGATTCCTCAATCAGTTAATAATTATAATGCCAGCCTACTACGAAGACTGTGAATTCTTGTTAAAGACATTCGCAAGCTTGTATTAATTTCCTGGTAATTTATTAAAGCAATTTGAATGCCATTGTTTATATAATTAATTAACTATTAATAACAATTAGTTATATTTATGAATTGCCGTCTTACTGAAATAATGCTTCAATAAGCGAAATTATTTTTCACAATAGCTTTATGGTCAACAACTCTTTATCAGAGCTTTCCCCGATTTTTTTCCTGCAAACTTTCATACTGGAATTGATGCACGCCGTCGAACAGCAGGGTCAAAAGCAATGCGAGGATTTAATTGAGCATATCGCCCAAACTGCCGGCTGCTTCTTTGAGGAAACCTACCGAAACAATACCGGCAAATCCGAAGCCTTCAATAGCGAAAATTATATTGACCTTATCCTTGGCCTGAAAAACAACATCGGCGGTAATTTTTCCCTGGCTTCCAGCACCCAGGACTGCATTACCGTAGTCAACAGCCGTTGCCCGTTCGGGGAGCAGGTCACCAATTTCCCGGAGCTGTGCAGGATGACCTCGAGTGTATTCGGCGGTATTGCCGCCCGTAACTTCGGTTATGCCAAAGTCGAAATCAAACACAGTATCGCCCGCCATGATGGGCACTGCGAAGTTTGCGTGTACACCAACCGGGATGCCGCCCTGGGTCGTCCCGGCATGGAATACACCGACACCACGCCGATCCAGGAAATGCAGGACATGAAAGACCTGCACTCCCGCATCGAAGCGAGTATGCAGCAAATCTGGCGCAAGCCGGGGTTATTCCTAAGCTGTAAAGAACCGCCGGTGATGATCGCCAAATCCTCGGCCATGCAAAAAATTCTCAAAGCCATCGAAGTGGTTGCACCGACCAGTGCGACCGTACTGGTTCAAGGCCAAACAGGAGTAGGCAAGGAATTGATAGCGAGGGCTTTGCATGCCATGAGCGAGCGCTGCCGCAAACCATTCGTGCCGGTCAATTGCGGTGCCATCCCGGAAGGCTTGCTTGAAAGCCTATTGTTCGGCCATGAAAAAGGGGCTTTCACGGGTGCGGTGGAAGTGCACCAAGGTTATTTTGAACGCGCCGAAGGCGGCACCCTGTTCCTGGATGAGGTCGATTCCTTATCCACCGGTGCCCAAACCCGTTTGCTGCGGGTTATCCAGGAAGGCGAACTCGAACGGGTCGGTGCCAAACATTCACAGGTTGTCGATGTCCGCATTATTTCCGCCACCAACAAGTCACTGGAACAGCTTGTCGAAACCGGAAAATTTCGCCATGACTTATATTACCGACTCAATGTCATCAGGTTTAACGTACCGCCCTTAGCCGAACGCCAAGAAGACATGCCTTATCTTGTCAACGCCATCCTGCAACGGCTCAATCAAAAGCATAAAAAAAGTGTAGAATCGGTTAACCGAACGGTGATGCAGAAAATCCGCGCCTACCCCTGGCCGGGCAATGTCCGCGAATTGGAAAATGTATTGGAGCGCAGTCTGCTGTTTGCCAGCGGTAGCCAGTTGACCGAACTCGACCTGGATATCAAAGCACAACCCCACAAGACCCAGGACTGGAAAGCAATCAAAGAAAGCGCCTTGGCATGTGCGGAAAAAGTGTTTCTGGAAGCGGCATTAAAACAATACCAAGGCGACATCAAACAAGTGGCGGCGCACATGGGCATAACGACTAGGGCAATATATCTCAAGCTAAATAAACACCAAATTAACAAGGCTGACTTTGTGGAATCAAATGTGTAAGTCCGCTTTGATGTGATTATTGCCAAGTTGTTAATATGTGCTGTAGTCCGGTATGCTCTATTAACGTCCAACCGACCCCAAAGTTAGGTGATAACTTTAAGATTTAAAATAAGTTATATATTTTCAATTTTTTGCTGAAATATCTTTATTTGGCTTGTGAATGTCCGGTATTGATATATTGAAAGTCTGGGGAATTGGCCTACGAAGGGCTGGTTATGGCCCAGATCGTGTAAAAACGACATGGTATAATTTAGGTGTCCCAATGAAGCCGGAGCCAAGTTGATGAAACGGTTTATAGAAGGTGAATGTCGCACCCAAACCACCTTGATGCCAGAGAGTCTGGACGACTATGTTTCGGAAACCAATCCGGTACGGGTAGTCGATGTTTTTGTTGATGAACTGGATTTGTACAAGCTGGGTTTTAGCCGTGTAGAACCGGCGGTTACCGGCAGGCCATCTTACCACCCCTCAATCCTCTTAAAGCTTTACATATACGGTTACCTCAACCGCATCCAATCCAGCCGCCGCCTGGAAAAAGAAGCCCAACGCAACGTGGAACTCATGTGGCTGACTGGGCGTTTAACGCCTGATTTCAAGACCATTGCCAATTTCCGCAAAGACAACGGCAAAGCTATACGCGGTGTCTGCAGGCAGTTTGTGGTGCTCTGCCAGCAACTCGGTTTATTTTCAGAGGCTATGGTGGCCATTGATGGCAGCAAGTTCAAGGCGGCCAACAACCGAGACCGGAACTTTACCAGTGCCAAGCTGGAACGGCGAATGAAAGAGGTAGAGTCCAGCATCAACCGCTACCTGGCGGCACTCGATACGGCTGATTTGCAAGAGCCTGCTGTTGCCAAGGCACGAACGGAAAGGCTCCAAGACAAGATTGCTGCGTTAAAAGAGCAGATGAAAATGCTCAAGGACATCGAAGTTAAGCTCAATGAAGCGCCGGACAAGCAAATCTCCCTGACCGACCCGGATTGCCGTTCCATGAAGACACGGGGCGAAGGCATTGTCGGCTATAACGTTCAGACCGCAGTGGATACCAAACACCACCTGATTGTGGCGCATGAAGTAACCAACGTCGGCGTTGACCGGGATCAATTGACGAACATGGCTAAGCAAGCGCGGGTTGGGACAGGCACGGAAGAGTTGACAGTCGTTGCCGACCGCGGCTATTTCAAGAGCGAGGAGATCCTGAGTTGCCACCAGGCCGGAATAATCCCCATCGTACCGAAGACCGTCACTTCCAACGCCACGGCCGCGGGACGGTTTGGCAAAGCGCACTTTATCTATGATGATACGAACAACGAATACCGTTGCCCTGCAGGGCAGTCTTTGACTTATCGTTCATCACGGATTGAAGGTGGCTTAAAAGTGCACCGTTACTGGAGCTCATCCTGTAGGCAGTGTGCAATTAAAGCCAAGTGCACCCCTAGTACCGAAAGGCGAGTTAGCCGTTGGGAACACGAAGATGTCCTTGATACCATGCAAACCCGCCTGGACCTTACCCCTGACAGTATGCGTATCCGTCGCCAGACGGTGGAACACCCCTATGGAACGATCAAGCTGTGGATGGGCTCGGCGCATTTCTTGATGAGGACATTAAAACACGTCAGCACTGAAATGAGCCTGCATGTGTTGGCTTACAATTTGAAGCGGGTGATAAAAATACTGGGCATCAAAGGCTTGATGGAGGCCATCAAAGCCTGGGCAGGGCTTTTTGATGACCATACAAACCAAATTGTGGCTATATCATAAGCGCTCAGGAGCGGTTTTTAAAAAATCGCCCACCCATAAAATATAAAAAAATAACCGCCACTCAACCAATAGGGCGCTATTAAAACAACCAATAGGCTTGCCGGAAAAACTTTAATATGTTTTTACACGCTCTGGGCCGATCTTACAAAAATGGTTGATATGAGCCACAGTCTCCTTTGGAGAAGCTCGGCATACGCATATAAGTTTTTGTTTTATAGAGCAAACTCACGCAGCATTTGTTATTTTGAGTTGTGTTGTACATGAACCTTTATACAAAGATTAATCGAGAGCACTTTTTCCAATGGCTCGTCAGGATATCGCCGTCGGAACTGATGTCGACCAGTCTCATTTTATGTTTACCGGCGGTTTAATAATTTACATTGTATAAAAAAATCCTGTTCAGTTATTCAGTTCAGGTTGATTTAACTCCGATGCCCCCATCCAGTAACACAGCAGCGGCGCAGGTAATCGCATAATTTGAGTGGACGTTCCTAAGGTTTCCGGTAGTCCATTCATCATACCGAAGTCATCGAGCGATTTGGTGACAACATATCCTCTAGCAATTTTTTTTTGCTCACACAACTCAATTAGCCCTTTCAATTCACGCACTCCGGTGTGTTGGGCTCGGTACTTAACCTCGAAAGGGATAAACTGACCGCCGACTTCTGCCACTAAATCGACTTCGCGGTCTTGTTTCCCTCGCCAATAGGTAAACCGAACATTCTGCGCATAGTATCGCGCGAACAAATGCTTAAACACCGCTGTTTCAGTAGCAACACCCAATGCGGCAGGGTCGTCGATGATACTTTTACCCTTAAGCATTACGGCGGGTGCAATCGCCGCATCAGCCAGATAAATTTTGAAACGCCCTTTGAGGACATCTTTGCCATAACCAAACGGAGGCAATCGGTAAATGAGATGACAAGCCTCTAGTAATTCGATGAAATGTTGGGCAGTTGGTCGTTTGACTTCAAGGTTGCTCGATAAATCTGAGATATTGAGTAACCCGCCATCATGCATACACAGATAAAGGAAAGTGTGTTCTAGATCCAATATCCTGCGCACCCCAAAAAGAGCAGTCATGTCACGCTTAAGCACCTTGTCGATAATATCTTCACGGAGCAGCCGTTGAGCTTGGGTAATACTTTCAACTTGTGCAGTTTGCGGGAAGCCGCCGCGTATCAGATATTCGTGGAAGTGGCCAACGTAAGGCGCAGCAATTTCTTGCGTACGGTAAAACTGGGTCTGTGACCAATCAAAAAGCTCGGTCAGACTTTTAAGCGGGGGCAATGCTGGTAGTTGCAACTGCTTGATTTGTAGGTATTCGTAAAACGATAGCGTAGTGAGACGTATGGTATGCCACCGACCCACACCTGATTCTTGTTCCGCTTCCACCAAGGGCATTGCTGAGCCGGTAAAGATGATACGACGCTGTTTATTAAAATCAATCTGATGTTTAACCCAAGTGCCCCAATCACGAATAAACTGTGCTTCATCAAGAAATATATATTCGGAACCATCAATACGCGGTTCGCGCTCACGCCAAGCTTCGAGGACAGCCTCAATCCCAGCAAGCTTTAGCACAGGGTGGTCGAACGTGGCATAAAGAATGTTGCCTGGCGAAATACCTTGATTGAGTAGTGTATCAATCTGCTGAAGAATCAGTGTAGTTTTGCCGACTTGCCGGGCGCCGGACAATAAAATAGCCCGATGTGTTGGCGGATTGCTTACCCAGTTATTTAACTCACGCCAAGCAGCCCTTTTCCATTTCGGTAGGTCTGCAATGGGTTCGCCTCGCCACCAGGGATTGAATTGTGCTAAAACGGCAATTAATTCTTCTTTTGATACTTTCATAAGCCGATATTAGCACTTATGTTGATTTATTGTAATCTATACTTGACAATATTTCTATTATTTTGCTTTTTTTATTGAAAAACAGTTCAAATAACTCCATTTTATGGATACAGAGATAATTCGAGTTTAAGCTGTTATAGTAATGGGAACGACAGATTTTATGTTCGTAGATAGCAAGCATCAAAAAATGCTTAGGTTGAAAAATCAAGGCCACAAATCTAAGTATTCTTGAAACCTGACATTGAGAGAACAAAGAATTATCAATGTCGCGAAATACGCTAACGACCCCTGAGAGCGCTCAACGCAAAAGCACGGCCTTTCTTGATAGAATTTTGGGCTAAACCTAGCCTTACAAACGACTTGGACATTCAATTACGTCACGAGCTATTTCACCGTGAAGCTTGGCAATTAATAAGCCTCGCCAGTTCCGAAATTAATATTGTGCGTACGCTTGTTTTTCGCCAAACCAAGCCGAACGGGTGGGGGCTGGAGATGCAAAAGGGATATATCGGATGCCATCGTTGGCACGCATGGCGATCTTGGGCATGAAGGTAATACCCGTTCCGGCGTGAACCATTTGCCGTAACGTTTCCAGCCCGGTTGCCCTCACGTCATGTTGTTCGATAGCGCCGCTGATTTGGCAAACCTTTAGCGCTTGTCCGCGTAAACAATGCCCTTCGTCCAATAACAGCAACGATTGTCCGTGCAAATCAGACAATTCGACGGAGGTTTTTCCGGCAAAAGCATGATCGTCTCCAACCGCTAAGAAAAAATCGTCGTCAAATAAGGACCTTGATTCCAAAAAATCACCTTGGACGGGTAAAGCCAACAGGGCCAGATCCAATGTCCCGTTTTTTAGTTGTTGAATCAAGCCATCTGTTTTTTCCTCGATTAATACTAACCGGATGCGGGGTAAATGCTGTTTGATCAACGGTACTAAGGATGGAAAAAGGTAGGTAGACAAGGTGGGAAATGCGCCTAAACGAAGATTGCCGGATAAAAGGTCCCGTGCGGATTGAGCAATTTGCTTCATGGCTTCAGCTTCTTGCTATATGCGCCTTGCTGAGGCAATGATTTCATCGCCAACTTCAGTTGCTACGACCTTTTATTGTTACGTTCAAAAATTCGGACACCCAAGCTGTCTGTCTTCAAGTTTTTTAACCTGCATGCTCAAGGTTGGCTGGCTGATGAAACAGCGTTCTGCGGCTTGTACAAAACTGTGCAAATCGGCAACAGCAACCAAATAGCGCAAATCTCTTAAGTTCATAATAATGTTAATGAATAGTTTTTATTGATTATTATCATAAAAACAATCGATTTTTCAAAACTATTTTTCTCGATAAACTGTATCTGAAGTCAAAAGCAAGCTGTTTCAGTTTTACGGCCAATGTAAAGTGGCTGTACGACAGGCTGGATTACAAAACATCCTTTGCAGATAAGCGCTTACGCGCTGCGTGATGTGAATTTACATTAAAACCATCAAGTGCTGGTCAATAAGTGATAAGTTAGCGGAACAGAAACGCGTTGGTTGAACAGTAGTCTCACGATTAACAATGAATAAGGAGCATAGTCTTATGAAATACAAAATCTCACTCATATTTGCTGCATTAAGCATGGCCGTTTCAATCGCCATAGCGGATACCCAGGCCACGACCAACAGTTTTTGGTGGCCTGAGCAGTTGGATTTGAAACCACTTCGGCAAAACTCGGTTGAATCCAATCCGTTGGGCAGTACGTTCAACTACGCCGAACAATTCAAATCGCTCGACCTGAAAGCGGTTAAAAAGGATATTGCTAATGTCCTGAAAACATCCCAACCTTGGTGGCCAGCCGATTATGGCAATTACGGGCCGTTTTTTATCCGCATGGCTTGGCACAGTGCCGGGGTGTACCGCATTTTTGATGGACGCGGTGGCGCATCCGGTGGCCAGCAACGCTTTGAGCCGCTCAACAGTTGGCCGGATAACGTGAACCTGGACAAAGCCCGGCGGCTCTTATGGCCGGTCAAACAAAAATACGGCAGCAAACTGTCTTGGGCAGATTTGATGGTCTTGACTGGCAACGTCGCCTTGGAAGACATGGGTTTTAAGACCATCGGTTTTGCGGGCGGTAGGGCGGATGACTGGGAAGCCGAGGCCGTCAACTGGGGAGCAGAAAAAAAATTCCTTGCGGACGAGCGGCATAGCGGCAAAGGGGAACTGGCAAAACCGCTGGCCGCCGTGCAAATGGGGCTTATCTACGTTAATCCAGAAGGCCCAGGCGGCAAGCCCGATCCGTTGGCGGCAGCAAAAGACATCCGCGAAGCCTTTGGGCGCATGGCGATGAATGACGAAGAAACCGTAGCCCTAATCGCTGGTGGACATACTTTCGGCAAAGCGCATGGCGCACACAAACCGGCTGAGTGCGTCGGTAAAGAACCCACCGCCGCTGGCATTGAAGAACAAGGCATGGGCTGGGTAAACAAGTGCGGGAAAGGGCATGCTGGTGATACTGTCAGCAGCGGCCTGGAAGGGGCATGGTCAACCAATCCTGTGCGCTGGACACATGATTATTTGACCTGGCTCTATACCTTTGATTGGGAAACCACCAAGAGTCCGGCTGGCGCGACGCAATGGATACCCAAGGGCGGCAAGGGCGAAAAATTTGTGCCGGACGCGCACGACCCCAACAAACGCCATGTGCCGATCATGTTTACGACAGACCTCGCCCTGAAAATGGATCCGGAGTACCAAAAAATCTCAAAACGTTTTCTCGATAATCCCAAGGACTTCGAGCTGGCGTTTGCCAAGGCGTGGTTCAAGCTGACCCATCGTGACATGGGCCCCAAGGCACGTTACGTCGGGGCCGAAGTGCCTACTGAAGACTTTATTTGGCAAGACCCTATCCCTAAAGTCGATCACAAGCTGATTGATGCCAAGGATGTAGCTAAGTTGAAGTCGGCTATCCTAGCCTCGGATTTGACGATTCCGGAATTGGTCAGGACGGCCTGGGCTTCGGCGGCGACCTTCCGTGGCACCGACATGCGTGGCGGCGCCAGCGGCGCCCGTATCCGACTTGTGCCGCAGAAGGATTGGGCTGTCAACGATCCCGCCGAACTGGCCAAGGTGCTGGCTCGCTTGGAAACGATCCAAAGCGATTTTAACCGTACGCTGAAAGGCGGCAAGAAGGTGTCACTCGCCGACGTGATCGTCCTCTGTGGTTCGGCTGCCGTGGAAGAAGCCGCCAAGAAAGCTGGGTATAAAGTGCAAGTACCCTTCAAGCCAGGCCGCATGGATGCCGCTCAGGAACAAACTGATGCCCAGTCGTTCGCGGTATTGGAGCCTAAGGCGGATGGCTTCCGCAACTATTACGGAAATGATAAGACCCATTCGCCAGCGGAAATGTTGGTTGAACGGGCGAATTACTTAAGCTTAAGCGTACCCGAAATGACCGTGCTGGTTGGCGGTATGCGAACGCTTGATGCCAATACCGGGCATTCAAAACTTGGCGTATTTACCAGCAAGCCAGGCACTTTATCCAACGACTTCTTTGTGAATTTACTGGATATGGCCACCCAATGGAGCAAATCGTCAACCGAAGGTATTTATGAGGGTAAGGCCCGCGCAACGGGCGAAGTCAAATGGACAGCAACCCCGGTTGACCTGATCTTCGGCTCCAACTCCGAGTTACGTGCGGTCGCGGAAGCCTATGCCTCGGACGATGCCAAAGAAAAGTTCATAAAGGACTTTGCAAATGCCTGGGACAAGGTGATGAATTTAGATCGCTTTGATAAAAATTAATTTTTTGATTGACAGTGCTCAATTTGTTCAAAATGTTGACGAATTGAGCACTATAGCTGACAACCATTCAAGCATTATTAATGCTGTGAACTCATCAGACATTCGATGCGCCAACACTTTACCAGTCACATCAATTCTTCTGTTAACCACGGAAATAATGAGCTTTGTTTATCGGCCAAGCTTGTGATAATGTTTCCTGTAACCTGTTCATTCGTCGATAATTATTGGTTGTTTAGAAGCTTCAACCCTATCACAATGGGCGGGTTATTTTCTTTTTTGGCAGTTCCGGGCAATAATTCTGCTCACTTCAGACGATTTGGCAAGCTCATCAGTCATTAGATCTTTGTCTTTAATTAAAAATTTGGAGCAAATCCTTGCAGTTCGACCTTATCGCATTACTGGTTAATTGGCTATTGATCCTGATTTATTATCTCTATTTAAGCCAACGTGTTCGCAGAGAACCCGATTCGAGTGTTTACGCATTAAACGCCAAAGTTCGGGAGCGTTGGGTAGACATGGTCATGAACAAAGGCAACATGGAAATCCTTGCCGTGCAAACTTTGCGCAACTCTGTTATGGCCGCTAATTTCATGGCATCCCTTTGGTTTGGCACAGCCCTTTTCAACCGAATTATGGCAATTAAAATTGTGTTTATTGCTGCTGGATTTTTCCGTTGCTTTTTACTGTTTTTCGATGGCGATTCGCTTCTTTAACCACGTTGGCTACATGATTCCTGCCTGCCGATAATTCGCCAAACGACAGCATATACCAGCAAACCTGTGCATATTTGAGCAGAGCCGGCAGTTATTACAGCTATGGCACACGGACTTTTTTTTCAGCTTGCCGATTATTATGTGGTTTTTCGGCCCCTTTTTCTTGACCTTGGCAGCATTGGCTTTAATAGCAGGGCTTAACAAACTGGACAAGGCGCCAAGCTGAGTGCGTTCATCAAAATCGACTCGATAAAAATAAGCTTTCTTCTATAGGGAATATTCTCAAGCCTAATTGGGTATCAATGCGTAGCCATCCACTGCTGTCCCACAGTTTAGGCGCACCATAAATCCGCTTGCATAAATGAGCAATCATCAGGCGGTGGTTCGGCTTTGATGAGTTCGATGAGGTCGCGTTTGGCGAACAGGTTAAGTGCTAATAAGCGGATGATTTGCTGCAATGAGGCGTCGATTTTGTTGCAGAACTTGAGGTAGGCCAGCAGCAAGTAGACACACATGGCAACCCAAATTTGGGTCATCACCGCGTTCTGGCTAGTGCCGAGGAAGGACTTGATCTTGAGGTTCTGCTTGATCCACTTAAAGAACAACTCGACCTGCCAACGTTGCTTGTAGATGTCCGCGATGGTCTGCGCCGACAGCTTGAAGTGGTTGGTGATGAACGTATATTCCTTTTTGGTCTCAGCATCAAAATAGACCACTTGCCGGACGTCGGGCAGTTGCTTTTTTTGGGAACGCATGGAGTTGTAGCGGATCACCGAATCGCTGACAACGGCGGGGTTGCCTAGGGCGGAACGGCGTTCAACAACGTCATAAGTGGCATTGCTGCGTTGCCGGGTGACGTAAAAAATGCCATTTGCAGTCAGTGACTTATACCAACCATAATCATTGTAGCCCCGGTCGCAGACTACGATGCTGCCTTTGGGCAATGTGAGCAGCTTGGCGCATTCACTGTCAGCTTTTTTGCTTTCGGTCAGCGTGGCGAAAGCGGGGATATTGCCCCGTAAATCCAGCCCGACGGTCAGCTTCATCGCGCCTTTTCCCAAGGCATAGTGCGACCAAGGGAACAGCTTGAGCGACAAGTCGATGAGCGAAGCATCCAATGCATAAAGCGGGTTCTTGAACCGGAAGCCGTGTTTGGGCGCATGATTGGCGCAGCGGTCATAGAGCTTGTAAAACAGGGTTTCGTAACAGCTTGCGGGCTGTCGGTTGTTGAGCCGTGCCAGACTCGAACGGGTGATCGGTGCGCCGCCCAGGTGGTAGCTGTATTGCCGCTGGGCGTTAAGGTTTGATTCAATGTCGCGCAGGCTTTGCCGCCCACTTAATTGCCCAAAAACCAGGGCGACAAACTGTGACCAGCGGTTGGTTTTACGCAGTCGCTGGCCTTCGTGGTGGGCTGACGCGACTTTGTCAAATTCATGTCTGCCTACCATTTTTAGTAATTGCGACAAGACTGTATTACAATGGGACATGGCCTAAGTTCCTATGTGTTTCAATAAGTTGTGGTTAACATATTGTAATTCAACACGCGGTTCTTAGGCCGACTTTATCAATAAACTGTGGGACAGCAGTGGTAGCCATCCAATTGATAATCTATCAGCACGGTCAAGGCTGATACAGCTAATGTAACTTCCGGATTCACTGATGCGATCCCTAATTTTTTTTCTGCCAGGGCTTGGCCGCAAATATATAGCTTAACGCGCGCACCATTGAGTAGGTGGATAATTTCGCTATTCGGATTATCCTGTTGGTGTAGTTTTCGGTATGCATCATTTTTCAGGACAATAGACGTGGTATTGCCATGAGGGCAAATTGTTTAACACCAATACCTGGGTATAAACGGCTGGTATCCCGGCGGAGCAGACCAGCCCTACCAGGTTGACCAAAAAAGCGAGCAGTACAATGCCTGTCACCGCCAATATGAAACTGCGTTCACCCACCAGGGAGCGCAATAGTTCGAATATGCGACGCCGCGCGTCTGGTGCTGTGACCTTGCAAATGACTTCGGGATTGGCGAAATACTCATGCAGGTAATAACCGCCGCCGCCCAGCGCCAGAAATCCGACTAGGAGTCGTATCCAAAACAGCATGCCGAAAATAAGCAATAAGTTAAGCCAAGCGGCCATAAAAAGATAATACACAGCAGCCGAAGTGGTAATAAATATACCGCTTAACACCCACATGCGGAAACGGTCGTGCAAGCCAACAAGTAGGCTGATGAGGAACACTAAAGCCCACATCGCACAGGGATTAAACCCGTCCACGGCGGCCAACATAACCGTCAGTACCGGCAGCGATACACGGGCAAGGGATACTTCGCCAAATAGCGGCAACTTCAATACTTTCGGTATTTCGGACGGTCGAATGAGCAGTTCGTGCAATGCCTGCCGCCCTTCATCGGTCAACAGTGGGCGCACCACATCGCGGCATGAAGCCTGCAAACACGCTGCCACGGCTTTTTTAATTTCGGCACCGGTCGTTGCGTCGTCATCATAGCCTTCAAAATAGTGTTCTCCGATCACCGTCAACGGCACTGCCGGCCGTTCTATGCCGAAATACTGAACTACGTCGGCAAAAACCCTTCTGTTAGCGGTTTCGTTGGTGACTTCCAAATAATGGAAACGCACTGGCGGCTATTGGTTTGACCATTGCCGAGTAAAGCCGATTTCACGGGCGCAATGTGGACATCCATCGACCCAGAAAAGATAAACGTCAAGCGGGCGCGCTCGCCACCTTCGGCAAAAATACCGTAGATCATGGCGAAAACCAGCCAAAACGCAAGGCATAAACGCGCTAGTATGCTTCTAATCGTGTGCATCGTAATCCCCCCAAAATTTTAAGCAGTATTGATTTAACCGTATGAAGGAAATGGGTAAGTCAACCGTTCCGTATTCCTTAGAATTGCTGTTTCAATATCCATAAAAGTGCTGGCTTTAATAAACTAGAGTAAGCTCACTAGCCTTTTCCCTGTTAGCGGCGCCAAACGGCAACCTGTTTTTTGCATTCAACTCTCCATTGGCAGTCTTCTCCAAGGCAATCCATCCTCGAAACCGACCGGAAACAGGGCTGATCCTGGGTCGCATCCTGGATGGCGTGAATCAGTTCTATTTTTTGATTGATAGTTTTAGGGTTTTCAACCCCAACTGAGTTGGCCAACTGTTGTAAGCCTTGGGTGGTCATACCGCCGTCTTCTTCAGCAATAGACAGGTAAAGTCCTATCTCCATCTTCACATATTCATTTTCGGCTGCCAGCCAATCATCCAGCTCCCGGCCTGGCGCAAAACGTCTGGCTTCCGCGTTGTAATAAGCGGCTTCTGATATCCACTGGTGACGAATTATGTTTTCCATAAACAGGGTTTGACCGATTAAGTGCTAATGTACCTAAAATTAACTATAGCATTCTATTTACCTCCAAGACTAAACCTTGAAAGCGAGAATAAGTTCTGACAATTAGTCCACCAGATGTTTCACGACCACAAACGCACCGCGCAGGTCACCTTCCTTATAGCCAATCGCTTTATCTTGCGGGTAGATTTCAGTCAGCTTGGCAGTCACCGCCGGACTCAGGTTAGTGCCGTGGCAGCCAAGGCAGACTGCCGTTGTCGGAATGGCTTTCATGAAGCGGAATTCGTTATCCACCACTTCGGCGTAAACCAGAGTTGCTGCGGCTTCTCCAGTAGCCTTGCGGGTCTCGAAGTCATTGAGAACTTTGGTTTGCCAAGCGTTGGCTGCACCCATCACCGGATTGCGGTTTTTCTGGCTGACGCGTTTGACTGTCATGCCTTGTTCAGCGGATATGGCCTTGGCGAGTTCCGGGGCTTTGATTTGGCAGATGCTCATGGCTGCCACTGGATCACCTGTTTTCATGGCAGATTCGAGTTCGGCTTTCAACGCACTTCCCAAGGCTTGCGCGGCGGTTTTGGCTTGCTTAGTCAATGCCGCCTTGTTAGCCGGAGGCGCCAGTTCAGCAGCCGGAATAGTTTGGACCTGCTCTGCCGCTTTGGGGATTTCCGCCAAAACTTGGGCCTGCACACTTTTTTCGCTGCACACCGCCAGCAGCCCTGTAAAGCTAATCATCACTACATACTTGTTCATTTGGGTACCTCAATAATTTATAAAATAAGGCCTAAAACACAGGAAGCGCCTTGATGCAACTGCGGAATTGGGAGCACCTTGAACCGGATCAACCTAGCTTTCATTCCACTTCATCGGGGCTAATTGTTTAAGGTGACACCATGTTAGGATAGAGATCATTACCGAATGATTTCGGAGTCTGTACCTCGCGGCGTGGAAAAGCGTTCAACAACGGCTGAGAAATTTAATCCGGACTGGGTCATTTTGAGTCCGCGATCCGTCATCATTAGACCCATCAGGATAACCAGGACACCGGACACGGCCAGTAATTGATTTTGGGTCTTGCCGCTCAAGGCGCTGGCGAACACACCGAAGGTCAACAATGGGATCAGGGTGCCGGTGCCGAAACAAAGTAACAACAGCGCGCCTTTTAGCGGATCGGCGACACCGAGCGCCATGATGTACATGGCTTGTAGCGGACCGCAGCCTAACAAAAAGCCGCTCAAAAAGCCGACACTGAAGGGATTGCGCTTGGGCTTGAGGTCGCGATAGATCCGTTGCGTAACAGTTCCTGATTTGGAACGCAGGGAAGGAAAGCGAAACTTGGGGAACAGCTTGAGCATATTCAAGCCAAACAGCACCAAAAAGATGCCCGCCACCAGTGCAGCGATCCCCCGCATATGGGGCGTGATGGTGAGAACAGCGCCCAAAGCGCCAAATGCCGCTCCTAGCAGGGCATAGGAGAGATTCTTGCCCAACGCGTAGGACAAATGGGCAAAAAATACCGCTCGCCGTCCGCGTCCTTCTAAGCCTTGGGTGTAATTCATCACAAAACCACCGCACATGCCGATACAATGAAATCCGGTCAGAAAACCCACGGTGAAGATTACGCCATAGCCTAGACGGGCATCGAATTGTTTCATCAACCCCGGCATCAGGCTTTTGCCCCATAAAGCGACTCCACCCACCAGAACCAACAATACTAAAAATATGCCGATCTGTCTTAACTGCGGACTCCATGAAATTTTTTCGTCCTGGATTCCATAGCTATAGCCTTTGCTTTCGATGCAAGCAAGGATTGCTGACGGTGACGTTAGGGACTCATCGAAACTAACCTGCACTTTTTTTGCTACGTGATCGGCTTTAACTGTGCCGATCCCCGGCAGTTCCTGCACAGCGGTTTCGATAGCCGCCTCACAACCCGCACAGTGCATGCCACTAATAGGGAAGGAAAGCGTACGATGTGCCATATCAATCTCCTACGGTAACTGATGATGAGGATGGCATAGGAATTTTTGGCATCACAATTTAACTTTTTTGCAAGACCTTAATTTTTATTGGAAATAACCCGCTTAACCAAATCGGACAACAGCTTTATAATAAACTTGATTCCTTCTGCCAGCCATTCAAAAATAGTGGCGACCACTTCTGGTGCGCCCATTCCTTTAAACTTTTTCGCCAAAAAAGGCGGAAGCAGCAAGCCTAGCACCAAACCAATAACGCTCGTCCCAGACACGAAAGAATCGGCTTGAGATGCGGCGGCGGCTTTATTTGCCTTTTTTGCAGCTTCTGCTTGCGCCAAGGCTTCATTTGCAGCCACTATCTCCGCCTCTGTCACCTTTGCCGCAGCGAAAACCTCCGGCAACCCCGCGTTATAATCGTCTGGAACAACAGGCGCCGTTACTCCAGAGATACTGGGTAAATCACCGTCGCCTTCACCGACCTTTAGCTGTGCTTTCATGCCCTTTTCCATGTGTTGGGCTATGTCGCAATGGACCAGGTAAGTTTTGTCGCCAGGTGGAAGTATCAACGTTCCAGAAATCATTGCAGGCCCGGAAACTTCCAAATGGAACATACCTTTCGGGTACAAATATTTCGGTAAACCGTGCATCATCCATTGATGACGGATTTTATCTTCGTTGACGAAGTGTATCGTAAGTTTTGTGCAAGGCTTGAAATGGAACTCCTGCGTATCAAAGGCATACATCCTGCCAGGAAATTTTTCGGCGTATTTGTGCCCGGCATGCACGGTGACTTCCTTGGTTTCGGAAATACTGTCGCAGCCTCCCGGCAACTTATCCGTATTCTGTCCCATCACCATACCGCCGGACATTTCCATCAAATGGCCATCGCCATGATCCATCAGCATTTTGGTATGGTCTTCTATCTCTTCAGCCATCAGGGATGCCGAAAAGAAAACAACCATCAGACTAATAGACAAAAACTTTATCATCGCCGCAAACTCCTACAAACCTTTGTTTGGTATAGCACAACTGAAACTGTACTAAACAATTTTGCCAACCTCAGCAATTTGCCAAATCCGCAAAGAATTTTATTCTTTGACCTTGCCTATAATTTTATCCACTAGGCTTCTGAACGGGGTGTAATACGAGTACAGCACAAATAAGCCAGTTAAGCCGACTAATAAATAGATAAATAGTTGACTGTTTGACGCACCTTTACCAGCACCCGCTTTAAATCCCATGTGAACATCTTTTCGCTCGCCTTGATCTGGAATCAAGGTTATGTGAATCAGGTAATTGCCGGGTTCTGGCACACCATTGGGCAGTTTCAACTCAACTGTCCCTTTTTTATGTTTAGCGCCTTCAAGAAAAAACACACGTGTGCCTTCGGGTTCTTTGGTGACTTCAAACTCAACGGTATTGTCTTTATATTTCTGGTCTTGATAATCAAATACCAATATTAATGCTTCTTTATCCAGGGGAATATTGGCGCAAAACTCTTCTGCCGGGAAAGCATTGGGTTGATAAGCGGTATAGTGAATCCAATGGTCTTTTTCTAGCTCGAACTTACATTGGTCAGTATCAGTTCCCTTGGCCCCGCCATGTGCCCATAAGGATGTAGACAATAACAATCCCATAAGTGTTAAGAAACCATTTCTTAAAGTGTGTGTGTTTTTCATATTTCCTTCCAGTCTTGATAAATTTATTGTTATTAGAAAAATGTAAATACTGCTTATTCAACAACGTAAAACGGATAACTAAGTCATATAGCCAAGTCATTGACCTCCTTTTTTAGACATTAATCCCAATAATTTATCGAATAACGGTTGCGCGTTAGATATTATAAATTTGCGTTTTATTACAGCCGCATAACTTAACAAGCCTAACAGCAAGCCAATGAAAAAATTACCTGCTGTTGATGGTTCTTGCGGTTTCTGGGCATATTTCAAATCACCTAGAGGTTGACCGTCCGATCCGACTTGCGCTTGCTGGACAGCAACCTTGCTAGGCTTAACCTCAGCTTTTAAGTCCGGTAGGCCTAGACTATGCCAGGCATCGTAATCCTGCCAGATGGGGTACTCGCCTTTCCACATTTTTTTGGTGAAATAAGGCGTGATGTCCATGCCATGAGATTGAGGAATTCCCTTTTCATCGTAAAAGCCCTTATAGACGACCAAACTAATCGCCCCGCCTTCGCCAATGCCATTGGTTGCAAATGCTTTTTCGACATGGTCATGGAACATCCAGATGCCTGGGCCAAAATTGTTGAGCCCGTCGTTTGTGCCATTAAGCTCAAGGTCAATACGTTGCGCCGGCACCATGGTATGGACATCTCGCTTGATGTACGAACTAGGGCCATTATCCACGCCGTCGTAGTGCGTGATCATCGGCTTGTGCCCGTGGATATGGAAAGCCACCGCTTCGGTATGACCATTTAAAATGCGAAGCTTGACTTTTTCGTCCTTATCCATATGAATCAAGGACTCGCGCAACGTATACGGAAACGACTTACCATTGACCATGAAATAATCATCCGTTGAATCAGTGATGTCATACTCTGTATTCATGTGTTTTGCGATCAATCGGGGATCGTTCGCTGACCGGGCAACCACCTCATGCAATTCTTTGTCCACAGACTGCAAGTGCAGGTCGTACTCGCGGGAATATTTTTCCAGTACGGCGACGGAGGGATGGCGAACTTGGCCGCCGCCAACGTTGAAAGTTTGCACCCAGTTGTTAGGGCGGTTTTCCTCGACGATAAAGATGCCTTGCAAGCCCATCGGGATATGGGTATGCGGTTGCACATGGCAGTGGTAATACATGGTGCCAGGTTGTCGGGGTTTAATCACATAAGTCTTGCTTTCACCCGGCATGGTATCCATGTTGCTGGTTTGGGCGACACCATCATTCCCAACTTCGTTCATATCCATGAAAGGATGGTCAACGCCGTGCAAATGGATGGAGTGAGGCAGATAATGGGTGTTTTCCAGGACGATCCAGACGACATCGTCTTGTTCAACACGGATAACGGGTGATGGTACCCTTAACAAAGGGTTGGCTATGGGTTCGTACAGGCTGCGAGTGGACATGTCTCGGGTTTTAGGCGCGAACACCCAAAAGGTTGGCTGGATGCCCGGGGCGATATCGTATGTGGTTATCGGCTCTTTAACGTCAGGGGAATGGCCGTTGATTTCGACTACTTCCAGCTTGATGATGATTTTGTCCGGATCGCCGTCGCCGTCCATGTCGTCGGACAGGGTTATGGCATCGGACGCCAACTGGGTCGCCATGAGGGTTTCCATGGAAATGTTATTTGTACCCTTTACAAAGGCCGCTATATCTTCTGGCGCATCGGGATCGCACAAGATTGATTCCTGAATTTTCACCCCATCAATCACCTGTTCTTTTCGGGCTTCGGGCGAAATGAAGTTTGAACAGACAGGCTCTACTGGGCCTAGGTCAACTTTAGCCGATGGCGGCAAATCAGTGGCTGCCTGAACCAATGCGGCCATCAGCATTAAAGTATGGCTTATAAGAATGATAAACAGTTTTTTTCTCACACCACGACCTCAGAATAAGGGATGTTTAAAGAAATTATGCATGCGCTCAGCACTTTACATCCCGGTAACGGCACAACATTTATAAAACACATGGTATGTTTCTGTTCAATCACAATGATTAATCCTTGAATACCTATTGCACCAATAAATCACGCATCATGCCCATATCCTCATGTTCAAGGTTGTGGCAATGCACCATAAATGTGCCCTTAAAGTCATTAAACGGCTTCAGGATGGTGACTTTTTCCCCCGGCATGACTAAAACGACATCTTTCCAGCCGTTATCAACAAATCCAGCGGCTACCGTTTGATAATTTTCTTGTGCCCCTGAATTCATTTCACGTTTTACGATTTGAAACTGCTCCCCATGCAGATGCATCGGATGCGGCATATCCATCATCATGCCGTGCATACCCATACCTCCACTAAAACCGTTGTCGAATTCGATTAATTGAAGGGTGTTGACAGGGATCATCTCATCCGGTTGGATGTCGTTCATTTGATAGGAACGGCCATTGAGCAAGGCCGACATGTGCCGCATGGATAAGGTGATAGTTTTTGGGTTTGCCGCATTTTGGGCATCTTTAACACGCAGTGAGCTAATAGGTGTCAGCACTTTAGGCAAGGTATTATTGACTTGCTCTTTTTTGGTGACCCTAAATTTTAAGACCGGATAGTCTGAACCGGACGGCAACGGACTGACCGACATCATACCACCACCCATCATACCTCCTCTATGCATGCCCATACCGCCGCCGCCCATCATCCCATGTCCACCCATCATGCCTATACCACCGCCATGCATAGAAGTGGCAAAGGGGATACTGCGTAGAGTCAGTACGGTATCGATTACCTTGCCACTAAAATCTGCCCATACCTCCAGCCTTTCCCCTGGAGCCAGCATGACATAGCCATGTTGTTCGGGGCGTTCCAGTAAGCCGCCATCAACGCCGATGACGGTGATGGGCGTACCATCATCCCAGGCAAGCTTATAAATACGGGAATTGGAGCCATTCAATAGCCGCAACCGATAAGCGCGCGTTGCAACCGGCATGACAAAATTAGGCCGACCGTTAATGAAGATTTGGTCTCCCAAGAATCCTTGCATGCGTTGCATCATGTGGCTTGAATATGCAAGCTGGTTCTGACTGTCAAAACTGCGATCCTGGATAACCAAGGGCACATCATAGCCGCCACTCGGTAAATTCAGCGCCTGTTCTTGTTCATCACTGACAATAAAAAGGCCGGCCAACCCTGAATAGACTTGTTTTGCGGTTACGCTGTGCGTATGGGCGTGATACCAATACGTCCCGGCTCGATTGCGTATCTCAAATTCGTAGATATAGGCTTCGCCTTGATTGATGGCATACATGGGATTACCGTCCATGTTTGCGGGCACATGCAGCCCATGCCAGTGCAAAATGGATTGTGCCGGTAAATTATTGTTAAGGATGAGCCTGACTTTTTGGCCTTTTTTAAATCGCAGGGTCGGTGCCAAATAAGTCCCTTCATTGTTATCAACAGTTCCGGAAGAGCCTTTTACTAGCTTGCCGGTCACTTTCCAAACGCGGGTTTTTTGTCCTTCAAAAATGGTAATATCGGTTACATTCTGCGTCAGTTCAATCTCAACATCAGGGTGAAAATCGGCGGAAGGCTTGTTGACCCTAACAAATTCACCTGCTTTTACCCAGGCGGGATAGGTTACTGCACCGGCAATAGCGATTGCTCCGTATTTCAACAACTTACGGCGATGTAAATTAATAATCGTATTCATGTGTATCTCATCAATCTACATTAGTGAACCTAACGGTGGTTTATCTATAAACTCATCAATTAAAATCCAGTTTTATATTTAAGGCTTCTCAGTCTATATCTTAAAACTTAACATTCATCCCGACATAAACTGAGCGGCCAATTCCTGCCACATTCCTGCCGAATGGCACGGTATTGGCGGCATCGCCGGTGGGGTTCATGCCAAAACGGTCGCCGATATAAGCGCCGGCCAACGGGTGGTAATACTGCTTGTCCAGGATGTTATCCAGACCCACGTCAAAGCGCACATGTTCCCAAGCATAGCTGGTGCGGGCGTTCAACAGGATGTAAGCGGGCGTTTCCAATTCGTTCCTGATCGCTTGCACATCATCTTTCCGGTCAACAAACTGCATTTCAACCGTGCTTTCCCAGCCGCCGCGTTTGTGGTCGAGGGCGAGTTTAGTATTGAACGGCATCATGTGGTAAAGATTGCCGCCGTCCGTGCGTTCGCCACGCACGTAGCTCATCAGGGCTCGGGCGGTAAAATCGCCCAAGGTATTATCCTTATAGAATTTGATTTTTCCGGAGACATCCATCCCCCAGAGACGGGCATCGTGGTTGGCGTATTGCAGATAAACAAAGCGGTTATTAACGGTTTTATTACCCGGTACAGAACACGCGCCACCCAGTGAAGCAGGACAGCGGTCGGCATCGATGTAGTCATGCACATAGGTAAAATATGGCGTGGCCTTGAAATCCCACAAGCCGCGTTTCGGGTCGGCGAATGAAGCGGTAAAACTCACGGTATGGGCAGTCTCCGGCTCCAGGTCGATATTGCCGATATAGCCGTTGCCATCGCCAAACCAGCCGTTCATGGCCATGTCCATGTTGCGCCTGCCCCAGGTATAGCGTTCGTACAAATTGGGGGCACGGTTTTTGCGGGCGTAACCCAATTCGAACTGGCTCATGTCATTCGGGGTGAATTGCACCAGCGCGGTTACGTCAAAGGTATCGGTGTTGCGTTCACGGTCTTGGGCATTGAACGCCCTTGCCGCCCGTAAGTTTAAGCCCGCGCCAGCCGCTATCACCCCGCCCAGCAGGTTGGGGTTATAAGGCTGTACCTCGCCCGTGTCGGTGTTGGTATGGTCGTAGCGCAAACCAAGTGAGGTGCGCCATTGGGGTGACCAGCTCGCTTCCCATTCGCCGAATGCGGCGATACGCTCACGTTCGCCGTTGTAAATATTGAGATAATTCTCCGGCGCCATCATCCAGTACATGCCAGCTGGAATTGGGCCATTAGTGTTGGTATGCACCGGCGACCACCAGTCGTTGATCCGGTTGTGGTGATATTCGGTGCCGACGCGGAAGGTGTCGCGTGTGGAAAATGGGATTTCCGCCATCAATTTATAACCCAGGTTCCTCCCGCTGGTATTCATCGGCATAAGGTTGTTGGGCGGTGCGAACGCTTGCTTTTGCTTGTCTTCGCCAATATCCATGCTGTGCTGGGTACTTTCGATATAAAACCGGCCATCCAGCTTGCCCCAATCAAACGCGCCTTTATAACGGATATTGCCAAAAATGCTGTCATTGTTGGTCATATCCATGCGTTGGTTGGGAAAGTTTTGGAAAGGGATGTGCTGCTGCCCGCCCCGTATCACCAATAAATGGTTGTCATGTTTGAACGACAAGGTCGCGGCATGGTTCTGGTTTTCGTAGGCAGTCGATTGCACCGCATCGCCATTGCCGTCGCGGTAATTGCGGCGTTCGGTATGGGAGCCGGTATAGTCCAGGCGGGCGTTCTGGTTAGCGACACCTGCTGAAATACTGCCGCCGAAAGCATCGCCGTTGCTGCGGTAAAACGAGGACAGGCTTCCGTTCAGGAGGATATCCTTGCCGGGTTCAGCAAATACCGGTTCCGCCGAATCCACCACAATCGTACCGCCGATACTATCGCCGCCCACGCTCACCGGCGTGATGCCCGTCATGGCGTTGATCTTGCCGACGTTGCTGCGGTCAATATAAGACAGCGGCGGGGTCATATGGTTGGCGCAGGCAGAGGTGATCGACATGCCATTGACTTCCACCTTGACCCGGTCGTCGTTCAGGCCGTGCATTACCGGCAGGCTGGAAACACCACCCGCACCATACAGGCTGATGCCCGGTACATCTTCTAACAGTTGCGCAGTATCACTCACCGCCGAGTGCCTACTGATGATATAGTCCTCATCCAACTCAGATGTGTTAAGGGAGGTCGTAGCGGGATATTCGCCTGTAACCACTACAGGAGATAAGGTAACGGCTGGGTCTGATGGCGAAGTTGACTCATCTGCGAGAACCAAGGGCGAAAAACACAACGGCAATAAGGTGATAAGTTTACAACTTTGCAGACATCGGCTAACAGCTTGTGCAATGGCTAATTTTTGGAATCGGTTAGGCTTATGTGTGATTGAGTTCTTCATTTTCGTGCTTGTACCTTATCTATTTGAAAATCATCAGGCGAAGTGATTGGCTATTATTCAGCATCCGTTTTTTGATCCCTTCTAGGACGCTCATTCTCTCTATTACCCTTAGGAGAATCCAAGGGCGACACCACCTGAATCTGGTAAGTCTCGTGACAGGCGATGCATTTGCCCATCGTTGCGCTGAGTTGCTGTAACGTATGTTTAGAGTCCTTTAAGGACGTTGCATCAGCGGCGATCAAGTCAAAATCTTTATGCATGGACATACCCAGTTGCATAAATTCTTTAGGTAATACATCATGAAGCGGGTTTTCAGCTTTGTGTTTCATGTTAAAACCCAGTTCCTGGGCATTTTTAGCTACCGCAGCCATATCGTCCTTGGCAAGCGCTTCCAAAATCATTTGTGTTCCTGCCAATAAGGAGCGCATTTCCCCCAGAACATGGTTTCGCTGCGGATTTGAAAGGTTAAGCACCTGACGGTTATCAGCTTCGTCCGCCATAACAGTAACAGTCAGGGTCGTCAAACCCACTACGAGGATTAGCCATAGCTTGCTCTGGTGAATTCTTAATGTTCCGGTAAAAAAGTTTTTGAAGATCGTATTTTTCATTGTTTAAGACCCAATATTTCATGTTGGTTTAATATAGCGATAAACTGTTTCCTTCAGTTTTCGTAAACGTAACAAGATGTTTCAATTTGTTACAGACGACTCGTTAGGGACTTAGGGGCCAAGCAGATTGATAAGAAAAGCTGAATGAATAAACCAGAAGACAAGCATCGTATCCTTATCGTTGACGACGATATTGCGCTCCGGGATTTGGTGGTTGATTACCTGAGTGCCAGTGGTTACCTAGTGGAAGTGGCAGGCGACGGCACGGCCATGCGTACCGTATTGGGCAAGTACACTGTGGATTTGGTGGTGCTGGATCTTATGTTGCCCGGGGAAGATGGCTTGAGCCTGTTACGCTGGTTGCGTGAGCATCATGGCCCGCCGGTGATTATTGTCTCTGCACGGGGTGATGAGGTTGACAGGGTAGTCGGTTTGGAGATGGGGGCGGACGATTACTTGGCTAAACCCTTCGGCCCGCGCGAACTGCTTGCTCGCGTGCGTGCTGTATTACGCCGCAGCGGTGAAACCAATACAACCACCGACACCCAGGCCTTGACTTTCGGGTCATTCAGCCTACATCTGAACACCCATGTCCTGAACCGGGGAGGCATAGAGATTCCCTTGACTTTCGGCGAATTCAACTTGCTCCGCGTTTTGCTGGAACACGCCAATCAAATACTGTCACGCGACCATTTGATAAGCCTGCTTAAAGGTTATGAGCGTTCGCCCTTCGACCGCAGTATCGATGTACGGGTTACCCGTCTGCGCCGAAAGATTGAACCCAAACCGGATTCCCCTATTTTTTTGCGGACTGTCTGGGGTGAAGGGTATTTGTTTACGCCCAGGGGAGAGGAAGCTTAGTGAAGCAGCAACCCTCGTTATTTCGGCGTACTGTGTTTACTGTGGCTGCGGGATTGTTAGTTTTTCAACTTACCGCTGGTCTTGCGATGTTTGTTAACCTAGTATTGCCGCTCGGCAACCGTTCCGCCAACGATCTTGCCGACTTTCTGGTATTGTCAGCTCGTGTATGGGATGAACTACCGCCGGATCGACACCGGGCTTTCGAGATTGACTTAAAGAAAAACCATAGCATCTCCCTACGAGAATCTGCAACTCCGCTGACTGAAACCGAGATATCGTATCCCTATATTCGATTCCTGCGCTCTGCATTGCTGGTTCGTCTCAATCCCGACCAACACCCCCGGCTTTCGGAAGACAACCACGACCAATTTCAGGTTGAAATCAACCAGGGACGGCATTTATTAAGATTCGAATTTTCTAAGTCCAGAATTCCGCCGCGCCCAACTATTGCACTTGCCTGGATTGTCGTGCTGGGGTTTTTGGCAACATTGTGCCTTTCATGGTTGCTGGCTCGACGGGTCACCGAACCGATAGCTCGACTGGCAGAGGCTGCACGGAGAATTGGCGGCGATGGGCAAGCACCCCAGCTGCCTGAAACCGGTGATGCCGAATTAGCCAATCTGGCACGTGTATTCAACGAAACATCCCGTCAGCTCCAGTCCAGGCGTGAGAACCAAGCTACCCTACTGGCCGGCGTATCACATGACCTCCGCAGCCCACTTGCACGTATGAAAATGGCTATTGGCATGCTCGCCGAGGAGTTTTCCTCGCCATTGCTGGAGCGGATGGAACGCGATATTTCGGAAATGGACAAACTGATCGGTGCTCAACTGGAACTGGCTCGCGCCCAGGAACGGGAGATGGCCGAGAATACAGATGTTGATGCGCTCCTTATCGATATGGTAGAAGCTGCTGAAGCCCAGGCTCCAGGACGAGTAAAACTGCACGGTAGCCATACTTCTTGCGTAGCCACACTCGCACCTATTTCCTTACGTCGCTGTATCGGTAACTTGCTGGATAACGCATTACGCTATGGCGGTGACACCAAAATTCAGGTGGTACGGAGGCGATTTAATGGCATCATTTTTATCGGTGTAAGCGATAACGGTCCTGGCATTCCGATACACTTAACGGAAGCTGTATTTCGTCCTTTTTATCGAATCGAATCCTCACGTAACCGTACAACCGGAGGCAGTGGACTGGGCTTGGCCATTACCCGGCAACTCGCCGAAACCCATGGCTGGAAAGTAGCGCTTAAATCGCGCCATGGTGGTGGCGTTAGTGCTTGGTTGTTAATACCAGAAATTGATAGTGCGCCTAATTCCAGCTAATCCGATGATATCCTCTTCCGTACCCTAATTTTTGTGTAGTAAGCTTAATAATTTTGGCAACGGAGTAATGATGTAGTGAGTGCCCAGGCAAACGGTTTAACAATCGCGCGGCTGTTATCAATTTACATAGCGGACTTTGGTGAAAGTGAAAGTCTGCAGTTCGAAAAAAATCGATAGACCGCTCCTGGCCGACAATGCATGCGTTGGTAGATATGAGCCACAGTCCGGTATCAAAAAGCCAAGATGCTTACTATAACCGTATGAAAAATTGAGCAGAATCAAGTGTTATCTTATTCCTGTGATTCTTTCTTGGTATACCGGAGCTTAACACCAGCCGGAAAATATCCGAAATCCACTGTTAATGGGGCGATTTAATTTTTCAGTTGCGTGGCTGTTTTCACTAATTTTTCTCGGACCTGTTCCGGTAAGCCAGACAAACCGGGACAGTTAATTGACTTGGTTAATGCGCCTGGCAACCCGAATAGCACCCTCTTAGATTCCGTCCATGATGCCAAGGCCAGCGCTAATCTGTATAGTCTGATCGAGACCGCCAAGCTGAATGGGGTGGAACCTTCATGTTTGTAAAGGCTTTGCGGGATGATAAGGACAATGGATATGCCCCAGCCAGACTGCAATGGCTTGTCCTACAAATTCTTAAAAACGAGGGTATAACAGACGCCTGCCAACTGGGTGTAATCGTAGGTTTTTTTTCAGAATTGGATTCTTGGCTACGCTTTGCAGCAAAACATGGCGGGTCGAAGTTAGACGAATACCCTTACAGCCACTTTACGGATGAGATAGAAAAATTAAGGGTGGGTGTGTAATGGCATACATCCGCACGTTAGCAAACGGCAATTACCGCGCCGATGTCCGCAGGTCAGGCATTGTCAAAAACAGAACATTCCCTAGCCAATTATTAGCCCAAGCCTGGGCGGATAAGATTGAACACAGCATTAAAACCATTCTGAACATGGAAACGGCGGATTTGCTGGCGTTGTGTCCGATGCCGATATTGAGTGCATGGGCGGCGATGAACTGTTCAAGCAATTAGGCGTTGACCTGTTCGCTATCCGCAACCAAGCCCGGTTGGAAGTTATCAACAAACTCACCAAAAAAGAGTTACTGCAACTGTCCCCGCAAGAAATCGAAAGCATGGGCGGCGATGAATTATTTTTGAAAGCAGGCAAGCGGATTAGGTACAAGACATTCCGCGATGTCTGTACCGAATACCTGGGCAAGTGGAACAAGAAAGACTACACAGGGCAAAAACAACGGGTAGGTTACTGGTGCGGCGTGTTCGGCGACCGCATTATTACAGACATCGATATTTTTGACTTGCGGGAGCATGTTGACCACATGATCGATGAAGGCCAACGCGCCACCACCATTAACCGTAAGAAAGCCGTGTTATCCAGCGTCTACAAATTCGCCTTAAGCCGTGGTTATGTCGACACCAATATCGTCCGCAACGTGGTTATCGATAACGACACTAAACTCCGCGACCGCGTATTAAATGATGCAGAACGGTCAAGGCTGCTTGAAGCTTGCAAGGAATCGCATTGGGACAAACTCTATCTATTGGTGCTTATGGCGATGACCACCGGGGCGCGGGGCGGCGAGTTGTTAAAGTTGCGTTGGCGCGATGTCAGTATGAAGGACAGCGTGGCTTATTTAGGCGACACCAAAAACGGTGATGACCGTGAACTGCACTTTGCCCCAACTGTGATAGATGAACTCAAACGCTTTCAAGAAGTTGGCAACGGCTTGATATTCCCATCCGCTGAAAAACCGTCTCAGGCAATGGACATCCGCAAAGCCTGGGGAAAAGCCCTGCGGGTAGCGAACATTCCAGCACAAGACATCCTTAACCCCGATGGCAGTATTAGAGTGGAAAAGTTCACCTTCCATTGTTTGCGGCATGGCTTTTGTTCTGCCTTGTCCGATGCTGGGCGGGAGTTGAGTCAAATAGGCAAGCTGGTAGGGCATAAGAGCCTTCAGACCACCATGCGCTACACCCACCAAAGCCGCGACCAAAAACGGCAAATAGTGGAAGAATTAGCCCAGTCCTTCAGTTTATAATCAGCTATAGCCAGCCTAGCCCGACGGGGCGAAGAGCGGAGTCATTAACCGCCTGACTGGCTAATTTTCATAATGAACAGCACTTTAATGGGGTGTTGAATGACAATTAAACCCAAGGGAAGCCGGAAGTCCCGCACATCCAGCGCCAAAAAATCGCCCTATGAACCCTTCCTAACCCTAGGTGTCCCTTCGTTTGCCGAGTTTTGCGCTATTGAGGATTACCTTGAAACGGGCAAAACAACAGGGATTGAAGAAATCCTGACGGATGACAACGGGATGTCCAAGCCATTTTTGGCGTTTGTCGCTGAAATTGTCGGCAGGCGAGTGAAGCCAAAAAAGAAGCCAATCCCGCGTTATATGAAAGAAATCGTGGTTTTCCTGGAAGTTGAAAGCCACCTAAAGCAAGGCTTGCCGCTTACAAGCACTCGCGGAAATAGCGCACTTACCCTTGTTGCAGACAACCGCTGCATGTCCGAATCTAAAGCCAGTGAATATTACTACAAGGGCAAGGATGTTTATGAAAGGGTGTGTGAATGGGAAGGCGAGCCATTGTAAAAAATCGTCGCAGAAAAATACAATGAAGACCAGTCTTACCTAGCTGAAAATAGCGCCTGACTTTATCAAACAAAGTGAGAGTGCGACCATGCTAGACAAAACAACAGTGGACGACCTTATCCCCTACAAGACCGTCCCCCAAAAATTCCCACACCTTTACACAGAAAAATCCTGGCATTGGGCAGTTGTCCAACGGCAGCATAACGGGCTAGCTAGGGCTTTCCGCAAAGTGGGCAGAAATTTATTTGTGAACACCAAGGTTCTCGCAGAGTGTATTGACGGCTCAACTGTAAGCCGCGAATAAGGCGGCTTGTCATTGAAAAGGCGAAAATCCCCCGATTTTTATTAAAAAGTCTTCACTCGACGTGCAAGTCTAAGTGGGGGGAAACGCCGTGATTTGAGCCGGGTCGGCTCTGGAAATGATTTTTATAACGGGGCTTACGCCTGTATTTTAATCCATTTCACGGAAAATAAACCCCGGCATTTTCCCATCGCTGAGAAGCGAAAAAATGGATTAATGCTATGAACCTCGAAGAATCAAAACGAAAAGCCGCCGAGATCAAGCGGCGGATAGACCCAAAATTATTTTACTGCCAAGAACTCGAAGGGAATTTACGCAAGAGCGGCGGCTGGTCTGATGGCCTTAAATGCCAGATATCCGGCGGGGATTATATCGACTTCACGATGCGACGGTACGGGATAAATTTTAAAGAAGCGGCAAAAAAACTTTTTACCTCCGCTGGCGTGGCTAACACTCCGCCCCCGGTTGCCGATCCAGCGGTGGGTTATGCCGAAGCCGCAAAAGCCGCCGCTAGAATATGGGCGAAAGCCGCGCAAATCAATGGACAGGCTGAACACCCTTACCTTATCAAAAAGCGCGTTCAGGCGCATTCTGTGCGGGTATTGGATGATGCCTTGGTCGTGCCTTTATTCAACTCCGACGGGGAGCTATCGACACTCCAGAGGATTTATCCCGACGGCTCAAAGCGGCTATTGTCCGGAGGGAAGAAATCTGGAAGTTTTTTCCTGGTTGGGGAAGTTGCGACACTTGCCGCCGAAACCAGTGAAGCCGACCCTGTGGCGGTGTACTTTTCATTCTTGGCTGCCATGGCGGCTATGATTGGCAAGTATCGATATTTACAGGTTGGTGACACTAGGTATAACGCACGGCTTTTTACAGCCGTTGTTGGGGCTAGTTCCCGGGCGAGGAAAGGCACAAGTGTGCAGCCAGTAAAACGGATCATTAAAAAAGCCGAAGAGATGTTTGAAAAGGCTGAAAAAAACCATCTGTTTTCGTCTTTGCCGATAATAGATGGTGGGTTGTCCAGTGCCGAAGGGCTGATATTCGCCGTTAGGGATGAAGCGGATGAGACGAAAGGGAAGGATGAGATGCCTTTATGGGCAGGCGTTGAAGACAAAAGGCTATTTGTTGTCGAGGAAGAACTGGCTCAGGTTTTTAAAGTTGTCCAACGCGAAGGCAACACGCTTTCCCCTGTTTTGAGGAAAATGTGGGACTACAACCAAACACTTGCACCACTGACCAAAAACAATCGGCTCAAGGCTACCGACCCTCATATCAATATCCTGGGGCATATAACCCAGCACGAACTGAAATCATTGGTCACGTCTACCGATATTTTTAACGGGCTACTAAACCGTTTCCTTTGGGTATGCGTCCGTAGGACAAAGAAACTGGCATTCCCTAAGCCTATGGATGACAGCAAGGTGTTAGATATTTCTATCCGGTTGGCAGGGACACTTAAAAAGTTCTATGGTGCTGGTGAGGCGACGGAAACATTGATCAGTAAGGAGGCTCGCGCCTATTGGGAAATCCAATACCCAATCATCAGTTCAGACCGTCACGGCATCATCGGCGCGGCGACGGCAAGGGATGAGGCTTATGTTCTTAGGTTGGCGCTCTTGCTTTCCATGCTGGATGACAGTGACAAAATTAATAAGCCGCACATCGAGGCCGCAATTGCAGCGGTAAATTATTCGATAGCAAGTGCCGAATACATATTCACCGCGCCGGGTGACGAAACGCCGGACGCGCAAAAATTGCTTGTAGCACTGGAAAGGGGACGGATGACCCAGACCGAAATTAATAAACTGTTCTCAGGGCATAAGACACGCAGCCAACTAATAGGGTATGCTTCAGCCCGAAGGTGTCGAAATGGCCAGTCAGGTCAAGGTTGGTGGAGTAGGTATCATTCTGGAATGATTGGGCATTCTGCCCCAGTCCAACTACCAAATCATCTGGAACTAAGTCCAGGTTCGGATTATAGATGTCGCAGCCTATGAAAAATTGTTTATTTCCTGCTGAATCAGGAACAATGAAAAAATATGATTTCAGCTACCTTTGATTAACTGAAAACCAGTGCTTTATCGACCAGTCATTGTTAAATTGATGTGACCAATTGATGCTGCCAAAAACAGTTTCTGTCGTCGCGGGCGAGTACTCTCCATAATTTCGGTTAAACGGTGTGCTTGAAAGCAGTGATCGCGGAACAAAACCTGAATTCATGCCCTGCTGTAGACGGTTATATTCCATTTCGAACGTAACTTGCGTTTTGGGGTTTATCTTCCATTACAGCACTGGGGCGAAAAACATATCCTCTCTTCCCACAAAGTCCCGGAACGAGCCGCTCTGTTTTCATAAGACAGGTTGGCGCGGTACAGCAAGTCCTTGTTCTTAGTCAAAGGGCCACTGGCATCAAAAGTCGTGCGATACAAGTCATAAGAGCCGAATTGTTGGGTAAAACCATAATACGCCGTTGCCAAAGGCTGTTTGGTGACGACATTGACCATACCACCCGGCTCGACAAGCCCATACAATATCGCAGCAGGCCCTTTAAGTACTTATACCGACTCCAGATTAGCCAGTTCCCGGCTGGCCGAGCCTTCTTGGAGTCGGAAGCCATTACGAAAAAAGGTCTGGGACTCAAAACTGCGTAAAAAAATGCCTTGTTGAGTTCCTCCCAAAAGGCCGGCATTTGCGGTATTAGTCCTTGTGACCACCCCGCTGACATTCTTGAAGGCATCAGACAACCTGATAACCTATTGATCCTTCAGCACCTGCTTGCTGATCACCTGCACGTTCAACGGCGTTTCCATAATCGGCGTGCCGGTCTTGGTGCCTGTGATGGCATTGGGGATGACGCAATCCTTGTTGTACGGGCCGGCGTAGTATTCAGGGGCGTATGCTGAGTCGGCTTATACGGTGACTTTGGGCATCACTTGGCCTTCGTTGTTATTGGGCTGCGGCTTTTGCGTGTTCGCCAGGGGCAAGAAGGGTTTTGCGGTGGGTTTTGTCCCAGCCCGTATGTTGACCTCGTCATCGCTTAAGGCAAACACCAAACCGGTGCCGGACAGCAGTTTCTGAAAGGCAGCAGTGGTGCTGTAGCTACCCCTGAGTCCTTTGGTGGACAAACCTTGGGTCAGGCCGGTATCGTAAATCACCTGCAAGTCGCTGTACTCTGCCAAGTTGTTGAGCGCATGAGCCAACGACCCTGCCGGGGTGTTGAATTGCCTGGTTGGTGGTTCCGCAAAGACTTCTGTGTTGAACGTTAATAGGCTTATCAGAAACATAAGCATTAACAGCCGATGGAGAAGCGTGGTTTTGAGCGGCAAAGCGTTGGTATTTCCAGTCATTTATTATCCCCAGTTAGGTAGGATTTGGCCGAAATTTATGGCCTACATCTCCTTAAGACGCACGACTTGCGAAAACCCGAACCTTGGTGGGTGAAAATATTTTTGTGGAATTTTAAATAAAAGGTATGGTGCGCAATGCGTACCCTACGATATTACCGATGCAGTAACACCAGGTAATGCGATAGCCTATTGGAACGTAAACAGAGGGATTTTTCGATAGTGTCCAGCGCGGCGATGGGTTTGTCGGTGCTGAACACGCCGTTGACCCTGCGGTTGGCGATGGTCGGGTCGGCAATGAGGAAATAACCACGGTGGTAGTGGTTTAGCTCGGCTATCACCTCGCCCAACGGTTTGCCTTGGAACACCAGCTTGCCCCTCTGCCAAGCGGTGGTTAATCGGGTATCGGCGTTGGTTATTGCGCCCAGGCCGTTATCTGGGTTGTAGACCACTTGCTGGCCATTGGCTAGAGTGATGGGCGTTATTGAGTTTTCCGCATCGTTGTCAAGCTGGACGGAGACGCTGTGTTCGGTCACCGTCACCTCGGTGCTGGCCTTGCTGTGGTGGATATTGAAAGCGGTGCCCAAGGCGGTGATAACGCCATTGCCTGCGTGTACCTTAAACGGCCTGCTATAATCGGGGGCAATCTTGAACTGGGCTTCGCCTTTGAGTAAGGTCAGCTCTCTGCCCGTGTTGGTGATATTGATAGAGAGTGCGGTTTCGCTGTTGAGTTGCGCGATCGAGCCGTCGGAAAGCTGGGCAGTCCGCATTTCGGCGATACCGGTGCTTTCGTCGGCACGCAGCCAAATGGCGATTACTAATAGGAGGTAAATGGCTGCCAGTGAAGCTATACCCACTGCTGTCCCACAGTTTAGGCGCACCATAAATCCGCTTGCATAAATGAGCAATCATCAGGCGGTGGTTCGGCTTTGATGAGTTCGATGAGGTCGCGTTTGGCGAACAGGTTAAGTGCTAATAAGCGGATGATTTGCTGCAATGAGGCGTCGATTTTGTTGCAGAACTTGAGGTAGGCCAGCAGCAAGTAGACACACATGGCAACCCAAATTTGGGTCATCACCGCGTTCTGGCTAGTGCCGAGGAAGGACTTGATCTTGAGGTTCTGCTTGATCCACTTAAAGAACAACTCGACCTGCCAACGTTGCTTGTAGATGTCCGCGATGGTCTGCGCCGACAGCTTGAAGTGGTTGGTGATGAACGTATATTCCTTTTTGGTCTCAGCATCAAAATAGACCACTTGCCGGACGTCGGGCAGTTGCTTTTTTTGGGAACGCATGGAGTTGTAGCGGATCACCGAATCGCTGACAACGGCGGGGTTGCCTAGGGCGGAACGGCGTTCAACAACGTCATAAGTGGCATTGCTGCGTTGCCGGGTGACGTAAAAAATGCCATTTGCAGTCAGTGACTTATACCAACCATAATCATTGTAGCCCCGGTCGCAGACTACGATGCTGCCTTTGGGCAATGTGAGCAGCTTGGCGCATTCACTGTCAGCTTTTTTGCTTTCGGTCAGCGTGGCGAAAGCGGGGATATTGCCCCGTAAATCCAGCCCGACGGTCAGCTTCATCGCGCCTTTTCCCAAGGCATAGTGCGACCAAGGGAACAGCTTGAGCGACAAGTCGATGAGCGAAGCATCCAATGCATAAAGCGGGTTCTTGAACCGGAAGCCGTGTTTGGGCGCATGATTGGCGCAGCGGTCATAGAGCTTGTAAAACAGGGTTTCGTAACAGCTTGCGGGCTGTCGGTTGTTGAGCCGTGCCAGACTCGAACGGGTGATCGGTGCGCCGCCCAGGTGGTAGCTGTATTGCCGCTGGGCGTTAAGGTTTGATTCAATGTCGCGCAGGCTTTGCCGCCCACTTAATTGCCCAAAAACCAGGGCGACAAACTGTGACCAGCGGTTGGTTTTACGCAGTCGCTGGCCTTCGTGGTGGGCTGACGCGACTTTGTCAAATTCATGTCTGCCTACCATTTTTAGTAATTGCGACAAGACTGTATTACAATGGGACATGGCCTAAGTTCCTATGTGTTTCAATAAGTTGTGGTTAACATATTGTAATTCAACACGCGGTTCTTAGGCCGACTTTATCAATAAACTGTGGGACAGCAGTGAGCTATACCCCATTGCCAAGGCTTAAATACATGTTTCTTCCGGGCTGGCGGGGGTATGGTGGCGGCAAGCCGATCCTTGATGCCATCGAGTTCCTGCCAGATCAGGTTAACTTGGTCTAAGGCTTTTTGGTGCGCGGGGTTGGCGTTAACCCAGGCTTCAAACTGGGTCTGTTCGTCGACACCCATTGTGCCGCTGTCCACACGTACCCACCAGGCGCTGGCTTGCGTCTTGATGTTGCCTGGTGCTTCGCTAGTGTTCATGGGTTGATTTGACCCCACATTGTTTCTGGCCATACCCTTAAGACGCATGAGAAGCTGAAATAAGAACCTGCTTGCCGATCATCATGCTAAATCAGCGGTATTTAAAACTAACCTGAGCTTAGCGGGGATGCCAATCGAATTAGTCTATGCCGACCCTGCTTACGATGTCTCCGGAAGTTTGCTATATTCCGCCGACCAGAAACAGGTCATCGGTATCCAGTATGAAGCGGAAACGAGTAAGCTGGTTTATTGGGATCCTGAGGTGAAACGTTTGCAGCAACATATAGACGAAGCTTTGCATCATCGTACGAACAAGATTATTTTCAGCTGAAATAAGCAGCATATCCTGTTGTCTTCAGGCGCAGTCTATCCGCCGGTTTACCACTGGTACGACGAAAACAAAAACCATATCGGTATTGTCATCAAGACCTACTCTGACCTTAAACCTTCAATGTTGGCAATGCCCAAGGCTATCAACCTTAAAACCCGCGATGGGCTTAACCTGGAAAGTTATCTTACTCGTCCACGTAGTTCAACGCCGGGAAAACCTGGGCGCACCATTATGTTTCCGTATGGTGGGCCGTGGTCGCGCGATGGCAACGATTTTAATTTCTGGACACAGTTGATGGCAAACCGTGGCTGGAATGTCCTGCAAATGAACTTCCGGGGTTCAGCAGGGTTTGGCGAAGAATTTGAAAAATCCGGCTTCCAGCGCTGGGGTTTGGAAATGCAGGATGACATTACCGATGGGGTGAACTGGTTAATCAAGGAAAAGATCGCCGACCCCGCCAAAATCTGCATTGTTGGTGGCAGTTATGGTGGTTATGCAGTGCTTATGGGGTTGGCGAAAACGCCGGAATTATATCGTTGTGGGGTTAGCTTCGCACCAGTGGCCGACCTTGTCCAATTGCTGGAAGAATGGAGCGACATGCATTACATCGATAGGCATCTGCGCACGGAAATGGCTGAAGCTCGGTTAGGCCACTGGTGGTCAGACCTTTCCCGGCTTAAGCAAACCTCCCCGGTTAACCTGGCTAGCCAAATCAAATCGCCATTACTGCTGGTGCATGGCGCAGAAGACCGGGCAGTTGATGTCAGCCATTCACGGAAAATGGCTTCGGCTTTAGAAAGCGAAGGCTTAAAGGATTTTAAATATCTGGAATTAGAAAATGCCGACCATCACTTATCACGTGAGCAAGACCGGCTGGAGTTTTTCCAAGCGATGGACTTGTTTTTGAAAAAATTCCAATAAATTTGGGGCTAAACAATTAGCCGCCTATTTGGAGTTTCCAATACTAAGATAATAGTTTGTAACCAGCATATAGTTAAAAAAATCCCCCTTCATTTTTCTGCTGACTGCAAGCGTTGGAAGGAATAGTTTAATAGCTCGAAAAAACCAGCTGGGAATGATTTTGGTACTATTGAAGGGTGTTTTGCGCCAACAATTCTTGTTGACGCTTAAACCTAACTGAATTATTGCTGAACCGTTACGAAAGACAGCTTGCCGATACCCGAACGTTGGGCGCTAGCCATCACTTTTGCCACCGCTTCAAAAACCGCACCACGATCAGCTTGCAATTGCAGGCTTATCTCTGGGTCTTTTTCTTGCAAGGCTTTCAATTCCGTTTCAAGGTTCTCCAGCGGAATAGGTTTGTCATCGAGTAAAGGCTGGCCTGTTGACGATACACTCAAAATAGTAATGTGCTGATCTGGTGCGGGTTCCGTCTGTTCAGTTTTTGGTAAGCGCACCCTGACCACTTGGGTTAACAATGGTGCAGTGACAATAAACACGACCAGCAAAACCAACATGACATCGACTAATGGTGTGACATTTATCTCACTCATTTCACCCTCATCATCATTTTGTAATTGGAAGGCCATGCGTTATTCCCGATTGTTGTTGAAGATGATGTTTCATAATGGCTTGTTGGTAGTCGTCCGCATAATGGCCTAATTTCGCCAAGTTGCTTCGGTTGAGCCGGACAAAAAAGTTATAGCCCAGGACAGCCGGAATGGCCACGGCAATACCAACCGCAGTGGCAATCAAAGCTTCACCGATGGGGCCGGCGACGACTTCCAAGCTTGCAGAACCTTTGGTGCTGATGTTCTGCAAGGCATGCATGATGCCCCATACCGTGCCAAACAAGCCGACAAACGGCGACGTGCTACCAAAACTGGCCAGCCAACCCAGGCCAGACTCCATTGTAGCCTTTTCCTTTTGTAATTGTTGTTGCATTGCTCGCGTTATTAACTCATGCCATGCGCTATATTGTTCGGAGCTTGATACAGTTTGCTCAGGTATTTGGCAAAATACTTCCTGGCCTGATGTTATGATCCGTGCCAATTGGGAAGATGGGTTGGCCGTTGCAGTGAACTTCAAAATATCTGCATCTGTTTTGCCGACTTGATTACCAAAAACACTGTTACGGAAAGCGTTAAATGCCAATTCACCTAATTTTAGTAAGATGATGCTCCAGGTGAGCAATGAAAAAAAGGCCAGTAGCCAGAGTGTGGCATTGACGATACTGGTTTCTGATAAATCCAAAATAACCTCCTGAAAATTGTAATTGTTATAAGTTGGCTTGTTAATCGCGCAGGTTGAACTCAATGGGTACGGTCACCCAACTGGCAATAGGGGTATCACCGCGTTTGCCGGGAACAAACCGCCAATTCCTGACGGCTTCCAGTGCAGACTCATCCAGCACATCATGGCCGCTGCTGCGTGCTACATTTAAATTGCCACAACGGCCATCCGGTGTCACATAAACACGTAATAACACTAAGCCTTCCCAATGTCGGCTTTTTGCTATACCAGGATAATTAGGTTTGGGGTTATTCAGATAAGCGGCAAAGGCGCGGGCTTGGGTCACTTTGCCAGATTCACTTCGTTTTGAGTCGCTGTTTGCTTTTGTGCCGACAACAGGATTGTTACGGGCAGTATCTTTGATAGGTGCGGCATTTTCTTGGGATTGCGGTTCTGCCTTTTCCTCTTTTACTATGGGCTTTTTAATTTCCGACTTCGCTTTTTCCTTAACAGGTTTCGGCTTGGGCTTGGGTTTTACGGCAGGTTTGGCTTTAGGTTTGGGCGGTGTCGGTTTAGGCGGTAATGGCTTGGTTTCTTCGGGTGCACCGGTACTCGGCGCTGCTAAGGCAATATCGATCATAGGCAACGCTTTCGCATCGGTAATAAGTTCCGGTGCTGGTCGGGTGTCATACCAAAACCAAACTAAACAGTGCGATGTGCAAGCCAATATAGCGACCAAGGCAACCGCCAACGCGCGTTTCCAGTTAATCGACATTGCCGGTGTTAGCGTAGGCAAGTATGAGGGGTCGCGGTGGCCTGGTTCCAAAAAATAAGACTTCACTTGCTTATACGGTGATTAACTAACTCGGGATCTAATAATGTTAACTTTTGAGAAAGCACGGCGATTTGTTCCTGCATCTTATGTAAATTAATACTGTGCAGCTCAATCTGACTTTCCAAATGTTCGAAGTGAACCTGGAAGTATTTCGCTGACGGGAAGTCAGGTTTTCGCGCTTCAACTATGGGTGGGTAGACTAATTTTCTTGGCTCATTTAGATTTGCGGTCATGTCTTGTTTCCCCTTTTCCTGCTTTTAAACTATAAGACGTTTGAGATGATGAATTCCCCCACCTTTAAATTAAAATAATTGTGTTGTTTTAGGTAAGTATATGATTTTTTCGTTTTTGAAAGCATAAGGCTTCTTAGCAATCTATCAATCTGATATTTTTGTTACCTAGTTTTAGGCTTTCCAAGTCGATATTTTGAGGAATAAAGTTCTAAAATAGGCTAAGGCTTTATTTGAAGTTTGATTTACATCATCAAGAATCGCATAACAGGCAGGAATCAGGAATAAAGTCGCAATCATGCCGAATAACAGACCAAAGGTTAAGGCCAAGGTCATGGGAACAAGGAATTTCGCCTGTTCGCTGGATTCAAACAGCATCGGCAGGAAACCGGCAAAATTGGTCAGGGCGACGAGTATAATAGGGCGGAAGCGCGAGGTCTCGACGAAGTAGGTGGCGGTTTTGGCCCAGAGCGTGTAAAAACATATTAAAGTTTTTCCGGCAAGCCTATTGGTTGTTTTAATAGCGCCCTATTGGTTGAGTGGCGGTTATTTTTTTATATTTTATGGGTGGGCGATTTTTTAAAAACCGCTCCTGAGCGCTTATGATATAGCCACAATTTGGTTTGTATGGTCATCAAAAAGCCCTGCCCAGGCTTTGATGGCCTCCATCAAGCCTTTGATGCCCAGTATTTTTATCACCCGCTTCAAATTGTAAGCCAACACATGCAGGCTCATTTCAGTGCTGACGTGTTTTAATGTCCTCATCAAGAAATGCGCCGAGCCCATCCACAGCTTGATCGTTCCATAGGGGTGTTCCACCGTCTGGCGACGGATACGCATACTGTCAGGGGTAAGGTCCAGGCGGGTTTGCATGGTATCAAGGACATCTTCGTGTTCCCAACGGCTAACTCGCCTTTCGGTACTAGGGGTGCACTTGGCTTTAATTGCACACTGCCTACAGGATGAGCTCCAGTAACGGTGCACTTTTAAGCCACCTTCAATCCGTGATGAACGATAAGTCAAAGACTGCCCTGCAGGGCAACGGTATTCGTTGTTCGTATCATCATAGATAAAGTGCGCTTTGCCAAACCGTCCCGCGGCCGTGGCGTTGGAAGTGACGGTCTTCGGTACGATGGGGATTATTCCGGCCTGGTGGCAACTCAGGATCTCCTCGCTCTTGAAATAGCCGCGGTCGGCAACGACTGTCAACTCTTCCGTGCCTGTCCCAACCCGCGCTTGCTTAGCCATGTTCGTCAATTGATCCCGGTCAACGCCGACGTTGGTTACTTCATGCGCCACAATCAGGTGGTGTTTGGTATCCACTGCGGTCTGAACGTTATAGCCGACAATGCCTTCGCCCCGTGTCTTCATGGAACGGCAATCCGGGTCGGTCAGGGAGATTTGCTTGTCCGGCGCTTCATTGAGCTTAACTTCGATGTCCTTGAGCATTTTCATCTGCTCTTTTAACGCAGCAATCTTGTCTTGGAGCCTTTCCGTTCGTGCCTTGGCAACAGCAGGCTCTTGCAAATCAGCCGTATCGAGTGCCGCCAGGTAGCGGTTGATGCTGGACTCTACCTCTTTCATTCGCCGTTCCAGCTTGGCACTGGTAAAGTTCCGGTCTCGGTTGTTGGCCGCCTTGAACTTGCTGCCATCAATGGCCACCATAGCCTCTGAAAATAAACCGAGTTGCTGGCAGAGCACCACAAACTGCCTGCAGACACCGCGTATAGCTTTGCCGTTGTCTTTGCGGAAATTGGCAATGGTCTTGAAATCAGGCGTTAAACGCCCAGTCAGCCACATGAGTTCCACGTTGCGTTGGGCTTCTTTTTCCAGGCGGCGGCTGGATTGGATGCGGTTGAGGTAACCGTATATGTAAAGCTTTAAGAGGATTGAGGGGTGGTAAGATGGCCTGCCGGTAACCGCCGGTTCTACACGGCTAAAACCCAGCTTGTACAAATCCAGTTCATCAACAAAAACATCGACTACCCGTACCGGATTGGTTTCCGAAACATAGTCGTCCAGACTCTCTGGCATCAAGGTGGTTTGGGTGCGACATTCACCTTCTATAAACCGTTTCATCAACTTGGCTCCGGCTTCATTGGGACACCTAAATTATACCATGTCGTTTTTACACGATCTGGGCCAAGGTGGCGTTCTGGTCGATGACCGCCAGCGGGATGTCACCTAGCCACACGTAGTTGCGCCTGCTGCCGTCCGGTTTGGCTTCATAGGTTAAATGGTCGGCCTGGTCGTAGACGAAGCGGGTGGTGTAATTGTTGGTACCGATGGTGACGGACTTCAGTACCCGGCGCCGTGCGCCATCGTACACGTAACGCACGTTAACGCCACTGCGCAGGTAGCGTTTCATTTGCCGCGTGGCATCATACTGGTAGCTGACCAGGTCTTGCTGGACGATATAGCCGGATTTGTCGTAAACGTTAGCGGCATTAGAACCGCCCGTGCCATCGGCAGGTGGTGTGGGGGTTATTGCTTCACTGGTCACTCGGTTATTGGTGGCGGGGTAGGTGAGCAGATCATGCCGCACCAATGCTCCGGCAGAATTGTAGCTGTGCTGTTGTTCCAGGTCGTCGTAGGTAAATTGCCAGCCGTAAGAACCTGTTCAATATCTACAGCTCCACTACCGTCTGTAGTTGGGCGGTACTCAAAATCCTCATTTACTCCGTGTAAACTCTGGTTTTTCCGCTCCGTCCGCACACAACTAGCAGCGGTTCGTAACAATCTTGAACAGGTTCTAAGAGCTGACTTGCGGACATTGTAAGCCACACCGATAGAAAATAACTGGGGTATATCAGAAAGTTAAACTTACTCTACCCCCAGTTTTTCGTTTTAGGTTATTTAGGGTTATAGCCATAGCGCTTATACCAAGCTACAGTGCCGTCGGAGCTCTGATGCTTTATAAGCCTGCCGCAAACTTTGCGCTGCCTCGCCGGTTTTGCTGACGCGGTTTTCAAAACCAATGCCGTTAGATTAAGAACAAAAGCTGTCATTTCAACCAAAGTGAGAAATCTAAAACACATAAGATTCCTCAGTCGCATGGCTCCTTCGGAATGACATTGTTAACGTTTACAAAACTAACTTAGCGGCATTGGTTTTAAAACCCGTCCCTCAACATATCCCGTCTGATCGAGGACAGGCACATAACCCGTCCGGCAGAAGCCGTAAAAACGGTGAATCCAACTTACTAGTTACAGGTTGTCAAATCTAAATAAGCAAGAGAGATAATTAATATTTGAAATGCCAATAAAAAATAGCCGAACATCGAAATCGAAAAGATCTCAAATAATGAAGCGTTTGCACGGAGCGTGAGTGCGGTTAGATAAGAAATAATCCAAGGTAAACCACCTGCGATAAGCACGAGTCGCCAACCATTATTTGTTGTTAACTTCCATGACTTATTTAATTTAGCTTTTTTATCAATAGCCGTTGCAGGAAAGACAAGACAAATTCGGCCGTAGAGGTATGTTGTCAATATATTTGAAATAATTAAGGCCGGTTGAAGCGAATCTTGTATCGTTAAGTCAACAAAAAATACATGTCGGAGTAACATTGAAATAAAAACAACAAACACTCCTGATAATAAATAAATTGAAATTACCGTTACGCATAACTAATAGAAAAATTGAAGTTCACGTAGCCCCCAAAAAAGGAATTTCCGTGGTTTCATGTTTTTTTTGCTGACTAAAGCCAGTCGATGGCAAACAATCCCAAAAAAACTAAAAAGAAAGCAGTAAATAATGATAAAAACCCAATAGGAGGTACGGTTAATGGGAGCGTAAAGTATATGCCAAGTAACTGTAAAGCCGATAAGTAATAAGATTGGGGGTATGAGCGAACTAAAAAAATCCAAGTGCTTCTCCCGTGAAATTCGCAATGCTTCTAAAATTATTTTGCCAATACTTAATTGCATGCTCATAGTTTAAATTCAGTACTATAGGTACAATTAGCGTAGCATAATCGTACCTACGATATTGATTACATTATTGTGATTACGCTATCACTAATGAGAGTTAGACGGAGCGAGTAGGCTTTATGGATTATTCAAAGTATCTTATGTTGCCTCTTAACGCCGCAGTCCTACCTTCACAATGCTGCTCAAAACTCGCGTTTAAGCTGGCAATATTTCCATTCGCTTTATATGAAATCGCTTTGATCACCAAAGTTCCGGTACTCTGGACGCAAATCCTAATATTTTCAGAAAAATCCAGAGCAGCACGGGTATCATCTGCAACCTTAGTTGTTTTGTAGGTTCCGACCTTTAACCCTTTGCTGATGGGCGCTCCAATAATGGCAAACCAATTATCACGATTACCAGAGGCAGTGAAAGTGACTGAGGTCTTATTCCCAATTAAGGAGAAGATTGAAGTCGCATTTGTGTACTGTTTTGTAGCACCGCCGCCAATATAATCACCAGGGTCACTTTTAATGCTAAAACCAAGCGGCTTCGCATTGTATTTAACGACACCACTAAATTTAGGTGAATTGGGGGAGTCACAGCTTTGTGAAAAATTAGCATCCAGTACAGTAATGTTACCCGCTTTGTCTGTTGCAATTTGGTTGATATCAAAGTTTCCCCAGACTTCATTGCAGATTCCCCCATTGCTACTAACCTCAAAACCAGGAGATCGTCCGGTTTTGAGATAAGGCCTCTCGGCTCTTAGGTATTTACCTGGATGCAACTTTTCACCCGTTGGTGCCGAGATATCTATACTCCAACCCTCACCCTTAGCGGCAAGGATATGTAAAGAAAGATAGCCTGAATTACCAGTTATTGAAAAAGTGGCATTATTTTTAGTAAAAAAACCACTCTTTCCTCCGTCAATTAAATTTCCCACTTGGCTGGTATACCGAAACGATGTTTCGCTTGCCGCGAATGCACTGAGCACACTTAAACTAAAGAAAAGCAAAAATGTTACTGAAAATATTAAATATTTTGATTGTTTATGCATAGTTTTTCCCCTTGTTTAAGATTGTGTTGTTAAGCACCTTGTGCGTTCAGAGAGACTTGAAAGAACAGGCATATAAATTTGTCTCTAAAAAATGATAATAAGCAATAACCATGCCTAGATAAACAAAACTTTATGGGACGAAACTTTTTTTTGCTGAGGCCGCCAAAAAAATGTAAGCCATTGATACAATTAATCCTTAATTAAGGTAAGGCCGACTATCTGAAACTGTATGGTTTATCTGTAGCTAGGCAATAAATCATAAATGACCAGTAAACCAATTAAAAATGCGTCATTTCACGCATTTTAGTTATTTAAAGGCAAAAACATAAGCTATTGTTTTATAGCTGTTAAAATCAAAAGATGTGTCATTTAACACAGTAGGTGTGTGATATGCCACATTTTTTGAACTCTAAAATCCACCATTTAGCTTATAACTGCGGGCACAAGCACCCAAGACCAGATTCATTGACTAAGCTCATTTGGGCTTGGGCTTTGCTCAGCCAACGTAGAACGGTGCCGGTAAGCACTTAACTTAAAGCTATTAACTGTAAATCTGCTTAATCAGCTGAAAAGCTTCGGCTATAGTTAAAAACAACCCAAAAAAATGAAATCGTGTAATAACTTATTTGGATTTGACGATAAAGTTGTAATTCTCTAAAAGTTTAACCTTTTTTTTGCTTGATTTTAGAAGCTATAAATAATATTCCCGCACCAACTTGCTGTATTTTTTAACCGCAGCGTTCATATGTTGAGTGACTGAATTTACATCTTCCAACACCGCATAACAGGCAGGAATCAGGAATAAAGTCGCAATCATGCCGAATAGCAAACCGAAGGTAAGCGCCAAGGTCATTGGCACCAGGAATTTTGCTTGTTCGCTGGTTTCAAACAGCATCGGCAGGAAACCGGCAAAATTGGTCAGAGCGACGAGTATAATAGGGCGGAAGCGCGAGGTGCAAGCCTCGACGATCACTTCATGCAAACTGATTTCCCCGCCCTTGCGTTTTTGGATGTAATCCAACAACACGATGCTGTCGTTGACGACCACGCCGCTGGCGGCGATCATGCCGATGACGGACTGGAACGACATGGTCAAGCCCAGTGCGCCATGGATTAATACCGCGCCCAGCCAGGCAACCGGTACGGCGAGCATAAATAAAAAGGGTTGTAGATAAGAGCGGAAGCTCACGGCAATCAAGGCGTAAATGGCGATCAGGGCGATGAATGTATTGGTCTTTAATCCAGCTTCAAGCAACTCGGCTTCTTCTTTGGCTTCGCCAGCGCTTATATCAACATTGGGGTATTGCACGAGCAGGCTTGGGAACAGATTGTCTTCGAGGTTTTTATAAATATCCTTACCTTTAACCGTGCTGTTTTGCGCCAGTTTGGCATGGAGTCCGGCTTGGCCCTGCCGACCTTCACGGGTCAATGCGCCAAAGCCAGGTTCATAGGCAAAGGTTGCCAGTGTTGAAAGCGGCGCTTGGCTACTGTTGGGTAGCTGAATGGGCAAGGCGTTAAGGTCTGTCAATTCTTTGCGTTCTGGGTGGGCGGTGCGTAGCACGGTTTTGACTTCATCCCGTCCACGGATAAAACGTTGCACGATTTCCCCGGCATAAGCGGTACGCACTTGTTCAGCGAGGCTGTTGACGCTTATGCCTAAACGTTCGGCTTCTGGTGTCAAATCATATCGCAACTCCGGTTTACCGGGTCGGCGCGAGTCTTCGATTTCGGTGATGGCTGGGTAATCAGCAACCTTATCTTTAAGGATTGCCATGACTGCATCCAATTCTTGCGGATTAGGTGATTTGACTTCGATTTCCAAGTCAACCACGTCTTGCTCGGTCGGCGTATGGAAGTCCGGTTTAAAATCGCCCATGTTGGGGATATGCTTATACCAGCAGTCAATCAAATCGCGGATATGGAATTGCTTGCGTGCCTCGCTGGAAAACTCCACCCAGATGATGGGATCGATTTCCTCCAGCGACACGTCTAAGCCTTCAATCACTGAAGGCGTACCTGCCGGTTGTGCGGCATTCAGTTCGGTTTCGGCTTTCTTTAAACCGACCAAAAACTCTTGCACTTTGGCTTTGGTGTCAGCATAAGGCGTACCGAGCGTCGGCCGCAAATGCACATGGAAATTGTCATAACTCATGTCTTCTTCCAGCGATAACTTGACATAATCGACATGTATTAAAGCCCAACCTAGTATGACTGCACTGGTAAACACGGCGACGACGGCATAACGCCAGTCAAGGAACACCTGTAACATCGGTCGATAGGCTTTGCTCAGCAGAAATTCCAAACCTCGGTTAAGCCAAGCTCGGATGTGGTCTAACAGGCTGCGTTTTGTCTTGGGCTTTGCTTCGTGCGCCAAATGGGCGGGCAGGATCAACAAGGCTTCGACCAAAGAAAACGCCAGCGACAAGATCATGACCACGGCGACCGGTTTCATGAACATCAATGCCCAACTGGGCGGGACGAATAAACCCGGCAAAAACGTGATCAGGCCGATCATTACACCCAATATTACCGGTATCGCGACATCTTTGATCCCTTTAATCGCACCGCGCAAACCGGGATGGCCTTGCTGTTGCAATTCATGGATGCGTTCGCTGACGATAATGGCATCGTCAACCAATACGCCCATCGCCAAGACAAAGCCGAACAGGGAAAGCATATTCAGGCTAACACCAAAAAACGGCAAGAACCACAATGCGCCAAACACTGACAGCATCACGCCGACCGCTGCCCAAATCGCCACCTGGGTGCTGATGAACAACAGCAAAACCAGAAAAACCAGGAAAAAACCGCTGATACCTTCAATCTTCAAGGTGTCCAACAATTCCGTAAAGGAACGGGCATTGTCGCGGCGCAACGTATAATGAATGCCTTCCGGCAGGCTATCATCCAAGGTCTTAACGTATTCCCGCACCGCTTCTGCCGTAGCGACGAGATCGGTTTGCGCCTTAACGCCGATGGTAATCGAAGGTTTGCCGTTGCTGAAGTATTCAAAAATTTTGTCGTCGAAGCCATCGGTAATCGTCGCCAGATCGCCAAGTTTGATGACCGCACCATCGTTGCTTTGCTTAAGCGGAATGTCTCGCAAGGCATCGGCGTTATAAGCGGTATGTTTGGAACGCAACTGCAATTCGCCAGAATCGGATTTTAATATGCCGCCGGGCACGTCAACCGAACTTTGCCGGATGGCATCGGCGACTTGCGCCAAGGTCAAGCCGTGTTGGCGTAAGCTTTGGGCAGGAACTTCAATGCTAATTTCGTATTCGTTCTGATTAAAGATTTCGCTAACGCGCACACCCGGTAACGCACCCAGATCGTCGCGGACTTTTTCCGCCAAATGCCGTAAAGTTAGCTGATCGGTATTGCCGTATAGCACCACCGAAATTGCAGGGTACTCCCAAGTGGTATCGTCGATTTCGATTTTTTCAACTGCTTTCGGCAGGGTCGTAATCGTTTGCGTTCTGGCGCGGATGCTGCTGGATAGCTCACGGGTAGAAAAGCCTTGCTCTACCTCAACATCCAGCGTGCATGCACCTTCAATAGCCGAGCTGCCCAACTTTTTGATTCCCGCCAGATCATGGATGGCTTCTTCAATGGGGATACAGACGCCATCCTGAACTTCAACCGGGCCTGCACCGGGATATTCAGCTTTAATTTCAATCTGGGGTGCGGCAAAACGTGGGTAAGCTTCCTTAACCATTGTCTTTAAACTATAGCAGCCGCCTAGCACAATCAAGATCATCAGGAAATTGGCGGCCACCGGATTGGCGGCAAACCAAGCCAGTAGGGATTTTCGGCGGAAACCGGGGGAATTCGACATGTAGGCTTATTAAGAGATGTTCTTTTGTGAAATTGTGGCAAATTCGCCCGCTTCTGTCATTGCCTTGGCTAGTTGAATTTTTCCCGATTTACGATAACCCGAAGCCCGCCGCTTCCTCAACCAGATGACTACACCAGTGACAGATAGCACGACAATAACTAAGCCCAAGACACAAACAAAAATCCGGTACGCTAGCCCGAACACATTAGCTGTATGCAAGGCCAGTAGCCAACTGGTCACCGTATTGCCCCCATATTGACCGGTGGGGAACAGCACCATGAGGATTTCGCCGGAATTGGCATCGATCACGGCACGGGTATTGCCGTAACGGTCTTGAATATCCGCACTGCTGCGGGTACTTAAGACATAAAAGCCTTTGCCGCGATTAAGCCACATGCCGACTGGTTTCTCAATACGGACACCTTGGGCCCTCGCCGCTTCGGCCAGAGCCTTATCGGCGCGGCTATAAGCGTCATTCCAACCTACCTTGGGGTTATCCAGTGGCTGGCTTAAATCTTCAATGTCTGCCCAAGGCTCATGGAATTCACTGACTGCCTTCATCGCCATCTTATACACCGTGTCGCCTAAATTCATGTACACGCTCGACCACCCGAAAACCAGCAAAGCCAGCCACAACCACAAGCCGCCCGCACGGTGCAGGTCGAAATTGATGCGATAAGCCGATGCCGACCACTTCACCTGCCACGCCGGAGACCAGCGTTGCCAGTAGCTTCTAACTCCTTCTGCCACTGGGGGCTGGCTAACTTTACGACGCGCAGGTAAAGTTAAATAAAAACCAACAAAACAATCCGAAGTCCACACCAAGGCAGTAACGCCTAAAACCCAAGTACCTATTTCATCCAACGCCAAGGCATAGTGCAGTTTATAGATAAACGGCATCAAGTTAACCAGACCTTGACTGATGTCGCCCCAGGTACGGCGACCTAACACCTCACCAGTATAAGCATTCAAGATAAGTTGATCGAACGCCAGTTCGTAAGGCTTATTGGTTGTCGGATTGGTTCTTGGCGAGACGCTGACTTGCGCCGAGCCCGAATTATCGTCCAGCCAGACCGAATCAGCCTTGGCTTCCGTTACGAGTCGGTCAGCCTGGGCGGCCAATGCCGGAATGCCTAGTCTCTCCTTACCACTTGAGGTAACCTGAAACTGCGGGTTTATAGTGTGTTCCAACTCTGCATAAAACGCCAGCAGGCTGCCGGTAAAACCGACAACGACTAAAAACACCGCCATCGCCAACCCAGAATACCGATGTACTTTTACCCAAACAGAACGTAACTTCATGGCTGCAACAGACCTTAAAATAAAAAAACAACTCTTACCGCTATAAGACGTTTGGGACGGGTAAATTCCTCACGCATTTTTTTGGAAAGTACTTCCGGCTTAACATTTTATGATCGATGGATGCGCAACCCAACGAGGCAAACGTTTGGCACTCTTCCGATCTACAGAGTACCGCTTAGCTGGTCGCCATGCATATTTTAAAACTCATATTTCAGTGAACCAAATACGTTAATTGGCGTACCAGGGATAGAATTAAGACTCCCCCCATCCGAGTTAGCGAAATACTCTTTATCTAAAAGATTGTTGAGGTTTACCTGTGCCGTCAACTTGTGTTGCCCTATTCGGTGAGTATAAGCTGCCATCGCATCCATCCGGACATACCCTGGTAAGGTATAGGTATTGCCTGCATCACCAAAGCGTTTGCTGGCAGCAACAACGCCCAGCCCCACCTTAAAGGCATCATTAAACTGCCAAGTTCCCCACACGCTGCCTTGATGCCTGGGTATATTTTCCAAGCGTTTCCCTTTAAAACCAGCAAAATCCTGGGAATAGGTGGATTGGGTAAACGCATAGGTTACCAAAAGGTTAAGGTTATCGGTGACTTGTCCTGCAAAATCAAATTCAATACCTTTACTTCGGTTTTTGCCTGCCAAATTTTGGAAATTTGGATTGGCTGATAGAGGATCGTCAGTTAACAGATTGGTCTTGGTCAAATGAAAAAATGCCAAAGTTGTAGAAAAACGCTTATCTGGGGTTTCAGCCTTAATGCCTAGTTCGTATTGCTTGCCTTGTTGTGGATCGAACTTTGCACCTACGGCACTCCGCCCATTATTACCGCTAAATGACTCTGTATAACTACCATAAACCGACAGCCAATCTTGCAATTGGTAAAGGATGCCTGCCCGTGGGCTAAACGCGTCGTCTTTTTTAGCGGCACGTCCTGCTTTAGCGGCATCCAAGGAAGCAGGGGTGAAATTTTCACCTGTGGTCACGTTATCGTAACGACCACCAAGCGTAATATGGAGTTTATCAAAAAGGGTGATTTGGTCTTGAATATACGCGCCAAACCAGGATTCCTTGCGATAGAAAAAGGCATTATTCGTGGTCAGCGCACCAAAATCGACTGGCGTATAAACTGGGTTGAAAATGTCAATAGAAGTTGCTTGGGCTTGTGCGTCATAAGCCTCTGTTGTGGCCAAAAAACCATCAACACCAATGAGAAGATTGTGTTTTGTCCCCAAAACCTCGAATTTGCCGTTTAAATCGAGATTGGTTGAATGTTGCATTACATCTTGCACACCCGTGGAAGCAAGACGTTGTATTTTCCTGGGATTGTTCGGTTCAAAACCAAAATAGTTATATATAATCGGGCCACTCAATGACCAGTCCTTAAACAAATAGCGTTGGGTTAGCTTCCAGTCTTCATCAAAATGATATGTCCAGTCAAACCCAACAAGCGTACTTTCCATCAATTGGCCTTGCGGCGCCCCTCTCAGGTTACGCGTGATGGGTACTTGTGCAGGGCGATTGCCAAAAGCAGGTATGCCAGTATCAGCGTTTAAATGATCATGCTTGTATTCCAATTGAAGATTAGTTTCGAACTTTTCGTTAGGTCGCCAAGATAAAGATGGCGCGATAAAGGTTCGTTCATTACCGATTAAATCCCTGAAGGATGCGTTATTGGAATAAGAGCCGTTTAATCGATAAAGTAGTGTTTTATCATTATCAATCGGCCCAGTAGCATCAACCTGCGTTCGATATTGGTCGTAAGAACCAAACTGTTGTTGTAAAGAGTAGTACGGAGTGACTAACGGTTTTTTAGTAACATAGTTAACCATACCGCCGGGTTCTATCCGACCATACAACATTGCGGCGGGGCCTTTAAGGATTTCTATTTGTTCAATGTTGGCAATGTCGTAATTATCTTGCCTATTGAATAAACCATTACGGTAGGCGTCCCCAAAACCCGAACCAGCCATACCACGGATGATGAAATTATCGTATTGATAACCGCCACCAGTGCGCCCCAGTACGCCACTGACTTGGCCGTTGACCGCATCAGTTAAATTGGTAATTTGCTTATCTGCTAATATACCCCTAGGAATAACCTGTATCGAAACAGGAGTTTCCATAACCGGTGTATCGGTTTTGGTACCAGTCGTTGCGTTCGGACGATTGTAATTTTGGTTATAAGGGTCAGTTGCCCAATTAGGATCATCATAGGGGTTATCTGCATCCGCTTCTACAATCACCTTAGGCATTAATTCGCCTTCGTTTCCGGTTGGCGAGTCATCGGAAGACTGGTTTTCGGCGGTATTCTTTACTAACGTTACCGTACCGGAATCACTATAGCGGTAGCTTAAGCCCGTGTTTTGGGTCAGTTGGCGCAGTGCCGCGTCCGGGGTGTATTTGCCGTGCAAGGCCGGGGCTTGGACACTGCCGGCCATGTCGCCTTCGTACAGCACTTGCAGGCCGGTGGCGGTGGAAAAGCGGGTCAAGGCACTGCCCAACGGTTGCGCCGGGATGTTGAACGGCACGGTTTGATTATCGGCAAATACCACTGTAGTAGACGCTATAAACAATACTGCAAGGTTTGCGGCGCGTCGCCCGCCAGAAAAAGGTTGTTTGTTAGGCTTCATCGGTAAGCTGTCTCCGTGATTATTAATTAAGCGCAAACTAGGCGCATTAACTTAAAGACGAATGAACAGGCTTGGGTACTTATCCGAGGGTGAAATTTTTTTGCTTTTATGAGTTGTTGTAAATATTCTGCGATTTTTGTCATTCCGAGCAAAGCGAGGAGTCTTGAACGTTTGATGCTTCAACGCTTTAGATTTCTCCCTACGGTCGAAATGACAGCAGTCTATCAGGTGACTTTGTAAAATTAAGCTGACTGGTTACAAATTTTTTGAGATAGATTACCAATTGCGTATGCTAAGGGGCTGTTAACCGGCAAGCTTGGGCTTTTACTGCTGAATATTCCCGCGATGGCCAATATTCATCACTAATATCGTCATCACTTCGTCTTTGAGTAGGCAAATAACCCGATAACCGCCGATCCTGTAGCGCCAGTATTCGGCCAAGCGACCGGACAATTGCTTGCCGTCTTGCCTTGAGTTTTGTTTATGGACTATTTTTTGTTTCATCGCGTTAATAATGCGTTCGGCAATTTGCCTGTCAAGCTGTTTTAAAGCCTTGAGCGTTTTGTCGCTATACTCAATCGTCCAAGCCAAGTTCTTTCCTTACCTGATCGGTGGTAGATGATTTCACGTAAATAATATGCCTTGGTGCGACCGGTTTGGGTGGCCAAGTAATCCAGGCGCTGTTCGATTTCGGGTTCAAGTCTGATTGATGTGGCCATGATGAAGAGCTCTGTGAATAATTGTATTCAGTAGTATCACTACTTAAGTTTTAAACAAGCCAAACGCAGGTTTATCCGATAATGGATTATTTTCTGGACATGATTTTATTGGCGGCTTTAGGTTGTACCCTACAATTTTAATAAATCACCACAACTCCACTTGGTAGGCCGACGGCTTGGGCGGATAAGGTATGGGTCAAGGCGGAAATGACGGCTTTTTGGTCGTCAGTTTTAAACACGCCGCTGACGACACGTTTTGCCAGCGCACGGTTGGCAATGAGTATCGGCCACTTGCGGTAACGGTTGACTTCCTGGATAACCTCAGCTAGTGGTTGCCGGGAAAACACGACTTGTCCGTGCCGCCAGGCTAGGCGGTTTTCAGTATCGACGGTTTGTGCGGTTTCTAATCCGCCATCATGCCAGCGAACATGCTGGTTAGCTACCAATTGCTGGCTTTGTGTGCCAGATGTTACCGCCACTACACCTTCGCTGACCGCGACTTCTTCCTGATTACCGTCGAGCGCGGCAACGCTGAAGGCTGTGCCAACGGCGCGGGCGGAAACCTTGTCGGCTACCACGACAAAGGGGCGGGATTTGTTGGCAGCGACTTCAAAATAGGCTTCGCCGCGTAATAGTTTGACTGTCCGCTGGTCGGTAGTAAATTCCAGGGCGACGGCACTGCCGGTATTCAAGGTAAGCCGGGAGCCGTCTTCAAGGCTTATCAACCTGCGTTCCCCGGCGGCAGTGGTATAGTCGCTTTGCCAATCTTGGATTAAGTTGGGTAGCATCGCAGTTAACCCCGCTAACACCATTACAAAGCAAGCCGCCTGGGCAAAACGTGGCCAATAGCTAATTCTGGTCGGTTTGCCCGCTGGCTGATCTTGCAAGCGGACATGGACATTTTTGGACGGTTTATCCAACAGTTGCCAAAACTGTTCGGCTTGGTTATAAGCGGCTTTGTGGCGGGGATCGCTGGCGCACCAGTCCTTAAAGCGTTGCCGGTCGGCCTTGCTGACATCGCCCTTTTGCAACCGCGCCAACCAGGCCAGGGCTTGGTCGCTCACGGATTGAAGGTCGTCGATGGGGTTGCGGTCGGGCATAAATAAGATTGTAGCGTAAGTCATCGGAATTACCTTGCAGAACTGTAGGCAGGTTTCGAAAAGTGCTGGGAAAGGTTATTCATGTCCGGCAAATCGCTGTTTTAATGTTTTCAACGCCTTATAGACATGATTTTCCACTGTCCGCTCCGAAATGCCTAGCTCCTGCCCAATGGCCTTGTAACTAAGAGCCTCTACCCGGCTTAGCAAGAACACCTGACGACGAATAGGCGGCAATTGCTCTATCAATATCTCCAAACGCTCAAGTTGTTGGATGGAATTGACGGCATCGGCGGGTTCTTGTGCTTGGCTGGCGGTTGTTTCATGGTCTATTTCTCCGCAAGTGAACTTATCTTGATAAGCACGTTTCCGGAGGTGATCAAGCGCCAGATTGTTGGCGATGTGAAAGCAAAAGGCTCGCGGGTTCTCGATTGCCTGGGATTCGGGATAATTGGCAATCCTAAGATAGGTTTCCTGGACTAAATCCCCAGCAGTCTCCGCACAACTCAGTTTAAAAGACAAAAACCTCAACAGGTCTTTTTGGTGGCGGATAAAACTTGCGAGCAGTGGCGATTCCTGCGCTGTATTCATAAATGGGCAAAATAAAAATGATTTACCGATAATATGAGCAGGTTTTATGCCATGATTAATCTTTCTTTGTAAACAATAAGTTGTGTTTTTTGGCTTGTTAAAACTGTGTCATATCACACAGTAAGTGCGTGATATGACGCAGTTTTTAATCCTAGCCCCAGACGCCATTATGGATATATTCTTGCCTTCCTCAAGACAATTATTCGGTCGATGGCGGTGGATTGATGACAGGATTTGCACCAGCAATCTTCACCCGCATCCCTGCCACTGGCAAATCGACACCGTCCACAACAATACGTTCGCCTTGGGAAATGCCCTTGGTAACAATGATGCGGTCTTTATCGTTACGCAACAATTCGACAGTATGCATTTGCAAACGTCCGTCCTTATCAACACTATAAACCTGGTTGCCGCCAAACAATGCGGATTTTGGCAGGCTTAACAGGTCGTGGCGTTCAATGCCGTTAATCGTTGCCTTAACGAACTGCCCAGGCATTAACGCGGCTTGGTTTATTTTAGGCCTGAAAGCATAGGGGACTTCAGCGATGGCGTACAGCATGGCGTTTTTGTCATCCAGGCTGCTGGTCGTGCGGACAATACGCCCATGCCATTGTTGCTCGCTGTCGCCAAACTGCACGTTAAGCGTCACGTCTGGCCATTTGCTAACGCTAAGGTCTTGTGATGGCAATGCCAAAAACTGCAATTGTCCGGAAGCGATAGGCAACCTGACTTCCGCGCTGGCATCGGCATAAAGTTGGGCGATTTTTTCCCCGGCATTCAAATATTGCCCGACCGAGACCCGTTTGTCGCGCACCCAGCCGTTAAACGGCGCGAGCAAGCGACAGCGTTCCAGTTGCACTTTTGCTGCCGACAAGTCGGCTTGGGCTGCGGTCAGTTTCGCTTCGCGTTCCTTTAATTGCGGTTTGTGCAGGACATAATCGCTAGCCTTGCCGCTACCCAAGGCTTGCCATTCTTCTGAGGCTTGCTGGGCTTCTTCCCGCTCACGCAAGAATTCTTTGTGGGCTTCGGCAATAGCGGCTTTGGCGCGGACGACCGCAAACTCGAAATCACGGTAATCAACCGTCAACAACATTTCGCCTTTTTTGAAATATCCCCCCGCCGCAAACGCAGGATGGGCTTTAACAACCTTGCCGGATACTTCGGACACTAAAGCGATTTCTGTGCGCGGCTCGACCACACCCTGGGAACTTACGTCCATACGTAAGGCTTCTTGCTTGGCAGTGGTTACCTTTACTGTTGGCGGCTCATGATTAATTTTTTTGACCTTGGATTCATCAGCTTGGGTTTTGTGATTGATTAGCCACCATGAGCCGCCAATCCCTAAAATCAGAAGCAATAACGGTAAAGCTATTTTAAGCAAGAGTAGCGTTAAACGCTTATCCAGTAGAATTCCCATACGATTATTTTAATGGATAAGCTTAGACTTCTGCACCTAACGCCAGATACAGATTAATCCGATTATTCAGCAACAAGCGTTGCACGGTAAAATATTCGCTTTGCGCGCTTAAGGTGCTGCGGTAACTGTCCAACAAGGTCAATATCTGGATAACGCCGCGCCGATAAGCCGTGATTGCAGACTTACGACTCTCCTCGGTTTGTAGCACGTTGGCATGTAAAGCGTGTTCCTGTTGACGTAACCATTCCTCAGCGGCGAGACTTTGCTCGACCTCGCTGAATGCGATTAATGCGGTTTGCCGATAATTGTATAAGGCTTCTTTTGCTTGAGCATTTTGCAGGTTGATTTGACCTGTTAACCTGCTGCCGGTAAACAACGGCTGCGATAAGCCCATCAAGAAATTCCACGCAGCGGCGCGCGGGTCGATCAATTCGCTTAAAGAAGAACTTCGTGTCCCGCCCGACGCGGTTAAAGTGACTCGTGGCAGCAATGCTTTTTTTGCGCTGTCAATCCTATAGTCAGCGGCTTGCAGCCGTTCAAATGCCGCCACTAAATCGGGGCGGCGTTGCAGGATTTCAGCAGGTAAACCGGCTTGCAACGGTTCGGGCGGGTTGGGTAGTTTGGTTTGGCTATTTACCTTGCCAGACGGATAACGCCCCAACAAAACCTCAAGCTGCCTAGCAGTAAGTTGTACCCGGTTACGGTTATCCGCCAATTGTGCCTCGGCAGAAGTCAGATCGGTTAACGCCAGCCTTAAATCCAGCCCTTGGGTCAGGCCTCTGTTAAAGCGTCCACGCACCAAATCTACTACGGTTCGGCGGTCTTTGATGGATTCCTCGGCCACCTTAACCTGCAAATTGCTTTCGGTAAGGTTGAAATAAGCCTGGGCAGTTCTGGCCGCCAGAGATAACCGTGCGGCCCGATAATCACTTGCTGTCGCTTGCGACTCAAGTTCGCTGGCTTTTTGGAAATCCTTAATGCGTCCCCACACATCCAATTCCCAATTAAAATCGAACAAGGTTTGAAACGCACTCACCTTATCCGTTGGTTGCCCCACAGCATGGGTTTCACCACGCCCGTAACCGGGGCTAAAAAATAGTTGAGGAAAACGTCCGCTACCGGCAATTTTTACGTTTGCTTTAGCGGATTCTACACGGGCAGCAGCAGCTTGAAGGTCGAAATTAGCATTTAGGGATTCGTTGACCAAGCTTTGCAGGCTAGGATCATTAAATCCCGCTAACCAGGAGGGTGGTACAACTTTGGTATCAGATTTAGCCTCCCAACGTGTCGGCATGTTTTTGACGGGTATGGCTTCACCACGTTTGGGCGGAGTTTCGCAAGCCGCCAAAAATAACGCTAAAAAACCGAATAATAGTTGGCGCATGATTTTTCTAATTATTTTCGATATACAATGTGTTGCGGATGAAAACTAATTTTTTGATCAGTATTACTTAAACTTAAACACAACCCTCTAAGACATAAGACGTTTAAGCCGACCAAAAGCCCCACTTAAATAAAGATTTTTTAATTAAGGCAAAAACTGGCAATACTTCTGTGATTTTGCACACGCCCATTGGCTTCACCCATAAAAGCAATACCCTTTTTGGGCGTACGATAGATAGCCCCGCTATTTTTACGAAAGATTTTTCCGGGCATCTTGCTCGAAAAATCAGTAAAAATGACGCTGCGGCTTATGCCTTCGGCTGCCCCAGCCGTCCCTTACGACAAGGTGTTGTCGGCATTCGCTTCCACCGTGACTTTAGATAACATGTCACCAGTGCTGGAATCGCTATTGTCTGCTTGTTTTGCCGTTAACTGAACTATCAGCGGCAAATAGCTTTTAGACGATTCGTTGAAGCACGTATTTACAGAAGAGAAGTCATTCATAACATACCCTAGTTAAAATCAGTGATAATGTTAAAACGAATAACTCCCCTAATAACCGTACTTTGTTATGAATTAATTGATTAATCCACTGGCAGAAGTTGAAAACCTTTATGCTTGGTGTTCCACGTTAAAAAAATCTTTTTACCATCGTTGATCAAAGCCGGGTGCGCCGAAGCCTGTTCGGTATCGCCCAAACTTTTCGGTTTTGACCACACTAAACCACCGTCTTCCGAATGGATGGCAATAATTTGGGTTGTCTTGCCGTCAAATTCTTTCCAGGCAATAGCCACCTGTTTGCCCAAGGCCAACACATCCGCCCGACTGGGAAGTTTATTGGAATCGCCAATCGCCAGCGGCTTGGAAAAGGTTTTGCCTTTGTCGTCTGACCACGCATAAAACAGTCCGCTTTGTTTTGTGCCTTGGCTAAACCAAGCCATGTGGTAACGGCCATTTCCGCTGATTGACAAGGCAGGGCCATGGGTCGGGCAGCCATCGATTTTCCATTCGTCGAAGGTCACCCGCCAAGGCTCGTCGGTTGTGTTGTCGGCATTGAGTTTAAACAAGCCATGATCCCTGATGCTGTCAGGATAGACGAAGCGCGCCAACACGACCGGCAACCCGTCCACATCGAGCGCAACTGCGCTTCGGCAGCAAGAACAAATATTCTTGGCGATACGGTGGTCTTTGGGAAGCTTTTGGAGGTTATTCGGGTCGGCGGCCACATGGTAAATCGACAAGTCTCCACCGCCTTTCTTTTTGTATTCATTTTCATCGCGGACATCATGCCATAGAAAATTCACTTTTCCGGAGTTATCCAGCCACATTTCGGTTTGGTAATGAATTTGGCTGTTGGCCTTGGAGCTGACTTTAACCGGCTTGCTGAAATGGATGCCATCCTCGGACTGGCTAAAAAATGAGGTGTAGTCTTGTTTGCTATCGGCGAAATACAGCACAGAAACTTTACCTTTTTTATCGACCGCAATTGACGGCGGGTTTTCATCCCAAAAGTTCATCTTCTGCGGCTTGGGGTTAACCCGTACTGGTTTGCTGAAAGTCAACCCATAATCTTTTGAATAATCTACCGCAATGGATTTTTCTGACGGAACAATTCGCCATAACCGTCCATCGGGGCCAAAAGCAGCAACGGTAAACAATTTTTGTTCCGGTTTGCTTTCTTCTGCACCAGAGGCCTGGCTGGTTATAAACCCAAACGTCAGCAAAACTAAAACAAAAGCTGCCGCCCTAAAAAGTTTTATGAATGGGGCTTGGGTAGCTTTAAACATAATTAATCCGCACAAAGCCGTAAAAGCCAAATATTTTTTGATATTCATCTACTAATCTTTTTCCACTATAGCCTTACCGGCTTCTGCTTCTTTTTGGACGCGGTTAACTTCGTTTTTAAATTCACTCTGCGCAGAGTTTGCGGTTGTGGCAATGACCTGATTATCGATATTCGCTTCTTTCACGATACAGTTGTAATATTCCTGGGCTTTGCTTTGCCAGGCATTTATGCCTTTAATGCTTTGGTTGTAGCCATCAACGCTTTTGGTGTCAATTTGCGGGGAAACAGGTTTAAGGCCACAGTTGGCGGCTTGCCATTGGCCATTTGCCAGATTACCTGCGAACACCTCAAGGTTTAGCAAGGGACACAAAATTGTGGTTAATAAGATCAATTTTTTCATGGTTTCATCCTCCTAATATTACGCGTTTTATACACCTATAAGATAAGACGTTTGAGACAGCGATTTCCCGCCATTTTAAAACGCTATATTTGAGTATTCGTATTATCGTGTGGAAATTCTAAAATAATCATTTTTAGGGTGTGTGGAATTATGACACCAAAACTCAAGAGTTCTTCAATATTTGCCAAGCTATAGCTGACCGTATCTTCACGGATTCCATTCCTAAACGATATTAGTTTTCGTAGCCAAATACACAGCCTGTAAATGCAAGAATCAGCAGCAATACTGCGCTATAAAGGCCAGTGGTTTTATGCAGGTCAAAATAAAATCGCTCCGGGCTGGTATGGAGTTTAAGCGTTAATGCCTGCTTGGACTTTCCACCACGCTGCCACCATTTATTTCCAATATGACAAAGACAAATCCGACCGTCAGCGCAAGTGTTAAATGTACATTTAGCCAGACTTTGCGGAGGTTTTTACGCGAAAATAAGTGCTTGGGGTTACTTGACTTGAATGTGTATTGAGATTCTTTGAACATGGTTTTTTACAGAATGTTAGGTTGGGCATCAAACACGGAGACACTAAGCTGCCCACCTTACTTGATTACGGCACTTGCTTAACCATTTATTTGTTACTACAATAAGGTTATGAAAATCGATTTTGACCCTGTGAAAAATGCCAGGAACATCCGTGAGCGCGGCTTGAACTTTGACAGGGTAGCTGCGTTTGATTTTGAAACTGCTCAATTTACCACCGACACCCGGCGCGATTATGGCGAAACCCGCTACCACGCATTGGCTAATCTCGAACAACGGCTGCATGTCTTGGTCTTTGTTGAAATTGTCAGTGGCATTCGAGTCATTAGCTTTAGAAAAGCCAACCAACGCGGGGTTAAACGCTATGAAACCCAATCCAGAATTACTTGACGATGACAACCCCGAATGGACAGAAGCCGACTTTAAACGTGCCGTGCCATTCTCAGTCTTGCCAGAGCCATTGCAAGCCACCCTGTCAAGCCTAAAAAGGCGAGGCAAGCAACAAGCGCCCACTAAAGTGTCAACCACGGTACGCTTTGACAGCGATGTGCTTGACGCTTTCCGCGCCACTGGGCGTGGTTGGCAAACCCGCATGAACGAAGCATTGAAAGAATGGTTGAAAGAACATGCGGCCTGATACATTAGGTTGAAACCATATTTCGCTGGTTCCCAGGTGTCAGGGAACGCTATCGCGCATCCTGGCTTACGCTGCCACACGACTTGCCCTGTCTTGGATAACAGTATCTACATTTAATACGTCTTACGGCCTTACAATTCAACCACCATACGGCCATAAGGTTAATATTCTACCCGTATCGACCCCATAAACGTCCTAGGTGCGCCAACTTCAATGGCGTTTCGGCTAAATGCCGCTGAAGGGAAAAACTCCTTATCCAGCAAATTATTTACGTTCAGTTGCGCTGTCAACTTGGTATCACCGACTTTCAAAGCATAGCTGGACAAGAGATTCACAGTTGCATAGCCGGGTAATACAACATCGGCATTTGAAGTCTCTGTTGTCTGTGAACTCCTAAGAATCAGGCCGCCACCGAACTTCAAGCCCCTTAAAGCACCGCTTTGTAGTTCGTAGGTAGTAAATAAGCTTCCACCATGCTCAGGAACGCCGGGTAATCGTTGTCCGTTTTCACCCGGATAACCTTCGATTATTTTTGCGTCAGGTGTATAAGCATAGGCACCAATCACATTCCATCCAGGCAAAATCTCGCCTTTTACATCGAACTCTAACCCGGCTGTTTTAGCCTCTCCTACAGCTCTTGCATTGACGAAAGTTGGTGGCTGATAAATTGCCATATTTTGTTTAGTCAAATCGAACCAGGCTAATGTGGCCATTAATTTTTTGTCGAAGAGTTCGGTCTTAGCCCCAAACTCCCATTGCTGTGCAGTTTCAGGACTAAGTAGCGAGCCACCGACCGCTCTGCCAAACTGTACACCGACAAAATTTTCTGTGTAACTGCCGTACACACTGAATTCAGGAATAGGCTGCCAAACCAAACCGCCGCGAGGTGTCAGACTATCTTGCATAGGATTTTCAGTGACTGTCCCGCTGACAAGATCGATATATTCATTTTCCGCAGCGTCAAAGCGAAAACCCGCCAGTATGGAAAAGTTATATGGCAATTTGATTTGATCTTGCAAATAAAGGCCGAACCATTGCTCCAATGCTGAACTATTAACAAGAGGTGCATTAGCTAATTGATTTTGGATGGCATTAGCTCCAAGATAGATCGGATGATAAATATCAATGGTGTTAGAATAATATTGCTCTGTCCCTTTCCTGAAAGTACGAAAATAGTCTCCACCTAATAGCAAGGTATGCTTTAATCCCCATGTATCGAAATGACCCGTCAAATTGATTGCATTGAAATAGCTGGCATCGTCCTCCGGCGGACGATGCCCAACCACGCCGAATATATTTAATGTTCTGTTGTCAGTGTTTAACCCCGTTGGATTAGCGGCGTAGGTCTCAATGCCATTATAGACAGCAGTGAAACGATGGCTCAGCGTCCAATTATCGTTAAAGGCATGAGACCAATTCATACCAACCAGTATTCGTTCAAACTGACTTCGAGGGTCAGCTTCACCTAAAAATCGGCTGCGTGGTACATCGGCTGGTCGGTTGCCAATTGCAGGTATACCACGGTCAAATACTACATGACCGTAATCGTATTCCATCTCGAAATTCACCTGTGTTTGAGGGCTGATGTTCCAGGTGAGTGTAGGCGCTATAAAAATCCTATCGCTATTTACCATTTCCCGAAAGGAGTTGGCATCTTTATAAGCAAGGTTGAAACGATATAACAGTGATTTGTCATCGTTAATCGGTCCAGTAGCATCTAGTGTGGTACGGTAGAAATCATAAGAACCGAACTGTTGCTGCAAGGAATAATAAGGGGTAGCCAGCGGTTGTTTAGTCACGTAATTAACCACACCGCCAGGTGCAGTCAGCCCATAGAGTAGTGAGGCCGGCCCTTTCAAGGCTTCGACGCGTTCGACATTGGCTAAATCCCGACCACCCCAAGCACCCGCTAACGGAAATGGCGCGCCATTGCGATAGTCACCAGCGGGGTAGTTATCAAAACCTCGTCTTCTTGACCAGTCCAGCCAATCTCCCGAATTTGCAGTGCCTTGATAGATACCGCTGACATAATTTAATGCATCACCTGGACGAACAGCTTGTACATCTTCCATTACCTGTTTAGGCACGACTTGAACTGAAAACGGCGTTTCCATAATAGGAGTGTCAGTCTTAGTTGCAGTCGTTGTGTTTGGCCTAGTGTAGCTGGTGTTATAAGGATCGGTAGACCAGTCGGAATCGTAAAGTGTATCAGCCTCAACCGTCACCTTCGGCAACGTCGTATCACTGCTAGATTGCGGTTCCGGCACTTCTTCTACATTGGCCGTTTTTCTAAAGTTAGCATCCGGTGCTTCTACGGTCACGGTTTTAGCATCGACAAAACGGTAAGTCATGCCACTGCCTTGCAACAGTTGCGACAAGGCTTGCGCCGAGGTCATGCTGCCGTCCACGGGATTGCTGGTCACGCCGCGCACTTTGTCGGCGGTGAAAAGGATTTCCAGGCCGGAATCTGCGGCTAACCGCAATAAACTGCTGTCGAGTGATTGCGCCGGAATGCGGTACTGATGAGCAGCTTCGTCAGCTCCGGCGATCTCCGCAATTGTAACCAAGCCGATCCCCAGCCCGGTACAGAGCATCCTAATTAGCTTAGGGCGGGTAATTAAGCTATTTTCTCTTTGCCGCACTGGCTTTTGGTGTTCGCACATCCGTTTTCTCCTCGTTTTCGTTACCGTTAATAAGTAAAGACGAACGAGGGTGCGATTTTATACAGTGCACATGCAAATATTTGATGAACGCCGTGTTGCCATTAACGGTGCAACAACACCCACCAAGGCCCCAAGCGAGTATTTTTTAGGTTTAGTATGGTTTGAATTTTATCTAGCGAAGCCTCAGGATCTGCCAGTGAAAACAGGCCGGTCACACGTAGGTTGTTTAGTTCGCGGCCACCTAGAAAAATACGGCCGGGGCGGTAACGTTCGATTTCGGCAATCAGTTCGGAAAGCGGGCGATCCTTAACGATGACTCGGCGTTGCCGCCAAGCACCATTCATTTCATCGTGGGCAGTTTCGGGCGGGTTCAATTTGTTACTGTCTTGGTTAACGTGGAGTTGCTGGCCTTGCTGGATAAGGATCGGCGCAGTTTGCTGAACATTCCCGCTGCCAGCAAAACTGACTGCAACTGCATGCTCCTGGACAGAAACATCGATGTCACCGGATGATTTTCGGTAGATTTCAAATACAGTACCCAAGGCGAGCACTTGCAGTTTGCTTGAGTTAACAGTAAATGGGCGGGTTTTATCTTCAGCTACGGTAAATTGGGCTTGTCCATGATGGAGAATGATTTGCCGTCTTGCATCTTGGTAGTCAACGGAGATTGCGGTATCGGTGTTTAAGAACACTCGACTGCCGTCGGCCAGTTGCACTGTGCGTTGTTCGCCCGTGCCGGTATGGTAGTCAGTTAGGTAAGCGTCCCACAGGCTGGCTTGCTGAGGTAAAACTAGAGTGACCGCAAACAGCCAAGCGGCAGCAAGCCCGAAAGGGATGATCAGCCAACGGCTTATTTGCCGTTTTTGAGACACTGGCATGGTGGCGAGCGTCCTAGTGTTTTGCTTTAAGCCCGGGTTTATAGCGGACATTTTAAGCTCTACCGCTTGGTTCATGATTTCATAAAGGTCTTCAGCATTTGCGAATGCTTCCGTGTGACTTGAGTCGTGCGAGAGCCAGTCGGCGAATTCAAGGGTTTCGGTTTCCGTTAGCTCCTGAGTACGCAATCTGAGCAACCATTCGGTGGCTTGTTGTTGTAAGGGCGGCAAGCTGGCTGTGTCGTTATCGGCTGGCATCAAAGTTTTCAAGAATCAGGGCTGATACTAGTGAAGACGTTTTAGTGGAACAAAATATTCGGAATTTCTTGAATATTCATGGTTTGAGTTGATTGTGGGCATTCAGCTTGAGCTGGCAATGGTTCATGGCCTTGAGTAGCAGCCTATAAACTTTGACTTGGGAAACGCCAAGCCGGGTAGCGATTTGAGCTTGTGTCAAACCTTCGATACTTTGCATCATAAAGGCATTACGGCAGTCTGCGGGGAGCTCATCGAGAGCCTCATAAACCAGCTGCAATTGCTGGCGAGCTATGACAGTGCGCTCCGGCCCTGAACTTGCCAAAATGTGAGTTTCCGGAAGTAAGTTGGGTTCAAATTCTCCATCGACCATGATTTTTTGCCGCACTTTCATTTTGCGCTGGTAATCGGTCGCCAAGTTGACCGCGATGCTGAATGCCAGGGCGCGTGCGTTATTGGGTGGTGTGGTTTGGATGAAGTGGTGAAAACGCAGATAGGTTTCTTGCGTTAGGTCGGCGGCGGCTTCCTGACATTTAATTCGTCCGCTAAAAAAGCTCAACAAATCCTCGGCCAAGGTTTCGCTCCAGTATAAAGTCATATCAGGGGGCGAGGATGCGGTCATAATGCGTACAGTAAATGGTGATGCCAAATTTTCAGGCATTATCTTATGAATCAGCAAGCAACGCCAATAATTTGGAATAGGATCAAGAAGTAAACCGAATCAATACGGAAGCGTGACAGGTTCGTTAAAAAATCGGTTTTCTTGTTTTTCACCCTGTCCTGCTATTTTGATTGGTTGTGTCTGTATAAGTTTTTAGCCTTTTTCCATTGGGTATCACGAAGAGAAAAATATTTTAGTTCAAATCACCCTGAGACATTGGCTTCGAGAGGAAATGAAAGCTTGATTAATTATTGAGGCAAATATTTTTTCGTCTTTGCATTGCGCTTTTGCAGCCAGCGGATAACGCCAGTAACAAACAGCACCGGGCAAGCAAGGCCGCTGAGGAATACCAGGATGCGTCCCGTCCAGCCGAAGGCCGTTCCCGAATGCAACGGCCACTGCCAATGCGTGAACACTTCGCCTGACGTGCCAATCGCAGGATCGTCCACATCCAGGATTTTCCCCGAATATTGGTCAATGACGACACAGCGCCGATTGATCAAACTGCCCCGTTCTTGCACGCCATCCTTACAAATGGTGTACGTCCCGGTTGGCTCGGCTGCGCCGTACAGCCAATCGGCACGCCCTGTAGGATAGCGTTGGTCGGCAATACTGACCGCTTCCGCCATCGTAATTGAAGGTTTGCCAGTGGTTGGATCGGATTTAAACCAATATCGGTAGGTCACAGGGGAAAATAGCTCCAAGACAGGTACGACATGTTGCGGAACGTCCATGTAAACGCCCGAAAACAATACCGGTATCAGCACCAAGGTAGAATAAAACCCGAATGTCTTATGCAAGTCAAAATTCAGCCGTTCCGCGCTGGCCTTGAATTTGATCGTCATGGCCTGCCGCCATTTTCCGGTCAACGGCCACCAGACGATCAGCCCAGTCAGCGTAGAAATGATCAACAATGCCCCCATGATGCCGACAATCAGATAACCGGGGTATTCACCCAAAAACAATGCGTAATGCAACTCGAAAATAAAGCCAATAAAGGTCTTCGGGAAGGGGTTGTCGGAAACACCCATCAAGCGTTTGCCGATGACTTTCGCTGTATAAGGGTTGACATAAACCTCCCAACTTTCGGTCACGCCTTCCTGTCTCCCTTTCAATGGCAGTGAAAAGTGCAGTTTAAAAGCCGCTTCATTACTGCTCGGATAATTGGAAAATGTATGTGCAGCATTTTTGGGCATCGCTGCCTGACCCGCCTGGAAAATCTCAGCCAATGGTTGGTAAATAGGGTTGACTTCCGGCACTTGCACCGTCAAAAGGTTCGGGTTCAACAGTTCATTGATTTCGGCATGAAAAACCAGAATGCTGCCGGTAATGCCGAAAATGGACAAAAACAAACCCAGCACCAAGCCTAGCCACAAGTGTACGTCCAGCCAACGTTTACGGCGGCGTTTAAGTTTCAGAAGGCTGTATCGATTGGCATCCGGCCTGTTCACGGCTTCGCCTTGGGGTAAATTAGGGTCGGGCAGTTTCGTGGTTTTTTGTGGAGGTACAAAGGGTGGGCAGGTTTTTTGCCCACCGTTTGCATCGCCGATTTGTTCCGCGTGGGCAGAAAAGCCTTGCCCACGCAACTCAACTTGCCGATCAATACTCCACCCGAATTGAACCAATTGCCGTCAGCGGCGCACCGGGGGCTATGCCCAGCCTTGGCGCTACGTTTTGGAAAGGGTCGGTCGATTCATAATAGTCCTTATCCAACAAGTTACGGATGTTGAACTGGGTGGTGACCTTGGTTGGCCCCACTTTCATTTTATAAGCGGCAAAGGCATCCATCCTGACATAACCCGGCATTTGGAAGCTGTTCTCAAAATCGCCTTGCCGCGCTCCAGCCGCCACACCGCCCACGCCAAAACTAAAGCCTTGCTGTGCATCATAGCCATCGACATCAAACTTGACCCACAAACTGCCGGAGTGTTCAGGGACATTTGCCATCCTGTTACCGGCAGTATCGCCGCCATGATCTACCAGCACCCTTGCATCGGTGAAGGCATAACTACCAATCAGACTTACTTGATCCGTAATCTGCCCTGTAACATCCAGTTCAATCCCTTGGCTGCGTTGCTTATTGGCGATCTTGTCAAAAAGGAAAGCTGTAGAATTATCAGGCACAAGAATATTGTCCTTAGTCAAGTGGTAATACGCCAATGTTGCAAGCAACCGATCATCAAACAACTGGGTTTTTAAACCTGCTTCAAACTGTTCGCCTCTTTCTGGATCAAAGGTTGAGCCGTCAGCAGCCGGGGCATTATTGGCATTGAACGAAGTCGTCCAATTGCCATAAATCCCTAACTCTTTGATAGGCTGGTAAAGTATTCCAACCCTGGGGCTAAAGCCTTCATCTTTATTTGAAGGCAAAGTCGCTTCAGCAATGCCATAAGAAGCCTGATAAGATTGCCCTGTTTCTGCCCAATCGTAACGCCCGCCGCCCAAAATATGCAGCTTGTCCCATAGCGTGATGTGATCCTGGAAATAAGCGCCGTACCAATTGCTATATGAAATCGCAAAATTGGTTGTGTCCCCGTTAGGTGGTCGTGATAGGGTTTGGCTGATAAGCGCCGGACTGATCCCGTAACTAGAGCCTGGATTAAAAATATTAATATCTAGCGCCGGATTGGGGACGTTGTATTCACCAAAATAATGGTATCTCTGGTCAGACTTGAAATAGTCAAAGCCCACCAGAACGTCGTGTTTGGAGAACCCCAACTTGAGCTTTCCGGTCAAATCAAGGTTTGTGGTATAACCTTGATTGTCGCTTTCTTGGCCAAAAATATTGCGCCTCAACGTGCCATCCGGCAGCAATGCATCCTCGCTGGGACCGAAAGCAGGGGCTGGATTGGTAAAACTGGAAAACTCATCGTTAAAGCTGGCAAGAAAGCGGTTATGTATCGCCCAATCATCATTAAAGCGATGGTTGATTTCGGTGCTGACCAACGCTTTGGATATGTGATCCACGGGGCTATTCGGGTCATCAAGCGAACGGCTGAGGGGTATCGGTGCTGGACGTGTGCCTATCGCCGGAATGCCAAAATCCGCTTGGCTATCCTGGTCTAACCCTTCGACACTGAGGGTTAGGTCTGTTTTATCGGTTGGCCGCCAAGTGATGCTGGGGTTGACCATCACCCGATCCGTAAACACAAAATCCCTGAATGAATTATTGTTCTGATACGCGCCGGTGAAACGGTACAGCAACGACTTGTCGTCAGTCACAGCACCCGTTGCATCCCATTGGGTACGGTAATAATCATAAGAGCCAAACTGCTGCTCTAGCGAGTAATAAGGGATGTCCAGCGGTTTCTTGGTGGTCATATTAATCAGTCCGCCGGGTTCAATTCGACCAAACAGGACAGCCGCAGGGCCTTTAAGTACGTCAATACTTTGCAGATTGCCGGCATCAAATTCAGATGGGAAGCCAATGTACAAATTACCGTTAGCCAATAAACCGTTACGGTAAACCCTACCATTGCTAAATCCGCGAATAATAAAGCCATTGCCACGCCCTAATGTTGGCTGTGCCCGCACACCGCTTACGTTTTCCAGGGCATCTTTAATACGTGTCGTTTTCTGGTCATCCATTACTGATCTGGGTACAACTTGCACAGATACCGGGGTATCGAAAATCGGGGTGTCCGTTTTGGTCGCCGTTGATGAATTTCTTATCGTGTAGGCCTTGTTGTAAGGATCATTTGCCCAATTAGGGTCATCGTAAGGATCGCCTGCATCGGCTTCAACGGTGACTTTCGGCAAGGTAGTACCATCTGATAATACTTCAGCGGTGTTAGTCGCATCCGTTACCGGCTGAGTTGATCCGGTATCCATATTTTCTTCGGCAGAATAAATAGGCGGTGTTGTACACAAGAACGACAGCAGCATTACGGCTAACTGGATTGGTTTATAACTGATTCGTGAAGGTAAGTCTGAACGATATTTTCTTTTTGTTAACATTTTTTCTCCTGTCTTTAGTTTGTTATTTGTGAAATAAAACATATATGATTCAGTCGATGGCTATTCAATTTGGGTAAATTACGATACGTCTGTTGTTATTAATTTGAGTTTCAGTTTATAAAGTGACTTCAACCAACCGGACTTGCTTTTTAACGGGGTCAGTCCAGGCGATATAAGCCTGGTTCCCTATGGTTTCTAAGCCAATATAATTGCTGGGCCAGCGCGGAAAGTTGCCGTGATGGATAACTTTTCGATGGTTGATTTCACCCTTTGGCGTTACCTGTGCCAAAACCAATTCTTCCTCTGGGCCTGCATTGCTTCGCCATACTACCAAGGCAGAACCGTCGCCCAGCAACTTGGCTTTGCCAAAGCCGATGGCATGGTCGTCCACGACGACAGACGATTTGATCGTATTCTCTGAAGTAAAACCAAGCCAAAACTTACCTTTGCCATCTCCACTGTTAAACCAGGCAATAACGCCGTTGTCGTTGGTTAAATCGACGGATGGGCCATTACTCGGACAACCATTGATAACCCAGTGGTCGTTATGAACAGGAAATTGTTGGCTGATGTGTCCTTCCTGCCAACTGACTGCGCTGATGTCACGGATTTCGCCTTTAAGATGGTCCCGGTAAACCGTCATCAGTTCGTCCCCATCGGCATCGGTGTAGACACGGCAGCAAGAGCAGACATCATTATCCAAAGTTATTTCTTTGCCAATACTTCCGTCTTTGTCCAAAATGGCAGCCATGATTTGGTAACGGCTAGTTTTATTGGGGGAGGTTTCTGTTTCGTCGTGATTGACGAAGCGGCTATCTGTCCATACCAGCGCCAACTTATCTTTTGGCATGGGAGCAAACGACATTTGGGCATCGTAGATACGTGCTTGCTTACTGTAAGGTTTGATGGGTGCAGTCCAAGTTTGTCCATCATCGTTTGAACGCACCCAATAAATATCGGCGGCATAAGGATCTTTATCGCTTTTTACCGATTGCATCCAAGCGGCGGAAAACGAGCCGTCGCTCATGCCGAATACAATAGGCGATGCCGCCAACTTGCCGTTGATACTGGTAACTGTTCGCACGGGTTGCCAGGTGTCATCATGGTAAATGGCAAAGCGAACCGTGTTGTTCGACCCTTCGGCTTCCACCCAACTGGCAAGCAATTGATTGTCTGTCGTTTGTGTCAATTCATGCTGCCGCGAAATTCCCTTAAAAGGGAGCGCAATCTCCCTGACAGACGATGTTTTGCTCTGTTGAATTATTTGGCAACCTTGGCTGTGCAATAAGAAAGCTATGGCGAGGATCTTAATTATTATTGATTTCATGACCTGACCTTTTGTGGGTGGGCCTGGCGCTGCGCCAAGTCGTTTTTTTAACGTTCATTAGGTAATTACGGCAGGGTCTTATGGGAACAAAACGTTCCCATAAGACACAAGTATTCAATGCTCAACCTTTATTGGCTCAAGTTCGACCAACTTGGAGTTAAAATGACTTTCTGGTTAATACTCCAGCTTGATCGACCCCATCACAGTCAACGGCTCGGCTGGGAGGTTTGTTGCGGCTCTGCGTAAGCCTGCGAAATACCTGGCATCATTGACGTTGTTGACGTTCAACTGCGTGGTCAAAGTCATGTCGCCCAATTTCTTTTTGTAAGCCGCCATCAAATCGACCCGCGCGTAAGCATCGTCGAAATAGCTGTTGGCCTGGTCGCCGTAACGCCGTCCTGCGGCATAGACGCCACCACCCAGACTTAAGCCTTTTAGCAAGCCGTCGTTGAAGTCGTATTTCAGCCATACGCTGCCTTGGTGCTTTGGCGCATAAGGCAACCAGTTGCCGACATTGCCCGGGGATGTTGGGTCTTTGATGATTTCGGTGTTGGTAAAGGCATACGTACCGATCATGCTCAAGCCGTCATAAATTTGGCCTTGCACGTCGAATTCAACGCCATTGCTATTGCCTTTGACCGGTACGGACGCGCTAATTGGCCTGTCTGTATTGGGGTCTTGGAAAAACTGGGTGCGCTCCAGATCAAAATAAGCCAGATTGGCGGTCAATTTACCGTCAAAAAACGATGTTTTTAACCCACCTTCGAATTGGCTGGCAGTATTGAGGTCGTAAAGTTTGTTGCCCCCAGTGTCATAATCGCTGGCAGGGCCAAATGATTCAGAAAAGCTGCCGAACACCGACAACCAATCGGTCGCCTCATATAAGATACCGACTCTTGGGCTGACAAAATCATCGCTACGAGAGTCTTCCCTTAAATCCGGGCCGTTCCAGCTCAGGTCTTGATACCTTTCCACCCAGTCGTAACGAAAGCCGCCCATGATATGCAGTTTCTCCCAAAACGTCATCTGGTCTTGCAGATAGATTCCCTTTGTGGTGGTTTCCGTAGCGACATGAAAGGTATCTCGCGGCAGATTACGTAGCTCGTTGACTTTGGAAATCGGTATTGCTGGAATGTTGGGGTCGAAAATGTTCACTGGGCTATTCAGACCTCCAAATGCCCCGTCATAGCTGAGTTCGCTGAGATAATAGTCCGCGCCCAATAGCACCTTATGTTTGATGCCATAGGTTTCAAAATCGAAGGTGCCGTTAATCCAGGCGGTCAGCGCGGTGGCTTTTTCCGGGCTGAACCAGTAGCTGCGGGATACCTCTCCATCAGGAATATTATCCGTTGGATCTTCATTTGGCCTGCCAGTATAGATAGCTTCCCAATTTTTGTTGTAATGGGTGGCGACCGTGCCGGTATTGAGCTTAATATTATCGTTAAAGCGGTGGTCAATCCGGAAATCGATCAAATCCCTGGTGGTGCTATTGTGTAAATCCGGCGTTGCGGCCAAGTTTCTGCTAATTGGAATCTGATTTAATCGCCCCCCAAAAGCGGGTAGCCCCCAATCATAAGCATTGTTTTCATCAAAATGCTCGTATGACAGAGTGAGTTTGGTGTCATCAGTCGGTTGCCAGCTAAAGGTTGGCGCAAAAAAGATGCGGTCGTTGGATATATACTGGCGGAAAGAATTTTTGTCCAGATAGGACAAGTCTATACGGTAGTTCAATCCATGTTCTTTGCTCAAAGGCCCAGTGGCGCTGGCTTCGGTGCGGAAGAAGTCATAGGAACCAAAACGTTGCTCCAGCGAGTAATAGGGTGTATCGCTGGGCTGTTTGGTGACCGTGCTGACAATGCCGCCTGGGTCGGCAAAGCCGAACAGCATGGCGCTCGCGCCTTTCAGCACTTCCACCCGCTCGACATTGGCCAGATCGAATTTGCTGAACGGAATACGTATGCCATTGCGGAAATTGACCGTACTCTGCAGAAAACCACGCATGACAAATTGTTCATGTTCCCCACCGTAGGAATGGTAAGACTGCACCCCGGGGACATTCTTGAGCGCATCTTCCAGCCGATAAGCCTGCTGGTCGTGCAGGACGCTTTTCGGAACCACCTGAATGGTGGCTGGCGTTTCCATAATCGGCGTATCGGTTTTTGTTGATGTCGATGAGTCGCTGACTGAATACGATTGATTATAAGGGTCATTGGTGTTGGTGGGATCGTAAAGGTCAGCTTCCGCATCCGCTTCCACCGTAACTTTCGGCAAGGTATCGCTACCCGTTGGTTCAGATAATTGGTTAGTATCAGGTTTATAGGCTCCGCTATCCGTCAGCACCTCATTGGCATTAACCGATGTGGCGGCAACTGCTTGTATGATAGCTACTGCAAGTGTCAGCTTTACTGTTCTTAAAGCTGGTGATAACGGCCGCCTGGTCGAGCGATTATTTCTCTTCTTCATGCTGCAATTTCCACTATTGTTTTTTAAGATTATGGAAATTGGTTGATAAATTTTCGATTCATAGATTTTCAAAACTACACATTTGGATATGAAGCAAAAATCACGCCAACTGTTGCTTTATGGCAACGGCATTTAAAAAATAACGCTGCGCTTAATTTTATATGAACACAATCTATTGATAAATAATGTATATTTATTTAAGCGAGGCTGTTGCAAAAAAGATATAAGAAATAATTTCGGAGTTGCTGGAATTGTTAACCAAGATTATCTTTAAGAAATCCTGAAAAAGTGTGTGATATGGCACAGTGGATGTGTCATATCACACACTTTTATTGTAAGTTATTGTTTTAATTTGTATTTAAAAATATGTTTTTGAGCATGATTCAAAATTAACCTTATCTATTTTTAGAGGAATGATTAATCAAAAAATTATTAAATCAATTCAATAAATAAATAACATTCTGAAATATATAATATTTTTTTAATAAAGACGCGCCGAGAAAATATTCGCCTAAAAAATGGCCGCATTTAAGGACAAGCAATAATCATTAAGAGTCTCGAAAAAAATGCGTGATATGACACAGTTTTTTTAATAGCTTTTGATGGTTATGACGTAAGTAGCCTAAGTTGGATTTCGATTCGCGCAATCTTGTACAAGCATCATTAGGCATCTTGCTAAATTAAGCTCTCGTATTAAGCGTTACATTCCGTAGTTTTTCCAGGGAGAGTTGTTTCCCATGTTATCTTGAAGATAGATCGTCGTTGGCGGGATCATGAGCGCTTGGCATCGTGAACCCTGGGCGCCCGGTGCTACTGCGTAATGCGGTTTCGCGCAGCAAACCCACCATGGTCAAATAGTCTCTAGACCCAGTAAGCAAAGCTAAAAAACGGTTTGAAAATTTGCGGGCGACACCGACCGTTTCTCCTTCCCGTTTATGGCTAATCTGCTTTCAGCCTCCAGATCGGGGTAGCTAAACCTTTGTCTACGTATATAACCTAAAAAATCTTGTCATTTCGACCACCAGGAGAAATCTACGTCAAACCCGAAAGCATCAAGATTTCTCACTTCATTCGAAATGACAAGCAAGATCTAATGTGTAACCTAAACTACCAAGTTAAATGTGCAACACAGATAAAACCATGCGAACAGCATAGGATGGAAAAAAAGAAGTCCAGACCATCCAATAGCGCTTAATTAATTTGCCTAATACTCGACTTTTACTGCCCCCATGAAAGAGAGCGGCGCACCATAATCAGTCGGGCCGTAGCTGTAAATCCTACTGGTGTAGGTTTTATCTAAGACATTATCGACGTTAAGCTGCGTGGTAATATTGGTTTTGCCAACTTTCCACAACTTACTTGCCATCAGGTTAAAGGTAACGTAACCAGGAGCTTGTGCGGCTTCGCCATAACCAATTTCTCGTTGGCTGATAGTTTGTACGCCAGCACCTAATTTCAAGCCATTTAACATGCCTTGTTGAAATTCATACGTCGTCCATAGATTACCGTTATGAACTGGGGCATTGTTTAAACGTTTTCCGGTATTCCCATCATTAAGGCCTATAGGATTAAAATTAACATCATAAATATAAGCTGCATCTTTAATGGTTTTAGCAAAAGGTGTGTAAGCATAATTGCCGATGATATTCCAGCCGGGTAAAACTTCACCTTGAAAATCAAACTCAAGGCCTCTACTTTCAGCTTCGCCAATCGACCTGTTAATTAATTGATTAACCGGCATGGGTAAGTTCCGTTTCTTCAAATCAAAATAAGCCAAAGAGGCATTAAATCGCCCATCGAGCAGTTCGGTTTTGATGCCCACTTCCCATTGTTGAGCGGTTTGGGGAGGTAATGGTTGCCCATTCCTACCGATAAAGTTTGATGCCCCGAAATTTTCCGAATAGTTACCGTAGAGTGACAATTCTGGTAGCGGCTGCCAAACTAACCCACCTCTAGGCGAAACCTTATCAAAACTACTATCAGGCTCGTCGCCTGACCCAAATTCACCCGCACTGCTTCCTGAGCTTTCAGCGTTGTCGTAACGCAACCCTGCCAGCACATGAAAATTGTAAGGCAAATCAATTTGATCCTGGGCATAGACGCCAAACCAAGGCGTAGTCGCAGTAAAGTAGCTTACATCCGTTGGCAATAACGATGGTGGCGTGTTTTGGTGGCGCGGCTTATAGATATTAGTCCCATCATAAAGTGCTGGATTAAAGCCGAAACCAGCCATAGTTGCCCGATAGTCTGTGTGATAGTAATCACCTCCTATCAGCAAATTGTGCTTGGCTATACCAGTATCAAACTTACCGTTAAGTTCCAGTGTGTTGTAGAAATTGTGCTGGTAATCGTCACCATCGGTATTTTGGGCAAAAAAAGCACGACCAACGTCACCTGTCACTGGGTCTGCGCTTGAACCACCGTTGGCTGCCATGGTTAACCAATAACTTTGGAAATTAAAGCGATGCCGTAATTTCCAGTTTTCGTTAAAAGCATGTTCGGTATTCAAGGTTAACATTACATATTCATCATCCTGGATATTCCAAGGATCGCCCAGGTTTCGTGAGCGCGGGATTGGTGCAGGTCGATTACCCAACAAAGGCACATTACCATTGCCTTTTTCCTGAATATCGCTGTATTCCACCCTTATTGTTGAGGTAGTGCTATCGTTAATTCGCCATCTTAATGTTGGAGCGACTAACAATCGTTCATTGCCACCAAACTCTTGGAAAGTCCGGTTGGTTTGATAACCTAAATTAAAACGATAAGAGAGATCTTTGTTATCAGTTATTGGGCCAGTCGCATCAACACTTGTACGATAATGGTCAAAAGAGCCAAATTGCTGACGGAAACTGTAATATGGCATATCGAGCGGCTGCTTGGTAACAAAGTTAACCATGCCGCCTGGTTCAGTACGACCATACAAAAGTGAGCCTGGTCCTTTCAATACCTCTACCCGCTCAATATTTTCCAAATCCTCGGTGTGCGCCCACTCACCTCCATTCAGAAAACCATCACGATAAATTTTGTAATTACCAAAACCACGGATAAAAAATGTGCCTGTTCCACCGGCACCTGCTACCACACCGCTAACGTTTCTCAATGCTTGGTCAACCGTAATTACTTGCTGATCTTTCAGCACCTGTTGCGGAACGACTTTAACAGAGAAAGGCGTTTGCATCAGTGGCGTATCGGTTTTGGTTGCGGTTGTGGCTTTCGGGCGATTGTAATCAGTGTTATAAGGGCTATTAGTCCAAGTTGGGTCATCATAAGGGTTGCTGGCATCTGCCTCCACCGTCACTTTCGGCAAGGTTTCGCCGCCGGTTGATTCTGGTGTTAAAGTATCCCCCACCTTCATCAATCCGCTTTGTTCTTGCAGAGTCACTGTACCATTGGCGGTTTCCTGTGCAGCAAGCCCTGTGCCGTCAAGCAATTGCTGTAAGGCTTGTTGCGGCGTGTAGTCGCCGGCAACACCGTTAGACCTTAACCCCGATTTTTGCGCGGCTGGGTAGCTGAGTTGCACATTAGCGGCTTCAGCATAATCGTTCAACGCGCTTGAAAGAGCTTGTGGGGGAATATGAAAATCTTGGGCTTGCAGGTTAGCGCAAGCGAGTGGTAGCCCCAGCAGTGCCAGAGTCGCAAGGGGTAACGGTTTTTTGCCGGTTTGTTCTACAGCGGTAATGCCCTTTTTTTTAGTTTTAATCAAAGTCATCTCCTGTGTGGGAATTTTTATCCATTTATTCGCGGATTCAGAATTAAGACGTTTCAGGTACGGATTTTCCCCAAGGGAAAATTTAAGTTTTTTATTTCAACGGGGGAGTTGATAAGCAAAGGAAACATTGACCAAGTCTCACGAGTCTATTGAACCCTTGGGTATGGGTGAAAACAAATTGTCCAGATTTCCCTCTGTTTAGCTGCTATTTCAAAGCAAACAGTATTTTATGCAATCACCACTAACCAAGGCGTTAGCCGGTAAAGTGTAATTGGCAAGGTTTCTTCCAGTGCCTCAAGTGCTTTATCTGGATGGTTTATATCAAACCGTCCGCTCACTTTTAAAGCTTTTAGATGTTTGTTTTTTATAATTACGGTGCCTTTGCGGTAACGGCCAATTTCTTTAATAACCGTCTCAAGATTGGCGCTGTTAACTACTAGATGACCTTTTGTCCAGGCGCTGATGCTGGTTGCGGCGATTCGCTGCACGGGGCTGGCTTGTTCTGCATTGATCGTGATTTGATCGTTTACCTTAAGTAACGCCGGTTGCAGATTTCCTTGGCTGACCGCAACAATGCCCTGGATTACTGAGATAGTATCTGATTGCTTGTCTTCACGAACCACGAACTGAGTGCCCAGTACCCGTGTTTGCCCGAAATGACTTGTTACCACGAAGGGCAGGGCAGGGTTTCGTTGAACCTCAAAAAGCGCTTCACCCTGCACAAGCTCAACATGCCGCGCATTATTGCTAAGGTTAACATTAATGGCTGATTGCGAGTTTAAGATGACGTTACTGCCATCTGATAACTGGATGTTTTTAATTTCCCCGATTTGGGTGCAATGATCGGCTTGCAAACAATCTAGGTTGGGGCGAAGGATAAATGTCGCGATTATGAAGCAAGCAGCAACTGAGGGTAGGGCAATACGATAATATCTAGCAGAAAGCTTGGTTAGCTTATTCTGTTGGCTTGATAGGGGAATTGCTGCCAAGGTTTGAGCAAATTGGGGGGTATTCCAAAATGTTTCAATGTCACGGTAAGCTTTTGGGTGTTTTGGGTCTGCAGCTAACCACGCTTCAAATTGATGCCTGTCTTCTTCCGTGGCTCGACTGTTACGTAGTTTGGCAAACCAGTCAGCGGCATTTTGTTGAATTCGTGATGTGGCAAAATCGATGTCTTTGCCTGTTTGATCGGATTTAAAAGTCATAAGGGGAATTATATGCGGGCAAATTTGTCTGGCTTGAATTGGCTGTTATAAGTTAAGACGTTTATATAGCCTAATAACCTCAATTATTATGTGGGGCGGTAATCCAACTCTTCTAAACGCCGACGGCAATGTTGGACTCCCCGGCTGATGTGTTTTTCTACAGCACTTTCTGAAATATTGAATTTTTCTGCAATTTCTTTATAACTCAGGCCATGTAACCTGTGGTAGATAAGCACGTCCCGCGTCCTGGATGGAAGTTGCAGCAAAATTTTTTGTAGTAAATCAAAGGATTCTATTTTTGCTGATTCATCCACAGAGAAGCCGCAAGGTAATTCATCGCTAAGCAACATTTCGCTTTCCACATGCCGAGTAACCACTTTATTATGGCGAACATGGTCAATCGCCAAGTTGCACGCAGTGCGGAACAGAAAGCCACGGGGGTGATCGATATGGGTCTGCCTCGCTGCGGATACCATGATGACAAAGGATTCATGCGCAATATCTTCGGCAATTTCAGGGCAATGCAGCATATGCGTCAAATAACTTAATAAATCTTTTCTGCAATCCACATAAAGTGCTGCGATATCGGTATTCATGTTTCGACAAAAATTTGGCTTTAAAAATATAAAGAAAGCAATATTTATGCCTTATAAATTTTATAATAAAAACAGATAGATAAAATGGCGCGTTTCAAAAAGTGTGTGATATGCCGTAGTGAGTGCGTGATATCACACACTTTTTCGACTTGAGTTTATCCAGGACATTCCCTTAAGGGTTTTAGAGTCAAAAGGTCGGCTGAATAAAGCTATCTGCGACTTCATAAGCGCCATCGGTTGTAAATTCGATTGCACTGAGCTTATTAAGTAGAGTGGCTTGGCCTGGTCATTTATAGCCTGAAACAGAGTGGCAAATATGTCTACATTGCCATAGACATTGACAGCTCAAATCGTAGCATCGTGAAATAAGGCGGGACATTCTAGGTGGTCTTATGGCTTATCTCTTCGGCTAGTAGATTGGAATATTAGTTGGTTGTGTTAGCGCACACGAAGTGCGAGAGCCAGTGTATTCTTGTTTAACGCACGTTTCTTAAACCATTCATTGGCGAATAGTACAAAGATACCGAGTTCTGTCAGCCTGATAGTTAGCCGCAATCAGTTATGTAGGCTTCGGCTTAAGATTCAATCCGATCATGTCTCCCAAGGTGATTTTGTCTTGAGTAAATGGCGGAGTTTATTAAAAGGCGATATGGTTTTTTAAGCAATAACTCCAGCTTAACAAAATTTCCGGCTTCAACTGAAAGAAAAACTTGGTCGAGCAATATACCTTCCGGCTTACATTGGTTTGCTTCAAGCTTAAATTCTTACCCGCTACTACAAAATCAAGTTGCTGCTTGAGTAATGAATCAATTATCTAAAAACGATGGCTTTAAGCATAATCTATAAAAAATAGCGTAAACTTTATCTTCATAGAATTTTTTATTCTCAGTTTAGCCGCCATAATCGAATTAGAAAAGGGTCGTTTTTTAGGAAAAGAATGTGTAATATTTTCATCGTTCTTTTCCGCAGCGTACTGAAAAATTTTGCGCGATTTTTACCAACTTTTGGGCAATAGTCAGAAGAGCATCGCTATGAATTGATTTGCTGTAAACTTCCCGCATTACGGGAAATGGAAGCGAGGTTTAGCAGTGGCAAGGGTTACACCGATAGAGTTGAACAATAGTGAGCGAGAAAGCTTGCAGCCGATCATCAAGAAAGGCAGTGATTGGCGGGATCGGGATCGTGCGGAGACTATTCTTTTGCTGTCTTTTGGGTGCCTGGTCATGGTCAAATTGTGGCGGAGCGCCAACGGCTTTTGGTTTTTCGGCTTTTTCATGGCTTTGGTCGAGCGAGCCACGAAGCTGATGGTGGTGATCCTGGAGAATGCGTCCGTTCCACAAGGCAAAGGCACTGGAACCGTACTGGGAACTCCTGAGGGATAAGGGCATGCAGTTTTACTTCCTGCCGCCCTACAGCCCCGAGTTGAATCGGATCGAAATCTTGTGGAAAAAAATGAAGCACGAATGGTTGCCCTTCAAGTCCTACACACCAGACGAACTCAAGCAGGCGATTGACAATATCCAGGCTGGTTTCGGCTCAGTACACCAACTGACTTTCTGTTAGGTATCTAACAGTGAATAATCAAGTTAATGGAGACAGGATTATACTCCCACGTTGGTTATTCGTTCCCAACTTATAATTAATTAACATTTTGTCATGCAAATAGTGTCTGCCGGTAGACAAGGTCTTGATAAGCAACAAGCATTGCTTGATGTTTTAGAAAAGCACAAGCTTATTGAAAATATGGTGCGGCAGCAGGATGTGCCCAACCATGATTTAGTGGAAACCATTGTCCACAATGAGAACATAGTACAGCTCCAACAGGTCTTGGCTCAAATAGCAGCGAACGATATTGCGCAGATTCTTGAAAATTTGCCGGAAGAAGATCAGTTCCTTATTTGGGAGCAATTAACTGATGATGTCAAACGCTCGGTTTTGTCATTCTCGCCTCTATCTGTCCTTCATATTCTTGGCAGAAAGGGTTACAAAACAGATAAATGCCGGATTAAAGCGTTTAATCTGGATAAAGGGCGCTTGCGTGAAATTTCGATCAATACTGCCCAGGAATTGGTTGAAGCTAAGCCGGTTTGGGTGGATTTGGTTAGCCCAACATTTGAAGATCGCATCTGGGTTGGCGAGATTTACGGGATAGAGTTTCCTGATCCTGAGAAATTAAGCGACCTAGAATCAAGCGCCAGGTTCTATGTCGAAGAAAACGGAGAACTCCATCTGCATTCGGATTTTTTGCTGGATAAGGCCGACGTGTCGCGCAACGTTGCGGTCGCATTTATCCTGTATCAAGATATTTTATTCTCCATCCGTAAAGACGAATTGCCAGTGTTTCGACTGCAACGGTTACGGGCGTTTAGCCAGCCCGATTACGTGTCAAACGCCAAAGATATTTTGCTAGACCTTTATGCCGCCAATGCCGAGTATTCGGCAGATGCCCTGGAAGAAGTTTATGCCGCTTTGGAAATTGCAGGCAACCATGTGTTGAGTAAAAAAGTAAGCGATGAAGAAGCCACCAAAATCTTAATTGATATTGCTACTGAGGAAGATCTAAATGGAAAGATTCGCCGGAATGTTATGGATACGCGGCGGGCGGTTTCATTTTTGATGCGCAGTAAAACACTTGCGAAAGACCAATTGGAATATGCCCAGCAAATTATGCGCGATATTGATTCGCTCGATGGGCATACAGCTTTTCTGTTCGACAAAATTAATTTTTTGATGGATGCGCTTGTCGGTTTTATTAACATTAATCAGAACAAAGTGTTTAAGCGCTTGACTGTCGTCAGCGTTATTTTTATGCCGCTTAACTTATTGGCGGGGATCGGTGGTATGTCGGAATTTTCCATGATGACCCATACTATTCCTTGGCCTGTTTCCTATAGCATATTTACCGTTGCTTTGGTTGCTGTCGGATGGGTTACTTATTGGGTATTGCAAGCCCTTGAAAATCGGAAACATCGGCATACCCGCAAGAACCCTTGATTTAGGGGGTTAAAACAGCCTGTCAAAAATGGAGATGATGATTTCCACCGCAATCAGCCAGATGATAATCCATTCGAGCACCGAAGAATGCAGATGCTTCTGTTCGTCGGCCAGCATTTCCAGCAATTCGTGGATCGTTTCTAGTTTTTTCGACAACACGTCGGTGCGTTGCTTAATTTCCAGGTAATTGGCTGCCATTGAATAGATCGCTTGGTATTCTGGATGTTCCCAAAAAAACTCAGGGGTGTCCAATAAGTCGTAGTTGAGGATAATATCGCTTTTGGTCAAAAACAATTGGCCGCGAATTTTCGCCATTTCACTGCGGGACAGCTTAATTTTACCCTCGCGTGCCAAAGACTCAGGAAGGTGGCTGGTTTCCTGGATGGTTTTGATGGCATGGGTCTCAAATGCAGCTAATTTAATGGATTGTGCCATCGCATGGGACAAGGCAAGCAAGACTTTATAGTCGCCTGATCGCAATTCAATATGATCGTGCTGAAACCGGTCATGTTCCAAACCCGATTCATAGCTGAAATTATCCTCCTGCGGGTCGGCATCAGGTTTGACCGCATAATCCAAAAGTTGCAGTTGCAGCTCCCTTCGCTCATCCAGATCGACATTCCAATACACCACAACGCCATAAGAAAAAACAATCGCACAACCGTTTTTGTAATCGATGACTAAAGCATTCCTGAAGCTTTGTGTGCGGGCAGTTTCCAGCAATTTATCGCGTAACTCAGTAAACCGAAACGATTGCGCCAGACAGACAGACAAGCAACGGTTGGTGGTTTCATTCGTTTTCATTTTTGTAAGCTAGTCAGTTTAGCCAAGGTTGTAACAGATTACTCCCAAAGAATGAACATGCAAAATTCCAACACCGAGCTATCCGACTTTATTTTTGGTTTCGTAAATAAATTCCAACGGATCAATGAATAATATCCTGTCACGGTGAAGGCTATTTTTTTGATGATTTAGGACGGCCTGTCGGGACTTTTTCTACAGTTTCAATCGCTTTGACAAGTTCGCTTAACTTTAAATTAGTCAACAAATGTAATCCGGCACGCAAGATTTCACCTTTTTTGACGTGTATACCAGCCGCCAGGCAGATTTTTTTCAGTTCAGAGATTTTATGGTAATCCTGTTCCGGGAATGAAAAGCTATCCCGGATTACTTTCTTTTTTTCATTTTTTTTCTTTTTTACTATGAATTGGGGGATCTGGTTTTCTACCGGTAGCTCAGTCATTTTGGCTGCGATGGGAGTTGCTTTTGCCACCGCTAGCGTTTTTTTAACTGGCTTAGGACTGATTGATTTAGCGGCCACAGTTGTTGTTTTAGTAGGGGATGCAATAGGTTTAGCCGGTTTTGGCTGGGTTTGTGTGGTAGTCATCTTGAATTCTCCAAAAGTGCAACAATAAACGTTATAAACAGTATATACCGTTAATAACATTAAATACAAATCCTTAAGTGACGCTAGCTATATTTTGTTTTCTTAAATTTTAACTTAAGGCTCTGCTACATGATTAATCCGCTCCGTTGGTGTTAAGCTGGATGAACAATGACAGCTATCAAATTATTATCCCGCTATAGGGATGGATAAGTATCAACGCGACTCATTATCGTCGAGGCGCAGAGCGTGATAAACACAGATAGTACCGAACAAAAAAGCTTCGGCACTGGTAAAAAATATCGGGGATCAAGCGGCATCTTACCGTGGACAACTTCGAGTTGCCACATGCCATTGAAGTCACCACTGCTAAGGTAACTGACCGGACGCGAGTGTTTAGGGTAATGGATCTCTGCACGGCTCACCTCACATAAGTTACCCTCTTTCTAGACAGGGCAAACGCTTGTCAGTGCCGTTCAAGATAAGCTCAGTGCAACTAAAATTTCAAACGCCAGATCAAAAATATCAACCTGGGTCGCCCCGACCAATGAAAATCTGATGATTGCTTAATAGGCTTACGACATAGAGTACCCCGAAGATGTTTGTTTATAAGCAAGCACCAGCCCAGAATGATTGGCAAGATTATGGCTTTACCGCTCTTTTAAGTCTGCTTTCATAAATTTTTAACACGATTGACATTAAATCGACATAACAATCGATTAATTTCGTTGGCGTGATCGGCATGAATTGGAGCTGCTTGCATACCATACGAAAATAACTTCATCGGAGTGTTAACATGAGCTTGTTAAAAAATTTGGCAATGGCAGGATTGATCTCGGTTTTTCTACCATTATCGGCCAATGCAGATAAAAGAGACGGCTATCAAAAAAATGCAATACCTAATATTCAGTTGGGGCCAAGACCTTATTTCCTAGTTGAAGATATGTCCAAAAGTGACCTGAAATCTAACTTACGAGAATGTTCCGAAGGACCATTTCATAAGACTGAGTTCTCTATTGGGCATCGGGGCGCGGCACTACAGTTTCCCGAACACACCAAACAATCCTACGAAGCTGCAGCAAGGATGGGGGCGGGGATAATTGAATGCGATGTCACTTTTACCAAGGACAAGGAATTGGTTTGTCGCCATTCCCAATGTGACCTCCATACCACGACTAATATCCTTGAAACACCGTTGGCTGGAAAATGCTCAATTCCCCCTGACTATAAAAGCGCCACCCCTTTTGCTAAAGTGCAATGCTGTACCAGCGATATTACTTTGGCTGAATTCAAAAGTCTGAAAGGCAAAATGGATGCTGGCAATCCTAAAGCGAAATCGTTGGCAGAATATCTGAATTCAACTCCCAGTTTTCGTACCGATACCTATGCTGGTAATGGTATTTTAATGACACACAAAGAAAGCATCGCCTTATTTAAAAAACTGGGTGTAAAAATGACACCTGAATTAAAATTGCCTAGTGTGACTATGCCTTTTAATGGGCTTACCCAGCAGGCATATGCCCAAAAAATGATAAATGAGTATAAAGCGGCTGGCGTTAACCCAAGAAGTGTATTTCCTCAATCATTTAACCATGATGATATTCGTTACTGGATTAAGCATGAACCGGCTTTTGGTAAACAAGCTGTAGCCCTTGAAGATTTAAATTTGCCGACCGACATGCCTGCTGCTAGAGCTAGATTGTCCCCATTGGCCGCAGATGGTGTAAAAATTGTTGCTCCGCCGACTTGGGCTTTAATCACGCTTGATGCCAATAACAAAATTATTCCTTCTGACTACGCCATTGCTGCCAAAGCCGCTGGATTAGATATTGTTACCTGGACGCTAGAACGTTCAGGCTTGTTAAAAAATATCGCGAGCAACCCTTATTATTATCAATCGGTTATTAATGGTGTTAAATCCGATGGCGATACGATGGTTCTGCTCGACGTACTTGCACAAGATGTTGGTATACGTGGGATTTTTTCTGATTGGCCTGCTACAGTCACCTATTATGCTAATTGTATGGGTATGAAATAAGTTTTCTGACCGAAATGAGGTGAGTTAATTTAGCCCACCTCATTAAGTTAGCGGTTCTTTTGTTTTTTGCGTAACAACATTTTCAGCCGAGGTTCTGAGCCGCACGGTATCACATCCATAATAATCTAATATTCAAGCCGATATGATGGCACACTCTTACGTATTGCCAAGCTAGCTAAAATGAAACGTAGATTTATTATTGTAATAAGTTTGCCATTTAACAATGTTGTAATCCCACCCTAACTTTCCTGTCATTTTAGATATATAAGATTTTGGTCTTATCAACACTATCAGGAGTAATTTCCATGAAGAGACAAGAAAATGACCATTCCCAGCTGCTTTATACCTTGCCCATATATGTCATAACCATTCCACTTTTGTTTGCTATAGCTGTTCAGATGGCATTTGCAGCAGAGAGTACCCCAACGATTGACTATGGCATCCAGTTTGGCGACCTTGCGCCTGGGCGGGTCGTGGTATGGAGCCGTGCTGACCGCCCATCACGCATGATGGTCGAATTTGCCAATAATGAGCAGTTTAAAGAATCTCGTATTATCCGTGGGCAGTATGCGTTGGAAAGTAGTGACTACACTGCTCGCCAGGATTTAACTGGGCTACCCGATGGTGCAGATATTTACGTAAAGGTCTGGTTTGAGGATTTGACTAACAAACATAACAAAAGCAAAACAGTAACTGGCCATTTCCACACCATAAGCAAACGGGATGATATTCATTTCGTCTGGGGTGGTGATACTGCAGGCCAGGGTTGGGGTATCAATGAAGGTTTTGGCGGCATGAAAATCTATGAAGCCATGCGCCAAGTTGAACCGCAATTTTTTATCCATAGTGGCGACAATATCTATTCTGATGGTCCCATCTCCGCCAGCCAACCTGCCGAGAATGGCCAGATATGGGCAAACTTGGTTACCCCTGAAGTAAGCAAAGTTTCTGAAACATTAGATGAATTCAGAGGTCGTTACAAATATAACCTTATGGATGAAAATTTGCGCCGTTTTAATTCTGAAGTCCCTGTGATCTCACAATGGGATGACCATGAAGTTGTAAACAATTGGTCAGATTCAAAAGAACTGGGCGCGGATCCGCGCTATACAGTCAAGGATGTGCCGTTATTGATTGCCCGTGCCACCAAAGCTTTTCATGAATACTCACCGCTTCGCCCTCATGATGCAGAAGAATCCGAACGTGTTTACCGTAAGCTTTCCTATGGTACTTTATTGGATGTGTTTGTTCTGGATATGCGCAGTTACCGTGGACCAAATACTAGCAATCTGCAACCGCAAGAAAGCGACACGACTGCATTTCTTGGGAAAACCCAGCTAACTTGGCTTAAAGATGAACTGAAACATTCCCGTGCAACGTGGAAAGTCATTTCTGCCGATATGCCTATTGGGCTTAATATTGGGGACGGCCGCGATGCGAATGGTAACCCGCGTTGGGAAGCGATTGCCAACGGTAATGATGGGGTAGCCGCTGGACGCGAATTGGAAATCGCCCGGTTGTTGCGTTTCATCAAACATGAGCATATCAATAATCTGGTGTGGTTAACTGCCGATGTCCATTATGCGGCTGCGCATTATTACGATCCCAACAAAGCCCAATCTAAGGATTTTTCACCGTTCTGGGAATTTGTAGCTGGACCACTTAACGCCGGTTCTTTTGGGCCGAACACCACCGATGGGACATTCGGCCCCCAAGTTGTATTCAGTAAAGCACCTCCCACCGGTCAAGCAAACTTATCACCTTATGCGGGACTGCAATTTTTTGGTGACGTTAACATAGATAAAAAATCTAAAGCGATGACTGTTGAACTAAAGAATATCGACGGTAGCACCGTATTTAGTAAAACCCTGCCTAGCGAGAATCACAGGGATTGATCCGGAACGCTGTCGAGGCTATTCCAAAAGCCTCGACAGCATTTTATCGTTAAGCCAAATCCTGGTCATGACCATGCTTATGGTTAAGCCAGGCCATTGTCATGGAGATAAATAAGCCGAAAACGATTATTATATTTTTCACTGAAATTTCAGCATCGATCATTATGGCGTAAGCACCCAGCATCAGCAAAATACTGGTATTTTCATTGAAGTTTTGTAAGGCAATTGAATGACCGGAACCCATCAGCAAATGCCCTCTGTATTGTAGCAAGGCATTCATCGGGATCAAAAAAATACCTGCCAGTGTGCCGATGATAATCAACATAATAATAGCCAGCCGCCAATCACTGATCCATGCCATTAGCACAATAGCCAAACCCATAGCTATCCCTAGCGGCAGGACATTTACCGCGTGGTGTAAAGGCACAAGTTTAGCAGCGATAACTGAACCGATAGCAAGGCCTACCGCAACAACAGCGGTTAGCTGGGTTGCTTGTTGCAAGTCGAAATGAAGTGCCGAAGCGGCCCAGATAAGGATAATAAAACGTAAGGTAGTCCCAGCTCCCCAGAACAGCGAGGTGACTGCCAAGGATACTTGCCCCAAAGGATCACGCCACAAAAGTAAGAAGCAGCGCCAAAAATCATTCCACAATATTCTTATATTTTTATTAGGTAAGGCATGTTCTATAGGCAACTTAGGGATAAATAAGTTGAACATTGCGGCGGAAAGGTAAAATACAAACACTACGATAATCGACAGTTCAGGCGCAGTAATATTGCTGCGATCCCACATAAGCCATTCTTGCACTTGCCCTAAAAATATTTCAACGTGAGAGCCGATTAACAAACCGCCGACGATAGCACCCAAAATAATAGCTGCAACGGTTAATCCTTCCATCCAGCCGTTTGCCCATACCAATCGGTCAGCCGGTAAATACTCAGTCAGGATGCCATATTTAGCTGGTGAATATAACGCTGCACCAGTGCCAACCAAACCATAAGCCAATAATGGATGTATGCCAAAGAATAAAGCAATGCACCCCGCCATTTTGATCGAATTGCTGATTAACATAGCTTTTCCTTTCGGGATTGAATCGGCAATGGCTCCTGCGAAGGGCGCTAGGAAAATAAAGGATAGTACAAAGGATTGTTGAAGAATTGGTGTTTCCCAACTCGGTGCCGCCCGTTGTTTAAGTAATTCGATGGCGGCAAACAACAGTGAGTTATCGGCTAATGATGAAAAAAACTGGGCAAATAGAATGATATAGAAACCGCGATTCATAAGGTGATGTAACCTGCTGGAAAAGATTTGTTTGGAATGGAGAAGGTAAATTGTTTTTTAAACTTAAGGAAGCCCTGAGTAAATAGATTTCAATACCAAAACATCAGGTTGAAAAAGTCCGACGGGTTACATTGCCCCAAGGGTAAACCCGAACGGATCAATTAATTCAAAGTTTTTAAGTATCGATACTTTTATCAGTAGACAGCGCAAGGTTTTGTTGAAGCCGAAGACCAATACTAATCCGTTTTATTCTTAAAAACGACAGCCTAAAAATAGCTATTAACGGAGGTAGCAACATCCAGGCACATGCGAAATGTTCGGAGTTCAAGAATTCAAAATAATAAAATGCAAAGGTCATCGTTATTTACCTAGTTAAAAATGTTAAGTAACAACTGGTAGTTTTGAGCCAGTAGGTTTTTTTCTTTATTTAGTAAATATGGATAAACGCCAACAAGTGCTTCCATTAAGATTGAATAAAAATTATCAGGCAGATATGTCCGCTTCTAAAGGTTTTTCAGCCGAATCCAACTGGATTTTATGCCAGCTCACCAGTTCCAGGGCTCCATTGATATGCTCAACAATGGCAGTACAGCTTTCCACAAAGTCGCCGGTATTGAGATACAAAAACGCGTCTATTTCCTTTATTTCGGCATGGTGGATGTGTCCGCACACCACGCCGTCTAGGTTTTCGTCCTTAAGGGTGTTAACAATGCTTTCTTCGTATTCAGAAATAAACTGGACAACATTCTTGACCTTGAATTTGACATAAGCCGCCAGGGAAAAATTAGACTGCACCCCCATACAACGCCGTATAGATCTTAACAAACGGTTAATAAACAGGAGGAAATCGTACCCGCTACTTCCTAACTGAGCTATCCATCGGTGATGTCTGGCAATGGTGTCGTATTCATCGCCATGGACAACCAGAAAACGTTTGCCTGTGGCGGTGACATGGATGTCAGAATTCTTGACCATGATGTCACCAAAAATATAACCATCATAAGCCCTGATGTTTTCATCATGGTTGCCTGGTATATAAATGATCTGAGCACCGTGCCTTGCTTTACGCAATATTTTTTGTATGACTGTATTATGATCCCGTGGCCAATACATTTTTTTTGACAATGACCAAAAATCGATAATATCGCCAATAAGATACAATTTTTCACTGTCATTGAATTTAAGGAAATCGAGCAACACATCGGCTTGGCATTGTGTAGAACCGAGGTGTAAATCGGATATCCAAATCGTTCGATAATTATTAATAGTCACATTCCCTCAACCTAAAGTCATCAACTGAATTATTTGAAGTTAAACAGTCAGTTTTTGTGAGAAGGCATATCGCTGAGCATATTTTGGTATGTAAAAATCTCAGGTAAGCCAAAAGTCTCTTAACTTGCCAAATGATTCTAATGGCATCTCGTTAAAGTTATATGACAAACATATTTTTTTGATGGGTTATGGTTTACGTAATTGCTTGTTTTTCACTTCTTGTCTAGTTTTGGTTGTTTGCGAATAACTGTCACAAAATCTTAATCTTACAGTCACATCGCCGTCATATTGATGCCTTAGATTGGTTAGTACGTATCAGGTGAATGCGTATTGTTCTCCAGGCCTAAGCACAAAAGCCCAGGAGAGTTAAGTCAATTCCAGGAGGCGATATGAAGCTGCTTTATTCGATCCATAAATATGATGTGACAGTGTTTTTCTGGTTTAACCATGTCAGGTTGTTAAAGAGCTTAGTCTCTATCTTTCGGTATTTATCTAAAAGCGGGGATGGACAACTTTACGTCATTATTTCTTTAATATTGCTAGCGGAGGATGATTTGATTCCTAGTGCGCCAATTCAAGCCATTCTGTTGGCGTTTGCTATAGAGCGGCCATTATATTTTGTTCTGAAGAATAGCTTCAAACGCAACAGGCCGCAGGCTGCATTAACAAACTTTCACAGTTTCATTATCCCGTCAGACAAATTTAGTTTTCCATCGGGTCATACCTCGGCCGCTTTCATGATGGCGACTTTGCTGGCGCATTATTTTCCAATTTTTCTGTTCCCATTGTATTGCTGGGCGGGTTTAGTTGGTGTGTCCCGCATTGTCTTGGGTGTGCATTTTCCGACTGACATTTTGGTTGGTTCAGCCATGGGAACTTCAATTGCTTTATTCACTATAGGATTAATTAATTGATGCGTATTTTTTATGGTGTACAGGGTACTGGTAATGGGCATATTACCCGTGCCAGGGTAATGGCAAAAGAACTTTATGCGGTGGGTATCCATGTGGATTTTCAATTCACCGGACGGCCATTCGACCAATATTTCGATATGGGGATTTTTAATGGTTACCAGCTACGTCATGGCCTGACTTTTTCAGTCAACAAAGGTGAAGTGAGTTACTTTAAAACAATGTTAACTGCCAAACCAATCACCTTTGTTAAAGATGTAAAAACCCTTGATTTGAAAGGCTATGATCTTGTTATCAGTGATTTTGAGCCGGTAACGGCATGGGCGGGGAAAACTCAAGGTATTCCTGTAATTGGTATCGGTCATCAATATGCGTTCAATCATGATATTCCCAGGAAAGGTTCAGATCCCTTGGCTAATTTAGTCATGCAGAATTTCGCCCCGGTAAATATTGGTGTGGGTTTGCATTGGCATCATTTCGGTCAACCGGTGCTGCCGCCCATTATCGAAACCGATGAGGATATAAAACCAGCAATACCCAATAAGATTTTAGTTTATCTCCCTTTTGAAAATACCAAGGATGTGGTTTCACTTTTATCATCTTTCAGTAACTTTGAGTTTCATATTTACTCACCCGAGAAGGTTGTGTCTGAAATAGACTTTATCCACTGTAAGACCTTATCCAGGGAAGGCTTTAAACAAGACCTTTATGATTGTTCAGGCATCATCAGTAATGCGGGATTTGAGCTGGCAAGCGAGGCGTTACATTTGGGTAAAAAGATACTAGCGAAGCCGCTACACGCCCAAATGGAACAAATATCCAATGCCGCTGCGCTGCAACAACTGGGCTATGGACATACAATGAATGAGTTGGATTCAGCCGTAATAGACCACTGGTTGCATTCAGCCAACGGCGTAAAAATATCTTATCCCAATACCGCAAAAATCCTGGTTGACTGGATTCAAAACGGTATGCCAAAAATGAATATGGATTACATAGAAAACGTTTGGAGCAGTGTCGATGTTGTCCATGTCCGTAATGCAGGTAAGAAGTAGATAACCAGCGAATTTTTTGTCATAAGAATTTCATCTAACAGACACGATTCTGACATATCAATTATTTAAGGTATCAGCTTGTTCCTTTAAAACCATGATGCCATGACAATGAATTTTTTAGACCAAGTAAAAAACACTGACAAGAAGTTAGTCTGTTTTATGGCTAGGACGGCCGCACTGATTAATGAAGCACAAACCTTGCGCTATCGTGTGTTTGCCCAGGAAATGGGAGCTAAATTAAAGTCAGGATCTGATGGTTTGGATTATGATGAAGTTGACGGTTATTGTGACCATTTGGTGGTCTATGACACAGTCAATTCACGCGTAGTTGGTTATACTCGTTTACTTAATCAAGACCAAGCCCAGCAACTAGGACGGTTTTATTCACAAACCGAGTTCACCCTGGATAAGGTGTTAACTTTGCCAGGCCGTTTCCTTGAAGTCGGTAGGACGTGCGTTGACCCGGATTACCGCGGTGGTGCGGTATTAACGACGCTTTGGTCGGGTTTAGTGCAGTATGCCTTGGCAGGTGAATTTAATTATCTTCTCGGCTGTGCAAGTATCACCCCTGGTCCTAGCGGTTTTTCGATAGAAGCAGTTTATAAAGCCCTCGATGCCAAAAATATTGCTGCACCAGAACTTCAAGTCCGGCCGCGCATTCCCGTCCCGCAAGCTTTGCGCTGCCAGCGCGATGAGTCAGGTATCCCGCCGTTACTTAAAGCTTATTTACGGTTTGGTGCATTGGTATGTGGCGAGCCATTCTGGGATGAGGATTTCAACTGCATGGATTTATTTATCTTGCTGCCTCTTGATCAATTGAACGGCCGGTACAGCAAGCACTATATGAGGGGCTATTATGCCAATGAAACTGGACATACGGCTGTACTATAAACTCACGCTTATTGCATTACTGTTCATCGTAGGGTTAATCAAAGCTGGAATTATTTTTCCATTGGTTGATGCCTTATGCAAACCAGTAAATGCTAAACGGAGGTGTGGCGAACTAAAGATAGTATGGTTGCGATGGTTTTGCAAAATTATGGGTATCAAATTAGTAGTAGAAGGGGCACTAACGGATCAACCCGCACTTTGGGTAAGCAATCATATTTCCTGGCTTGACATTATTATCCTTGGGCAGCTTAAGCCAGTCCATTTTGTCGCCAAAAGCGACATTAGCGCTTGGCCGGTAGTTGGCTATCTGGCTAAAAAAGGGGGGACAATTTTTATCCGCCGGGGTGATAAGCAACAAACTAAGGTAACGGCAGAACAAATTGTGTGGCTGCTAAAACAAAATAGTACTGTAGTTGCTTTCCCTGAAGGCACTACCACATCCGGTGAAACAGTATTACCTTTTCATGGTTCGTTATTCCAGCCTGCGCTATTAGTTAAAGCGATGTTACAACCGATAACCATTGAGTATTTGGATAGTGCAAAAGCAATAGCCCCTTTCATCGGGGATGATGATTTCATCCCGCACCTAGTTAAAATGCTGTCGCTGGATAAAATTAAAGTCCGTATAAAATTTCACCCTTGCATCCAAACTTCTGGCAAGAATCGCCATGCCGTAAGTAATGAAGTAAGGGAAGTAATTCTTTGTTCATTAACTGGAGAAGATAACGATATGGTTATGGCAATTCCAAATTGATGCAATAACTAGTTGCCGTAAATAAGCTTTTGGCAAGCTAAAAGCCTTCTAATAAAAATAAAAATTACCAATGCAATGCCCGTAATCTCGAAAATTTTTTCCGTTGATGCTCATCCATACGTATCATTACATTCACCAGGGCTTCAATGGCATCCAAGATGTAAGGGCCTTTATTCAGCATTACGCATTCGGCACGGACAGCCATTGCGGCATCAGTAAATTCAGGACGGGAGCGGATGCCTTTTTTAGCGATGGACTCCAATACTTGGGTTGCCCAGATTACCGGGATATGAGCAGCCTCACATAACCACAAAAGTTCTTCCTGGACTTCAGCCAATCGTGCGCTCCCCAATTCGACAGCCAAATCGCCCCGGGCAATCATAACCCCCATACGATGACGTCCCATCGTACCCAATAAAATATCAGGAAGATTTTTAACCGCACGGTTAGTCTCAATTTTAGCAATGATAGGTAGGCTAGACGCTTTTCTTTTGGCGAGTTCTTTCATTAAGCGTTTCATGTCGTCCAGCGTTTCTACGAAGGAAAAGCCTACCATATCCGCATGAGTACAGACAAACTCGAGATCTTTAAGGTCTTTTCCACTTAACGGCGGCAAACCAAGGTCAGTTTCTGGAAAATTGATGCCCTTATCACTTTGGATTTTCACCCCATTGGGTTTTGCAACCGTGACCCGTAATAGCGCCCCTTGATCGGTAATTTTTTCTACTACAGCACCTAGTTTGCCATCATCTAGCCAAACGGGTTGGCCGACTTCCAGTTTGTCAATCGCCAAAGACAACGTACAGCCGATATGGGCAGGGCGTACCAAAACCCCACTCGCCGAATATTCCGCCGGCCGGCCTTCGATATGCTCAGGGGTTAGCAGTAGTAACTCGCCTTTTATTATCCGAATATCCAATGGGGCGCCATCGAATTTTCCGATAGAAAATGAAATATCTTCTTTTCTTTTATGGGTTAAACTTTCCGGCGTTAACAGGCTTAATTTGCAACCCGAGATTAGGTAGGCCGACTTATCACAACTCACTAACCAATCGGTACTGGAAAGTGCTTTTTCAATTTTTAAGTAACGTGGCTTGTCTTGTTGGTCTATGAAACTTAACAATAACCCTGTGGTTAGTTTTTTATGAAGATCCTTGGGTATCTGTATTTTGAATAAATCAGTTTCAATGGAAGTGTTTTGAGGATCGACAGTTAAGATCAAATATCCAGAAGCCACGACTTTTCCGGAGCGATCTTTTTTTACTTTGATGTGATAAATGGGTGGTTCTAATGCTACAGAGCCGGTGCGTATTTTATGTCCAGCTAAATCCATAAGGATAGGGCAGGGCATGCCAGTTTCAGATGCTGCCCGACGGACATTCTCGATCATTTTCTCCCATACTTTAGCATTATCATGGGCGCAATTGATTCGGGCGCAAGTCATGCCTTTGTTCAGTAAGGCACTGACTAGGTTATAGTTCCAGGACACATCCGTGCCCAACGTCACCATCACATGGGCTTTCCCCGACTCCTGTAATGTGCCGAATAGCTTGTTGGTATGCAGTTGTAAGAGTTCTTTGCCACGACTAAAATCAGAAGCGTTAGGAATTGTGGGGATTGTTTGAGCGTGATGGTAGTCTTTGTTGGTGGCGTAGTGCAATATGTCAATTACCGAATTAAATGTCGCTACAACGGAAGCCTCCGCCCTACCTAGGGATGACAAACCAGCTTGTGCCAGTCTATCCTGTAGCTGTCGTAAATCAAATTGGCGCATTTCTAAGTAATGCGCCAGATTATAAGCACTTTCAGAATAATGACCGGATTTGTAATTTTTCTTATATTTTAACAACCGATTGTTAGCATTTACTTCAATTTTTTGCTGTAATTCAAGAAGTTCTGACAATAATTGTTTCAGGACAGCCATGTAAGGGTCGTTAAGAGGTTTTTCAGTTTTAATAATGGGATAAGGCATTTGTTTACGGCTATAAAGCTAAGGATTTACTATTGATGTTATAAATATGGGAGTGCTGGTTATAAAAAAAGTAGTCCAGTTTGCATGTTAAGACCATTAATTTAGTCAATAGTTTGTATCTGGTAAGCTTCTATGAATGACTTCCCTGTATCACCAAATGTAGAGACAAGGTACAAAGTGTTGCGATAAATTAGCGGAGTAGAGAGTTGCCTTCCTGTCCCTTGCAATGATTGTTTAAAGATTACAGCCCCATCTTTCACTCGGATACCATAGAGATTACCGGGATTACCTGTGTCAACTGACCACACAATCGCATCATTAAACTGACCCAATGTAGAAATAACAGGTAGCGATGAATGGCTACGGTAACCTTGAATCGATTCTTTGGTCGAGGGGTCTGGGAATTGCCAGTATCTTTTTAATTTGGGATTTCCATTCTCTAGCACAATTTTTAAAGCGGTTAATCCCGCAGGGTGGGACTTATCTGGTACGAATGTTGGAATAATTACGATGGGTTCGCCGTTGATATAGGTTAATGCAGGTTGGGTTACAATCATTCCCATCCAACTGGCTTTGCAAGGGTCGGAAGCTGTCCCGCATACATCGGTAATTTGCAGTCGGTCATATTGGATGCCTAGATGATCGGCATCAATCAAATATACTGCCCCTTCCTTGCCGGGTTGGATCAGCACTGAGCGGCCATTTTTTAGTTTAGCCTTAACCGGAGCATTCGCACCTAGGTCATAATCCATCCATGCCAAGCATTCCCAAAAGCTTTTATTATCGCATTCACCATTGGCCGGTTTTAACGGGGCATCTTTCTCGCCTAGACGAGGAATAAATAGATTTTTGCAGGAAGCCATGCACTCACTATCTGGATTAGCTGGGTCAAAGTTGGCACATAGGTTTGAATTACATTCTGGATTAAATTTAAGTTCCGGTTGTACCCGCATAAGAGTATTGGCGTAATCATGACGGGAGAGGTCTATTTGGCCATTGCCTACAGGTAAGATTATTTCAAAACCATCTACAGTGGGAAATATTTGTGGCCCAGCCGGTGTCCAGATCCCGCCTCCGCAAATCATTTCTTGAGTGCCATATTCAAGACTTACCGGACAATCTGCTTCCGGTGTTGTTAATAAAACATTACTGATCGCATGGTTAGCTCCGCGTTGTTGCCATGCTTGCATATCAATTTCAAACAGCCAGCCATGAAAAGGTTGGGTGTCACCAGCGTTGCCAAATGCGGCATAAAGCTTGCCCCAAGAGCTGTAAGATTTTTGGGTATATTTAAGTGCAGAATGTGAGTAAGCCGTCGGCGGATTAAACTTGATTTGTGCTTTGCCATCAGCAGTTGTTTTTTCCGCAGACAATGCTAATACTGGAAAAGTGTCGTCCAATTTTTTCTGAGCTAAGTCAATTACTGCAAGTCGATGGCTGGTGCGCACACCTTTTTCAATACACTGATAAAGCACTATCACATTATTGTTTACGATGATTGGCGTAGAAACCAATTGAGCTGTCTGGCCTATTGGTGTTGGGACACTGACTCGCCATTCGAGAGCTCCAGTTACACCATCTAAGGCGGCTATTTCACCATTTGAACTAGGTACAATGACTAGAGGGCGGCCTTGGGATAAATCAAGCAAAGGGCTGGCGATTATACTTTCATCAAAAGTCACTGCACTTTGGGCGCTACTCGGAAATACTTTTAGTAACCGGAATTCTTCTGGTTTTATAGTTGCAGCAAAACTTATGAGAGTTAAATAACCTACTATAAGAAAAGAGGTGACAACTCCGGCATAGGCAAAGAAATGACGGGTTGTTTTGTGCATAAAAATATATCCAGCTACCTAATTTCTATAAGATTTTATCCTCGGACTTTGACAAAATTATTACAGTCGTATTAATTTGTACTAGTGAGCGGCTATTAAATTTAAATTAAAAAGAAAAATAAAAAAAAGCCGCCTGCAACTCCTTGCAATAGCGGCCTTCAAGTTACAACACACCTTGAGGGAAGGTTCGGGGTAGGTACTTCTTATTATCTTTTATAGGCTTTAAATCCAGTGATCTTAACTAAATCGTCAGTTTGATAGCCATCAGTGTCGGCACAATCTGTGTTTGCTGTACAAGCGGTATCACTGCTGTGTTGGATGTGAAGATATGCAGTTTTGCCATCACCAGTAAATGTATAACCAGTCGGTTCGGCACTGCTGTCACGAACCGATAATGCTTTCACGCAACCATCAGATTTGATATCACGATCAGCGCTATCCTGTAAACAAGCCCAAACATCACCGAATGGGTGGTCTTCTATCACATACATTTTTCCAGTCACAGGCTGGAATGCCAAGTTGTCGGGCTGGTTTAAGTCAGTATCACCTTCTAACAAACGGTTAGCGACAGCTACTGCGAAGCCTTTAGTTTCTGCACTGTCAGCCAGATAAGTTAGGCCTTGGGCATTAACTCCTTCTGTTTCTACAGTTTTTTCGCCAGTACCGACTGGGTTGGTGTCAATCAAACACATGACTTCACCATAGTTTTTTGCATCTTCATTGCCAGTATTAGTCCAGCAAAATTTTGCGCCTTGGCCTATATACGATGGGTCTAAATGGCCGTCTTCTGGACGGTAATAGCCAGTGGCAGATACGACAGAGGCTGATGCACGTAATTGACCTGCATCTACTTTCAACCAGGCGCCTTCGCCGACTTCACAGCCTTGACCAAATTGTGGGAAGCTTCCGCTAGTTTTAGCTACGCAAGACGCTTGGAAAGCATAGACATTACCCGAGACTAAAGGCGATTTGCTTAAGTCAGTAACGGGTGTGTTATTCCAAGCTTTACTAGGGACAAATTTGAATAAACTACCGCCATCCGCATCAGCTCCAGCCGAGCCTGGACGTAACTCATCACCATAATACAACACACCATTTTTAGTGAAATCCAAGCCTTCCCAAGCAAGGTTACCGACAGCAGAGCGAAACTCAACTTTGCCAGCGACTGGGTTGCCGTTACTGTCGATAGTGTCGCTAGCGCCGCGGCTCACCAAGGTCAAGTCAGGTGTAGTCAATGGGTTTAATATTTCATACAAGCCGCCATCATCCTCTTCCTCTGTGGCCACAATCGTATTCCAAGGAGTACGACGTATACCATCACAACCAGTCATACCGCGCAGTATTGTTTTAACTTCACCTGTTGCCAAATTGACGGTTTGAACAGATGGGGTTAGCTTAGGCTGTTTGCTAGGAAACTCACCAACTTGATCATTTCCCGCTTCGATACACGTTACGATATGGGTAGGCTTGTTGTCGCTAGGCCAAAACGCCATCATGTCAGAATTTTGAGCTGCTTTACGGGTAACAATCTCGGCCTTTAAACCTTTTGCTAACTTAATCAGGTCATGCCCCTTTTGTCCATGTGTGCGGGGTACAGTTACAGTTTCTGATGCGCCAATGGGTTTTTCAAAACCGAAATAATGGTTGGAATTAGCATCTAAAGAATCTTGGACAACAACGCCAAACCTGTCAGCTGCAGAAGCTACACCTGATACTGCCAGTCCTATTGCTAAAGCGATAATACTTTTTTTCATTTTAATAATCTCCTGGGTTTAATTTTTTCTCGTAAGGTCAATTGGTTATACAACCAGCCCAGAGAAGAATATTAAAGAGCGCCTATTAAAAATAAGTGACAGTTTTATGAAAGTTGCGTGACTTGAAATACAAATGTAAGAAATAACTTACAACATTTTGAATAAATGCTTTTTAAGTAATCGAATAATATTAGGGATATATATCAATCAGATAGCTAAAATAAGGTTCACAAATTCTGTGGATTATTAGAGTTAAGAATGTTTCATTAATAGCGCGGCTGTCTAAATTCTGGATCAAACTTTGCTATTAATATTCGTAATAAGCTTATTTATATGTAACGGTAAATTATTTGTTTGAAATCAAAATAGACTTCTGAAAAATAATTAATTTGTTAGCGAGGCATTCAAATTATATTTAGTGACTAAATATTCTTTAAGCCATTCTTCAACATTAAGTTTATCCGTTGGCATCGAATAAAGTTTTGTCAGATGTTGTTTCAAAATATGCTGTGGCATTAACAGTAATTCAATATCAGACATTGCGACATATTTTTCAGGTTTAAAATTACTATTATTTATAATTTTTTCTATCTGATGCTTTTTAAGGCCAAGCGTGTGATGTAATTCATTTCTAATTTCTACCAAAGCAAGTAATAAATCGCTTCCTGCACAACTGTCATCCAGCAAACAATTAAATCGGGTAAATAGGTAGCTAATTGCAAAACGATAAATATCAGATTCTCTTACAAAAAGTCGGGTAGCCATGGTTTGAACTGCACTTCTGTCGCTCTCATCAATGCGTACTGAAATCATTTGTTTTAACTCCTTCAAAGTTACGCTCCTAGGTTAAATAAGCTCTGATGGCTACCAAATTAACAAAATAATATAGGTCAGAAATGTTACAGAAATTTTACAATGTATTAATAACCGAAAGTTGATATACCAATTCAATCCTATCTAGTCTGCGGCTTACTGTATTTGGCTATTATTTCTATGCAATACATACGTATATCAATACGCTAAAATTTAACTAAATTGTCATTATTCGAGTGGATAAGATGTGAAAGAATCCGCACCAGTTGAAGCCCTTGTTGTAAAAAATCCTGCTATCGTGCGTGAGTTTTTACAGTGGTGTTGAAACAGGGAATTAGACTTTATTAGCTTTCCGGATATTGGGCTGATTTAGGTTTAGATTTACAGGATGTAACTTTCACTAACTCTTTCGAGGACAATTATGAAAAAATTATATTTAGGTGCGGCTGTTACAGCAGCATTATTTTCAGGTGTGGCGAATGCTGCTCCACCCGTAATAAACCCTGCTACCACGTATGAAATATTTTTGTCAGGTGCTTCTGCACCGCGCGTATTTTTGGAAAAATTACTGACTGATGCTACTGTACCGGTCGCTAATAGATTGTGTGCTAACCCTGCCGCTGTCATTAAATTCCAGGACAACGTGAATGGCGCAAACCAAAATGCTTACTACTGTGTCGGTAACACAGCGAACCCTGTGCTTGCGCCTTTATTGACTGGTGTTAAGAAAAACATTTTGTTGTATAAGCGGAGTTCGGGTGGTTCTATTTACGGTGTAAATCCAATCGTACTTGATACCTTAGCAGGTGGCCAAGTTGCTTTCTTGAAAATTGATCCTACCTGTACTGGAACTGGTCCTTATGTTTGTGCTGGTACTCAGCTGAAAACACCAGATTTCGGTGTGTCTGATGTCGATCCTGGCAAGTTCACAGGAAGCAACTATCCATTGCCTGCGCCTGCTGGTTGGACGCCAATTACAGCAGCCGGCGTTGCTAAATTGAACGTCTTATCTGGTCCATCGCAGGTTTTCGGAATCGTGGTCAACACAACATTCCGTAACGCTTTGCAAGCCGCCCAAGGTAAAGTAGTGGGTAGCGAACTTGCTGCTAACCAACCCAGCCTGACTTCTTTACAAGTCGCAAATATTTTAAAAGGTACTTATACTGCAGGCGCAGGTCTCCCTGCACTAACAGCAGGTAAATCATTGCACATGTGTGGACGGACTAATGGTTCCGGTACTAAAGCAACTACTGCAATTAAGTTCTTGAATTACCCTTGTGCCGCAGGTGCTGCTTCTCCAAAAGCAGACACTGGCGCAGCTACCACAGCGGGAACAGTGTTGGTGCATCAAATGGCTTCTTCAGGCAATCTTGATGAATGTCTTTCTGAGTTGAATAGTGGTACCAACACGGTTGGTACAGCGTTCAACAACATTTGGGGTGCGGCTTGGGCAATTGGTTACCAAGGTACTGAAAACAACGCTAACGGTAACGTGCTTACCCCAGTTAAACCTTACCGTTTTGTTAAAATTAATGGTGTAGCATCTACTTTAGCTAATGTATTTGCCAATACTTACAAAGACTGGACTGACTTGACTTTCCAATACAATAAAACCCACGTTTTCGATGCAAACGAATTGGCTATTGTAAAAGAAATCATCAAAGAAGCTGGTCAACCTACTGTAGTTGGCAAGCTTGATGACCCAGATGCAACGCATATCTTCGGTCAAGCTGGCTATATGGGTTCACCAGTATTCTGGACACCTGCTACACCTAACCTGCCAAACCCAGTTAACCGTTACAGCCATGCGACAAGAGTGCCCGCACTTCCTGTCAATGATTGTAAAGTGATCACTGCACCTTACTAATTATTTAGTACACGCACTTGCCAGCCAGTAGGTGCAAAACTTAACTGGACATCCTAGTTAACGTCTTAAGTCATGGATGATTTTCAATTGGTCAGGTCAGGCGCTTTTAAGCGTTTGGCCTGATGTCTTATGTGGTTTGTGTAAGGTAAACCAACCTGCACAGCACAGAACTTTTAAGTATGTTGAGTGGTTATTATTTGCATAGCCATCAGATAGTTTGTGTATTTAAACTCTGACACGTTATTGCAATATTCCCTCTATATCTTAATGTTTCCATCCATAGTTACAGATAAAGCCATGAACAAAAAAATTAAAACATTACTACTGTTATCTAGCGTTCTTATTTTTTCAGCAAGCCTTTCTGCGCATAGTCGCGATGAAAAAGGTTCGGAGAAATTTTCTATCGGCTTAATAGGCGACCTCCCTTACACCGATGCTAAAGTGGCTGAAGCACAAAATCTCATGACTGACCTTGATGCCCATAAAGAGTTGTCCTTTGTTATCCATGATGGCGATTTTAAAGGCGGTAGTGTGCCTTGCGATAACAGTTTGTATGCTGACCGCCTGGCAACGTTTAGTAAATTCAGGCATCCGCTATTTTATGTCTTTGGTGACAATGAATGGACAGATTGCCACCGGGCTGCCGCCGGTAGTTATAATCCGTTTGAACGTCTGGATTTATTGCGGGATATGTTCGCCAATGTAGATGAACCATTTAGTTTTGGTAAACGGCCATTGCCATTAAAAAGACAAAGCGCGGCTTTCCCAGAAAATATCCGTTGGTCTAAAAACGATGTGTTGTTTATTGGTCTTAATATCCCTGGCAGCAACAACGGTTTAAGTACTGGTGCATTATATGTTGAGCAGGCGAAAGCAGAATATCAATTACGTAATGCGGCAAACCTTGAGTTCTTGAAAGAAACATTTAATTTGGCCAAAAAACAAAATAGCCCAGCGATTATGGTTGTCATCCAGGCAAATCCTTGGGATTTCATACCAGCCACCAATTTGATTGGATTTGAGGATTTCCTCGTATTACTGGAACAAAAAACCCGTGAGTATGGTAAGCCGGTCGTATTGGTGCATGGTGATAGCCATTATTTTCGTATTGACAAGCCATTTCCATCCAAGTTGCCATCACAACTAATCGGTACTGATTTCCCATTTGTTATGCCTTGGGATTCTGCTGAAGAAAAACTTGAAAATTTTACTCGCGTGGAGACTTTTGGTAACCCTAATACACATTGGGTTAAAGCGACAGTCGATGTTAAAAACCCCAATGTATTTACATTTGAACAAATGATTGTTGAAAAAAACCGTAAAACCAAGCCTTGATTAAGCAAAAATGTACAACCTTTTTTGAAAGCTGTTATTCCGGCAGGGATTGCCGGAATCCAGTTGTCATAGATGGATTCCGAGTTTGCCGTCTATTGCCTGGATACTAGTTGCACGGCGTGTATGGCGCAGTTTTTTACTTCAGCTGCTATTCAAGCCCTCTTATTCTGAATTTGAATCAGTTAAGCATTTTTACTAATCTCCGCCATAAAAGATGTTTTGCAGATTAAGTAAGCGTTTAATCAAGATTTAACCACATTAACCAGAAATACAAACTTAGCTTGGTTATCACAAATGGAGCTTAATCCATCTCATTGTCACAAGACTTTAACATTAGCTCTATAAGCTCTCAATGTTTTCAAATAATGTGATGTAGTTCACATTTTTAGACGACTAAACTCAGCACGCGCAATAAATAGTTTATGGCACTGCTGTAAGGGTTATCACTCCATTAACTAACCACATGCCTACTCAAAAAGCTAATTCTCCAATCCTATTATTTTTAGCTATGTTGATTGGGTTTATAAGGCCGAGTTATGCCCAGCAAGCGCCATCGCAAATAGCACCTGCCCAAACGACACGCGAAGCAAATGCCACAGCACAAACGCACCCTTCCAGTTCACCGACCAACAATACAAATGCAGTAAATAAAACCCAAGATGCGGCCAGATATACTGCCGTTGCTGAGCAACCTGTACAAGAAGATAATTTCGATCTGTTGGAGTTACGGGTAAAAGGTAATACGCTGTTGGAAGATACCGTCATTGAACGCACTGTGTACCCATTTTTGGGGCCAAAAAAATCCATCGATAATGTAGAAAGTGCCCGGAAAGCTCTGGAAGGGGCATACCACAGTAAAGGTTACCAAACGGTATCTGTCGATATTCCTGAACAAAATGTAGAAAATGGCGTGGTTTATCTGCAAGTAATCCAAGGTCAGGTGTCCAGGTTGCGGGTGACAGAGTCACATTATTTTTCTTTGGGAAAAATCAAAGACAGCGTATCTGAAGTTGCAGAAGGTAAAGTGCCAAATTTACCAGTGATGCAAAAACAGCTCGAAGCACTGAGCAACCAAAGTTCTGATCGCAGCATAACTCCCATCTTACGTGCCGGGGATACGCCGGGGACTTTGGAGGTCGATCTTAAAGTCAAGGACGAGTTACCTTTACATGGACGCATTGAACTGAACGGTAGGAATACCGCCTCAACCAGCCGCTTGCGTTTGGTCAATTCGATCCACTACGACAACTTATGGCAGCGGATGCACAGCGCGACATTGATGTACCAAGTGTCGCCGGAAAATGCAGACGAAGTGGATGTGTGGGCTGGTACCTATGCGATGCCACTACCCATTTCAGATGCCAAATTAGCACTATATGCAGTCAGTTCTTCTTCAAGCTCATCCATCGCAAATACTGGTGGGACATCGGTGATTGGTATTGGGCAGATTTACGGTATCCGGCTGATCAAGCCATTGCCTGGGATTGACAAATATTCACATAGCCTAACTTTGGGTGCCGATTATAAAGACTTTCAGGAGGACGTGAAGCCTATTGGCAGTGATTCTTCGTTTAGCACCCCGATTTCTTATCTGCCTTTTCTATTGCAATACAGCTCTTCAATTTTCGATAAAGATTGGGAAGCGTCCTTTACGGTCGGTTTAAATTTTCACTTGAGAGGTGTTGGTGGGGATTCAAATTCACAAAAAAAAGATGCAAATGGAAATGTGATTTATGTGGACAAAGATAATAATGAGTTAAAAAACGGAAAAAGCCGGGAGACTCCACCAGGAGCGGAAGGTATCAAAATCACAGGGGAGTTTGAGAATAAACGTATCGGTGCGCAACCCAACTATGCATATCTGAGCCTTGATGCCGGTTTTAACCATGATTTACCGTACGAAATGCAGTTTGCTAGCGTGTTTTCAGCCCAGGTGGCAGATTCACCATTAATCAGTAACGAGCAATTTTCTTTGGGCGGGATGAATTCCGTGCGAGGCTATTTTGAGACCCAGGCGCTATCCGATGATGGCTTTACCGGTTCTTTAGAAGTAAGGTCAATGCGTCTGGCACCTTTAAGCATGGATTATATTGATAAGTTGCAAGCCCTGTTGTTTGTCGATGGTGGCTATGGTCGGGTTCAGGAGGCTTTACCTGGGCAACCAGGGAGTTATAGCTTGGCTAGCACTGGGTTGGGCGTACGCTTTCAAATGTGGAAGTATTTTCAATGCGTGTTGGATTTGGGATTCCCGCTACTGGATTTAGGCGATGTTAAAGCAGGTCACCCGAAGTTTCACTTTAGCATAGCCACAGAGTTTTAATTGCTTAATCAGCCATATGAATATGCAATCCTTATCAATAAAAATCAAAGACCAACTAGGGCATCGTTTAGGAGCGAATGATGGTTAACGGCTTTCAGAACAATTGGCATAAAAACACGGCAGGGCATTTCAGGCTTAAACCTATCGCTTTATGTATTCGCTTGGCATTATTCGGTGGCCTATTCTTAGTTAAAGTACCCAATGGAGTAGCGGCAGCACCGCCGTTACCAGTGCCGGCAGTAAAGTGGGTTGGCTCAGGTAGCGCGACTAGTCAGATTATTGGAAATACCCTAAAGATTCATCAAAAGACTGATAAGGCAACTTTGAATTGGAATAGCTTTAATATAGGCGCTAAAAACCAAGTCAAATTTGAGCAGCCGAAAACGACATCAATTGCTTTAAATCGAATTACGCAAGGCAATCCCAGTCAAATCTTGGGTAATTTAACAGCAAATGGCCAAGTCTATTTACTCAACCAGAATGGTTTTCTATTTGGCAAAAATTCAGTTGTCAATGTTAATACCTTGGTGGCTTCAGCGCTCAATATTAGTGATGATGTTTTTAAAGATGGAATTACAAAAACGTATTCGAAGTCACAGGCAGCTTCACTAGATGGGGCTTCTGATCCAGCATTAACCGTTCCTCTATCATCGAAGATCGATGTTGAAAAGGGTGCCAAAATTCACGTCGGGCAAAATGGCCGTTTGATTATGGCTGCACCAAATGTTACTAATGCAGGTGATTTACAAGCTGATAAGTTCGGTCAGATAATGTTAATCGCAAGCCAGGACAAGGTTTATTTAGCCGAACAAAATCCAAGTGATGCCAATTGCTCAGATTGCAAATTTCCCGGTTTACTGGTTGAAGTCGGTACTGGAGGTACGGTAGACAATAATTCCTTAGGTAAGATTTTAGCCAGGCAAGGTAATGTGACTTTGGCTGGTTTCGCCGTCAACCAAAAAGGGCGGGTTAGCGCCACCACCTCGTCTAAAGTAAACGGTTCGATCCGGTTGTTGGCGCGTGAGGGGGCAGATACAAGTCAAGCAGCATTATTACAACCCTCAGCAACAGGTACGGTGCGTAATCAGAATGGCCTGAGAATCCCTGCAACCGTAAAGCTTGGTGCCGGTAGTTTAACGGATATTACTACGGATACCGATGATGCCAAAGCTGTTGACGAACAAACGCAACCGCAGTCCTATGTGCAAGTCTCTGCACACACACTACACATGCAGCCTAATTCCACTATTAGGGCATCTGGGGGTAGGGTGGATGTTGTGGCGTCTTCAAATCCTGTTACCCCCAATATCGGTGTTGTCGATCCAATTACCCAACAGACAATTGTGCCAGATGGCCAAATTGTTATGGATAGTGGTGCTTTGATTGATGTATCCGGGGCTAAAAATATTACCGCATCGGTGACCCGTAATATTGTGGATGTGCCGGTACAAAGTTTTGAGTTGCGTAATTCACCCTTGCAAAAAGGTGGGGTTCTGCAAGGCCAGACCGTAAAAGTTGATGTTCGTAATAAAACGACCATCATTGATGTCAGCGGCGCAGAAAAACGTATTGAACGCAGCACGGATGAAAGGTTGGCGAGAAAGTTAAAAGGCACCGTTAATTTGACGGCGGGCGAGGGCGTGATCGTGAACCCCAATGCTGGCATTAATATTTCTGGAGGATTGGTCAATTATCAGGGTGGCTTCATAAATACCACAAAATTAATAACTGATTACGGCAAGATTGTTGATATAAGCCAAGCCGATCCCAACGAACATTACCAGTCATTATTGGGCGTTTACAAAGAAGTCCATGAAAAATGGGGAGTAACTAAAATATGGCAAACCGGTGGTCTTTCAGGCCAAGCCAGCTTTGAGTCCGGTTATCTTGAGGGATTAAATGCAGGGCTACTTAAAATAAATACACCCAGATTATCCTGGAATGGCAAGTTGATGGCAGGAACTGTCAGCGGCTTATATCAGCGGAACGAGGAAAGCCGCCCTTTTGGCGGCGAATGGTCGTTTAATGAGGGGATGAGTTTAAATACCAATGACCCAACATCACCGTTTATCTCAACGCAAAATATCCTCTTTCAAAAAGAGGCTAACAACCTTAATCTCGCAGTAGCGAAGTCTTTTCCCAATGCTGCTACCGATCTGATCCCTAACGGCCGCATTGGGCAATCGGCTGACTTAGTCTTGTCAACCGACATGCTCAATCAATCAGGCCTCCAGAAGCTGGTTTTTAAAACTACTGGTAACGGGACGATTGCAGCGGATGCCGAATTATCATTATCGCAAAAAAGCGGATTTGATCTTGTGGCTCGAAATATTGATGTAGAGGGCGATATCAATACTTCAGGTGGGACAATCGGATTATATGCCAGCAAAGACTTTAAGGAGGGTGCGCTTGACGCTACAGATGTGTTTGGTGGCCTAGACCAAACCGATGGCAAAATTACTTTTTCACCACATGCCGGTATTGATGTTTCCGGCCGTTGGGTCAATGATTTTGCACTGGGGCTTAATGGGGGGATTCCTACTGAGCCTACCCAAATTGATGCCGGAATGGTTTCTTTGGTTGCACCAAGTATAACTATACCATCTGGTGCAATGATTAAGGCCGATGGCGGTGCTTGGTTGTCGCAGGATGAAAAACTAACCCCAGGGAAAGCCGGTGCGTTAACAATAACACCTAAGGCAATTAACTTTAACGGGATTGATGGTGAGTCAACTCTCCGTTTGGATGGAAAATTGTCGGCATTTGGCTTAAATGATGGTGGTATTTTAAATTTAACGACTCCTGCAGATACGGCCGACTTGATCATTGGGAAACCGGACTCGGCTGATTTAAGTGGTTCTGCTTTTGTCCTGGGGTTGGATAAAGGCCGTTTAAATCTCGATGGCATTAGCGGCTTTGGCGCGATTAATTTAAATGCTTTTAACTTAACTCTGAAAAAACAATCTGCCCTAAACCTAGTGCAACAAAACCGCATTCTTAATGCAAACTATCACCAAAACGCCAGTGCTGACGGTATTGCCGATTTTAGTACGATAACCACCTTGCCAGAATATTTACGGCAACCAGTAGATTTAACTTTATCGGCTGTGCATAGACTTAAAGCTTGAAACCGGCAGTAAAATCCTAGGGAGATAAACAAGCGAAAATAACCCTGACTTCTGACAAAAATAGTACTAGGAAGCATTTATATTGACGGCTTAATAGAGTGCACCAGCCTGGTACTAGGTTGATGCTCATATAGCTTTGTCAGATAATGCCTATGCATTAAAAACAATTTGGTTGGGAGGACATGCCGACCTGCAAGCGCGTGGTGCGAGCTTGTTAAATCCAGTTGATGGTTTAGGCAGGCAAACTGGTGAGGTCTTAGCTGGCGGCGAGATTAGCTTTGCCGCAGATATGGGGCATGTGGTTATTGAACATGGTGCAAAAATAGATGTTTCCGGCTGCGTCAGCAATCATTAGATGTGCTGGATAACAATCCGGGTGGAATCACATACTCAATGCCGACTAATGTGGCTATCTGATGCGGGTAAAATTGCCATCAAAGCCAGCGAAAGCATCGTGTTGGATGGTGATTTGATAGGGCGCTCAAGTTCGACAACATCGGCAGCGGGTGGCCGGTTGGATGTGGAGCTTAACTCCTCTAAAGTCAAATTCCCCAATACACCGACGCATTTAGAGACAATTACATTATCAGGCAAAATCATCAGCGGCGCTTGGCTGAGCGCAGTACAAAATTTGGGGATAACTCTGGACGATACAGCGTTGGCATCTAGGGGGTACGGCCCAGTTAAGCAGCGAACAAGTTGCCAAAGGTGGTTTTACCGATCTACGTTTGAAAGGTAAGGAATACAACAGCACACAACAGATGGTATTGACATGCTAATGGTGATGCTGCAGTTAATTTTGATGGGCAAAGTCAAGTTTAGACCGCTGCGGCCCGTATCGACCTCGATACACCGATTGTGGGTCGGTCAGAGCCAAAATGGGGTTAATCCGGGTAGCGTTACTATTAAATACGGCCTACTTAAAGGTGGGCTCATCGGATCATGCAAAAGTTGACCGCTATATTGCCAAACTGTAGCGTGGGGAACGGTCAATTTACCGCGAATACCAAGTGGACGGAGTTTAACGGTGGCTCAAAATGGGATAGTTTTGCTTCCCTAAATTTTAATAGCCGTAACGATATTAGAGCGGTTGGGCGCTTTACCAGCGAGTTGGCTACCAATGGTAGCGAATTGACCACTGCGGCGAATATTAATTTAACGGCAAGCCAAGTTTACCCGACTACCCTGGCCAATTTTACTTTCTCAATAGATCCAGCCATAAATCCTAACGGAAAAATCACAGTAGCCAATAGTGGCTTTATTGATAATTCACCGTTGTCTTCCGGTGGCGTATTAAATTTTAAAGCTCCGGTTATTCAACAAAATGGCACAGTAAAAGCCCCCTTTGGCCATATTAACTTAATAGCGGCAAAGCGCTTACTTTAGGTAAAGATAGTCTAACTTCTCTGTCCGGTTCAGGTTTGGTTATTCCTTTCGGTAATATTAAATCAGGTCAAAATTGGATTTATCCGGGCAGAGTAGGAGCAGATACAACTACCGGGCAAGCGTTACTCTCTGTGCCACCAGATAAAAAACTGGTTTTATCCGCTCCAGAGGTTAGCCTCGCAAAAGGCAGTACAGTTGATTTGTCAGGTGGCGGTGATATGCTGGCGTACGAATTTCAACCAGGCATAGGCGGGTCATCTGATTATTTGGGGGATGCTCTTTTCCTACTGATGGCAATAGCCCAACTTATAATGGCGGTTTCGCTATTTTACCCAATTTAGGCTCTGCCCTAGCTCCCTATGATCCATTGCAAGAAAATTTAAGCAATGATCCTCAGCAATTGAATACGGCGAAGTATTCACAATCAATCGGTAGCCAAGTCTACCTAAACAGTAACGATAAACTGGCAGCTGGATTCTATACTATTCTCCCTGCGCACTATGCCTTGCTGCCCGGTGCTTACTTAGTTACCCCGCAAACAGGTACCGATGATCAACGGCTTAATTCGCAAACTGTAGCTGGCTTACCCATCGTTAGCGGATATCAAAGTCTTGCTGGCAACGGCATCCGGAGATGCGCGTTGGCAAGGTTACTTAGTTGAAGATGGTCAAACTATACGCAAGCACTCGCAGTATGATGAACAAACCGCGAATAATTTTTTTACTAAGAATGCAATTCAGAAAGAAATTGTTACGCCAAATTTGCCCAAAGACAGCGGTCAAATTGTAATTAAAGGCGCACAAACTAAGCTCGACTTGGCAGGTGACTTTAACGTGACGACACCTGGTGGCCTTGGGGCGCGGATGGATATTTCGGCTGATCGGCTTAATATTGTTAAACACCTTAGTGCATCACCTACAAACGGTATGCTTGAAATTTTGGCAAGTAATTTATCCAGTTTGGGCATTGGTAGCCTGTTACTCGGTGGCGAACGCACCAGCAATAGTAAGACTGGCGCAACAGACCTGGATATTACTGCTAAAGAAGTCATTGTCGATAGAGGCGTGACTCTGCAGGGCGCCGACCTAATTGCTGCTGCCACCGAAAAAGTTTCCGTATTGGGTGGAGCTAAATTGCTTGCTTCGGGGTCAATAAATACCGGAGACAAAACGCTAAATGTAACATCGGGTAATGGTGCATTAATTAGAGCATCCAGCGACCAGCAAGTCACCCTAACTAGACAGAACGCGACCGGCGAAACTGGCGACTTGTTGGTGGAAGCAGGCGCTGTTCTAAGTGCCAATAAATCTATGCTACTAGATTCCAGTCATTCATCTTCAATAGCAGGCGATATTGCTATGAAAGGCGGCTCTCTAAATTTAAGTGCTAACCAAGTTAATTTGGGGGAAGTAGGTAACTTATTGTCAGCCGATGCATTGAATTTATCCAATGAAGACTTGGCAAATTTGACAGTGGATGAATTTATTTTAACCAGTCGAAGCGGGATTAATTTTTACGGTAACTTAGGCTTAAAAGATGATATGGGTTTATTTAAGCCAGTTTCTTTTGATAATTTAGTTATTAATGCAGCAGGGTTTTCGGGATTTGGCTCAGTGGATCAATTCGCTGGCTTGAAAGCGAATAATCTGTTACTAAAAAATACTTTTGGAGGCATATCGACAACGCCGGGCATTGGTCTTGGGAAACTTAATATAGTTGCCGATAGTGTCAACCAAGGAAACGGTAAATTTAACATCAGTGGTTTCAAAACAGTCGATATTAATGCTGCCCAGGACTTTAAAGCAGTAGGTAACGGAAGTCTTGATATAGAAGGCAGTTTACACCTGACATCAGGTTATTTAACCTCAGCCGGAGGTAAAAAATTAGATATTAATGTTGAAGGTAAGGCTGTTTTGGATAGTGCAAATAAGGCTGTGCCGTCACCAACAATTTCTGAGTTTGGCGGTTCGATTGGTTTGACAGCCGACGATATAGCATTCAATAGCAAAGCTATTTTACCTTCCGGTTTATTAAGTTTGCATAGCAACATAGGAAATATAGACGTTGGTTCGAGCGCTGAAGTTAACTTGGCTGGACAAAAGGTGTCATTTGCCGATACTGATGATTACACGCCGGGTGGTACGTTTAGTGCGGAAGCTGACTTGGGTAAGATTACTTTGGCCTTAGGCTCTAAAGTCGATGTTAATTCTGGTGGAGTTACAGAAACCAGTGGGAAACTAAATTTTAAAGCACGTAAACAAAGCGTTGTACTATGGGGTGAGATGAAAGCAAAGGGTGGCAGTGCGGTGTTGGATGTTGCACACTTTAGCCCTAAAGATGGTTTTGATAACTTGATGGCCAGCTTTATGGCGGCAGGTGTGTCGGACAGTTTATTTGTACGTTCCAGGCAAGCTAGTATTGAACAGGCAGAAGGACAAAGCATCCATGCAAAAAATATCAAATTGGTATCAGATCAGCGCGATGTTCATGTCAAAGGCAGTCTTGATGCGAGTAGTGTGGCAGGTGATGGATCAATTAAGTTATTTGCCGGTGACAAAGTTATTGTAGATGATGGAGCGGTACTCAATGCCCAAGGTACGGGTAACACGGCTAAGGGCGGTAAAGTATTGTTATCTGCCACCGATGCCGATAAAGATACTAACAGCGGTATTGCAGTTAACAGTGGTTCGCTGATCGATGTGACTGGCGGTATCAAAGGCCAGGGTGGAGAAGTCGTGCTTCGGGCTTTGCGTACTCGCAATAATAACAATGTAGCAATCAACCCCATCGCCGGCACCGTTCTAGGTATTAACGGTTTATATGCAGAGGGCGTAAAAACATATTACAACGATGATTTGGGTAATGACAATCAGCTAAATTTAGCTGACATTGTTAAGATTAAAGCCGATACCGATGCCTTTATGACTAAATCTACACTGCAAAGTGTCAGTAGTAGGTTGGGCAAAGGCATTCGCTTGCGGCCAGGCATTGAAATTGACTATGACGGTGATTTATCCCTAAAGGACAAGTGGGATTTTATGGGTTGGCAATATCTTGATCCATCTGGAAAAACGAGCTTACCTGGCAGTTTAAGCATTAACACTAGCGGAAACTTTACATTACAAAACTCAATGACTGATGGGTTTAAAACGGAAACCGATACAATAACTAAAGTAGTCCCTGTTCTCGATGAGTTTGGTAGCCCAACTTATGATGAATTTTTTAACCCTATAACTAAAAATATTGTGACTAAAGTGAATAGGGATTTTTTACAACTCCAAGATTCCTGGTCTTATCAAATGACAGCGGGTGCAGATTTAACTGGAGCCGACGCTAATTCGACAGGACAAGAGCAAAACGATATTACCATTACAGCCAAAACAAATATTAGTCAATTTGATCCTGATAATCAGGAGTTAGATCTACTATCAACTGTTGTTAGGACAGGTACTGGAGATATTGAACTAACGGCTAGTGGAAATGTGGTATTCGATAGCGGTAAGGTTTTAAATCCTGCTGGATTGACTGTTCTTGACCCAAGCACAAATCAGCCGTTTACTTACACTACATCAGTCTACACAGCCGGAAAAGCCCAAGCTGGAAGTCTGTATGGCGTAGATCCAAATTCTCCAGAATTACCTTTGGGTTTTGTAGATTATCCAAAGAAAGGTGGCAGTTTAGTCATCAACGCTGGTTATGACATTAAAGGTTCAATCTATCAAAAGCCGACGATCAACGAATGGTTGGTTGTACACGGTGGCATTCAGGATGATGGCATTATTAAAGCACCAACTTCCTGGGGTGTGGACTTTGCCAAATTTAACCAAAATGTAGGGGTTTTTGGCGGCGGTAATGCCCAGGTTAGCGCCGGTAACGCAATCGACGACCTTACCGTAATGATGCCGACAAATGGTAAACAAATATCTCCCAGTAAATTGCAAGTTGACGGTGGTGGTCAGCTTCAGGTTAGCGCTGGCGGCAACATTAATGGTGGCATTTATTTGCTTGGGAGGGGTAAGGGTCTTTTAACCTCAAGGGGCGCAATCTCAGGGACTAGAAATAACAGCCTGGATCCGACCCCCGGCACAGATGTTAGCACTATAACGTCAATGGCCGACATAACTAAAGGGCCTCAATTACTGATGGGCGATACCCAATTAGAGCTACGCGCCAATCAGGGGATCTCGATTTCTGGCGTAAGCGACCCGATTATGGTTGACGATACTGACGCTAACTTTTTTAGTTATGGGCTTGAGAGTGAATTTAGCGCTAAATCGTTGGCAGGAGATATACAATTGAATGCAGATTCTGGTGTGTTGATTAATGGAATTAGTGCCATTTTTAATGCTACCAACAAACCCAATTTTTCAAGAGTTTATCCAGGGACATTATATTCCACTGCTTTTAACGGTAGTATCTTAAAACCTAAGAAACAATTACTAGAAGAAAATACACCATTTACTCTGGCACCATCACCAGCTTCGAATATTATTCTCTTAGCGAAAAATGATATTGGCCTCAGAGATCCAGGTGAATTAGAAAGTTTTCAGATTACTATGTCCGATTACGATCCTTCATTGTTACCTAGCGCACTTAATCCAGTTTCAGATTTAAGCCAGATAGATCTCATTGGTTCTGATAAAACAAAGCTTGCGAAACAGCCGGTACATCGTGGCGACCCAACCCAAGTTAGGGTAATAGCCCAAAATGGCAACATTGAGAATGTTAATTTTCAACTTGCAAAAAATGCGTTGATCAGCAGTGGGCATGATATTAAAATTCAAAAATTACTATTCAGCATTCCAATTTGTTAGGTGATAAATCAACGATTTCCGCTGGGCGAGATATCAATTTTACGGGTGTGCCTGATCCAATAACGGGTGGTTTAGGTGCGTCAGACTCATCCATTTCAGTAGGTGGTTCAGGCGAGTTATTAGTCAAAGCAGGGCGAAATATCGATTTAGGCACATCTAACGGTCTTACTTCAGTAGGTAACTTATCCAATCCAAACTTGCCAAAGTCGGGGGCTAATTTGACAGTCATTGCTGGTTTAAACGGTGCTAACCCGAATTATTTAGGTTTTGAGAAGCTTAATCCTGATGTGCTCAAGTATGCGAACAACTACAGCACTTACCAACAATTGGTGACTGAATTTATCCGCAACCGTACTGGAAATACCAAGATGACGGCCAAGACAGCATTCGAGCAATTTAACCAACTTTCCCCAGTACAAATTGCCGCATTTAACGCGCAACATAAAAAATTGGAAAGTAACAAATACACGGGGGTTATCAATCAGATTAAACAAACCATGGTGGCTTTTATTAAACTTCGGGAAAATAACCCAGCTCTATCTGATGCCAAAGCTTTGGATACCTTTAGCAAGCTAAGTCCAGGAGAATATCTGCCGGTGCAAGGCCGACTTAATAGTCTAGCTAATCAAATTTTCTTTGCTGAGTTGAATGCGACTGGTTCGGCTTCTGCCGCAGACCCATCGGTGGGTAACCAGCGCGGTTTTGATGCTATTAAGGCTTTATATCCCGGTAATGTTTGGCAAGGTGATCTCAGCTTGGCGTTTAGTCAAATTCAAACCCAACAAGATGGCAACATAACGTTATCAGCCCCAGGAGGTAATATTAACGTGGGGTTGCCGGTTCCGGGTATTGATAAAGCTTCCGATCAGTTAGGAATTATTGCACGGGGTAAAGGTGCTGTTAATGTCTTTTTGGATAACGATTTAAATGTAAACCAATCACGCATTTTTGCCTTGGGTGGTGATGACATTATGGTGTGGTCATCGCATGGTGATATTGATGCTGGGCGTGGAGCAAAATCAGCATTTGCGGTGTCTGATCCGAAATATAGTTTTGATGAAAACGGCAATTTAGCCGTTGAATTCCCCGCGCCTGTCGCAGGAAGCGGTTTACGCACGGTCGCACCACCTGATAATAGTAATGCCAAAGCAGGTAATGTAGGCTTGTTTGCCCCAGGGGGTATTGTGAATGCCGCCGAAGCGGGTATTGGTGGTAACAACGTGACCATTTCTGCAACCGCTGTATTGGGGGCAAATAATATTCAAGTCGGTGGCGTGAGCACCGGCGTACCTGCGGCATCTACAGTCAGCCTTGCGGCTGGATTAACCGGTGTAAGTAATTTAACCGCTAATGTCAGCCAGATGGCAGAAGCCTCAGCAGCTATGGGCGGCAAGAATGACAAGGATGGTAAACAGAAAAACCAACTTTCCACTATCAATGTAGAGCTGATAGGGTTTGGGGCTTGATGCTATCGATCAGGGGTTAGCTGCATTTTCCAGGGAGTGAATTGGTGCTTGAAATCAAATCTTGTGCCAGTGTTTTGTTGGGACGTTGTCACGGCCATAAAATCCTGTGGTTTTTATTTCCGTTGGCAGCTCACCCAGGCGCAGTAAAACAAAATTTCAGAAAAAATTAATTTCTCAACAACAAATTTCCTCTTAGTAACATTCCTGTAACGTACTTTCGTCACAATGTGAATTATAAATTCTTTGATACCAATCCAGTAAAAAATGAAACGATTAGGTTTTATATTATTGCTTTTAGCCTTGACCCCGAACCTTGCTTCAGCCTGGTGGGAAAATGATTGGGCGTACAAGAAAAAAATTACGCTAGATACGCAAAAGCTGAAGCAAGACAGTGTTTCTCTACCGGAAGGTGGGTTGGCATTAATTCGCTTGCATACCGGCAATTTTTTATCGTTCACGGAATTAGCGGATAAAGGAAAAGACATCCGTTTTGTGGCTGGCGACGACGTTACCCCGTTGAAGTTTTATATCGAAAAACTGGATGCAGTTAATGAAATGGCATTGGTTTGGGTTAAATTGCCTAAAGAGGTGGTTTCAGCGCCTGAACCTTCACTATGGTTTTATTATGGTAATGCCGAAGCAGTAGATGGTCAGGATGCGTCTGCAACCTTTGATGTCAATCAGGTTTTAAGCTACCAGTTTGACCCAAAGGGAGCTAAAGATTTAACCGCCAATTCGAATAATCCATCGGAGGCTACCACGACTTATGCTGAAGGTGGTTTGATAGGCAATGCTGCCGTATTCCAAGGTAGCCAGATTATTCGGATTCCCACGAATCCTTCATTACAAATGACACCCACTACGGGTTGGACCGTTTCAGCCTGGATAAAGCTCGACCAACCACAACAGAACCAGGTTGTTTGGCAGCGTTCGGGCTCGGTGGGCAGCATAGCACTGGCGTTAAAGGAACTAGTGCCCGCATTAGAAATAAAGGATAGTTCAGGTGCTGCGCAGACTTTCGCTGGGCAGGCAGCGTTAACGCTGGGTACATGGCATCATTTGGCTGTAAGCGCAACCGCCGACAATATAACCTTTTACCTGGATGGTGTTGCGGCGGGTGTTTTCCCAGTAAAACTTCCAGAACTTACCAGCGAAATCACTGTGGGTGCGGATGCCAGCACAGCCAGGGGATTTTCCGGCATGTTAGACCAGTTTGCGGTGTTTAAAAATACCCGCGATGCCAATGCCATCAAATTTGATGTGCTTATGCAGGGTACGGGGACGATGCTATTAACCTATGGTGAGGACTTCAGTCCAGACAGTGAAGAAGGCGGCGAGTCCTACGTCCTGTCCACCCTGGACAATGTCACGGTGGATGGCTGGGTCATTATCGGTATTCTGGGTGTTATGTGCTTAATTAGCTGGATGGTGATGATTGTCAAGGCCATCGTGCTTAACCGTACTCACGGCGAAAATAAAAAATTTGAACAGGCATTCAATAAGCTTGGTTCACAAGATATTGCTTCTTTAAACTCAATTTCCGATGAAGATGACGAACAACTTGCTGAGTCGCCTTTATTGTTTTCATTGTCTAATCATCACGGCACTTTTTCTGGCTCGTCAATTTATCGTATTTACCATGTGGGGGTAGAGGAGATGAACAGGCGTTTTATGAAAAGCGTTGGTGCAGATGCAGTTACGCCGCAAATTTTGACATCAGCCTCTATGGCAGCAGTAAAAGCCTCAATGGATGCGGTAGTGGTCAGGGAGTTGCAAAAGCTTAATGCCCAGATGGTGCTGTTGACCATTGCCATCAGTGGTGGTCCCTTCCTGGGTTTGTTAGGGACGGTGGTTGGCGTAATGATCACTTTTGCGGCAATTGCCGCCAGCGGCGAAATCAACGTTAATGCAATCGCCCCAGGTATTGCGGCGGCATTAGTGGCAACGGTTGCAGGTCTTGTTGTCGCAATCCCAGCATTATTTGGCTACAACTATTTAGGTAGTCGGATAAAAATAATTACGGCAGATATGCACGTATTCGTCGATAAATTTGTCGCAAAACTTGCTGAGCAGCACACCTGATAGTCATCGCACTGCAAAGTAATATCAAGAGAAATTAACCCATGAAAGTACAAGAAGAAAATGCCGCGTATGACGAAATCAACGTCACGCCCATGTTGGATTTGGCTTACGTATTACTGATTGTGTTCATCTTGATGGCAACCGTTTCGGTACAGGGTATAACTGTCAATCTGCCTAAGGCAAGTAACGCCCCAAGCCTTGCCAAACCCCAAACCAAAGCGATAACCATTACCGCAGATGGCACGGTGTTCCTGGATACTTATCCAGTCACCATGGAACAATTGGAATCCACGCTACAACAATACAAAGCGGTCAATCCTGCTTTGCCGGTTGTCATCAAAGGTGATGCCGCCGTGCAGTATGTCAAGATCGTGGATGTGTTGGCTTTGTTGGGGAAGCTGGACATTACCCAGATCGGTTTGGTCACGCAAAACCTAGTCAAGTAGCACATTGAAATGGCAGGTGACAAAAAACACTGGCGAACCTACTTGCCATTGATTATAGGTGGGCTCATTTTATTGGGCGCGATTGGCTTGATTGTTTATTTCATTAGCACGATGGAAGACAAGCCTAAAAAAAAGGAAAGGGCTATCCAGGCCGTCACCTTAACGCCGCCCCCGCCCCCGCCAAAAGTAGAACCGCCACCACCACAGGAGCCGGAACAAAAAATCGAAGAGCAGGTAGAGCCAGAGCCTGAGAAACTTCCCGATGTACCAGACGAAGCGCCAGCTCGTGATCTAGGGTTGGATGCTGAGGGTACGGCGGGTTCAGATAATTTCGGTCTCGCTGCTCGAAAAGGAGGGAACGGCCTTTTTGGCGGGGGTGGCGGAAATCCATTTGCTTGGTACGGCAACCTGATTAAAAACGACATTATGGGCATCCTTGCAGAGAAAGATGATTTACGACGTAAAGGTTATACCGCCATCCTTAAGTTGTGGGTTGAGACGGATGGCACAATTAAAAAGATTGAATTGGCCAGAGGCAGTAATGATGCAGCAATTGATGATTTGCTAATAAAAACTATAAGTAAGTATCAAAAGATTAATGAGTCCCCGCCGCCAGGTATGGAACAACCTATCAAGTTAAAAATTACATCAAAAATATAACAAAAACTGGTATCGAAATGGACAACAAAAAGCGGCTACTAGTCATGGCGATTTGCTTCATCAGTGGTGTTGCACATGCTGGTGAAAAAGAAGACTTGATAACATTACGTAATACCACGATTAACCTGATAGAAGAGCTGGTTAAAAAAGGGGTGTTATCAGAAAAGGTTGCTGATGAAATGGTAAAGCGGGCTCAGGATGACGCTATTGCCGAGGCAAAAAATATGCAAACCCAACAAAAAGAGTCGCAATCACCTGTAATGCCGGTTGATCCGGGTGAAGTACGGGTGCCCTATGTGCCGCAATTTGTAAAAGATGAAATAAGGCAACAACTCCGTCACGAATTAAAGGAAGAAGTGGTTGGCGATGTCATGCAAAAAGCCAAAACCGAAAAGTGGGGATTGCCTGAAGCGTTGCCCGACTGGGTTAACCGCTTCAAATTATCTGGTGATATGAGGTTGCGTTCGCAAAATGAGTTTATGTCTGATGATAATGCATTTCAGATCTATAAGAATTTTCAGGCCATTAATAGTGCAGGTAGTCCGTCTAAAGCAGGATTGGATCAATGGTTAAATACTACCAAAGACCGGCATCGGTTTCGTGAGCGAGTCAGGTTGGCAATTGATGCAAAAATTACCGATAATTTTAAAGCCGGAATCCGTTTAGCTACTGGCAATCAGCCCGATCCAGTCTCTACTAACCAATCGTTAGGGAATACTGGAGGGCAATACGATTTTAATGTTGATCGCGCTTATCTTAAATATGATGCCGTGAATGACGAAGGGTTTAAATGGTTAACATTAACTGGCGGTAGGATTGCTAATCCCTGGTATGTTGGTGGAGGTGAATTTACAGGTGGCAGTGAATTGGTATGGGATACCGATTTATCGTTTGAGGGTTTTGCTGCAACGGCGAGACATAGTTTGGGCAATGCCGCTAATATCCCAAACAAATATGATAACTCCCGTGAAGTTTATATTACTGCCGGTGCATTTCCTTTGCAGGAAACCGAGCTAAGTTCCAGCGCAAAATGGTTATTTGGCGGGCAACTGGGCATTGATTGGGGATTTGACAATCAAGATGCTTTCCGGGCAGGCATAGCCTATTTTGATTATCAAAATATTGGGGTAAAGCCTAATATTCGGGCTAATAGTTTATGTAGTAATAATTTTGCGGAAAACAATTTTTCTGTGCCGCAATTTTTACAGTTTGGTAATACGATGGCGCCAATATGTAATGTAAATGACAGTTCGGGAACAGTCGCTGGGTTATATGGCTTAGCATCCGATTACAACATTATTAATGTGAATATGGCTTATGACCTTGCTAAGTTTGCACCTTATCATTTAATCGTTGCCGCTGACTACGCCAAAAACATAGGGTTCGATAGCACAAAGGTTAATGCCTTAAATCCAGTACAGCAAAACGATGTGTCGGGTAATCGTTCGTCGCTTATAGCAGATGAAACTAATGCTTGGCAGGTCAGGCTAGATTTCGGATGGCCTAAAGTAGATAACGCTGGGGAATGGAATGTGTTTGCCTTGTATAAATATGTGGAGCGCGATGCTGTCCTAGATGCCTATAGCGATTCCGATTTCCATCTTGGTGGCACCAATGCCAAAGGCTGGGTGCTTGGTGGTAATTATGGATTGATGAAGAATGTCTGGTTTACCGGTAGGTGGTTAAGCACTGATGTTATTACAGGGGCAAGATATGGCATTGATACTCTGCAACTCGATATCAATGCCAAGTTCTAGTACTTCGAAAATCAGGATATAGCCGAAATGAAACTAATAGTGTTACTTACATTGGCAATAAGTGCATTTCTCTGGCAACCCGTTAATGCCGCTAAAGAAAACGGCAGCGCGAAAACGATTAAAAAACTCCAAATGATGGTGCAAGAAGCAACGGCAGATCGTGACCGCCTTTCTAATGAAAATGCCAAGATTGCTGCTGATCTTGCCCAGGCAAAAAAAGATTTGGAACAAGAAAAAAAAGCTAAAACTGAATTTGAATCCAAGGAAAAAAAATTGAACAGCGACATCCTGGCGCAAAAGGGAGCTACTGACGCGGTTCGTTTACGGTTAGATGAAACTATGGGCAAACTCCACGAAGTGATTGAAAAATACAACACCTTAAACCAGTCTAAAAACGAGTTGGCAGTCGAATATGGCAGTTTAAAAAATACCCAGCAATTTACTTCGGCTGAGTTAAAAGCTTGCGAAGCCAAAAATATCAAGATGTATGAAGGTGCAAAAGCAATAGTCATAGGCTATGACAAATGCCAAGATAAAAGTATTGTAGATACATTGATGGACTCTGAGCCATTTTCCCAGATCAAAAGCGTTGAGTTTGAAACCGTCGTCCAAGAGTACGAAGACAAACTGAGAAAACAGAAGTTCCAACCTAGTGAATCGCCAAAAAAATAAAAGCGGATACTTTTTGTTCATATCAAAATTTGTGTGATCGTAGCGGTAAGAATGAAAATCTTAAGCATGGGCGGTAAGACTAATTATTTAAAAAACTAACTTTAGTTAGTCTGGTTATTCTGTCAGTTGCCTACGAAAACTCCCCTACAGAATTTAATAATTATCTTGAAGAAAGCAAAGCAATAACTCTTACTTGTTAGATACCGCTGGCTAGTTATATTGCCACCAAGGCTTCTACGACCAAGCCAAATAGGTTTTAGTCAAAGCTCATGAACTCATTCCCGATAACGCAATAAGCCATTATCACCTCGGAATAACTTATTTTAAGCTGAGCGATACAGAGCAAGCTAAATATTATTTACAAAAAGCAGTCGAAAGGAAAACGGAATTTAATAGATTAAAACATGCCGAAGCATTGTTAAAAGCGTGGTAGAAAAAACGTATCAAACCACGATGCAATGGATTACCCTCACCATCCTACGTTATCGCTGAAAGTGTAATAAAACGCTAACATCCCTGTCATACAACCTTCATCTAAGAGTCCGATAATTGGTTACGCCTAATTGGGCTTCCCCAGCACTATCCAAAAGTATAATTAGAACCGGAGATATTTGTATGAAACTAAGATCAACTTCAGTCGCACTGGTTGTCACTTTGTCAGCCAGTGTTTCTATTGTGGGTCAAGCCGCCACGCCTGATTCCTTCCCTGCACCCTACTCAGACCGGGCTACTTGGTATAACACAGGCCAAAAGGCTGTGGAAAAAAATGAGTCATTGCGGCCGGATTTCCGTAAAGCTAAAAATATCATCCTTTTTATTGGCGATGGCATGGGTATTTCTACCATCACTGCAGCGCGCATCCTGGCAGGGCAACAGCCTAATATTATTGATGCAAGAAATACCAAACTGGCCACCAGCGGGGAGGAAAACTCTTTAAGTTTTGAAAAATTCCCTTATTTGGCGTTGTCAAAAACCTATAGCGTAAATCAGCAAACCTCTGATTCTGCACCCACCATGACGGCGATGGTTACCGGGATAAAAACAAATGATGGATTTTTGTCGGTTGACCAAACCCTCACTCGCGCAGATTGTAAGGCAGATATTAAAAGCCATAAGTTGAAAACCATCCTTGAAATTGCTGAGTCAGCCGGTAAGTCGACCGGGGTCGTCTCGACAGCCCGGTTGACTCATGCCACCCCGGCTGCTAATTATGCTCACACACCAGAGCGGAACTGGGAAGCGGATTCTAACCAACCTTCAGGATGTGCGGTTCCTGATATAGCACGGCAGCTAATCGAATTCAAATATGGTGATGGCTTGGAAGTGGCTTTGGGTGGCGGTCGCGAGTACTTTAGGGACAATTCGCTTGCAGACCCTGAAGATTTACGCAAATTTGGTCGGCGTAAAGACGGGCGTGATTTGACTGCAGAGTGGACTAAGAAATATGGCTCAAAGAGTGCTTATATTTGGAATCAAGCCCAATTCGACACTATAGATACAAACAAAACTACACATTTGTTAGGTTTGTTCGAACGTTCTCATATGGAGTATGAGGCAGACCGTTTAGCAGATACATCAGGTGAACCCAGCCTTGCCGCAATGACCGAAAAATCGATCAAAATCCTGCAAAAAAACCGTAAAGGGTTTTATCTTCAGGTAGAAGGTGGCCGTATCGACCACGGCCATCACGCTGGCAATGCCTACCGTGCGTTGACTGATGCCATTGCGTTATCTGACGCTGTAAATAAAGCCGTTGAAACCCTAAAATCAATTGGTGAATTGGATGATACTTTGATTATAGTCTCAGCTGACCATAGCCATACCTTTACTATTGCTGGTTATCCGCAACGTGGTAACAATATACTGGGTAAAGTGATTGAGCCGGGCGCTTCAGGCTATACCAAAGCAACTGACGGTGCACCTTATACTACCTTGTCTTATGCAAATGGTCTGGGATTCCACACTGGTGTTGCTGGCGATGATGTGTATGCAACACCGGTGCAAATCGGCCGTTTTGCCGATATGACCAATGTTGATACAACGGATGTTAATTTCCACCAAGAAGCGACTGTGCCTTTGGCAGGTGCCGAAACCCATGCAGGTGAAGATGTGGCTGTTTTTGCACGGGGGCCTGGGGCATATTTAATCCAGGGCGTACTTGAGCAAAACGTCATTTTTCATGTTATGCACAAAAAAATGGCCAAGGCGTTCAAGGAAGATTAAGCCCTAGTATTTAATGGGAAAATGCTTAAATACGGAGTTAAATCAAAAGGAAGTTGACACGAGGGTGCTTAATGCACCCTCGCTTGTTTTTCACCTTAGTTAAACCAAAGTCCAATAAATTAGTTATATGAAAAAAACCGTTATCGTTTTATTGTTTATCTGTCTGGCTTCGTGTGCCAGCTCTCCAAGTTACGTTTTGCCTGAGGGATTAGCTGATGTTACCCCCGTAAACCCACTTGCTTGCCGATTCGAGAAGCAACTTTCCAATGATAAAAGCCAACATAAAACCAATTGGTATTTCTGGCGAGAAAAGCAACGCACGGAAACGCGGGATGAGCTTTCTAATCAAGGTGAAATTTGGGAAAGTAAAAATCCCAATGAATTTTTTTATACACGTCTATTTTATACCGAACATGTTGCCCTGGAGTTTGTCCAAGGTGACTTGGCTACCTCAGGTTCTGCGCCAAAAGCGCAACAATTAAACTCACTTATCGATCCCCAAACATTAGGCAAGGAATTAAAGTTGCTTAATAAAGATAATTTAATGGGGGTTGATATTGAATATTATCAGGGTACGATTAACCATATGATAACCGAAGTTGATTGGTTGCCTAAGTTGCAGTTGCCCGCAAGAATCCTAAAAAAACTCCCAGATGGGGTAGTTACGTTAACCCTTTCTGAGTGTGGTAATTCGAATAAGTTTACTCCCCAACCCATCACTAAAGCTGAAATAGATAATTTCCGCCGACTTGATTACACCGATCTAGGTGATATGGAAGATGATCCAATTGTCCAACGTATTGAACAATTAATGGGTGGACATCATCATGATTAACATTAGCAAAACCAAATAAGAAATTCTCTATACTGGATAATTAAGTGAGGCTGTTTTAGTTACGAACCCGATTGTGTGTTAGGGTGTTTTTTATAAAACTTTCCTATAATTCGAGCTAAATTGGCCAGATATTGTCATTGTTGCTCATAAGGGTTTATGCCAGAATTATATTTTGCAGAGTTACAACAACTTGAACAACTTATTGAGCAATTCAGTAACCGATTGCAGTCACGGGTTATAGAGCGCATTACCTATCAGAACCTGGAATTCCCCATCCATTGCATTACGTTGGGCTCAACTAGTCCGGATGTCCCTGTGTTGGCTTTTTTTGGTGGTGTCCATGGCTTGGAGAAGATTGGGTCTGAAGTTATCCTGTCTTATCTGCACACAATCTGTACCTTATTGGACTGGGATGAAGAGTTCCAGGCAAGGCTTGAAAAATCGAGGTTAGTGTTTGTGCCTATTGTTAATCCGGTTGGTGTATATCTAGGTACGCGTTCTAATGGCAATTGCATTGATTTGATGCGTAATTCACCTGTCGAAGCTATAGGTGCAACTAAGCTTTATGGTGGCCACCGCATTACGCCACTTTTACCCTGGTATCGGGGAAATGCCTCAACGATGGAGCTTGAAGCACAAGCGTTATGCCAGGTAGTCGAACAACACGTGTTTAGTTCGCCGTTATCTATAGCACTAGATTTACATTCGGGCTTCGGCTTAAAAGACCGCCTTTGGTTTCCTTATGCCTCACGTAAAGTACCTTTCCCCTTTATTGCTGAAACCTTGGCCCTAAAAGAATTATTCGACCGCTGCTATCCTCATCATGTTTATAAAATAGAGCCAATGTGTCTCGAATACCTGATTAACGGGGATTTATGGGATTACCTGCTGGATGGCTATATTCAACGTTTTTCTGGTGAACGTATATTTCTACCATTAACTTTGGAAATGGGTTCATGGCTTTGGCTGCGTAAAAACCCAACCCATTTGTTTTCACGGCATGGCTTGTTTCACCCATTGTTGCCACATCGGTTGAAACGGGTATTCCGTCGGCACTATTTGTTATTTGATTTTCTACACCGTTCCCTTTTGTATCCGGAGAATTGGGGGCGGTTGGATTCAGAAAAAAAGGTATTATATCAATCAAAGGCATCAGGGTTATGGTATGAATAATCAACTGGGGGAAAACTGGATTCTGCTTAGGGGATTGGCTCGTGAATCAGCTCATTGGGGAGATTTTGTCACTCTGTTACAAACAACTTTTCCAGATGCCAAACTATCAACATTAGATTTACCCGGTACTGGTTTGCTTTATCAGGATGAAAGTCCTAAAACTATTAAAGCTATTACTGAAGTTGTCCGAAGCCATGCGGAACAACAGGACTTATTGCAACAACCTGTAACTTTACTGGCGCTTTCATTGGGTGGCATGGTTGCTTGGGAGTGGTTGCACAACTATCCTAATGAGATCTGTGGTGCAGTCCTGATGAGTACCAGTTTTGCTGGCTTAAATCCATTTTATCAACGGTTACGTTGGCAAATTTATGGCAAATTTTTTTCGTTGTTAATCCAAAAAGACCCGTATAAAAGAGAATTAGGAATTGTGCGTTTAGTCAACAATAACCGTGAGCTTGATGAAAAAATTGCTAAAGAGTGGGCAGTAATACAACAGCAGCACCCTATAACTTTAAAGAATACTTATAACCAACTCATCGCGGCAGCGACGTATCAGCCCAATTTAAATAAAACTGGCCAACCCCAACCCATTTTATTGTTGAATTCTAAAGGTGACCGTTTAGTCGCACCGATGTGTTCAAAGGCAATCCAAAGGGAATTTAATCTCGAGTTATGCACCCATACTTGGGCTGGACATGACCTTACTATTGATGATGGGTCATGGGTAGTAGCCCAATTAAGGGATTGGGTATTATCTTAAAGTTAATGAAACCACTGCTTCTGGTCTGGCCTCATTCTTGAAATAGTGAGAGCAGAATGCTTGTGGTTTTGCCGAGATTTCACGGACACGCCACTAAGCGAATTTTTGGTTTTCAAATGCAGCAGGGCTGAGATAACCTAGTTTTGAACAGAGCGTTTTGCGATTGTAATTTACTTCAATATATTCGAACAAACTGTACTTGGTTTTCAAACGAAGTTTGTTATTTGGTGCGCTTTCCGATAAATAAGTGTTTAACATTCCTAGTAAGTATTACAAAGTACCGTAATTTCTGTTTTATTACATTTGCAGATGATTGCTAATATTGGGCTAATTTGTAATACATTTTACAAGTTTTATATTTGTAATTAGCTATTAGCTAAGCACCATATCAAAATTCAGGATCAAATAGAAACTAATGCCGGAATTTTGCCGGGTGTTAAAATCATGAGCCAAAGTAATTCCTAATCTCAATTCACGTATAATTCAAGCTCTACAATTTTGGCGGTTGGGCGTATTTGATGTGCTTAATCGCCCCGCCTGTTTCCGGCGTGTGCATATAAAACTTAGCAATCCCCAACTCCTGGCGGATAAACTGCAACGCAGCCGTCAGCAATGCTTCGTCCCAGATGTCGCCGTAATCCGCCAAGATGGCTTCCAGATAACACCGCAACTTTTCCGGTTTGGATTTCACCCAATAGGCGTTTTGCCCGCCTTAACCAATCGGTTTGCACTCACTGCTGTCCCACAGTTTATTGATAAAGTCGGCCTAAGAACCGCGTGTTGAATTACAATATGTTAACCACAACTTATTGAAACACATAGGAACTTAGGCCATGTCCCATTGTAATACAGTCTTGTCGCAATTACTAAAAATGGTAGGCAGACATGAATTTGACAAAGTCGCGTCAGCCCACCACGAAGGCCAGCGACTGCGTAAAACCAACCGCTGGTCACAGTTTGTCGCCCTGGTTTTTGGGCAATTAAGTGGGCGGCAAAGCCTGCGCGACATTGAATCAAACCTTAACGCCCAGCGGCAATACAGCTACCACCTGGGCGGCGCACCGATCACCCGTTCGAGTCTGGCACGGCTCAACAACCGACAGCCCACAAGCTGTTACGAAACCCTGTTTTACAAGCTCTATGACCGCTGCGCCAATCATGCGCCCAAACACGGCTTCCGGTTCAAGAACCCGCTTTATGCATTGGATGCTTCGCTCATCGACTTGTCGCTCAAGCTGTTCCCTTGGTCGCACTATGCCTTGGGAAAAGGCGCGATGAAGCTGACCGTCGGGCTGGATTTACGGGGCAATATCCCCGCTTTCGCCACGCTGACCGAAAGCAAAAAAGCTGACAGTGAATGCGCCAAGCTGCTCACATTGCCCAAAGGCAGCATCGTAGTCTGCGACCGGGGCTACAATGATTATGGTTGGTATAAGTCACTGACTGCAAATGGCATTTTTTACGTCACCCGGCAACGCAGCAATGCCACTTATGACGTTGTTGAACGCCGTTCCGCCCTAGGCAACCCCGCCGTTGTCAGCGATTCGGTGATCCGCTACAACTCCATGCGTTCCCAAAAAAAGCAACTGCCCGACGTCCGGCAAGTGGTCTATTTTGATGCTGAGACCAAAAAGGAATATACGTTCATCACCAACCACTTCAAGCTGTCGGCGCAGACCATCGCGGACATCTACAAGCAACGTTGGCAGGTCGAGTTGTTCTTTAAGTGGATCAAGCAGAACCTCAAGATCAAGTCCTTCCTCGGCACTAGCCAGAACGCGGTGATGACCCAAATTTGGGTTGCCATGTGTGTCTACTTGCTGCTGGCCTACCTCAAGTTCTGCAACAAAATCGACGCCTCATTGCAGCAAATCATCCGCTTATTAGCACTTAACCTGTTCGCCAAACGCGACCTCATCGAACTCATCAAAGCCGAACCACCGCCTGATGATTGCTCATTTATGCAAGCGGATTTATGGTGCGCCTAAACTGTGGGACAGCAGTGGTTTGCACTTCTTCGATGAGGGCTTCGTTGGTGTTGAAGTCAAAATCGATCCTCGCCCACGCCAGGGTTTCCCGGAAGAAATCCCGATGCTGCCGTTTCAACACCGGATGCATCGAGCAGTTAAACTGGTGAAATTCGCCCGGTTCCGCCAGCCGTTTGAAGACGGCATCATGTTTGTTGCTAAAGTTAAGTTGTAGCACCAGGCTGAAACCGTTACGGGAAACCTGATCCCAACTTCTATCCTTGTCACCCCAGATGTCGAGGGTCAACAATAACGGTTCTATACGGTTGCCCCAAGCCAAAGACAGATGTTCCTGACGCAACACGCCATCGCCCGATTGCGCCAAGACATCTTTGACCAACGGCTTATGCAAAAGCCCGGAATAGGCCGACTTCTTCAAATCGGCAATCGCGCACTGCCTGCCGATGACTTGCGACAACAAGAACACCGCGTACCTATCCTTGCAGTAGTAAAACGGCGTCTTGCCGACCGGCAGACAGGCCAATACTTCTTGTGCAATTTTAATGTCCATAACTTCATCCTTTAATACACAACACCTGTTTTAAGGTATGCACCACTTCCACCAAATCAGACTGGTGTTCCATCACGGTGTCGATATCCTTGTAAGCTCCTGGGATTTCATCAATTACCCCAGTATCCTTACGGCATTCAACACCACTCGTTTGGCTTTCCATATCATCAATCGTAAAATGCCGTTTGGCTTTGCCCCGGCTCATCGCCCGACCTGCGCCGTGCGAGCTGGAGCAAAACGACATCGGATTACCTAAGCCGCGCACGATGTAAGACTTCGCGCCCATGCTGCCGGGAATAATGCCCAACTCGCCTTCTTGGGCGCTGATTGCCCCTTTACGGGTGACCCAAACTGAAGCATCAAAATGCTGTTCCCGTGCCACGTAATTGTGATGGCAATGAATAGCCTCTTTAGTGATGCCGAATTTGGGCAACTTCTTTTTCAGAGCGTCACAAATCAAGTTCATCATCTCTCGGCGGTTTACCATGGCATAATCCTGTGCCCAAGCGACTGCTTCCAGATAATCATCGTAATGCCTCGCACCATCCTTGAAATACGCCAAGTCCTTATCCGGCAGATTGACGATATGTTGCCCCATATCTTTTTTGGCCAGATTGATGAAATATTCGCCGATCACATTGCCGATACCACGACTGCCGGAATGCAGCATCACCCACACATCGTCGTTTTCATCCAGGCACAGCTCGATGAAGTGGTTGCCCCCACCCAAGGTACCGAGTTGCCGCACCCAAGTTTGGTAAGGCTTCTTCTCCATGGTGTTAATCTTGGGATGCTTGCCCAAAATCTTATGCAAACCTACCGACAAACCCGTCACCGTCGATTGTTTGACAGGATCGTGCTTGTGCTGGTTAAAACCTACCGGAATCGCCGCCTCAATCAATAACCGTAACGACCGCAGGTTATTCGGTAAGTCATGTGCCTTGATCGACAAGCGTAAGGCATTCATACCGCAACCGATGTCCACGCCTACCGCCGCCCCTTTACCGCAATGCACATCCGGCATCACGGCAATGTGGCTATGAATAAACGGCATCTGCGCCATATTCAGCAACTGCTGGTACGCTTCGGCCTCAACGTTATCGGTATATATTTTTACCGGCACTTTGCCTTTGGTAATAATGGTCTTGATTGGCATTAGCCACCTCCTTTACCGACAACATCCGCATACCTGAAACGTAACACCGGTGTATGTTTTCGGTTCACTGCCTGCGCTAACGCGCAACGTAACAATCCTTGCACGCGCTTTAACGTTGCCAGTATTTCATCGCCTGAAACTTGAAGATCATCCCCACTATGGGCAACCGTCACATAAAGTGATTGGCCTTCCTGCTCTGGCACAACCGATAACACGTGTAAGTCACGCAACAGCGGATGTTGGGTTTCGCCCACTAACACCAACGTGACAATGCGATTGGCTTCTTTGCACAGTTGCAAGGTCTTATGTGACGTTTTCGAGCGCGGTTCTTTCACTAAATAACGTGGGTCAATGCCATCTTCCTCGCCGAATTCGACGCAGAGAGAAGCGGCACTTACAGCCCAATTGGTTTGGTTTTTCATTAGAAAACTCCCACAGACCGACATTTCAGTCAAAGCAAAGCCTTGACCCCATCGGTCGAATTTAAAAAAATTGTTTGTGTATGTGGAAGCCCGATCCGTAGTCAGATCGGAAGAGAAGGTCTACCGGGGACTAACGAATGCAAGGCTGAATTTAATTGCACTATCGAACATACAGCCTCCTACTTTGTGGTTGGTTAAAATTAAGGGCGCGATTTTACGCAGAAATAAATGGTTGTCAAATACTATTTTCTTACTTGTTTGACGTTAGCTTTACCGCAAAAGCGCCATTGCCCAATTTTTGCGTTTGAATAGCTATCGGCAAGAATTTTTTAATGACTTCCGCATTGGTTGCCGCATGTTGGCTCCATTCAGTCGCGGTAAAAGAACCGCCACCCGCTAACGCCATCGGCAATAACAATTGATCTGCCAAATAGGTATCAACCGCCGCAGTGCTGGTTAAGTATTTTTGCGCTTTGGACACCGCGCCTTTAGCAACGACTTCCGCCGCCACGCCGCGCTCGGCAAAGCCGGTAAACACTTCGGTAACCTGTTCGTGTTCAAAGGTGATTAACAATACATTTCCCGGCCCTTGGTTACGGTTTATTTCCAGCAGCAACAATTGCCCGTCACTCCAGGATAACTTTTGTTTCACTACATCGAGTTCACGTTCAGCAATATGGGCTGGTAACGCCGCAAAATAACTTTCCGCATAAGCCTTAACCCGTTCACCTCGACTTTCCAAATGCAACGGCATAAGCTCAGAACTGGGTTTAATCGTTGCCGTGATTTCACCGCCGCCCGCCGGATAAAAGCCGAAACGGTTTAACTGCAACTCCACTGCAACGCCCATGCGTTTTAACAAGGGAATAAAAGCGCGTTGCAAAAAATGGAACGGCGGACTCATTGTATTATGCGTACCGCCGGTAATCACAAGCCGACTTTCCTGCTCTGCCATCAACAAAGCCGGTAACACCGTTTGCAACACCAAGGTACAACTGCCTGCCGTGCCAATGTTAAAGTTATATTCACCCCCTCGCACGTTGCCGGGTATAAAACTTAACTCCGTTGAACCGACTTGTGCGCCATTGACTTCCGCGCCAGAAATCGCCACTGCCGCATTCACGGCGGTCAAGTGTTGACGCATTAAACCGGGTGTTTTGCGTTTAGCGCGTATGTTTTTAAAATGAATGGCTTGTCCGGTGATAATGGCTAAGGATAAGGCGGTGCGCAAGATTTGGCCGCCACCTTCGCCTTGGGAGCCGTCGATTTGGATGGTCATGGTTTTATCTATTCCTTGATTTGCTTTTAGTAATTTGTGGTATTAAATTTAACCGTTCGTACTCAGCTTGACGCAGGATGAACTCATTAAATACGTCGCTATCGCGACGAAGGAGTACAGGAAGCGTAACGTGAGTGGAGCGGAGTCAAAATGCAAGGCCATCCGGCACGGCGTCAAGTCATTTGGGCAGCCGAAGGCATTGGCGGTCGCGTTAAGTTTTTGCCGCTTGCTTGGGCTGGGATGCCCAAAACAAGATTTCGCAAAAATAGCGAACTGGAGATTCAACCGATCATTGCAACACTGCTAAAATTTTCTGCGAAGGTGATAGAAAACTCAACGTTTTTCTTGGGCGATCATTTAACTCTTCTGCCATCCTATCGAGTTGTTCCTGAGAATATACTGACAGATCAGATCGGTCTTTTTAGGCATATATTGACGTAGTAATTTATTGGTATTTTCATTGGTTCCTTTTTGCCAAGGTGACTTAGGATCACAGAAATAGACTTTGATGTCAGTGTCGATGGTGAACAGTTTGTGTTGGGCTAATTCCATCCCTCGATCCCAGGTCAATGATTTTTTTAGTTGTTCGGGCAACTCAATGATCTTCCGGGTAATAGCGCCAACTACCGTTTGGGTATCATTTCCAGTTAATTTAACCAGTAAGGTATAGCGGGAGCTTCGCTCGACTAACGTAGCGATTTACTACTTTTGGGTGCCACAGATTAGATCGCCTTCCCAGTGTCCAGGGATGATTCGATCGTCCACTTCTTCCGGACGGTCATGGATGGATACCACATCAATAATGCCACCACGGGCATTACCTTTGGTATTGAAGTGCTTGGATTGACGCATCACCCGTTGTGTCCGTAATTGCCGGAGCAGCTCTTTTTTTAAGGCGCCGCGAGCTTGTATGAACAACGATCTATAGATGGTTTCATGTGAAATATGCATAGCCGGTGATTCAGGATAAGTTTGTTTCAGCCAACCCACCACTTGTTCTGGCGACCACTTGCTAGCCAGTTTATCCGATACGATAGCGCCCAAGTTGGCATTGTCATTAAGCTTACAGGCCTTTGGCCGTTTGGCTTTCATCCAGGCGCGTCTATCGGCTGCTACGGCACGGTAATTCGACAGTGCGCCATTGCGGTTGATTTCTCGGAAAACCGTTGAAGTGGCTCTATTGAGAGTTCTGGCAATCGCTCTAAAGGATAAATTAGCGGAGATTCCTCGTGATATTTCTTCACGTTCTTGTAAGGATAAGTCCCTGGCCGAACGTTTGGGCGGCAATGGCTTAATTCCACCGGTTTTTTGTAATTAGCAAAATACCGAACCAGCATGTTTATTCAACTGCCGACCGATTTCGCTCAACGACTTTCCTTGTGACCATAGCTGCCACATCGTTTCCTGTTGATGATACGTAGTTAGCGCTGAAGTATTATCTAACTTATTGAACGAATGGACTAAATAGCTAAATATTGCGTGGAAAATCGACCGGAAATGTTAAAATAATGGTTAATTTCCGGTCGAAAAGCTAGCCCATGATCATGCCTTCCTCAAACGGACACCAAACCAATTTGTTTGGTGTTGACTTGCTGTTACAGCTTGATCCGAACGACCCGCTGTTAGTGTTGGCCAGGGTCATCCCCTGGCAGGAACTGGAACGCGATTTGGGTTGCCATTATTGTCCGGGTGTTGGCAGGCCGGCCTGTTGCTGTTAAAGCAAGTGGAAGACTTAAGCGACGAAGCGGTTGTGTTGGACTTCAAACGCAACCCTTACTACCAAGCATTTTGCGGCTTGACCGAATTTAGCCTGAAGCCGCCTTGCGAGAGCTCTGAATTGGCCAAATTTAGGACTCGGATGGGTGCTGACGGCGTGAACCGAATTTTCGAAGTCAGTGTCCTACTTCAGGGCAAGGCCGCCTTGGAAGATACGGTCAACATCGACACCACCGTCCAGGAAAAGAACATCACCTATCCGACTGACGGTAAGTTGGCGATCAAGATCATTAATCGCCTGAACAAACTGGCGAAAGCCTTTTGTGTCCAGCAACGGCGAACCTATAGTCAAGAAGTTAAGGGGCTACGGTTGAGCCTACGTCATTTCAGGCATGTCAAGCGTCGTGGCAAGGCCAAAAAGGCGCTCAAACGCCTGCGCACCATTGCCCATGCGCTTTTATGCCCTTGGGTAGATCCGGGAGTTACGCCGGACCTTGCCCAAGGTCGCGCTGTTCGAGCGCTATCAGAAGGACTTCCTGTTTTACGAACGCGTGCTAGGACAACAGCCGCAGGATTCGGACAAGATTTATTCCTTACATGAACCCCAAGTTTATTGCATCACCAAAGGCAAGGGCCACAAAGCCTACGAATAGGGTAATAAAGTCTCTTTTGCGGTGACTGCCAAAAGCAACGTCATCGTCGGCGTGGTCAGTCATGAACATAACATCTTCGACGGCCATACCTTGCCGAACATCTTAAAACACACGGCCACCAGCCGGGGCAAAGAAGTTAAGACGGCAGTCTGTGACCGGGGCTACCGGGGCAGCAAAATTGTCGGTGACACCCAAATTATCCTACCGGGCCCGCCACTCAAACGGGACAGCCGCTCCCAGCGCGACCAAAAACGTAAGTGCTGCCGCCGCCGGGCGGCAATAGAGCCGGTCATCGGCCACCTGAAAGCCGGTTTTAGGCTGGTGCGGAATTTCCTTAAAGGAACGGCGGGGATCTCATCAACGCCTTGCTGGCCGCCACGGCCTGGAACTTAAAGCTCTGGTTAAGGGCTTTTTTGGCCTTTATTATTGCCTGCATCGACAGTTTCAATAAGTTATCCAGACTTCGCCCCTACCTACCTATGGTTCTCGATGGATATCGCTTGCCAACATCTGAACTGCCTGAAATAACTTCGTGGAATAAGCCTTTTTCAGCGTCGACTAAGTAAAACTTCGTTATTGAGGGTTGATAGTTCATAGGCTCACTCCAAAATGTAAACTATACAAGTTAAGTGTTGCTTTCACCCATTGAATCTCCAAGCATCTTTTTCTGTAATGAGGAATTACACGGCCCTTATTATCATCAGGTTATTCACGCGCCACATAACGACTCCGAGATTTGCCTTGAGTATTCGTCAGGTTAATAACAAATTTCGCTCAGTTAGATATCGAATCAAAATTAAAAATTTTCAACTTATTGCTAATCCAAAAGCTTCATATCCCCAGGGGATTAACAATAAAAGCTATGACACCATGGGAAGATAAGCGTATTGATCAATAGGCTTTTCACTTGCCAGCAATTCTTTCAGACGTTTACAAACATATTCAACTTGTTCTTTCGTGATGTCGAAATAACTCGGAAAATTGATCCCTTTCTTGAAACGGTTATGAGTAACAGGCGTAAAAACACTTTGGTAGGCAGGCATGTCCGAAATCGGATAAAAATAAGGTCGGCTATCAATGTCATGTGCTTTCAAAACGCTGATTAGCGCATCCCTTTGGTTTTCCGAGTAATTTTCAACTTCAACGCAGACCATCCAGTATACGTTCGTCGCCCAGCTTGCCTGAGGGTTCAATTTGATGCCTGGAAAGTCGGCCAGGGCATCTCGGTACCATTCGAAAATCGTTTTTTTCTTGGCCAGAATTTCCTCTATTCGTTCCAATTGAGCCAGCCCAAGTGCGGCCTGCATGTTGGTCATCCGATAATTGAAACCCACCTCGGTATGCCAGTAACGTTTTTGCTTGCTCATTGCATGATCTCTTAAGAACCGTAAGCGTTGATACAAGGCTTCATTGTCAGTAGTTATCATGCCTCCTTCGCCGGTCGTTATGATTTTATTGCCGTAAAAACTGAAAACACCCAGATCGCCTAAACCGCCGACTTTTATGCCGTTCACTCTCGCGCCATGCGCCTCCGCAGCATCTTCTATCACGAACAGATTGTGTTTTTTCGCAATTCGGTTTATTTCCTCCATATTGGCCGGATGCCCGTACAGATGTACCGGTATGATCGCTTTCGTTTTTGACGTTATAGCGCATTCTATAGCTTGTGGGTTAATGCAGAGAGTTTCGTCGTCGACATCCACCAGAACCACATCCGCGCCTGTATATTTAACCGCATTGGCGGTGGCGATGAAGGTTAAGTCTGGAATGATCACTTCATCTCCGGCTGTCATTCCCAACGCTGCGAGGGCAAGATGCAAAGCCGTGGTGCCGTTTGAAACAGATACGGCATAGCTGGTGCCGCAATAGGTGGCAAATCCGGCCTCAAACAAATCAATATATTTACCAAGTGAAGAAACCCAACCGGAACTGACTGCTTCTGCCACATAAGCAATTTCTTTATATGTAATGGTTGGTTGAGATATGGGGATGAGGGTCATCTAACTTCCTTAATTAACTTAAAGCCAATATGATTCTTTGATTAAACCAAGTATTCGTCGATCTTGTGCCAAGCCAAGATCGATTTCACGTCTTTAGTGGGATTTATGAACGTCAACGATTTTCCAGCTGCTATGAGGTGCTTATGCAAGACCAAGCATAAACCCAGAAAGGCGCTATCGATGACAATGACATTTTGTAGATCAATGGTGACGTTGCGTTTACCAATCGCTGCGTTTTTAAAAACATTGCGCAAAGGCATAATCGTGCGAGTTGTGCAGCAACCAGCTAGAATTAGGCGGTCGTTTCCGTCGAGTTCGGTATTAACCGTGACTCCTAATTTCTGGCCGGAAGATTTTGGCGAGTTAAATTTCAGCCACAACCAATACGGGATGATATTGCAGAATAACAATCTCAAAAAGCTTATTGCATCATTAAAATACCGACGCCACAGGCCGGGTTCCTGATAAATACGCCATAACCATTCCAGACCCGAACGTTGCATAAAAGCCGGTGCGCGTTTAACCGTGCCGGCAAAAAAATTGATCACCGCGCCCATATAACCAACCACGGGCGTGTTCAACTGGTGACGATTTTTTTCAAGCCAGGCTTGGCCTTTTTTTGCGCCTATCGATACAAACAAAAAATCGACATCATGCGCATTAATGGCATTGATCACCTCAGGCGCACTCATGTCCTCAACCGAACCAAAGCCAGGGTCGTAATAGCCGACCGCCAGCAAACCGGCTTGTTTCTGGTTAATCATCTCACTAGCTTTGGCGCCGATGCCTGGCTCACCGCCTAGAAAGAAAATTTTCATCGGCGAAGTGGCATATTCTCGATAAAGATGCTCAATCAGATTGGAACCACCCACACGCTCGGGAATAGGGATACCCAGGAGTTTTGCGACCACTACAATGGGGAAACCGTCAACGATAGATAAGTCGCTGTTGATTACGGATTCACGGAATAATTTGTCGGTTTGCGCAGCGCAGACGAAATTAAGATTAGGCGTTGATAAAAAACAGGATGCGCGGTCACGTATGGCCGCAGCTATTTCATTTGCGGTTTGCTCCCGGGTTAGAGCGTCGAAAGGCAGGCCCAGGATGCACCATATATCTCGCGAGAAATCTTTATCAATATTCATTGGTGATTATTAAAGCTAGACGTTTCGATTCGTTCTTATCCATTCTTTTTGGCGTTTAAATAGAAAGGAAAAGTAGATAGGCATCTTGTTCAGGATATACAAAGGAATGCTGAACAGTTCTGAAAGTGTTAAATTGGCTCGACCATAGCGATGCCAAACCACACTGATAGCAAATGCAAAATATGCAAAGCTAGATAACAGGAAAAGGCTTGACGCCTTACTACCGGTCCAGGGAGCAAGAAAATATAAGATCAGAATAGCGCTTAATGCCATTACTACCATTAGTGATAAAGGTGGAACGCTTAAGTCCAGTGCCAGCAGTAAAAGACGCCAGTTTTTTTGCCGCCATGCCGCTGATAGCAGCACTGGAAATTGCTGAATAATACTTAAAAGATGACCGTGTTCCCAACGTGTGCGTTGAATCGTTTCCGCTGCAGCGTGAAGCGGAAAGTCGCTGTAAATGAAGGCATTCGGGCAGAAAGCGGGCGGGTAACCTTTAAGAATACAGTCGAGGGTTAAGTCCATATTTTCCACGATTGAGCTACTTCCCATATCCAGATACTGAATGATCTGCCAAGGAAATCCCATCCCTGTGCCTGACAGGGCGGCGGGTAATTTGAGTGTATCCAAAGCTAAAGGCCTGACCCGATTTTTCAGCAGCCAGGCGAAACCAGCGACTTTTTGATTGGTGCCTGCATTTTTTACAGTACGCATTTGATAGATCATCTGCGCCGGCAGACCTGAAGATTCCACCGTGCAGATCAATGTGCAGAGCGATTCTTTTGTCGTCTCGCAGTCGGCATCAATTATGATCAAAATCTCAGGTGCGCCGCTTTCCTTGATTTTTTGCAAGCCGAATTGCAGAGCAAAACCTTTGCCGCGCCTAATATTGTCCTGGCGTTCCAAAACGGTAACCCCTAAAGAGCGGGCAATCTCTGCAGTATTATCGGAGCAGTTGTCGGCCACCAACACGATGCACTTAGAGTCGGAATCCGGCAACTCAACGATGAGCCTAGAAAGCGTATGCCCGATAATGGGGGCTTCGTTATGAGCCGGGATCAGAATTCGATAGGATTGGGTTGGCGCTGAGGGGGTAAGAGTGGGTTCCACATCACTTCGCCGCAAAAAAGCAATTAGGCATTCTGTGGCAAGCACCCACAACGGAATTGCGAGCAGAACGGCAATTAATAGAATAATCACGTCAAAAAATAAAACCATCATAAATAAAAATGCGTGACGCCTATTATTGTTAGTTATAAAAAACTGTTTTTGAATTAGAAAGTTAACCTCAGAATCAAACCCATTCATTCAAATTAATAAGGATGAACATGTGTTTTCTCAATATATGCGAAGTAAAAAAGCTCGCCGGGTTATTCTAATTTTTATAATAATTTAGATAACTTCTGGTAAATTTAATATAAGTATCAATACTTAAGTAATGATACTTAGATAATGTTTATGGGTAATCAAGTAAACTGGATAACCTCGATAACTGAAAATTTCATAAATAGCGCTGCAATTATCGGAGCAAAAAATTTGTTCTTAATTACTGAAACTCATTTTTTGGAAACCCATGACAAAATCAGCATTAATAACCGGCATTACTTGCCAGGATGGAGCTTATCTTGCTGAATTTCTTTTAGAGAAAGGCTATGAAGTCCATGGCATAAAAAGAAAGTCTTCACTTTTTAATACGGATCGTATCGATCAGCTCTATCAGGATCCGCAAGAACAAAAGCGGAATTTTATTCTGCATCATGGCGATATGACTGATTCGACCAGTCTTATCCGGATCATACAAAAAATACGGCCTGATGAGATTGATCCCTACCACGAATAGTGGACATTTTAAAAAGCGAGTATTCTTAACCGAAGAGAGGTACTTGCATGAGCACGAAATCGACTGGCGGCAAAGCCAGTTATACCCGGCATAGCGCCGAATACAAACAAGAAAGCCTAAAGTTGGCAGCCCAAGTGGGTGTTGCCAAAGCTGCAAAGCAACTGGGCTTACATGAATCCCAGCTCTACGCTTGGCGCAAACAGTCCGAACACGCTTTGGACGTTAGCGAACGGGAAGTCAATCTGGCAACAGAAAATGCCCGTTTAAAACGACAACTGGCCCAGCAGGCCGAGGAGTTGTCGATCTTAAAAAATGCGGCGACGTACTTCGCTCAACAACTCAAGCGAGGTACGAATTCATGAAACAACGTCGAGTTGATTATTCCCTGGCTGGCATGTGCCATTGTTTTAACGTGTCCCGTAGCGGGTATTACGCCTGGTTACAGCGTAAGCCCAGCCAACGGCTTCAGCGACGTCAGGCGCTGGATGAGCAGGTCAAGTCCCTGTTCCATCAACACAAGCAACGTTATGGCCCAGAAAGATTGCAGCGAAAAATGCCCAAAGAAAAATGGTAAGCCGTACGATCTGAAAACCATAGGAGCCAGCTTGAAACGCCAGGGCCTCGTGGCCAAAGCGGCCCGGAAGTTTAAGGCGACCACCAACAGCAAACACAACTTTGAGGTAAGCTGGAAAGAATGGAGTCCAAAGTTTCGATAAAATGAGAAAAAAACGGAGGACAAATGCAACGATTACCAAAAGGGGTTTATAACCCAGAATTTAGAGATGAAGCGGTACGGTTACATCTGGAAGGTTACTTAACAATAGCAGAAATATCCAGTCGTCTGTCGATACCGAAAGGAACACTAAAAAATTGGGTGGCGGCAGCCCGTCAGGGCAAACTTGGAGAACTGGGTAAGGGCCAGAAACCCCTGAGTGACTTGGAGCTTGAACTGGCGAAACTTAAACGTGAGTTAGCTGAGGTCAAAATGGAGCGTGACCTGTTAAAAAAATGCACGGCATATTCGTGAGGACGTCAGCGTGAAGTATCGCCGGATCAAGGAATGGCGGAAAGATTTTCCGGTAGGGACATTGTGCCGGGTTTTTGGTGTTTCGGAAAGTGGTTACTATGCTTGGCTAGGGAAGCCACCTTCGCCACGGCACCGCAAAAATGCGCGCTTGGAGCTGGAGATACAAGCAGCCCATCAAAGAACTCGCGGTACGTACGGCCCAAGCCGTTTACAGCGCGATCTGGCCGATTATGGCATATTCGTGGGTATTGACCGGATTAAACGCATCCGTCGAAAGTTGGGTTTACGGTGCAAACAAAAACGAAAGTTTAAGGCGACGACTAATTCCAAGCATACGTTGCCCATTGCGCCGGACCTGTTGGCACGGGATTTTTCTGTCCCAGCACCTAACCGAGCTTGGGTGAGTGACATAACCTACATCCCAACAAATGAAGGTTGGTTATACTTGGCAGGGATCAAAGACCTGTTTAGCGGCGAATTGGTTAGCTACGCGCTGAACGAAAGAATGACGAAAGATCTCGTTATCCAAGCTTTATTTCGTGCTGTCAGCAACCAAAAACCCGAACCAGGATTGATTTTACATTCTGACCGTGGCAGCCAATATTGCGCCCATGACTATCAAGCAATACTCGTCCAATTTGGCATGCGGCCTTCCATGAGCCGTAAGGGCGATTGTTGGGATAACTCCCCTATGGAAAGCTTTTGGGGAACACTGAAAAATGAGCTGGTACACCATCGGAAATACCCAACACGTCACCAGGCCAAACAGGAAATTGCCGAATATATAGAAGTTTTTTATAACCGGCAACGTAAACAAGCGCGACTGGGATTCTTGTCTCCTGTCGCATTTACCAAACAATATTTCATTAAACTCATGAAGGTGGCTTAACGCTTTTGACTCCACTATTGCCATCACACCTCACTTGCCGGTGTTTGATAATTTGCTGCAGCAGGACTTTTCTGCCACCGCACCGAACCAAAAATGGGCCGGTGACATAACGTATTTATGGACGGACGAAGGCTGGCTGTATCTGGCCCAGAGCGTGTAAAAACATATTAAAGTTTTTCCGGCAAGCCTATTGGTTGTTTTAATAGCGCCCTATTGGTTGAGTGGCGGTTATTTTTTTATATTTTATGGGTGGGCGATTTTTTAAAAACCGCTCCTGAGCGCTTATGATATAGCCACAATTTGGTTTGTATGGTCATCAAAAAGCCCTGCCCAGGCTTTGATGGCCTCCATCAAGCCTTTGATGCCCAGTATTTTTATCACCCGCTTCAAATTGTAAGCCAACACATGCAGGCTCATTTCAGTGCTGACGTGTTTTAATGTCCTCATCAAGAAATGCGCCGAGCCCATCCACAGCTTGATCGTTCCATAGGGGTGTTCCACCGTCTGGCGACGGATACGCATACTGTCAGGGGTAAGGTCCAGGCGGGTTTGCATGGTATCAAGGACATCTTCGTGTTCCCAACGGCTAACTCGCCTTTCGGTACTAGGGGTGCACTTGGCTTTAATTGCACACTGCCTACAGGATGAGCTCCAGTAACGGTGCACTTTTAAGCCACCTTCAATCCGTGATGAACGATAAGTCAAAGACTGCCCTGCAGGGCAACGGTATTCGTTGTTCGTATCATCATAGATAAAGTGCGCTTTGCCAAACCGTCCCGCGGCCGTGGCGTTGGAAGTGACGGTCTTCGGTACGATGGGGATTATTCCGGCCTGGTGGCAACTCAGGATCTCCTCGCTCTTGAAATAGCCGCGGTCGGCAACGACTGTCAACTCTTCCGTGCCTGTCCCAACCCGCGCTTGCTTAGCCATGTTCGTCAATTGATCCCGGTCAACGCCGACGTTGGTTACTTCATGCGCCACAATCAGGTGGTGTTTGGTATCCACTGCGGTCTGAACGTTATAGCCGACAATGCCTTCGCCCCGTGTCTTCATGGAACGGCAATCCGGGTCGGTCAGGGAGATTTGCTTGTCCGGCGCTTCATTGAGCTTAACTTCGATGTCCTTGAGCATTTTCATCTGCTCTTTTAACGCAGCAATCTTGTCTTGGAGCCTTTCCGTTCGTGCCTTGGCAACAGCAGGCTCTTGCAAATCAGCCGTATCGAGTGCCGCCAGGTAGCGGTTGATGCTGGACTCTACCTCTTTCATTCGCCGTTCCAGCTTGGCACTGGTAAAGTTCCGGTCTCGGTTGTTGGCCGCCTTGAACTTGCTGCCATCAATGGCCACCATAGCCTCTGAAAATAAACCGAGTTGCTGGCAGAGCACCACAAACTGCCTGCAGACACCGCGTATAGCTTTGCCGTTGTCTTTGCGGAAATTGGCAATGGTCTTGAAATCAGGCGTTAAACGCCCAGTCAGCCACATGAGTTCCACGTTGCGTTGGGCTTCTTTTTCCAGGCGGCGGCTGGATTGGATGCGGTTGAGGTAACCGTATATGTAAAGCTTTAAGAGGATTGAGGGGTGGTAAGATGGCCTGCCGGTAACCGCCGGTTCTACACGGCTAAAACCCAGCTTGTACAAATCCAGTTCATCAACAAAAACATCGACTACCCGTACCGGATTGGTTTCCGAAACATAGTCGTCCAGACTCTCTGGCATCAAGGTGGTTTGGGTGCGACATTCACCTTCTATAAACCGTTTCATCAACTTGGCTCCGGCTTCATTGGGACACCTAAATTATACCATGTCGTTTTTACACGATCTGGGCCGTCATCATAGACCTGTTTTCACGGCAAGTTGTTGGTTGGTCCATGAGCGAACGGATGACGGCAGACCTGGTATGCGATGCGCTACGGATGGCGGTTTTCAGGCGTAAACGCCCTAAAAGCGTGATGGTGCATTCGGATCGCGGGAGCCAATATTGTTCACACGCTTACCGGCAATTGCTACAACAGCACGAATTGTTAGGCAGCATGAGTGCCAAGGGCTGCTGTTACGATAATGCTTGCGCCGAAAGTTTCTTCCACCCGCTCAAGGTCGAAGCAATTCATGGCGAGCGGTTTGCTACTCGTGAATCAATGCGGCAGGTTGTGTTTGAATATATCAAAACGCATTACAATCCCGTCAGGTTACATTCTTCCAATAGTTTCCAAAGCCCTATAGAATTTGAAGCCAATTTTAAACAATCTCTCGCTTCTTGATTTGTCCGTTTTTGATGGTGGGGATCAAATTTAATCGTCTAAAAAAATCCGTTATTTCCGCTTATTGGTCGCAGCTAACCGAACACGCAGTTCTGTAATTTCTTCAACAAGCTCAAGCACCAATGCGATACCTTCAAGATTTAATCCCAAATCATGTTGTAGCCTCAGAGCTGACTTTGCGCGTGCCAAGCTTTTTCCCGAAAACCTCAAGCCAGGGTCTTTGGTCTCGAAGGCTTCAGGTTCAATAATGCTTTCATGCACAAGACTGAAAACCCACTCGGTATTGCTTCCACAGATTCGGCAAAATTGTTCTAGAGAAATAAATTCATCTTCAATAACACTACCTATATGGATGATGTCGCTGAGATCGTTAGTACTCATTTTGTTCATACCCCCAGGTCAGCTCTAGGATTAAAATCAAGTTCGTTTTGCAAATGCTGATATGCCAATTTGGCTTTTTCGGTTTTTGCTGGTGGCAGAGCAATTTGCAACACTACGTAAAAATCGCCAGGTACTTTGGCGGGCAAGCCACGACCCAATAAACGTAATTTCGTGCCTTGTTGCGAGCTGGCGGGAATTTTAAGATCAACTGGACCTGCCGGTGTAGGGACTTTTATTTTGGCACCCAATGCAGCTTCCCATGGCGTAATAGGAAGATTGAGGTAAATATCTGCACTAGAAACATGATAAAACGGATGCTCATTAAATGTGATCTCAAGCAACAAATCTCCAGCCTGACCATCACCCACCCCAGGGTTGCCTTGCCCACTTAAACGAATATGCTGTCCTGACTTGATACCTTTAGGAATCTTAACATTTAAAGTTTTTTGTTGAGGCTGAATTTGCCCATGTTCGTCCAGAACCGCTATATTTAGGGCAATATTACGGGTAGCACCGTTAACACTATCTTCTATATTTATCTTTATTTTCGTATGGGCGTCTTGACCTTGAGCAGTATACTGTTGGCGGTTTCCGGCATTTGCTGTGTGAAAACCGAACTTTCCGCCAAAGAGTTGTTCGAAAAAATCGCTAAAATCTGCTACATCGGCTTCGTCGTACTGGCCACGTTTAAACTCATGCTTTTGCTGCCAATTTGGTGGCGGACGAAACTCTTGTCCCGCTTTCCAATTATTACCTAATTGATCATAAGCAGATTTTTTTTCAGTATCTTTAAGTACTTCGTAGGCTTCGCCCAGTTCTTTGAATTTTGCTTCAGCATCTGATTCTTTGCTAACATCAGGATGATATTTGCGGGCAAGTTTTCGATAGGCACGTTTAATTTCTTCTTGGCCTGCATTGCGCGATACTCCCATCACTGCATAATAATCTTTGTATTTCATTTGGGTTGCTATCCTGAAATTTAATTTTACTGAATGCCCGATAAAGATAGCATCACATCATTAACTAATGGAATTATGTTGGGTTAGTATTTGGGTTGCTATTGAGCAACTGAACGTATTCGTTTTCAGCCAATATACGTACACCATGCGTATGAGCACCTTTAGTTTTGTTGGCACCAACATCAGCACCAACTATCAAAAAATCGGTTTTGCCTGTTACCGAACTTCCGACTTTTGCGCCTAAGCGTTTGGCTTCTTTTATCATGTCGTCACGTTTTCCATGCTGCATAGTCCCCGTAAAAACTATAGTTAAGCCGGTAATTGGGCTAGATTTTTGAGGTTGTTCGTTTAATAGGGGCGTAGGAATCAGTTTAAAACCGAGTTTGTATATTTTTTTGAAATCATCTTTAATTAGCGCCAGGGCTTTTACCACGGCCGCGCCGGTTTTTTCGGCAAAGCCTTCAATTTGGATAATATCTTCAATAGTCAGCGCAAAAATGTCTATGAGGTGATGATGTTGCAATAAGCGTTCACAGTTGCCCAAACCCATACGGTAAATCCCGAAAGCGCCAAGAAAGCGCCAGTCTTCAATCGCTTCGGTGCGGCTTCGCTGTAGTTGTGACCATAAATTGTTGGCAAGCAAGTTTTTTCCATCTTGGCTGCGGAATCCCATATCAATTAATTGATCCAATGTTAATTGATAAATCGCATAAACCGAGTTGATACCATTTTCATGCAGTTTCTTTATTGTTTTCTCGCCAAAGCCATCATTATTGGCGAGCGTCCTAAAAAAATGTTCAATGCTGTTTTCGATTTGTGCTGGGCAGTGGCCGTTATTCAAGCAATAAAGATAATCGCTGTCCCAGACTAGCGCAGTACCGCAACTTGGACATCTCTCAGGAATTTGGGGGGCTTTGGGGGTGATTACCCGCTCGATTTTAGGGATGACCTGGCCACTTCGGGTTAGCTCAATAAGTGTGCCTACTCCAATACCTTGTTCTTTAACCATGCCGTAATGATGGGCGGTAGCTCTGGAAATTAACGCACCACTTAACCGGGTAGGCTCCAATTCGGCAACTGGATTAACCCGGCCTGAGCGTGAAGTCTGTGGCGTAATACTTAATACTTTAACCGTAGCGGTTTCAGCGTTTTGCTTGTAAGCGATTTGCCAACGGTGATGATGGCGTGTTGCACCTAAATGTTGTTTGATAGTTGCATCAGTAACTTCAATAATTACGCCATCCACATCGAAATCGACCATGACGTGGACATCGGCAATAATTTTATCAAAATCCGCGCGCAGGTCTGACGCCGAACCTTGCCAATCAGGTAATTCACAAAATGGAAAAAACACGGCGGCATGGTTTTGGATAGCTTTTAGGGCATGGGCATCCAGGTTTTTTTCTTTAATAATGCTAGCCTGAAAATTCCGGGCATTCTCGAAATATTCCGCTAGGTGGATATTGAAATAACTTTGGCTAACAACAATTTCACCAGCACCAAGCCCACGTACACCCCTACCTCCAACGATAAGCCCACGCTCAAAGACACGGCTGATGTCTGTACCTTTACGGCCATCACCACGGGTATACAGGGTTATGCCATCATCATAAGCGGCAAAACCATCAAGCTTCGGCGTCGCCCGAAAAATCAGTGTATTAGGATCTAAAGACAATTCCTGCGCAGCTTTTTCGATATTTTTTAGCCATTTTTCGATACTGTCCCTGCTGTAGGCCTTTTCAGTTGACAGCATACGCTGTGGTAATGTGACGGTTTTTCCGGTAAATGCTTTTTCTGGCTCAATAGTGTGAAGAAAAGGATGCTGGGGATAACGGTTCTTTAGTTCTGACAGAAATACACGATCATACGCTTGATCGGTAATAAGCGATTCGCCATTTCGGTACAAAGCATTGCAGATTTGCAAAAATGCTAGAAGTTCTTCATCGGTTAACTTAACTGCTTCGCTTGTTTTTGCGATGTGTTCAATTTTTTCTGGCGCTAAATAAAGATTGTCCTGCTCAAAGTTTTTTAGGATCTCAAGTTGGTTGTCGGTTAGCATTCCTGAATGTTATAAGCTCATTCTGATAATTTGCAAGGTAGCATCAGTCAAAGGCTTACGTTGGTGATCCCAAATTTCACCGCCTAATTTTTTTGCAACGAGTTTCATAGATTCGACAAAATCTTCAAATACCTCTTGAGCATCATCAAGGTCGCCGTGTTGTAAATAGAAAACAATACCCGGACAAGTAAACGAGTCCATCGCATCACCCTCGGGAAAAGTACCCGGTTGCGTTATGCAGGCTACCCCATAATTAACTTGTCCTAAGGCATTAATCCGTTCGTAGACTTTTAAGTTACCGTATTCAAGGCCAGCTATGTCTAACGCGTTGGCAATATCGTTACCTTTAAATCCAGTTTCGTTTGGAGCAACGATAGCAAATTGCAAGACATCAGGAATAATTTGGCGTTCCGAATAACCTGTTTCGTCTGAACCGTCAAAATCCCCGTTAAGTTCATCATCCCAGTCTATTTCAGAATCACCTGCTGACGATTCCCTAGCCGAGCCGATGGGGATGATGTCATAGTCATCATTCTCATGATGAATACGGAGTGATTCATCAATATTCCCTTTGGAACCTATGGCTTTCTCATGTCTGATTTCAACCTCATCGTCTTCATCGGTTTGCCGGCTATTAAGGTAACTCCATAAAATCATGCCGATGCTGACCAAAAGGCCAGTTGCAATTATGACTATTCTCAAGATTTCTTTATCCATTAGGTTTCCGCCAGACTGAGTGCTTCATCAATATCAACCGCCACCATCCGGGATACGCCCGGTTCTTTCATAGTGACCCCTGCAAGCTGCTTCGCTATTTCCATCGTCACTTTATTGTGGGAAATATACAGGAATTGTACAGATTCTGACATATCTTCCACCATTTGTGAAAACCGTCCCACATTCGCATCATCGAGTGGCGCATCCACCTCATCCAGCAAACAGAACGGTGCTGGATTTAGTTCAAAAATCGAGAACACCAGCGCCACCGCAGTTAAGGCTTTCTCCCCACCTGACAGCAAGTGGATGGAGCTGTTCCGTTTACCAGGAGGTTGCGCAATAATGTTAACACCCGTTTCCAGAAGGTCGTCTTCAGTCAACTGGAGATAGGCCTGCCCACCACCAAAAAGTTTGGGGAATTTCTCTTGTAAGCCGCTGTTGATTTTATCGAAAGTTTCTTTAAAACGCAGCTTGCTTTCTTTATCGATTTTTTCAATCGCCTGGTCTAGCGTGGTTAAAGCTTCAATTAGATCGGCATGTTGCTCGTTAAGGAAATTCATCCGTTCCGATTGGGATTGGAATTCTTCTATCGCCGTTAGGTTAATTGTACCCAAGCGCTCTATTTGTAACGTCAAGTCGTCAACTCTGCGTTTCCAAGTGGGTTCGGTAGCCTCTTCAGGTAATGTCTTTAAAATATCGTCTGCATTGGCATCAATCTCATCAAGCTGTTCGTTGACGCTTTGTTGCCTGACTTTGCTTTCTTGCAAGTCCATGCGAAGGCTGTCCAGTTTTCCCCTTTGTTTTTCGAGCTCTCTTTCAACTCGAGTGTGCTCTTCGGCAAGCCTGGTAATTTGTGTTTCTATTTCTTCCAATAACACACGGTGAGTTTTAAGTTTTGTCTCAAGTCTCAGTTTTTCGTAACTTAATTCTTCAAGTTGCTGTTTTTCACCGCCAATAGGGGCAAGATTTTGTGACAGTTTGTTTTGCAGTTCAGTAATCCGCGATAAGGCTTGTTGTTGTTGAAGTTGTAAGCGTTCGATCTGTTTTCCAGTTAAGGTTTCTGATGCACGCAAGGACTCAAGTTGCGCTTTGACACTGTAAACCTGTTGCTTTGCATCATTGGCAGCGAGTTCTGCTTTGTGCAGGCGGTTCTGTAATTCTTCATTAGTGCTTTCGAGACGTTGTCCTAATTCGTCTTGTTGGGCGAACGCTAATTCTGCCTCACTTAAGAAAATTTTGGCCTCAGCTAATTTTTCATTATTATCGGTCAGTTCATGCAGAAGTTGTTCTTGTTCGCTGTTGATTTGGGCTATTCTGCGTTGTTGCTGATCGTATCGCGCTGAAATCGCACTCGCTTCAGATTTTTTTCTGGAAAGCTCTGTACCTAACAAATTATGTTGTTGTTGGACGGCTTCACGATTGGCTTCCAAATCTTTCAGCTGCTGTTCGGCATTTTGTAGTTGCTCTTCGGCCATGTCGATAGCATTATGAATTTCTTCTTGGCGTTGTTTTAGCTGACGTAGCTCTTTTTCGCGTTGTAAAACGCCGGATTTGGCATCTTTCTCTTTTTTTATACTAATCCAACCCGGGCCAAACCACGCCCCATCTGGCGTAATGACTGATTCGTAAGGTTTTAGATTTATTGAGATAGATCGTGCTGTCTCAATGTTTTCGGCACAATAAATGCCGGTAAGCAAAGGTGCTAATTGCCATGGAGCAATAACTTTATCAAGTAATTTGGTTAAATCGTTGGCTGAGCTCTGGGAAGCAGTAGGCCTAGTTTCAAACAGTGTTATGGAACTGTCATGAAGTTGGTTTAGTTCAGGAATACAAGGCTCGGCGTTATCAATGCAGATAGCATCAAGGTTACCGGCTAGGACAGTTTCCACCGCCCTTTCCCAACCCGTGCCCACATCGAGCGACTCGGCCAAACGTGGTTTATTGGTTAACCCCATGCGTTCCAGCCAAGCAGTCAGATTTTTGTTATCTTTGCCCATGGCATGTTGCTGTAGCAGCTCCAGTGAGGTGATTTTACCTTTTATATTCTGTATTTCGGTGCGGCGCGCATGCAATTCGTTGTTGAAATGTTTGACTTGTTCACGCAAATCATGAATTGAATTCCGGTGCTGATCCAATGTGGTATGAAAATCAGCGCGCTGGGTTTCGATGATTTCGATAGTTGAACTTAAGGATTCAAGCTCTATTTGAAATTCATTTGCGGATAAGTCGCTATTTTCAGCCTGTAATTTATCGGCACGAATTTGCAGTTGCTGACTTGAATTAACCAATTGATTGATTTTTAATCGCTGAATTTCAGCTCGTTCTCGATGCTTGGCGCTTTCGTTACGATAATTTTCCCATTGTTGTTGCCAGCTATTTTTTTCTTCTTGGAAGGTTCTTAAAGCATGGGAGTTATCTTGTTCATGGTCTTCCGCAGTTTCCAAAGCAAATTCTGTTTCAATTATTGCCTGTCTAAGGTTTTCAATGGCTTGTAAATCAGTTTCAATTTCGTTGTGGGATTGATCTGCTTGTTGTTGAGAGCGGTTAATTTCCTGCAAAGCTTCTTCATAGCTGGTTTCGTTGAATCTGATGGTCTGTTCAAGACTGCTGACTTCTGCCACAGCGGTGTAATAATCAGACTGGATTTGATTTAATTCCTGCTGTTGGGTTTTGTAATCAGCGCGCTTGTTTTCTAAGCCAGTATTTAATTCTTTAGTGAGTGCGTAGAGTCGGTTATGTTCCAGTACCACTTCTTGTAATTTAGCATCCATATCCTGGGCGGCTAAATGGTAAATATTCCAGCGCATGGCCAGTAATTCCAGCTTAAACTGGCGTTCCTGCTTTTTTAGCTCAGTATATTTTTCGGCCTTTTCAGCTTGTTTTTGCAGATGCTTGATTTGCTTATCAACTTCATCGCGTAAATCATCCAATCGTTCGAGATTCTCCCGGGTATGTTTCATTCGGGTCTCTGTTTCGCTGCGGCGTTCTTTGTATTTAGAAATGCCTGCGGCTTCTTCGATATGGATGCGCAAATCGTCCGGTTTGGCCTCGACCATGCGGGAGATAGTGCCTTGCTCTATGATCGCGTAACTTCTGGAGCCTAGTCCCGTTCCTAAAAAAATGTCGGTGATATCTTTGCGCCGGCATTTGGCGCCATTTAACATAAAGACCGATTGGCCATCGCGGCTGACCTGGCGTTTTATTGCTATCGTGGCATATTGGGCATATTCGCCACCGATTTTGCCTTCGGTATTGTCGAACACTAGCTCGACCGATGCCGTACTTACCGGTTTACGACCCGATGAGCCGTTGAAAATAATATCCGCCATACTATCACCCCGTAAGTGCTTGGCGGAACTTTCGCCCATTACCCAACGGATTGCGTCGATGATGTTGGATTTGCCGCACCCATTGGGCCCCACGATAGCTGTCAGGTTACCGTGTATAGGGATGACAGTAGGATCAACAAACGATTTAAAGCCTGAGAGTTTGATTTTTTCCAGTTTCATTATTACTGGTAGAATAGTCCGTTAACCGAATTTAACAACAAAGTATTATAGCGATTATGACAACTAAACCAAGTAAAGACCTCGATACCTTCACTAACCCCCAACCAGGGCGGGATTATACGATTAGGATTACTATTCCTGAATTTACTTGTCTTTGCCCAAAAACAGGGCAACCTGATTTTGCCATTATTAATATTGAATACGTGCCTAATGCTCTGTGTGTTGAACTTAAGGCGTTGAAACTATATATGTGGGCATTTCGTGAGCAAGGTGCATTTCATGAAGCAGTCACTAATGAGATTTTAAATGATCTTGTCAAAGCGATAAATCCTAACTTTATGCGCATACGGGCAGAGTTCAACGTGCGCGGTGGAGTATATACTACAATTATCGCCGAACATAAGAATCCAACTTGGGAAGCGCCAGCGCTGGTTAACCTGCCTTAATTTTAAATCAACTGATTCAATATGAAGATTACAGACGCGCTAAAAGCGCTGCCCCAATATATTTTGCCTCAGCATGGTTTATCTAAGTTGATGAGCTATTTGACGCATTCAGAAAACAAAGTCCTGAAAGCTTTTTTAATAGAGCAGATAATTAAACGTTACGGCGTTAACATGAAAGAAGCGCTGTATGAAAATCCGGAAGTTTTCACCAGCTTTAACCATTTTTTTACCCGTGAACTTAAACCGGAAGTCCGGCCATTAACCTCTGAAAACAACGCAATCGCCTGTCCAGCGGATGGTGCGGTCAGCCAAGTTGGTAAGATTGCAGACACCCAGGTTTTTCAAGCCAAAGGCAAGTCATTTTCTGTGGTTGATTTGTTGGGTGGTGATATCGAACGTGCCGTGCCTTTTATCGATGGTGATTTTGCTACGATTTATTTGTCCCCGAAAGATTATCATCGGTTGCATATGCCGTTAACGGGTAAATTGCGGGAAATGGTACATATTCCCGGTCGGTTATTTAGCGTCAATGCGGCGACTACAAGAGTTGTATCGGGGTTGTTTACCCGTAATGAGCGGGTAGCCGCGATTTTTGACACAGAAGCTGGGCCTATGGCTTTGGTGCTGGTTGGAGCGATTTTCGTGTCCAGCATTGAAACGGTATGGCATGGTGTGGTTACACCACCAACTGCACCGTCAGTGCAAAGTTGGCAATATAGTCATAAGGACATTACTTTGCAAAAAGGCGAAGAGATGGGGCGATTTAATATGGGTTCGACAATTATCGTCTTATTCGCCAAGGATAAAATGCAATGGGAACAAGCCTTCGTAAGTGACACCTCAGTAAGGCTGGGTACGGCAATTGGTAAAATATAACCCTCTTCGATTCAGGGTGCAATTCAAGCTAAGTTGATTCCAATCATAATAGTTTACAAGCCGCTCCTGAACGTTGTTAAAAACCCACTATGAGCGGAATCAACACCTTAAGCTTAGTTATTAATTTCTTTTTCAATCACACTCAATTTTTAATGACCTAATCTTTTTGTGGAAATTAAAATCACCGAGGTCGTGTATTGTTGCGTTTTCGTTAAAAATAAGCTCGGAATCTTCCTTGATGTCTTTTACGGTAATCCCCAATGAATTCATCATTTCGGGCGATTTAGCCATATCGGTCAAGGTCAATTTAAAATCGGTATTTTTATAAACGGTGACTTTAGCTTTTGACCCGACTTTCAGGCTATGAATCCGCTCATCCCAGTTTTCCCCGTTTATTTCGGTTAACATTTTAAGTTCAGCAGGGCCTGCTATTTGAAGATGTTTTCCTGTGTACTGGACATCGTCAAACACATCAATCCAGCAATCTTTGTTTTCGGCATATGAGATTGAGAAGCTGATAGCAAATAATATTGCTATAAATACCGTTTTGAATGGGGACGGTAACCACATGATTTGGCGCATTTCCGATCTCCTCTGGCAAATTTTATTATGGGTAAGCAGAACTACTGTCAGCGCTTTTCACAAAAGACACTGGGTAAATTCTTTTACTTACTTAAGACAAGCCAGCGAGGTATTCGTTTCAAGATAGGCGGTGGATTAGGCAGAAAATAGTGTTTTAGCTGTATTTTTTTGGCTAAAAATCACTATTTGCGTGGGGTAAGCGCCACACCTTTGAACTCTATGCCTTCCCAGCCAAATTGCATAAAATTACGGATATTTTGATGTGCGGTTCCTTCAGGGTTTTGCAAAACATCAGCACGGTAATAGTCCCCGAATAAATTCAAGGTTAGTTCTTTGCTTAAGTTGTTAAGTTTGGCAAACGCAAAGATTTTGCAGGAGCCTTCGTTGGTGCCGGCTGGGTTGACTAGCAAGATATCGTCCAAGCCGTTGTTAAATTCAGTGGGATGGTAATCGTAATTTTCCATGATGACCAGTTGGGCTTCATGAAAACTGACGGTTTCGCCATTTTTTATTTTTTGTAGGAATTCAGGTAATTTAATCATTGTGCGGCCTTTATTATTGTTTTATTTAAGCGTGTTTCATGATGCGGGCTTTTTCCCGTTGCCAGTCGCGGTCTTTGGATGCGGCGCGTTTATCATGGAGTTGTTTACCTTTAGCCAAACCGATTTCCAACTTGGCTCGGCCATTTTTCCAGTACATGGAAAGAGGGATGCAGGTGTAGCCTTTACGTTCAACCGAGCCGATTAATTTATTGAGTTCATGCCGGTTTAGCAACAGTTTTTTCTTGCGGATAGCGTCCGGATTAACGTGGGTTGAGGCGGATAATAGCGGCGAAATATGTGCCCGCTCCAGCCATGCCTCGCCGTTTTTAAGTGTAACGTAGCTTTCTTTAAGTTGTATTTTGCCATCCCGTAGGCTTTTTACTTCCCACCCTTGTAAAACTATGCCGGCTTCAAAGCGTTCCTCAATATGATATTCATGCGTGGCTTGACGATTAACGGCAATGGTTGCGTTTTGAGGCGGTTTTTTTTTGTTGGACTTTTTATCGGCCATAACGGTGGATAGCGAATTTTTACGGGTGTCAAAGGTTGTTCTTGCCATTTTACTCGATATGCTAATAATAATGGCTTTTTATTAGAATGTGTTTTAAAGGCATTGCGACTGGCTTAGGTGCCAATTGCACGAAGATTGAGTACCTAAAGGTACATGGTTTACTTTAAGATTTCTAGCAATGCGCTCATAGGCAATAGCCAATGAGCGGCCTTTAAAACAAGTAATTAAGGACTCATAGGACTGGTACATGGCGGACGAAAAAAAATCACAACAGGGAGAATGGTCTTCAAACTTTGCATTTATTCTAGCGGCGACAGGTTCGGCGGTTGGACTGGGCAATATCTGGAAGTTTCCTTACATAACTGGTGAAAATGGCGGTGGCGCGTTTGTTATTGTCTATTTGCTATGCGTACTATTGATTGGTGTACCGTTGATGATGGCGGAAATTATGCTTGGCCGTCGCAGTAAGGAAAACCCTGTCCGTACCATGGAAATCCTGACATCGGAAGCTAGTGCAGATAAGAATTGGCATTACTTGGGCTGGATGGGTGTCGCTGCAGGTTTTTTAATCCTTTCCTACTACAGCGTGATTGCCGGATGGGCTTCGGCTTATGTTGTTAAAGCTTTTTTCGGCAGTTTTTCCGGTGCGAGTGCGGGTCAAGTCAAGGCAATTTTTGAAGATTTTGTTGCCAGTCCTATACAGTTAATTTTTTGGCACACGCTATTTATGGTAGCTACCATGCTTATCGTAGTTAGGGGTATCCATAAAGGCTTGGAGAAATCGGTTGGCATACTAATGCCTAGTTTGATCGCCTTGATGATCCTGTTGGTAGGTTATGCAATGACCACTGATGGTTATTTTAAGGGGCTGAGTTTTCTGTTTAAACCGGACTTCAGTAAGTTAACTGCCGATGCAGTGTTAGCTGCGATGGGACAGGCTTTTTTCAGCTTAAGCTTAGGCATGGGTGCAATTATGGTGTATGGCGCTTATTTACCTAAAAAGGTGTCGATTGCTAAGGCGGCCATGATTGTTGCTGGTGCAGATACCGTTGTCGCTTTATTGGCTGGTATTGCGATTTTTCCGATAGTATTTACTAATGGCTTGCAGCCAAATTCAGGTCCTGGCTTGGTGTTTGAAACACTTCCAATTGCTTTTGGTAATATGTTTGGCGGTTGGTTATTCGGTGTACTGTTCTTTCTGGCGTTAGTGTTTGCGGCGTTATCATCATCAATTTCGCTGGTTGAGCCTGCAGTTGCTTGGTTGATCGAAAATAAGGGATTTAGCCGAGGAAAAGCGTGTTTGTGGTCTGGATTAGTTGGTTGGGTATTGGGGCTAGGCACGGTTTTTTCGTTCAATACTTGGAAAAATGTCAAGTTATTTGAACGGACTTTCTTTGAGCTGGCAGATTATTTAACCGCGAATCTGATGTTGCCCATCGGTGGTTTCTGTATCGCTGTTTTTGCTGGTTGGATTATGAAACAAGAACATAGCAAAGAAGAGTTGGATTTGCCAGGTGAACATCTTAATTTTCAGGTTTGGAAATTTTTGGTATGTTATATAGCACCTACGGCCGTATTTCTGGTATTTTTGAATGTGGTTGGAGTGCTTTAAGGTATGACGGTTGTCCAAAAAAGTGCCTTGGTCAAATTCTCGGCGCAGCAAATGTTTGACTTGGTAAATGATATTGAAGCTTACCCGAAATTTCTGCCGTGGTGTACTGCGAGTCGGATAATCAACCGTGAAGGTGATACCGTTGATGCTGAATTAACTATATCCAAAGGGGGATTCAAAAAATCGTTTTCCACCCGGAATAAAATCGATTTTGGCGGACGGATTACAGTCTCCTTGTTGGACGGGCCGTTTACTTATCTGGAAGGTGTTTGGGAGTTTATGCCCTTACGGGAAGATGCCAGTAAAATTTCTCTGGATTTGGAGTTTGAAATGCCTAGCATGTTAGCTAGCCTTGCCTTTGGTGCGGTTTTTAACCAGATATGTAACACCATGGTGACTTCTTTTACAGAACGTGCCAAAACGGTTTATGCTTGAAACTATTGTTAACGGTGAGCGCACAATAACAGTAGAAGTCGCTTATGCAAAACCGCAGGAGCAGTTTGTGGTGGTGCTTAGCATACCGGTAGGTATGTCAGTGGACGAAGCAGTAAATATTTCAGGTTTGCTGAATCGTTTCCCTGAAATATCTCGACAGGAACTTAATGTCGGTATTTTCGGAAAAAACTGTAAGCTTGACCACATTCTTAGGCATGGTGAACGGGTTGAAATCTACCGGCCTTTGCTGCATGATCCTAAAGAAGCCCGTCGTCAGCGGGCTCTCAATCAGAAATAAGCAGTTTTATTCAGCTACAACGGCGTTTTTAATTGTGAACCACTGTCTGTTGGTTTTGCATCAGGATCTTTTTTGGGGGAATCATCGATGTCGTCAAAGCCGAACAGTCCGGTAATCTTTTGCCACATGGTTTTTTCGATGTCGCGTTTGGGCACATCAACCGTAGTTTCTCCAGAGGTTTTGTTGACAGCTTGACCGCTTGGTTTGAAGTCGCCCTGAATGCCGATGACTTGGTCGTTTGCATCGAATAAAATAGACGCTTTTTTCTGCTGCCGGTCTTCGCCGCTATGCTGGGAGGAATAGAGATAGTCCCAGCGTTTTTGATGAAAAGTATCGATTAGCATAGGCGAACCTAAAATATACAACACCTGACGTTCTGACATATTTGGGCGGATTTGATCAATCATTGCCTGGTCAACAATATTGCCTTGTTGGACTTCAATTTTATAAACGCCAGGAATATTTTCCAGGATGGTCGTGCAGGAGGTTAGTGTCAGGCTCGCAATTAGCGTAGAACAAAAAAAGACGGTTCTCATTTTGTAGGGTGATCTATCAAAATAATGAGATCATACAGTATGTTAAGCGATTATCCTACAATACTTCGACACGTCAGCCACTAAAAAGGCTACAATGTAAGCCGTAAATTCAATAACTACCACCCCACAATTGATTAATCTGGAGCTAACTGTGGAAACTCATGATCTACGGAATGCCGGTCTGAAAGTGACTTTACCCCGGGTTAAAATCCTGCAAATACTTGAGGATCAAGCAACCGACCGTCATCTAACCGCAGAACAAGTTTATAAAATTCTCCTCGCGGAAGATGAAGAGATAGGCTTGGCTACGGTTTACCGTGTCTTAACCCAGTTTGAAGCGGCTGGGTTGGTCACCCGACACCATTTTGAAGGCGGTAATTCGGTATTTGAATTATCTGATAACGATCATCACGACCATATCTTATGTATGAAATGCGGTAAGGTTGATGAGTTTAGTGACGAAGTCATTGAGGCTCGCCAAAATGATATTGCGAAACGCTTAGGTTATGAATTGACAGCGCACGGCCTTTATTTGTACGGATTTTGTCCACAATGCAAGAAACCTTAAAATCATTGATCTACACCTTTCATGTTTAAACCCCTTATATTTTATATTGGCTTGCGTTACACGCGGGCTAGACGTCGTACACAATTTATTTCATTCATTACCTTAACATCAGTCATGGGTATTGCCCTTGGTGTAACCGCCTTAATAACGGTGCTCTCAGTGATGAATGGTTTTGAATCTGAGGTGCGGCACAGAATGCTTGGTATGACCGCGCATGCTACGTTAACAGGCGTTTATAACCAATTAGACAATTGGCAAGATGCTGAAGCTAAGCTTAAACAATATCCCCAAATTTTAGGTGCAGCACCATTTATTAACGGCCAAGTGATGATTAATGCAGACCGGCGGGTGAGCGGTGCTATGTTGAGCGGCATTATTCCAGAATATGAAGCTAAAGTTTCCGAAGTCGCGTCCAGTATGCTTGAAGGCAGTAAATTGTCAGATTTAGTCTCAGGCGAATACAACATTGTATTGGGCGAAGAGCTTGCTAAGTATTTAGGGGCTTTTAAAGGCGATAAAATCACTGTTATCAGTCCGCAAGTTAATTCCACGCCCGCTGGCGTCATGCCCAGAATGCGGCGTTTTAACGTGGTTGGGATTTTTAAGGTTGGTTTTCATGAATACGACCGCAATTTAGCCTTAATTCATATTGATGACGCGGCTAAGTTATACCGTATGGAAAACACAGTATCTGGATTACGGATTAAGCTTGATGATGTTTTAAATGCCCCTAAAATTAGCCAAGCACTTAACAAAAATTTATCGGGCGAATACATCGTTACCGACTGGACCCGTCTGAATGAAAGTTACTTCAAAGCAGTGCAAACTGAAAAAACAGTCATGTTTATTATCCTGTTACTTATTGTAGCTGTTGCCGCTTTTAATATTGTTTCTACTTTGGTAATGGTGGTTACCGATAAACGTGGCGATATTGCCATTCTAAAAACCCAGGGTTTGGATTCTGGGTCGGTTATGGGTATTTTCATGGTGCTCGGAACCTTTATCGGCGCGTTAGGCACTATTATAGGTACAGTTGGAGGTGTGTTGTTAGCGCTTAACATTAGCCAAATCGTGAAGTCGATTGAGGAAACGTTTAAAGTTAAGTTTTTGCCGGCTGAAACTTATTACATTAGTGATTTGCCTTCCAAACTGCTCTGGCCTGATGTCTACCAAATAGCCGCTATGGCCTTTGTCTTGTCATTGTTGGCGACGATTTATCCTGCCTGGCAAGCGGCTAAAATTAACCCAGCGGAAGTACTGCGTTATGAATAATTCCAGTATTTTGCAGTGCCAAGCGTTAACCATGCGTTACACCCAGGGTAATCTGGATGTTGAAGTGCTTAAAGGTGTTAATCTAGACATAGGGGCAGGTGAAAGTGTGGCTATAATGGGTGCATCCGGATCGGGTAAAAGCACGCTGCTCCATTTGTTGGGCGGATTGGAGAAACCCACAAGTGGCAAGGTGATCTTGGCTGGCACAGACCTGAGTGATGTTGGCGGCAGTAAGCTAGCCCGCTTAAGAAACAGTTCGCTTGGGTTTATCTATCAATTCCATCACTTGTTAGGTGAATTCACCTTGCTGGAAAATGTCGCCATGCCGTTATTGATTGGCGGCAGTACGGTTGAAGAAGCCCGGCGCAGTGCGAACCGATTATTGCAGCGGGTAGGGCTGGGGCATCGGGTCGAACACAAACCGGGCGAGTTGTCTGGGGGGGAGCGTCAACGAGCCGCAGTCGCTAGGGCATTAATCAACAAGCCAAAAATTGTGTTGGCCGACGAGCCAACCGGAAATCTCGACAGCAAAACCGCCGAAGATGTATTTCAGTTGATGTTGGAATTAAACCAGGAATTGAATGTAAGTTTTTTGATTGTCACCCACGATCATGAACTGGCAAGCAAAATGGGGCGTGTATTGCATATGGAAGATGGGTTGATTATTTGAGGTGATGTTGATTACATTGTAATCGTTTGTTATGGAGCAGTTATTTAAAAATAAATTATTAACTTGAACTTTTCTAGTGTTTTTAGGAATTTACATGTGAATTTAGATAGAAATGAATTCATATTAAATTTCTCTAATGCATAAAATTAAGAGGCTCTAATGAAAAGTTCAAAAAGTATTCCTAACTCAGTCGCATTGTGTTTTTTAATGGTTTTCTTTGTAGTGGCGGGTCCAGCCTATGCTATATTCGGAAAGCTCTCGACTAGTTTAAAGGGGTTGTACACACTAAACGGGGTTACCCCAAGCGGAAAAGCAGCAGTAGATCAATCAAAATATCCTAGAGTTCCTGCTGTGCTTTCATTGAGTGTGTCTAGTATTCGCGCGGTAGATGGTACTATTTTGCTTGTTAATATAAGTGATTGTCCTTGGTATGGTCCGGTCGCTTATTTGAAAGTTGTCGGTGCTCGCGCCAGCTTGAGTACTTCTTTACCTGAAAATTGCCAGGTCGGCAGACTGTCTGCAATAACTGTTGATACACTAGACGGTACAATATTACTGAAGGGTGGTAGTCCTTGGAAAATTTAATCGAATTAATCCGTACTTATTTGCTTTCGCGTGACCGCTGCTTACGGGCACATGAGTGTACAAGAAACTTTATGCATAAAAGGCTAATATATTGAGACGTTGTTTTCAATTTGGTTGTAAAAATCACTGATTAGCAATATAAGTTACTTTTGTTAATTATGGCACCAGCACTAACGACTGCTAATCATGACCGCGACATCGCCGGCCTTAAATATGTGTACGCCGTACTATCCCGGCGGTCTGGTGGTTTATCAATAGGTATTAATTTCAATACCAATAATGCTTGTAACTGGCGCTGTATTTACTGTCAGGTGCCTGATCTACGCACTGGTTCAGCTCCCGATGTTGACTTACAGCAACTTAATGAAGAGTTGAGGTTTTTTCTTAATGATGTGTTGAATGGCAATTTTTACCAGAGGTTTGAGGTAAATGAAAATAATCGCGTTATTAAAGATATTGCTATTTCAGGCAATGGTGAGCCGACTAGTGCCAAAAACTTTTCGGGGACTGTCAAATTGATTGGTGATATTGCCAATGATTTGGAGATTTTCCCGCAGAGCCGTTTTGTTTTGATAACAAATGGGAGCTTAGTGCATCAGCAACAGGTAAAAGAAGGTCTTGGGATTTTAAAACAGTATGGTGGTGAGGTATGGTTTAAGTTTGATAGCGCTACTACATTGGGGCGAAAATTGTTTAATCATACGGCTCAATCTTTGCGTAAAAGTTTAGAAAACATAAGGCTATCGTCACTTTTGTGCCCGACCAAGCTCCAGACATGTGTTTTTGATTACCTTGGGGAAGGGTTGTTAGATGCTGAAAAAGCAGCATATTTGGATGCGTTGAAGACTATCAAACAAACGACAGAAGTCCGGAATGTCATGTTATATACCTTGGCAAGGCTTTCTATGCAGCCTGAAGCCGTAAACCTTGCGCCATTATCTATACAGGCCATGGATGAGTTTGCGGATGAAATTGCTCGGTTAGGTTTTAATATTTCTGTTGCCTATTGATTGCTAGTTATAACTTAAAACTTGTTGTCTGCGCGTCAAGCTATTATAATCAGCGGTTAAGTTAATGTGCGAATGTGGCGAAATTGGTAGACGCGCTGGATTTAGGTTCCAGTAGGGTAGCCTGTGGGAGTTCGAGTCTCCCCATTCGCACCACTTAATTATTATAAGACGATGATTCTTAGCCAACTCCAAATGCCGGTTACCGGCACTCCCGAAAAACTCCAAAATTGTTTGTTGAGGTAAATAATGCAAATTTCTGTCGAAAAGACATCAGCATCAGAACTAAGCAGAAAAATGACCGTTAGCGTTCCAGAAACGCTGGTTCAGGAAAAAATTGCTGAACGTTTAAAAACGTTGGCGCGGCAAGTTAAAGTTGATGGTTTTCGCCCAGGTAAAGTCCCGCAGCATGTTGTCAATAAAATGTATGGCGAGCGGGTACGTGGAGAAGTAACAGGTGATTTGATCCAGGCTACGTACTTCGAAGCCCTTCAGGATCAAGCTTTAAAACCGGCTGGACAGCCGAATATTCACTCAATTGAACAAGAGCAAGGGTTTAAATATACGGCAGAATTTGAAGTTTATCCTGAAATTTCATTGGCGGGAGTTGAACAGCTTGAAATTACTAGGTTTACAGCTAAAGTTGAAGAAATCGATGTGGATGCTGTGATCGAAAAACTCCGTACCCAGAAAAAAACCTGGAAAGAAACGGACAGAGTTTCCCAAGAACATGATCAAATCACCCTCGCGTTTTCCGGTGTAAGCGACGGTGAAAATTTCACTGATGGCAAAGTTCAAGATTTTCCTGTCGAAATTGGCGGCAAGCAAATGATTCCGGGGTTCGAAGATAATTTGACCGGACTTGCAAAAGGTGAAAATAAAACGTTCGTTGTCACTTTTCCAGAGCAATATAACAACGCCAAACTTGCAGGAAAGGACGCTGAGTTTGAAGTTGAAGTGATCAAAATTGAAGAGCCGATTTTACCTGAAATCGACGAAGATTTTATAAAAGGTTACGGTACTGGAGACGGCACGTTGGACAGCTTCCGCCGTGATGTGCGCATAAATATGGAGCGTGAACTTGAGCAAGCACTGCATGATCGGTTAAAAAACTCAGTGTTGGACGCATTGTATGAAAAGGTTAAAGTTGAAGTGCCTAATGCGCTGGTTGATGAAGAAATCGAAAATTTGATGAAGCCTTATTTGGAGTCAGCCCAAAGACAAAAATTAAAGCGTCAAGATTTGCAGTTGCCGAAAGATATTTTTAAGGAACAAGCCCAAAAAAGAGTCGCATTGGGTTTGATACTGGGTGAAATCATCCATGAAAATACCCTAAAGGTTGATGAAGAAAAAGTTCGGTTCACAATCGAAAAAATGGCAAGTAGCTATGAGCAGCCGGAGGCTTTTGTAAATTGGTATTATTCCGATAAAAGCCGTCTTAATGGCGTACAGCAAATGGTACTGGAAGATCAAACCGTTGAATTGCTGGTTTCTAAAGCAAAAGTATCGGACAAAACAACGAACTTTAGTGATATTATGGATAAAAAACAAAGCTAAGTACGGAAGTATGATCATAACAAACCAAAATAGTCAAATGTCACCTCAAGCTGCTGGCACATTGGTGCCGGTGGTTATCGAACAAACTGCCAGAGGTGAACGTAGTTTCGATATCTACTCAAGATTATTGAAAGAACGGGTCATCTTTTTGGTAGGTCAGGTTGAAGATTACATGGCTAACCTTGTAGTTGCCCAATTATTATTTTTAGAGTCGGAAAATCCTGATAAGGACATTCATCTCTATATTAATTCACCGGGCGGCTCTGTTACGGCGGGCATGTCCATCTACGACACCATGCAATTCATTAAGCCTGATGTTAGTACCATGTGCATAGGGCAGGCGGCCAGTATGGGTGCATTGCTGTTGGCTGGCGGTGCTAAAGGGAAACGCTACTGTTTGCCGCATTCGCGGATGATGATTCATCAGCCACTAGGTGGTTATCAAGGCCAGGCTTCTGATATAGATATTCATGCTCGAGAAATATTACAAATCAGGGACAAATTAAATAGGGTTCTGGCTCATCATACTGGTCAACCTATTGAAAAAATCCAGGTTGATACTGATAGAGATAACTTTCTAAGTCCGGATGATGCGGTAAGTTACGGGTTAATCGATAAAGTTCTGTCGAACAGAGCGCCCGTTTCGGTGTGATCGGTTAATCATGGTCGGCGATAGCCTGCAATTATCTATCTGTTTAGTGCGGGTGCTTCTAGGAGTCCAACATTATGAGTAACGACAAAAATACAAAAGACGACGATAAGTTGCTTTATTGTTCGTTTTGCGGCAAAAGTCAGCAAGAAGTCAGAAAGCTGATTGCTGGGCCATCAGTATACATTTGTGATGAATGTGTTGATCTTTGTAATGATATTATCAAAGACGAACTACAGGAGCGTGGCTCATCATTTTATGGCCTGGAATTGCCTAAGCCAAAGCAAATTAAGGAAGAGTTAGATAGTTATGTTATTGGTCAGGAACGTGCCAAGAAAATCTTGGCTGTCGCCGTTTATAACCATTACAAAAGGCTACGGAACAAATCTAAAAAGGATGGTGTTGAATTAGCCAAAAGTAACATCTTATTAATTGGTCCTACCGGTTCAGGAAAAACACTATTGGCTGAGACGTTAGCTCGCTTATTAGATGTGCCGTTTACAATAGCAGATGCGACAACATTAACAGAGGCCGGTTACGTTGGTGAGGATGTGGAAAATATTATCCAGAAAATCCTGCAAAAATGTGATTATGATGTCGAAAAAGCGGAAACAGGTATCGTTTATATAGATGAGATCGATAAAATTTCCAGAAAATCTGATAATCCTTCTATTACCCGTGATGTATCGGGTGAAGGTGTTCAACAGGCGCTGCTAAAATTGATCGAAGGTACAATTGCATCTGTTCCCCCACAAGGCGGACGTAAGCATCCGCAGCAAGAGTTTTTGCAGGTGAATACGGCTAATATTTTATTCATTGTGGGTGGCGCTTTTGCTGGTTTGGACAAGATTATAAAAGCCCGTTCAGAAAAAGGAGGAATAGGTTTTTCCGCTGATGTAAAAACTATCGACGATTCCAAGAATGTTGGGCAACTTTTTGCTGAGGCTGAAGCTGAGGACCTAATTAAATATGGGCTTATACCAGAGTTTGTTGGCCGCTTGCCTGTTGTTGCTACTTTAGATGAATTAGACGAAAAAGCATTAATAAAGATCTTGTCAGAGCCTAAAAACGCATTAATCAAGCAGTATCAACATCTATTCGAGATGGAAGGTGTGGAATTGGAGTTTAGGGAAGAATCATTGTCTGCTATCGCAAAAAAGGCGATGGAGAGAAAAACCGGAGCCCGTGGGTTACGTACAATTGTTGAGAATGTTCTGCTCAATACCATGTATGAACTGCCTTCCGCAGACAATATAAGTAAAGTAGTTATCGATGAAGGTGTAATTATTGGTGAATCTGAACCTTTTATTGTTTATGAGACCGAAAAAATCAAAGCGTGAAAGAGATAAGGTAGTTTAGGGTTTTAAATCAAAAGGAGCTTTAGGCATTAAAGCTCCTTTTTTTATGGCAATAACTTAGAAGTATCGTAAATACTGAGAAACAGTCTGTAACTTTCGGTTTTGTGACTTGCTATTTATAGGTTTGTCCCCATAATTATTTCATAGTGTTTTTTTAACTTTCTGCATACGGAACTCTAAAAATGACAGAACTTGAAAATATAGTCCCAGTATTACCATTAAGAGATGTGGTGGTGTATCCGCATATGGTAATACCTTTGTTTGTCGGCAGGGAAAAATCGATCGATGCCTTAAATGTGGCTATGCAGGAAAATAAACAGATACTGCTGGTCGCCCAGCGCGAGGCAAGTGTTGATGAGCCTGATTTTGCTGACCTTTATGATATTGGTACGTTAGCGAATATCTTGCAATTGCTTAAATTACCGGATGGTACAGTCAAAGTATTGGTTGAGGGAAGTGAACGTAACCGAGTTAACAATTACATTGAAACCGATAATTATTTTTCGGCTAATGTCACTAAAATCCATGACATTTTGTTAGTATCCGAGCAAAAGCTCGATGCGCTAAAGCGTACAGTAATGAATTCGTTCGAGGAATACGTTAAATTTAATAACAAAATTCCTCCAGAAGTACTCAATGTACTTAATGGAATTGACGATCCTAGCCGCTTGGCTGACACAATGGCGGCACATATCGCGATTAAAATTCACGAGAAACAAGTCATTCTTGAGACGGCTGATATTGAACAGCGTATGGAAGTTTTGATGGCGCTTATGGAAGGCGAGGTTGATATCCTGGAAATGGAGAAAAAAATCCGGGTACGCGTGAAACAGCAAATGGAAAAAAACCAGCGCGAGTATTATTTGAATGAGCAAATGAAGGCTATTCAGAAAGAATTAGGTGATATGGATGATGTGCCTAACGAAATCGAAGAGCTGGAAAATAAAATTGATACGGCAGGCATGTCTAAAGAAGCTAAGACCAAAGCTAGTGCGGAATTGAACAAGCTCAAGATGATGTCACCCATGTCTGCTGAAGCTACAGTGGTTAGGAATTACATAGATTGGATGGTCGGTGTGCCGTGGAAGAAAAAAACCAAGGTAACAAAGTTATTAAAACACGCCGAACAAGTCTTGGAGTCTGAGCATTATGGTTTAGATAAAGTTAAAGAGCGGATTCTTGAATATCTTGCCGTGCAGCAGCGAGTCCAGCAATTAAAAGGTCCAATATTGTGTTTGGTTGGCCCTCCAGGAGTTGGTAAGACTTCGTTGGGCGAATCGATTGCCCGGGCGACTAACCGCAAATACGTGCGGATGGCATTGGGTGGTGTACGTGACGAAGCGGAGATACGTGGGCATCGGCGGACTTATATTGGCTCTATGCCGGGTAAAATTCTACAGAATTTGGCTAAGGTAAAAACACGTAACCCGTTGTTTTTACTTGATGAAATAGATAAGATGGCGCAGGATTTTCGCGGAGATCCTGCGTCGGCATTATTGGAAGTGCTTGACCCTGAGCAAAACCATACTTTTGCAGACCATTATCTGGAGGTCGATTTCGACTTGTCTGATGTTATGTTTGTGGCTACGGCTAACACTATGAATATTCCTGCAGCTCTGCTAGATAGGATGGAGGTGATTCGTATCGCCGGTTACACTGAAGATGAAAAAATTAATATCGCCATCAGGTATTTAACTCCTAAACAAGTTAAAAACAATGGTTTAAAAGCCAATGAGCTTGAAATTACAGAAACTGCAGTCAGGGATATGATCCGATATTATTCCCGTGAAGCTGGGGTACGTAACTTGGAACGGGAGATTTCCAAGATTTGCCGTAAAGTCGTGAAAGATTTATTGTTGAAACCTAATGCTGACAAGATGTTAGTGATTCCGGAAAATCTAGACTACTATTTAGGTGTTAAACGTTACCACTATGGACTAGCTGAAGATCAAGACCAAATAGGCCATGTAACCGGTTTGGCATGGACTGAGGTGGGTGGAGAGATGTTAACTATTGAAACCGCAGTTATTCCAGGAAAGGGAAAGCATTCCGCTACTGGTAAGCTTGGTGAAGTGATGAAAGAGTCAATCGAAGCGGCGATGACTGTTGTTAGGAGCCGAGCCGATATTTTGGGGATTGATAGTGATATGTTCTTAAAGAATGATATTCATATCCATGTCCCGGAAGGTGCCACACCAAAAGATGGCCCTAGTGCCGGTATAGGTATGTGTACGGCAATTATTTCTGCACTGACTAAAATACCGGTACGGGCTTGTGTAGCTATGACTGGTGAAATTACCTTGCGTGGGGAAGTGCTGCCTATAGGCGGTTTAAAAGAAAAATTGTTGGCAGCTCATCGTGGTGGCATAACAACAGTGCTAATTCCGGCTGAAAATGAAAAGGACTTGGCCGAAATTCCAGAAAATATAAAACAAAATTTGTTGATCAAGCCTGTGCGATGGATAGACGAAGTACTTAAGGTTGCGCTTCAGTATGTGCCAATTCCCCTCGAAAAAAGCGTAGTCGACGAAAAATCTAAAGCTGATTCTGATCCAAGTAAGCTAAAGCCAGGTTCTGGAGTTATTGCCCATTAGGCTAAAAAAGATCCGTTCAGCCGCTTATGGTTCTGTTTTATTAGCCGTAAGCGGTATTGTCGGCTCATAATGCTTGACAGTGCCTAAAAGCAGTTGTTATAAATACCCTGGTTCTTCTTATGCAAGATTTGTAGAGAAAGCATAAGGGTAAAGACACTATCAGTACTACATTGAAATCAACTTCACATAAATTAATAATACGTTCACTTTCCTAAGGGGGAATAAATGAATAAATCGGAACTTATTGATGCTATGGCAGCATCGTCTGGCTTAACAAAAGCGGATGCTGGTCGTGCTTTAGACGGATTCATAAGCTCAGTTACGGGTGCTTTAAGTCAAGGGGATTCGGTAACTTTAGTCGGTTTTGGCACCTATTCTGTAAAGGAAAGGGCAGAACGGATGGGGCGAAATCCTCAAACTGGGAAAGAAATAACTATTAAAGCTTCAAAAATTGCATCATTTAAGCCTGGTCAAAACCTTAAAAACTCTGTACAATAGTTTTTTTAGTCGGGTGCTTAGCTCAGCTGGGAGAGCATCGCCCTTACAAGGCGAGGGTCGGGGGTTCGAACCCCTCAGCACCCACCAGACTTCGGAGCGGTAGTTCAGTTGGTCAGAATACCGGCCTGTCACGCCGGGGGTCGCGGGTTCGAGCCCCGTCCGCTCCGCCAAAATCAAAAGCCCTGAATCACCTGGTTCAGGGCTTTTTTTTTATTAAGCATACATTGGTTTTCGTTAGGATTTAACTCATGCTGACAACAATACGGGAAAAAGCCCAAGGCGCTTTCGCTTGGTTGATCTTAATAGTAATTTGTGTACCTTTTGCGTTATGGGGTATACAAAATTATATGGACACAGGCAAAGAAGCGCCTGTCGCCTCTGTAGGAGACAAGGATTTTTATCAACGCGATGTAAGCAAGGCCTACGAACAGTACAGCCAGAATTTTCAAGGCATGGGCATTGATGAGCAACTTTTGAAAGCCCAAGCTTTGGACAAATTGGTCAAAGATGAAGTGATGTTGCAGTATGTTAATCAAGAAAAGCTGGTTACAACTGACTCAAGTGCCCGCGAATTTATTAAAACGCTGCCATATTTCCAAACTGACGGCAAATTCGATGACAAAAAGTACAAGTCTTTACTTGGATCGCAACGCATGTCATCGAGTGAGTTTGTCAATAAAATTAAAAGTGCTTTGATTATGGAGCAATTTCAAAAAAGCATTGTTGACAGTAGTTTTGTAACACAACAAACAGTGGATAGCTTTTTTAAAATTCAGAATCAGCAGCGCGATATAGATTATCTGGTTTTACCTGTAGAAAAACTAGCTGTGCCTCCATCTGATAAAGAAATTACTCAGTATTATCAGCAGCATCAAGACATATTTAAAACACCTGAACAAGTTTCAGTAGAATATGTGGAGCTATTGCTAAGCGACATTGCTAAAAAGATAGAGGTTACCGATGATAAGCTGAAGGCTTTTTACGAGGAACAAAAAGATCAGTACAGCACACCTGAGCGGCGTAAAATCAGCCATATTCTTTTTGCTGTCAATGCAAAAACTGATGACAAAGCCGCATTAGCTAAAGCGGTTAAGGCTGAAAAAGATTTGAAAGCAAAAGATTTTGCGGCAGTAGCGGCAGAAGTTTCCGATGACAAGGGTACGGGAAATAAGGGGGGTGATCTGGGATTGTTGATTAGCGGTGGAGTGGAAAAGCCGATTGAAGTGGCTGCAAGCCAATTAAAAGCAGGTGAAGTTTCTAAGCCAATAAGATCGTCCTTTGGTTACCATCTAATTAAAGTCACCGAGTTAGTTCCTGGTCAGGTCAAAGCATTTGAGACGGTAAAACCAGAATTAACTAAAAATTATCAAAAAGCCCAGGCTGAAAATATTTTTTACGAAAACGGTGAGAAGCTTGAAACTCTTAGTTATGAGAGTCCAGATAATTTACAGGCAGTATCAGGAAAACTTTCATTAGAAATCAAAAAAACAGCCTTATTTGCTAAAGATAAAGGAGAAGGAATTGCTGGTGAGCAGAAAATTCGGGACATGGCCTTCTCCGAAGAAGTATTAAAAGGCAATAACAGTGCCCCAATTGAATTGGCAACTGATCATCTTGTAGTGTTGCGGTTATTGGAACATAAGCCCAGTGCTGTGCGTGATTTAAACAGCGTCAAAGCAGAAGTCGCGGTTGCTATAACGAGTGAGCGATCAAGGCAGCAAATTGCCGAGAAAGCAAAGCAAATTAAGCAGCGGTTGCAAACTGGTGAAACCATCCAAAAAATTGCGTTGGAGAATAAGCTAGAAGTAAAAGCTCTAAATGCTTCCAGAAACAATATGACATTACCGCAAGAGCTTAATGATGCTATTTTTACGGCACCTAAACCGGTAGCGAATAAAGCATCAGTCTTAGTTGTGCCTCTAACTTCTGGTGAACAGGCTATAGTTAGCGTCAAAAAAGTGATACCCGGTTCAATGACTGAAGATGATAAGAAAAAATTTGATTTAGCTAAAAAGAATCTGGCTAAAGCTTTTGGACAAACCGAATTCAATTCAATGTTGGCGACATTGCAAGAAAAAGCAGATATTTCAATTAAGTCAGCTAATAAGCAGCAGTAAAATTAATATAAAGCCGGGTGATGAGTAAGATCTCCCCGGCTCAAAAAATCATAGTAAGTCCCTCTCCTCCTGCTTTTTTCCTTACGGGTGTGGCAACCCGTTACATCATGAATAATTGCGGAATTATGTAGCAACTACACAAACATATAAGTATCAATATTTACGTTGTAAAAATGATTATAACTCTATATGGTGATTGTAAATTTCACGGGGTGGAAAACTTAATGCTTTAATGTCAAACTTCAAGGATGGCTCTACCTTAGAACTGGCGTTATGTATCCTAAAATTAATCGTGTATCCACGGTTAAATCTAATGGTTTTGCTGTATTGACCACCATTCTTCTTGTCGATCCCAACAATGCTATCTGGTAGTTTTGATTTCTGGACTGACAAAGTTCCGTTAAAATTAAATGCTTGGATTTCCACCTTTTTCTTAGAAGAGGAAATTATTTTGTAAAAATCATGTTTACCTACCAAATAGCTTAACAAGTCACCCGCTATGCCGAAAGTGACATTGATAGACAGCTTTGATAGCTTAAATTATGGGATTACTAAAAAACAGGCTTACCAATTGTTACCTTCTTATTCGTAGAAAACAGAAGCATATCTTTACCATACCTGTACAGATAATTGGGAATATAAGTTTACCTCTATATTTGTCCATATATTGTATAGAAATAGTTTGACAGAGTGTCTTTGTGTTGATACAGTAGTTCCGAATTCGATACTTATGTGTATTGGAAATTTATTCAAAACTAATGGATTGTCGTGTTGTCTTAAATATGAGAGCAATTATTTAAGTGGATTGGTTTTGTAATTTTCTGGCAAAAATTCGAATGATCCTGTTTATACATATAATGTTTGCGAGGATTAAGTGTCATGAGACTATTAAGTGAACACATGTCTGTCCCAGAAGTCAGAGCCACAATGCGTACATCTGTGGTTTCGGCAGAAAAAACTACAACCACTACTGACAGAACAACAGTTAGAGATGCTGATGTAATCGAAAACCGTAATCTTCAACTGGCTCGAAAGGTTGAAGAATTCAAAACAACACTTATCCAACTGTTGTCCAAGTATCCAGCTACGGCACTTTGGATAATGGAAAAATATGAGAATTCTTTCAGCAAATACGAGTCCGAAGAAGATGCCAGCAATTCAAGTGATTTAAACGATTATTTGAAAGCAATCAAAACTAGTTACGATCAACTCGTGTCATCAAGCTCATCCGGAGCTAAATGTGATACTCAACGTAATAGGTTGGTCACACGCTTAAATGAGTCATTGCAACAATTTCCATTTGCATTTGATGATTTGGTTTCTTTGGTTAACCTAGTTGTTTATGAAATAAAAAGACGAGATATTAAGTCGGATATTTGCGAAGATGTCGATAGCAAAGTTAGCAGTATCATAAATAAGCGTCTACAAAACAGGCCAATGCCTGGAAAACCAGGTAATGATAGTGAGTATGGATACTTAGCTTTAAGCGGTCAAAGCGAAATGTTTTTGTTTGGTACTTCCTTAAGTTTGGTCAACTTGGCTAAACAAATAATGGTGGCTGAGCATTACTGGTTATTCAACCGCCAACAATTGGCGACTGCAAATGCCAAACTCGTACTATTCATTGCCAATCAATATAAAGGCAATTTTCTAGACTTTGAAGATTTAGTTCAAGAAGGTCACAGTGGTTTGTTAAAGGCAGTTGATCGATTTAAGCACAGATTAGGGTTTCAGTTTTCGACCTATGCGGGTTATTGGATACGCCAAGCAATATCCAGAGCATTATCCCGATCAGAGAGAGTCGTTCGTATTCCATGTGGGCAAATTGCAACAATAAATAAAGTATATCGTGCTAAAGATGAGCTGACGCTAAAAACAGGCAAAGAACCAACTACCCAACAAATAGCCGAACATACTAATTTATCCAAGGATGAGGTGAATACCGTTATTGCTATTTCACAAACGGCCGTGGCTCTCGAATCATTTGATGACGATGATGATCAAGTATTTTCTCCTATAGACTATCTTGAACAACGTGTGTTTACGCATTCTTCATCACTAATTGCAAATTCCCAATTAACGGGATTAATGGATGCTGCAATTAAAACTTTAAATGCTAGAGAAGCTAAAATTATTACTACCCATTTTGGCGTTGGTAATGATGAGCAAAAAACGTTACAAGAAATTGGGGCCGAATTAAATCTGACACGTGAGCGAGTTCGGCAAATTCAGGTTGTAGCACTAAACAAAATACGTCAACGCTATGGGGAACAATTATTTAGCTTTCTATAAATGCGCAAAGAAAACTATTTTTTATAAAAAAATAATTATCTAAGTTTAGTGTTTTGAAAAATTAATAAAAAATAATCAAAACCAATTAAAATGGTTGGTCATTTGTAAAAATAGATGTAAAGCTTTGAAGACAAAAAATTAAATATTTACAAATAAGACAAGTATTAAACAGCGCATAACCTAATAGAAAGATTTCAAAGCCTGAAATCAGGAGACAAGCAATCATGAAGAAGTACATATTAAACACATTGCTCTGGAGTGTGGTATTAACCGGAGCTTTTTTGATCTATAACAGGATCAATAGTGCTACGACAGCCCAGGCTCAAGATTCGTTGGCTTATTCAGAATTCATTGCCAAGGTAAAAGGCGGTCAGGTTGATCGGGTTGAAATCAGTGGTCAAGTAATTAAAGTCCGAACTTCTGACGGTCAAAGCTTACAAACTTACAATCCGGGCGATAATCATCTTATTGATGATCTATTAAGTGCTGATGTCCAGATCAGAACCATGCCGCCCGCACAAAAATCATTCCTGATGGAGATTTTTATTGCTTGGTTCCCCATGTTGCTTTTGATTGTTGTCTGGGTGATTTACATGCGCAGAACCCAAGGGGCAGGTGGTGCTGGCCAATTCGGTAAAAGCAAAGCAAAAATGCTGGAAGAAGATAAGCTCACAGTTAAGTTCGCTGACGTAGCTGGCTGTGAAGAAGCTAAGGAGGAAGTCACGGAATTAGTCGATTTTCTCAGAGATCCACAAAAATTTCAAAAGCTTGGCGGTAAGATTCCTCGCGGAATACTGATGGTGGGGCCTCCTGGAACAGGTAAAACGCTATTAGCTAGGGCAATAGCTGGTGAAGCAGGAGTTAAGTTTTTCACCATTTCAGGTTCTGATTTCGTAGAAATGTTTGTCGGTGTAGGGGCGTCAAGGGTTAGGGATATGTTTGCACAGGCTAAAGAACATGCGCCTTGCATCATTTTTATCGACGAAATTGACGCAGTAGGTCGCCAAAGAGGCGGCGCTGGTATGGGCGGCGGTAATGACGAGCGCGAACAAACATTAAACCAATTATTAGTTGAAATGGACGGCTTCACTGGTAACGAAGGTGTCATTATCATTGCTGCAACCAACCGTGCAGATGTACTTGATAAAGCCTTGCTACGCCCTGGTCGCTTTGATCGTCAAGTCACTGTTGGCTTGCCTGACGTGAAAGGACGGGAGCAAATCCTGAATGTTCATATCAAAAAAGTCCCTATTGGCGACGATGTCGAATTGAAAAATATAGCTAGGGGTACACCAGGATTTTCTGGGGCAGACTTAGCCAATATTATCAACGAAGCAGCACTTTTAGCCGCACGTTCTAACAAACAAAAAGTTAGCATGAACGAGTTGGAAAAAGCTAAAGACAAAATTTTGATGGGTGCTGAGAAGCACACTATGGTGATGAGCGAAGACGACAAAAGGCTCACTGCATATCACGAAGCAGGTCATTGCATTGTAGGTCAATTGTCGCCTGATCATGATCCCGTATACAAAGTTAGTATTATGCCAAGAGGAAGGGCACTAGGTATAACGATGTTCCTACCTGAACGGGATCAATATAGTGCAAGCAAGCGCAAACTCGAAAGCCAAATTGCGAGCCTGTTCGGTGGTCGTATTGCAGAGTTAATGATTTATGGTGGGGATCGTGTTACCACTGGTGCTTCTAATGACATCGAACGGGCAACAGAACTAGCCCGTAACATGGTAACGCGCTGGGGTTTTTCTGACATTATGGGGCCTTTGGTTTATGGCGAAGAAGGTGGTCAACCATTTATGGGGTACTCCGCTTCAGGCAGCAAAGTTTCAAATTCCGTGCAAGACAAAATCGACGAAGAAATTCGTTTTGTGATCGATAAAAACTACAAAAAGGCAGAAACCTTATTGCAAGATAACATCAGTATCTTGCATAAGATGGCCGATGCCCTGATGAAATGGGAAACCATTGATAAATCTCAAATTGATGACCTGATGGCGGGTAAGGATCCTAAACCGCCCGCTGATGGAAACGACTCATCAAATAAATCAGATACAACACCGAAGCAGGAAAGTACTGTTAATCAAAATCTAACAAAACCTGCCGGACAAGTTTGAGGTGCGCTCATTATGGGGGCTTTAGCCCCCATTTTTTATTGGTTAGAATTAGCAATTGAAACCGATAGTTTTTCAAATACTGCAATTTATTTTACTGGTGGAGTAACTGACCTACTATTACTTCTGAGTAAATTTATGTGGTTCAAAAGGTTTGTCATTCAAGATTTTTATAAAAATAGTTAATTGAATATAACCAAATATTTACTGATTTAAGCCTGCTAAAAATTTTCTGCAATAACTACAAAAAGTAAACCGCGAAAATCCCGTTAAAATTACTTAAATTTAATTTTCTTTGTTTTTACGTTTCTTTCGAGGTGGCGAACCAGTTTTTTTATCATTTTTTACTGCTTTCTTTTTTGAGCTTGAGTTTTTAAGCATTAAGTCAAAATCGATTTTTTTGTCATCTAGGTTCACCCGTGCAACTTTCACTGTTACGGAATCGCCGATGCGGAATTTGCCGCCCGTACGTTCGCCAATCAACTGATGAGTAGTTGGGTCAAAATGAAAGTAGTCCTGCCCGATATTGCTTATATGCACTAAACCTTCCACATAAATATCCGCCAGTTCGACAAAAAAACCGAATGAGGTGACTGCCGAGATAATTCCTGGGAAGACATCGCCAATTTTATCCATCATATATTCACATTTAAGCCAAGCGACGACATCACGGGTCGCATCATCGGCTCGTCTTTCATTGGCTGAACATTGCTCTCCAAGTGCAATCATATCGGGAAAGCCATAGATAAAGGTTTCTGGCTTTTTACCTTGTAAGCAATGTTTGATAGCGCGATGGATCAGTAAATCAGGGTAGCGTCTAATGGGCGAAGTGAAATGCGCATAAGCGTCCAAAGCGAGGCCGAAATGGCCTTTCAACTCAGGACTGTAGACGGCTTGCGACATGGAACGTAGCAACATAGTCTGGATTAAATGATTGTCAGGGCGTTCTTTTACCGCATTTACCAAATACATATAATCAAGCGGCGTTGGTTTATCGCCGCCCCCCAGCATTAAGCCCAATTCCCCAAGAAAAGTTTTTAAATTTAGCAGCTTCTCTGGGCCTGGCCCTTCATGTATCCTTTGTAGTTTCGGAATTTTCTTTTTGTTGAGATATTCTGCAGCGGCGGTGTTCGCCGTAATCATGAATTCTTCGATCAAACGGTGGGCATCGTTACGTACCGTGGGGACAATTTTTTCAATTTTACGGTTGTCACCAAAAATTATCCGCGTTTCCTGCGTATCGAAATCCATTGCACCGCGCTGTTCGCGGTTTACCCGCAGAATCTTATACAAGCGATACAATTGCTGTAGATGCGGGACTAATGCCTGATATTTATCGCTTAATGCCTTATCCCCATCGACAATTATCTTGGCAACATCGGTATACGTCAGTCGTGCATGGGAACGCATCACTGCTTCAAAAAAGCGCGTGCGGGAGACTTTGCCGTTTTCGTCAAGGAGCAATTCGCAGACCATACACAGCCGGTCAACTTCAGGGTTTAATGAGCATAAGCCGTTAGAAAGGATTTCCGGCAGCATAGGGATAACGCGTTCTGGAAAATATACCGAAGTGCTGCGGTTTTTGGCTTCCTTATCCAATGCCGTATTAACGGTGACGTAATGGGAGACATCCGCAATAGCCACCAGTAATTTCCAGCCTTTGGGCGTTTTTTGGCAATACACGGCATCGTCGAAATCTCGGGCATCTTCGCCGTCAATTGTAACTAATGGGGTTTTACGTAAATCGGTGCGGCCTTCTTTGGCAGATTCTGGCACTTCTGGCGTTAATGCCTTAATTTGTGCCAGCAAATCATCCGGCCATTGGTAAGGTAAGGCGTGCGTCCTAATGGCCACCTCGATTTCCATACCCGGCGCAAGATGGTTACCCAAAATTTCAACAACACGGCCAATAGGTTGCCGTACTTTGGTGGGTTGTTCGACAATTTCGGCAATAACAATTTGCCCTGGCTTGGCTTTGCCTGCGCCACCTTTTTGGACTAATAAGGTGTGGGCAATAGTGCGCTGTTCAGGCACGACGTAAACAAAACCATCCTCTTTATGTAATTTGCCGACAATCTGGTGCGTATTACGTTCCAGGATTTCAACCACAGCTGATTCCCGCCGTCCTTTCCTATCGATGCCAACAATTCGCACCATCGCCCGGTCGTTATGAAGTAAAGACTTCATTTCACGTGGTGATAAGAATAAGTCGTCAGAATTGTCATCCGGTTTTAGGAAGCCAAACCCATCGGGGTGGCCGAGAACCCTGCCGACAATCAGGTCTTTGTTATTAACTAGACAATATTGTTGTGCCCGGTTGAACAACAACTGGCCGTCCCGTTCCATAGCGCGTAGCCGACGCCTTAGCGCTTCGAGTTGGTCGTCGTCCGTGATTGCAAATTTCTCGGCAATTTCAGCGCGTCTTAAAGGCTTACCGACATGAGCCAGTAGTTGCAAAATGTGTTCGCGGCTGGCAATAGGCTGTTCGTATTTCTCCGCTTCACGGCCTTTATACGGGTCTTTTTTTAGGTTGAAAGGCGTATTTTTTTTAGATTTTGATGGCATTAAATTACCGCGTTAACTCGGTCAAATATTCATTACTTGACCTTTGTTTTTGAGAGATTCTAGCGTTGATTGTGGGATTTCTCCACTCAAAACTAACTTGAACAATAGGACTATTATTGCATCCTGATGATTGCACGAAAATGAAGCTGGTACAGTTAGAATACTAAGCTCACATTATGCCTATATCAAGCGTTGGGGTTAAGCAACAACTTACACAATAGCATATAAATCATTCTCTTGGTTCAATTCTAAAAATATACAATAAACATAAAGAATACTTCATTTTAATATCGGGTTTTGGAAAGCCACTTAATGCTTATTCGCCATCAAACTCATAATTCAATTTAATCCGCTGTGAAGAACCTGCCTGAGTTTCGACATTAAAATCATTGATAAGTTTATGCTTTAGCACAATAACGGCTTGTTTATTAAACATGCCAACTTTAGCACCCATGTAAAAATCAGGGGTAATATATTTCCCCATAACCAGCAATGTATCTTTTAAGGTACTGCCTTGTTGTACATCAAATTCGCTGATCCCTAATTGATCGGCTACCCAAGAAGCCTGGTCAGACCCATATGATATTGCCGCACTGGCGAGCATATTACTGTCGACTTTGCTAGCTTGGTTTAGTGGGCCACCAGTGAGTAGGTAAGCCAATGCTTCTGACTCTGGTAGCTCAGGTTGTGAAGAAATTCGGGTTTGTGGATTTTCCAGTGTGCCGCTCAAGGTTAAAACTGCAGTCACTTTTTTGCTTTTGGACAAACGTATTGCTTCGACATCCAGCCAAGGGTTGTCAGTCGAGCCGTTGAATACAAACTCGCCTTTACGTACGTTAAGATTTTGCCCGTAGCTCTTATAGTGAGCATTAACCATGTTGATATGGCCTTGCATAGTCATTTTGTTGTCGGTTTTAATTACCCTAAGATTGCCATTCAAATCAGTTTGAAGGCCTTGTCCACTAAAACTGACTTGTTTACCTAAGCTTATGGCTACATTGGCACGTAATCCAGGTGCTGCTATCGTTTTCTCTTCGGTTTTCTCTTCACCCAGAATAATCTCGTCAGGACTTACTTCTACAGCATTTTCCGGAATGTCCTGAATTTTCAGGATGGCTTTGGGAATGGCTAATTCGCCGCTGATATTAGTTAAATTATTGGTGTTAACTATCTTCAGATTTGGATTTACGGCAATTTCCGCCTCCGGCAATTTAGCGGCTTCAAAATCTTTGCCGGAGACATCGACAGTTACTGACCAAGGCGCTTCGTGCGGTAGTTGCACAGAACCAGTTAGCGCCAAATTACCTTTCCCTGATATAGCTCTCCCCCGCAGTTGGATGAGTTGGCTAGTCAAATTCGGCGTTGTCACCAACATATCAATATCGTGGACGTTGATGCCCAGTTGTCGCACATCAACTGAACCATCAGCCAGATGAATGGAGCCATCTAATGATAGATTTTTACTTGTTCCGCCGAGCAATAAATCGGCGGTAAATAAGCCTTTGATATTCTCCAAGTCCGGGAAAAATGCTTCTATCACGCTAAAATCATGGATTGCAGCCGTCAGTTTGCCTGATAAAACTTGAGGGGAGTGGGTTGCCATCTCCAGTTTGCCATGCAGATAATCCTGGCCGGACAAAGCTATATCAAGATCGGCAAATAACGCGTTGTTGGCTAACATCCCGGAAAGCGATGATGCGCCTAACACAATATCCCGCCGCTTTTCCGAGCTAGCCATTGATAGGGTTGTATTTTCTGGCAGGTTAAATTTGAATTCACCACTTAATGTTGGTTTCTGCCGCAGATTCGCAGTGAAGTTAAGTTGGGTATTCAGATCAAGCATTTTTTCTGCTTCTGATTTGTTAATTAAGATGGGGACAGTTGAACCGTGTAGCTGGATTTGGTCACCGTTTTTGCCGGCGATATTCGCATGCAGGTTTAAATTTCGCAGCCCTAGTTGCCCAGTGTCTAGGCCAGCATCAACAAGATGAAGGTAGCCTTTGATCTCAGGGCTGGTTATTTTGCCTTGCAGGTTAAGGTTAGCGGCAAGACGGCCTTTCATATTGCTCAGTTGCGGTGCAAAAGCTTGTATTAGTGAAAAATCCACGATAGAAGCAGTAACTTGCCCAGAAATACTTGGGGATTTACCTATATTCAGTAGCAAACGGGTACGTAAATAATCCTCGCCAGCCAAGCTCAGGCCTAAATTTGCCGATATTTCATCGCCTTTAAGCGACCCCTCTAAACTAGAGGGCTTTAATTTAATTTCCCGAATAGTGTCTTTGTCTTTTACAGAGACTATGGTGGGGTTTGTAGTAAAAGTGTAATTACCGTCAAGTGACTTATTTTTGCGTTGGAACTCCGCTTTGCCATCTAACAATGTTGAAACGTTCAAATTTGGCGGCAACATAGGCTTCATTAATTCGCCAGGTAGGGATTTGGCAATTAGGCTGACATTAAACCCGCTATTGGCAAACAGGGTGCCTTTACCACAGATTGATGCATCTTGGTGGATCAGGCAAGCTTCGTTGACAGTAATATCAACGCCGTCTGGTTTGCTTTCAACCTGGATAGGTACGTTACTAGCCAGCGACCAAAGCTTATCGTTGGCTTCGGTCAAATTGACTTTGCTGATCTCCCCCTGCCAATTCTGATTTTGCCAACTGCCGTCCAACGCCATCGATAAATTAATGGCTGGTGAATTTATTTCGGTAGCAAAACTGTGCTGTCTCAACGTGCCATTACCGATTAATTTTAGATCAGTAATTTTTTCGCCACCCAATTTAATGTTGTTAGCTGTCATGCTAAGTTGTGATTTTTTTTTGCTATCTGCAAAGTAATCCATTGCCAAATCGAAAATTTCAGCGCTTTGTCCGCCAAAACGCAGCTTTCTACCTTTGGCATTCAAGCTAATGGACGGATTGTCCCAGCCGCCGTGCAGTTGCCCATCACCGTTAAGTTTACCCGCTAGAGTCGGCCACAAACCTGCAAGATCCGGCATGTCAATATTCAACTGTAAGTCGCCTTCCTGGTGATTAACACGGCCATTAACCGCAAGTTTGTTCCTGCCGGAAGTGATGTTTAGATTATCTATCTTTACTTGATTCCCCCTCAGAAAGGCTTTACCGCTAGCGTTAAAGGGCTTGTTGCGTAATGTGCCGGAAAATTTAGATAGTTCTGCGGTTATTTGCATGCCTTTTGGTTCTGGGTTGAGTACCCCTTGAATATGGCTGTTTAACACCAAATTTCCTGGAAGTTCCGGTATGAATAAAGCGGGGTTAAAGTTTTGTCCGGTTGCGGTTAAATCGAATGTTAATAAGGGTTTCCAGGCCAACTTACCGCTTAGCTTTAGCAAGGTAGAATTGGCTTTTATTTCTATTTTATCCAATTTGAAAGTCTCCAGGTTACCTTTGCCGGCAATGTCCAAAGTGGCACTCGGTAAATGTTGCTGTACCAACTGTCCATTTAGGGTCAAGCGGTAATCATTTGGTGTGCCGGAAAACTGAAAATACCCTTTCGGGCTTTGGATTTTGGATGGTTGTGTAGCAATAGGCCAGACAAGTTTCTGCCAATTACCTTGCAAATCGAACTTCTGGGTTTTAAGGACATCTTGTACATTGCCTTTGATTATAAAATCAAAAGGTTGGGTTAACTGGTTGTCTATGAACAATTTGTTCATGTTACCGCTAATAACGGTGGAACCTTGCCAAACTTCGTTTTTTACAACATTAACTTGCCAGTGCAGGTTCAGGTTTAAAGGCAATCCCTTGCTTGGCGATATAAATCCGTTGGCGGTAATATGGGCAACATCGGCATCGGCGCTGAATGTGGTCAGGTTGATTTTGTCGCCAACCGTATTGACAGATAAATGCAGTTTCTCCAATACATGGGTGGCGTCCTGGGTTTGGAGTTGTAACTTAGTCAGCAGTAAATTATCTATATCCAGTTGGAAAGGGAAAGGCAATTCATCTTTAATGTCGCTTTTCTGAGTGGGTTCACTTGTATTTTTGAGGATTTTGAAGCTAACATCATCGGCAATAACATCGTTAATTTTAATCTTGCCCGAAAAAAGTTGGCCTGGTTGCCAGCGCAATTCCAGCTTTTTTGCTGTAATGTCTTTTTTTTCGTCGCTATGCTTAACGTCGCGCAAAACCAGATGTCCCAATAAATCACCTTCAATCTTATTTACGCTGGTTTCGCCAGGGATGCTGGACATGACCCATCCCAATAACCACCGGCTACCAGATTCGGTTGCCATCAAGCCGACTAATCCAACGGGTAACATCAGCAATAGCAAAGCAATGGCTATAAGCCTACGCCTGGTCATATCCTTGGGCCTGCGGCAAAATGTATTTGGAACGATGAGTCCGATGCGTCCAAAGGGACTGCCAAATCAACCCGGATGGGGCCTACGGGTGAGTACCATCTAACGCCAAGCCCAACCCCGGTTTTGAAGTTGATGCTGTTAAAGTCGAAAGCATTGCCTGTGTCTACGAAAGCCGCTATCCCCCAGTTATCAAGTATTTTTTGCTCATATTCCGCACTGACGACACTCAAAAATTTACCACCTGTAACCTCTCCCAAATTGTTTTTTGGCCCGAGTTCTTTATAGGCATACCCCCGTACGCTGTTTATGCCTCCGCCATAAAACCGGTAGCTGGTCGGTAAACGGGTGATATTGTCCACCAAAGTTGCACCTTGTAAGGTGCGGCCAATAAACTTTCCACTAAAGGGAAGTTCATGCATCCAAATTGCCGACAAATAGCCTTGTAAAAAACTAACATCAGAAATTGGAGTTTCATAGCTGCCTTTGGCTTCCATTTCAATCCGATAGCCGTTACGCGGCCGAATAGGGTCGTCGGCAGCGGAAATTAACCAATTTCCGCCAGGCACTACTAATAAGGTTTGTCCAGAATTGGATTCTGCGGTGAAGTTTTCATAGGTATAGTCAAGAAAAACAGTCTGTTTCCAGCCTTTTGTGTAAGCATGTTTCCAGCGGGCTGATAGCGTTGCCGATAAAGACTTGAAGGTATTGGTATGTTCTCGTTTTAAACCGCTTCCGAATGTTAAAAAATCAGTCAGTGGATTCGTTAAAGGAATGTAGTACTCCAGCTCAGCAGTTGATAATACTGGAGAAACATCAAGGTTTGCGGTAAAAAAATGCCCATATTGGTTAATTCGACGGTTAACATAAGTTGCATTTAACAAGGGGCCAATGTCCGTGTCATAGCCAACTCCAATACCGTAATGCGCGCGGTTTTTCGGGGTTAATTTAATGGTTACTGGAATACGCCCATGCTTGGCATTGTCTGCATCTGTACGGATATCCACGGTATCAAAATAGCCACTTTGGGCTAACGCATTATGGGTCAGGGCAAGATCTTCGCTGGTATAAAAATCGCCCTGCTTAATCGAAATATATTTTTGGACAAAGCTGTCGTTCAGGATGTCCTGGCTAATCGAAATATCGCCGAACATCATGCGTTGGCCAGAGTTAAATACCAAACGGATTTGGGCGGTGTTACTTTGTTTGTTGACCAGTAACTTTTTTTCGGTAAATTCAGCGTCAAGGTAGCCTCGTGATAGCGCTAACGACTGCATCTTGTGTTTGATAGTCTCATATTTGCCATGATGCAACGGGCTACCTGGATTTAATGGCAGATTGGCTAATAATTTTCCAAATTCGTTGTCATACTTGGCAGAGCCAACAATAGCAATATCAACCTTGGCAACGGTGACTCGAATTCCTGGATTAATTGCGAAATTAGCTTTCCAGCATTCCCGGTTAAATTTCAGCGACTTCTCGACAGTCCCATGGTAATATCCTAGCGCACGTAAGCCCTGATCTATTTGTTGTTCTGCATCGCCGAACTCGTGTTGAATTCGCCACTTGGATGCGTTGCACTTTTCTTTGGCAATAGCCAACGTTAATCGGACATTATTTTCTGCTTCGCCTTCGATTCCAGAGATGGCTACTTCAGCACATGTCAATCCAGCATATGCGCATAGCATAGAGATTAAAAATCCTGTTAAGGTTTTAATTAATGAAGAGTTTGTGAATGCCACAGATTGAACTGTCAAGTGTAAAGTCCTATGCACGAGCTGTTTTAATATAACTGGTAATCAGCTTTAACGTAACTCCAATATCATTTGGTATTAAGAATTAAATGTGTCGACTTTATGCAAAAAATTCACTATGGGTTAAAATAAACTATTAAATTCTGATGTATATGTATGTCTAAAACATCAAGCTCGGGAGTATAAGTGACTATAACTAGTGAAGTACCTAGCCCATTTTGCGGAGTTGGCACGGACGATCTAAGCATCCAGGTTTCGGGATTAACCCTTAAAGTGATCGAAAATGGCTGTGTAGTTAATACGTCGGCATTTGAACAAGCCATGGGTGAGTCTAGTGCAAAGATAGCCGGAAAAACGGCTAGTTTTCAAGAGGCTGTAATGAAAGCAGCCGCCTTATTAACGAATACTAAACAACCTGTGATTGGTGGCTGCGCGACTGATGTTAACGGTATGCGGGCATTATTGTCATTAGCTGACCGTTGCGGCGCGGTGGTCGATAACATGAACTTTACCGCTGCACGCAATAATTTTCTCGCCTTGCAGGATTCAGGCTGGATGAATACGACGCTTGCGGAAGTCAAAAACCGTTGTGATTTGCTGTTGGTAGTAGGCACTGACCTGGAAAGCTTCGCACCTCGGTTTTTTGAGCGCTATTTGTGGGCGGATGCCATGTTCCTGGAAAATGCCAACCAGCGTGAGGTGATTTATTTGGGTAAAGCGCCATCAGGCGAAGCGTCAACGTCACCTTCTGGGCAAAAGGCTAAGGTTATCCCTTTCGGTAACGAACATTTGCCTGAAGTCGTTGGCGTACTCAGGGCGTTAGTTAAATGCTGCCCCATTCGTGCTGAACAAGTAGCTGGTATTGCTTTATCAGAGTTACAAGTTATTGCTGATAAGCTAAAAGCAGCGAAATATGGTGTGGTAACCTGGGCCGCAGGCGCCTTGGGATGCACGCATGGTGAATTGACTATTCAGGTTCTATCGGAACTGATAAAGGACATCAATGACCGTAACACACGGTGTTCGGGTTTGCCGTTGGCAGGGAAAGAGGGCGACCAGACGGCTAACCAGGTTTGCGGGTGGACAACAGGCTATCCTGCTAGGGTCAATTTTGCCCGGGGTTATCCCGAATATGACCCATACCTGTACGATACCAAGTACATGCTTACAAATGGCGAGGCGGATGTCTTGGTTTGGGTGAACGCCTTTAATGTTAATTCGATTCCTCCAGATAACGGTTTGCCCACTATCGTAATAGGGCGTTCTGGCATGGCGTTTACCAAAGAACCCGATGTCTTTATCCCAGTAGGTACGCCCGGTATCGATCACGCTGGCCATGCGTACCGTACCGATAATGTGGTAGCCATCCGTTTGAAGAAATTACGTGATTCAGGGTTGCCAAGCACGGCTGAAGTTTTAAGCGCCATTGAACACGCATTACAGGAAAGCTAAGAATGTTAATTAAACTAACAGGCGGTAGGGTTTACGACCCGGCAGGCGGCGTTGATGGTGTAATCCAGGATATTTACATCAAAAATGGCTGTATTATCGATAAACCAGCCGAAGCAATTATCGATAAGGAATACGATTTGCAGGGCAAGGTCGTCATGTCCGGCGCCATCGATATGCACACCCACATCGGCGGCGGCAAGGGCAATATCGCCCGTACGCTATTGCCAGAAGACCATCGCCAAGACCCCGTTCCGCGCACGCCAATTACCCGTTCGGGCAATGGCCATGCCATGCCCAGCACTTATGTAACCGGTTACCGCTACGCAGAAATGGGTTATACCGCAGGGTTTGAGCCAGCCGTGTTGCCAATCAACGCCCGCCAAGCGCATATGGAAATGGCGGACATCCCCATTCTAGATAAGGGCGGTTATGTCATGCTGGGCAGTGATGATTATTTTCTCCGCATGCTGACCGCTAAAAAAGACCAGAAAGCCATAAACGATTATGTTGCCTGGACAATGAATGCAGCCAAAGCCATTGGCGTAAAAGTTGTTAACCCTGGCGGCATCAACGCTTTCAAGTTTAACCAGCGCAAACTCGATCTGGATGAGCAAAACAGCCACTACGGGGTAACGCCACGGCAAATCCTGCAAGTCTTGGCGACCGCTGTCAAAGAGCTAGGTGTTACCCATCCTTTGCATGTCCACGGTTGTAACCTGGGGGTGCCGGGGAATATGCAGACCACGCTGGATACCATCCAGGGTATCGGCGGTTTACCGATGCATTTGACGCATATCCAATTCCACAGTTACGGCATGGAAGGTGACCTTAAGTTTTCCTCCGGCGCGGCACAAATTGCTGAGGCCATAAACAATAATAAGAATATCACCATCGATGTCGGCCAGATTTTATTTGGGCAAACGGTAACGGCCTCCGGTGATAATATGCGCCAACACGCCAACCACAAATTTGCCAGCCCAAACAAATGGGTGTGTATGGACATTGAATGCGATGCCGGTTGCGGTGTTGTGCCGTTCAAATATCGCGACCAGAATTTTGTGAATGCATTGCAATGGGCGATTGGCTTGGAGACTTTCTTATTAGTCGATGACCCTTGGCGTATTTTCTTGACCACCGATCATCCCAATGGTGCGCCGTTTACCAGTTACCCGCATTTAATCCGCTTATTAATGGACAGGACTTTCCGTAATGAAGTATTGGCAACCATCCATCCGGAAGCGCAAAAAATGACGACATTGGCATCCATTACCCGTGAGTACAGCTTGCAGGAAATTGCCATTATGACCCGTGCCGGTGCGGCAAAATTGATCGGATTAAAAGACCGCGGCGGTTTAAGCGCCGGAAATTTTGCAGATATAACCGTGTATACCGACAACGCCAATCGCCAGGCTATGTTCGAGAAGCCCGATTATGTGTTTAAGGACGGTGAGTTGGTCGTGGTAGACGGCAAAGTCGTCCATACGAAATGGGGAACAACCCATGTCGTTAGGCCGGATTTTGATGCGTCAGTTGAAAAAGACCTGACAGCCTATTTTGACCGCTACCTTACCATGAAATTAGGTAATTTTAAGATCAGCGACGATGAGATTACCGAAGATGGGCGGGGAAGTTTGACGGTTCATCCCACTGTGGGAGGTGCGCTATGATTATCAACGGCGTAAGCATCGACGCAACCTTTGCCGAAGCCTTTCCTATGAAGGCAACCAGGGCGATTATTACCGCCCAAAATGAAAAATGGGCGATGATTGCCGCGCAAGCCATGACAGGCTTTGCCACATCAGTCATTGCCTGCGGTTGCGAAGCAGGGATTGACCGTATTCTTGACCCTTCCGAAACCCCGGATGGCCGTCCCGGGGTCGCCGTTATGATTTTTGCGATGGGCGGCAAAGGCTTGGCAAAACAACTGGAAACCAGGGCGGGGCAGTGTGTGTTGACTTCGCCGACATCGGCTTTATTTGCCGGCATTGACAGCGCTATCAAAATTCCACTCGGAAAAAATCTGCGCTATTTTGGTGATGGCTTTCAGGTCGGCAAAGTCATCGGTGGCAAGCGCTATTGGCGCATCCCGGTGATGGATGGCGAATTCCTGGCAGAAGCAACTACTGGACAGGTCGATGCGGTGGGTGGCGGCAACTTTCTGGTATTGGCGCAATCGCAACCGCAAGCCTTAGCGGCCTGTGAAGCCGCTATTGAAGTTATGTATCAAGTCCCTAATGTCATCATGCCGTTTCCTGGTGGGGTAGTGCGTTCCGGTTCCAAGGTTGGCTCTAAATACTCGGCACTTAATGCGTCGACAAATGATGCCTTCTGCCCGACTTTAAAGGGCATGACTAAAACCGATCTATCACCCGATATTGAGTCTGTCATGGAAATTGTAATTGATGGCTTAAGCAAAGAGGATATTGATAATGCAATGAAAGTTGGTATTCAAGCGGTTTGTGACTTAGGTGCAGCTAATGGTATCAAGCGCATTAGTGCGGGAAATTATGGCGGTAAATTGGGGCCGTTCCACTTCCATTTACAGGAGATCATGAAATGAACGCATTGACGTTTAGTTTGAAAAGCCAGCCAAAACAGAGGGTTGATATGTCGCCGCTGGTGCCAGTAAAGTTAGCCGGAAAATCAATTGCGGAGATAGCCTCGATAAGTTTGCAATGTGGAAAACCGCTTATCTCTGTAGGCGAACTGTTCGACATCACGGGTGCTGATACGCAGGCAATCATTATTAATAATAGTTTTGACAAACTTGATTTTATTGGCAGGGAATTGGATAGCGGCAGCATAACCGTAAACGGCGATGTTGGCGCTTATCTCGGTATGGGCATGAAATCCGGTGTGATTAGTGTTTTCGGCAATGTCGGTTTGTATGCGGCTTGCGAAATGAAAAAAGGCTATCTGGAAATCAACGGTAATGTAGGAGATTTTCTGGGCGGCGCACTCCCTGGCAACAAGATGGGCATGAAAGGCGGCACCATTTTAATAAAAGGTAACGCCGGTGACCGGGTTGGTGACCATATGCGCCGTGGCCTTATCCTGATTGAAGGTAATGCTGGCGAATACTGCGGATCACGCATGACTGCCGGAACCATAGCCGTACTAGGAAAAACAGGCCGATATTTAGGTTACGCCATGCGCCGTGGTACTTTGTTGTTATGGAACCAACCACAATTACTGGCAAGCTTTAATGACTGTGGCGCACATACCTTAGGATTTTTGCCTTTACTGTTTGCATCATTTAAAGGCTTCAATTCCAGGTTTGCCGATGTTTCGGTTGCTTTTAACCGGGTTCAGCGTTATGCAGGTGATATGTCGGAAATCGGGCGAGGTGAGGTGTTGATCAAATTGCCCTAATATTTGGATTTCTTTACCCATTTGAACTGGATGATATTTCCTGGTTGATCTATATTTGTTTAGTAAACAAGATATTAAGGGTGGGTTGATATGATATCAGGTGGAAATGACGATTTGAGTGATCAAACAGGCAACGCAATAAACCGAGTTTTATTGATTGATTTGGAAAACTGTCCAAGCCAAATTCAACAACTCATGAAGAATTTGGAACAGTATTCTCATGTGGTTGTTTGTTATGCCCAGACCGGTGCCAAGATACCTCTCGATTGGATTGTCCCGCTAACCGCTACAGTAAATGAAAATAGATTAAAAGTTGTCAAGATGCCGAACGGCGGTAAAAATTCCGCAGATTTTGGCATTACATTTTGGGCAGGTGTTCTGATGTCGCACTTACCAGGGCAAGCACATTTCACAATTGTATCTAACGACACTGACTTAGATCATGTTGTAAGTTTGCTGATAAGTCAACAACGAACTGCTGAGCGAATAGGTACTAAAAAAGAAAGCACCGGTTTGTCACTAGAGATGAATGAGTCAGCCGACACAATACAAAATCGCAAAGTACAAGAGTACTGTTTACAGCTCGTCAATCATAATAAAAGCCGCCCCGCAAAAAAAGAATCCTTAATTAACAATATCAAAAGTAAATTTAAAGATAACGGGATTCTTCCTGAAAACATTTTTGACCAGTTAATAAAAGAGTCGGCTATATTGCTAAAAGAGGGTAACAAAATAACTTACAATGAAACTAAAATAGCCAAGCTTGCAAAAATATAGCTGTTATATCAATCCTTCTCCCAACTATCCCTCAGAGTCACTGTCCTATTAAACGCTAACTTGCCATTGGTGCTATCTTTGGCATCAAAGCAAAAATAACCCGTCCGTTCAAACTGGTAACGGCAGTTTTCAGAAGCCTTTGCCAAGCTGGTTTCCACACGGCAATCTGTTAAAATTTCTAAAGAATAAGGGTTTAAAGCATCCAAAAAGTTAGCCTCACTATCAGGGTTTGGTACTTTAAATAACCTGTCGTACAGACGTATTTCGGCAGGTAACGAGTGTAGCTCGGATACCCAATGGATAACGCCCTTGACCTTTCTACCTTCAGGGTTTTTACCTAAGGTGTCAGGATCATAGGTGCAACGTAGCTCTATGATATTGCCGCTATCATCTTTGACGATCTCGTTACATTGGATGACATAAGCGCCGCGTAACCTGACTTCGCCACCTTCCACTAAACGCTTATATTTGGGTGGGGGAGTCTCGGCAAAATCATCTTGCTCAATCAAGATGACCTTGCTAAACGGTACGTCTCGGTTGCCGAATTCCGGTTTTTGGGGGTGATTGCTGAGTATAAGCTGTTCGGTTTTATCGTCAGGATAATTGTCGATAACTAAACGTAATGGTTTAAGTACCGCCATTGCTCGCGGTGCATTTTCATTAAGGTCTTCGCGTATGCAATATTCCAATACCGACATTTCTATCCAGGAATTCTGCTTGGTCACGCCGATGCGCTCACAAAAATCACGGATTGCTTTTGGTGTAAAACCGGCCCGTCTGAGCCCGGCAATGGTTGGCATACGGGGGTCATCCCAGCCATGGACGTGCTTTTCCATCACGAGTTGGTTCAGTTTGCGTTTGCTCATGATGGTATATTCAAGTTGCAAACGGGCAAATTCGTATTGTTGCGGACGCGGTGCCGGGGTGTTCAGTTGTGCCAGTACCCAGTCGTACAGCGGCCGATGATCCTCGAACTCCAATGTACAGATGGAATGGGTAATGTTTTCCAAGGCGTCGGAAATACAGTGGGTATAATCATACATGGGGTAAATACACCAGATATCGCCGGTACGATGGTGATGGACGCGGCGAATACGGTAGATTACGGGATCGCGCATATTGATATTGGGTGAAGCCATGTCGATTTTTGCGCGCAGCACATATTGCCCGTCGGCAAATTCACCTGCCCGCATCCTCCGAAACAAGCCAAGATTTTCATCGGCAGCCCGATTGCGGTCAGGGCTAGGTTTGCCGGGTTCGGTCAATGTCCCTCGGTTTAGCCGAATTTCTTCTGCGGAAGAACTATCCACATAGGCTTGGTTTTGTTTGATTAACTGCTCGGCAAATAGATAAAGTTGTTCAAAATAGTCGGACGCATGGAATAAACCATTCCAGCCAAAACCCAGCCATTTCACATCACGTTCGATGGATTCCATGTATTCGACGCTTTCTTTTTCGGGATTAGTGTCGTCAAAACGAAGGTTACATGTCCCATTATTTTCCAATGCCAAACCGAAATTAAGACAAATCGACTTAGCATGGCCAATATGTAAATACCCATTGGGTTCTGGCGGAAAGCGGGTGGCGACTTTGCCGTTGTACTTATTGGTTTTGAGATCTTCGGCAATAATGTGCCGGATGAAGTTTGCGGGAAGTTGATTATCGGTTACAGGCATTGGTGCGCTAGGTTAGGTTTAATCATAGAAAAGAAAAGGATTAAAATATCGTAACGTTATGAGTAAAAGCCCACCATACGATAATTTAATGTAATTAGGCTAAATACTACTGGAATTGGTAAAGCCAGTAAAGCTAAGGCTAAATCATAGCTTCGGTTTTAGTAAAACATGAGATTAAAAGCTAAATTGATTTGAATTTGCCACGAGGTGGGTTGACGTTGTTGCCAGATGTAAAAAGGCAAAGCGATGGGTGGGAAAATAACAACGCAGCCCAGCGTTACGTCGTTGTTTAGTCTATCTAACGGGGGAATATTTGTTCGAAGATATAACACCTCTAATGGCAATATAAATCTGCCTATAGAGGTGTCCTATTTTATTAATGAATAGAGTGTAATTACTTAACAATCAACTTGACGTTATCGATTAGGACTTGGGTACTTTCGTTACTGGCATCTTTTTTATTGTTAAATCCACCAATTGCTATGGAATGCGTACCTGGAGTTAAATTGCTGCGGGTAATGGTTACTTTTTGCATGCCGCTGGACTTGGGTAAGCCTCCATCGCCATCTCCAGTGACTCTTGATAGAAAATCACCGCCATTCAAACCAATCCAGTGCCAGTCAAGCGCAAGTAAAGCATCGCTGTATTCATCGGTTTCATAGTTTGCTGATTGGGTGACTTTGTATTCGAAAGATAAGGTAACTGTTCCAGGCTTGTTTAGGGTGAATTTCTTACGCCAAGCTCCAGACATACCTGTTGTTACAGCGGTATTATCACGACCACCTAATAACACTTCAAGTTGGCCATTACCATTGATAACCACATGATTGCCGGATGCATATTTGTATTGATTGGTACCCCGATACATATCGTCTAAGTAGAAGAAACCACCATCATCAGTATTGAAGTTAGACTCGAAGAGGACGGTTTGTGTAGGCGGTGAAAGTGCGGCGATATTTATGGCAACGTTAGCACTGTTGTTAGTAGTGTTGTTATCGTTGTTTGAATTGACCTTGACCGCGCTAATCAAATTGCTAGGCGACGTCCCTGCTTTTAGGTTTAGAGTGACAGTTGCCGTTGTGTTTGCTGCTAAAGTGCCAATGCTACATTTTACGGCGTTGGTACTAACTGTGCATTGCCCGAAAGTTGTTTTCGCTGTGTTAATGCTTAAGCCGTTGGGGATGTTAATACTTGCGCTAGTATTTTCGCTGGCATTTGTTCCGTTATTACGGACTTCGACGACATAATTAAAATTATTTGAAACCTTGATGGTGATTGGGTTAACAGGAATTACCGGACGTACGTCTGCAGTCAAAGGTACTGGTGTCGTATCACTCATGCAGGAGGCGCTAGAAATAAACGGTACCATCTGTTGCAAGCTACACGCTGAAAATTGTGTACTGCCGTTTAAAACTGGATTCATAATGAAAGTATTTGGCGATGATGCGCAATTCGTACCGGCCTCACCGTCATGAGGCGCACCAAAATTGTGACCGATTTCATGGGCGACAGTTAATGCTCCTGTTGTTCCGGTACCTGTGGTTTGGCTTACTCCCACACCAACATCTTTACGGCAAAGAACGCCAACGTAGGCAATACCCACAGTATTACCTTGCATGTCGCGGCCAGTAAAAAGATGTGCTAATCCAGGATTATTAAATCCAGGTGAGCTAGTGTAACTAGCGAATTGATTAAGCAGCAGGCTTGGGGCAGTGGCTATCATGCTACCATTACTAGCTAACGGACGTAACTCAGTAATATTGAGATGGACGCCGACTTGTTCTGTATATATACCGTCAACAATATTCATGCGGGCAATCACAGCCGCATGTGGGTTAATGCTGTTAGCTTGGGTAAATTCAGCATCGGTAACAATGGCAATATCAATATTGCGGGATGCTTGTGCAGAGCTTTTCACAAGTGCTTGCAATTCTGCTACTAAGCCATTGACCTTATTAGTACTTACCGCTTTAGGTGCTAAGGCACAACTTGAATCGGTTTCCGTGTCCGATGCTCTATAGGCCAGCGGATAAACCTTATTTGATTTTCGTGGGTCTAGTCCACTATCGATTGCGGCTGCAATATCGTCTGAATTGTCAATCAAGTACAGTTCGCTACCATCCCAGAAAGCGCCAGATATTTTTTCGCCAGAACGGTTTATTCTCACCCACGAATCTGCGATGCCAGCTATTTGGCCTTTATAAATTTGTAACGATTGTTTCAATCGCTGTTTCTGCGCCTTAGGTAAATTGTCAAGTAGATGTGCATTGGTTTCAAGAGTAAAGTTAAAATCGCGGCCGTAAGCATTAAACGAAAAAATCGCTGGCGATTCATCTTCGGAAGGGATGCCAGAATCAGTCGCGTAAGCACGCTTAATAAAGCGCATAGTATTCAACGCTTCATGATGCATAATGCGAAAATTATGTGCAACCTGACTTTTCTGGGCTGCTTGGGCAGATGCAAAAAAACTTTCTCCCAATATGATTAATATGCTCAAGTAGGTAAATATTTTTGTTGATTTCATGTTCAGTGACTTGTTTTTTATAAGTTAGGGATCTGCACGGCTAATGCAGTGGGTAAAGCATTGGGTTAATGTAATTAAGCGTAGTGGGCTACGTAAAAGGCTAGCAAGAAAAAAAGTTAGGTAATTGCAGCGTTTGACTAAAGCAATGAAACTATTATTACCTAAATTACTAAACAGTGTCTGTAGGGCAATTGTGACATTAATCGCAAATTTGAAATAAGCAACATAATTTATTGTACAGATCTTATATTAATAATGCCTTAAAATGTGGTTATTGAAAACCCATTAAATCATTGGGTTATAAGTCATGACTGCCATTTAAGATTTTTTATACTACGGTATAAATTAGCCAATCTGCATTACTGCTAATTCGGGTATACTGGTTGGTTTTAGTGCTGTTTATGGAGTATTCATGAGACCCAGCGGACGCAACGCGGATCAACTTAGAGAAATTAAATTCACCTGCGGGTTTACCAAACATGCGGAAGGTTCGGTATTGGTTGAGTTTGGTGAAACACGGGTACTTTGTACCGCAAGTGTCGATACAAACAATGTGCCCAGGTTCCTTAAAGGTAAAGGCGAAGGTTGGGTTACCGCTGAATACGGTATGTTGCCGCGTTCTACACACAGCCGTATGGGGCGTGAGGCTAGTCAAGGTAAGCAAGGTGGCCGTACCCTTGAAATTCAGCGTTTAATTGGCCGATCCCTACGTGCTGCAATTGATATGAAGGCATTAGGGGAAAACACAATTACTATCGACTGCGATGTGTTGCAAGCAGATGGTGGTACCCGCACTGCTTCAATAACTGGGGGATTTGTTGCTTTATCTTTGGCCATACAACAAATGCTTAAAAAAAAACAAATCAAGGTTAATCCTATTCATGGGCAAATTGCTTCCGTTTCAGTGGGGATATATAAGGGTGTACCTGTACTTGATTTGGATTATGCCGAAGATAGCCAAGCCGAAACTGACATGAATGTCGTGATGAACGACGCATCAGCATTTATTGAGCTCCAAGGTACGGCCGAAGGGCATGCGTTCAGGAAAGAAGAACTTGACCAGATGTTAGCGCTGGCGAAATCAGGAATTAAACAATTGCTGGTAAAACAACAGTTGGCACTAGATAGTTTCTAGGGAAACGGGAGAGGGCATCTCTTTTCCATTAAAGCGTTTTAAGAAAGCCTTGGGCAAGTTCAAGACAACCGTTAAGTTGCCAAACGTTTGCCCAAGGTCGAAATTAAAAACTCTTCGAGGTTATTTCTTCAATGCTCGTGGTGCGAAACCCATTTTGGCACGATGACAAACGGCCGCATCATATCGTCATCTTCATGCTCTAGGATATGGCAGTGATAGATGTATTTCCCACAGAACGGTGAGAATTTCATCGCGACACCTATCATTTCACCAGGGTTAATGCGTACCGTATCTTTTGGGCCGGTTTGATCAGGGTCAATCACTTTTGACATCGTAGTGGTAATGTCTGTAATTTTATGAACATTGCCATCAACTACCCAATCAGGCACTCCAGTGGTTGGGTCAGGTATCCCGGTTGGAAAAGGGGCTGCCGGGTTAGATGTAGCTCCTGTTAGGGTATACCCGTAACGCTGATTTACTTTTGCATCCACTAGGTGAACATGAATTGGATGCGTGTCAGGGCTAACATTAACCATATACCATTGTTCAGTATCGCCTAAATGAATTCTCCAGTTAAGTTGATCATAGAATTCTTCTGCCCCTTTCCAATATGTCTTAGCGGGTACCGGTAATTTAGTGGCAGGATGGATGTACGAGAAACTTACCAGCTCTGCTCCTGTAGGTGCAGGCGTTTTCTTGGTATCTTCAACATATTCCCAAAATACCAACATGGCAGTGCCATCAATTACACTAGGATCGGCAGGTTTTTCTACTAACGCCATCAATCGGATTGGCATATCAGGGGTAAAAGTGACTTCAGGTCGTGCTGATGAGACTAGAGGATCAGCTGGAATTATGTGCGAAGTCCCGCTGCCACTGGTCGCTACATCAAAGCGCATGATTTGTGGATACCAACGTCTATCTAATTCATTTCCGCTTGGCTTGCTGGAATCGCCAAGAAATGTTGTCAATTCGGTTTTTACATCATTCACATAAGTAGCCGTTAAAGGCGTGTTACTGAACGGCGCTTCCGCTGTGTTCCATAAATAGAGCTGTTGGTTTTCGTAGCCGACGAAATTTATCAACAGATCGACGCGTTCACCTGGCATCAGCACAAGACCATCGGCTGGGAATGGAATTTTGTTTTTCAATAAGCCTTGGTCACAGCCGATTTGCCAAATAAGAGTGTCTAAACTGTTTCCTTTGTCATCAAGCAGCATAAGCCGATAAGTGCGAGCATTAGAGCCGTTTAGCACCCGAAATCGATATAATCGTGGTTCAACAGATGTTTTCGGCCAAATTTTGCCGTTAACTAAGGTGTATGGGCCAAAAAACTCTGCTGGGCCACCACTGGGTCCGTCAGGATTAGGGTCAGCAGGATCAATCACCTCGGTCTTATGCAGTAAGGCTCCAGTGAAATTACCCGTATTGTCCACATCAAGATTCCTGTCCTGAATAACCAGTGGTAACTCAAAATCACCATCGGGTAGGTCAAGACTGTTTTCTTCCTCGTCGCGAATCAACCATGCGCCTGCCAGTCCTGCAAATACATTCAGCCGAGTGACGTGATTAGCGTGGTCGTGATACCACAACATTGTAGCAGCTTGGTCATTTTGGTACGTAAAATACGCTGTCTGCCCAGAAACGACTGTATCGTCCGGCCAGCCATCCGAATCTGCTTGCGAGCGGCCACCATGAAGATGCGTGACTAAAGCTGCCTGTAAGTTATGTGCATCGGCACGCAAATGGTCTTGTACTTCTGTCAACGTATTAACATCCGTGCCAGGGCTATTTTGTGGCACGGGTGTTGCCCCATCAATGTAGGGTACTTTTACCACTTCATAAGGTAAGCGTTCGGTAGGGCTAATCTTGTTTTGCCAACGCACTTTGACAAGGTCTCCTTGGTTTACAACTATTGTGGGGCCAAGATAAGTCCGTCCTGATCCTGGCCTGACAACCGTACCCTCATCAAGCCGATAACTCCAAACTTTAGTTGGCGGGATGTCCTGATGCAAATTGATGAACCTGACCTTGGCTTTCATTGCAAGGTGCTGTGCGCCAAATATGCCGCCAAAGGGTTTCACTACGGGAGGGATAGGAAGGTCATCCACAAATGGTTCGAGACTTTGCATGTTTTTCTCCTGGTATAACTGAAAAGCGAGAAATAAATTGTGTTCAATTAAAACAATAAAATTTATTGCTAGCGTTAAGTCTACGTGGAGAATTTTGGCCTTTCTGTGAAGTTTTTCACTTAAAATATGTGAAAAAATAACGCTTAGGAATTCAAAAGGCTTTCATCTGTTGGTTAGTTACCTGAATATAACTAGTGGAACAACGTGGATCGAAAAACTGTATGATCGTTTTTTGAGTTCAGTAAGCATTTTTACTTAGGTATTTACTGGTCAGAAAGGTATAAAGTCATTGATAAGTACAGTTTTATGAAATCGTTTTAAACTCAGCTCACACGCTGAGCGGCAAGGTTTTTGTTTTAAATACTTAATCTACGTGTGAAAGGGGTATGATTCACCGCTGCTTTTAAAATCAATAAAACAAGGTACGCCCTCCGTCCACATTAAGAATTTGCCCTGTTACGTAACTTGCATCCTTAACCAAATAAAGCAAGGCCTTAGCGATATCCTCAGGCGAGCCATTTCTTTGTAATGGGACACGTTGCAGTATCTCAGTTTGTTGTTGTTCTGTTAGTCCGGTTTCTGGCCATAGTATCGCGCCGGGCGCGATGGCATTTACTCGAATTGAAGGGGCTAATTCCTTAGCTAAAACTTTGGTCATTGCCACTAAACCAGCTTTGGCAATGCTGTATATAGGGTAACCCGGTAGGCCACGTTCCGCGTGAATATCGACAATATTTATGATACAACCTTTGCGCGCGGTTAAGCTATTCGATAAGGCTTTAGATAAAAAAAATGGCGCTTTAAGATTGCTGCCCAGTAAGTCATCCCATTGGGCTTCGGTAGAATCTTTGATAGGTGTGGGATAAAATGACGACGCATTATTGACTAGTATATCAACGCCGCCCCAGCTAGAGTTTGCGGCTTGAGCGATATACTCAATATCTTGCATTTTTAGCAGATCAGCCTGAATAAGTTTTGCTGAATCCGGACGATGTTGGTTAAGCTCCTCACACAATTGCTCTGCTTCAAATTGTGATGATTTGTAATGCAGAAAAACATTGCAACCTTGAGCATGAAGTAACCTTGCACAGATTGCCCCAATGCGCTTGGCAGCGCCGGTGATTAAAATGTTTTTTTTCATGCCTTCATTATAACGTTGAAATAGCCTAAGCAATCTTCGTTTAATGAATGTTGAATTTATACGGTTAAAAGAATTGGTTAATCCTTAAGATTTGGAGTGTATTTAACTCAATTTTTAGGCTATAAAACTTATTCAATCATTTCGCTTAAAATAATGCACCCAAACTTTGCCATCTTCATTCCAAACCATATTGGCATGCATCTTTAGAATTAACTGTTTATATGCTTCTAGGCTAGGGTAGCCTTCGGCTTGTGCGTCGGCTTCGGTCATGTCGCCTAAACGATGCCTTTCGACTGCCGTAATAATAAACGGTACTTCTTCCAGGCTAAATGTTTCGTTGGGGTAGGCATACAATCCATCGCGGCGTTGTTGTATTTTGATTCCGGCAAGTGCAGCGGCAACCAGTTTAGGATTCCGAATCAGTCGGTCAATTTTGCAGGTTTTTTCGGGGTAGGTTGTGGTCATTTTCGTTAATTTTTCTCAAAGTAGGTTATTGGAAAGAATTTTCTTGAATTGTGAACAAAAACTTACAATTTACTTGCTTAGTTGTGTTTTGGGAGTCGTTTTTGATTACTAAAACCGATAAATTCATATGAGAATTAAATGAAAATTTTAGTTTTTGGCTCAAAAATTTAAATGATTTCGCCCTAAATTTCCCAAATGCACCACGGATTAGTTATTAAATAATTTCAAATGTTTTGTAATTATTCACCTCAAAAATGATTTCGATAATCTCCACTTTATCTACTCGGGCCATCATCGGCCCCTTGTGGCACCATTGGATAAAAATATCTAAAGCCTGCGCATCAGCTTGCGCGAAAACTTCAACATGACCTTCATCTAAGTTGCGTACTGTACCCAATACGGTGAGTTCGTCGGCTTTTTGTTTGGTGGCTTTACGGAAGAAAACGCCTTGTACCCGGCCTGTAATAAGAAGTTTAACGCTACGCATTATTTGGTAATCCTCCAACAATAATGAATTCTTGGATTACGGACAAAGTCTTCTGGAATGGTTTGGGCACTGATGTTTTCAATGTGCAACGGAGCCAATGCTTCGGTATCCAACTTAAAGCGTCTAAAATTAGTGGAAAAATACAGCGTACCGTTTTTGCTTAATAGCCGTACAACTTGTTTGATTAAAGTCACATGATCTTTTTGGATGTCGAAAATATCATCCATACGTTTGGAGTTAGAAAATGTCGGTGGATCGAGAAAAATAACATCATATTGGCGCGGGTAGGGATGGGACGATTCTGTCGCCAGCCAGTCTAGACAGTCGGCCTGGATAAATTCATGCTCACCAGCGGGTTGGTTAAGTGCTAAATTAGCTTTTGCCCAATCCAGATAAGTCTTAGACATATCTACTGTAGTCGTACTTTTAGCCCCGCCCACTGCCGCATGAACTGTAGCAGTGCCGGTATAGGCAAACAGGTTAAGAAAACGTTTGCCTTTGGCTTGTTGCTGAATAATTAGCCTAATAGGGCGGTGATCCAGAAATAACCCAGTATCAAGATAATCGCTAAAATTTACCTGCACGCGGCAGCCATGTTCTTCGATGGTTTGAAAATGGCCTTGTTCACCTAATTTTTCGTATTGCTCGGTGTTTTTTTGTTTACGACGTATCTTTAGAAAAATATGGTCTTTAGGTATTTTTAATACTTTTGGCAGTTCTGCCAGTAAACTTGCTAGCCGTTGATTGGCTTTGGCGGGGTCGATATCTTTGGGCGGCTCATATTCCTGGACATTTGCCCAAGTCGACTCACCATTGTACAAGTCGATGGCAACCGCATAATCGGGTAAGTCGGCATCATAAATGCGGTAACAATTAACCTTATTTTTATTTTTCCATACGTTTAAGCTTTTTAGGTTTTTTTTAAGCCTATTGGCGAAATCCGGCGCACCTAACTCAGTACCGAGGCTATCTTCGGAAGTTTCAGTACTATTTAGGGAAGTAGCCTGTTCAATTTTTTCAACTTGCGCGGTAACGCGCGCAATCTGTTCTTCCGGAGTTTTTGGTTTCGGGTCAAAGAATGCTTTATCTTCAACAGCCATCCGGAGCAGTTTGCATTCTAGGGCACCATTGTAAAAAGTAATGGGCTTTTGCGAACGTATACCGATACGGAAACCCAATTCTGCATCGCTAACAATCATTGCCACTTGCCAATGGTTAAAATGGGTTTTTAAAGTGTCACCAAATTTCTTATAGAGTAGGGCAGTTTCTTGCTCATCCCCAAGCCGTTCGCCGTAAGGTGGGTTACAGATAACTAAACCAGGCTGCCAGTTTTGTGCTGGTGTAGCGTCATTAATGTCCCGGCATTCCAAGTGAATGTATTTTTCTAGCCCGGCATTGGCAAGATGAGTACTGGCTGCTGAAAGATTTCGCCGGTCATGGTCGAAGCCGAAAATAACGGGTAATTTGGTTAACCCCCAAATTTTACGTTGGTTTGCTTCATCAATTAGAGTTTGCCAAGATTGGGTGTCATGTTGTTTCCAGTCCAGAAAGCCATAGTAATCACGTAATAAACCGGGTGCGTAGTCCGCAGCAATCATCGCTGCTTCAATAAGCAACGTGCCGGAACCGCACATGGGGTCGCATAAACTACCGCCTTTTTGCGCAATCGCAGGCCAACCACTACGTACTAACAATGCGGCAGCCAGATTTTCTTTGATGGGTGCTTTGATACTGGTGTCGCGGTAGTCGCGACGATGTAAACTTTCTCCCGATAAGTCCAGGCTGATTATGGCTGTTTCGCCATTCAAGTTAACATTTACCCGAATATCCGGTTGTTCAGTGTCGATGTTGGGACGCCTTTGAAATTTTGCCCGCATTTGATCGACGATAGCATCCTTGACTTTGAGCGCGCCGAAATGGCTGTTATTGATAACCTCCGAATTCTTGGCGTTAAACGTAACGGCAAAGCTCCCCTCAGGATCGAGATGCAAAAACCAGTCGATCGCCTTGATACCGTTATATAAATCGTCTTGGGTTGCTATTTCGATCGTGTCCAGTTGCAGTAGTACCCGGTTGGCGATTCTCGACCAAAGGCATATTCGGTATGCTGTTGTTAAATGACCAGAAAAATGGGCGCCCGCAATAGTTGGTTTAATATTCTCAGCACCGAGCGCGCGCAGCTCGTCCGTGAGAAGATTTTCCATGGCTTTGGGGGTAGTAGCGAAGAATTGATAGGTTGTCATTGTCTACAAAATAAAAAAGCCTTGCGCTATGGCAAGGCTTTTGTTTTTAGATAACAGATTGTTATCTAAATTAAAGAATCAATTGATTTTGATTAACTCAACTTCAAAAATTAGGGTTTCATTTGGGCCAATGGTCCCACCGGCACCTTGTTCGCCGTAAGCTAGGTTGTATGGAATATAGAATTTATATTTTGAACCTTCAGCCATGAGTTGAACGCCTTCTGTCCAACCTGGAATAACCGCGTTTAAAGGGAAAGTGGTTGGTTCGCCTCGACCATAAGAACTGTCGAACTCCTTGTTGGCGATAGTTGTGCCTTTGTAATGTACAGTAACGCTATCAGTGGCAGTAGGTTTTTTGCCTTTACCCTCAGTGATTACTTCATACTGTAAGCCACTCGCAGTAGTTTTTATATTTGGTTTTTTGCCATTTTCAGCAAGAAAAGTTGCGCCAGCGACTTTGTTTTCTTCAGGGGAGCCTGCATTTGCCATAGAAAAAGTAATAAATCCTGCGGCAAGCGCAATTAAGATTGAAATTAGTTGGTTACTGAATTTTTTCACTGTTAGCCTCGTTAATGAAAATACGTGTGCAAGATTATAAACGGGCCTTAAGCCTGTTGGGCAATTTTTTCAGTCCGTCTTATTTGATTATGGCACCTGGAAAGCTTAATTGCCGCCAAGCCTCGTATAGAACGACCGATACTGCATTGGATAAGTTCAGGCTACGGCTTCCCTCCCGCATAGGTAAATAGAGGCGATGGTTGGTGTTAATGGCCGCTAAAACTTCAGTAGGTAGGCCACGAGTTTCCGGGCCGAACAATAAAGCATCATCTTGTTGATAAGACACATCACTTACCCGCTGTGTGCCCTTCGTTGTCAGGGCAAACAGCCTTTGCGGGTTTATATTCCCCAAGCAATTTTCTAGGGAAGGGTGAACTTTAATATCCACCCACTCGTGATAATCCAAGCCTGCCCTACGTAATTTTTTATCTTCAAGGGCAAAGCCCAGCGGCTCTATCAAATGCAGTTGTGCGCCGGTGTTGGCGCACAGCCGAATAATATTACCAGTATTTGCGGGTATTTCAGGTTCGTATAGGACTATTTGTAACATTAACCGCAATGGTCACTAACTTTAACCTGGGCTAATTTCCATATCTCATTGTTATATTCACCGATTGTCCTGTCGGTTGAAAACTTTCCGCTTCCAGCCGTGTTTAATATGCTCATGCGCGTCCAACGTTCTGGATCCCGGAAAGCGGTTTCTACACGTTTTTGGGCTTCAACAAAACTACGGAAATCAGCAAGTGTTACCCACGGGTCATTAGTACTTTTCATTGAAGCGATAACACCGTCAAAAGTGCCCGGTTCAAATTGGTTAAAATGCCCCCACTCGAGCAGATTCATTACCCGTTTCAAGTCTTCATCTTGTTCGATAATAGCCATTGGATCGTAATGATGGCGGGTAGCTTCCACTTGTTCTTCAGTTAAACCAAAGAGGAAGAAATTATCATCGCCAACTTCCTCACGGATCTCGATGTTAGCGCCATCCAAAGTGCCTATAGTTAACGCCCCATTCATCATGAATTTCATGTTGCCGGTCCCGGATGCTTCTTTTCCAGCCGTCGAAATTTGTTCGGAAAGGTCAGCACCAGGACAAATCATTTCCATAGCTGATACACGGTAATTTGCTAAAAAAATCAGTTTAAGCTTGCTGCCCACATCGGGGTCATGGTTAATGACCTCGGCAACATGGTTAATTAGTTTAATAATTTTTTTTGCCATGAAGTAACCAGGCGCGGCTTTACCCCCTATTAGTACGCAGCGGTTGGTCCAATTAGCGGTGTCGCCGCGTTTAATACGGTCATATAAATGAATGACGTGCAGCACGTTTAATAACTGGCGTTTGTATTCGTGAATACGCTTAACTTGCACATCAAACAATGCGTTAACATCAATCTCTATATCGTGTTCTTGATGTTTAAAATCAATCAAACGTTGCTTGGCATGTTGATGCACTTCGCGCCAGCGTTTGCGGAATTTTTTATCTTCTGCAAACGGCTCTAGTTTTTTTAATAAAGAAAGGTTCGTTAACCAACCATCGCCGATAGTTTCGGTAATCAGTTGGGCGAGTTCAGGGTTGCATGAAGCTAACCAGCGTCTTGGCGTAACGCCATTAGTTTTGTTGTTGAACTTTTGCGGCCAGAGTTCAGCAAAATCGCGGAATAGGCCTTGTTGTAGTAGTTTTGAATGCAGTGCAGCAACGCCATTCACCGAATAGCTGCCTACAATTGCCAAATAAGCCATGCGGACATGTTGTTCATGACCTTCTTCAATCAAAGACATTCGGGTTAATCGGTCTTTATCACCCGGCCAATGGGCAGATACTTCGGCAAGGAAATGAGCGTTGATTTCAAAAATAATCTCAATTAAACGCGGCAACAACTGCTTGAATAAATTAACTGACCAGCGTTCTAAGGCTTCTGGAAGTAAGGTATGATTAGTGTAAGCCATTGTGTTGCGGGTGATAGCCCAAGCTTGATCCCAATGCAGGCCATGAATATCCATTAATAACCGCATCAGTTCAGCGACTGCAATGCTAGGGTGCGTGTCATTCAGTTGGAAACAATTCTTGGCAGCAAAGTCAGTAAAATCATTGCCATGTCGACCAACCCAAGTGGCTATAACATCTTGTAAACTGGCGGATGCCAATAGGTACTGTTGACGTAAACGCAGCACTTTGCCATTTTCGCTGGCATCATTCGGATACAATACCATCGTTATGTTTTCAGCCATATTTTTAGCGGCTACGGCTTCCGCATAATCACCTTCATTAAATTCTTGAAGGTTGAATTCTTCGGTTGCCGTTGCTTTCCACAAACGTAAGGTATTAACCGTGCCGTTTTGGTAGCCAGGAATTGGCGTATCGAAAGGTACGGCCAGAATATCGTTGGTATTAACCCACGTTATTCTTTTGTTACCCTGTTCATCGATATGGGTTTCAGTATGTCCTCCGAATTTGATGGCTTGTTTGTATTCAATGCGCTCTATTTCCCACACATTGCCATTACTGAGCCAATGATCTGGTTTTTCAACTTGTTCACCATTTATGATGAGCTGAGCAAACATACCGTATTCATAGCGTAAGCCGTATCCGGTAACGGGCAATTGTAACGTCGCGCAACTATCGATAAAACAAGCAGCTAAACGGCCAAGACCACCGTTACCCAGTCCCGCATCGTTTTCGCTTTCGATTAACTCTTCTATTTCTAAGCCAAGATCGTACATGGCTTTTTCAGCTACGTCGGTAACACCAAGGTTAATCATGGCGTTACTGAGGGTTCGTCCCATCAAAAACTCCATGGAGAGGTAACAAGCACGTTTGGAATCTTGTTGTTTATAGGCGTTATAGGTTTTTTTCCAACGCTCGATTAACCGGTCGCTTACTGCTAAAGATAATGCTTCATAGGCATAATGGAGAGATTTGCAATTTTCATCGCGGCCTAATCGATGCCCGTAATAACGTTTAAAATCTTCGATTAGGTGTTTCTTTTCCATCCCAAGATTGGGAAGTGAACAGATTGCAGCAGTAGGTTTACTTTTTTTGAAATTTCTGTGTGGCATAGTTAATTCCATAGGGTATCATGTTGTTATACTAACCGTTAAACCTAATAAATAAAATCGTTAATACATTCATGATTGGTATCCGATAGAGAAAAACTATATTTCTGAGTTTAATTCGACAGAAATTTAAATGTGTTGCAAGTGTTAAATTCATTTAAAAATATACCTGTAACAGTATTCAATAATACAATCCCCACGATATGAAAATTACTATATTTTTAATGTTGTTGTGCTTATTTGCAATTGATGTAAATGCTGATATGCATTCATGGTCAAAGGTTGAAAAGCCGACCCGTGGCACACCTGTCCAAAGTATCGGTAAAGTGACGGCAGGTTGTTTGCGTGGTGCAAGCAAATTGCCTATAAACGGTTTAGGTTACCAAGTCATGCGGCTTTCCAGAAAGCGCTATTACGGTCATCCAGATTTGATTAGATTTATCGAAAACTTGGGTCAAGCGGCTAATGTTCAACGTTTGGGGACATTGCTCATTGGTGACCTGGGGCAGCCGCGCGGTGGGCCGACATTAACGGGGCATCGTAGCCATCAGACGGGGCTGGATGCAGACATTTGGTATCTTTTAAGCCCAGAAGCCAGTAAGAAAGAACTTAACGCCAACGAGCGTGAAACGTGGGGGGCACCTTCTGTGGTAAAAGCCGGTTTGGGCGGCGTAGATATTGCGCAATGGTCATTGGCGAATGAAAAAGTTCTTGAAATTGCGGCCGGTTTGCCCGATGTTGACCGTATTTTTGTTAACGCCCACATTAAAAAAGCGATGTGTGACCGTAAAGCACCACACGACTGGTTACGAAAAATTCGCCCTTGGTTTGCCCATGCTGACCATTTTCATGTGCGGTTAAAGTGCCCAGAAGGGAGCAAGAATTGCGACAGACAAGACCCTATTCCAATGGGGGATGGTTGTGGTGCTGATCTCGCTTGGTGGTTTTCCGATGCTGCAAAAAAACCTGCTAAAAAAACACCGCCAAGTCAGATTGTCTTACCTAAAGAATGTGATGTTGTATTGCACGAATAACCTGAAATAAATTACGGGTTGCTCATGTCATATCGCCCCGCAAGGCGGGGGGCTTGATGGTTGTTAGCAGTCCCAAGGACTGCCATTATTAAGTTCTGTGGTTATTTAAAACGCCCCATCATCTCCAGAGCCTTGCCCTTCCAATTGTTCCTGGTTCTGATATAGCCCCTGATTTGTGCTTCTTCAAACCCTAGCGTGGATACCGCATAACCCCTAGCCCAGAAGCTTTCCCCATTGAGGTTCTTCTTCCTGCCGGAAAACTGCCGCGCCACCGCTATCGCACTTTTGCCCTTCAGGTAACCAATCACCTCTGACACGGCATATTTCGGCGGGATTTGGATCAGCAGATGGTCTTGAACCATATGCCCTTCCAATATTTGGGCACAAATACGACGTGATATTTGCAGTCCCATTTCGAATGACTTAAGCTTTCATATGACATGTAATTATCTCCTTTCGTTGTTCAGGCTGCCAAGTCCGGGGGATAATTTACATGTCCTTTAATACTGAATCTAAAGGCAAAGCCTTGATTGTCACACTGGTCAAACCTGTGGCTTACCTGTCAATGAGTTACCTTAAAGGCGCGTCGTTCAAGGGAGGAACAAAAAACTATAGATAAGCCTGGCAAAAATAGCGGAGAAAATCCCAAAGGAAATATCCAGGCCGCAACTTTATTTTTGCCAAGGTCAGTAAAAATGAGGTTAAAAAGTATAAAATTTCGATGCGTATTTCCAGGTTGGATAGTTGAATGTTTTAATAGGATTCCTATTTAATTTGTTGCATTAGTGAGCATATACATGACACCTAATCTTGTAGATATCTTGCATCATCATTAAGTGTCAAAGTCTTATTAAGTCACCCTAATCGTCATATTTCTAGAAATATTAACCATGATTAAACGACAAAAAGCTCATAAAAACCAACATTCTACGCCACCATGGCATCTCTTAGAGCCTTGGCAGGCTACCGCGTGGCTCAAAGTTGATTCTGACAAGGGCCTGAACCATAAAGAGGCAGAAAAACGCCTATCAACTCATGGTCAAAATGTCATTCGGGAGCAACGCCCCCGCAGTCCCCTCCTGATGTTTTTTGGGCAATTTGCTGATTTCATGATTGTCGTATTGATCATGGCCGCCATCGTAGCAGGGTTTATTGGTGACTTGACAGATACGATCGCCATTGTCGTGATCGTCGTTCTGAACGCCGTCATCGGGTTTATCCAGGAATTCCGTGCCGAAAAAGCCATGGCCGCGCTCAAGCGCTTATCCAGTCCTACCGCGCAGGTGCTGCGGGAGGGGCAAACCAAATTCATAGCCGCGAAGGAGCTGGTACCCGGTGATCTGGTCAAGCTTGAGGCCGGCAATATCGTCCCTGCCGATCTCAAGTTATTGAATGTGACCCGGCTCAAGGTCGAGGAGGCTGTGTTGACGGGTGAATCCCTGCCAGTCGAAAAATCAGAGTCATTGATAAGGGAGTTGGATTCGCCCCTGGGCGACCGGTTCAACATGGCTTACAAAGGGACTATAGTATCTTATGGCCGTGCATTAGGTGTTGTTATTGCCACCGGAATGGACACCGAACTCGGTAAAATTGCCGAACTTCTGAGCCAGGAAAAGGAGGCTAAAACTCCGCTGCAACAACGCCTGGCCAGCTTTGGTAAGCGACTTGCCCTTTTGATTTTAGCCATCTGCGCCATCCTTTTCACGGTAGGTTTGTTACGTGGAGAACCGCCCGTACTGATGTTCCTGACAGCTATCAGTTTGGCGGTAGCAGCCATCCCTGAGGCATTGCCTGCTGTGGCAACAGTGTCGTTGGCGTTGGGAGCACGCAGGTTGGTAAAAAAAAATGCCCTGATCCGACGCTTACCTGCCGTGGAAACCCTGGGTTCTGTCACTTTCATTTGCTCAGACAAGACCGGCACCCTGACGCAAAACCGTATGCGTACCGAAACGTTCTATGTCGATGGTCGCTTATATGATTCGATAGACGGAAGTTTCCCCCAACCGTTGCTGCGGGCATTAGCTTTGAACAACGATGCCCGACGGGATCACGACGGTCAATTGGTTGGTGATCCCACTGAGGTCGCCTTATACGAAGCGGCTGAAAGTGCAGGCTATGAAGGTGCTGAACTGGCCAAAAATAGTCCACGAGAGGATGAGATTCCTTTCGACTCTGAGCGTAAACTTATGACCACCTTGCACCAGGAAGAAGAGGGGTTCGTCGCCTACACCAAGGGTGCACCGGAGAACCTACTGTCACAATGTGTCAACCTATGGATCAGCGAAGGCCATCAATTTTTAGAGGGTGAAAAGATACTGGCCATTGCCGATCAAATGGCGGCAGAAGGTCTTCGAGTATTGGCTTTAGCTTATCGCCTATTCCCTGAGCGCCCGCAAAAACTGACTGCGGACGAAATAGAAACCAATCTGTGTTTTTTAGGATTGGTCGGGCTTATGGATCCACCCCGGCCCGAAGTCAAGGCTGCGGTAGAACTTTGCAAATCCGCTGGGATTACGCCGATCATGATTACCGGCGATCATCCAGCAACTGCTCGGGCAATTGCGGTACGTCTTGGAATAGCCAATGAAGGCGATAAGGTACTGACAGGTTCGGAGTTGGCAAAGATGAGCCTCCATGAGTTCGAAAAACAAGTCGAGGATGTTCGTATTTACGCCCGTGTCGCTCCTGAGCAAAAGATTAATATTGTCCAGGCCTTACAAGATATGGGGGAATTCGTAGCAATGACAGGGGACGGCGTCAATGATGCACCGGCGCTCAGGTCTGCCAATATCGGGATAGCTATGGGTAAGATTGGAACCGATGTGGCACGGGAAGCTTCGCATATGGTGTTACTGGATGATAATTTCGCCACCATTGTAACGGCGGTACGCGAAGGCCGCCGAATTTTCGACAATATCCGCAAATTCATCAAATACGCCATGACTTGTAACTCTGCAGAGATATGGACACTGTTTCTTGCATCCTTCCTGGGATTACCGATCCCATTGCTGCCCATCCACATCCTATGGATCAATCTGATCACAGACGGTCTGCCGGGGTTGGCTTTGGCTATCGAACCTGAAGAGCGCGGCATCATGCAGCGCCCACCTCGTCCACCCCAGGAAAGTATTTTTGCGCAAGGCATGTGGCAGCATATTCTTTGGGTAGGGTTACTGATGGGAGGCATTTCGCTGTTTTCACAAGGCTGGGCTTATCACACAGGTTCCACCCACTGGCAAAGTATGGTGTTCACCGTGCTCTCACTGTCACAAATGGGTCATGTGTTGGCGATCCGGTCGGAGCGGGAATCGCTCTTTGGCCAAGGGCTGTTTTCCAACATACCGCTTCTCGGTGCTGTATTGTTGACTTTTGGCCTACAGATGGCCGTACTTTATGTGCCAACATTTCAACCCATTTTTAAGACCGTAGCGTTAAGCCGTGATGAACTGCTGATCTGTTTGGCCCTTTCTTCAGTCGTATTTTTCGCGGTGGAAATAGAGAAGTGGATGCGTCGACAGGGCTGGATTTACCGGAATGGCTAACATTGTCAGTCCAAAGCCTAAGCTGAAAAAGCGAACCCCTCAGTGCGATTTAATGGATACACCATGTATCAATATTGTCCCGCGATTTAGTCAAATAGATTCAAATCGTACAAATTTACAATTTAAACCGTTCTTGATTGGTGCAACAGCCAACGTTGTTGCACAGTTATTAAGCAATATAACTCAATATTTTGAACGTGTGCTGCTTAATTTAATAAATAATAATCTGTTTAACTTATTGAAATAAAATAACAATAACATCCTGATGCAGCAATATGGCATAACTCGTGCTTAACATAAATTATGCATCTACGTAAGTTGATGCCGATTAATATGTTGATGTCCATTATTGAGGTGTAACGATGAGTATATTATCTAAAGATGTTTTGATTGGATTGCTTTGCATTACTGCAATTTTGGGTTTTATTTCTGGTGAGTTTATAGTTTCAACCGTTTTGTTCGCAAGCGCCGCTATTTACAGCAATTTGGTAAGGCATACCAGCTAATGGCTTTATTTTTCTTCTACCTGTGTTGATCCTTCTCTGAAAGCAGATCCCCTCTAACTCTGCTTATTTATACCTCCCTTTGTAGTACTACATTGGGAGTTTTTTTTGTATGGCAGTCGTGAACGTTAAAAACTAAATTGTCTCTGCAAATCAATACTTGTTCTAACGTATTTCTTGCAATTTCGATCGTCATATCTATTGGCTGCACATTATTTTTAGTTCCTTGATGCTAAAAACTAAGCAGTGACCCGATAGTAAAAAATTTGTGATTTATCTCGCATTTATTTTGGGATATGGCTTCATTTTTTGATGAAAAAGACTAAATTTATCCTAAATTCTTACTTATGAGGGGCAACATGAGATTCGAGCAAATTTTTAATATTCCTAGAAACCATACTTTAAGAGAAATCCATTTGTCTCTTCAAGCTACTGTAGTGCCCCCCGATCATTGGATTCATGAAGAATATGATAATCTAGGAAACTTAGTCGCTAAATACGCAAGCTGGCAATTTGCATCGGTTAAACCGTTCTTTAAATCCCAGAGCGGATTTAGGAAATACAATCGGTTTGGCCAAATGATCAAGGAATGTGCAGAACTAAATTTAAGGGCGTAAATTTTGGGAGTTCGCTTATTGTGATAGTTGCAGCAATATAAGGTTGAGTTCTATTAAAGAATGTTCCCGTAATTTAAGGGGCGATCATTCCTGAATCGCCGTGCCAATAATTTCGGCTTGTTAAGTCCTATACTCCGCATTAATTTTGACATAATCGTAAGAAAAATCGCAGGTCAATATTTCTTGAATGGCTTCTCCTCGCCCCAGTTTCACGGTAATGGTAATTTCTTCTTGTTTCATCACCCGCTGTCCTGCCGTTTCTGTGTAATCGGGAGCTACGCCGCCGTTTGTGACAATGCAAACATCATCCAGATAAATCTGCACAGCTTCTAACACCATATTTTCAACCCCCGCTCGACCGACTGCCGCCAAAATTCGCCCCCAGTTGGGGTCGCTGGCGAAGAAGGCGGTCTTTACTAAGGGTGAGTGGGCGATGGTTTTGCCTACCATAACGGCTTCTTCATCGGATTTTGCCCCCATAATATTGATACGCATTAATTTTGTCGCACCTTCGCCATCCCGAATAATCAATTCTGCCAGTTGCTTACAAACCACCATGATGGCATCGGCAAATAGTTGATAGTGTTTGCCTCTTGGGGTAATTTCCGGCGCAGCGGAGCATCCACTCGCCATAAGTACTAAGGCATCGTTGGTAGACGTGTCACCATCGACGGTAATGCGGTTGAAAGACTGCTCAGCCGCCGTTTCTAAACAGCTTTGCAGCAAAGGCTGGGCTATTTTGGCATCGGTGCCGATAAATGCCAGCATAGTTGCCATATCCGGCTGTATCATCCCCGCCCCTTTGGATATGCCGTTTATTGTGATGGATTGGCCGTCCAGCATTATCGTTTTGGTCACGCCTTTGGGGAAGGTATCGGTGGTCATAATTGCCCGTGACGCTTTGTCCCAGTTAGCTTCGTGCAGTTGACTAAATGCGTTGGGAATCCCGGCAGTGATTTTGTCTACCGGCAAACGTTGGCCGATAACACCTGTGGAAAACGGCAGGACTCGTCGCGCCTTGCCTTCGGCTTCTAATGCCACTTCATGGCAGGTGTCCTTGGCATCCTGGTAGCCTTGCAAGCCAGTCCCGGCATTGGCGTTACCGGAGTTAACCAACAACCATCTTGGCTTATGTTTTAAATTCTCCCGGGCAACAAGCACCGGCGCAGCACAAAAGGCATTGCGGGTGAATACGGCGGCGCAGATTGCGCCTTCGGCCATTTCAATTACTAACAGGTCATCCCTCACGGTTTGCTTAATGCCGGCGTTAGTCGTACCTAGTTTGATGCCGGGAACAGGCGGCATGGTGGGGAATTCGTTTTGTCCTACGGCCATTGTGGTTTTATCTCTTAGATATTTGTTATAAAAATTTTGTAATTATTCAGTGAAATTTGTCATTTCGAACGAAGCGAGGAATCAAAAAGGCTTTGAGTTCTCTATCTGTGCTTAAAAGATTTCTCCCAATGGTCGAAATGACAGCTAAAATAAGCTAGTCGTAAAAATAGCTGAATAGTTATAAAATTTTTTAACTGCCTACTTCAAGTACGACAACATATTCATAATCACCTGATTTAGTTTCCAGCACCTTATGCCCATTTATCCGACACCAGGCCGGAATATCCTGCATTACGCCGGGGTCAGTGCAGGTGACTTCCAATTGATCTCCGGGTTTTAACTGTTTTACCTTATCCTGGGTGCGGATGACAGGCAAAGGGCAGAGCAAGCGCCGCGCATTGAGTATTTCACGGGTCATATTACCCATTCCTCGGGCAGTTGTTCAACCGCGAATGGTTTAACTTGTATCGTCCTTTCCGAACCGTCTTTTTGCTTGATGGCAACATCAACCTGGTCGGCAAGTTTGCCCTGTCCATAACGCGCGGTAATACTGGCTGCCAGATATAAATCTTCCGCCGAAGGTTCACCATCCAGCAACACAAATGGCCCCATGTGGCTGGTGCTTATCATGCTGATAAAGTCGCGTTGATAACCTTCCATAAAGCGGCCTTCGCCTTCTTCCCTGGCGATAATGATTTTGAAATGGGGCTTGGGGCGGATGTGCCGACCGACTTTCAACAGCATCACGTCATCTAGCTCGTATTCCCGGTTACCCCTGGCTTGCCAGAGATCGACCAGTTTTGCCGAATAATATTTGTCGGTCAAAAAACAACAGCCGCCAGCTGGCTGGGCATAATCGTTCAAGCCGAATTTTTCAGCCATCGCCATCTGTGGTTTGCGCGACCGACCGGTAATCGAATGCAATTTTTCTCTATCTACCCAGCCTTCGCGTTCTGGCAAGGTGGGTTGCAGGTTAAGAGCGCACAGCGGTCTTATTAGTAAGTCATCTGCCCCTGAGTTTTCAGCGATGATAGGCATCGTCCATTTCCGTTGGGACATGGGGCGTTGCCCCATGACTTCGCCGGTAATGATGAAATCAAAATTATTTTCGACAATCCATTCCTTAGCCTTATTGACCATGAATATTTTGCAATCCAGGCACGGATTCATCGTCGAGCCATAACCGTACTTGGGATTGATCAGAACTTTTTTATATTCCTCTATAACATCGACAATATGCAGCTTAATGCCCAATTGCTCCGCCACCCACAAGGCGTTGTTACGTTTTGGTTTAGCCTTGTCTTTGGAACGAATGGCGTGGGTATGACCTTCCACACAAAATCCGGTGAAAAAATTGATGCCTTCTACGTGAATGCCTTGATCCATAATGGTTTTCGCCGCGAGCATGGAGTCAAGGCCGCCGGAGATGAGGGCGATGGCTTTACGTAATTGCTTCATTGGTTAATTTCTATTTCATAGGGTGTTTTCAGCGCACCTTAGCAAAGGTAAATGACAACTAAAACGCATACTACGCGCTATCATCCAGATTTTTTCGAGAAGCACTATTAATTAACTCATCCACCACGTTATAGTCTTTTTGAATAGCTCGGATTGAAATAATTACTATTGTGACAGAGACAATTTGCAATAGGATAGTGAAAACTTGTAAACCCTTTGCAAAGGGTAAACTTAAAATCAATAGAAGTTCTAAAATTAAAAAAAACACCAAATTAAATTTAACAAAAAATTTAAAAAAAATTTTTTCAAATAAGATATGCCACCTTGGGCTTGTTTTTTTGCATAGTTGGCCGTTTTTATAATCTGCTAAGCCTGGTGTACGTTTTAAAACAGAAATAATATTTGAAGAATTATTATCTTCGATAAGCATTTTTATATCTTGAAAATTCATTTTAACTTTATGAATCATATAAAATATTTCGCAAGTGCTATGTTTGCAATTATTCTTTATGGAAACATCTAATTTTTCCAAAAGTTCTGCTTTAGTTTTATTTGATTGCCAGTGTTGGGTTACATAATAAGTAGCTGCCGTAACAAGTACGCCTAAAACTGGGTTAATTAGTTGATTAATTTCCATAAATAGTCCTACTGGTCATTTAAGCATTTCTTGCAAAGAATAGAAATATGGCATCGCTCCGGCGTTGGAACGTTGTCGATTCAAGCCAAGGTAAATGGATTTTCAATCGTCAACCCATCAATAACCTGCCCGTCCTGCAAGTCTTCGGTATAAAGTACCTTGCAATCGGCTTCCAAAGCGGCGGCTACGATCAGGCTGTCGTACCAATGGAAGCCATAACGCATCTTCACAGCCAATGCCGACAGGTAAAGTTGTTGCGAAGAATGGGCAAGGCACAGGGGCAACAACACTTTGCTTAAATAGGTTTCCAGCAATACTTGCGGTAACGGTGTTTTGTTGTCTTTCAGCAAGACATGTACACATTCCTGCACAACCTGATAGCTGATTAAACCGCAGCCGTCCACGATTGCGCGGTTTACCAATTGGCTAGAAATGTCGCGTTTGCGCGGGTCTTGGTTGATAGCATGGTAAACCATGATGTTGGTGTCCATAAAAAACTTAGCGTCGGGCATTGCGCTCTTCTCGGGTCGGCATCCGGTCGAGTTGGACGGTTCCGCGCATGGCTTCGAGACAGGCTAAGGCTTCTTCAACCTGTTGCTTGCGGCGGTGTTCGGCAATGTAGGCATCCAGCCACAGCTTGAATTGCTCGTTAAGCGAGGTGCCTTCGGCCTTCATGAGCGCCCTGGCGGTATCGATGGCTTCTTCGTCGGCGTTAAGGGTGATGTTTCTTGGCACGTGGATATTCTGAGTGGTTATTTATAGCGTTAAATAATAGTGAAAAAATTCACTATTATCAATCAAAAAAACTCATCCAGTGGAAGCCATAGCTAAAGTGTCGCTTTCAGGCCACCAGGTTATGAATCATCAACTTGATCCGCCAGCCTTTTTAACTTGCTTATCGAATCCTCAAATTGCTCTTTAGATTTCGTTCGCACCGTCACATGCGCCACCTTCCGACCCTTACGCGGGCTTTTACCATAGAGATGAAGATGCGCGCTATCAATAGCCAAAATCGCATTGGTATCAGGTAAGCCGCCGATAAAATTCACCATCGCCGTGTTACCGACTGCTTGGGTAGAACCCAGTGGCAAATCCAAAACCGCCCGCAGGTGATTTTCAAACTGGCTGGTCTCCGCGCCTTCTATTGTCCAATGACCGGAGTTGTGCACACGCGGGGCGAATTCGTTGGCGAGCAGTTTGCCATCCACTTCAAACAGTTCTAGTGCCAATACGCCGACATAATCCAGCGCTTCCAACAACCGAGAGGCATAGACTTCGGCTTGCTGCTGCATCGGGTCGTCGGCTTTACATTCGGCTACCCGAAGAATTCCGCCTTTGTGGACATTTTCCGATAAGGGGTAAAATCTGACTTCGCCAGAAACACTACGCGCCGCAATAATGGATACTTCCCGCTCAAATGGCACAAAGGCTTCGACGATGCAGTGGTAACCTTTAACTAACTCCCAAGCGGCTTTTAAATCCTCCGGCGATTTCAGCAAAGCTTGGCCTTTGCCGTCATAACCCAAAGTACGGGTTTTTAAGATTGCTGGATAACTCAGTGTTTGCATGGCATTTTCTAAGTCGTTAAGACTGTCTACTGCGGCAAAATCAGGAGTGGCTATATCCAGGTCACGAAAAAAGTTTTTTTCCACCAATCGGTTTTGCGCGACTTGCAAGGCTTGCGGTGGCGGATAAACTTTGGTGCGTTCCGCCAGAAAATTAGCCACTTGGGCAGGGACATTTTCAAACTCATAAGTTACTACATCTACACGTTCAGCTAATTCCGCTAATAAGCGAGTGTCGTCGTAGTCGCCGTGTAAGTGTTCAGCTAATACGTTAGCACAAGCATCTTTGGAGGGGTCAAGTACCAAAAACTCCAGCCCCAAAGGAAATCCGGCCAACGCGATCATTCGCGCCAGTTGTCCTGCGCCTAATATGCCTACTTTCATAATGCGATTGTTCTGGGATCTGAGTTTTCAAGGACAGTATTGGTTTGATCACGGCGGTAATCATGCAGAGCTTGTCGGTATTGCGGATGTTTATTGCTGATAATCGCCGCTGCCAATAAAGCTGCATTCACCGCACCGGCTTTGCCGATAGCCAGGGTACCTACAGGAATTCCAGCAGGCATCTGGGCGATGGACAACAAGGAGTCCATACCATTTAATGCCTTGGATTGGACGGGAACGCCTAATACGGGCACTATGGTTTTCGCCGCTGTCATCCCCGGCAAATGTGCTGCACCGCCTGCACCAGCAATAATCACTTCCAGTCCTTTAGTTTCGGCGGCTTCGGCATAGGCAAATAATTTATCCGGGGTTCGATGTGCGGATACGATTTCGATTTCATGTGGAACACCCAATCGCTCCAGGGTTTCTGCGGCAAAACGCATGGTTTCCCAATCTGAGGATGACCCCATGATGATACCTACCAAAATGGCCATTCATTGCTCCTGGCAAAAGCGGTCAAAAAAATTAAGGCGGGAATTATCGCACAATTATTAACAAAATCATTTTACTCATCACGTGAATTACCTGCTTTTTGGTTAGATTCAATACCTAGTTTAGACGCTAGAAGTAAAATCTTTATGGTTTAATCTCAGTTAATTGGCTGTTACAATCGACCCGATAGGCAAAACCTACGGTGTGCCTTGCGATTATTTTAAACTCACTGAAGAGGGAAGAAACGATGGGACTTTTAGATAGTTTAGTATCAACTGCTATATCCAGTGCGTTGGGCGGTAATGCTGAAAGCCTTACTGGAAATTTGGTTAAAGGTGTCGTGGGAATGGTGGCCAACAATGCTGGGGGTTTGTCTGGGTTAGTGGAAAAGTTTAACCAGTCAGGTTTGGGCGATGTTGCGGCTTCCTGGATAGGCAAGGGCGATAATAAACCCGTAACACCACAGCAATTGGAGGAAGCGCTAGGCGCAGATAAGGTTGCTGAGTTAGCTAAAGAAGCTGGTATTCCTGCAGATAAAGGTGCGGAAGTCCTCGCACAAGTCTTGCCAAATGTGGTTAATGAAATGACGCCGGATGGTGAAGTGCCTGATGATGGTAAATTAAGCACATTGAGTAAAGTCATCTTGGGTGGATTAGGTGCAGCAGGTGTGGCTATGGCAGCTAAAGCCGCAGCCTCCCATTTTGGCAATAAAGATGAAGCCGATGCGGCAATTGCGACTGCAGACGCTGGTGCAGCAGTACAACCTGATGCAGCGCCAACCGCAGCTGTTCCGGAACCTCAAGCTCCTACATATACTGTAGTTTCTGGTGACAGTTTATCAAAAATTGCCAAGCAACATTATGGTGATGCTAACCAATGGCAGAAGATTTTTGATGCAAACCGTGATCAACTTAGTAATCCTGATTTAATTAAGCCCGGTCAAGTGTTGCGGATTCCTTAAATCATTACCACCAACAACCAAAAACTACGTGGCGAGGAAGCTCGTCACGTAGTATCAGTAAATTCAGTATAAAAATTAGTTTTGTTCCGCAATAAATCTCCAATAAAAATATTTATCTACACCGCGTTACCTTGCGAAGCAAAACCATTAATCGATTTTTACAAACTTAAAAAAGAACTTTCCGTAAAAAGCTTCGCGATTTACATCTTTAACGATATTTGCCTTACCGTTACTGGGGTTGGTAAAACTGCGATGTCAGCGGGGATAGCTTATAGCCAAGCGTTATATTCGATCAGTTCTCAGCCAATTATGTTGAATGTAGGGATTGCAGGACATCAACATCATCCCTTAGGTCGTATATTTTTAGTTGATAAAATCACCGATAACGATACTGGACGAAATTATTATCCGCCTTTAAACTTTAGTCCGTCTTGTCCAACGGTACCACTGCAAACTTTTTCGGTTCCGCAGTCCAATTATCCAACTTCTGCTTTATGCGATATGGAGGGTTCTGCTTTTTATGAAATTGCTGCCAGGTTCTCCACAGGTGAATTAATCCAGTGCCTAAAAGTTATTTCGGATAACAATTTATCACCAAGCTATGATATTCAGCCCAAGCAAGCTACCGAGCTAATCAGCGCACAAATGCCAACCATTATAGCCATCTTGCAGAAACTAACACATCTAGCTAATTTGTTGACTAGCTTGGTAATCCCTGGTTTTGATCAGCTACTTGACCGTTACCACTTTACCGTTAACGAACAAATCCAGCTTAAAAAACTTTTAGCAAGATGGAGGATCATTACAGGCTTAGGTGATCTCAACATTGAAGATATACCGGCTCAAAACGGCAAAGAATTCTTGAGTTTGTTAAATCAAATGCTTAACACAATGAGATTTGAAATATGAGCTTTGCAAAGCTGTGTTAAATTCAATCTACTAATCACATCAAAAAATCAGCTAATTTACGCATAACTAACTAAAGGAAGCACAATCTATGTTACTTAACGAACGCTTTACCGATGAAGAAATGTTGCTATTAAATAGCACGCCTACCTTGATTGGCTCAGCTATGGTTTTTGCCGAAGGTAGCGGCTTAGGCACACTAAAGGAAATGATGGCAAATGCCAAAAGTTATATCGGTGGTGCCCAAGCTTATCCCAATAACACCATAATTAAAGGGATAGTGCCTAATTTAGTCGATCACAAAGAAGGTTTGGAGCAAGCTAAAGCTTTCCGTGACAAGGCGATTGCACGTTTTAAAGAAAAAGATATCAATTCGCAAGAATCATTAAGGCACTTGTTGATTGAAGACTGCACAGCCGTTGTGCAACTACTAGACAATAAAGCCACGGAGCTGGAAGCCAAGCAATATAAGGAGTGGGTATTGTCAATTGCAGAAAATATTGCAAAATCGGCTAAAGAAGGTGGTTTTTTAGGGTTTGGCGGCGAAATTATCAGCAAAAACGAGAAAGAAATATTTGCCCAAATTGCCTCTGCTTTGGGCGTACCAGCGACTATAAGTTGAGGCATGTTTTACTTAAACACAGCGATGCTGCTTTGCTTAAATAAAACATATGGCTATAACGCTCTGGATTGACGGCGATGCTTGTCCCAATGTTATCAAAGATATCCTGTTTCGGGCAGCAGAGCGCAAGCAGTTACTATTAGTGCTTGTTGCCAACCGTTTTATATCAATACCGCCGTCTAAATTTATTAAAGCCGTTCAAGTTGTCGGCGGTTTTGATATTGCCGACAACTACATTATTAAACAATGCCAAGCAAATGACTTGGTAATTACTGCCGATATTCCTCTTGCGGCGGAAGTAGTGGACAAGCATGCCTTTGCGCTGAACCCTAGAGGCGAGTTATATACCAAAGAAAACATAAGGGAACACTTATCCATGCGCGACTTCATGTCCCAATTGCGGGACACGGGACAAGTATCTGGTGGGCCTTCAACTTTTGGTCAACGGGATGCGCAAGCCTTCGCCAATGCTTTAGATCGGTATTTGGCAGTGCACAGTTGAGCTGCATATTAATAATTAATTTTATCTTTAGGTAACATTAGATGATTATCCACCCCAACAGTAAATTGCTAATGATTGGTGATTCCATAACTGATTGTGAGCGAGCCCGGCCAATAGGGGAGGGCTTATTTGATGCGTTGGGTAAAGGTTATGTGAATATCATAAATAGCTTGTTTTCAGCACGTTATCCCGCTCATCGAATTTGGCTTGTGAATATGGGGGTCTCTGGTAATACGGTGCGCGATTTAGACAACCGTTGGCAAACCGATGTGCTGGAATTGGAACCAGATTGGCTGTCGGTTTGTATTGGGATTAACGATGTTTGGCGGCATTTTCATTCACCCAACCAGCCCGAATGGCATGTGCCGTTAGATGAATATGTTAAAACATTGGATGAACTATTACGGGTAACTCGACCAAGACTAAAAGGCTTGATCTTGATGACACCTTACTTCATCGAACCTAATCGGTCGGAGCCGATGAGGAAAATGATGGATCAGTACAGCGAAGCAGTAAAGCAGTTAGCTGAAAAGCATCTAGCCCTAGTTGTAGATACTCAAGCGGCTTTCGATGCTGTCTTGACTGATTTACATCCAATGGCCTTGGCGTGGGATCGCGTACATCCAACCCATGCCGGACATATGGTTTTGGCGCAAGCTTTTCTCAAAACGATAGGTTATGAATGCCAGTAACATTGGCGGGGGTTAAGCAAAAATATTGTTAACGCAGTAAGCTTCACCCAATTACCATTTGCTATCCACCCAAGTCCCTACAAATTGGGCAGTTTGTTGCAAAAGCCAACTGGCAGCAAGTAAGGTTAATAACCAAGCAAACATCGCAATCGATGCCGGTAATGAGTGAAAAAATACATCATAACGGACCATTAGCGGCCAATGCAGCAGATAAATTTCGTAAGAATAAGCCCCGAATAAGGCCAAAAACCGGCTATCGAGTTTTTTCATAGAAAAGACAATGATTAATGCCGCCATTGCCAATATACTACAGGTCTGGCCAATAATGTGGGCATCACTCAGGCTTACGCCATTTAGCCATTGTGAAAACTTTGGCCAATCCTTCGGTTCATTATGTGATGCCATGAAAGCGGCAAAAACCGATAAAGTTATCAGGAAAATATATCGTTTAAAGCCAGCAAATTCTGCCCGCATTTGGGTCAATTTCCCGATAATGCGGTTATCACCATTGTTAGTATCAAGCAGTGACCAAGCCGTTAACATTCCTAAAGAAAATGCAAAAGTATGCAAATGAAGCCACCAGTTAGTCGCCATATTTAAAGGATTAAAGACGGTAATAAGGCTAGCGATAATGCATAGCAGAGCAGCAGTCAGCCAAAGCCTGTCCTTGAAAAAAAACAGTGGGAACAAGGCGTAAAACATCAACATCCAGGTAATATACCAAAACGGCGAATTCACATCGTCATAGGGATTATTGCGCGGAAACCAACCCAGGAAAGATTGGATGATATAGCCGGGCGAGTAGTGACGATCTAATAAAAATGCATCGGCAGCGAAAAGGCCAACCAATACCAACCAAAAAGGAATAAAGACCTTTATCAGGCGACGTTTATAAAACTCCAATGCCGACAAAGGCTTTTTCAACATACTTACGCTAAGCCCATAGCCGGACATAAACAGAAATATATCGACACCAGTCCCAGCTCCCTTGGTTAATGGGTATAGGAACTTATGGTCATCCACCAGCATGTAACTGATGTGGGCGAAAACAATCGCCAATATAGCTAAGCCTTTTAATTCCTGGCTGACGGATAGGGAAATTAAGCCGTTGTATTCTGTTTTACGTAAGCTTAAAAAAAACACAGTAAGCAGAACTAAAATAATGATGTAAGTAGATTCAGTACCATTAGTGATAGCAATAGACATGGGTTATTTCCAAATTATTTATGTGGAAATAATAGCATTTTTACTTTTGGGAAAGGCTTAAAGGTGTGCAAAGTGAGTGTTGTTCTCATGATCTTTATCAATCGTTCTCTTTAATTATCCACAAAAATCACTACTGATCACAGGAATCGCCATTTCACGGTTTAGGTAAATTAGCCCTCACTTAGGTCTGGAACGGCTTAGGACGGTTGATCCCTACCACGAATAGTGGACATTTTAAAAAGCGAGTATTCTTAACCGAAGAGAGGTACTTGCATGAGCACGAAATCGACTGGCGGCAAAGCCAGTTATACCCGGCATAGCGCCGAATACAAACAAGAAAGCCTAAAGTTGGCAGCCCAAGTGGGTGTTGCCAAAGCTGCAAAGCAACTGGGCTTACATGAATCCCAGCTCTACGCTTGGCGCAAACAGTCCGAACACGCTTTGGACGTTAGCGAACGGGAAGTCAATCTGGCAACAGAAAATGCCCGTTTAAAACGACAACTGGCTCAGCAAGCTGAGGAGTTGTCGATCTTAAAAAATGCGGCGACGTACTTCGCTCAACAACTCAAGCGAGGTACGAATTCATGAAACAACGTCGAGTTGATTATTCCCTGGCTGGCATGTGCCATTGTTTTAACGTGTCCCGTAGCGGGTATTACGCCTGGTTACAGCGTAAGCCCAGCCAACGGCTTCAGCGACGTCAGGCGCTGGATGAGCAGGTCAAGTCCCTGTTCCATCAACACAAGCAACGTTATGGCCCAGAAAGATTGCAGCGAAAAATGCCCAAAGAAAAATGGTAAGCCGTACGATCTGAAAACCATAGGAGCCAGCTTGAAACGCCAGGGCCTCGTGGCCAAAGCGGCCCGGAAGTTTAAGGCGACCACCAACAGCAAACACAACTTGCCGGTGTTTGATAATTTGCTGCAGCAGGACTTTTCTGCCACCGCACCGAACCAAAAATGGGCCGGTGACATAACGTATTTATGGACGGACGAAGGCTGGCTGTATCTGGCCCAGATCGTGTAAAAACGACATGGTATAATTTAGGTGTCCCAATGAAGCCGGAGCCAAGTTGATGAAACGGTTTATAGAAGGTGAATGTCGCACCCAAACCACCTTGATGCCAGAGAGTCTGGACGACTATGTTTCGGAAACCAATCCGGTACGGGTAGTCGATGTTTTTGTTGATGAACTGGATTTGTACAAGCTGGGTTTTAGCCGTGTAGAACCGGCGGTTACCGGCAGGCCATCTTACCACCCCTCAATCCTCTTAAAGCTTTACATATACGGTTACCTCAACCGCATCCAATCCAGCCGCCGCCTGGAAAAAGAAGCCCAACGCAACGTGGAACTCATGTGGCTGACTGGGCGTTTAACGCCTGATTTCAAGACCATTGCCAATTTCCGCAAAGACAACGGCAAAGCTATACGCGGTGTCTGCAGGCAGTTTGTGGTGCTCTGCCAGCAACTCGGTTTATTTTCAGAGGCTATGGTGGCCATTGATGGCAGCAAGTTCAAGGCGGCCAACAACCGAGACCGGAACTTTACCAGTGCCAAGCTGGAACGGCGAATGAAAGAGGTAGAGTCCAGCATCAACCGCTACCTGGCGGCACTCGATACGGCTGATTTGCAAGAGCCTGCTGTTGCCAAGGCACGAACGGAAAGGCTCCAAGACAAGATTGCTGCGTTAAAAGAGCAGATGAAAATGCTCAAGGACATCGAAGTTAAGCTCAATGAAGCGCCGGACAAGCAAATCTCCCTGACCGACCCGGATTGCCGTTCCATGAAGACACGGGGCGAAGGCATTGTCGGCTATAACGTTCAGACCGCAGTGGATACCAAACACCACCTGATTGTGGCGCATGAAGTAACCAACGTCGGCGTTGACCGGGATCAATTGACGAACATGGCTAAGCAAGCGCGGGTTGGGACAGGCACGGAAGAGTTGACAGTCGTTGCCGACCGCGGCTATTTCAAGAGCGAGGAGATCCTGAGTTGCCACCAGGCCGGAATAATCCCCATCGTACCGAAGACCGTCACTTCCAACGCCACGGCCGCGGGACGGTTTGGCAAAGCGCACTTTATCTATGATGATACGAACAACGAATACCGTTGCCCTGCAGGGCAGTCTTTGACTTATCGTTCATCACGGATTGAAGGTGGCTTAAAAGTGCACCGTTACTGGAGCTCATCCTGTAGGCAGTGTGCAATTAAAGCCAAGTGCACCCCTAGTACCGAAAGGCGAGTTAGCCGTTGGGAACACGAAGATGTCCTTGATACCATGCAAACCCGCCTGGACCTTACCCCTGACAGTATGCGTATCCGTCGCCAGACGGTGGAACACCCCTATGGAACGATCAAGCTGTGGATGGGCTCGGCGCATTTCTTGATGAGGACATTAAAACACGTCAGCACTGAAATGAGCCTGCATGTGTTGGCTTACAATTTGAAGCGGGTGATAAAAATACTGGGCATCAAAGGCTTGATGGAGGCCATCAAAGCCTGGGCAGGGCTTTTTGATGACCATACAAACCAAATTGTGGCTATATCATAAGCGCTCAGGAGCGGTTTTTAAAAAATCGCCCACCCATAAAATATAAAAAAATAACCGCCACTCAACCAATAGGGCGCTATTAAAACAACCAATAGGCTTGCCGGAAAAACTTTAATATGTTTTTACACGCTCTGGGCCGTCATCATAGACCTGTTTTCACGGCAAGTTGTTGGTTGGTCCATGAGCGAACGGATGACGGCAGACCTGGTATGCGATGCGCTACGGATGGCGGTTTTCAGGCGTAAACGCCCTAAAAGCGTGATGGTGCATTCGGATCGCGGGAGCCAATATTGTTCACACGCTTACCGGCAATTGCTACAACAGCACGAATTGTTAGGCAGCATGAGTGCCAAGGGCTGCTGTTACGATAATGCTTGCGCCGAAAGTTTCTTCCACCCGCTCAAGGTCGAAGCAATTCATGGCGAGTGGTTTGCTACTCGTGAATCAATGCGGCAGGTTGTGTTTGAATATATCAAAACGCATTACAATCCCGTCAGGTTCACTGCTGTCCCACAGTTTAGGCGCACCATAAATCCGCTTGCATAAATGAGCAATCATCAGGCGGTGGTTCGGCTTTGATGAGTTCGATGAGGTCGCGTTTGGCGAACAGGTTAAGTGCTAATAAGCGGATGATTTGCTGCAATGAGGCGTCGATTTTGTTGCAGAACTTGAGGTAGGCCAGCAGCAAGTAGACACACATGGCAACCCAAATTTGGGTCATCACCGCGTTCTGGCTAGTACCGAGGAAGGACTTGATCTTGAAGTTCTGCTTGATCCACTTAAAGAACAACTCGACCTGCCAACGTTGCTTGTAGATGTCCGCGATGGTCTGCGCCGACAGCTTGAAGTGGTTGGTGATGAACGTATATTCCTTTTTGGTCTCAGCATCAAAATAGACCACTTGCCGGACGTCGGGCAGTTGCTTTTTTTGGGAACGCATGGAGTTGTAGCGGATCACCGAATCGCTGACAACGGCGGGGTTGCCTAGGGCGGAACGGCGTTCAACAACGTCATAAGTGGCATTGCTGCGTTGCCGGGTGACGTAAAAAATGCCATTTGCAGTCAGTGACTTATACCAACCATAATCATTGTAGCCCCGGTCGCAGACTACGATGCTGCCTTTGGGCAATGTGAGCAGCTTGGCGCATTCACTGTCAGCTTTTTTGCTTTCGGTCAGCGTGGCGAAAGCGGGGATATTGCCCCGTAAATCCAGCCCGACGGTCAGCTTCATCGCGCCTTTTCCCAAGGCATAGTGCGACCAAGGGAACAGCTTGAGCGACAAGTCGATGAGCGAAGCATCCAATGCATAAAGCGGGTTCTTGAACCGGAAGCCGTGTTTGGGCGCATGATTGGCGCAGCGGTCATAGAGCTTGTAAAACAGGGTTTCGTAACAGCTTGCGGGCTGTCGGTTGTTGAGCCGTGCCAGACTCGAACGGGTGATCGGTGCGCCGCCCAGGTGGTAGCTGTATTGCCGCTGGGCGTTAAGGTTTGATTCAATGTCGCGCAGGCTTTGCCGCCCACTTAATTGCCCAAAAACCAGGGCGACAAACTGTGACCAGCGGTTGGTTTTACGCAGTCGCTGGCCTTCGTGGTGGGCTGACGCGACTTTGTCAAATTCATGTCTGCCTACCATTTTTAGTAATTGCGACAAGACTGTATTACAATGGGACATGGCCTAAGTTCCTATGTGTTTCAATAAGTTGTGGTTAACATATTGTAATTCAACACGCGGTTCTTAGGCCGACTTTATCAATAAACTGTGGGACAGCAGTGCGTCAGGTTACATTCTTCCAATAGTTTCCAAAGCCCTATAGAATTTGAAGCCAATTTTAAACAATCTCTCGCTTCTTGATTTGTCCGTTTTTGATGGTGGGGATCAGCTTTTAGGGATGGCAGAAGAACAGATACGGAAGAAATGATAAGAAAAATGCTTAAACAAGGAAAAAGCAAAAGGGAAATAGCAACGAAGCTAGATATTACAATGCAAGGTGTTATCAATGCTATTAAAAAATATAGTCATAAAGAACTCAAGAAGCGGTCAAAAAATGATTGGAAATATCAACAATAAATGGCTTAAATTTAATAAAAAACTTTGTGGCAACTGCTTTAAGCCAAATTAATTCATAGGCTATGCCCAGCATAGTCAATACTTAAACAGAAGATTTCATATCGGGTGGTGACACGGCGGTGTAATACTACAATTAACGGAGAAAGCTCACCACGGACGAGGTTGATTTCATTGTAAATATCCTAGTCGTAATCCCTGGATCTTAAACGGTTACTATTGTGTGGGAATCCCTGAGAGTTATCACTGTCTTTGATGGTGTGCCACGAACGTACTGGGGTAATAGCCTTCGTTAACTAATGGTATGCTTTTTTATTTCACCATGAAATTCGGGTTCTATTCTTCTCTAATTATCTTTTAATTTCTTTCTACATCCTAACCCATAGCTAACCCAGGAAGAAATAAAAAAGGCCTGCAAGTTGCAAGCCTTTGATTTTATGGAGCTGGTGATGGGACTCGAACCCGCGACCGGCTGATTACAAATATTAGATTCAATGTAATTTATTAATTAAATCAATACCTTGCAATGTACGCCAAAGCCAATAACAGCCTCAAAAAGCCCCAAAAACGCCTTATACAGCAGCACTTAGCTACGATTTAGCTACGGTCATTTTGGTCATCCATTACAAAAACGCCGCTTGTACATAAACCAATTAACCTATCAAATGCGTTCAGTCGATTGGTGACGTGATCAATAATTCACGGCAGTAATTAATTTGTTCTTTTAACTTACTGGATATAACCGTGGGAACCATCGCTCGACAACATCTATGGGAAAACCGAGCCGTAACATACCTCTTGGACTGTCCGAAATGAGCAGTCCTTTCTTGATTAGGTCAGCCATAACGTTTCTGGCCATCCGCTCTTTGTATCCCGTCAATTCTGGCACCTTGCCGCGCTCAATTTCGCCTACGAATAACGCTTCACGTAAGAGCGGGAACGCCCCTTTGGAAATTTGTCCTCTCCGCACTTCCTCTTCCACATACTGTTTTATCCTTTCACTTAGGTGGTTGGGCTCAAGAAGTGATTCCATAAATTCAACCTGGTCTATGCAGGTTTCCAGAAAAAGCACCACGAATTCACACAATCCGGCCTCTGATAAATTGCCGCGGCCATCAAGGTCGCTGCGACGCGGTTCATCTGCCCCCATCAGATATTGCTTATATTGGCTAACGTTCCGCGCTAGGCCACGTGCCACTGACCACAGACTGCTGCCTACGCCACAATAGATAAGCATGGCGTGGGACAGCAAGCGTGTCACCCGCCCATTGCCATCATAAAAAGGATGAATCCAGACCAATCGATGATGCGCGGCACCAATTGAAATAATCTGCTGGATTTTAGATAACCGGCACGGATCGTAGGCCTCTTCAAATCTTTTGAGGAAGTTTGGTAGGCTCTCGGCGCTCGGGGGGATATGACGTCCAACCTGGACGGAGCCAGTTCTCAATTCGCCAGGAACAACGCGAAGCCGCTCCTTGTTATCAGGATTGGTCACCCAGAGCAGGTCGTCCGGTAGCCTTGTATAAAAAGCTCGATGCAACTGTTCTAAATATGCCCAAGTTGTCGGTTCGTCGCCATCGATCTCTTGGTCATCTATCATTCGTTGGACTTCTATATGGGCTAACGCCTCAAGCTGAAGCGCCCGCCGATCCGTTTCTTGGGCAAAGTTCTGGTGTAAGGCGCGGTCAATATCCCGTGGGTGGGTATCGTGCCCTTCGATTAGATTGGAATAATAGCAATTCATCGAACGGACGAGATGGCCAATGCTTTTTTGAACGACTGGATTGAGTTGTCCCGCCAACTTGTTGGCCTTGGCCACCAAATCCAGGGCAAGGTCATCAAGCTGCCTGTTCCCTACCGATGGCATCATAGGCTCCATAAGCCCTGTACTTTCCTGCGTATTGCCCATATTTTTGCCGATTGTTTTATAGTTTCAATATAATGAAAAATAACAAGATATAGGCTATATAAAGGAATGTCAATGCCGCTATTATTGCCGGATAATAAGTTTTACTCTTCTGCTCATTTTACTTGCACTTAGGTACGGCACGTTAATTCCTAAATTTTTCTAAAATTGATGCTAAAAAACTGAAGCTTACGCTAAACTCAATGGCATTTTTTAAGAAAATTTCGATTATTTATTCATATTACACCATGGCTTCAGAAATTGAACTTACCAAAATTCGAGACGAAGTTTTCAGAAAGATTGGAAGAAATTTATTGAATTTTCAGAAGATCGAACTTATATGTAAAAAATCGTGCAAAACTGTCCATTTGCCATGAATTATCCAGTTTAAAGGCAACACTTTCCCATTCATATGACCTAATATTCCCGTTTTTACGTTGATATATTCCCTATTACACGATATGATGGCGACCATGAACACTGTATCCGAACTCTATCCAAGACACATTCTATCTCGTGTTTCGGAAGCGCTTGCCGACACGCCTGTCGTCATGATTGTTGGTCCACGGCAGGCTGGTAAGACGACATTGGTTCGTCATATCGTTGGCCAGGAAAAGAAATACTATACACTTGATGACGCGTTGACACTCCTTTCCGCCCAAGAAGACCCGGTGGGTTTTATTCGCGGCCTGGATAGCGCCATCATTGATGAAATCCAACGCGCCCCAGAGCTGCTGCTTGCCATCAAAAAAGTGGTTGATGAAGACCGCCGTCCTGGACGCTTCTTATTGACAGGATCGGCTAATTTGATGGCACTGCCCATCGTGGCCGATTCCCTTGCTGGCCGGATGGAAACTTTGACATTGCTCCCGCTATCGCAGAGTGAATTGTACAGAAGCTCTAAAAATTGGGTAGATGAAGCCTTTGCGGGGAGATTGCCTTTAGTTTCTGTGCCGGTTTTAGGACATGAGCTGATTGAAACCGTCTTGCGAGGGGGCTATCCTGAGGCTATTTCGCGAACGACACAACGTCGGCGCATGACTTGGGGGCGGCAATACATTGATGCGATCATTCAACGTGATGTCCAAGATGTGGCAAATATTGACCGTCTCGACCAGTTGCCTCGCTTTTTGAAGGCGTTGGCGCATGTTTCCGGTCAAATGTGCAATTACACTCAGCTAGGCGGGCAAGTAGGTTTGGATCACAAAACAGCCTCTCGGTACATCGGTGTATTTGAACAAATGTTTTTGCTAAAGCGTATTAATGTCTGGGCAAGCAACCGACTCAAACGAATGGTCAAAACACCTAAACTACAGTTTATTGACTCCGGTTTACTGGCTACACTTATTGATCTAACACCTGAAATGGCGATGCAAAATCGCAGCCGATTTGGCAATGTGTTGGAGACTTTCGTGTATACGGAATTGCTTAAACATACAACCAATTCCGAAGGCGACTATCAGTTGTACTATTACCGTGACCACGACCAATACGAAGTGGATGTTGTGGCCGAAAATGCGTCAGGTCAACTAGTCGGCGTGGAAATCAAGGCGGCAGCAACCATTAAGGAAAGTGACTTACGTGGGCTCAAGCGCTTAATGAGTGTTGCTAAAGAGCAATTTTGTTTAGGGGTCATCCTTTACGACGGCACGGAAACCTTACCGCTAGGTGACCGCCTATGGGCTGCGCCCATTTCGAGTTTGTGGGGGAAATAAATTGAGAGCTGATTTAATTGAAGCTTCAAAGAATGGTATTTTTCTTTAGACCGTATATGAAAAATGGTTCTATCAAAGCGTCAATAGTGTAAAAATGCGTGCAAAACGTTCCATTTGCCATGAATTATGCAGTTTAGTGGCATTTATATGACCTTACCCTTTTGCCCTATCTAAATTAACCGATCGTAACTTCTCGGCAATAAGCATTTATAAAAACAAAGCATAGTCTACCTTTATTTATACCCACAAATTTGTGAAATATTTAATATTTGTGGGTACAATTAGTCCATTATGATGCATAAAGAGGTGAATCATGGGTATCGACTCAAATAAACAAGATGTCCTAAAAGTCCGTATGGACTCTGTAACTTTAACTCTGCTCGAACAGGCTAGGAGCTATATTGATCTGGACAGGAGTAAATTCATTCGCCAAAGCATTCGGGAAAAAGCGGAAGCTGTAATTTCGGAACACGAAAAAACTCACTTTACACCAGCCGATTGGCAGATGTTTTTTGCCATGCTGGACAACCCACCAGAACCTACTGAACGCATGAAAAAGGCCGCATTGACGTATCAAAAAATAGTCAATGCTGAATGAATTTTGAACGGTTAGACCCTAAAAAGCATAACCGCAAATTATTTGACTGCCGCGTGGCCGAACTGAACATCTATCTGAAACAATTTGCCAATCAGGATCAAAAACGTGGATTGACAAGGGTATATGTCCTGGCTAAACAACAGCAAATTATCGGATATTACTCAATCTGCGCACACTCTGTCCCAACCGACAAACTTCCCGATAACACGAGGCTGGGAAACTATGAAGAAGCCCCTTTTTTGTTATTGGGTCGATTAGCGGTCGACCAACATTTTCAAGGGCAAGGGTATGGCGATGCCTTAATTTATCATGCGTTTAAAATCACCACCGAAGCTGCCGATAAAATCGGAATGTTGGGCATTATTGTCGACGCAAAAGATGAAAAAGCGGCAAGTTTTTACGAAAGATTCGGTTTCATGCCGCTTTCAACGAACAAATACCGCTTAGTTCTCCCTTTCTCAGCTATGAAAAAATTATTCTAACAACTATTGAACTAGTAATAGTGACCGACTAGAAAAGTGTAAACATAAAGATAAATTAAAAATGGAGCACCTAAAATGGCATTAGCCTCATTGCGACAAATTTTGGACTATGCAGCAGAGCATGGTTTTGCCGTGCCCGCATTCAACGTCAGTAACATGGAACAAGTTCAGGCCATCATGCAAGCGGCTAATGCCTGTGACAGCCCAGTGATTATGCAAGGCTCTGCGGGTGCGAACAACTATGCTGGCGCAGTTTTTTTACGTCACTTGATCCTTGCTGCGGTCGAACAGTATCCGCATATTCCAATCGTCATGCACCGTGATCATGCCCCTCCCCCCGACATTTGTGCACAAGCCATTCAATCTGGATTTAGTTCTGTGATGATGGATGGTTCGTTATTGGATGATATGAAAACCCCTGCCTCATTTGAATATAACGTCAAAGTTACGCAAACCGTGATCAAGATGGCGCATGCCTGTGGCGTATCGGTTGAAGGTGAAATAGGTTGTCTAGGTTCGTTAGAAAGCAAAGACGGCATCGAGAATCAAAAATCTTCAGTTCAAGCAGATCACGGTAAATTATTGACCGACCCGGATGAAGCGGTTGAATTTGTCAAACAAACCCAAATTGATGCCCTGGCCGTCGCCATTGGCACCAGTCATGGCGCGTATAAATTCAGTAAGCCCCCCACTGGGGACGTGCTGGTGATCAGTCGCTTAAAAACATTGCAACAACGCTTACCGAATACCCACTTCGTCATGCATGGTTCCAGTTCAATCCCTCAAAATTGGCTGAACACCATCAATGACTATGGTGGCGACATTCCGCAAACTTACGGTGTGCCAGTGAATGAAATTGTGGAAGGAATTAGATACGGTGTTCGTAAAGTCAATATTGATACCGACTTGCGCATGGCATCAACTGGGGCTATTCGTAAGTTTGTTAGTCAACCTGAAAACGCCTCAGAGTTGGATTCGCGGAAAATTTATAAAGCCGCACGAGATGCGATGCAAGCGTTATGTCAGGCACGGTATGAAGCATTTGGCTCAGCGGGACACGCCAGTAAAATTAAAGTTGTTTCTTTGAGTGAAATGGCAAGACATTATGATTAGGGTATTGAACATCTAAAATATTGAAATGGCTTTTTCGAATGCCAGCTAGAACCTCCGCCTTAGCACGAAAAACACCTAAAGAGCTAACCTATGACAAATGAAAAAGGTATTTTAGTGAGATGGGTTGAAGACAAAGGATTTGGTTTCATAAAACCTGAAAATGGTGCCAATGACATCTTTATCCATATCTCTGCACTGAAAGGCATGAGCCGTAAGCCCATCGTTGGAGATGTAATCCACTACCAGATTTGCATAGCCGAAAGTGGAAAAACCTGTGCTATAAATGCCAACATTGAAGGTGTAAACCAACTGTTAACCATTGCTCCAATAGAGAGAAAACGGGGTGCAACACCCAAATATCCGATAAAGGAAAAACCTTATCGAAAATCATCATACGTCAATAAATCTAAAAATCGGTTAAACCTACTCCCAATCATGGCCATTATTGTTATAGCCGTGATTATCTATACGAAGATTTTTAAACTAAAAGACCAAAGCAACATAATTAGCCATTCAACAAGTCAAGTTGAACAGTTTGCCCAACAAGAAAAATTTCAATGCCAAGGCAAAGTCTGGTGTTCTCAAATGAGTTCTTACGAAGAAGCTTTATTTTATCTTCGCAATTGTCCTGGAACGAAAATGGATTGGGATAGCGATGGTGAACCGTGCGAAAATCAGTTCTGATCTAAAGACAACATTCACAAAGTGAATCTACATGCTTCACACTAGCTATCAAACAATGTAGCTTTCGGGAAACAAGTAAACAAAATTTGTAATACGCATTTACACTAAAGAATAAAACAGGAAATGTGCTGAATGCGGATGCAATATTTCCAGGAATTTAACAAGATGAGATTAAAAGAAAATCAGATTGAAGTGGGCTATTTATATTTGACGACATTGAACCAATATCGTGCTGTGCTGGCGATGAAAGGCGAATTTATGATTTATGCCCCCAGTTTGGAAGGGGTTAGCCCACTAAATCTAAGTCCTGCAAAAATGCCATTTGAAAACCAGCCCTTTAAAAAATGTCAAATCGTCACCTTTGCCAAAAAGGATTACCAATTATTTAACTTGAATGGTACGGAAGCCATCAAACATAAATTGGATGACATACAGTTAACGCAAGTGATAGCGCAGTGTAATGCTAAGTCGGCTATTGCTGCTTTGTTAGCGGAATGAAGATGTGACAACCTAAAAAACACACATACCTTAAGCCGAAAATCTATTTAGTAATAACAGGATTTAACTGTTCATAAATTCGCCCACTCCAAGCCAAACTTCGCTAGATATTTCCGTAAACGGTCAGAGTCGTTGGTGCTCCCGCGCTGGCTGCGGGATACGGCAAACAGCTTACGTCCGGCTTCGGACAGACTTTTGCATTGCTTGCAAACGGTGAGTACCGACTGTAATTGCATCCGGTCGAACAAGTCCAGTTCGGCCAGTTGTTCAGGAGTCAGTAACCCTGATATTTTGGCAGCTTCCGGCTCAGTGCGGCTGCCCCATAGTTTCTGCAAGCGCTTGATTTCCTGCCCGACCAAATCATCGGTGATGCGCCCGCCATCGGCCAAAGTCGCTAGCCGTAACACCGACGCGCCCAAATCGCGGAAATTTCCCTGCCAACGCGCTTCGTTGGAGGTGGCAAAACGCAGATATTTTTGTCGCGCTTCTTTGTTGAAACTGACTTTGCCGCCAACGTCAGCCGATTGTTGCGCCAGCAGATAATCGATATTCGGCTCGATGTCTTCCGGACGCTGCGCCAGTGAAGGCAACTCATAAGTCCACAAATTGATACGGGCAAATAAGTCTTCGCGAAATCGGCCTGCCGCCACATCCTGCCTTAAATCGCGGTGGGTTCCGGCAATCAACTGGAAATCGCTTTTCGCCAGCTTGTCGCCACCGACCGGGTAAAAATTCTTTTCCTCAATCGCTTTCAGCAGCATCGCTTGTTCGTCAGCGCCCAGTTCGCCGATTTCATCCAAAAACAATAAACCCTTGTCAGCACTTCTCAACAACCCAGCGCGGTCTTGGGCTGCGCCGGTAAACGCGCCCTTCACATGCCCGAACAAAGCCGAAGCCGCACCGTCGCCGCGTAAGGTCGCGCAATTGACTTCCACAAAGCTGCCTGAGATTTGGTGACGGGCTTTTTTGAGTTCAAAAACCCGCTTGGCGAGAAAGGATTTGCCCGCCCCGGTTTGACCCATCAACAATATCGGTGCTTTCGAGCGCACGGCGACATGTTCGATTTCGCTGATCATTCGGTTGAAGGCAGCATTGCGTGTCTCAATGCCGGACTTCAACAAGGCGATAGCATCGGCTTCCGCCTTAGCGTAGCGTTTGGCAATGGCATCGTAATGACTTAAGTCCAGGTCAATCAAGGCATAACTGCCGACCAAGCCGCTTTTTTGCCTGCGTGGTGGGGAGGTTTGTAACAATACGCCCGGAAAATAACGCGCTTCCACCATCAAAAACAAGCAAATCTGGGCAACGTGCGTGCCGGTGGTAATGTGTAACCAGTACTCTTCTTTTTCTGTATCAAAAGGATATTGCGCGGCAAAATCAAAAAGCGCAGCGTAAACCTGCCCGAAATCCCAGGGATCGGCAATCGTCATTTCCACCGGCGCAACCACAGTTTCCGGCGACACCGAAGCGATGTCTTCGGTTAACACTTGCAATAAGGATTGGTATTTGCGGTCGTAAAACAACACCAAACGGTCGATGACCAAATCATGATGTTGGGTCAACGATACCGTAGGCCGCCATTTTTCCCAACGTCCCGACCCGACACCAGAATCCAGTTGAGAACCGATAAAGCCGATGACTACTTTTTTCTTCATGAGAAATATTTATAAAGGCGATATATAAATCTAACATTATTAGTATAGTTCATCTTTTTATAGCCCAATAATAAACTACATAAATGATTTTTAATTACAAACAATCAGATAGTTATAAATATTTAAACACTAAAAACAATTTTTGGCATAGTTATCGCATTGTTGTGAATGTCATGTAATGAAGTTTGTGCTTACAAGTTGTGTTTAACAACACACTGGTGCGGTAAAGCCCTGATAAGGTTGTTCTGCCGTATGCCGCCAAATTCAGTCATGGCAAACGGTTGTGTCTGGTGACAGAGGTTGGTTCGATTCCACCGCATCCACATTGGATAGCTCAATGGGTAGAGCAATGAACTCATAATTCATGTGTCGCGGGTTCGAGCCCCGCTCCAAACTTCGGTCTAAAAAACCGATTTACAAATAATGCAGTAAGGCTGGTTGTGGAACACGCAAGTGTCCACTGTCCTTATCCGCAAAAGTGGGATCGCAAACCCGGCAAGTTGCAATAAGGTGATTGAAAAAAGTCAGTTAAGGGAATGAATGCAACAGCAAACAAGACCTTATCCCTGGTAAATTCAACCACATTGCCACTCCCTGGTTTGCCAGAACACGGACGCTGACAAGGGCAACCGACCAGCCTCAATTTAACTTAAGGAAAGATTATGTTTAAGTCAGTATTTATCAAGAAAAACGAACGCGGATTATTGATGGAGTGCGGCGATTTTGTCCGTGTTTTGGAATCCGGCGAACATCGCTTGTCTTTGAACCCATTCAAACGGCAAAACGTGACAATAGTTGCTGCCGACAGCGAATTCAATGACGAAACCTTGCTGAATTATTTGCTGAAGAACGAAGCCGAGGTGGTGGCGCGTTACCTGCACGTTTTTGAATTAAACGACCAGGAAGCAGGCTTGCTGTACGCCAATAATAAGTTGGTTGAAATTTTAGCCCCAGGCACCCGTCGCGCTTATTGGGAAGGCGATATCGATTTTGCATTAGAAAAGGCCGATATATCTCAGGGTTACGAAGTGGATAATTCACTGACGCAACGGATCAAGCAATCCTGGCTGAAAGGCCGCGAGTTGAAAGGTTCGGAAGGCTTATTGGCGGTTATGGTTCCAGCTTACCATGTCGGTGTGTTGAAAATCGACGGCAAAGTTGTGCGTTTGATGACCGCAGCAACCGAAGTATTCTGGGGCTTTAACCGTGACATTACAGTGGAAACCGTTGATATACGCTTGCAAAACCAGGAAGTCAGCGGCCAGGAAATCCTGACCAAAGACAAGGTGGCCTTGCGGATAAGCCTGATTGCGACCTGGCAGTTTAGCGATGTGTTATTGGCCTTTGCCAAGCTGAACAAGCCAGCCGAGCATTTATACCGCGAATTGCAGTTCGCCTTGCGCGAAGCTATTGGTGAACGCACGCTGGATACCTTGCTGGAAAATAAGCAGTCGCTGAATAAGCTGTTATTTGATGCCGTGCAAGACAAGCTGGCCAGCTTCGGCATCGACGTAACCAGTGTCGGTTTGCGTGACATCATCCTACCAGGTGAAATGAAAACGATCCTGGCGCAAGTGGTGGAAGCGCAAAAAGCAGCGGAAGCCAATGTCATCAAGCGCCGGGAAGAAACCAACGCTACCCGGTCCTTGTTGAACACCGCCAAAGTCATGGAAGAAAACGCCACGGCTTTACGGTTGAAAGAACTGGAAACCCTGGAACGTGTCGCCGAACGGATTGACAAGATTTCCGTATTCGGCGGCCTGGATCAGGTGTTGAACGGTTTGATCAGCATTAAGCAATAAAAAGTCCGTTCATGGTGAGCTTGTCGAACCATGAGCGGATCACCAAGTCAGTTTAAGCTTATGGGTACAGTATCATGAAAAGCGGTCGTCAACGTCGAGCTGAAATCATGTTGCGGCGACAAGAGAAGCGGTTAGTAAACTCGGCTAACAATAAATATCAGAAGGGTATATCGGCAGTTAACCAATATGACAGGCCACATGGAAGTGTGCCCGTAAATCTGGTCAATTTAAGCTCTAATAACAGTTATGGGATACCGGAATTTGTTAAGCGCGGTTTTTATGTCGACATGCCTTTTACTTGTCAACATTGTGGAACGCCGCAAATCTGGACAGCCCAGCAACAGCATTGGTGGTATGAATTGGCTAAAGGTGATGTCTGGACAATCGCGATTTTATGTCGGCCATGCCGAATAAAAGAACGCGAGCGGAAAGCCCTGGCTAGAAAATTACATTTAGAAGGATTATTGAGAAAACGGCAACTTAGCAATAACAAGTTACCTCAGGGAATAATCGCTAACAAGCAATTAATGATGCACATTTAAAAATAGGGAGAACAGTCTCATGCAACCCGAAAACTACACCGTAATGCAAGCCGGTAACGGAAAGCCGATCAAAATGTGGACAAATGGCGTACCCGTGGAAGATGAAGCCAAAAAGCAATTACAAAACATTGCCCAACTACCATTTATCTATAAACACGTGGCGGTGATGCCGGACGTGCATTTGGGTAAGGGTTCGACCATCGGCAGCGTGATACCCACGTTGGGCGCAATAATTCCGGCGGCGGTCGGTGTGGACATCGGTTGTGGGATGATGGCGGCGCGTACCAGCCTAACTGCTAGTGATTTGCCGGAAAACCTGCACGGCTGGCGATCTGCGATTGAGAGCGCAGTGCCGCATGGCTTGTCGCGTACGCGCGGTGGCCGCGATAAAGGCTCCTGGGAAAACACATCAGCCAATGTGGATAAACAATGGGTGGAATTATTACCGGAATTTGAAGCGATCTGTGCCAAGCATAAATGCCTAAAGAACACCAACAACCATAAGCACTTGGGGACGCTCGGAACCGGCAACCACTTTATCGAAGTCTGCCTGGATGAAAGCCAAAACGTGTGGTTTATGCTGCATTCCGGTTCGCGCGGGGTGGGGAATCGTATTGGGACGCACTTTATCGAATTAGCGAAGAAGGATATGGAAAAGTTCTACATCCAACTGCCGGATAAGGATTTGTCGTACTTCCCTGAAGGCACGGAACATTTCAATGACTACGCGCAAGCGGTGCATTGGGCGCAGGAATTCGCCCGCCGTAACCGCGAGTTGATGATGCAAAATGTGGTTGCGGCGATTCGAGCGATTTCGCCCAAGCCATTTACCGCGGATGTGGAAGCGGTGAACTGCCACCATAACTATGTACAACGCGAACACCACTTTGGGCATAACGTACTGGTAACGCGCAAAGGTGCAGTAGCGGCGTGGCCGGGGCAGATGGGGATTATCCCCGGCTCGATGGGCGCAAAATCATTCATCGTGTGCGGTAAAGGGCAGGAAGAAGCGTTCTGCTCCTGCAGCCACGGCGCAGGCCGAACCATGTCCCGTACTGCCGCGAAAAAACGCTTCAACGCTGCCGACCAAATCGCGGCGACGCAAGGCGTGGAATGCCGAAAAGATGCCGATGTCATCGACGAAATCCCGATGGCATATAAGGACATCGACGCGGTGATGGCGGCTCAAGCGGACTTGGTGGAGATTGTGCATACCCTTAAGCAGGTGGTTTGTGTGAAGGGGTAATTAGATGCCGGTTCTCGCATGGAGGGCGAGTTTCTTTCTTTTGCTTCGCCAAGCCACATGGATGTGGTGAATGCAGAAAATGCAGGAGCAATTTTCTGTAAAAGAAAGAAACCAAAGAAAAGGCGACCTAAGCCGCTTGCTTCCTGCGTTCCTCGATTTTGACGGGGGTTGCACCCAAAGGGCATAAACCGGAAGGGACTCCTGTCCCTCCGGCAACGTGCGGCATCCCTGCCGCACCCCTAACGGACTTTTCCCGCCAAAATCTCCGGTACTCGGCGCGGCATAAGGGCATTGAACATTTGTCTGGATAATAAGCAGCGTACTCTGGGTGTAGTTAAATTGTTATATTTAGCTATAATTTATAGAGAATAACGTACTGAAATTAGATACGAAATAAAATAGTTAAGGAGAAATTGATGGCTGATACGAAAATTAAAATTGATTTACTGCACGGATTATTAGAAGCAGAAGGAAGTGAAGCTTTCGTTAAGTCAATTTACGAGGACTTCAAAGAACGAATACAAGTTACTCACTCTAGCCCAGTGAGTGTAATTCCTGAAAAAACTAAAAAAAATCCATCTAAAGCATCAGCCTCATCAAATTCTAAACCTGCCAAACGTAAAACAAACTCAAACACTCCATCCTTAGTTAAAGATCTTGATCTAAAAGGCGGTAGTGGCGGAAAAAGCCTTAGTGATTTTTATAATCAGTACTCGCCAAACAGCAATTTGGAGAAGAATTTGATATTTGCATATTATTTACAGCAAGAGATTAAATTGAATTCAATAACAGTGGATCACATTTTTACATGTTATCGGAATGTAAGTGGCATAAAAACACCTGGAGCTCTTCAACAAAGCCTTATCGATACTGCGCGTAATAAAGGCTGGTTGGATACTACTTCGTTATCAGATATCAAAGTATCTATAGTGGGAATAAACCATATTGAACACGATATGAAAAAAGCATCAGAGTGAAATTTAAATGCTCGATAAATTAGAAGCATATTTACTTCAAATCCCTGAGTTAGATAACAGGTCGTCAGCTGAACTTATTGATTACTTTGTCTATTTTTTAACTGTAATAGAAGAAAGTGACTACATACAGGCATCCGATGTGGAAGCTTGCTTTGATTTATCTCGCCTTAAGAAATATTCTAATATCTCTGCTTATCTTTCTAAAAATGCAGCTTCAAAAAAGGGAAATAATCCGAAATTTATCAAAACAAAAAGTGGTTACAGAATTGAGAGACGAAGCCAATTAGAAATACAAAAATCTCTTCACACTGGCCCTGCAAGAATAGAAACAAGCCATTTACTGCGAGGATTACTTTCTAAGCTCAGTACTACGAATGAACAAGTTTTTTTACAAGAAGCCATAGATTGTTATGAAATTGGCGCTCGAAGAGCCGCCATTGTTTTAGTCTGGATACTTACATTGCATCATCTTTACCTGTACATACTCAGCAATGAACTATCTGCATTTAACACTGCGCTAGGTAAAAATACAGATAAAAGAATCAAGGTAACGAGTATTACAAAAATTGATGACTTTTCCGAAATTCCAGAAGGCAAATTTATAGAGATTTGCCGTACAGCTAACATAATCAGCAATGATGTAAGAAAAATACTTGAGACTAAGCTTGGCATTCGGAACACATCTGCCCATCCATCTGGGGTATCTATTTCTGAAGTTAAGGCTACGGATTTCATTATCGATCTAGTTGAGAATATTATTCTTAAATACAAGATTTAATTTGTTTTCGTGGACACCCCTTCCCTTATGCCGGCCGAGCATCGGAGCATTTATCGGGAATAGCCCGTTAGGGATGCGATAGGGATATCGCGTGTTGTCAAAAGGGACAGGAAGTCCCTTTTGACAACCCCTTATAAATGCGAAAAGCGCAGGAGGTAAGCGGCATCGGGCGGATTTCTTTTGGATACTTTTCTTTGTCCGCGCAAAGAAAAGTATCACGTCCATGGGTGCGAGAACCCACATTTAAATAACTGTCGCGATAGCGACGCATTTAATGAGTTCATCCTTCGACAAACTCGGGACGAACGGATTAATTTGAATCAAAGATCAGATAAAACCATGACCATCCAAATCGACGGCTCCCAAGGCGAAGGTGGCGGCCAAATCTTGCGCACCGCCTTATCCTTAGCCATTATCACCGGACAAGCCATTCATTTTAAAAACATACGCGCTAAACGCAAAACACCCGGTTTAATGCGTCAACACTTGACCGCCGTGAATGCGGCAGTGGCGATTTCTGGCGCGGAAGTCAATGGCGCACAAGTCGGTTCAACGGAGTTAAGTTTTATACCCAGCAACGTGCGAGGGGGTGAATATAACTTTAACATTGGCACGGCAGGCAGTTGTACCTTGGTGTTGCAAACGGTGTTACCGGCTTTGTTGATGGCAGAGCAGGAAAGTCGGCTTGTGATTACCGGCGGTACGCATAATACAATGAGTCCGCCGTTCCATTTTTTGCAACGCGCTTTTATTCCCTTGTTAAAACGCATGGGCGTTGCAGTGGAGTTGCAGTTAAACCGTTTCGGCTTTTATCCGGCGGGCGGCGGTGAAATCACGGCAACGATTAAACCCAGTTCTGAGCTTATGCCGTTGCATTTGGAAAGTCGAGGTGAACGGGTTAAGGCTTATGCGGAAAGTTATTTTGCGGCGTTACCAGCCCATATTGCTGAACGTGAACTCGATGTAGTGAAACAAAAGTTATCCTGGAGTGACGGGCAATTGTTGCTGCTGGAAATAAACCGTAACCAAGGGCCGGGAAATGTATTGTTAATCACCTTTGAACACGAACAGGTTACCGAAGTGTTTACCGGCTTTGCCGAGCGCGGCGTGGCGGCGGAAGTCGTTGCTAAAGGCGCGGTGTCCAAAGCGCAAAAATACTTAACCAGCACTGCGGCGGTTGATACCTATTTGGCAGATCAATTGTTATTGCCGATGGCGTTAGCGGGTGGCGGTTCTTTTACCGCGACTGAATGGAGCCAACATGCGGCAACCAATGCGGAAGTCATTAAAAAATTCTTGCCGATAGCTATTCAAACGCAAAAATTGGGCAATGGCGCTTTTGCGGTAAAGCTAACGTCAAACAAGTAAGAAAATAGTATTTGACAACCATTTATTTCTGCGTAAAATCGCGCCCTTAATTTTAACCAACCACAAAGTAGGAGGCTGTATGTTCGATAGTGCAATTAAATTCAGCCTTGCATTCGTTAGTCCCCGGTAGACCTTCTCTTCCGATCTGACTACGGATCGGGCTTCCACATACACAAACAATTTTTTTAAATTCGACCGATGGGGTCAAGGCTTTGCTTTGACTGAAATGTCGGTCTGTGGGAGTTTTCTAATGAAAAACCAAACCAATTGGGCTGTAAGTGCCGCTTCTCTCTGCGTCGAATTCGGCGAGGAAGATGGCATTGACCCACGTTATTTAGTGAAAGAACCGCGCTCGAAAACGTCACATAAGACCTTGCAACTGTGCAAAGAAGCCAATCGCATTGTCACGTTGGTGTTAGTGGGCGAAACCCAACATCCGCTGTTGCGTGACTTACACGTGTTATCGGTTGTGCCAGAGCAGGAAGGCCAATCACTTTATGTGACGGTTGCCCATAGTGGGGATGATCTTCAAGTTTCAGGCGATGAAATACTGGCAACGTTAAAGCGCGTGCAAGGATTGTTACGTTGCGCGTTAGCGCAGGCAGTGAACCGAAAACATACACCGGTGTTACGTTTCAGGTATGCGGATGTTGTCGGTAAAGGAGGTGGCTAATGCCAATCAAGACCATTATTACCAAAGGCAAAGTGCCGGTAAAAATATATACCGATAACGTTGAGGCCGAAGCGTACCAGCAGTTGCTGAATATGGCGCAGATGCCGTTTATTCATAGCCACATTGCCGTGATGCCGGATGTGCATTGCGGTAAAGGGGCGGCGGTAGGCGTGGACATCGGTTGCGGTATGAATGCCTTACGCTTGTCGATCAAGGCACATGACTTACCGAATAACCTGCGGTCGTTACGGTTATTGATTGAGGCGGCGATTCCGGTAGGTTTTAACCAGCACAAGCACGATCCTGTCAAACAATCGACGGTGACGGGTTTGTCGGTAGGTTTGCATAAGATTTTGGGCAAGCATCCCAAGATTAACACCATGGAGAAGAAGCCTTACCAAACTTGGGTGCGGCAACTCGGTACCTTGGGTGGGGGCAACCACCTTCATCGAGCTGTGCCTGGATGAAAACGACGATGTGTGGGTGATGCTGCATTCCGGCAGTCGTGGTATCGGCAATGTGATCGGCGAATATTTCATCAATCTGGCCAAAAAAGATATGGGGCAACATATCGTCAATCTGCCGGATAAGGACTTGGCGTATTTCAAGGATGGTGCGAGGCATTACGATGATTATCTGGAAGCAGTCGCTTGGGCACAGGATTATGCCATGGTAAACCGCCGAGAGATGATGAACTTGATTTGTGACGCTCTGAAAAAGAAGTTGCCCAAATTCGGCATCACTAAAGAGGCTATTCATTGCCATCACAATTACGTGGCACGGGAACAGCATTTTGATGCTTCAGTTTGGGTCACCCGTAAAGGGGCAATCAGCGCCCAAGAAGGCGAGTTGGGCATTATTCCCGGCAGCATGGGCGCGAAGTCTTACATCGTGCGCGGCTTAGGTAATCCGATGTCGTTTTGCTCCAGCTCGCACGGCGCAGGTCGGGCGATGAGCCGGGGCAAAGCCAAACGGCATTTTACGATTGATGATATGGAAAGCCAAACGAGTGGTGTTGAATGCCGTAAGGATACTGGGGTAATTGATGAAATCCCAGGAGCTTACAAGGATATCGACACCGTGATGGAACACCAGTCTGATTTGGTGGAAGTGGTGCATACCTTAAAACAGGTGTTGTGTATTAAAGGATGAAGTTATGGACATTAAAATTGCACAAGAAGTATTGGCCTGTCTGCCGGTCGGCAAGACGCCGTTTTACTACTGCAAGGATAGGTACGCGGTGTTCTTGTTGTCGCAAGTCATCGGCAGGCAGTGCGCGATTGCCGATTTGAAGAAGTCGGCCTATTCCGGGCTTTTGCATAAGCCGTTGGTCAAAGATGTCTTGGCGCAATCGGGCGATGGCGTGTTGCGTCAGGAACATCTGTCTTTGGCTTGGGGCAACCGTATAGAACCGTTATTGTTGACCCTCGACATCTGGGGTGACAAGGATAGAAGTTGGGATCAGGTTTCCCGTAACGGTTTCAGCCTGGTGCTACAACTTAACTTTAGCAACAAACATGATGCCGTCTTCAAACGGCTGGCGGAACCGGGCGAATTTCACCAGTTTAACTGCTCGATGCATCCGGTGTTGAAACGGCAGCATCGGGATTTCTTCCGGGAAACCCTGGCGTGGGCGAGGATCGATTTTGACTTCAACACCAACGAAGCCCTCATCGAAGAAGTGCAAACCGATTGGTTAAGGCGGGCAAAACGCCTATTGGGTGAAATCCAAAGCGGCAAAAACCGCTTTTACAACTTGGGGGCAAATGCCAAACCGGAAAAGCTGCGCTGCTACCTGGAAACTGTCTTGGCTGATTACGGCGACATCTGGGACGAAGCGTTGCTGACGGCTGCCTTGCAGTTTATCCGCCAGGAGTTGGGGATTGCCAAGGTTTATATGCACACGCCGGAAACAGGCGGGGCGATTAAGCACATCAAATACGCCCAACCCCCAAGGTCGCTGTACAGCAGCCTGCCCCGAAAATTCTGTTTTCGCCAAACAGATAAAGCGCCGGAATTCCTGCAACAACAAAGGACGTTCCGGAAATTGGAAAAGCGACTGGGCGGCACCCAGTGGCATGTCATCAACTTATTGATTCGGCCTTTTAATGTTTGAACCGTTCGTGCTGAGCTTGTCGAAGCACATACCGCCTTTCGACAGGCTCAAGGCGAACGGAAACTTAAAGATTCACAAGGCCGAATCAATAGGAGGAAATTATGCCGACATTACCAAGACGGCGACCGAGAAACCCTGTCGCCCTGTCACCCTTGTTGCGTAAGGGTGGTGTTCACGAGCGTTCCAAATCTGGTATCCGAGCCGAAGCCAAGCAAAAATTACAAGATGAGCTTGAGTTTTGGCAGGAAGGACTAGAAGAATGTTTATCAACAACAATTCGTTCCCGGAGTGATTCCGGGAACATCGCTTTTTGTATCGCTTAATAAGTCACTTAAAAACGATTGAATCAACTCATCTAAGGATAACTACCCAGATCAAACTGCCTGATGGGATGTCGCATATCCCTATGATTAACCCAAAGGATTTAATCTGATGTCTAAGTACAATTCATTCACCAAGACAATGTCCGAAGTGGAATGTTATTGATCGCTTATTTATCACAATTAACCTGAACTTGCCCTTATCGCTGGTTTCAGCACTATCAATACCAATATTTTATCGGGCTTTGCTCAAGCCGAACTCAAGCGTTTGGGTTTTGAAGTCATTAAACCTGAACACCTATTGAGTTTATTAAGATCATGACCACCTTATTCATCCAACTACCGGACGACATGGTGGAACGCCTGAAAACCATTGCCCATTATCGCAGCATGAGCTTTAACAAACTCATGTTTGAACAATCGACACAAGTTTTGGGGAAGAAGATGCCAACCCCGCTATGGTTAGCGTTTGAACCTTGCTGAAAAGTGTAATATACTAAGATATATACCACAACAGGAGGCCACTACGATGAGCCAAGTTGCCAAGTTATTTAACAATGGTCGCAGCCAAGCTGTTAGGTTGCCTGCCGCATTCCGATTTGATACACAGGAAGTGTTTATTCGCCAAGACCCAGAAACGGGCGATATTATTCTTTCGCGCAAACCGCCGGATTGGGCTGGTTTTTTTGCTGCGGTTAAAAAGGCAGACATTCCTGCCGACTTTTTGGATGAACGCGAACGCAAGCAAACATTGCAAAATCGCGATCCTTTTGCAGGCTGGCACGAGTGAAACGATACCTGTTGGATACCAACATCGTAAGCCACCTGATAAAAGACCACCCTGTTGTATCCCAACGAATTGTTAAAGTGCCGATGGCATCGCTTGGCATCTCGGTTATCACCGAAGCCGAACTTTATTACGGCTTGGCGAAACGCCCAGAAGCTAAGCGGCTTCACCTTGTTGTCGAAGAATTCCTAAAGCGTGTCGATGTCCTGCCTTGGGATAGTGCCATTGTGAAAAACTATGGCTTTATAAGGGCTGAAATGGAACGCCAAGGCAAAACACTTGCACCACTTGATCTGTTGATTGCCGCTCACGCCCTGAGCCTAAACGCGGTTTTGGTAACAAATGATAAGGCTTTCTATCAGGTCGGTGGTTTAACGATAGAAGATTGGACAAATTAATGCTTAAACTTTCTCTGCAAATTTTAGGAATGATGCTTAAGAAAGAATCGCCTCCATGAGGCGGGTCTCGACCCGCCCTACTTGCTATCTTATCTATCCGACCACCGGAAGACATGGCGGAACGCCTGAAAACTATCGCCAAACATCGGGACATAAGCCTTAATAAACTGATGCTTGAGCTCTCCACAAAAGTCTTGGCGGAAGAAGATGCCAAACAGCCCATCCTTGCCGCACTGTTACCCGGCAACCCAAAGCAGGCATTGCAATTGTTGGATGAATTGGATGGATTGAGGGGGAATAAGATACCCCTGTAACTTGGGCTATGGGATGCTGGGAACAAGGCGCATCGTTCGCATCTACACCTTATAACTCCGTTAATTTGCTCTTATTCAAATGGTTGAATAAATTTGGCCAAATTAAATTGCGTTCTTTAAATACTTCTTCGATCACCTGTATAAGATTCAGAGGTACAGCTCTTTTCACTATATCCTCATATGCAGCAATAAGTCTTTGGCTAAAATCTTGGAGTTCAGATAACTCTATTACAACGACTTCCTCAGATGGATTAGTAGTTTTTGTAGCAGCAAAACTTGGGCCGATAAAAACAGGAATCTTTTGAATACCTGGAAAATTATTTTCCACCCATTGCATGTGATCACTTAACTGACCTACTTCGTCTTTTTTATACTCGCTTTCTTTATCTGTTTTAGCTTCAACTACTAATGCTACACTATCGCAAAACCAAAGAACATCAGGCCCAGTTCCATGCTCATTATCTGGCCTTGTTGCATCTAAACCGAGATATTGCCCAAGCCATCTAATAGCTTCTTCTGTTTGTTTTACTGTCCCTTTTCCATTCAATGCCTGTAGGTTAATGTGAAGTTTTTTTGGTATTGAAACTGAAGCATTCTGGTTAATTAGAAATTCGTTTGCAATATTTGATATTTGGATTGAAGTAGGAGTAATTGTTAAATCAGTTCCATCATCTACAAATTTTGGTATATTTTTTGTTGCTCCATTTGCTCTTTTATAATAAATGGGTGCTGTTTCTCTATCACCAGAAAGATCAAAGCAATAACCTATCCAAAGCGCATACCAAGAACCAATACTAGGGCTAAAAGAAAAGGCCTTTTCCAAAATACTTTCTAAAATCTTAATTGCTTCACAATAATCCCTGTCCCAATATTTCTTGATAAACTTATTTTCGGATACAGCCAGATCAATAAGTATTTCATCAGAAGTTTCAACTTCTTCTGTCTCACATTCATCTAAGTACTGCTCATAAGCGTCAATCCATCCTGGATCGCCTGATAAACAAGCATTGGCTGCGGACGTGATGTCGTCACATGACTTGCAATTTTCTGAAATTTGCAGTCCTAGTTTGATTTGTTTCTGAATAAAAGGCGGCAGATATGCTTGATTCCGAGGAGTTAACAACCATTTGATATATTCGCGTCCTATAAAGATTACAACACCATAATCGCTCATCCCTCTTGAAATTCGGCCTAGGCTTTGCACTATTCTACAAGCTATAGTTGAACGAAGAATATTTGAGAGCCTTAATGACTCCCACATATACTTGTCTAATAAGCCAGTGCCAGTTGGCAATCCATCCAAAATCAGATGCCGACAAGTATCGCCCGGTAAATCTATGCCATCATAACGAGCAGCCAATATAAGCTTTTCAGTACCAGAGCTTCTTTTAAAGACATCTAGCAATTCGATCATATTTTCTCGGTTTGGAATCTTACCTATATCTTTCCACTGTTCAGCAATGAACTTACTTGGAGCTAAAATTAATGCTTTACGGTCTGAAATGAACTCTTTGGTTGTAACACGATCATCTTCGACTCCATAAACCTGTTCAGGAAAAATTATTAATCTTTCACATTGATCGGCTGGTGTATCAGGTTTGACGACATAATCCAATTCTTGACCAAATGTTCTAATGAAAGAATCACGAACTAACTGATCGATATACACTAATCAGGACACATTTTTTGAAGTATTCTACAGAGGAAAAAGTGCAATCTGATGACAAACAAAACCAGAAAAACGTATACCGAAGAATTCAAGGCAGCCGCAGTGAAATTGGTGGCTGAAGGCAAACAATCAGCTCGAGAAGCATCAAGAAGCTTGGGTATTGGGGAAAGCACTCTGTACAAATGGATTGACCAACTCAAGCCAATGGGTGAAAAGGACAGTAAAAGCATCAAGGGGAATGCCGAGCTAACTCGGTTACGCAGTGAAGTAGTTGGACTTAAAAAGAAGTTGGCATTGGCGGAGGCACATCGTGAAATCCTAAAAAAAGCGGCGGCATACTTCGCTGCTCAAACGCTATGAAGTATGCCTGGATTAAAGCGCAGCATCACCAGCGTACCTTCAATGTCACTGCGATGTGCGAAATGTTGGGCGTACAGCGAAGTGGCTATTACGCGTGGAAAAATACCCCTCAATCTGTCCGTGAAAAAGAAGATATCCGATTGGGCGAGTTGATCAAAAAATCATTTTATGAAGGTCGTCATACCTACGGCAGAAAACGAATCCAAGATGATTTAAAAGACTGGGGCGAAAACGTCAGCAAGCGTCGTATTGGTAAACTGATGTCCAAATTGGGATTATGGTGCAAAACGCGTAAAAAATTTAAGGCCACTACGAACTCAAAACACAACGAGCAACTATCACCTAACTTATTAAATAGAAGATTTGACGTCGACAAACCCAATACTGTTTGGGCCGGCGATATCACGTATGTTTGGACTCATGAAGGGTGGTTTTATTTGGCGACCGTAATTGATTTGTATTCCCGCAAAATTGTGGGCTGGTCGATGTCCGACAATATGCGGACACCACTGGTCAATGACGCTTTGAAAATGGCAATCTGGCAACGGAAGCCTTCTAAAGGCTTAATTTGGCATACCGACCGTGGCAGCCAATATGCTTCAAAATCCCATCGTGCCTTGCTTAAAACTCATGCCATCCAGCAAAGCATGAGCCGAAAAGGCGATTGCTGGGATAACGCGGTGGCAGAAAGTTTTTTCCACTCGCTTAAAACTGAATTGGTTTACCACGAGCGTTACCAAACAAGGGAACAAGCACGGCGGTCAATCTTTGAATATATCGAAGTCTTTTATAACCGCTTACGTCGGCATTCCGCAAATTGTTCAATGTCGCCAGCGAATTTTGAAACATATAGAAAAGTCGCTTAACTTTTTGTCCTGATAACTGTTGACCGATCAAAAACCAGGATTATAATAAGCATAGTCAGGAATAACGGGAGAATTTCCGAGTTTTTATAAAACTGCCTAATCTTCTGGTATGTCGGGTCAAAAACCACAGCCAGGATGATTGCCCAAAAACAGGCCAACAAAAAATCTTTGATTAACAAGAAAAAAGACACGGTCACTATCAAGACCAATGTCAAAAAAAGAAGGTAGGGAACGTTTTTTTGCATGGGTATAAGGTTAAAGGTTTTGATTTTTTACTTATGCAAGTGACCTGACCTTTGCTTCCCGATCCCACTGGCGTGTCTTAGCCGCCGCTATAAAATGCCCTAAAGACTCTCCAATGGCAATCACACCAGAGTCTGGTGTTATACCGGCAGTTGCCAGCAATGCATCGCCGCCTTTGTCTATCCCGATAGCTTTCAAATGACCGAAAGCATCTCGCACAAAATCGATAGCGGCGGCTTCATGACCTAATAATGTAGCGGCCTCGTCGGAAAGGATAACTGCAACTGCATCAAATAACACCGATGGTGTGCCTGCCAGTTGGCCATCAATTTTTAACAAAGAGCCATCGGAGAGTTTTACGTCACCGATTTTTGAGGCAATAAGTTTTACTTTTGCTCCCTCAGCAGTAACTGCGTCCTGGAGGGTTTTAATGCTTGCCGCATTTGAACCCTCCGCAACTAGCAACGCAATGGCACGACCCTCAAGAGTGTCTTTCATCTTGCCGATGAGTTGCAACGCAGGTGACTGTGCTAAGTTCTGCACCGAAACCGCAGCAACAGGCGCTTGTGGCAGATCTTTCATCCCTAGGCCAAAGGCGACCCGTTGCGCTAGCTTCTCTTCTATCTGGCGCAGGTGGCCAACCATCGCTTCCCGGATATGTGGATGTTCAAGTTTCGAAAGCTCAAACACCAAAGCGGAAGCCAGATGAGCCTGTTCATAGGAGACAAGGCTAAGATAAAATTGCCGTGCCTGGCTGTAATGGTCGGCAAAACTTTCCGCACGGATCCGACCCTTTGCGCCACTCTCAGCTACCAGTGCACTATAAAAGCCAGTCTCTGGTTGTTCGTGTGGCGAGCCTGTTGCCAAGCTATTGGGTTCGTAGGACACACGCCCGGTAGGTTGGGTCATTTGCATGTGACCGTCGCGTTGGTGATTAGCAAACGGGCACTGCGGGGCATTAACGGGTACTTGGTGAAAATTTGGTGAACCCAAGCGGGATAATTGCGTGTCTAAATATGAAAACAAGCGTCCTTGCAATAAAGGGTCATTCGAGAAATCGATGCCCGGTACGACATGGGAAGGGCAAAATGCCACTTGCTCGGTTTCTGAAAAAAAATTGTCTGGCCAGCGGTTAAGTACCATCCGTCCAATAACCTTTAACGGTATAAGTTCTTCGGGGATTAGCTTAGTCGAATCGAGATGGTCAAAAGGAAATGCATCAGCATCTTCTTGTGAAAACAGCTGCACGGCCAGCTCCCATTCCGGAAAATCCCCTGTGCTTATCGCTTCAAACATATCACGACGATGGAAATCAGGGTCAACGCCGGCAATTTTGACCGCTTCATCCCAGAGGGTCGATTGCAAACCGAGTTTTGGCCGCCAATGGAATTTCACGAAGGTCGACTCGCCAGCCGCATTAATCAGACGAAAGCTATGGATGCCAAAACCTTCAATCATCCGGAGCGAGCGCGGCAGGGTACGGTCAGACATGACCCACATCACCATGTGCATTGCTTCTGGTGTCAGTGAAATGAAGTCCCAAAAGGTGTCATGTGCTGATGCGGCTTGAGGGAATCCCCGGTCAGGTTCCATTTTGACGGCATGGATGAGGTCGGGGAATTTGATCGCATCCTGGATGAAGAAGACCGGTATATTGTTGCCTACCAAATCCCAGTTACCTTCTTTCGTATAAAACTTGACAGCAAAGCCACGGACATCCCGTGGAGTATCCGAAGAGCCTGAGCCACCAGCGACGGTTGATATTCGCGTAAATATCGGCGTTTGCTCCCCCACCTCAGTCATCACTTTGGCCGTCGTGTATTTTTCCAGGGAATGGGTCAGTTCAAAATAACCATGTGCGCCAGTCCCCCGCGCATGGACGATCCGTTCTGGAATCCGTTCATGGTCGAAATGGGTGATTTTTTCACGAAGGATAAAATCTTCCAACAGGGCAGGCCCGTTTGGACTGCCCCTGAGGGAGTTCTGGTTGTCTGAAATCGACAGACCTTGGTTTGTCGTCATCCCAAACCGGCCGTCAGTGTTGCTTTGGTGCCATTCACCGCCATTTCCAACTCTGACCTTAACTACTGGAAGTGCAGAAGAATGTGTTGATTTTCCTTTAATGGGGTTAACGGGCTTTTTTGATTTGTTCATCATGAATATCCAATTGATTTAGCGTGACGGTGAATTGTGATAACTTCATTGGTGTTAAAATAAGCAGTCTGTTGAACTTATCTTTAAGTCGATCAATATAAAGAGCCATCCGATTGCATCTACTAATCCTATGCCAAGGTTGGTACGCCCCCTTCGGCCTCCCAAAGCTCCTTGGAAGCATTTCGCTTGAGTTGAAAACGACGATCCGCTTCTTCCCAGTCGACAACAGGCCACCAATCCTTCAGGTATTCGGCGCGGCGGTTTTCATAGTGAAGGTAGTAAGCGTGTTCCCAGACATCATTGAGCAATAGCGGAAATAGGTCTTTCATCATAGGGTTATCGTGGCCTGATGTGGTCATGACCTCGAGTTTGCCCTCGTCCTTCTGTGTCCGCACCAGCCATACCCATCCTGACCCAAACAGTTTTGAGCCTTCCTCCTCAAACTTGTCCTTAAACGCCTCTATACTGTCAAAATCACGGTTGAGTGCATCACGGAACAAGCCCGTGGGTTCTTGAGCTGGGCCAGGTTTCATGGCTCGCCAGAACAGGCTATGGTTTACATGTCCGCCCGCATTATGGTGGACATCCAGCCTGATTTCATTAGGCAATTGGTTTAAGTTGCACAACAGCTGCAGCGCAGAACTGTTCTGAAACTCCGGGGCTTTCTCTAACGCTGCATTCAATTTATCGACATACCCCCCATGGTGAATATCGTGATGCAACATCATGGTATGGGCATCAATGTAAGGTTCCAGGCCATCATATCCATATTTCAAGGGCGGGAGCTGATGCTTTTTTATGGGTTTGCCTGTGGCAATAATATTTTTATTAGGGACTGCATTCATGGTGTTTTCCAAAAGTAATGGGCGTGGTTAAGTAAAAATTCTCAGGACAGGGGTACTACATATCGTTGGCTGGGAAATTTCTTGAGTTTGACGAAGCCAGCAGTTTAGGGATTAAGGCACAAGGGGCAGCCTGTGCCTTAATAGTTTTCCCATGCCTAACTAGTTTCACTGCCGTTTTTCATATTTATCCACTACAACGACTATCTTCTGAGCCTTGCTTACGGAATGTTGCTTAGCGCCGATTAAGTCTAACTGGTTGTCAATAAACCAGACCCACTGTCCTATTACAGGTTCAGTTAATTGATTCCAGTTAACTTTTATTTGTTTCCAATTCATTTTTACATCTCCCAATTAATGGTTAAATGACGAATAAATTCGCCATCATGATGAGCATAAGCTGCAACCATAGTGGGTTCGGTGCTGGAATTATTACTTCGAAACCGAAAGCAGTTTATTTGCTAACTTTATTGCCCGATGATTCATAAATTACAAGAGTAATCCTGTAATTTCCGTCTGGTAGCGCACATTATTGGCGTTTTGTTAAGGTATTGGCTGAATTTCAGTAACATCAACCACAACTGACATCATGGGCGGTTGTGGGTTGCCAGTTGGGGACGCTATAAAAGAGCCCGATATCGGGGGGACAGTTTCGGGGTGTCGACTTACGGCCACTGCAATATGTTGGTTACCCACTACTTGACCTGAGGTGGAGTCGAAACCTTTCCAACCAGCACCCGGCAGATAGACTTCTACCCAGGCATGGGTTGTACCCATACCTGGGGGTTGGGAAGGTGAATACTGGTAACCGCTGACAAAACGCGCAGCCAAGCCTAGATAACGGCAAGACTCGAGAAATAGCGTAGCAAAATCTCGGCAGGAACCTACTTTATTGGCTAACGTCGTCGTCGGTGTTTGAACGCCCGGTTGCTCACGTTGTTGATAGGTGAATCCAGTTGCAATAGCCTTATTTACCCACTCCAATAACAGGTAGGTTTCTACCGTTTGGCCGGGTTGCCAAAATTGTTGTAGCCATGCGCCCAAAATCGGCCGATCCTGTCCATAAATCATTAAGAGATACGGGTCTAAAGCATTCCTCTCGGCAGCGTCGTATTGAAAGGGAAATGACACCGCATAATCTGCGACCAAAAAGTCTAGGGGTTGGTCATCATAATGCTGAATTACTACGCGGCTATCAATCGAAAGCCGATTACCTGGCTCAAGAAACTTGGCCTGAGCCAAGGCATTATCATAGGCATCGCGTTGCCACTGCAGTTGATAGGTTGGAAAAATAGTAAACTCAGCGGTTTCCACACGTACGTCATGACCCTCACGAGGACGTAATAGCAGTTTATGTGGCAGCAGGGTTACGGCATCAGCGAAATCATAGGTTGTAAGGTGTTTTATTTGCAAGCGACGCATCGTTGAACTCCCTGATGTTTTGTAGTGAATAAGCAGAATATGACCATAGTTTTTATATTATCCATTGAGGCAAACCGACTCTGTGCGTTGTCGTACATACACGCCCTTGTATTTAGCGTATTTTGATAACCAATGCCACATAACATTGCTGGATCGGGGGGTATCGCTGGTCAACCTGATTTCTACACCAGAGGTACACAATAATCCAGCGTTTCTCGCCTACCTAATTTAGGTGGCCAATATTTCTCTGATTGGAGGGAACATGTCAATTTACACCTTCAAACCATCCGTTACCTCAACTATCTGGAATTGGTATTTACTTCCCTCGCAGATAATTTTAGTGAGCACCCTGGTTATTGTTGGCTGTACCTCAGAACATTCCGGAGGCCAGGACAAACAAATAGGGCAGGGCAAAGATGATGCTTCCAGTAAAGCAGTACACAAGGAAGTGGGTGAGGCATCTTGGTATGGGCCAGGATTTAACGGTAAGGAAACTGCCAATGGCGAGACTTTCAACCAGGCGGCTATGACTGCTGCCCATCCGACTTTGACAATGGACACCAAGGCCAAAGTGACTAACATAGAGAATGGCAAGCAGGTCGAGGTTAGGATCAATGACCGTGGGCCTTATGCAGGTAATCGGGCTATTGACCTCTCCAGCGCTGCCGCTAACAAGCTGGACATGAAAGCGGGTGGCACTACCCAAGTCAAGATTGAAACTAAACCGACCAAAAAGAAAGGGGTTACCAAACCTCCTGTAAGAAAAAATAAAGCTAAAAAACGCCGTCATTGAATTGGTGCTGACCCAATGGAACGGGCTTTGATTAAGCAATAACCGCCAAAATAATTATCTAAGAGAAAATGAAAAATGCATAAACAATCATTTTATGACAGACCTGACCCGGATATAGTGGGGCATAGATACGATTTGCCAGGGTTTGCCTGGTTAGGGAAACTGTCCTCGAAATTATGGCAGCCAAATTCTGCACAGTTCTCTGAGCTTAAGCAAGCACTTGCAACAAGTCAACACCGTTTATATGCGGCACAACAGCAAATTGAAACACTTAAAGACACTAATAGGCAGTTAAACATAAAACTAGTTTTACTTGAAAAAAAGTATAGTCAGGTTCAACATTTTGCTTACCACGACGAGCTTACAGGTCTCCCTAACCGCAGCTTATTACTTGACCGGCTAAAGCAGGCAATGACCCAGGCAGTTCGGCAACAAAAGCAGGTTGCTTTGTTATTTATCGACCTTGATGGGTTTAAACTTGTCAACGATAAGTTAGGCCACTTGGCTGGAGACAAACTGCTGCAACAAGTAGCTACCCGTTTAAGCGCCTGTATCCGGAACGATGACACGGTGTGCCGTTATGGGGAGATGAATTTGTCATTATGCTGACAGGTATAAATGCCCAGCAAAACGCAACTGCATTAACTGACAAAATTCATGCCCGCCTGTCCTCAACCTATTTGCTGGACGGGCATGCCGTCAATATTACTGCGAGTATCGGTGTAGCAATCTCTAAGGGTGAGGGGGAAAGCAGCAATGATTTAATCAAGCGGGCTGATAGTGCCATGTATCATGCCAAGGTTGCGGGACAAACGGCTAAACATCTCGAAACGTATAAAGCACCAATTTCAAAATCAAAGGGTCATATTTTTTTATGTCCCTACAACTTGTAATGGTAATAGTTTTTATAGCCATTCTGTGCGGGAACGTACCGACTTCTGTTTGATTTGCAGTTAATCTTCCTACAGGGTCTTTACACAACCCTACCTCTTTCCGAAGTTTGGTGATAAGCCTTAATGGCCTTGCTGGCTTTGGCCAAATTTATTCCTATTCCTCAGGAGAAATTCATGAACCACCCCGCACACACAGATCATAATATACAGGCATGTATCGAAGCGTGTAGCCATTGCCATCAGGTTTGTCTTCAAATTGCGATGAACAATTGCCTTAACATGGGCGGCAAGCACGTTGAATCAGACCACTTCCGGTTAATGATGAGCTGCGCCGAAATTTGCCAGACTTCAGCAAATTTTCAGCTCATTCACTCTCATTTCCATCTTCGCCTTTGCGAGCTTTGCGCTGAAATCTGCGAGGCATGCGCAAAGGATTGTGAGAAAATCGATGACATGGATGGCTGTGTCGCAGCCTGTAAGGCTTGCGCAGAAAGTTGTCGGCAAATGGCGGTTATGACTTGAAACTCTACAACTAGTTTCTATCCTGATTAAATGCCCAATTCTCAAAAGATGTCGTTATTATCCACGGTTGTTGCCATACTCGTAACGGCGTGTGGCGAGGTGGCGCAGTTTCCTGTCTCAGCTGGCATCGTTGCCCATCCACAATTGCCTGCCTCCATCCCAACCTTGATCCCCACAATCAATATAGCCCTAGCTATCGGCTGGCCAAAGCTTGGAATACCCTTGGCGATGCTGGGAATGACCGTATATACCTATGCCGAAGGGCTTGAACATCCGCGTTTGCTCTATGTGCTACCTAACGGTGACGTATTGGTTGCAGAATCTAATGCACCAACGAGGCCTAAGGATGGCAGGGTTTTAAAGGCTGGGTTATGAAGTGGGCAATGGAAAAAGCTGGCGCAGGTGTACCCAGCGTAAATCGTATTACACTGCTGCGCGATAGTGATGGCGACGTGGTCGCTGAAATACTGACATTGTTTATCGAAAGGCTAAACTCGCCTTTTGGCATGGCATTGATAGGCAATGACTTCTATGTGGCTAACACGGATGCAGTCGTAAAGTTTCCTAAAGCCGAGGGTGAAACGCGAATTTTAGGGGCAGGGACGAAGGTGTTAGTCTTGCCAGCACGACAGATTAATCACCACTGGACCAAGAATCACTTGGCTAGTCTGGATGGATCACGGCTATATGTGACTGTGGGGTCAAACAGTAATTAGGCCGAAAACGGGATATACCAAGAAGTCGGCCGCGGAGCCATCTGGGAAGTGGATCTCAAGAAGGGAAGCCACCGTATTTACGCTTCCGGTCTGCGGAATCCCAACGGAATGGCTTAGCAGCCAGATACCGGAACGCTATGGACAGTGGTCAACGAGCGCGATGAACTTGGCAGCGATCTTGTCCCTGATTACCTGACGTATGTTCCTGACGGTGGTTTCTTTGGTTGGCCTTACAGCTACTTTGGCCAGCATATGGACGAACGTGTGCAGCCTCAGCGGTCTGGCCTTGTCTCCAAGGCAAGAATGCTGGGTTATGCACTGGGGTCTCACATACCGTGTCTCTCGGTTTGGTATTATCTAAGGACGCTATTTGGCCAAAGCCATTCAATAACGGCGTAATCATTGGCCAGCATGGTTCGTGGAATCTCGAGCCACATAGTGGCTATAAGGTAATATTTATCCCTTTTAGGGTAGTCAAGCCCATTGGTGAACCGATTAATGTACTGACTGGCTTTGTTAGTGACGGCGGTGAAGCGTTTGGAAGACCCGTAGGCGTGGCAATGGATAAGCTCGCCGCTTTGCTGGTTACTGATGATGTAGGCAATACCATCTGGCGGGTATCGGTAAATGCAATAACGCTAAAATATTACTTGGAGGGACTGTTTTTTATGGAACGGTTTCCCGCAGGGTTACGAATTCTTCGGCAGATTAAGGATGTATGGCAATCGTTGAATCAAAAACCCCCTTAGTTGCACCGGCTCGGATGGTAACCGCACTATGCCCTTGATAATTTCAGGGGCATCAGTCCCAACCATGTGCATGCCGACAACCTTATCTGTACTGCGAGCCACGACCATCTTCATCAAGGTTTATTCAGCCTTGCCGGAAAGGGTATTTTTCAAAGTCGGGAAACTGGTTTTGTAACTATCAATGTCCGGGTATTTTGCGTATACCTGCAGTTCTGTTAATCCGACCATGCCATTACTGGGTTGGCTAAAAACAGCCATGGGGATATTGTCATAATTCCCGGGCTTCAGTTGATTGCCATATAACTTGTCCACATAGCCCATGCCATCGGCCACTAGATTGGCTGGTTAGGCGTCCTTTTTGGTATCCAAAATATCTTTCGCATCTAAGGCCGACAACAGAACAAGCAGCGAGAGTGCTGAGAACTGTATCCCGAAGCGAATGGCATGACCTAACTCCCAGTTTACTCTGAGTTCTTTCCAGTTCACCGGAATGCTGGGTAGTCTTGTTGCCATAAATACGCCATTCGCAGGCGCTACTAGCACAAAGAACACAACGGGGAACGCGATCAGCAAAGCGGTCAACGCACCCAAAAGCAGCCATAAACTACGTTTGGTGTTCCGTCCAAAGAATTTCAAAAGAGCAGTTGCGATAATCCCTGCTGGCTCAAGAAAGCAACCAACATTGGCGAGCCCCACTGCACATAAAGCGACTTCTGAAGTGCAATGTACATCGCCGCTTCGTATTGCATTTTGGCTGGCGACTCAAGAACGTGGGCGAAGGCAAGTCCTGTCACCAGCGCAATTAACAAAATAGTGAATGTCCTAAATAGCATTACCGGCATAGCACGTACTCAAAATAATTACTGCTGGTTTGTTAATTCGGCTAACCAGTAAGCGAATATAGGATCAAACAGGTGTTGCATCCATAAGTCTGTCCAAAGAGCGGATGTGGGCTTGTTGGGCGGGCAGCAGCGTTGTTTCAATCAAGGTGCGAACCTCCGGCGATAACGTGGTATCTTTTAGCGCTTCCTCATAATCTCCTTCACCGCTTTTTTCGCCTTCAAGCAAAACCTTGATTGTCGATTGTTTGCCTAGCAAACTGGCGCCTCCTAATACCAATTTCGCCCAACTGCCCCAGACTCCCGTCCCTTTTTGGGGTGTCCCTCCCAGTTTGGTTATTTGTGCCTCCAAACTGGAAACCGCAGCTTTATGGGCACCCAAAATGGGTGTCAATGAATTGGTCATGAACTGCCCTCCGGATACCCGAAATTTTTCCAACGCTTGTTGGTAGGTTTCCATCGCTGACAATTCATCTTTGAGTAAATTTTCAATTGTTTTGACGTTGTGCATAATTAAATTCCTCTTTGGTTATTTATTGATGAGGTTTGTAGCTCATCATGGTTAAGCATTGACTGACGCTTCTTCTGTCGTTGAAATATCCTCTGCATGAGCCTGCTCAAAAATCTCTTTCGCCTGGTCAATGGCTTCTCCACTGGCCGTATGGACAGAAATTAAGGCACTGCCGCCCTTAATTTTGCCTTCGTAGCGTTTGGCTTCATACTCGGGAATTCCAAGCCCAATCAAAGCGCCACTTAAACCACCGGTGGCACCGCCGACTGCAGCCCCACTCAGTGCGCCCATAATGGGTCCTGCCGCGATAAACGGGCCAACTCCCGGGATCGCCAGGCTGCCAATCCCGGCCAGCCAGCCGAGTACAGCGCCAGCACCTATGCCCACTGCCCCGCCAATCGCCGCCCCTTCGGGCGCTTTGGTGTGCTTTTCATGGGCAAAGTCCTTGGTTGTGGTCTTGTCTGGAAACAAAACAGAGATATCATTGTTTGTAAATCCAGCCGACTTCAGGCTGCCCACAATATGTTCTGCCTGTTCGGTACTTTTTGCGATACAAAAAACTGCTTTAGACATGTCGTTCTCCTAGGCCTTTATGGCGTTTTAATTTCAATTTGGTTATCTATCCGTACAACACCACGTGTATGCTTGGTGATGTTTTCAATTTTCATGCTTTCTGATGAACTTTCAACCGGCCCGCGCAAGGTCACCACGCCATTACGGGTGATAATTTTTACGTTGTGTGCGTCGACTGAAAGTGACTTGACCTTAACCACGGCCTTACGGATGTGTGCCGTGATCCTGATATCCATTTTGGTTTCTTTTTGATCTTCCGGGGTTAAGGTTGTGCCCGCCTTGTCACGGATATTCACCTCGGTATTATCTAATACCGAGTCGGCTGCCAAGAAAATGCCGACTTCTCTTTCAGCTTGAACTGGCGCTGCCATTAGAAGTGGGCTTCCAGCCAGAATGGACAAAACTAACAATAATTGTGTAGGCATAATAATCTCCATTATGTTTATGTTTTCTTGTTTGTTTGAAGGCATCCGTCCCAATTTAAATGTTATCTTTCAAATAACGGTTTATGGCGTGATTTATCAACCCAATAAATCATTGGTATGCTATGGGATGATTTAGCTGGTATTCCGCGATGCCATTTTTTTTTTGTAAAAAGGCAATGGTTTAAAGGTTCTTTCAACAATAAATAAAAAGGGACTCCGACACCAATGGCCCCTCACTATTAAAGGGGCATGGTTGCCATACCTTCTTATTACCACCATGGTTCCCTTAATAAAGCAGCTTTCTGCCCCCCCTTAAACTCTGATCTTTAAAGAAATAGAAACTAACTGCTTTGCTCTTTTATAGTTTGAAACGATTCCTTCTTGACCAATGACTGTACTACCTTAAATCCAGTTACAGTCCGCACTTTAGAAGTGTTAGCTCTTCATAACTAGATACCAGCTTTTAATGTCAGTTCTATCTTATTTGCCTCTAAAGAAAAATATCCATAGGATCACACAAATCCCACCAGGAACACCGAGCATCCATAAAAGCAACGGCGGTAGTATCCTTCCTTCAACCTTATGACTAAAGGTCATAACCTTACTGGATAATTGTTTTATTTTTTTCATGTCTCTCTCCAAAATATACTATTTATATTGTTGATATTCGGATACAACCCAATGGGCTTAGCCATTAAGTCGAATCGTGATATCAAATACTTAAGGTTAATATTACCTTTCAAATAACTATCAGTCTGTGCGCTATCGAACTTAATGGTTTCCATAAGATAAGCAATAACTGATAGGCATCAGGCTAAAGTGGGGCATGGTTTATTTTGGCCCGGAGCTAATTTCACCAATAGGTTCTTAAGGAAGTGGTAATACACACAGCCCGTTATTTGTTTTAACCACCATCCCCAATTTTCTCTAGAAGAGTTTGGCTATCTGGGTTACCCGGTTCTGTATAGTAATTTTGTTCCGGCTGGGTTTGGGGTGGCTTAAGTTCAAACATACTTAACTCTTCAAGTTCTCTAAAGACCCTTTTCAAAGCAACATTTATTTCATCTAGTTTTGTCACTAAGAGTTCAATTTCATTTTTTAAGAAATTTATTTTGTTGGTATAGGAGAAATAATCGGCTTCGTTCATTTTAATGACCCTCTTTCTGTTAAGTGAAATTCTTGGTGATACAAAAAATGGACATATTAGTAACCTAGGTTTGAATAATAATTGACCCTAGCTAAGCACTAGAACTGAATACTGACCATTTTCGACAGCTTTCAGCAAAAGTTAAAAAAGGCGTCTACGCATACAATTAATTATGGTTTCCTGTGCCGATATTTTTTCTGTTAACCCAGAATTTGTGTAGTTATGGATTTATTGCCCTCATCCAAGTTAACCAAAATTCCAGACATTGTCGGTACGGTATCGTACGCAAGAGGCAAACATAAAGTTGCAGGTCGCTTAATCGTTTTTCTTTTAATAACTTACTGAAAATAATCAGGCTGAATGTTCGCTACCGTACCGATTATAGGTACCTTATTGGTTAAAATTTCCAATAGGTTTTTACTGAATTCCAGTTTTGCAACGAATATTTAAGATTTGTCGAGACAAGTTCATCAACCTTTGGCTTCATCATTATTCTTATCTGACTATTTTCGAGAATTGGCTGGGGAACGAGGCTAAAAAACCTATTATTTTTTGGATTAGGAGAGTTACCCATGAAAAACATTAAAATTATATTTTTTGCATCTTTGTTAGCTTTGTCCTTAATAGCTGTAGCAGGTTGTGCCTCGACGCAAAAACAAGAAGGGATGGGGGAGTATGTTGACGACAGCGTCCTTACCTCTAAAGTTAAGGCGGCAATATTGAAAGAGCCTTCCCTTAGTTCAGCCGAGATCAACGTTGAAACGTTCAAGGGCGAAGTCCAATTGAGCGGCTTCGTTAATTCCCGGGCCGATATCAGTAAAGCGATTGAAGTTGCTCGTGGTGTTAGTGGTGCCAGGACAGTTAAGAACGATATGCGCCTTAAATAAAAAGAAGTTATTAAATAACCACTACTGATAACGTTTGCACCTTGGCAATTTAAGCTATCAGTAGTCATATTTAGAGAGGAGGTATCTACCTCTTTTTTTAAATTGCCGATGGATGCTTACCGATAACCCAATCAGTTTCATGGTAGCTTTTAATTGAGAACCCAGACAGAGATATTCAGGCGTTAGACTGAATATCTCTGTCATTCTTACCCTTAAACTTAAAGCACTTTTCGGCCTTGAATGACACGCAAGATTATCACAATGACGGCGATAACCAAAAGTATGTGGATGAACCCGCCTAATGTGTAGGCAGAAACTAAGCCCAGCACCCAGAGGATAACTAAGATGATTGCAATACTTTCAAGCATGTGTATTTCTCCATAATTGGCCGTCAATTGACAGCGGTCTTAATCACAGATGAACTAATTAAACACAACCGAAGAGGATAACTTACACTGATGAAAAAACAGTGGTGCTAAATGTCTATCTGTATTGCCTTTTGTTTTATAAAAAGGCGAGTATTTGAATTTTTAACAAACGGCCTGTGCAGCAGAGTATCCCTGCTTGTCTTGGCTGCACAGGGCAACAATTTCGAATTTAGCTGCCTTTCTTAATATCCTCAACGATATCACCAACACCTTTTTGTATCTTACCAACGTTCTTCTGCACATTTCCTTCTGTTTCCAATCCTTTGTCGTCCAGTATCACGCCAGCGGCTTCCTTGATTTTGCCTTTAACTTCCTCGACTGTGCCTTTTACTTGATTTTTGTTCATGAGTATTTCCTCGAAATAATTAATTATGGTTTTATAGCCCTTGATGCGGCCTAGGGAGTACATTCCCAAAGCCAGACTAGAGAATACTCCTAAACCTGAACAATATCGGTGCGCTAGCGTACATTGGTTAGGCAATTTTTGAATAGCCAGATTTTATTTAACGCGTGCTATGCTGCAATTAGGTCTAAACCAGATTGACTTAATCGCTTCCAATAGCAATAAGCTGAAAAACCCAGCTACTCCACAAATACTAAGGTCATCCCAATGCAACCGACCAAAATGGAAAAGTAATTGGGCTGGAGGCCAAAAAACCGCAGTTGCAAGAAGGATAATGACGCTGCCAAACAGAATCCATAGCGAGTGATTTGGCCTGAGAAATGCACGAAACAAAGAGGCTTTAAAGGAACGATTGACTAAAATAAGTCCCATGTTCATTAGCACAAGCGATGTGAATACTAACGCACGCAAATCTGATTCAGGCATGCCAAACTGGACGGCACTGATTAAGACTCCGGCCAATATTGCTAGAACAATCAGTCCCTGAAGGACAGCCCATAGTATTCGCTTTGGCAAAAGTAATGGGCTAGCTGGGTCGCGGGGTGGGCGTTGCATGACATCAGCTTCTTCCTGCTCAGCCTCAAATACTACTGAACAGGCTGGATCGATAACCATTTCCAAAAATGCGATATGAATGGGTGTGAGGATAAGCGGCAAACCCAGTAACAGGGGAAGAACAGCAAGACCTGCAATCGGTATATGCACGGCAACAATATACTCAATTGCCTTGCGTAAATTGTCGTAAATCCGTCGTCCTAGACGAATAGTTAAGACGATAGAACCAAAGTCATCATCGAGTAACACGATTGAGGAAGCTTCTCGTGCGACATCAGTACCGCGCCCACCCATGGCAATGCCAATGTGGGCGGCCTTGATTGCCGGAGCGTCATTGACCCCGTCTCCTGTCATGGCGACAACTTCCCCATTTGCTTTCAGGCTTTGGACAATGCGAAGTTTTTGATTAGGTTGGATACGTGCGAATATGGAAGTTGATTTTACTTTGAGCGCCAGTTCTTCATCGGACATGGCATCAATATTGTCACCATTCAGGATGTTGGCAGTATCTAGGCCAGCCTGTAAACCGATGGCTTGCGCTGTTGCGGGATAGTCCCCGGTTATCATGACCACCCTTATACCCGCACTACGGCATTCAGCCACGGCCGCAGGAACATTCGCGCGGATCGGGTCAGCAAATCCAATTAAGCCAACATACTCAAAGTTGAAGTCGCGAGGTGTTTCCGGCATTTCATGCAGTTGGGCAATATTAGTTATGGCAGCCTTGGCGACCCCAAGCACGCGAATTCCTCTCTGCGCCAATTCATCTAATTGTTCTCGAATCCTGGCTAATCGTTCTTTGGATAGCTGGCACAGTTCGGCGATGGCTTCAAGCGCACCTTTGGCGAAGGCCGTCGGATGGCTATCCCCCTCTCTGGAGAGTATGTTCACCACCGCAAACAAATCCGGCCTAAGGCCGTAGGCATGAATCAATTCAGTGCTGTTAAAATTTTCTTTAGTGGAACCGAGCTTATTTTCTGCAAGCGCATGAATCGCGCTGTCCATAGGATCGCTAGGTTCGCGTGGACAAGCAAATAAAGCGGTTTCTAGGATTTCTTTTATTTGATCTGAAATTACATTCTCGTCGCTTTGACTCCAACGGCTCTCCTCGCTGAGCAAGGCAACAATGGTCATACGATTTTCCGTAAGCGTACCCGTCTTGTCGGTGCATAAAACGGTCGTGGCGCCGAGTGTCTCAATCGCTGAGGCGCGGCGGGTCAAAACCCGCGCTTGCGAAATTCGCCAAGCACCCATGGCCATGAACACAGCCAGGACAAGGGGGAATTCTTCGGGTAACAATGACATGCCTATAGCAATACCACCGAGCCAGGCATCAAGCCATGAACCACGCAGCAAACCAAACAATAGCACGGTCAATGTACCTATCAACGCGCCAATGATGGCGAATGCACGAACAAATGCATGTATTTGCCTTTGCAAATGAGGTTGTTCGGTTTCTATAGAAGACAGTGCGTGGCCAATTTTGCCCATTTCACTGCGGACACCCGTCGCATGGACAAGTGCCTGCCCAGCCCCTCTTACGACCAATGTTCCAGCGAAAATATAAGGTAAATCTTCGCCGCCTGGCTTTACACCAACTTGGGTTACCTTATTCCCAGTTGCCTCTTGAACTGATTTTCGCACCGGCACAGCTTCGCCAGTAAGCAACGATTCATCCAACAGCAGATCATGTGCCGAAATCAAGGTTGCATCCGCCGCAACCCGATCGCCTTCGGAAATCACTATTAAGTCGTCCCGCACCACCTCCCTGCCTGCTATAAGAATACGCTTACCATCCCGGATGACTAGCGCCCGTGGGCTTGCCAGGTTGCGTAATGCCTCTAATACGCGTTCACTGCGTGATTCCTGGACGATAGTGATGGTCACCGAGAGGCCAGCAAACAGGAGCAGCAAAAGAGCTTCAGTCTTATCCCCTAGGAGCAGATAAACAACTCCACCACCAATAAGCAGTGCGAACATGGGTTGTCGCAGCACCTCAAACAAGAGCCGAAGAAACCCACGCTGATCAGGCTTGGGCAATTCATTAAAGCCATCTTGTTTAAGGCGCTCTGCCACCATCGCGGCAGTTAATCCAGTAACACTTCCAAATTCATCCTTTGCTGTTTCATTGTTGCCTACTGCGCCAGTATTGGGAGCAAAGATAGCCGTTTTGTCATGTTCGGCTAGTAGAGAAGTTGGCTTTAATTCAGGTTCAAATGGCAGCATGCGCTGCATTGTGTTGTCCCGTAAGACAAAGTGATGATACAGCGCCGCCAGGGTATGCAACCCGATAAGGAAGTAACCCACCGTGCCGAAAGTGGTGTGTATATCCTTGGTTAACTCAGCGACAGCTTTATTTTCATTGATGAGCGCAGGAAGTTGCAGCCCGAAAAACAGGATGGGCTTGCCTTCAGCGCTGAGAATCAACCAGCCTGCCATAGGCATGACGATCATCAGCACATAGAGAAGCATTTGCACCAGCCTGGATGATAGCTTTTGCCATTTTGCCAGTTCAGGCTCAATTCGAGGGAATGAGCCTGTCAAATAGCACAGCAACCGAAACCAAACCAATACAAAAACCGATAGCCCTAACAGGTAATGCCAGGTTTTTAATGCTTCACGGATATCGCTGCCTTTGGGATAAAGTTCACGTAGCTCAATACACCCATATCCGGCAATGAGCAGAATTAGCATTAGCCAGTGGAGTCCTATTGAAAGCACTCCGTATCGCTCTTTAGTATTACGCCATTGCATGCCTATATCAGGATAATTAATAACTTAGCCATCAAGACGAAGCTCAATATTTTAAACATCGGCTAAAAAGGGTGCTCTATTGAGGATAATCGCACTTTTATGGGCATGGCTCAAGTTGATATTAGTCATTTGAAATCCGGAAATTTTTCTACAGCGGTATTAAGCCCCGCCCTAAGGTCATCCCATACTTTATCCGCCGTTTCTTTAGCCGCTTCCCAGGCATCGCCGCTGGCTGCCTCATATTCCTTCATCTTGTCGTTAGCTTCCTGGTGCTTAGTCCGAAACGCATTGAGTTGTTCGGTATATTTCAGCTTGATCATGCCCACTGATTTTTCTGTCTTGGCCGCCAACAGGTCAGCCTGTGCGCCCCATTCTTTTAGTTCTGACGCCATGTTATCGATGTATTCGTTTTTAGTTTTCATAAGGTTTCCGTTAATATTGATTAAGGTCATGCGTTGTCCTGCATCGGTATTTACTCATAACCGCAGGATTTAGATATCACATGCAATTTAAGCTACATGCTAAGCAGGTATATTTACCGCCTTGTGTTTTGTTACCAAATAAACGAAAGAGCCGACTTTCCTTTCTTGCCAACCTTTACTTTTTTATGGGATACCTTCCCATCAAACTCAGTATTCACGGTATAGCTTCCTGGCTTGAGTTTAGCCAGCAGCATAGGGCCGTCAGCGACGGTGTCCAGGATGGTGTTGCCAGCCGAATCAGAAATACTAACCTTGACGTCGCTTAGATATTCACCAGTCCCCTGTGCAGAAAAAAGCAGGTTTAGGTTGTACTCGCCACGAACGGCTTTGATTGCGTCCTGTTCATCACTGCCCACGCCACCACTGATGAAGGTGACGTCACCTTGTGACTGTGGTGTGATTTGAGGCTCATCCGCAAACACCGGGTAGTTAAGCAGGATAGTTGCCAGAATTAGGGCTTGGTTTAGTCTTTTCATGATTTTTCCTCCTTATTTTGGTGGCATAACGGACAGGTGAAAAACATAAAATATCCTCTTTTACCTGTTCGTTACTGAATATACTGGGTATACCCTGAACTAACGCGGCGTGATATTGCCATTGTTGTCTGAAAGGATAATTTCAACGCGCCGGTTCAACTGACGGCTCGCGGCATTACTATTATTAGCGACTGGAAATGCTTCACCATAACCACGGGTAGCGATACGGTCGTTGTTGATCGCCATATTTAACAGCGCAGACCTAACCGCATCAGCCCGCCGGTCAGAGAGTCCCTGATTGTAACTGTCACTACCGACACTGTCGGTGTAACCTTCAATCAACACTTTTTCTTGCGGGTATTGGCTTAGGTAATCTGCCAGCTTTTGCACATTTCGCATACCACCAGACGCCAATTCCGACATGCCAGTGCTAAACAGGACATCACCGAGGGTAATGACCATACCACGGTCGGTTTTTTTGGCATTTAATGCTTCAAGCAGTTTTATTTGCTCTTTAGCCGCATCGACTTCTGCTGTTCTTGCTTCAAGTTGGACTTCGCCACGTTTGGCACCCGCGTTTGTAACTGCCAGCTCGGCTGTCTTACGCTTGGCTGTTTCTTCGGCTATCGCGACTTGTTGCTTTGCGAGATAAGCCAGTTGATTAATTTCGTCGTCTTTATTATCGATGCTGAATGCCACATCGGCTTTGTGCAACGATACGTTGGCATCGTTAAGTTCAAGCGCCGCCTGATTTGTGATATCAGGGTTGGCCTGCGCCGAGTTATAACGGCTATGGGCATCGGCAAGCGACGGGTTTTGTGGGATGGCACTACAGCCGGACATTATCGCCACCGTCATCAGGGCTAAAGGTAAGTATGGTTTGTTTTGCATGGTCAACTCCGTGGGTTATTATTGGGCGTTACGGTCGATTTCTTTACGCAGCACCCGGTTGCCTTCTTGCAACGCACTGGCGGCTTTTTGCGCTTTGGCTGCACGGGATGTCGCCGCAGCAAGCTGCGCATCCACCTGCGCTTGTTCCGCTAGTCGCCGCGCCAGCAAATAATCCTCTGCTGTTATCGCCCGTTCTGCATTGCCCATTTTATCCATGGCCGACTTCAGGGGCAGGGGGGCAAATTCGTTGCTCCCTGCGCTGGCGGCATTACTGACCGCAAGCTTGGAAACTGCCATTTGCTCCGTAGGTGCAGGAAGCCCGGCACAGGCTGATAAAAGGAGCGCACAGACTACAGCTAAACTTTTGCTGTAAATGATGCGTTTTGATCTTAAGTGGTTACCGGTTTTCATTGTTTGTTCTCCATAGAATTAAATGCGCAATTTAATTGTTGCTGATGGGAGTTAGATTTTGTGCTAGCTAATTCAACTACCGGTTAACTTACAAATTTTGTTAATACGGTTAAGTAGTTGTTAATCCTACTTAATAAAAGTTAGTGAAATTGTTACCAGTTAACTCCACTTTTTTGCAGATTTATTGGGAACTAGCACTCCAGTTATATGAAGGTTTCTAAATCCCTTAGTTGCTATTAAATCCTTTTTAATAAACATGCACAGTGCGCTAACGAACATAGCCAATAAAATAGCTATTCCAATGACGTTAGAGGCAATCGGAACCCTTGGTTCTGACCTAGTCTGATTACTGGCGCATTTTGTCAGGTGATCGGAAGTTAATGCTTCACAAAGATACTCCTTGGTGACTTCTATTTAGGCAGCAACTAATGATCTTTAAACTCAAGCTAATGGGGATATAAAAAACATCGCCAATGTAGTTTGCAAGAAAACTACAGTGGATATTACATTAGTGCTGTTAATTCATTTCGATAACGAGCCAGCGCCCAAAGCGGAAAGAATTTGTCGTAACCGTGGTATTTCAGGTAAAAAAACTTCGGAAATCCAGGTGCATTAAAGCTTTCATCTTTCCAGAACCCGTTAGCCTGCTGGTTCTTTAACAAAAAGCTTATCCCAGCTTCAATTTCAACACAGCCTGTTTCACCTGCCGACAATAATGCCAGAATAGCAAGCGAAGTTTGAAATGCATTGCTAGGGTGAAGTTTTGCGCGGATTTTGCTGTAGTGGTAACTTAAATTCCCTTCGCCCCAGCCACCGTCTTTACGTTGAACGGACTTTAACCAATCAACAGCAATGCGGATGCCTGGATCATTCTTGGCAACGCCTGCCGCTTCATAGCCGAGCAACACCGACCAGGTGCCGTAAATATAGTTTGTGCCCCAACGCCCAAACCAAGAGCCGTCCTTTTCCTGTTGGGTACGTAAGTACTTGATGCACTTATCGATGACAACTTGATATTCCGGGTGTTTGCATACAAGCTTGGCCAAGAACATTATACAGCGTGCACTAACATCAGCGGTGGGCGGATCGAGCAAGGCGCCGTGGTCGGCAAACGGAATATGGTTAAGCAAGTAATGGGTGTTGTCGGCATCAAATGCACCGTAACCGCCGTTACTAGATTGCATCCCTGCAATCCAAACCCCGGCGCGTTCAATATTCTCGTTAAACTCTGTGACATTGGCTTGTTTTAACACATAAGCCACCACGGCGGTATCGTCGACATCTGGGTAATAGCTATTGTTAAACTGGAAAGCCCAGCCACCGCCCGGTAAATTAGGCCGCTGGATTCGCCAATCACCCGGCTCGTCTTTCAATTGCTTACTGATTAACCAATGTAAGGCGGATTTTAGGGTATTTTGTGTATGAAGATTATTATCATATTTATCGGCTTCCTGCAGCGCCATGACCGCCAGGCCGGTATCCCAAACGGGCGATACACAAGGTTGGCAATAAGCCATGTCATCTTTTATCACCAATAACCGATCGATTGCTTCTCTTGCAATCCGCCGTTGTTCATTATCAGCAGGGATACCCAAATAGTCCATTGCTTCATAAGCGTTAACCATAGCCGTGAAAATAGCGCCAAGGCCATCATAGCCATTCAATCGTTCCATGAAACCAGTCCCGCGCTTTGATTGTCGCTTTTCTTCGGACGAAAGCTGGTATTAAGTGGCTCCAATAAACGACCAATGCGATCTACAGCATCAGAATAGCGTTGCCTTGACACGATTTGACATGGAAAAAATAATGCCTTTCTTTCTCCGGCAGGGTAGTGAAAAGCTCTACAATCCCAATATTATTTGGATTTCTGGCTTTTACTTTGTAAGTACAGAGAATAAACAGAGGCACCATGACCGTTCGTGACCAATAAGAAACTTTATCCAGATGAAATGGAAACCATTTCGGTAACAACATGATTTCAACTGGGATGAAATGGTACGCCGCGCCAGGGAATCTGCCCGAACATGGCTAACATGATGCGGGTAAAAACATTCGACTGGGCTGCGCCGCCTTGCGCCAATATCCATTCACGGGCTTTGGACCATGTGCGCTGAATCAACAGAATCACCCGCCAGTTTCAAAGCATAATAAGCCTTGACTGTGCCACTTAGGTCGCTTCCGCCACCCTTATACAGCAGATAACTGCCATTATCGCTTTGTTGTGTGCGTAAAAAATTTGCAATCTTGGCCTGGAGTCCATAATTAATTTCATCCATGAAATGCATCATCAGTATGTATTCAGCAGGAATGGTGCAATCGGCTTCTAGCTCAAATACCCAAAAACCGTCTTTATTTTGCAGGTTAATCAGTTCCGTTTTGGCTCGGGAAATCGCTGTATCTAATATAGTTGGAAAAGGGGTATCGTCAGAAATCGCTCTATTTGAGCTGGATTGAGATAAAGTTTCTTTTAACATACTGTTTATTTGCCTGAATTCATAAATAACTTGCGCCTTAATTGATACAGTGGATTTAATTAATTGGATAACAATCTAAAAGAAAGTTTGGCTTGATCACAAAAATATCGCCGTAATAACAGGTTACGGCGAGAGGATAAATGGCATCATCAAACAAAATCATTCCACTTCCGAGTATTTGGCATCGATAAGTCCTGCTTATCCGCCAATTACTTCATTTTTTGTCGATTCTCTAATCGAGACTAGAATGGCTACAGGTTAGCTTTGTTCTTCATCAAAATATGTACGCTAACGCACATAAAGCGTTTTTTCTAGACCATCAACTCTTTGAATAGTAGAAAGCATCCCTGACGGGATTTGTTAATGAGACTTGGAGAAATATGTACTATACCGCACATATCTAGTGATACTATATCGAGCAAAATCATAGCTATAAGCTATAAGCTTGGTTTTCCCAGTTATTTAACAATATATACAAACAGGGATTAAGCCATGGTAGACCCGCATTATCCACGCCAAAACCATCTGCTTGATGCGTTGCCCCCAGATGTCTATGAGCGCCTTGCCGATCATTTGGAGTTGGTTAAGATGAAGCTTGGCGATGTAATTTATGAATCTGGGGAGGATTTGCTTTACGCCTATTTCCCTACCACCAGCATCATTTCCCTGCTTTATGTCCTTGAGAGTGGCGCCTCAGCCGAAATTGCCGTAGTCGGTAACGAAGGTATTATTGGTATTGCTTTGTTTATGGGCGGTGGCACCATGCCGAATCGGGCGGTCGTGCAAAGCCAGGGTTTTGCCTACCGGCTGCGGAAACAATTTGTTTTGCAAGAAACTAACCGGAACGGTTCACTGTTGCGTTTGTTACTGCGCTATACCCAGGCGCTAATTACCCAGATGGCACAGACGGCAGTCTGCAACCGGCACCATTCGGTGGATCAGCAACTCTGCCGTTGGCTGTTATTGAGCCTTGACCGGCTTGCAACCAACGAGTTGACCATGACCCAGGAATTAATCGCCAACATGTTGGGTGTGCGCCGCGAGGGTGTGACTGAAGCGGCGGGAAAATTGCAGCAAGCCGGATTGATTGGATACAGCCGTGGGCGCATCACTGTGCTTGACCGTCCTGGATTAGAAGCGCGTGTTTGTGAATGTTATCAAGTCGTCAAAAGCGAATCCGATCGTTTGCTGCCTGATTTACATGGCGTGGCTTTTGCCGATTAATCAAGTCCATGCAGATGAGGGCATCGGCTCTTCATGTAGAGCGGATACCCATGGTTATAAGTAATATCCTAAACTTACAGATTAAAAAATAGGTTTGTTGCCTTTTATCGGAAGTATTTCAGGGTTTTATGTTACCTAACAGGGAAGCAAGGTCCTCTGCATGTTCTTCCTCGACAGCTAGGATTTCTTTTAGCATTTGTTGGGTCGTTGAGTCATGGTCGGCCAGATAAAGTATCATTTCCCGGTAACTTTCGATGGCGATACGTTCTGCTATCAGATTTTCCTTGATCATTGAGTTAAGCGTGTCGCCCTCGACATATTCGGCATGGCTTCGCCCACTCATGCCATCAGGCGAAAAATTAGGTTCACCGCCCAGTTCAATAATCCGTTTTGCCAAGCGGTCGGCATGTGTCATTTCTTCTGTTGCATGAGCCTGAAATTCCGCTTTTACCGAATCGGAATTGATCCCTTTCGCCATAAAGAAATGCCGCTTGTAACGGGGCACACAAACCAGCTCAGTGGCAAGCGCCTCATTCAATAATTTAATCACTTCCTTGCGGTTAGCGGCATAGCCCCAAAGTAACCGCACCTTCTTCAATATTTTTTCGGGCGCTTTTGCGTAAGGATTGGATATCGGACAATACCCCATTGTTAACAGACGTCTTTATTTTTGATAGTTTCATCTTTATCACCTATCAAGTTTTACCTATAGTTAAGAATCAATGTGCTGATTCCAGAATAAATCATTCATGCCGGTTATTTCCAGTAAGAACGACTTTAACCCAGACTGTTCGACAAAACCACGTGTGGGTTCAGGTTAAGGTTTGCCAGGTTTGGTTCAGAGTAAGTGGTCATTATTTACTGCATGTCAAAACGTGACTTTACATCGCTCATGCAGCTATCTTCCGGCTTGCCATCCAAGGCTTCGCATTTTTCTTTTGCAACTGCATAGTTGGCATCGCGCATATCTTGTTCTGCATCCTTACGTGCATCAGATGATTTTTGAATAGCTTCATCGTCGGCCTTTAATGTTTTCATTTGAGCTTCAGCGGAAGCGGTTTGCTGGATTTTGGCTGCCTTCGCTTCCTTTACACAAACATCCTCAGCATTACCTTCTTTTTCATCGCATTTCTGGATTGCCACCGAATATTCTGCATCGGCTTTGGCGACACGTGCTTTGTATAGGGTTTTAGGGGTTGGATTGTTGCTGTGCTTGAGTTCGGCCTTGTCAATGTTCCTTTTGCCTTTTACTTCTGCTTTACAGATATCTTCGTCATTTCCTGCCAGTGAGCTGCATTTTTCTTTGGCTACTTTATAATCAGACTCAATTTTGATTTCAAGAGACTTGTATTGGTCTAAGGTCATATTGTCTGCTATTGCGCAAGAACTCAAAGTAAAGCCAATAACCAAAGTAAGGGCATTAATTCTGATGTTTTTCATGATTTTCCTAGGAAATAAGCGAAAGTGGGGGCGTCGGCATTAAATCCGTATCTTTTTACAGCATTCCTTTTGTATTTTTGTCAGTTGGAAGGTTAATGTTCGACATCGTCTTTTTTGTCGCTCCGAGTATTCTGAGTTTTGCCTGCGACAGGTTTCCGTTTTACTATTTTCAGGTTCAAATCGCCATCAGTCAGTTTCCCCCACTTTTTCTTCACAGTCCCTGTTATCTGTTTCCAGTTTTCGTCAATTTGGTTCCAGTTCATAAATTTTCCTCGCTGTTTAAGTGCTTATGCCGATTTCTATCAACTACCCTGAGATAAAAGCATTTATTTGCCTACTGCTAATGCGTTTGTTTGCACCGGTAAGCAAAAAAGCCAAAGCCTCATTCCGTATTTTCGAAGAGTACGCAGGTTTAACCCTGTTGTCCGTCTGCTAGCGTACATAGCCTTAGGGTTAAGATTGGACGGTATAAAATTTTAATTAGAGATCCATCAACTACTCGCTGTAATTGTTGGTTTTGTGATCTTTTTCAAAACACATTTATTAGCCTAAGTGTCCTAACGCACAGACTCCTAATGACATTGGTTGTAACTTGCGCATAAAGATTATTGAAGTCTCTCACAGGAACAAATTTATGGCATTTACCCAGGCAGTTCCGGCAACTAACCGTTTGCTGGATTCTCTGCTTCACAAAGACCGTGAGCAATTACTCGATAATTGTGAACATATCGAACTCAGTATTGGCAAGGTTCTCTACCACGCCGGTGAAGTGGTTCCGCATATTTTTTTCCCGACTGGAGGCTTTATATCCTTAGTGACGCCTATCGACACTTCAAATTTGGAAGTGGGGTTGGTCGGCAATGAAGGCGTACTCGGGATTACCCTCATGCTGGGTGTCAATATCGCGCCATTTACCGCTTTGATCCAAGGGGCAGGCACTGCACTGCGGATTTCGTCAGCAACTTTTCTTCGTATCCTTGGACAGAATCCTGCACTGCAACGTGAGTTGAACCGGTATCTTTATGTGATGATGAGCCAACTCGCGCAAACTGCGGCCTGCACCCGCTATCACTTGGTGGAGGCGCGCCTTGCCCGATGGTTGTTGATGACCCAGGACCGGGCGCACTCAAACCACGTTCATATTACCCATGTGTTCCTGGCTTATATGCTGGGGGTAAGGCGGGTAGGCATAACGAAAGCGGCTAATTCGCTACTGAGACAAAAGCTGATAAGTTACCAACGCGGGGATATCACGATTATCGACCGTGCAGGCCTTGAAGCCGCTGCCTGCGGATGTTACCAAGCCGATAAAGAAATTTATAGCCGTATCATGGGTCATGTTGGGGAAACAGTAAATTGAATTTATTTTTCAAATACTATTCATGTAATGGTTCAAACTCCATTGTTCTATAATTGATTTTTAAATCATTCAAAGAAACTTCATTTTTTTTTGTCATTTGTGATTGAACCCTTATCTACATGGGCGTTTCTTATTGGGACGCTCCATTTGGTTTTCTCTATTCCCACAGCCATCCACGTATTGCTGCGTAAAGATGATGGGCGAGCCGCGATAAGCTGGATTGGCCTTGTTTTCCTGTCACCGTTCCTAGGTAGCTCCCTGTATTGGATGTTCGGGATCAACCGGATCAAAGCCCGTGCGAAACTATCCAAATCAAAGAAAAAAAAGACAGGACTATTTCCGGAAAAGGAATTGGTTCCCGAAACTGGTTTTGATGCTTAATGGCGAACTTTGATAAGGGCAGGGTATGCAATTCACGATTCACCCTACTTGCCGCACAATCAAGTTGTGCCACTCATCAATGGCGATATGGCTTATCCCCGGATGCTTAAGGCTATCGCTGAAGCAAAGCGAGATATTGTTCTTTCAAGCTACATTTTTGATTACGACAAAACGGGTCAGAAATTTGTTGATGCCCTGGGTGCAGCGCGAAAACGGAATGTCGTCGTTTATGTGTTGATAGACGGTGATTTTCTGGATTTAAGATGGCGTAAAACCGAGAGGGAACTTCATAAACGGGATGTCAACACAGCCCGGTTCCTCCCTTTTAGCCCCCGCTTTATCAATCTGCGTAACCACCGGAAAATTTTATGCGTGGACGGACAGGTAGCCTTTGTTGGAGGTTTAAATATCCATCAGGCTAATAGTGTCAGGGAAAATCCCAGCAATCCGGTGCAAGACATCCATTTCGAAATCAAAGGCCCAGTCATTGACCAGATCGGCAAGGCTTTTAGCGATGACTGGGAATTCGCCACTGGCAAATCACTTAGGCTTACACAATGGTCTGGCAGTTGCGATGGGCAAGTTACCTGTCGAGTGTTGCCGGACGGCCCGGATGAGAATTATCAGAAGCTGGTGTGGACACTACTTGCCGCAATCAACGCTGCTGAACATAACATCCGCATCATGACACCGTACTTTATCCCCGACCATACCGTCCTCTGTGCGCTTCAGGCTGCCTCCTTGCGGGGCGTTGAAGTTGAAATAATAGTACCCGAAAAAAACAATATTCCTTTTTTCAATTGGGCAATGCAGGCCAATTTTAACGAGCTTCTTAAATTTGGCCTTAAAATCTATCTAAGCGCACCGCCCTTTGAGCATAGCAAATTATTCCTGGTCGATGACGGTTGGTCTTTCATTGGTTCAGCTAACTGGGATACCCGCAGTTTAGCATTGAATTTCGAAGTCAATCTGGAATGTTTTGACAGCGACCTGAACGATGCACTGACAAACATTTTTAATGAAAAAAGGGGAAAGGCGAAAGCCGTAACAAAAAGTACGAGCGGTCATTATTCCCTTTTTATTCAAGCACGGAACAATTTTTTTCGCCTGTTATCGCCTTATTTATAAAGCATGCCGTTTAGGAAACTTTTACCCGAAATTTTTGATTCCGCCGATCCGCTTATTTTTATGGGAAAAGCGAGTCAAGCAGCACTCGGTGAAACCATAACCCTCCTGGTTTGGAACGTCTATAAAACCCGGAAAAGTGGCTGGTATGATGATTTTCTTAAATTGATTAGGAATAAAGACCTGATCTTGCTACAGGAATCAGTGCTCAACAACCACGACAACAGCATTTTCGAAAAAACCAACCGATTAGAATGGGTCATGGCTTGCAGCCATAAATATCGACTCAGCCAAGTTATAACTGGCCTTAAAACGGGCTGCGTTGCAAAATCATGTGCTCAGGAATTTCTTCATTCGCCGGATAAGGAACCGATTCTGAATACCTCCAAGCTAATGCTGGCGACCAGATACCACCTGCAAAATAGCCTGAATCAACTTCTTGTCCTGAATGTCCACGCCATTAATTTTGTAACGCTAAAAAAATATTCATGTCATATCAACCAGATACTATCGGTCGTCCAGCAACATTCAGGGCCTATCATCCTTGCTGGTGATTTCAACTGCTGGAATGCTGCCCGACTTGAATTTCTTTTCGAGCTTATAAAAAATGAAGGCTTGACAACCGTTGCACTTGACCGGGAAACCCGTTGGCATCATTTAAACCGTCATCTTGATTATATCTTTTACCGTGACTTACATTTAATACAAGCCGAGACACTGTCTTCTATCTATACCTCCGACCATTATCCAATCATGGCTGAATTTAAGATTAATGTTTAATAGCCTGAACCATTGAGCTATGAAGTGAAGGATTATTTCATTGTGTGAAAATTTAGGGGGCAGAACAGTCAATAACCATTTTCAAGTTAGCAAATATCATACGACTTTGTAAAATAAAGCACTAAAAGTACTCTACAAATTTATACCTATTGATACCGCAGCGCCTCAATAGGTTTGAGGTTGGCGGCTTTGCGTGCAGGGTAGAAGCCGAAGAACACGCCAACTGCCGCAGCTACTCCGAAGGCAAGCAATACTGAACTTAATGTGACAACCACTAGCGTGTCATTGATTTCGCTGTAGAAGTAAGCGCATGCGACGCCTAGCACAGCACCAATTAAACTTCCAGCTAAGGAAATCATCACAGCTTCAAAAAGGAATTGCAGCAATATATCGCTATTTTTTGCACCAATAGCCATACGTATTCCAATTTCGCGAGTCCTTTCAGTGACTGAAACCAACATGATATTCATAATGCCGATACCCCCAACCAAAAGCGACACCGACGCGATAGCACCTAGCATTGTTGACATCGCTTCCGTCGTGCTAGCAGCCGCTTGCGCAACGGCGGTGAGGTTGCGCACTGAGAAATCATTCTCTTGCCCAACATGAATTCGGTGCCTTGTATTAAGCAATTCGTTCATGCTTTGCTCTGCTTTAGACATAATCTCAGCGGATTTGGCTTTGACCAAAATCATCCTCACCATACCGGGGAATTGATTGCCAAACAGTTGACGTTGCGCCGTAGTAATGGGGATTATCACCGTATCGTCCTGATCACGACCGTCCAGACTTTGGCCTTTAGCCGCCAGCACACCTAAAACCACAAAGGGACTGTTCTTCACCCTGACCATTTTACCGACCGGATTTTCATCGCCAAACAAATTACGAACGACGGTTTGCCCCATTAACATAACCCGTGTTGCGGCTCGGACATCGCTGTCGGTAAAGCATGCACCAGAAATGACCTGCATATCCCGAACTTCCATCACTGCTGGTGTCGTGCCGGATACTTGGGTACTCCAATTGTTCGATGCATAAATCAGTTGCGCTGTATTAAAAAGATTGGGGGCAACAGCTGCAATCTCGGGCAGTTCACCAATGGCTTGGGAATCTGCCAAGGTAAGCGTTGGCACTGTGCCTGAACCTTGCCGGATACCGCCTGCTGAAGTTGAGCCAGACAAAACTATAAACAAATTACTCCCCATCGACGCAATAGAGTCATTCACTAGCATTTGAGCACCTTGGCCTATGGCTAACATCATGATGACGGCACCGACCCCAAACACCATGCCTAACATGGTCAATAACGTACGCATTCGGTTGGCGTACATCGCAGCCCAACCTTCACCCAGTAAGGCACCGATAATCATGTGGGTTTGTCGCTTTCGATTTGCCCGTCTTTAACCAGGATTAAGCGCTTGGCATGGGTGGCAATATCAGGTTCATGCGTGACCAGAATAATGGTGATTTTCTGCTCCGTATTCATGGCTTCAAAAATTTTCATAATGTCTTCGCTGGTTTGGGTATCCAGATTGCCGGTTGGCTCATCTGCCAGGATTAATTTTGGATTGGTAACCAAAGCCCTGGCAATAGCCACGCGCTGTTGTTGGCCGCCAGACAGTTGATTCGGCAAACGCTCGCCAAATTCTGCCAAACCCACACGTTGCAACATCATGGCTGCTTTTTGTCTCCGTTCAGTCTTGCTTTTGCCAGCATAAAGTAAGGGCAAAGCAATATTGTCCAGAAGCGAGCTACGCGGCAATAAGTTGAAACCTTGAAAAACAAAACCAATCAAATTATTACGCAATAAGGCCAGCTCGTCTGAGCTTAAAGCTGCGGTATCACGATCTTCCAGATAATAATGTCCAGCACTAGCCGTGTCCAAACACCCAAGAATATTCATCAGTGTCGATTTGCCGGAACCCGAATGCCCCATGATGGCGACAAACTCACCGCTTGCGATAGTGAAGCTAATATCCTTAAGCACTGGCACGTTGACTAAATACTGCTTGTACAGCCCGGTAACGCAAATTAAAGGCCGAGTCATCAGAACGGTTTAACCTTGAAATTTTCTTTAACGCCGCCCTGCGTCTTGGTTTTGTCCACGAGTAGATCTTCCAAAATAACGGAATCGCCTACTTTTAAATCCCCACTGATTATTTCCACATACTTACCATCAGCAATACCAATCTGCACAGGAATACTTTTGGCTTGATTGTTTTCTAAGCGATAAATGGTGTTACCTGACTTAGGAACAGTATTACCGACAGGGCGAAACTTAAGCGCAGCCAATGGCAATTTTAGGGCTTCTTTGCTTTCTTTAATAACGATACTGACGAAAGCGGTCATCCCTGGTAATAAAATTTCCTCCGGATTATCGACATCCACCACCACGTCATAAGTGACCACATTCTGCAAAACCGTGGAGTCTAGCCTGACACGGCGAACCTTGCCCTTAAAAATTCGGTCTCCATAAGCATCAACGGTAAAACTGACGGCTTGCCCTTCACGTACACCGCCAACATCGGCTTCAGCAACCGAGGTGTCAATCTGCATGCGTTTTAAATCCTGGGCAATTTTAAACAAGGTTGGTGTGGTAAAACTGGCCGCAACGGTTTGGCCAATGTCCACACTACGCGAGACCACCACCCCGGAAACAGGGGATTTGATAATCGTGTAACCAAAATTGGTTTTATCCCGTTTGAGCAAGCCTATTGCCGAATCCACTTGTGCGCGGGCAACGGACAATGCCTGGATTGATTGGTCAAGTTCCGATCTGGCAATATAGTCTTGGGTATAGAGTTCTTTCGACCGCCTAGCGTTGGCTGTTGCCAATTTGAGGGAGGCATTGGCATTGGCTAAATTCGCTTGGCTTTGAACCAGTTGTGCATTAATCAGGGAAGGGTCAATTTCAGCCAACACCTGATTTTTTGTTACCCTATCATTAAAATCAACATTCAGTTTATTAACCACCCCCGAAATTTGGGTGCCAACATTCACTAACACCACTGGGTTGAGCGTACCATTGGCAGAAACTGATTTGATGATATTGCTCCGGGTTAATGTTTCAATCCGGTATTGAGGTATTGGCACAGATTTATTCCAAACAATAAACGCATACCCTCCCGCCAGAACAAGAGCTAGACCAATCAAAGCCATTACATTTCGTATCATAAAACGGTTACCTGGGAAGGGATGAATAATCTAATCGACCCAATGCCTGTGCCAATTGAGCTTTTTGGGTCAGCCAAGTATATTGAGCCTGGATAAGTTGTAGTCGGGCATTGGCGTGACTGGATTGGGCATTCAAAAGATCGATAATTGTCCCTGCACCGGCTTTATACCGCCCCATCGCCACCCTTTCGGATTGGAACGCACTAGCCAATAGGACTTCGCTACTATTGAAACTCTCTCTGGCCGTATTTAAAAGCTGGTAGGCCCGCCAAACATCCAGGCTCACCGATTGCTCGAGCTGGTCTAAATTAGCGCGCTGCACTTCGAGTTTTTCTTTAGCGCTCCGGATTTGGTAAGTCGTGTTGAAACCAGTAAATAGGGGAACGCTGATTTGCATACCCACCGACCAACTTTGCGTGTCGCTTGGAAGGCTGGTGTGGTTATAGCCATAATTCCCAATCAGGGAGATAGTTGGTAGATGACCAGCCTCGGCGGCTTTAACATTGGCCTCGGCAGCTTTAACGGTCGCTTCGGCGGCAGCCAAATCAGGACGTAATTTTTTGGCTTCATCGATCAACTGATGCACATAAGATTCCTGGTTAGCATCGGGCCTTAGCAAGGATGGCGGTGCAATATTCAAATTAAAATCGGCTTCTAGCCCCAGCGCATTAGCTAAACTCCCAGTGGCAATCCTGGCTTCGCCTTCAGTCTTTTGCCGATTGAGCTTGGCTTGCGCAAAAGCGGTCTGTGCCTGTAAGGCATCAGCCTTAGCCACCACTCCAACTTCATAGCGCGTTTGAGCCGCCTTCAGTGATTCATTGCTGGCTTTCTCTGAGATTAGCGCTGCTTCTGCCGCTGATTGCGTCGCAAAAACTTGGTAATATGCCTGAATCGCTGTAAACATTACCGTTTGCAGTACTGCGTCATGTGTCCAATTGGAGGCTTCCAGGGTTTGTTGGACATTTTCAAGCTGTGCTTCGCGTGCACCAAAGTTATAAAGCAGATAATTTAGGCTAATGACTGGAGTGAAGCGGTTGATTGCTTGTCCACTGCCACCTGTTCCTCCTGTAGTTGGGCTACTGATAATAGGGTTTTGTAAGTTACTGCTAGAAGAATTTATGCCGTGCGAGACGGATGCATTCAAAGTCACAGTCGGTAAATAGGCCGCTTTAGCAATACCCACTTGCCCCGCCTGGAAGCGGGCATTCGCCCAGGCTTGCCGAGTTTGTGGGTTAGAACAAAGGGCTTGGTCGATAACATCCACCAATGTCCATGCATGAGTTTTATCGGTTTTTAGGCGACAAGGATCTTCACCTGCCAACTGTTTTCCCGCTGGGCTTGGGTTAATTTTCTGATGTGTAGAAAATGGATCTTCCAAGATTCCTTCCTGTCCAAAACCAGCGGAAAATGGACATGATAACAACACGCTGATGAGCAAAATATGTGTTTTCATGATAGGACAGGTTTTGCGCTCATTACTGTTGTATTCGTTCGTAGGGCTTTCAAGGAATTTTGCGTACAAAACTATTGTTGTACTGAATACTTATTTTTATTTAAAAAGGTAGTCACTATCATCTACATACTTGATAACTAAGTTATTGCCATTCACCCCCTGCCAGCCTAAACTTTATGAACTATTCGGATTAGTATGGTTAATTGGTGAATAATGTCGCTAAATTAAAGCGGGTCTGCCGTAGTGATAATATTAAAGTCTGCGCCAATTTGGGTATTGAAGTTTACTGGAGCATTGGTAAGGATGAGGGTGGAGCCTTGGACAATCAGTCCGCGTACATTGGCTAGAAATTGCTTGTTTACGCTGGCCTGTTTTACTACATCGCTCAGTTTAGGAGCGGGATCGCTGCCCTCATTCCCACTGGAAAACCATTTCCGCTGCCCTTCAGAATCAATATCCGCTAAGGCAGAATAGATATATAGTCCGGTGAAATTTCCAAGCCCGCTGACCGGAGCGCGACCTATTTCGACCCCATTACGATAAACATAGACGGTATGGTCTGCCCTACTTACGATAATGGAAACAGGACCTATAGGTTCGACTTGTGGTTTCCATAATATGTCGTTACTTGACGGAGTCTCATTTGCACTTAGTATGGCAGCGAAAAGAAAGCCAGCTACGACAGTACTATGCGGAGAGGATTTGTTGTCGCTGACAATAACCGTCGTGCCGTCGGTCGTAATGCTATAAAGCCGCTTTGCGAAATCAAGCGGTAACCGTACACAACCATGTGCTGCAGGGTAACCGGGCAAATTGCCGGCATGGATTGCTACGCCACCCCAAGTGAGACGTTCCATGTAGGGCATAGATGCTCCTTTGTAAATAGTCGAGGTATGATCCACACTTTTTTGAAGAATGGTAAAAATACCTGTGGGTGTTCTATGTCCGGCTTTTCCGGAGCTGATGGTCGTCCGGCCTATGCGCACACCATTACGGTATACATACAGGAGCTGTTCAGGCAGGCTGACGATAATGACGACAGGCCCTGCGGGCGATAGTTCTGGCTGCCAAACGTATTCTCCTGGCTTGACAAGCGGTGCAAATATCTTGACTGGCTGACCTTTGGTGATGCCTGCTGCATTGACCATTGGCAGGGAGAGCACAATGGCTAAAACACTATAAGTTAAAATACTTAATGAGCGTTGTTGCTCACATCGCTCACGGAGACATTTGTCTCGTTTTGTAACGTTCATGGCACGAGAACAGCCGAGCCTTCGAATCGACCGTTACATAGGTCTGCAAGGGCTTGGTTAGCTTGGGCGAGAGGATAAATCGTGGTTTTGGTAGCTATCCCAATCTTAGGCGCAAGGCCTAGGAAATCAATGCCATCTTGTCGCGTGAGGTTTGCAACAGACACCAGTTGCCTTTCTTCCCATAGGATATGATAAGGAAAACTCGGAATATCACTCATATGGATACCTGCGCAAACCACACGGCCACCCTTGCGCACTGCTTTTAGGGCAAGGGGTACGAGGTCGCCGGCAGGCGCAAAGATGATGGCGACATCAAGCGGTTCGGGTGGCATTTCATCTGAGTTACCTGCCCATTTCGCCCCTAATTGTAGGGCGAAATCCTGCGTTACCATATCACCTGGACGGGTAAATGCATACACGGATCGCCCTTGCCATAAAGCAACCTGAATTAATATATGCGCCGCCGCACCAAAGCCGTAAAGCCCTATTTTTTTCCCCATTCCCGCAATGACTAATGAACGCCAACCAATTAGGCCAGCACACAATAAAGGTGCAATTTCAACATCGTTCCCGAATTCGCCCAGCGGGAAGGCAAAACGTGCATCGACAATGGTCGATGTGGCAAATCCGCCATCTCGCGTGTAACCATTAAATAAGGGGCTATCACATAGATTTTCCTGATTACACATGCAATAGGCGCAAATGCCACAGGTGTGTCCAAGCCATGGAATACCAACGCGCTCCCCCAAATGCAATCCTTTAACACCTTCCCCAAGTTTATCAATCCGACCAACAATTTCATGTCCTGGAATAATAGGTAATTTTGCGTCTGGCAGCTCCCCATCGACGACATGGAGATCCGTACGGCAAACACCACAGGCAGTCACCTTCACCCTAATTTCACCCGGTGCGAGATCTTTATCAGGGAATTCTGTCCAATCCAACGGAGCGCCAATTTGTTTTAATACCATTGCATGCATAGCTCATCCGGGTTAATTAATAATTTTTGCATATTGATTAACATCAAAAAATCGGATTCCCGTAGCTGATGCGTCTCAAGCAATATAGTTTGTAGGTTCATGGCAGAGCGCATTAATGCGCCGCTTCGACTTCCACGGGAATCATGATTTCATTTCGCCTCATAAACCATAACGTCCAAGGTGGATTATAGCGTGCAAGTGAGACATCACCTGTGATATGTAAGCCGTGGAATAAGATGAAAGCATTCAGTTCGGCAGTTTTCTGCTCAATATCGGGTTCTTTAGCTAAGCCAGAAAATCGAATAACAGCAACCCGTAAGGCTGGCAAATTGACTAAACAAACTCTTTGGTCGTTTGGTTTGGGAAGCGTCTCAAGAGAATATTCGCGCGGCATCATGAACCGAATAATCCAATTACCTTCCCCAGACATTGTTTGTGTTACGGGTACAGACATGGAAATCGATTCCCCAGCAAATCCTGTCTGCATTACGGGTGCAGTCATGGCGATACTTTGCTGTCCCTCATTGCCACCAAAAATATAAGCAGCAAGTAGTCGAAAGCCGGTTTTCACGGCTTCATTTCTTTCCCCACTGACAATTACCTCTGCGGCGATAATTGCCGGGTAATCACGGATCTCTAATGTCCCCTCTTTGAAGGCAACTGTGTACGAAGGTTCTTCAATGGCCATGAATTTATCTCCTAAATGACGAAATCACTGATCGAACATCAGCATAAGATATGCACAAAAAAGCTGAAGATGGACGCAACCAAGCAGCACGTTTGTCCGTGGCAGTGAGAATGTGAGGATGCTGGTGACCAGGGTAAGCACAAGCATGATCATATCTACCGGCTCCAAACCGAGCACGAGTAGCCGCCCTGTGACGAGCGACACTAAAATAACCAGAGGTATAGTCAGTCCGATGGAAGCGAGGACTGACCCAAGCAGTATGTTAACGGAACGCTGGATATGATTGGCCAAAGCGGCTTGTATGGCGGCGATAGATTCGGGCGTGAGCACAAGCACCGCCATGACGAAACCTCCCAGCTTTTGAGGTGCGCCAAGCTTGTCCACTACGGCATCAAGTGGCATGGCCATTTGTTTAGCCAGCAAGACCAGCGGAATGGCATAAAATCCAAGCATCAAGGAGTGAAAAAGAGTCGTGTGGAGCGAGAAATGCTCTGGTTTCAAGTCCGTTTCGTCAGCAGTCTCTCCGGGCATTATAAAGAAACCGCGATGGCGTAGGTTTTGGAAGAACAAGAAAATCGAGTAAATGCCAAAGGACATAAGCGAGAGAAAGACCATTTGATATGTCGAGAGAGTCGGCCCAGGACTGGCATGTGTGTAGTTCGGCATGACGAGCCCCAGTACCGTGAGCGGAAGAATCATTACCAGAAAAGCATTGGCGCTTTGCAAGTTGTAAGGCTGCTCACTGTGACGGAGGCCACCGAGGAGCAACGCAAGCCCCATAAAGCCGTTAAGTACCAGCATGACTACCGCAAACATCGTATCGCGAGCCAGGGTGGGTTTATCCACACCAGTGAACATCACGAAAGCGACCATCGCCACCTCCAGTCCAGTAACAATGAGTGTGAGCAGGAGTGTCCCCACAGGTTCACCCAACCGTTGCGCAAGTATTTCCGCGTGACGCACTATGGCTAGCACCAAAGTTAGAATCACACCACAAATAAGAAGCATCAAAATGATTAGCATCGCTGTCTGGTCAAGCATACTCGTAACCCATTCTTTGCCAAGTAGAGTCAGCGTCAAAGCAGGGATGGCAAGCGCTAGAGGCCATTCGCGCCACCACGGTTCACGGATTTGACTGATATGGCGAACAGAAACTCTGTTAATGGGATGTTGGTTTTTAGGCATTTAGAATGTAAAAGTCATGTAATCGATCTTTGCCTTAATCATTAGGAAAATCGGCACCACGAGAAACAGCCTCCCAATCTGAAAATTCCTTACGCAATTGGTCAAGTTTTGCAATTGCACCTTCAAACGCATCGTTACCGAGCAAAAGGTGATGTGGTGGATGTGGTGATTCGACGGCCTGGACGATGGCATTTACGGCACGCACTGGATCGCCAGATTGTTTGCCTGATATGCTTTCGGACTTGTCCTGCAGTTTTCGCATAATCGTCAATTTGGTGTTTGCTTTCATTTGCCGAACGCCCTGCCCAATCAGTACGGAAGCCACTTGGTTCAACGAGCATCACTTTAATGCCAAGCGGTTCCACCTATTGCCAGAGTGCTTCGGACAACCCTTCCACTGCATATTTTGTAGCATTGTAATAGCCCAGTGCAGGAAATGAAGTTAGCCCTCCAATCGAAGATAAATTTACGATAAAGCCTTTGCGCCGTTTACGCATGTTGGGTAATGCCACATGAATCATGCGGCTTCGGCTTGAACACGATTTGTCACATCGAGCTTTAGTATTAGGGCATCGCCTTTATCCGTCATATTATTAATATCATCTTGACCCTTTAACCACTCCATACTTGACACGAAATCAGTCAAGATCAGCGATTGGTTTGTTGTCGTTCAATGTATTCCAGCCAACAACGATCCTGTAGACAAGAAGGATAAGCGTAGGTAGCAAAATATAGAATCCAAGACCCATAATGAAGGTTAGACCGGACAGGGCGAAGCCCGCCAAGGTTATCCATGCTGTTTTGATTTGCCAGTTGAAATGCGATTGAATCCATGTGCCTTCAGCATCATTCCTATACATAAAATTAATCGCGATACCGATTAACAATGGCAAACCAGCTAAAAAAAATGTCAACAACCCGCATAAGTACACAATAGTTGCAAGTTTTTTTAGCTTTACCAAGTTGTCTGTTTTTGAAATGACTAAACTATTCATAATCCGATTTCCTCTGTAATGTTGTTAACGTAAATTTGATTTCGTCTGGTCAAGGCTTGAAGGTAAGGTGGTCGCTTCCACCAAAATCTAAATATTTTATGGTTCTCAACTATCGTCAGTTTCTGCCTCCTTTCGTGAAGAAAAAGGCCAAGGTATCGGTTTTGCTGATCATCAAACAAAAAATATTGCCTCTACTGCACTGACCAATAATCAAAATCTTGGTTAACAATGTTCTCATCATAAGCTGTTGTCCGTGCGGCAGCGAACATAACTGAAAGTACAACGTCACCGAAAATAGGTAAACAAGGCTAAACCGAGCTGAATAACCGAATAGCTAAATAAAATCCGGCGTATTTTTCAAAATTTCAACATTAACCTCACTGTCTTAACGTACGCTACCGAACAGACAGGATCATTATGTGCAAATAAACTAACTATCCATCCTAAATTCCTAACTTACTTAATGAAGAAAAGCTTTGGTTGGATAGTTATCCTTGGGATATTAGAAGGATGTGCCGTAGGGCCAGATTACAGACAACCTGTATCTAGCGCCCCCAGACATTGGCAGGCTGAAAAAACCGCAGCAGTCGCCCTGAAGCCTGTTGCCCCAGAGAATTTAAAAAACTGGTGGAAAAGTTTTGGTGATGTAAAGCTGAACCTACTTATGGATGCGGCAATGACGGGCAATCTTGATTTGAAATTAGCGCTAACGCGGATTGACCAAGCCCGTGCCGAACGACGGGGCACCCGTGCCGAACTGTTCCCGACTGTTAACGTAAAAGCCGGGGCGCAGCGCCAAGAAAACCCGCTCCCAGGTCTTGCACCTGGCATCCGATATAACATGTTTGAGCTAGGATTTGATGCCTTATGGGAAATCGATTTGTTTGGGCGTGTGCAACGCAGATTGGAAGCGGCTTCCGCTGATCTTGAAGCGGCTTCCGAAGAATATCTTCAAGCTCTGGTGATACTGACCGCCGAACTTGCCCGTAGTTATGTCGATTACCGCAGCCTTCAGAACCAACTTAAGATAACCCACTCGAACCTGATCGCTCAGCAACATACCCTAGAACTCACCGAAACCCTTTTCCGTGAAGGTGTTGGCACAAGGCACGAGGTAGTCAGGGCGCGGGCATTGACTGAAACGACGATGGCTCAGATTCCCACACTCGAAGCTCAGTTAATAGGTTCACTCCATCAGATAGAGGTGTTGGTGGGTCGACAACCCGGTTCGCTTTCTGCGAACTTAAACGAGTTGGCCTCTGTACCGCAAGCGCCAGGGAAAGAAATTCTGGCTTCGCCAGCAGCCACTATCCGCAATCGACCCGATATTCGCATTGCCGAACGTCGCCTTGCATCGGCTACTGCTATGCAAGGCGCAGCAATCGCAGAATTGTGTCCTAAGATATCGTTATCGGCTTTTTTAGGGTTACGCAATACTGATGTGGAGTCATTATTTAAATCGGCTGCATTTTCTTATGGCACCGCTGCCAACTTGTTGCAACCGTTACTTAATTTTGGTCGAATCCGTGCAGGAATAGACCTAGCCAATGCGAAGCAAAAAGAAGCCTATTTGACCTATGAAAAAGCTATTCTTGAAGCCTTGCAAGAAACTGAAACGGCATTAACAAAATACTTAAACGAAGAAATACGTCGGCAAATGCTAGCCCGCTCTGCGGCTGACTTACGTGAATCCGTTCGCTTGTCCCAGCTACGGTTTCAGGAAGGTGTTATCTCTTTTTTGGATGTACTGGATGCTCAACGGACGCTATATGTTGCCGAAATCGATCTAGCCCGTTCTGAAGCTGAGTCGTCCACAAACCTGATTGCTGTTTTTAAAGCACTGGGAGGTGGCATGAATACCACTGCGTCTCAAGTGCAATTATCCCAGAGTAGATAATGTCTGATACTACAGAAATAGTTAAGCCGACAGAGCAGGCAAAACAAAAAAAATCGACCCCATCAAGAATGTTTCTGATTCTTTTCGGTATTACCATCCTGGTAATGGCTTTGCTTGCCTGGTGGATCTTGCGACCAGCAGACCTGCCTATTAGCATTGTTACAGGGAATGGCCGCATTGAAGCAACTGAAATTGATATTGCCACCAAAGTTCCTGGCCGTATTGTTGAAATAAAACCCCGGGAAGGCGACTTCGTTAAGGCTGGGGAAGTGTTAGCCCGGATGGATACTAATGTATTAACCGCCCAACAAGCCGAAGCCCAGGCACAGGTGCGTCATGCCGAGAGCGCCAGGATGACGACAAAGGCTGTCATCGTCCAACGTGAAAGTGAATATAATGCCGCACAGGCCGTTGTCGCCCAGCGCCGTGCCGAACACGATGCCGCCAGCAAGCGCCTAAAGCGCTCACAGCGATTGGTTGGCGAAGGTGCCACCCCGCAACAGGAAGTCGATGATGACCGCGCCCGAGTGCTGGGTATGCAAGCGGCAATCAGCGCAGCATTGGCTCAGGCAGCGGCAGCAAAAGCTGGGATCGAGGCCTCGAAATCACAAGCCGTGGAATCACAATCCCTAATTGAGGCAGCTAAGGCGACAGTTGCACGTTTACAGGCAGATATCGAGGACAGCAAACTCAAGGCACCACTGGATGGGCGTATACAATACCGTGTCGCAGAACCCGGTGAGGTGATGAGTGCTGGCGGTCGGGTGCTCAACATGGTGGATCTTGCAGATGTGTATATGACCTTCTTTTTGCCAACTGAAGCCGCTGGTAAAGTTGCGCTAGGCAGTGAAATTCGCCTCGTAATTGATGCCATACCAAATTATGTTATCCCGGCTAAAGCCAGTTTCGTTGCAAGTGTCGCCCAGTTTACCCCTAAAACAGTAGAAACCGAGAGTGAACGCCTCAAATTGATGTTTAGGGTGCGTGCACAAATTAATCCTGATCTGTTAATACAACATCTTTCTCAAGTCAAAACCGGTGTGCCGGGCATTGCGTTTGTTAAGCTTGATACGAATGCACAATGGCCTGCCAAGCTAGCGATAAGCCTGCCCCCATGAATACCGAAATTAATACTTCGCAAGTGGTTCAAATTAAGGATGTCTGCTTAACCTACGGAAAAAATAAAGCCCTCAATAACCTGACCCTAGACATCCCTGCCAATAAGATGGTTGGGCTCATTGGTCCCGATGGTGTGGGTAAATCTAGTCTGATGTCACTGATCACTGGCGCGCGTGCAATGCAGTCAGGGCATATCGGGGTGCTCGGTGGGGATGTCTCTCAAACTGCACATCGACAGAAGGTCTGCCCACGTATAGCCTATATGCCGCAAGGCTTAGGCCACAATCTTTACCTCACGTTGTCTGTATTTGAAAACCTGGATTTTTTTGGCCGATTGTTCGGTCAAGCTGAGGCCGAGCGGAATAAACGTATCATTGAATTATTAACCAGCACTGGCCTCGCAGAGTTTCGGGATCGACCAGCAGGCCAACTGTCTGGCGGGATGAAACAAAAGCTCGGTTTGTGTTGTGCGTTAATCCACGACCCTGACCTGTTGGTGCTGGACGAACCCACTACCGGTGTCGATCCGTTGTCGCGTGCCCAGTTCTGGGAACTAATTTCTCGACTGCGGGCGCGCCGTCCTGGTATGAGTGTACTAGTTTCCACTGCCTATATGGATGAGGCTGAGCGTTTCGACTGGCTGGTAGCTATGGATGACGGGAAAATACTTGCGACTGGCACGGCAGCTGAACTGCGAAAGCAGACAGGTACGGCCACCTTGGAAGCAGCCTTTATCTTATTGCTGCCAATCGAAAAGCGCAAAGGTTACAAACCGATTGTGATCCCTCCACGAAATATCTCAAAATCACCGGAAATAGCAATTGAGGCACAGCATTTGAGTATGCATTTTGGCGACTTTATTGCTGTCGATAATGTTAGTTTGCGCATTGAACGGGGGGAAATCTTTGGTTTTTTAGGTTCCAATGGCTGCGGTAAATCGACCACCATGAAAATGCTTACTGGCCTGCTGCAACCGACCGAAGGCGAGGCCCTCCTATTCGGGAAAGTGGTTGATGCCAGCGATTTGGCGACACGCAAACGCGTTGGTTATATGTCACAGGCTTTTTCCTTGTATTCCGAACTTACCGTCCGACAAAATCTGGATTTGCACGCCAAATTGTTTCATTTGCCTAATGCTGAAATTTTTGCCCGAATCGCTGAGTTGTCAAAACGATTTCAGCTTAACTTGGTCATGGATAGTCTGCCTGACTCTTTACCGCTCGGCATTCGTCAACGTTTGTCACTGGCAGTGGCAGTGATTCATCGGCCAGATCTTCTGATTCTGGATGAGCCTACTTCGGGTGTTGACCCCATTGAACGTGATAAATTTTGGGAGCTGATGATAGAGCTTTCACGCCGCGACCTCGTTACGATCTTCATTTCAACCCACTTTATGAATGAGGCCGAACGCTGCGACCGTATTTCACTGATGCATGCAGGGAAGGTGTTGGCTAGCGACTCGCCAGCCGAACTTGTCAAAATAAGTGGCCACGCTACCCTGGAAGAAGCTTTTATTGGATATTTGAAAGAGGCTAGTGGAGTGAGTGACAAATCAACCGAAGAAGTAACGATTACCTCTGTCCAGCTTCCGACACAAACTCATCCCTTCCAGGGCAGTCCATACTTTAGTTGGTTGCGTCTGTTTAGTTATACCCTCAGGGAATCGATTGAACTTCGGCGCGATCCCATTCGGGGATCAATTGCTATTTTTGGGACGTTGTTTCTTATGTTTACCTTCGGTTACGGCATCACGATGGATGTTGAAAACTTGCGCTTTGCCGTGCTTGACCGTGACCAAACCGTTCTTAGTAACAATTATGCCCTTGATCTCGGCGGTTCACGCTATTTTATTCCACAACAGCCAATCAACGATTATCTAGAACTTGATCGCCGCATGAGAAGTGGCGAACTCAGTTTGGCGTTGGAAATTCCACCGCATTTTGCGCGTGATTTAGAGCGCGGCGATCAAGTCAAGATTGGCGCCTGGATTGACGGTGCGATGCCGACCCGCGCCGAAAATATTATCGGCTACGTGCAGGCCATGCATCGGGTCTGGTTAATGGAAATGGCGCGCAGTCGAGCGACCAGTCATGTGCCTGTTGGACTGCTGTCCATAGAAACCCGCTTTCGCTATAACCCCGATGTGAAAAGTCTACCCGCGATGGTGCCGGCGGTCATTCCTATTCTACTGATGTTAATTCCCGCTATGCTTAGCGCACTTAGTGTGGTGCGGGAAAAAGAATTGGGCTCTATCCTCAACTTATATGTCACGCCAGTCACAAAATTGGAGTTTCTTATCGGTAAACAATTGCCTTATATCTTAGTTGGAATGGTTAATTTTTTCTTGCTATGTTTGTTGGCTATCTATGTTTTCGGTGTGCCTTTCAAAGGTGGTTTCTTATTTTTAACCTTGGCGGCGTTACTTTATATAACGGCGTCAACAGGCATTGGCCTTTTAATCTCTACGTTCACAAAAAGTCAGATTGCCGCTATCTTTGCAACCTTTCTAGCAACTTTTATCCCGTCCTCACGCTTTTCTGGGATGATCGATCCTGTATCATCATTGGAAGGTGGTGCACGAATTGTGGGAGAGATTTTCCCCGGTTCTTACTTTCTGACCATTTGTCGGGGCACTTTTTCCAAGGCATTGGGTTTTGCTGATCTCAGCCCCTTACTATTGCCCCTCGCTTGCTCAATTCCGGTGATTCTAGGGCTAAGTATTGCCCTGTTGAAAAAGCAAGATAGTTGAATTGTGATGTTAACCCAAAAAATGGCCAACACTACTGAGCATTCTGATAGCTGGATAATTCTAAATCTTAAATCAGCCAAGTTAACGCTGCTTAATATTTTATATCTTGGGGTTAAGGAGTTGCGCAGCTTAGGACGGGATACCATGATGCTGGTAATGATCGTATTTGCTTTCACAGGCCAAGTTTACTTAATCGCCACCGGTGTCCCCCAATCGCTTAACAAGGCACCTATCGCCATTGTTGACGAAGATCGGTCGCAGTTGTCTAGCCGACTGACCAATGCTTTTTACCCGCCACACTTTATGGCTCCAGTCATTATTGATCAATACGCCACCGATCCCGGCATGGATGTTGGTTTATATACTTTCGTACTCGACATACCCCCCGATTTTCAAAGGAATGTTTTAGCCGGTCGACAGCCAACCATCCAACTCAACGTCGATGCGACCCGCATTTCCCAAGCATTCATTGGCAATAACTATATCCAAACCATCATAAATAATGAAGTGACAGCAATTGCACAAAGTCACGGCGCACTCACTACGTTGCCTGCCGAGCTTGAGTTACGCACTCTGTTTAATCCAAACTTAAATTCGGTATGGTTTGGCTCGGTGATGGAGGTAATAAACAGCATCACGACACTTTCTATCATTCTCACAGGGGCTGCACTAATCAGGGAACGTGAACACGGGACGATCGAGCATCTGCTGGTCATGCCGCTCACCCCATTCGAGATCATGCTGGCAAAGGTATGGTCAATGGCGCTGGTCGTTGTTATCGTGGCGACCGCGTCGATGGTTTTTGTCGTTCATGGGATGCTGGCAGTGCCAGTACAAGGCTCACTTTGGTTATTTGTTGAGGGCATGATATTGCATCTTTTTGCCACCACGTCGATAGGGATTTTTCTCGGTACACTAGCACGCTCAATGCCGCAGTTGGGGCTGTTGATGCTTATTACCCTGTTACCGCTCACTATGTTGTCCGGCGGGATGACGCCGAGAGAGAGTATGCCAGTCGTAGTCCAGGATATCATGCTGGTAGCGCCAACGACCCATTTCGTGGCGCTTGCCCAAGGTATTTTATATCGTGGTGCTGACATTTCCATGGTTTGGCCACAATTTCTTGCCTTGTTTGCAATTGGCAGTGTGTTTTTCCTAATAGCCCTCACTCGCTTTCGCAAGACCATCAGTTCGATGGCATAAGTACACTTTATGTTATCAATCCTCACCAGTATTTAATTTCTCTAATATGACTGATCAGATTCCATGTGCCCTCCATCTAACATCTAAAGATAATTCCTTAGAAGCCGCATTTGCAGGGGATTGGGGTAAGCGTCCGATTCGGTCGCATTTACGGGATAAATGAGATTCGTCATTCTTACTTATTTGGAGTGAGGATGAAAAATGGCGGTTACAAATCATTGGCGATCTCATATTGAAGCTTGGCAAGGTAGCGGCATAATCCAGGCAGCCTATTGTCGTCGACATCAGTTGAATAGCAGGACCTTCACTGCGCGATTATCGGAATACCGGCGAGAAAGGGAGGAAGCTAAGCCGGTGCTAATCCCGGTAACGGTAACCCAGTCATCAGGCGAATTAAATCTGGAAGTTAAGAAGATTGTCCTGCATTGCGTCCAGGGACACCGCTTGGAATTGCCTGGGACGGTATCGGCACAGTGGTTATCGGCGTTGCTGCGGGGACTGGTTTGATTGGCGAACCCGAACGCATTTGGCTGGCCGTAGCGCCGGTGGACATGCGGCGGGGCATAGACGGCTTGTCCATGATGGTCCAGGAGGCGTTGGGAAAGGCGCCGTGTTCAGGGATGGCGTTTGTGTTCAGGAACAAGGTGGGAAACCTGAGGTAAGCTGGAAAGAATGGATTCCAAAGTTTCGATAAAATGAGAAGAAACGGAGGACAAATGCAACGATTACCCAAAGGGGTTTATAACCCAGAATTTAGAGATGAAGCGGTACGGTTACATCTGTAAGATTACTTAACAATAACAGAAATATCCAGTCGTCTGCCGATACCGAAAGGAACACTAAAAAATTGGGTGGCGGCAGCCCGTCAGGGTAAACTTGGAGAACTGGGTAAGGGCCAGAAACCCCTGAGTGACTTGGAGCTTGAACTGGCGAAACTTAAACGTGAGTTAGCTGAGGTCAAAATGGAGCGTGACCTGTTAAAAAAATGCACGGCATATTCGTGAGGACGTCAGCGTGAAGTATCGCCGGATCAAGGAATGGCGGAAAGATTTTCCGGTAGGGACATTGTGCCGGGTTTTTGGTGTTTCGGAAAGTGGTTACTATGCTTGGCTAGGGCGGCCACCTTCGCCACGGCACCGCAAAAATGCGCGCTTGGAGCTGGAGATACAAGCAGCCCATCAAAGAACTTGCGGTACGTACGGCCCAAGCCGTTTACAGCGCGATCTGGCCGATTATGGCATATTCGTGGGTATTGACCGGATTAAACGCATCCGTCGAAAGTTGGGTTTACGGTGCAAACAAAAACGAAAGTTTAAGGCGACGACTAATTCCAAGCATACGTTGCCCATTGCGCCGGACCTGTTGGCACGGGATTTTTCTGTCCCAGCACCTAACCGAGCTTGGGTGAGTGACATAACCTACATCCCAACAAATGAAGGTTGGTTATACTTGGCAGGGATCAAAGACCTATTTAGCGGCGAATTGGTTGGCTACGCGCTGAACGAAAGAATGACGAAAGATCTCGTTATCCAAGCTTTATTTCGTGCTGTCAGCAACCAAAAACCCGAACCAGGATTGATTTTACATTCTGACCGTGGCAGCCAATATTGCGCCCATGACTATCAAGCAATACTCGTCCAATTTGGCATGCGGCCTTCCATGAGCCGTAAGGGCGATTGTTGGGATAACTCCCCTATGGAAAGCTTTTGGGGAACACTGAAAAATGAGCTGGTACACCATCGGAAATACCCAACACGTCACCAGGCCAAACAGGAAATTGCCGAATATATAGAAGTTTTTTATAACCGGCAACGTAAACAAGCGCGACTGGGATTCTTGTCTCCTGTCGCATTTACCAAACAATATTTCATTAAACTCATGAAGGTGGCTTAACGCTTTTGACTCCACTATTGCCATCACACCTCAGTAGAGGGGGGGGCTACGAAATGTAGGCGGCGTGATGTTCTGTTGGCATGCTCGCTCAGGTAAAACGGATAGAATTCGTTCAGCGTCCAATAAGGCTTTCGTCCCCACATAATAATGTCATCACTTCCTCTGGATCAATTCGATTTTGTAGCCGTCCGGGTCTTCTAAAAATGCGATAAGGATGGACGCGTCATCCTTCATGGGCCCAGGCATTCGGGTGATGTTGACCCCTTCACCGGCCAAGGCCTCGCAGGTTTCATAGATGTCACCGGTCGCCAGGGCGATATGCCCGAAGGCGGTGCCCAAATCATAGTGCTGTTTGCCCCAATTGTAGGTCAATTCAAGCACGGTGCTGTAAGCTTCGTCTTGGTAACCCACAAACGCCAAGGTATATTCACCCTCGGGATACTCCTGGCGGCGGAGCAGTTTCAATCCAAGCAGCTGGGTGTAAAAGGCTATGGATTTTTCAAGGTCGCCCACGCGCAGCATGGTGTGCAACAGGCGGGTAGGATAGTGGTTTTGTTTCATCGGTTGCCCATCATTAGAATTCGTTTGGGTCTTGGCATGCTCGTTAGTTAGTTATATCCTATATTTTATTAATACGATAGAGGACTTACTCATGCAGCCATTAAGACCTAACATTATTGATATTGAAGCATCCGGATTTGGCGTTGACAGTTACCCAATCGAAGTGGGTATCGTGCTCAGTACTGGGCAAAAATACTGCGCCCTAATCAAACCAGCCGATGATTGGCTGTATTGGGACCAAAAGGCCGAGTTAGTTCACGGGCTGAGCCTTGAAGTGTTGTGGTCACACGGCAAACCCATACACACCGTCACCAGGGAGCTGAACACTTTCTTAGAAAATAAGACGGTATACAGTGATGGTTGGGTGGTCGATAAGCCTTGGTTATCGCGATTGTTTTATAGTTCAGGAATAACCCCCAGTTTTTTCCTGAGCTCTTTGGAATATATATTGAAAGAGCCACAAATGGATATTTGGACAGAAACACAAAGGCAAGTGATGGCCGACTTGGCTTTTACCCGTCACCGTGCCAGCACTGATGCCTTGGTCATTCAGGAAACCTATGCCAGAACCCAACAAATGCTACCAGAGAAAATCTGTTTGCCATTGTGGTGATATCAATACCCCACCTTAAATCAATTAGGAATAAGATTTTGTTAAATCAAGCTTGAGGTGAAGTTTAAAGAATGAATGCTAGATCAGGTTTCGGAATGTGCTCGGTTTCTCAAAACCAGCCGTTGGAAAAAGGCTCATTTACAACTTCGTTGAACAGTAATAAACGACCCAAAACAGACAGTTACGCTGATATCATAATTTTCTGGAAAGCAGACCGATTACAAAAGATTGCTACCGTCTGTTGATAAAACTTAAAAGCAATCTAAATCAGCAAACACAAAAGATAAGATGCACTAATCGCATCAATTAAAGTTTTCCGTACAGCACAGCAACCGGATGATTTATTTCTTTTGAAAATTCATCCAAAAACCGCTGCGAAAATGGTGGCCAATTCCAGAACACAAAACTGAGGTGGCTAAAGAACCAAGGGTCTACATGCGGCCATTTGGCAACCCTATCAACAAAGCTGCATTGTTTACAGGCAATGTTGCCTTCACTGGTGTAGTTGTGCCAATCTTCCACGGCTTTTCCCCATTCGGCATCTTGGGTTGTCGGGTTAATCGCTTGGCAATTAGGGCATATCATACCGTCAAAACGTCCTTGATAATCAAAAGTAACATGACGTTTGGTTACCACCTCCAAGCCATTAATGTGCAATCTTAAATGTTGATCGTGACAGTCTTCCTTCACATCCGCGAATGGATACCAGTAATTGCTTCCGGGCGCGTAGCCCAGCTTATCATTGCTCATTATGCAACTTGATAAATCAGGCAAGATGATATTCCTTTCAACCAGCCAATCAATAATAATTTGTGCACTAGCATCCATGTTTTCATCGGTTGCTTCAAGATCGACAACTGTGGAGTAATAATCCCCCATTTTAATTAGACTCCATTATTTTTTTAGCACTTAAGACGAAATAACAATGCGTACGCATACGCTTCGGGTAATAGTGAAAAGGGTTGTAAAATGCATTACCTTTTAGTTATTGTATCTTACGGCTTTAAAATATTATTGGTGAACATTACCACCACCGGGGAAAATCAATAATCGCCAGACTCAGCTTTTGGGGAAATTCGGGATCCAACTTCAAATGAATACTCAGTTCTTCGGCCTCCAACGACTCCCGCTCATGTTTTGGGTTAAAAACCAGCCAGCACCCATTCTCAGAACGCTCAAACTTCAAAACAGGATAATGCGAAAGATCAACCAGGCAGACATTACCTTCTTGGCTTAGCGTAAAAGCCAGGGCGTCAATCTGTTCGTATTTAAACCATGATTCAGATCGGCGATAGATGAATTCTTGCAAGTTTGAAACAAAATGCAACTCAAACCCAATTCGAACCGCAGGCGTTCGGTCATCAATCCCCAGAAAGTCGAGAACCAGTTTTACGTTGTCGCATTGCGTAATGATGTTGCCGAAATGAGTCATATTTCAGCCAACAGCGCCTTCAGGCGGGGATTGCGGATCAAAGGAAATATCAGTGCTTTCGGCACCCTGGCGGTAACGGATGCGAATACTGTCCCAGCGCTTACCCGTTGGCGTGAGGAGTTGCGTCTGTAGATCCTGTACGGCGTTAAGTGGGCCTACGACGTTCTGCACTATGAAGCGCTTAAAGATGCTTTCCGTGCCAATCCGTACCCAATAAGTTGCGTCCAGATGGGTGTGATTTCGGTGGTCTTTCTCCGTCGCGCTGACCCCGGCATCCATCACCCATTCGCTCCAGCCAGATGGTGCGCTGTCACTGACTTCGGCCACGATGTGTCCAAGCAGTTCGCCAGCGGATAGGGGACGTGACGACACAGGCTCCGGTTCTGGTCCTGTCGGTGCAGAAGATTCCTGCGATTCTTGTGGCTTGAGTAACTTCGACAGGCGCTCTTCTTCGAGGGCTTGCATTAATTCCTGATATGCCTCCTCCCCCATATCCTGGCGATATTGCTCGAACCATTCTGCGTCGAGTTGGTTGTCGACTATCCAAGTGAATTGGGCATCCTCGCTTTGTGCCGGGATTAAGCCTTTAAGCACATTAGGCATTTGGCCATCATGCCGGGCCGCCACGTCAGAACGTGTGGTCGATAGCCATTCTATCAAAGTAGATACCGCGGCAGACTGCACACAACCCTGCTCGCCAAAAGCTCCATCAGGGAAGGGGAGATAATCACCAGATGCGGATATACCTCCCCAACTCGATTCTGGGCCAAACTCATAGAAGAGGCAATAAAATTCAGACCTAACCGCACCCTCCGGTGCTGCAAGCCTGACGGCGTCTATGAGATGATATTTTGCAATATTAATGCACTCAAGCACTTTTCTCCTGGATTCTTCGAATGACGTATACTTATCCCGTTCCCGAATGTAATCTTGATAAGCCTCTTCCCCTTGTTCCCCGCGCATTGAATCGAAATAGTTGTTGACCAGATCCGGGTCATTAAACCAATCAACTTCAGGTTCACCATCCGCCGTAATTACCACTCGAAGCACGTTAAGCTTCCGAAAGTATTGGTAACTGAATATTCTTCGCATTTTGTCGATCCAGTCAAGGAAAGACTGACTGGCGATATCGGCTTGGGCTATCTTGTGCCAATAGTCATCAGCGTTAATATCAAAATCGTGATATAGCTCGATGCCCATATCGGAAAAGTAATGTGTTGGAAGTTCGGAAAACCCTTCGCCGTCGTACCATAAACACGATAATTCAGCTCGTACAGTACCTTCCGGCCAGTTCGCACGGATGAGGTCTGCCAATTCCTTCGGAAAGTCCTGACCTAATGTCAGTACGACCGCGTTTTTACTTATCATGTTTAATTTTATCCTTATAAGCCATACCAACCGAATCCAGTCTTCTTAATGTTGATCCTTGGGAACTTCATAAAAAGGCTCAGGTCCCCACGGCCCTGCTGCGGCAGGAATGGTCGGGCTGACTTCTACTGCAATATTGGTTAAACGGTCGTTACCCACATCCATTATTTCCTCCAACGGCATCGGCAGGTTGCGGAAGATGACATTGGCGTAGCGGTCCCAGATACACTTCGAATGATGCATCAGCTTGTCTATGGGGAATAAATTGGGCATTACATTGGGAATCGCCGAATAACACTTTTCAATGCTGCCGCCGACATTAATCGCTCTGGCTTCCCCTGCCTGCGGAGCTGTTTGCCGGGGAGTGGCATCGTCCCTGATTTGTTCGACTTGGGTTGCCTTGCTCGTCGCGTTATAGTTAATTTCGTATCGTTTGTTGTCCCACGTCCAGATTGTTGACTTTCTGGCTAGCCGTTCTTCAACCTTTGTACAATCGGGCGGCCTGACTGAAACCAGGGCATTTGCGCCAGCGGCATCCATATCACGCGTCGCTCGTTCCAAATCAGTCAATACAAAAGCCGTCGGGCCATGGACTTCCTTGCGCGCGGCTGAGGTGGCTTGATCGTAGTAGAACCAGGTGTCAACTCGATTCATCAATGCTTGCTTATCGGCAGGCAACTCCGGCTGTTCGGCAACCTTCAACATTAGCCTCAATGCGTTACATTGTTTGAAGAGCATCTTGTAGGCAGCTTGATGCATGGTATGAGGTATTAGCTTTTCGTTTTTTGGCGACCATGTGCCGACAAGATGTACGTAGCCAGAGGGATAAGTCCATTGGCTGGATGGCGCCAGAGAACCGGCTTCGTTAGTTGGCTGAGACTCCTTAGAACCACTTCCACCACATGCTGCTAGCAAAGAAACTAAAAAAATAGCGGATACTATTGATAATGTTATTATTTTGAATAAAAACTGATGCATTGCACACTCCCTTGTAGATATGGGCATTTAAATTCCATTATTTATCCGTAAGCTAGATTAAGCCTATTCAAGCCACAAAGTCCCAATACTACACCGCAGCAATAATCGCCGCCAATTAGATTTTAGTTAGTCCCAGCAGTTAAAGATAATGTCGCCAACTCTGGCTGGCCGCCAATATTTTATTTGAGACATCTCCGATTCGTGGAGAAGTGCAAGCGCAGTATCTGTTGGATTCGCTTCAAGTTCGATTTTTGACAATACCCGATGGGTATGGACGAATTGACCGCCCAAGTCGGCGCAATCGACAAAATCTAAGTTAGCTAGAAATGAGGATGATTGAAACTTTACGAAAGTAACAACAGGAAAATAGGCATTGCACAAGACAAGTAGTTTATTACCGTGTGCTAATACGAACTCGGCAACATGAAAATTTCTTATATTGCCCTCGTAGGCAAGGCTAAAAGACGTTATATGACTCCCGCAACTTTGAGCGGCAGCGTAACAGGCGGATTTGAAATGATGATATGGAATTTGTGGCTGCGGAATCGATCCAGAAAATCCGGTTATTCCTGTCTGTAGCGTTAGCATTTGGGTTTATTTATTTGCAAACTTAGAAAACAAAAGTCAATGCAATGACCATTTGTCATATTAAACCCTATCTCAAAACACGATTGGTATCATTTTGTTAAATAATAATCTATCGAATTGTGCATAGTAATTTTTTGATCGTCCGAATTAATCTCTTTGAATGTCTGGTCTAAAAATAATTTAAAGTCTGCCATTGGCCGTTTTGAGAAGTTCAATAAATCTTGAATTAGGTAAGCTCGAATAACTGCTTTTGATCTCAAAATTAGTATGTTTAGTGTGTGTTTTGTTGTGGATTGCTGTGTATTGTTATCCAGAAGTGCCCCACCAGTGTCCCATGAAAAATAAAAAAGCCCTTCGATTACTCGTAAGGGCTTGATTTATTTGGAGCTGGTGATGGGACTCGAACCCGCGACCGGCTGATTACAAATTTGACGGGCTTCAATTACTCTGCATTAACAAGTATTAATACTTATATACAAAACAATAATATAGATGTATTCTACATTAATGGGTATTACCCTATATTAACGAAAAAATTAACCGATATTAACCGAGACCGTAGCACCAGCGTAGCACAGATATTTTATGGACACTTACTTTAGTTTTACTAAGCCACAGCTTGAATCCCTTGAATTACCTGATGGTGTCGAACGCGCTATTTTCCACGACACGCATAAGAATTCTGGCGGTTTGCAAATACGTAGCACCAGAAAGACAAAAACTTTCTTTATCCAAAAAAGGGTAGACGGCAAGCCTGAGCGTGTCACTATTGGAAAATTTCCAGATATGACCATAGAGAATGCGAGGAAGGAAGCGACAAGACTTAGTTCGTTGATAGCGCAAAAAATAAACCCGAACTCGGATGTTAGGGCTTTAAAGACTGAAACCACCCTGAAAGAGTTGTTCGATGACTTTATCAAGCACAGACGTAATAAGCGCGGGGCCTATTTAGCAGACAAGACAAAACGCACTTACCGTTATGATTTTGATTTATATCTTGGTGGATGGGGGAAACGCAAACTATCACAATTCAAAGAAACCGATTTCGGCAAACTGCACACTGAAATTGGCAAACAACACCCAACCACGGCCAACCGTGTCATAGCAATGGCTTCGAGTTTATTTAACCATGCCCTCGAGCGCAAGTTGTTCAGGGGGGTAAATCCGGCGCAAGGGATCAAAAAATTTCCTGAAAACGAGAGGGAAAGATTCTTACAGTCCGACGAGTTACCTGCATTTTTTAAGGCACTGGCGGATGAGCCTAGCGAAACTATGCGCGATTTCTTTTTAATAAGTTTGCTGGTTGGTGTGCGTAAAAGTAACGTGCTGGCGATGGCGTGGGAAGAAATACACATTGGTCGTGCAGAATGGCGGATACCAACCACCAAAAACGGGCGCCCGCAAACCGTGACATTGACCGATGAAGCAGTCGAAGTCCTGAAATCTCGCCAAGGAGTTGATGAAACTTGGGTATTCCCGAGCCTCACAAGCGATAGTGGCCACCTGGAGGAACCTAAAAAGGCATGGAAAAACCTGTTGGTTAGGGCAGGGCTAGGCGACCTTCGCATTCATGATTTAAGAAGATCGCTTGGCTCATGGCAAGCCAAAACAGGGGCAAGTTTGGTGATAATCGGAAAATCGTTAAACCACAAAAGCGCACAGTCTACGGGCATATATGCGCGCCTTGACCTTGATCCAGTGCGCGAATCGGTAAATAGGGCAACGTCTGCAATGTTGGTTGCCGGTGGCGTTAAACATGGCGGCGAGATCGTGCCGTTGAAGAAAAAGCAATAGTTCTTAAGCAAAAAACAGCGATGATTGTATGACAATATTAATACCTGATTTCTCACCCCGACTTGGGATGATGTCCGAAGGCGATAATATGACGCCATACTGGTTTGGCTGCGCGATTGAGGGCATGACCGGACTAGCGATAGCAATCTTAAACCTACTCGCGTCTCAAACCGCACCAAACGGGCAACTTATCCATGATCGTGAAGTTATTGATGGCGCATTAGAGGCTGCTCTAGCCGAACGTGAAGATATAAACACAACCGTAAAAGCCTTTGCCGGGGGACAAGGAGACGAAACCTTTCCGGGTAAAGAGACAGCCCAATTTAATCAGCAGGAAAATTAACCTGTAGCATGGGTTATTAACTGGTCTTAAACATAATATACTGCTATTAAATTGTTAAAAGAAATATGAAGAGGTTAACGAAGATGAGCATCCCAGAACGCTTATACGAGACCGTAAATGAACTTTCTAAAACCAGTGTAGGTGAGGAATTGGATTTGGCCGAAAGACTAAAAGCCAAACAAGCCGAGGACGAAAGAATGAAAAGGGCTAACGCCCCCAGTGATGGTTGCACTGATAGTGTTCTGATGAATGCAATCTACAAAATACCGCTTGTCCACAACCTAAACGCCTTTTGGGAAACAAAGTTAGCAGACCTTCCGCCTTTCCCAAGGGCGCGTGTAGAGGCGGAATACGAAAAATTTGGAATCCCCTGGGATGAACTCAATCCCGCACAGCGCAAAAAATACGCTGAAGACCATGATATAACCCAATTTCCCAGATTTATCCCTAGTGAATATCCGTTGTATTTTTCAATGTTCAACTTGGTGGAAAATCTTAAAGGCGGGGTCAATAAAGCTCGCCAAGAAAATAAACCCGATGTGGCCCTCGCCCTTGGTGATGTTATGGAAGAAATTAAACGCCTGCTTGAAAAGGAAAGGAAAGAGTTAGCCCTTGAATTGAAAGATGCTAATCAAAAAAAAGAAACCCTAAGTGAGTCTGAGAGGAAAAGTTATCAGAAAATGATCTTGGGGATGGCTATTGATAGTTATGGACATAACCCAACTAATCCACCCGGCTCTAAGAGAAATACCGCCACTGGAAAAGGAGACTCTAGTATTAAGGCGGCTGTAATCCGTAGCACAGGCTTAAGTATCGATGAAGCAAGGGTAGGTAAATTTCTTAAGGAAGCAGCCGAAGAACTATTGTCTGATGACAAACTCAGAGAACTTAGTAAGAAAACCGGAAAATAACCACTTCATCGTAACGGGTATTTTTTAACGCTCTTGAAACCCACATAAACACTAGGAGTTCATCGGTTCGGACGTATTTTACGTCGGAACGACGACATAATTCAGCTACGTTGACATAACTTAATCCCCGAAAACTTAAATTATTGGAGAATAAGTTATGCCTGAAAAACTCGTCAACCAAGCCCCACAAACCGGTACAAATGCCGACCCGTTTCTAAACAACGACGAAGCTGCGGCTTACCTTAATGTGTCCCCCGGCACATTGCCTGTTTGGCGGTGTACCGGTCGTCACAACTTAAGATATACGAAAATCGGACGGAAACCCATGTACCGGCGGAGTTGGCTGGATGAGTTTGCCAACGCCAGGATTGTTGAGTTCGATCAAGACGCGTAAAAAAGCCCACCCTTAACTTATAACCGGGGTGGGCTTTCTGGTTGTGTGGTGAAAATTGCGCGAGAGAGTTAATTTTATCGCAATATCAGCTTCAAAGCATCCCCAGCAAGGAATTGCCGATGAAAATTTCACATAAAAAAGATGCGTTGCCGTCAAACTTAGGCGGTATTTACTCGCTAAAAGAGACTGTAATCAAAAATTGTTTCCGAGAAGCCTTATTAAGCTCTGGATCGGAACCGACTAATGAGCTAATCAGTGATGGGCAGCTGCACCGCGCCCATGTTGAAGGGGATCGCGCGGGCAGCCGTAACCTGGCATACGTTCTGCACCTAGACGGCGCTCCCGCCGGATGGTTCCAAAATTTTAAAACCGGCATCGTGGGTACATGGAGCGCAAGCGGGAAGCGTGAGCCGATGACCGAAATCATGAGGAAGCAGATTCAATATGCTAAGGAAGTACGTGCCAAAGAGCGAGCCAAAGCCCAACAAGAAGCAGCACAGAAGGCTAGTTGGATATGGGAGCAAGCCACGATTATAGGCACGCTTAAAACCGGAGCAAGGCGACACCAATATTTGATAACGAAGCGTGTTAAACCACATGGGGCAAGGCTTTACGGCACGGCCTTAGTTATACCATTGGTGAATGAATCAGGCGCAATTTTGAACCTGCAATTCATCCAGTCGGACGGCACTAAGCGATTCTTGTCCGGCGGACGCAAAAAAGGCTGCTATTCCACCCTTGGCGAAGTCACAGAAACAATCTTGATTTGCGAGGGATGGGCGACGGGCGCAAGCCTTCACGAATCAACTGGGTATTATATTGTTGTGGCGATGGACGCGGGCAACCTTAATCCAGTGGTAAAAGTTGTCCGAAGGCAGTACCAGAATAGCAAGATCATCCTTTGTGCCGACCATGACCCCGTTGGGATCGAAAAAGCGAAGATAGCAGCGATTGCTTGCAATGGCTTGATGATTTACCCACCCAATAAAAGCATGGACTTCAACGACTTCATAAATGCTGGCGGGGTGATTTATGGATGATTCAGTCAGTTTGAGCGATGCGGAAAAGCCCAAGCAGTCAGATGCGGAAATTATCAAAGAACTGGCGGCACTCAGCGCCTTAGAATATGACAAATGTCGCGAGGGCGAGGCAAAGGCGATTGGTGTTCGTGTAGGTGTGTTGGATAAGGCGGTTGCCGAGGCGCGTGGGGAAACTGACACCGATACGAAAGGGCAAGGCCGGAGGGTTGAGCTGTACCAGCCCGAACCATGGACTGAGCCTGTCGATGGCGACAAATGCCTGAACGAAGCACGAGCGGCCGTCATGAAATACATGGTGATGCCTGATGATTACGCGACATCAACGGTATTGTGGGCAGCACATGCCCACCTTTACGACAGTTTCACACATACCCCTAGGCTGGCCGTTACCGCGCCAGATGCGGAGTGCGGGAAATCACTGTTACTTCAACTTATTGGCGCAATGGTGACAAGGCCGCAGTTCGTAGAGATTATGAAAGCGGCACCATTTTTCCGGCTGGCAGAATCGCACAGGCCGACGTTCCTGATTGATGAGATGGACGTTTTCATTAAGGAGGATAGCGACTTGTTGGCGGCGATCAACAATGGGTGGGAGCCGCGCGGGACAGTGCCTAGATGCGTTGGCGATGACAACGAGGTTCGGCTTTTCTCCACATTCACACCCGTTGCGATGGGCGGGATCAAGCTACATAAGGTGTTGCCTGCAACGACGCTGAGCCGATCAGTCATGATTGAATTGCAGCGGGCACAGCACAGCGAAATAGAACAAGTGTTCGACAGCAAGAGGCACACAGGCGAATTCCTGCAAATAGGCCAAAAGCTTGCCCGCTGGACGCAAGATAACCGGGCAAAGATAGCAGATGCCGAACCAAGCTTACCGGCGGGCGTTTACAACCGCAAGGCGGACAAATGGCGGCCATTATTCGCGATTGCCGAGATCGCCGGGGGTAATTGGCCTGAATTGGCAAAAAAAGCCCTGTTGTTTGAGGATAAGACCGGCGAAACCAAAGTATCTACCGCATTGCAATTGCTGTCTGACCTACGGGAAATATTGTTACCGAATGAAAAAAGCATATCCACAGAAGAAATGCTTAAGCGGTTGTCAGGTCTGGATGTGTCCCCGTGGGCTGATTACAACTTTCGTGAAAGCGAACCTGAGCGGAGGGCTATCCAGTCAAGGCAGGTTGCCAGCCTGCTGAAAGATTACAAAATTGCACCTGGAGATATAAGGATAGGCGGCTGGAAAGGCAAAGGTTACAAGCGATTTGACCTCGAAGCAGCATGGAACCGCTACCTACCCCCCATTTTATCCGTGACACCGCGACAAACCAGCAATTGCAAGGCTTCCAGCGATTCTTCATCCGCGACAATTTTTAACTATGTCGCGGATAGCAAAGCCCTGAAACCCATAAACGGCGCGGGTTGTCACGGTGTCACGGATAAAAGCCCCCTGTATAAGGGCGGCAATAGTGTAAACGAGGTTGAAATATGACCGCACTGGCAACAATCCAACAAGCAGGCTTCACGGTCAAGCTAAAGCCAAGCGGTAATTTAGGCATTGCCCCGGCAGACAAGTTGACCGGCGAACACCGTGCTTACCTCAAGAGCCACAAGCCTGAAATCATAGCCGAACTGCAAGCCAAAGCAGCAAATAATGAAATTAAACCAACGGTTGAACTTGAAGGCCAAATTAAATCAGTGGTTGAGTTGTCGTCGGATCAAACCGAGGTCATAACCGACTGGATTGAATCCCTTGGTTGCAGTCCTGAAACCATTGCCGAGGAATTGGCCGATTGCCTGGAACACTGCCGCCGCGATCCTGAAGCGCTGGAATATTTCATTAAATGCGGCAGCGATGAATCCACTATACCATCTAAACCACCACACCCAAACAACACCCGAAGGTTTTGCCGCAAATACCAACACTCAAACCATGTTTATGGCTGGGACGACCAAGTTATTCGATGTGCCGTGCAAAATCAGGTAAACGATGACAACTTGCCGCGCCATTGCAGCGATTTTGCAACCAACGGTTTGCCTATCCCGACGGTTGGTGTGAGATGGCAGCCTGAATCTATCCCACCTCAATGTACAGCTATACCGAAAGTTGAATACCCGCGCTTCGTCGAATGTTTCACACCGGAAGGCATCTCGATTCAGATTATGTCGAATTCCGCCGAGCATAAGGCTTTTTTATTGAAAATGAACCCGAAAAATATTGGAGAAAACCAATGATTGATGCACTTGTAAGCGGCAAATTAATCAAGCAACCGGAATTGAAGGTTAGCCAAAACGGAAACCATTACACTAATTTCCTGCTTTCTAGGCACGTAGACGAACCGAAAAACGTCGTCGTGTCTTGCATGGCCTTTGGGGAAGTCGCAGAGCGTATCGACCAGTTAGGCAAGGGTGACGCTTCCGCAGTAGTTGGCGCGTTGAAGCCCTTCGAATGGCAGGACAGCGCCACCTATGAGACCCGGCATGGTTTAAATCTTACTGTCAGCAGTGTATTGTCTGTCTATGACATTAAGAAGCGTTGCCCTAAAACCGAATTAAATTAAGAGGACGAACCAGGATGCCGGTTATTAAAAGCCTTATGCTGATCGGCCCTATGACGATCAATTGCCATTTTGATTCAGTGACAACTATTTTTCCAGGCAGGCACAGATGGCCAAAAAATTGAAAAATAATGTATTAAATGTTGGAATGAGACAAGGTGATACCGAGTTAATGGCGATTACCCGTGGGTATGTCATGCCGGAGTTGCAGGCGGCGGTCACTATTCAGAAATGGGAGGCCGCCACCGGAATGGAGCCATTGCTCCGAGAGCTTCTAGCCCAAACATCTGATGTCGATGAAGGCAGTATGAAGCGGCCGGAAGCTATGTTGGTGGCGCAAGCCCATACGCTTGACCAATTGTTTAATCACCTGGCGCGAAGGGCGCATGGCCAAGAATATATGCCCAATTTTGAGGCTATGTTAAGGCTGGCGTTGAAGGCACAGAGCCAATGTCGGGCAACTATCGAGACTTTGGCGGTAATCAAAAATCCGCCTGTTATCTTCGCTAAACAGGCTAATATTTCAGGTGGACACCAACAAATTAATAACGGCACTCACGCTTCGCGCGCGGGGGGAAATAAAAATCAGCAAAACGAACTATTAGCTCAACAAGATGGCAGCACGAACTTGGACACCGGAACAACGGGCGCAACAATCACAGAAGATAAGGCAATGGCAGCCTTGGACTAAATCAACTGGAGCAAGAACATCGCAAGGCAAGGAAAAATCCTCACGTAACGCTTACAAAGGCTCAAATAGGGCTATGTTGAGAAACATCGGTGCGTTTCTTCGAAAACAGCTACGGTTTCTTAAGGGCTTTGATTAATGACGGGCTTATCCATGAGAGCGAGGCAAGCTTAGCAAGGATAGAAGAATTCCAAAGCTACTTACTGGAAGCCTATGCCGCCAAGCCGCAATCCTTAAGCGAAACGGTGCAAAAGGCGGTTCGGGATTTGGTTGCCTTAATACGTGCGACCTTGTTCCGGTACGGTTTTAACCTGAATTCATTCAGCGTGGCCGATTTGGCGGCCATTGCCAGGGGCAGCTTAAGCACAACTACTAATTTGACAGGGATTAGTAGTAAATTAGTAGATGCCGACCCTCTGTTTAGCCAATCGGCGATGAAATCAGTCGAAGCCAACATTAAACGTGGCCGGGACGCTATGACCAAAGCATTACTGGATAAAACATCAGTTCACCGGGCCATGTTTAGGAATGGCTTGGGCTGGGTGGATTTTGTGTGGGGTGATGAAGGCGGCAAGATTAAAAAATCGGGCAAGCGTCCCGGTGCCAAAGGAATTGCACATATCCTGGAAGCCAGACAGCGTAAAGACGACTTATCCAAATCAGAAGCCGAAAAAATGCTGTTTAATTTGGTCGATACCGTAGCTAAAGGGGAAGAAGTCACTCGTTATGAACAAGGTAATTCTATAAACATAAGCCTTGTTGAAGACAGATTTAGAGTTTATTTAGCGAAGAACAAAGGAAGTAATGCCTGGATTGTGACTGGTTTTGAGGATTTTGAACCAGATAGCGACGGCTCAGGTCAAGATGCACCGCCGCCTACACGCCCCGAATCTACACTCACCCGAAACTGAGCGGGAGCTGGTGAAAATAAGATAACACAATCCAGTGAAAGTTCAAACGGCACAAAATATTCGATTGGCGACCCCTTAACCGAAGCCAAGCGCAAAGCCGGGTTTAGCAAGAAAAAGAACCTGCCAGAGACTATCAAGGCGATTGTAAACCAAGGCTTTAAAAACCAATGCCGAAGCGATGAAAGAACGTTGGGAAGAGGTCAAACCCCTGCTTGAACAAGGTATTTTCGACCGCTTTTTAGGGATCAAACGCGCCGAGCAGGAAATTTTAGGTGATGTCGCCCATTCTCAATCTGGCTATATTGGCGCACGGCTTTCGACCGGTTCCAGTTCAACAATGGCGGCAGTCTTGCAATTTGGTGCGCCTGAACTGCGTGAGGGCATTATCCAGAAAAAAGAGGGTTCCAAAGGTTTGTCAGAAATTTTACAGCCGGTTAAACACGACCTGGAAAACTTTGCCGCCTGGATGGTGGGGCGACGTGCTAACCGGCTAATGGGTGAAGGTAAGGTCAAGATTGTTCAGTTCCAAAACCAAACTATTTTGTTTTTTAGGTCGGATGTCCGATTCCAAGGGCGCGGATGTTGACATTTTTTTTGCGTGGATGAAGGTTTTGCGCTTTGACAACTTCATTATGGCTTCGTTGGTTTCCCGGTTGTTTTACGCATTGCACCAGCCTATACCTGCGGTTTTGTTTAGCCCGTTGCGTCCATTCAAACCCGCCAGGATTACTCGTTTCAAATCTTGATTAAAACAAATTGAGTCCTGAGCTAAGCGGCAAACCCATTTTTATTCTAAAAGCGGTATTTTAAAGGGGATTTTCGGCAATTCGACCGAGCTAATTTTTTGGAAAATTAGCAAGTTATCCTATAATCCCATTTAGTATTAAATTTTCCATACATTTGATATTGATCTTAGGTAATCATCTAGCTATTACCTGAAAACAAAAAATCCGGCTCAAGCAAGTGGAATTTTGCAGCCTAAATGGAATATAAGGAAACCATGTCCGAAGAACAACGCCGCCAATTACAACAACAGCTATGGAATATTGCTAACACCTTACGCGGCAAGATGGGTGCCGATGAATTTCGGGATTACATCTTAGGATTTATCTTTTACAAATACCTGTCCGAAAAAATCCAGCGATTTGCTGATGGTGAATTGGCGCAGGAAAACCTTAACTTTGCCGACATCGACGAAAATACCGAAGAAGGCCAAGCCTATATTGAGGCGTTAGAACATGCCGCGCTGGATGAACTCGGCTATTTCTTGAAGCCCTCCGAAATGTTCCATGCCATTGCCATGAAGGGCAGCAACCAGCTCGATACCAATGGGGAAGGCGTAAGCCATAACTTTATCTTGGGTGACCTTACCAAAATACTTAAGAACATTGAGCAAAGCACCCTGGGTACCGATAGCGCCGATGACTTTGTAAACCTGTTTGAAGATTTGGATTTAACCTCATCCAAGCTCGGCAGGACTGAAAAAGAGAAAAACGACCTCGTTGCCAAAGTCTTGGTTCATCTGGATAAAATTGATTTTAACTTGAGTGATGCCACCGCCGATGTGCTGGGCGATGCCTATGAATACCTGATTGGTGAATTTGCCAGTGGTGCGGGAAAAAAAGCCGGTGAGTTTTATACGCCTCAGCCGGTTTCGACCCTGCTCGCCAAATTGGTCACCAGTACCAACAAAAACCTCAAAAACCTGTATGACCCCACTTGCGGCAGCGGTTCATTATTGCTACGGGTCAAACGCGAGGCCACGCATGTCGATAAAATCTACGGCCAGGAGCTTAACCGCACCACCTACAACTTGGCACGGATGAACATGATCCTGCACGATGTCCATTATGCCGATTTTGACATCCGCCAAGAAGATACGTTAGAACATCCACAGCACCGGGAATTGCGTTTTGATGCTATCGTCGCGAATCCGCCTTTTTCAGCCCACTGGAGTGCCAGCCAGCTATTGATGAGCGATGACCGTTTTTCTGTCTATGGCAAACTCGCCCCCAGCACCAAGGCTGACATGGCATTTGTCCAGCACATGGTCTATCACCTTGCCGAAGAAGGCACAATGGCCGTGGTATTGCCGCATGGCGTGTTATTCCGGGGTGCAGCTGAAGGCCCAGAGCGTGTAAAAACATATTAAAGTTTTTCCGGCAAGCCTATTGGTTGTTTTAATAGCGCCCTATTGGTTGAGTGGCGGTTATTTTTTTATATTTTATGGGTGGGCGATTTTTTAAAAACCGCTCCTGAGCGCTTATGATATAGCCACAATTTGGTTTGTATGGTCATCAAAAAGCCCTGCCCAGGCTTTGATGGCCTCCATCAAGCCTTTGATGCCCAGTATTTTTATCACCCGCTTCAAATTGTAAGCCAACACATGCAGGCTCATTTCAGTGCTGACGTGTTTTAATGTCCTCATCAAGAAATGCGCCGAGCCCATCCACAGCTTGATCGTTCCATAGGGGTGTTCCACCGTCTGGCGACGGATACGCATACTGTCAGGGGTAAGGTCCAGGCGGGTTTGCATGGTATCAAGGACATCTTCGTGTTCCCAACGGCTAACTCGCCTTTCGGTACTAGGGGTGCACTTGGCTTTAATTGCACACTGCCTACAGGATGAGCTCCAGTAACGGTGCACTTTTAAGCCACCTTCAATCCGTGATGAACGATAAGTCAAAGACTGCCCTGCAGGGCAACGGTATTCGTTGTTCGTATCATCATAGATAAAGTGCGCTTTGCCAAACCGTCCCGCGGCCGTGGCGTTGGAAGTGACGGTCTTCGGTACGATGGGGATTATTCCGGCCTGGTAGCAACTCAGGATCTCCTCGCTCTTGAAATAGCCGCGGTCGGCAACGACTGTCAACTCTTCCGTGCCTGTCCCAACCCGCGCTTGCTTAGCCATGTTCGTCAATTGATCCCGGTCAACGCCGACGTTGGTTACTTCATGCGCCACAATCAGGTGGTGTTTGGTATCCACTGCGGTCTGAACGTTATAGCCGACAATGCCTTCGCCCCGTGTCTTCATGGAACGGCAATCCGGGTCGGTCAGGGAGATTTGCTTGTCCGGCGCTTCATTGAGCTTAACTTCGATGTCCTTGAGCATTTTCATCTGCTCTTTTAACGCAGCAATCTTGTCTTGGAGCCTTTCCGTTCGTGCCTTGGCAACAGCAGGCTCTTGCAAATCAGCCGTATCGAGTGCCGCCAGGTAGCGGTTGATGCTGGACTCTACCTCTTTCATTCGCCGTTCCAGCTTGGCACTGGTAAAGTTCCGGTCTCGGTTGTTGGCCGCCTTGAACTTGCTGCCATCAATGGCCACCATAGCCTCTGAAAATAAACCGAGTTGCTGGCAGAGCACCACAAACTGCCTGCAGACACCGCGTATAGCTTTGCCGTTGTCTTTGCGGAAATTGGCAATGGTCTTGAAATCAGGCGTTAAACGCCCAGTCAGCCACATGAGTTCCACGTTGCGTTGGGCTTCTTTTTCCAGGCGGCGGCTGGATTGGATGCGGTTGAGGTAACCGTATATGTAAAGCTTTAAGAGGATTGAGGGGTGGTAAGATGGCCTGCCGGTAACCGCCGGTTCTACACGGCTAAAACCCAGCTTGTACAAATCCAGTTCATCAACAAAAACATCGACTACCCGTACCGGATTGGTTTCCGAAACATAGTCGTCCAGACTCTCTGGCATCAAGGTGGTTTGGGTGCGACATTCACCTTCTATAAACCGTTTCATCAACTTGGCTCCGGCTTCATTGGGACACCTAAATTATACCATGTCGTTTTTACACGATCTGGGCCATATCCGCCAATACCTGATCGAACAAATGAACTGCCTGGATGCCGTCATCGGCCTACCCGCCAATATTTTCTATGGCACATCTATCCCCACCAGTGTATTGGTGTTCAAGAAATGCCGTAAACATCCGGATAACATCCTGTTCATTGATGCCAGCCAGCACTTTGATAAGGTCAAAACGCAAAATGTGCTACGCCCGGAGCATATTCAAAAGATTGTCGATGCTTACAAGGCACGGACGAATCAAGATAAATACAGCCATGTGGCCAGCATTGAAAGCATCAAAGCCAACGATTACAACCTGAATATTCCGCGCTATGTCGATACCTTTGAAGCAGAGGATTCAATTGATTTAGCCAGCATTTCCGCGCAGTTGATTGAACTGGTTAAAGCCAGCCGCGAAACCGATGCCACCATTGCCGCATTTTGCCAAGAACTCGGCATTGCGCCGCCTTTTTAATGGATGATGATGAGTAACCTTATCTCAACACAGCTGCTGGACAACATTCGTCAATTATTGACCAGTTCACGTCAGTCATTGGCGCAAACCATCAACCATGCGATGGTGCAAACCTATTGGCACATGGGGCGTTTGATTGTCGAGGACGAGCAGCAAGGTCAAAGCCGTGCGGCCTATGGCAAACAACAATTAGAACAATTGTCTCAAGCCCTGCAAACTGAATTTGGCAAGGGCTTTGATGTCAGTAATTTACGCAATATGCGCCGGTTTTACCTAACCTACCCAATTCAAGAGACACTGTCTCTCGAATTAAGCTGGAGCCATTACTGTAAAATTATCCGTATCGAAAACGCAACGGCACGCGATTGGTATGCCAGGGAGTGCATGGCCAACAACTGGAGCGTACGGGCACTGGAACGTCAAATTAGCACGCTCTATTACGAACGCTTACTGGCCAGCAGCGATAAAGCGCCGGTTGTGGATGAGGCGAGAGAAAAAACCAGTGCGCTACAAACTGACATCAAACATTACCTGCGTGATCCCTACATCCTGGATTTTTTGGATATTCCTTCTATTGCTGTGCTGGAAAGCACTATAGAGCAAGGCTTAATAGACAACTTACAACAGTTTTTATTGGAACTAGGCCGCGGATTTGCTTTTGTCTCACGCCAACAACGCATAAGTGTGGAAGACCAGGATTTTTATCTGGACTTAGTGTTTTACAACTTCAAGCTCAAGTGTTTTTTACTGGTCGATATAAAACTCGGCAAACTCAACCACCAGGATGTCGGGCAAATGGACACTTATGTCCGCATTTACGACCAGCATTACAAAGGCGACGATGACAACCCCACCATAGGCTTAATCTTATGCAGTGAAAAATCCCAAGCCGTCGCCAAATACTCGGTACTTACCGATAGCCGACAACTCTTTGCCTCAAAATACCTGCCTTACTTGCCCACAGAAGAAGAACTGCGCCTTGAGCTGCAACGGGAACGTAGGTTGCTCAATGAGGAAGAAGGCACTGCTGTCCCACAGTTTAGGCGCACCATAAATCCGCTTGCATAAATGAGCAATCATCAGGCGGTGGTTCGGCTTTGATGAGTTCGATGAGGTCGCGTTTGGCGAACAGGTTAAGTGCTAATAAGCGGATGATTTGCTGCAATGAGGCGTCGATTTTGTTGCAGAACTTGAGGTAGGCCAGCAGCAAGTAGACACACATGGCAACCCAAATTTGGGTCATCACCGCGTTCTGGCTAGTGCCGAGGAAGGACTTGATCTTGAGGTTCTGCTTGATCCACTTAAAGAACAACTCGACCTGCCAACGTTGCTTGTAGATGTCCGCGATGGTCTGCGCCGACAGCTTGAAGTGGTTGGTGATGAACGTATATTCCTTTTTGGTCTCAGCATCAAAATAGACCACTTGCCGGACGTCGGGCAGTTGCTTTTTTTGGGAACGCATGGAGTTGTAGCGGATCACCGAATCGCTGACAACGGCGGGGTTGCCTAGGGCGGAACGGCGTTCAACAACGTCATAAGTGGCATTGCTGCGTTGCCGGGTGACGTAAAAAATGCCATTTGCAGTCAGTGACTTATACCAACCATAATCATTGTAGCCCCGGTCGCAGACTACGATGCTGCCTTTGGGCAATGTGAGCAGCTTGGCGCATTCACTGTCAGCTTTTTTGCTTTCGGTCAGCGTGGCGAAAGCGGGGATATTGCCCCGTAAATCCAGCCCGACGGTCAGCTTCATCGCGCCTTTTCCCAAGGCATAGTGCGACCAAGGGAACAGCTTGAGCGACAAGTCGATGAGCGAAGCATCCAATGCATAAAGCGGGTTCTTGAACCGGAAGCCGTGTTTGGGCGCATGATTGGCGCAGCGGTCATAGAGCTTGTAAAACAGGGTTTCGTAACAGCTTGCGGGCTGTCGGTTGTTGAGCCGTGCCAGACTCGAACGGGTGATCGGTGCGCCGCCCAGGTGGTAGCTGTATTGCCGCTGGGCGTTAAGGTTTGATTCAATGTCGCGCAGGCTTTGCCGCCCACTTAATTGCCCAAAAACCAGGGCGACAAACTGTGACCAGCGGTTGGTTTTACGCAGTCGCTGGCCTTCGTGGTGGGCTGACGCGACTTTGTCAAATTCATGTCTGCCTACCATTTTTAGTAATTGCGACAAGACTGTATTACAATGGGACATGGCCTAAGTTCCTATGTGTTTCAATAAGTTGTGGTTAACATATTGTAATTCAACACGCGGTTCTTAGGCCGACTTTATCAATAAACTGTGGGACAGCAGTGGGAAGAAGGCGAATGAGTGTGCCACGTTTGCGGTTTAAAGAGTTTAACGAAGACTGGAATTTAAATCCAATTGATCAAATTGCAACGGTTTCATCTGGCGGGACACCCAGTCGAACAAACAAAGAATTTTGGAATGGCGATATACCTTGGGTAACAACTTCGGAGGTTAAATTTAATATCATTCGAGATACAGAACAGAAAATTACCGAGCAAGGTCTCCAAAGTTCCTCAGCAAAAATATTTCCTAAAGATACTTTACTCATTGCCATGTATGGACAGGGGAAAACGAGAGGTCAGATTGCAAAATTAGGCATAGCTGCTTCTACTAATCAGGCTTGTGCTGCAATAATTCTTAAGGAAGCTCACAACCCAGACTTTTTTTTCCAGTACCTTCAAAATCAGTATGAGAGTTTAAGAAGTTTAAGTAATGATGGTGGTCAGAAAAACTTAAGTGCCTCTTTAATTAAATCTGTATCAGTAGCTTTTCCTAACCTTCCCGAACAAACCAAAATCGCAAACTTCCTTACGGCGGTGGATGAAAAAATCACTCAACTCACCCAAAAATGTGATTTGTTAGCGCAATACAAAAAAGGCGTGATGCAGGAGATTTTTAGCCAAGAACTGCGGTTTAAGGATGATGACGGGCGGGATTATCCGGAGTGGGAAGATGATTTATTGGTCAATTATTCCGAAACTGTACAGTCTGGTAAATCAAAAGCAAGAAGTGCAAATGGTGATTTTGTTCTTTACGGATCGACGGGTGCTATTGGATTTACCGATAAGCCTGAATATCAAGGTAAAGCTATTTTAATTGCTCGTGTCGGGGCAAATGCTGGCTACATCTATGAAGTTGATGGTGAGTACTGTGTTTCTGATAATACGCTTATACTGACTATGAAAATATCTAATAACTATTCATTTTTTTTTAATCTTCTGACTCAGGCAAATCTTAACAAGCTTGTATTTGGTTCAGGCCAGCCACTTATTACTGGAGGGCAATTAAAGCAGTTAAGTGTGACAGTGCCGTCATTTGATGAACAAACCAAAATCGCCAATTTTCTCACCGCCATCGACAACAAAATCAACAACGCCCAAACCCAACTTGCCTCTGTAAAGCAATACAAACAGGGCTTGTTACAGCAAATGTTTGTCTAATCGGGATCATCATGTCGCCGCAATCTGAATATGCCCTAGAAGCCGCCCTGATCGACCAACTCAAGGGCGTGGAATATGCCTTTATACGGATTGACGATGAAGCGGCGATGCTGGCGAACTTCAAGCGGCAGTTGGAAATCCATAATGCTGGCATTTCGCTTTCCAAAACTGAGTTTGAACGCATCCTCAACCACCTCAATACTGGCAGCGTGTTTGAGCGGGCTAAAATCCTGCGCGATAAGTTTGCCTTAAAACGCGACAATAACGAGACGGCTTATATCAGTTTCCTGAATTGCGATGACTGGTGTTTGAATGAGTTTCAGGTGACCAACCAGGTTACCATGCAAGGTAAGCGTAAAAATCGCTATGACGTGACGTTATTGATTAACGGCTTGCCGTTGGTGCAGGTAGAACTCAAACGCCGGGGCGCTGAGCTTAAAGTGGCGTTCCACCAGGTCAATCGCTATCACTATGATTCCTACGATGCCGGTTTCGGGCTGTTCCAGTACGTGCAGCTTTTTATCATCAGCAATGGCGTCAATACCAAGTATTTCGCCAACAATAAAAGCCAATCCTTCAAACAAACCTTCTACTGGACGGACAAAAACAATAACCGGCTGTCTGACTTGCATGAATTTAGCGCCGAGTTCCTAAAGGCTTGCCATATCGCCAAGATGATCACCCATTACATGGTGATGACCGAAGAGCAGGTGATCAAGGTATTGCGGCCATATCAGTTCTACGCCACCGAAGCCTTAGTTGACCGGGTAAAAAATAGCACAGAAAATGCTTATATCTGGCATACCACCGGTTCCGGCAAAACCCTGACATCGTTCAAGGCGAGCCAAATCATACAGAAAATGCCGAAAGTGCATAAGGTACTATTTGTGGTGGACCGCAAAGACCTGGACTACCAAACCGCACGGGAATTTAACGGCTTTAGCAAAGGCAGCGTCGATGAAACCACTAATACCCATAAGCTGGTGGAGCAACTCAATGACGACAGCACCAAGCTGATCCTGACCACCATCCAAAAGCTGAATAATGCCATCATGAAAGAGCATTATTTGAGCAAGGTGACCCACTTGCAAGACAAAAAGTTTGTCTTCATCTTTGATGAATGCCACCGCAGCCAGTTTGGCGACACCCACCAAAACATCAAGCAGTTCTTTAAAAACGCCCAACTATTCGGCTTTACTGGCACACCGATCTTTGCCGATAACGCCGCAGGCAGCACCGGACAGCAACGAACCACCAAGGATTTATTCGGCGAGTGCTTGCATAAATACGTGATTGTCGATGCCATCAAGGATGAAAACGTACTGCGTTTTGCCGTCGAATATGTCGGCAAATACAAACGCCAGGACAGCCAGAACGAACTGGATATTGCCACCGATGTGGATATTAAAGTGGAAGGCATTGATACCAGGGAATTGCTGGATAGCCCGAAACGGCTGGAAAAGATCACCGATTACATCCTGCTACACCATGCCCAGAAAACCAAAGCACCGGATTTTACCGGCATGTTTTGCGTCAGCAGCGTAGAGAACCTGATCAAGTATTACGGCCTGTTTAAGCAAAAACAGGAAGGAAAAGCCAACCCGCTTAAAATCGCCACTATTTTCAGCTATGCCGCCAATGAAGAAGACCCAAATGCCAATGGCTTGACGAATGGACTGATCCCCGAAGAAAACCCGATGCCCGATAGCGGCAAGATCAATCCCTTCAGCCGCGACAAGTTGGATGAGTTCATTGATGACTATAACAAGATGTTTGGCACTAACTTCTCGACCCGTGACAGCCAAACCTTCTACAACTATTACAAGGACATCGCCCGACGTGTGCGCGCCGGACAGGTGGATATATTGCTGGTCGTTAATATGTTCCTGACCGGATTTGATAGCCCAAGGCTTAATACCCTGTACGTGGATAAAAACCTTAAATTCCACGGCCTGGTGCAAGCCTTTTCACGAACCAATCGCACCCTGAATGACAAAAAATCCCAAGGCAATATCGTCTGCTTTAGGAATCTTAAAGCGGCAACCGATGAAGCCATTGCTTTATTCTCCAACAAGGATGCCAGGGAAACGGTATTGCTTGAGCCCTATGAGGATTACGTAAAGCAGTTTAATGAAGCGACTGACGTATTGTTACAAGTTGTCCCAACGGTGGGCAGTGTCGATAACTTACCCAGCGAAAAGGAGGAGTTGGCATTTGTGAAAGCTTTTCGGGAATTGATTCGGGGTCAAAAAATATGCTGACCACCTTTGCCGACTTTGACGAAGACGACCTAACCCTGGACGAACAAAAGTTTGAAGATTACAAAAGTAAATATTTGGACATCCATGACAAGGTTAAGAACGACCACGGCACCGAGGAAAGAATCCATCCTGAATGATGTGGATTTTGAAATTGGCTCTGCTACACCGGGATTGAAATCAATGTGGCGTATATCCTGAATCTGCTCGTAAGCCTGAATAAGCTCAACTCTCGAAGAAGCCAAGAAACGCCAGAAGGAAATTATTGATCTGGTGGCAGCGAAGTACAACTCCGCAGCAAACGCCAGTTGATCGAGGAGTTTATCGAAGAAAACCTGCCCAAATTGAAACCGAACGATAATGTTATCCGGTCATTTGAGAATTATTGGTCAGAGCATAAACAACAAGCCTTTGAACAACTTTGCACCGATGAAAACATCATCCCAGAGCAGTTTGACAAGCTACTGCAAACCTATCAATTCGCCAACCGCCTGCCCAGGGATCAGGAGATAGTAAAAGCATTGAGTTTTCAGCCCAAAATACTGGAACGCAAATCCATTCTGGAACGCATTGCCGATAAGATTCAGGATTTTATCAATACCTATATTGAGGGAATGGGGGGGAGTGTTGTGATCAAAAATAGCAGTAAGTCGGTTCGTAAAATGAGTGGGGCGCTTTGGTGTCTTCTCGGACATTCACAAAGCAAATCCCTAGAAATTTTGAATTTCAGAAAGCGGCCACTTCCTGACGTTCGAGTTCTTCAAAAGCCCCTCACAATTTTAGGTATAAGCTGACATTAAAAAAATGTAGGTAGTAACTTTCTTAGTATCTAAATTTCATATTTCGCTTTTTAGCGGGATGGCCAACACCTTATCAATTCGCGCACCGTCCATATCAATGACTTCAAATTTCCAATCATCAACTAAACAGCTTTCCCCAGCATGAGGCAATCTTTGTAATTGATACAAGACTCATGCCAGCCAGGGTATGAAAATCGTTATTGTATTCACCTAGAAACTCTGTTTTGATTCCTACTTCCAATTTAAATTGTGCGATAGACATATCACCGTCTATCAACCAAGAACCGTCGCTGCGCTGCACAATTTCATAAGCCGAATCGGCAGAAATTGCAGGCAATTCCCCAACAATTGCCGTGAGCAGATCCGTGACCGCCACTAGCCCTTCAATATCGCCATACTCATCGACAATGATGGCTAAATCAGAGCGTGTTTCTCTGAAATGCTTCAATAAACGGGTTAAGGTCATGGTTTCCTGGACATAAACCGGTGGTTTTAAAACGGCTTCGATATTAAACTCGAATTTAACCAGTACGGTTTTAAGGAGATCACGGCAATTGAGTATGCCGAGAACATGATCAAAACCGCCTTTACAGACGATGATTTGGGAATACGGGCTGTCTTCAATTATTTTGCGTTGTTGATCGAGTGGGTCTAGGGTATCAATCATGAAAATATCTTGGCGTGGCACCATAATCGCCCTAACCCGCACATCATCTAATTTCATGACATTGTTAACCATTTGGCTTTCATCGGCGTGGAATACCCCAGCCTCCGAACCCATTTCCATCATGATACGAATTTCTTCATTGGTAACCGTCGATTCTTTACTACGGTCAAGTCTTAAGAGTTTCAGCAATAATCGGCTTGATACTGATAGCAACCAAACAATGGGGCTAAAAATTAGAGCCAAGCCCCGCATGGGCTTGGCGATGCTACAGGCAATGCCTTCCGGATTTTGCAAAGCTAATCGTTTAGGCACCAATTCACCGAGCACAACGGAAAAATAGGTGATGATAGTTACTGTGGCTATCAAGGCGAGGGTTTCTGCGTAAGGCGCTAATTCAGGGATATGCACGAGCACCTGTTGAATAGGCATTTGTAGGGCATCCTCCCCGATCGCCCCACTTAATATACCGACTGCAGTAATCCCGACCTGCACAGTAGATAAGAAATGGGAAGGTTCTTCATGAAGCTTAAGTGCCGTATTAGCACCCAATCGCCGTTCGGAAACTAGTTTTTGCAGTCTGGCTTTGGTTGAGGAAACTACTGACATCTCGGACATAGAAAAAACCCCATTAATCAGGATTAGTATGAATATGATGCCTAGGTTGAAATATAAATTTTCCATGCAATGAGTTGTTGATTAGTGTTGAGATGAATCTAACAGAGTGTCGGACTACATAATAGCGAATGATAACGTTTATTTGGTGCAACCCCATTTTGGTTCATAAAATTCGTATATGCATCAAAATGGGCACAGAGTGATCAAATTGGTTGGCAAGGTTCTTAGAAAGCCTGAGTTATTAATCCGGTACAATAGTTGCTTATTTTGATTAAAGCTTTTATCACCTATCTATATAAAAAGCATTCTTGATAATAGGAATTATGTGGCAGTTTCATTCACCCAACAATAAAATAAAAAACAGGACAATTTCTTCGCTTGCCTTGTTTTTACTTCTAGTCTCTTGCGATGCCGCAAAAACTCCGGAAAATACCGTCGATACGTATGAAGTAGTGAATCCTTTAGTATTAGATATGCCCTACAGCAACGAATACGTCGCCGAAATTCACTCGGTGAAATATGTCGAGGTAAGAAGCAGGGTAAAAGGCTATATCGAAAAAATTTATGTGGATGAAGGCAAAAACGTAAAGGAAGGTCAATTGTTGTTTGCCCTGAATTCAGAGGAATATCAAAAAGAAGTGCAAAAAGCTAACGCCGTTTATAAAAACGCCGTCGCCGATTTAAAAGCTGTCGAAGTCGATTTAGCCAATGTTAAACGTCTGGTGGCTAAGGACATTGTATCCAAGTCTGAGTTGGCGGTTGCCTTGGCCAAAACAGATGCGTTGAAAGCGGATGTGGAAGAAGCGGTAGCCAATAAAGATAAGGCTGTATTAGAGTTGGCGTACACCCAGATTAAAGCGCCTTATCATGGCATCATTAATCGGATTCACAATAAGGTTGGCAGCCTAATTGATGAAGGCGCCATGCTGACTTCTATTTCCGAGAGCAGTGAGGTTTTCGCCTATTTTAATTTGTCCGAAACGGACTATCTCAATTATATTTCAGCCGGTGGCAGCGCAACCAAAACGGTCAGCTTAAAACTTGCCAATAATAGCCTTTATGGGTACGAAGGCAAACTCGAAACGGTGGAAAGCGAGTTCGACCGCTTGACCGGCAACATTGCTTTCCGTGCCCGCTTCCCGAATCCTGACGGGCTGTTGAAACATGGCTCGCATGGCAAAATTATCGTTAACAAGATATTGAATAATGCCTTGCTGGTACCGCAAAAATCCACGCTGGAAATCCAGGACAAGCTTTACGTCTTTGTGGTGAAAGAAGACGGTACGCTATCCCAACGCAACATTATCCCAAAAATGCGCTTCCCTGATTATTTCGCCATTGATTCTGGCTTGGAACGGAATGAAAAATTTCTGCTGGCAGGCGTTGAAAAAGTGAAGGATGGTGTAAAAATAAAGGCTAACCCGGTCGATATTTCGCAAGCGATGGCATCCAGCCATAAAAACTGAGCCAACGGGGATACGAATATGTTCGCCAAATTCATCCACCGGCCGGTCTTGTCGATTGTCATCTCTATTTTAATCACAATATTAGGTTTAATATCGTTAACCCAACTTCCGGTAACGCAATTCCCCGATATCGCCCCACCGGAAGTGAATGTCACCACCAAATTTATCGGCGCTAATGCGGAAGCTTGCGTCAAGGCGGTCGTCACTCCCCTGGAACGGGCAATCAACGGCGTCCCCGGCATGGCCTATATGTCGTCGGTTTCAGGCAATGACGGCACCAGTGTCATCCAGATTATTTTTAACGCCGGAACCGACCCTGAAATCGCATCGGTGAATGTGCAAAACCGGGTCACATCCGTTTTGGACGAGCTGCCGGAAGAAGCCATAAAACAAGGGGTGATCGTCGAGAAAGTCCAGAATAGCATGTTGATGTATGTCAACATCTTAAGCTCCAATCCTAACCTTGATGAAAAATTCCTCTACAACTTTGCTGATATTAATGTGCTGCGCGAGTTGAAACGCATAGAAGGCGTAGGACTTGCCGACATCATGGGGTCCAGGGAATACGCCATGCGGGTTTGGTTGAAGCCCGACAAGTTAGTGATGTACAACATCTCGGCATCCGAGGTTATCGCGAAACTAAGGGCGCAAAATGTGGAAGCAGCGCCCGGTAAAATCGGCGAAAGTTCCGGCAAAGATTCGCAATCATTGCAGTACATCTTACGCTATACGGGTAAGCACAATACGGTAGAAGCTTACGAAAACCTGGTCTTGAGCAGTAAAGAAGGCGGGGAAATGCTGCGCCTGAAAGATGTTGCCGATGTTGAGTTCGATTCCCAGGATTACGACGTACTGTCCAAGGAAAATGGCCAACCCTCCGCCGCGATTGTGTTGAAACAGCGTCCCGGCACCAACGCCAAAAAAGTCATAGAAAACATAAAGGCGAGGATGGCGGAGATAAAGGCCGATTCCTTCCCACCGGGTATGGATTACACCGTAAGCTACGATGTTTCCCAGTTTTTGGATGCTTCGATCCATGAAGTTTTAAAAACCTTAATAGAAGCATTTTTGCTGGTAACCCTGGTCGTATTCGTGTTTTTACAGGATTTCCGCTCCACCTTAATCCCCATCCTGGCGGTGCCGGTGTCGTTGATTGGTGCCTTCACTTTTATGCAGTTAATGGGATTTTCGCTAAATTTGATTACCTTATTCGCTTTGGTGTTGGCTATCGGAATTGTCGTCGATAACGCCATTGTTGTTATCGAAGCCGTCCATTACAAAATGGAACATGCAGGACTAAGCCCAAGAAAAGCCACTGAAGAAGCCATGCAGGAAATCAGCGGGGCAATTATTGCGATTACGTTAGTGATGTCCGCCGTATTTATTCCCGTTGCTTTCGTCTCAGGTCCGACCGGGATTTTTTATCGGCAGTTCTCGCTGACGATGGCAGTTTCTATTGTGTTATCCGGCTTTACCGCATTGACGTTGACCCCAGCGCTATGCGCCTTATTCTTAAAACGCCCATCACATACCAGGCAACATCATAAAACACCGTTGCACACGTTTTTCACTGGCTTTAATCGCGGGTACGACAATTTATCGGGTAAGTATAAGCAGCTTATCAACAAAATTGCGCACAAGAAACTTATAACCTTAACGATATTCCTGGGTTTTTCGTTAGGTGTGGCAGCTCTGGGAATGATTGTCCCTTCCGGATTCATTCCGGAAGAAGACCAAGGGACTATTTACGCCAACATCACAACACCGTCCGGCGCAACATTGGAACGCACAGAAAAAGTCGTCGATGAAGTGCAACAAATCGCGAACAAGATAGATAGCGTCAATTCGGTGTCCAGTCTCGCCGGTTTCAGTGTATTGTCTGATGGTACGGGTTCGGTTTACGGCATGAACCTTATCAGCTTAAAAAACTGGCGAGAGCGAGCAGTCACCGATAAGGATGTGATTAGCGCCCTGGAAGAAAAGACCAGCCATATTAAAGACGGGACGATTGAATTCTTCACGCCCCCGCCCGTTCCGGGTTTTGGTAATTCAAGCGGTTTTGAGATGCGCTTGCTGGATAAAACCGGTTCTGGGAACCTAGAGCAAATGCAAAGGGTAGCCGATACTTTTGTTAGGACATTAAACGAACGCCCTGAAATCGAAAGTGTGTTTACCACCTTTAATGCCAGTTTTCCTCAATTTTTGCTGCACATCGATACCGATAAAGCCGCGCATAAAGGCGTGACCGCTGACAACGCAATGAGTACGCTGCAAACCTTGATTGGTAGCGAATATGCCACCAATTTTATCCGTTTTGGACAAATGTACCGGGTTATGGTGCAGGCGTTGCCGGAATTTCGTGCGCAGCCGGACGATTTACTAAACCTGTACATTAAAAATGACGCCGACAAAATGGTGCCATTTTCGTCGTTTCTCTCTGTTGAAAAAGTGTATGGGCCGGAACAGTTGACCCGCTATAACATGTACCCGTCTGCCATGGTCAACGGCCAGCCAGCGGCAGGATACAGTAGCGGACAAGCGATCGCCGCTATTAAAGAGGCCGCCGCGCAAAAGCTGCCTAAAGGCTTTGGTTATGATTGGGCGGGTGCTTCCCGAGACCAAGCGCAAGCGGGTAATGAAGCAATATATATTTTTATGGTCTGCCTGCTCTTTGTTTACCTATTATTGGCCGCACAATATGAAAGTTTCCTATTGCCCATGCCGGTCATTTTTTCATTGCCGATCGGTATTTTTGGTGCATTGTTTTTCTTGAAGGTGATGGGGCTGGAAAATAATATTTACGCCCAAATTGCCATGATTATGTTAATCGGTATTCTGGGCAAAAATGCCATCCTCATCATCGAATTTGCCGAATTAAAGCATCGTCAAGGCAGCACGGTCATTGAAGCCGCTACCGAAGCGGCTGTCTTGCGGTTACGGCCAATCCTGATGACCTCGTTCGCCTTCATTGCCGGACTGATTCCGCTCATGTTCGCCAGCGGTGCTGGCAAGATCGGCAACAATACCATCGGCTCCGCCGCTGCTGGCGGGATGATTATCGGGACGATCTTCGGCGTGATTGTGATTCCCGGCCTCTATGTCATCTTCGCTGCCCTGGCGGATAAGTACCGAAACGCTGGAGGCGATGAAGATGTCGATATGGCGGCAAATTGATTTAATAAAAATGAAATACAAAGCTCACTATCTAACCATTTTAGTTATTACCTTGAATATCTTCGGGTGCATGGATCTCAACACCCAACTATCGATCCCGCAAAAACCGGTACCTGCCGCTTTTCCAGCGCCGCAACCCAAAAATTCAACGACTATCGCCAATATTAACTGGCGGCACTATTTTACCGACCCTCACTTAGTTAACCTGATCGATACGGGCGTCAGAAACAATATTGACTTACAAACGGCCTTACAACGCATCCAAATCGCACGTTCCAGCGTCAAGTTGGCCAATGCCAAAATGCTCCCTCAGGTCGGCCTAAATGTTGGTTCCAGTATTCGCAAGTTCGGGCTTTATACGATGGACGGCGCGGGGAATATCACCACCGAAATCACCCCAGGCCAGATCGTACCGATTGACTTGCCAGATTTCTACATAGGCCTGCAGTCGTCCTGGGAGATCGATGTCTGGGGCAGGTTACAAAGCCAACGCCAATCGGCTGTCGCACAATATCTGTCTAGCGCTGAAGGCACAAATTTTGTGATATCCAATCTGGTTTCTGACATAGCCATCAGTTATAACGAATTGCTGGCGTTCGATAACGAACTCGACATCATTCGGCAAACCATCCAGAAACAACAAGAAGCCTTGGAGGTGATTAAGCTCCAAAAGGAATCTGGACGGGCGAACGAATTGGCGGTGCAACAGTTCAAGGCGCAACTGCTTAACACAAAAGTGCTGGAAAAGAAGGCGCTTCAACAAGTCACGGAAACGGAGAATAAAATTAATTTTCTGCTCGGACGTTTCCCACAGGCTATCGAGCGAAATAAATCGGAGCTTTATAAAGCGATTTCTTCACAGATCGCTACCGGATTTCCCTCGCAATTACTGGAAAACCGCCCCGATATTCGTGAAGCGGAATATCAAATACAAGCCAGTCAATTTGATCTCAAGGCTGCAAGGGCGGCGTTTTTTCCAAATTTTACGATTACTGCAAATGTTGGGTTCCAGGCGTTTAATCCGGAATTTCTATTCAATTCACCCGCTTCCATCGCCTATTCGTTCATGGGTAATATTGTTGCACCTATTATCAATATGAACGCTTTAGAAGCTCAATTTAATTCGGCAAAAGCTAACCAACTGACGGCGATGTATAACTATCAGAAAACGATATTAAATGCTTATGTCGAAGTCGCGAATGAGCTCTCGAATATTAAGAATTTAGAAAGCACTAACACTTTAAAAAAAGAACAAAGTGAAGTGTTAAAACTCTCTGTAGAAACTGCCAATGAACTTTATAAATCCGCTAGGGCGAGCTATCTGGAAGTCTTGATTGCCCAGCAGAGCGCCTTACAGACTAATATTGAATTGATAAACGTAATCAAAAACCAACGGGCATCTATGGTAAATATTTATAAGGCGTTAGGTGGAGGGTGGAAATAAAAAGCGCTGGAAAAGCCTATCCCTTAAATAGATCAATAAATAGCTAAGTAAGGCTATACTTGCATTTGAATAAACAATTTCGATTATTAAGGATTAATATTTTCGGGATTAACTAGAGTGTTGTGTAGCTGGCCGCCACTCGGCGGCCTTTTTTATTTGCCCGATAGAATGTCCGCTTATGAAATGTTTATAAATTTCGACGACAGTCTTTTATGGGTCGGTTATCCCCTTTCAATTTTTTAAATTACCCCTGTTTCTGAAGGACTGCTTTCGTTTCTTACCGCGCTTTCAAAATACGCTGCTGCCAGGATTGCACCAGTGCTGTAGCCAGAATGGGTCATTTATTTCCTCGGTGCCGGTTCGCTTTCCAGGAAGTGGCCTGGTGCCAAATTAAGCAACCCCCGCGCCTGTTCATGGTTGGCATCCAGCCAGGTTTGGTAGTCTCCGTCCTGCAACACCACAATTGACCGTTTCTCGTCCTCTGGAGCATGGAACTGTTTCATGAGAGGATGTCCCGTGGCATTGATAGTCAGCATTGAAAAGGAAAAGTGGATTTCACCGGTTGCATGATCTATAAAGCGTTCCCAAATGGATGCCACCGCCAACGGGTTTCCGTCAGACCGTTTAATCCGCCATCTCACCGCTTTGCCGCTTTCATAATTTGGCTCATAGAAGCCCTGCATGAGCGCTAAGCCGAATTGCTTTCGTTGCCAGGCATTGCGGTAGCTGGGTTTCTCGGCCACAGTTTCTGATCTGGCATTGTAGGTCTTCATGCCAAATTTGGGTTTGGTGGCGGCCCATGCCGGTACCAAGCCAAATTCGGCTAGGTCGCAGCGAACTTGGCCATACTCCAACCAAATAAAGGGAGCAACATACGATGGATAAACCTCCTCGCGCCATTCTTCGAAAGGCAATTCCAGCTGGAAATGCTGTTGCAGCCATGCCGCTTGCTTTTTGGTGATTGCTTGGAAGTTACTGCACATGGCTCAACTGGCTTTGATCAAGCCTTCCCAGTCTGTGGTATAACCCGGAGACTTAAGGTTTTGTTTCATCTTCCAAGGTGCCTTAAAGCCTTGGCTGGCAAGCCTCAAGGTCTGCCGCCCGAAGCGGTGATTGATTTCATCTAAGACCTGGGTAACCTTGTCACGTTTAGTAAGGTTGACATCCGTCTCATCAAAAAAAAGGTCGCGCTGTACCCCTTCGCTTGGCACCAAACCATTCAGGATAACACCGGCTTTTTGGTAAATGAAGCCTGGACGATAAATCCTTTTTAACAACCACAATGCGGTTTTCACCAATATGCGGGTATCGTTGCTGGGTGAAGGCAAAGCGGCAGTTTGGCTGTTGCTGTAGTAAGGTTGTATGGTAAATGGGCTGGTTTGGATAAATACACTGATGCTGTTGGCGTAGGATGCTTGCCCTCTGGCTTTCTCTGCTGCCCGTGAGGTGTAAAGGGTGACCGATTCGCTTAGACTATTGAGGTCGCTCACCGGAATGCCAAAACTCCTGGTGCTGGCGATGTTCTGTTTAGGCGGTGGAGTATCTTCTAATTGAATACAGGCTTCCCCGTTCAATTCGGCAATGGTTTTTGCCATGACGACACTGAATCGATCGCGCATTGTCCGGGTGTGCGCTCGCTTTAATTCCAGTACGGTTGAAATGCCAATTTGATTAAGTTGTGCCGTTAACCGAGCACCCACACCCCACACCTCACTGACTGATATTGCATTTAACATTGTATCCAGTTGACCGGGGCGGATGGCGTTGAAATTACAGACACCCGCATAGATCGGCTGTTTCTTGGCAAAATGGTTCGCTAGTTTGGCCAGAGTCTTGGTCTTAGCAATGCCGACGCATACAGGCAGGCCGGTCTGTTTAAGGACAGCATTTTTTAGTTCCCGGCAGTAGTCGGTCAAGCCAGCGGGTGGGAATCCATCCAGGGCTAAAAACACTTCGTCGATGCTGTAAACTTCATAATCCGGTGTGTATTTACCGGTTAAGCTCATAACCCGGTCGCTCATGTCGGCATACAGGGCATAGTTGGAACTAAGTGCCAACACCTCGCCCTTTCTAAACTGTTGTTGTATTTGAAACCACGGTGCCCCCATTTTGATCCCCATTGCCTTAGCCTCATTCGAGCGGCTTACGGCACATCCGTCGTTATTGGATAGGATAACCAAGGCTTTGCCTTTCAGCTTTGGGTTAAACACTGTCTCACAACTCGCATAGAAATTGTTACAGTCGAGCAAAGCAAAGGGTTGCATTTTATAAGTATTTCCGAATTGAGCCGGTGACTACCCCCCAGATTTCAAAGTCCATGTCTTCTTTGATTTCAATGGGTTTAAAGTTGGCATTGGCAGGGATCAAAAGTGCGTTGCCCTGTTCGGTTGCTCCTAAGGATTTTATGGTAAATTCCCCATAAAGCACAGCCATGATGATATTCCCAATGACCGGTGTTTTAGAGCGATCTACGATAGCAATATCGCCCGACAACAAACCAGCATCACGCATGGAATCACCCACAATTGTAACCATAAACGTTGCGGCTTCCTGGCTAACCAAGTATTCGTGAATATTAAGGCGTTTTTTTACATGGTCTTCGGCAGGGCTGGGAAAACCGGCGGCAACTTTGGTTAAATAAAGCGGTAGCAATACGCCACCATCCTGGGCAGCAACCGGTGATATTAAGTTTTTGTCCAAAGCATCTATGTTATCCCTTAAAAAGACACCTTGTTTTAGACAATCGGTGACCAATGCTGCTTTGCTCTTGGGTAGGCGTACTGTTACCGTTGATTCCCCATAAGCATTTCTGCCGTGTGGCCTGCCCGGTTTTTGTTTGGTTGGGTTCACGATGGAATGGCCATTTTTGGAATTACTAATTAGTGTAACACTAATTCAATCACGGCTATTGGGTGCTGTCAATCAACACCGCAGTTTTTTTGACTTTCTAACTACAAAATAGTCTTTTTGTAATTAAGGGAGTAATGTTTATGTCTGTTGAATTAGAAAGTTTGAGTAATAGGTTAGCTTGATACCTCATGCTGAGGCTGCGTAACAATTAGCCGTCTAAAAACAGATGATCCCAGCCATTTTACAAAGTATCCCTCTGGCTGGATTTGTAAAGTACCCGGCAGGCCATTTAACCCCAAGACCTACCGGGATTTTTTGCTTGGCGGTTTTGCTGGATAAATCCTCAGACGAGTCGATTAGGGGTAATCAAACGTCCTGAACCCAGATGCCAAGTTTAAAAAACCAACCCTTCAAAACCGAAGCATAGACCGGCATGAATGCCGCGCTGAACGGAGGTTGATTGGCAAAGCCCCCAATGTGTATGGATTTAAAGTTTGCCTGAGCCAACCGCAGTCCACTCCTTTCGGGGTAAAGCCCTTGCTGACGCAAGCATCTTGGGGCGAGTTAGAAAGCAAGCTTTCCAGAGATCGACTCCCGCTTTTATTGTCACCAAGGTTAAAACACCAGGCAGTATCTCCGAGTCCATATCTGAATGCTCAGACAGCATACATCGGCCTATACCTGGCAAAACACTTATAAAAGGGAGCGAACCCCTTTTTACCAGCCCTGGCGACCAGTACGGATACGCTGCATTACCTGAAAATAAAGCCAGTTCAGGAAGCCCCAACGCTACCGATAAGATAAAGCCCGATAGGTATTGGACTTGCCAATCGGCGCATCCATCTCACACGGGTTTAAATCACCCAGCCAGCCAGTCGGATATACCCGGTTTCTTTCTGACCAGTCCCACATAAGGCGCGGACACAACAAAGTGTCTGATCAGGTGGTCACCCTGAATTACTGAGTCTAAAAAACACCCTATTTAAACCTTCCGAGGATAGGAGTTAATGCGTCTGGGGGCGGCAATTCCCCAATCAGTCATGCCGAAGATTCGGCACCCGGCGGAAGCCTTCCCGCTCGTGACTCATTAAACATCCAATGTGATACCAGTATCCGGGTTATTTACTGGGTCTTTGCAAGCACATCAGGTTAAAACACCTAACCCCCAGCTAAACAAGTGCCACAAACTTAAGGAGCTGTGGCCGGTCCATACTTGCCTACGCTGGGATTGGCTTACGACACACCACTCCATCTTCTGGGTACGAACCAGACGAGTCGATGTAGCCTCAACATCCTTGCATCGTCGCTGCCTGATAACAGGCAGACCCAGTAGAGGCATCTCCGGGGGCGGCCACGCCCCGGCTGACTTCTGACTAGCACCCGCAAAGGATGGTTTAACCCCGGTGACGCTATCCTGACCAAAACAGGGGCGGCGGGATGATTGGATTACTGCACACTTGCCTGTACGCGGATGGCCTTTCGGCTCTTTGATATGTACTGAATAGCACTCCGCCAGGTTTAAGTGTTTACCGCGCGACATCGTTCAAATACGCTGCCGAAGTTCCCGAATACCCAAGGGCATAAAGACTCAAAGCTACACGTCGAAAATCGCGGGAGATAAATCCTACCACAAAAATATTTTAATGGAAATTAACGCAAATTAACGGAAGTTTATAAAGGCGGGTTTTCAGTAAAAAATACAATATTTTTTGCGAGGCCGTAGCACCAGCGTAGCACCAATAAAAAAGGGCTTAGCCATTTCTAGCTAAACCCTTGATTTTATGGAGCTGGTGATGGGACTCGAACCCGCGACCGGCTGATTACAAATCACCCCTTTATTTGTCTAAAGCACTCCATTACCGTATACATATCACAATATTTTCATATATTTGCGATTTTAGTTATCCAAAGAAGTCTGTTAAAATTTTGTTAAAGCCGCCAGCAAACTGCTACAATTCTGCTACCGGCAACTGAAATTTCTTTAAGGGATATACTTGCAGACATGTCTATAACAACTCGCGATTTAAGCAGCTTAACTAAACAAAAGGGTAAATGGATTACAGAATCACTTCAACATGGTCATGGTTCTATTGCTTTCCGTTGTTTAGCAAACGGGATCGGTATTTATTATCGATATCACGATTTGGGTAAACTCGTGAATCATTCCATTGGAAGGTATGATGAAGCGGGAAAAGCAGGTTTGTCTTTGAAGCAAGCTAGGGCGAAAGCCAGCGAATTATCGGCTCTGCATGCTGCTGGAGTAAAAGCTATACGTGAGCATATCGCTGTTGAAGAAAACAAAGTCAACGAGGCGTTGCGTAAAGCAACAACTAAAGCAACCGCTGGCACTTTTGCACAATTGCTTGAAGCTTATACCAATGGTCTCGAACTAGAAGGCAAATTGTCAGCGCCTAAGGTCCGCAATATGCTCAGAAAATGGGTTTTAGTTGCACATGTTGAGTTATTAAATCGACGCGCTAATGAAATTGCCCACAACGATATTATGCGCATTCTGGTCATGCCAACTGAGGCTGGCTTAACTCGCACGGTCAATCAGTTAAGGTCTCACTTATTAGCGGCGTTTAACAAAGCTATCAGTGCTGTGGGCGATCCAAGTCTTGCCGCGTCAATCGGCACAGGATACGACTTGACCTCAAATCCTGTAGCAATGACAAAAGTCGTTAAGAAATTTGAGAAAGCTCGTAACCGTATACTTACTGACGAAGAACTAAGATTCTTCATTAATGAAATTGAAAGGCTCCCGTATATAACCCATGCAGCACTAAAAATATGCCTCTATCTCGGTGGGCAACGCCCGCAACAAATCGTTCGCATTTGCGCTGGGGATGTTGACCTATCTTCAGGCGTTATTCGACTACTAGATGGAAAAGGCCGGAGGTCCCAGCCAAGAGTTCATTTGTTACCGCTACCCACGTCTCTTGTTAGTTTATTCGAACAGTTAATTAAGTTAAACGCCGACGCGCCATCATTATTTTGCAATGATGGAAAAACTATTATGGATACCGACACATTAAGTCATCGTGTAAGAGAGATCAGTGGAGGTCGTTACCAGATGCGCGATATTAGGCGCACAGTCGAGACTCGCATGGCAAGATTGGGCATTTCGAAGCATATTAGAGCGCAACTTCAAAGTCATGGACTATCGGGAGTACAAGAAAAACATTATGACCACCACGATTACATGGATGAAAAATTAATAGCCCTTAAAACCTGGGAAAATTCGTTAACCAACTTGTTAGCCGATAGCGGTGAAGGTAAAGTAGTGCTAATGAGAAAGGCTGGTTAAAAATTTTATAAATATCCACCCTAAACGGACTTTAACCTGATAAGTTTTCCGTTATTATTATTCGTCAACCTGCACTGCCACCGTCCAAATTCGCTTTAACGGTAATTCGGCCTTTAATTCGTCATCAAGCTGATCATAATGGGTAAATAGCTGCTCCAGAAGTTCTTTTTGAGTCCATAGCCGCACTTGAAAAAAACTGGTTGCCAATTCTTTTTGCACGTTGCTTTTGAATCCGCCCCAAGAAACAAATAATCCCTCGTCGGCTTTAAATTTGGCAACGGCCCCTAAGAGCTTATCGACAGTTGGTCGATCGATAGGGTTATCCTCGGATTTAACTTCAACACACAGACGGGGCGAGCCAAAACCCAATGGGCCTGACCCGGCTAAAATATCCGCACCGCCATCCGCCCCTTCCGGGCTACGGTAGGTGGTGTAGCCTTGGGCTTTGAGAATGGCTTCTACCAAGCGGGTCAAATTGTGGCCTTTAAATCGGCTAGCTATTAACTGGCCGATTTGGTCATGGGCAAGTTCCTCTAAATCCGCGGAACCGCCAGCATCGTCGGCAATAGTTACGCCTGACTGAATGATTGCAATCAAACTTTCGACCTTCCAGCTATTGGCACGCATCGCAGCTAAACGTGGCTCGGCATTGTTCCGCTTAATGCGGCAGATAGTCATGAACGCGCCAAACGTATAAAGCAAATCCTGACCGAAATGAGCACGCGGAATTGCTTCGCCTATCCATTTGACCGGTCGCCAGTGGTAAAACGGATTGTCACCCTTGGCTTCGAACTGATAATCTCCCGTTACTTCTCCAATATAAACCGCAGGCTGGCTTTTCAGAGGCAACACCACCCAATCACCCGTTTTGATGTCGTGGGCAAACGGCCAGACCTGACTGACCCAGTTGCGAATAGCCTTGGGCTTAGCATCAGGGTAACGTTGGGTCATCGCCGCAGTCAAATCGCCTCTTTGTGCCAACTTGGCCAGGTTGACATTTAGACTGTCCCAAGTCACGTATACGCGGCTTTCTTGGATGAATTTTTGTTCAAATTCGCCATGTGAGCCGGCGCGGATGAGCCAGATAGCCATGTATTGCTCCTTGTTATTAACAAAAGATAGTCATGGGAAGTTGAACGTTATTTATGCCGCCCACTTCTTCCCATTCGCCGCAAAATCAACAATCAACTCAAACACATTATCTGATTTTTCTTTGAAGGTAATTCTGTCATAGCTGTCAGGCAAATCCTGATCTAACACTTCTTCGATGGCAGCTTTAACTTTCCGCTGAGTTTGACCATCTTTCCACCAATCTTGTACTAATACTCTGGGGTGTTCTTCCAGCAAACGGGTAAGCAAATGCTTGGCGGCTAACTTAACTTTTTGCTCATCTTCTTTGGTGAGCTTATCCTTGAGTAAGGTATCGTAAAGCTCCAGCTCTTCTTCGGTCAAACCTTCACGAATATGGCGTTCATCTTCCGCTTTCATGCCTTCGGCAAAGCGCATTAAATCCTCAAAATAATTTTCCGTGGAAGAGCCACCCGCATTATATTGATCGATGATTTCCTGCAACTTTTGTGCGAAATCAACGCGCGTATGGTTTTGTTCCATCATCTGCCTGAGCTTTTCATCAATGAACGCACGCATTTCTGCAATTTCAATATTTTTGTACTTAGCGTCCTTAAATTCTTCTTTCAGTTTGTCAAAGTCCAGTTTGCTTAAGTCCCATACTTTGCCTTGCTGGACTATCTGGTAGTCGGCACGATGCTCCATAACTGCAAATTTTTCCGCGTTATCGACCACCACGCTTTCATCCAGTAATTCTGAAATCTTTTGACAGACAGTATCAATATCAGCCTGCTCAATGTGCATATCAATGATGCCACGCAGATATTGAATCACAGCGATGAGCGGTCGTGGGGCTTGTTCAAATATTTCTGGTTTGCAGGCTTCATATAAACCCGACACGGTATTATCGTAAACATAAAACGATTTCCGCCATTCATCTAAACCTAGCAATGTATTGGCAAATTGCTCAAACTGGGCAATATTTTTAAACGTGTGTTGCCCTTGGAGAATGGCCTCCAAGTCAACATCCCGTTCTTTACAAAAGCTTACCGTCTGCGCAATCGCATCATCCAGCAATATAAATAACTCGGATTTTTCTTTGACTGGCGTATGTTCACTGGCATCTCCAGCATCATCAGTCCCTTGCGCGTAATCCCGCAACGCTTTTTTCATATTGCGGAATACATTGTAGTAATCGACGATATCGCCGTTCTTCTTTTCGATCAGTTCGCCGTTATAGCCCATAACCCGGTAAGAAGCCACGCGATTTGCCCGTGCTATGGTCTGCATCAGGGTATGGTCTTTCATGGGTTTATCAAGGTACAGGGTCGATACGGTTGGTGCATCAAAGCCAGTCAGCCACATGGCGCAAACAAACACCAATTGCAACGGATGTTCTGGGTCTTTAAAGTTATATTCGATGTCGTGGCCTTGGGCATCAAGTTGTTCCAGGCGTTTGGTGTGGGGTTTAATGTCCAGACCGGCTTTCTCAAAGCGTTCTTCATCCGCCTTAGGGTCACTGATAACGACGGCCATTTCCACCGACTTCATGTACTCGATAATCTTTTTAAAACGCGCCTTTTCGATGTCATTGGCAGATTCTTTGATTAACCCGCGCAAGCGTTTAATTTCGTCTTTCCACTGATCCTGAACTTTGTCATACATCTTCACGGCGGTGAATTTATCCAACGACACCACCATGCCTTTACCCAGATAACCCCGGCGCGGAAAGTGATAAACGATATCCTTGGCAATGGTTTCCAAACGATCATCGCGTTTGATCACTTCCATTTCACGGGCAAACTTTCGCTCCAGTTTTTGCTGTTGGGCTTCGTCCAGGCTTTCGTCTTCCAGCAGCTCGTAAAACTCTTCCCCTAAGTCTTCGTTTTGTATCAGGACTTCCGGCACCCGTTTTTCATAATACAAAGGCACGGTCGCCTCATCTTCCATTGCCTGCTGAAAGTTATATTCCGAGACATAATCCCCAAACCAGGCACTGGTTTTACGCTCTTTACCTAATAACGGTGTGCCGGTAAACGCCAGGAAATGTGCGCCTTTCAAACCTTCTCGCATATTTTCCGCCAGCGATTTGTACTGGGTGCGGTGTGCTTCGTCCACCATCACAATCACTTCCCGCTGCTCTTTCTCCGGGTCGAATAACGCCGGATAGCGTTTGCCTTTGTCGTAACGGAATTTTTGGATTAGCGTGAACACTACCTTCTTGTTCTGGCCTAAAAACCTTCGCATCTCCTCGGCGTTTTTAGGTTGGGCTGCATCACTCTCTTTAACCGTGCCAGTGTTTAAAAAGTTACGGTAAATCTGCCCGTCTAAATCTTGCCGATCCGTAACCACCACAAAACTGAAATTACCGGTGACTTTGCGGAAAATTTTACGGGCATAAAAAATCATCGAAAAACTTTTACCTGAGCCTTGGGTATGCCAAAACACACCCAAGCGACCTTGCAGTTCCCTCCGCTGTAAGAAACGCTCATAAGCATTATTCACCCCGATAAACTGATGGTTCTGGGCGATGATTTTGTTGGTCTCTTTGTGGAAGATCACAAAATTTTCAACGTAGTCCAGCAACTTATGTGGCTGGCATAAACCAGCCACGGCTAATTCCAGGCTAGTACCTTGCTCGGCAATTTCCTTGCGATTGATGGATTCCTTCTCGCTATCAACGCGCAACCAATTGAAAAAGTGTTCCCAACCTGCGGTTAAACTGCCCACTTTGGTATCGATGGCATTCGATAGCAAACAGAAGGCATTGCAATGAAATAACTGCGGGATATCGTGTTTGTAGCTGGTTAAGTTATCGTCATAAGCTGAGCGTAATTTCACATTGGAATTCTTTAATTCCATAAACACCAGCGGCAAACCGTTGACGTATAAAATCACATCAGGTCGACGATAAGCGGCTAGAGGTGCTTGGGTACTGGCTTTAATCCATAATTGTGAAACAGCCAGGTATTGGTTATTCTCTGGTGACTCAAAGTCGATCAAGCGCACCCGTTCATGGCGTTTTTGGGTATTACCATCAGGGGTGACTTCATCAAATTGAACCGTTACCCCATCCCTAATCAAGCCATCGACTTCGTGGTTGGCGGCAATCAAGCTCATCGCCACACGTCGATCCTTCAATTTTGGCAAGACCTGGTCGGCAATCACTGCCTGGGGAATATCTGGGTTTAACGCTATGCAGGCAGTCAGCAAGCGGTCGGTCAAAACTACATCGCGCTTATCAGTCCGCCGCGATCCGTCGTTCAGTTCCTCAGGCTTGGCGGTATAACAGTTGAGCAATTCAAACTTAAACTCGGCATGAAGTCGTTCTAAAATCGACCGTTCAATGTCATCTTCCGAGATAAAGTTTCTAGCCATAGTGACTTGCCTGATTGAGATGCTTGATGGATTTAATTAGACCACTTGGTCTTCTTGCATACTGGGTGGATATTGGATATCCAAGTGTTCGACGGAAAGTTTGCCGGAGATAAGACGTGGTAGAAGCATATTTTTTGTTTTCTCAAGATTTTTAACCGAATTTATTAAACATGAGATTTGATCATCTATCTCTTTTGCAATTTGATTAAATTTTTCTGCTAACAGTTTTGGTGGAGAAAGAAGTTTGAAAGCTTTTAGTTCGTCTTTCCCGACAGAATTAAATATGGAACCATTACCAATAATGTCTTCATTAGAAAATGCCGTTTTTAGCAAGTAATACAAATAGCTATTCCAACCATACTTATGGGAAATGGCAGCTAAGCCACGGCCAATAATCATTTTTTCATTGGCGATATTTAACCTGCCAACAGGTGCTCTCACGCTAAAAAGTATATCTCCCTCCTTTGCTAACCTACCGTTTACCGAACAATAGTTTTTGTTATCGGGGAAGCGATAACCGTAAGTACCTACACCTTGATGGAATGGCAAGCCATCACCAATTTCATTATAAAACTCAGAGCTTGGAGATTGTCCCATGACCATATTGGATAAATCATCCAGAGTATTTTCTTCCCACCCCTTCGGAATCCCTTTTTCAAACTCAGTGGTTTGGTAGCCGGGAAAGCGGAAGCGGACAAACCATTCGCGATAGATTTCTTCCGCCATTTTTTCTAACAGAACGATTCGGCGTTTGTTGTTTTCGATCAGGTCGTCGTAGGCGGATAGAATGGCAGCGATTTTTTTTTGGGTTTTTAGCTTGGGATACGGAATTAATAACCGCTCCGCATCGGGAACTCTTACATGCTCAACAGTTGAACCAGACCCAAAAGTTTTTAGTTGAGCTTGAACTGTTGATCCCAATAAAGAGTAATAAAGAAAATGCTGGTTTAGAATCTCTGGATTTGCTCGGTATAGCATTATTCTTTGGCCAAGCATTACCTTTTCTTCGCCACGAATTAATCCCACGTCCCCAAGTGGGGCTTCTCTGGTTAAGACAATATCATTGAATTGAGGCGTTAATCTTCTGTTCCATTTAATAAAAGTAGCTTCATCAACATTATGAGCATCTGCCAGGTTTATTCGGCCATTTTTTACATTTGATGTCCGAATCATCTTGTATGGAGTCTCATAATCTACAATAGGTGCAGTTTTATTTATGCAATCAATGACATGACTACAAAGTTTATTTGCCTCCTCAATATTCCAAGAATCAGGAAACAATTTCATAACTCTCCAACTAATTGCTTTATATTCAAAGAAATGATTCTTTCGTTTTCTTTAGCTATAGAATTCAATTTTTCTATTTCATCATTTATTAATATTAATTCAGAAATAAACTCCTCCTCCGTCTTGCCATCCTCCTCAATCACCACGCCCACATAACGTCCCGGATTCAGCGAATAATCCTGCTCTTTCACTTCTTCCGGTGTAGCGAGCTTGCACAGGCCGGTCACATCTTCATATTCCGCCTTGGGGAAGCGTTCCTGCAACCAGTGAATATGTTTAAAATAAGTTTCAGCAAGTTTGACTTCCTTATGCAAGAGTTCCAGCGCGTCTTTCAGCTTTTTGGTTTCGCGGTCTGTTGTGCTGCGTTTACCATCTGCCTTGGCGGCTTCTGCTTTGGTTTTTTCATGTTGGCGGACAATTTTATCCAGTGCTTTAAGCCCGCTATGTAAGGAATCAAACAAGGTATCAAATGTCGCTCGTAGTTGATGTTGCGCTTGATTAATGTGGTCTACTTCGTCCGCTTTGCTGAGTTTGCCTCTAACCCCCTGGGTGTATGCCAGATGACTTTGTTGTAATGCGGCAAGAGCCTGCCATTGCTTGACCAAGTCGCTGACCGCCCGTTTTCCTTCGCTCTCTGTCAGTACTTCCAGCAGTTGGGTGCATACGGGTTGCACTTGCTGTTGATTTTCTGACAATAACGCCATGCCTTTGCCAAAGTAACTGTCCACCAGCCGGATAAAGGCATTGCGCTTGCCTTTGTGCAATTTGCTGATGATGGCAATGTTTTGAATTTGCTCCTCGTTGAATTCGCGGTGAGCGCGGTCGATTTGGGTAAAAATATTACGGGCATCGATAAACAAAATCTTGTTATCCTGCTTGGCTTTATCAAAAAACCACAGTGTGGCAGGCAAGGTGACGGTGTAAAACATATTGGATGGCAAGGTGAGCATGCCGTAGATCAGGTTGTTTTTGATCAGGCTTTGGCGGATGTCCGCTTCTGAATGGCGGGCATCGGAAGCGGAATTAGCCATAACCAAGGCGGCGCGGCCTTTATCCTTAAGGCTGGCGGCAAACAGGTTAATCCATAAGTAATTGGCATTGGGGACGGTTTCTTTGCCCTTGTCTGCGGTTTTAAGTTTGGTTTTGTTACGCGGTATGCCATAGGTGTTAAAGCGCGGATCAGCTTCTACCGTGGCTATCGGCACATCATCCACATTAAAGGGCGGATTGGCCATAACGAAATCAAACCGACCAAAGCCACTAAAGGGGTCTTCCGCGTAACTGTTGGCTTGGCGAATTTCGCCACGCAGCCCATTAACTGCAATGTTCATCTTTGCCAGCTTGACCGTATCCAGGGTTTTTTCCTGACCATAGACGTACAGTTGGTTTTCGTCGTGTTGTTCGCCCAAAGCTGCTAATTCTTTACGGTAATTCGCCACAAATTGCTGCGACTGGACAAACATACCGCCAGAACCACAGGCGGGATCGTACACCGTGCCTTTATACGGCTCGATGATTTCTACCATGAGCTTGACGACGGAAGTAGGGGTAAAGAATGCACCGCCGCCTTGGCCTTCTGCCAGGGCGAAGTTGCCCAGGAAATATTCATAGATTTTACCCAGGATGTCGCCGCTGGCATCGCGGGGAATGTTCGAAAAGGTTTTGAGCAATTGTGCCGGAATGGTTCTGTCGGTGCGGGTGAGCGGCACGTATTCATCTTTAGGTAATACACCATCCAGTTCCGGTTTGTATTTTTCAATATCCTGCATCGCTTGTTTGATCTGCTTGGCGACATCTTCCTTTTCCGGCAGGTTCAGCAAGTAGTCATAACGGGCATGCGGCGGCAGGTAAAAGCCACATTTTTCAATGGCAATGTCTTCGATGGACTTTTCGTTGCGTTTGCCTTGCAGGCTTTTATATTCGGCGTTGATAGCTTGCTCGGCGCGGGCATAGTTATTATCCGCAAACTTGAGAAAAATAAGCCCTAATACTGGCGTGGCGTATTCGGTCGATTTTAAGTCGCTGTTAGCACGAAGATTATCGGCAGCAGACCATAGGTCTTTTTCGAGCTGTTTAAGTTGATCTGTGTTCATTCCCTGTATTTAGTGTGGGTGTTAGTGGTTATTGGGCCTACCTCCAATTGGAGAATCAGCCATTTTTATTAGCTTTCACTGAAAATATTAAACCTGAGTCTAAAAAAATATCACGACATAAAATTAATAATTCCGTCTTGGGATATCAAACAATTGCTCTCAGCCGATTATATTTTACCTATTTAAAGATAGAGTATAATCCGTTGTTTTCCAAAATAGTCCAAAGAAATACTAGGGGAAAGGTAATGGCAAAACATTACTCAATCAAGAGCTTTTTTCGAAATATGCCCAACCAACTATTGGAACGGTTTTTTAAACAGAAAGGTCTTTTCAAAAAAATTAAATTTGAGAAGATGAAGGAAGGCAATCCGGATGAGCTTGTTACGGCGTGGCTTACACTTCCAGACCATCAACGTAGCAAGCTTGATACTGAGTGTCGAGAAATCTTCGAAATGTGCTGTGAAAAAGGTGTAAAAGCTATTATTGACGAAGCGCGCTGGCAATATCATTCTGATGAAAATAACCTGAGCGCATTTATCGAAATGTTGTCGGGATTGCCTAATCATTTTCATCGAGCAATGACAACCTATCTTGATCACATTGAGTGTTGGAAAGGGGCGACTCGCTTTTACCATGCCGATACCTTACCTTATTGGCGTAAGCGTAAGAATATGGGACATAATGCAGCCGGGGTTGATGATAAGAGTGTAAATAAGCTTATAGAAAAATTGAAAATATTGTTCCACTTTGGTGAAGCAAGAGGAAAAAATTGTGCTATAGAAACCTTCCGCCGAGGTGAACTCGATTATTTTTTTTGTTACCCCGAAGACTACTCCAAGCAAAGCATTGAATGGGTAGATGGAGAATTTGGCCCTCGCCCCCATAATCCTGCTCTTGAAATTATTTACGTTTACTCGCAAAAAGAAGGCACGCTGGATCTTAACTTTCGAGGTTCTCGCCTCTTAGTTGAGCCGCTACAAGGAATTTTTGCGAATGCGATTCTTAAAATTGATGAACTTCAACCCGATCCAAAAGATTTAAGAATTTATGATTTAAATAAACTGGCTAATAATAATTTCAGTTTTACTTACCCCGCTGGCAGTGGTATCGAAAGGGTTGCCGTCAGTAAGCTTCGGTTTTCTTCGCGAGTTAAATCCGGCGAAAAGATAATTGTTGAAGCAAATACTTCAAAGGATGAGTACGAAATTTATAAATTGATTAATAAGATAAACCAAGCTGTTCGCCTTGACTCATATAATGTCACGCAGGCTGATATTTTGGCCCTAGTATCGCTAAATCCAAATCAGCAACCTAAAAACGTTAGAATTCGTGTAACCCATCCTAACTCATGTTCATTGAGATATGACGAACTTGATCTAAAGCTCAGAGCCATGTTGTTTATGTCTGGTATTGAACCTTTAGACCCCAGTTAACATTCATTAAGTGGTTAAAACGGAAGCTACTGCCTTAAGTGAGCTTATTGATCGCTTAGGTGCCAATGATGGTTTAACTATCCACATAAGTGAAAATGAGCTGGATCAATGGCCATCAAAATTAATTGTTGCGCTAAAAGAACACGGTTCACTGACTAAATCTCAACCCTCTTCTTGCACAGTTTGCCCAGGGTGTGAAGCTGAATGCACAATGCCTGTAAATTTTTTAACTCATCCCATTCAAATACCTCAAGCCTTTGTTTTTTGCGATAAGCGAGATGATATTAGTCGCGTGCCCATAGCAATCAGTTATCTCGAGCAATGGCAAACATCGGGGGAATCGATTGCCAATTTAATTGCTAAATTGCTCGGATTTTGTCGCCCCACCTATTTAGTCTCCGAAAAACCGCGTTGGGAAATTGGTTTATTTAAAGGCACAAAACACTCTAGCCATTTAATTTTACTATCTGAAAGTAAACTTACACTTTCTTTGGCAGGGCATTTTGTGCCAGTGTCCCAAGCCCTTAAATTTAAAAAAAACATATTAATTATAGACAGAGGGCTATTAAACGGCCTCGTTGATAACCCAATCGCTGGAGCAGGGGACATAGAGTCCGCTCAGCAACGCCGTGTTCGATTAAAAGCAAGGGTTGAGCAATTAAAAAATATCGGTGTTAAATCTTTTTTAAAAACAGTCGCCGATGAAGAAAGCATATCTGTTTCACGTTTGAAACAGATTTTAGAGAAGAAGTAAGTTTTAAAATCTTAAAACATTAATTCCAAATATATACCCTTGCTAGTGTATTTGTATAAACATAGTTCTAATGCGGCTTAGCGCTTTTTTTATTAGCTAGGTTGCAAGCTACCCCCCTATCTCGTTCTTAATAAAGCCATGTTCAACAGCACCCTAAGGGGGACAGACATGGTTAATTCAATTCTAAGACTTCCAGAAGTTCTACGGAAACGTGGTCGTTCTCGCAGTGCGCATTATCTGGATATTCAAAACGGTTTGTTTACTAAGCCAGTGGCTATTGGCGCGCGCGCAATCGGCTGGCCAGATGATGAGGTTACTACTCTCAATATGGCCAGGATTGCAGGAAAATCTGAAGGAGAAATCCGCGAGTTGGTTGCCCAACTTCAGGTAAGTCGTAAATCTTTAGTTTAGGAGAAAGCAATGAAAAATGATGATGACAAAAACAAGAACCTTCCCCTTGTTCCCGGCTTTGACTTAGAGGCTCTTAGATTGCCCCAAAATTTTGGAGAAGCTTTGGGGGTAAAAAAGTTAATCACGCACATACCGATACGAAAGCCGACAAAGGCTGAGTTCTTTCGGGTTCGGGCTGCTGACCAATGGCGTTACCAAACAATGATTTTAGAAATAAAACAAGAAAGCGAAATATATCTGGTTGCCAGATCAGTTTGGGATGTTGTTTCGGAATTGCTAAGGCCTGCCGCACTTCATGTTGCGATCGACCGACAAAATAATCTGTTTCTGATACCTGTGCCTTTGCCCGGACAGGATGGTCGACGGAATCCCTGGCATCAATCTCTGGCGGAGGTGGTTGCAAATGCGGAAAAAAAATGGGTTCGCAGTGTCGCTAATAAAGCGGTAGGTGCTTATGATATTCTGATAGCTGAAGCTAAATTACCTGACCCAGAATGGCCTGAACTTAATTTTGAGCAAATTTTGGAGATTGCTTTCCGAGATCGAATTATTAATTCAATTGATCACCCTGTAATTACCCAATTACTTGGGCAATTATAATGAATATACCGCCATTTCCGGGTGGTGTTTGGATGGTCGACTTTGAGTTTCATCCGGCGGGTGGGAGGGAAGGAAACCCTCCCTGTCCGGTATGTATGGTAGCGCTGGAATTTTACAGCGGGCGGACAATCCGGTTATGGCAAGATCAACTGGTTAGCCTATCCACTGCACCATTTCCAACCGATGGTAGCGCCTTGTTTGTGGCGTATTATGCCTCGGCTGAAATAGGCTGCTTTCTTAGCTTAGGTTGGCCTATGCCCACCAACATTCTCGATCTGTTTATTGTGTTCCGCTGTCTGACCAATGGTAAACGCACGATATCTGGCAACGGCTTGCTCGGTGCATTGGCTTATTTTGGGCTAGATGCGCTGGCTGCGGATGAAAAAGTCTTAATGCGGCAATTGATCCTACAAGGAGGCGGTTGGTCGGCAGATGATCGAATAGCCATCCTTGATTACTGCGAGTCGGATGTAATAGCGCTAGCAAAGCTTTTACCCGCTTTGAGGAATAAAATTGATTGGCTCCGAATGTTGTTGCAAAGCCAATACGCCCTAGCCGTCGCTCACATTGAAAAAATTGGCGTGCCGTTGGATTTAGAGGTTTTGAGATTGCTTAAATCAAACTGGGAGGCCATTCAAATGAATTTAATCGCCGCTGTCGATAACAATTTTGGCGTCTATGATGGCCCAACCTTTAAGCTCGATCGGTTTGAGAGGTTCTTGGCCAGAAATGGAATCGCCTGGCCGAGACTCGCCACCGGACATCTTGATTTGCAGGACGACACCTTCAAGCTTATGGTGAATATCCATCCCCGTCTAGCTCCTTTGCGGGAGTTGCGTAATGCTTTGTCCCAAATGCGACTATCAGAGCTATTTGTTGGCGATGATGGGCGTAACCGCTGCCTTTTGTCGATGTATCGCTCAAAAACCGGACGAAATCAACCTTCTAACAGTCGGTTCATTTTTGGCCCTTCAGTATGGCTGCGCGGATTAATTAAACCTAGAGAAGGCTTTGGTCTGGTTTATGTGGATTGGTCACAACAAGAATTTGGCATTGCCGCCGCCATATCGGGGGATGTCAATATGATGGCTGCCTATACGTCAGGCGACCCCTACCTTGCCTTTGCTAAACAGGCTGGAGCAGTGCCTGCCTCGGCCACTAAATCCAGTCACAAAACCATACGGGAACAGTTCAAGGCCTGCGTATTAGCCACGCAATATGGTATGGGCCCAGAAAGCCTTGCTTACCGTATTAATCAACCTTTGGCGCGAGCGAGACAATTGCTTGATCTGCATAAGCGGACATATAAACGCTTCTGGGTCTGGAATGAAGGGGTCTTAAATCAAGCCTTACTAAGCGGCCAGCTATGGACCACATTTGGCTGGCAACTCTTTGTGGATAATTACCCCAATTCGCGAAGCTTGGGCAACTTTCCGATGCAGGCTAATGGCTCAGAAATGTTAAGGCTGGCTTGCATACGCTTAATTGCAGACGGTATTCGGATTTGCGCGCCAGTCCATGATGCCTTGTTAATTGAAGCGCCTTTAGCTTCTCTCAAAGACGCCGTAAAGCATACCCAAGCGGTGATGAAGCAAGCCAGTGGGATCGTCTTAGGCGGATTTACGCTGGAAAGTGATGCCAAAATTATTCGATCTCCCGATCGCTACATGGATGAGCGTGGTACCGAGATGTGGAATCTCGTCATGGCTCAGCTGGGACGATCCGATCTTAAGGTTGAATCGGATTAACCTGTCCTGTAAGCGAACAGCACCTGTCCCTGCTAGGGACACCAACCTGTCCGATTGGGGGACACCCGTACAGTATAATTATTGTCTTATCAGTATGTATATAAATATAAATAAAAGGGATGGTGTATCAGAAACTGAGGCTATTCCTTTTGCTCGGTTTGTTTTTAATGCCAATCAAGGCCACTATGAACCGAGTCCATACTCCGCTAAGGAAAAGTTCATCAAAGGCCCCATCCCCCTTTGGTGGATATCCAGAGCCAATACCCTGCCCGGTAAAGCCGGGGCGATTGGGATTGCTCTTTGGTTTTTAGCTGGCATTAATAAATCCTACTCTTTCAAATTAACATGCGAAATTGAACAGATAGCCGCATGCAACAGAAAGTGCATATACAGTGGTCTTTCCGCACTTGAGAGTGCTGGATTAATTACAGTAAGAAGAACTAAAGGGGCTAGGCCTCTTGTAACTATTTGTAAAACAGTCAGCAATTAGGCAAAAATTTTAATAAAAATAGCATTTAGAATGTAAGGAATCGAACTTCCGATCTCGACCCAGGCTGTGTCAAAACGCAAGCTTCACCATTGAAAACCCTGTAAAATATACTCAAAGCAACTCTTGTTGAATAGGGGGTTAAATGAAGCGGTTCATTGAAAGCGATGACCGGATGCAAGGCACCTTGTTTCCCGAGTATTTGGAAGATTATGTTGCCGAAAACAACCCAGTCCGAATCGTTGAAGCATTTGTCGAACATCTTGACCTTGGCAAGCTTGGGTTTAACGGGGCTGAACCCGCCATCACCGGCAGACCTTCCTACCATCCGTCGATTCTCCTCAAGTTATACATCTACGGTTACCTCAACCGAATCCAGTCCAGTCGCCGTTTAGAGAAAGAAACCCAACGCAATGTCGAACTGATGTGGTTGCTGGGTCGGTTAACGCCAGACTTTAAAACGATCGCCCGTTTCCGTAAAGAGAATGGCAAGGCGATCCGTAAGGTCTGCAGCCAGTTTGTACTATTGTGCCGCCAACTCAACCTGTTTTCCGAGGCCATGGTCGCCATTGACGGCAGCAAGTTCAAGGCGGTCAATAACCGCGACCGCAACTATACCGCCAATAAGATCAAACGCCGTCGGGAGCAGATTGAAACCAGCATTGACCGGTATTTAGCGGCATTGGAAACCGCAGACCTGCAAGAGCCTGACATTGCTGAAGCCAAGACCGAACGGCTACAGGAAAAGATTGCCAAGCTAAAACAACAGATGGAACAGTTGGAGACCATTGAAGCCCAATTGCAGGAAACGCCGGACAAGCAAATCTCCCTGACAGATCCTGATGCAAGGTCCATGGCGACCAGTGGCCGGGGCACCGGGATGGTCGGTTACAACGTCCAGGTTGCCGTGGACACCAAGCACCACCTCATCGTCGCCCATGAGGTTACCAATGTCGGCCATGACCGTCACCAGCTCACCAACATGGCGACTCAGGCTAAAGACGCGATGGCAGTGACCGAACTCCATGTCGTTGCCGACCGGGGTTATTTCAGCAGCCAGGAAATCCTTGACTGCCAACTGGCAGGCATTGTCCCAACCTTACCCAAACCCGCCACATCGGGCGCCAAAGCAGACGGCAGGTTCGGCAGAGATCACTTTGTTTATCATCCCGAACAAAACGAATACAGTTGCCCGGCAGGGGAGCGTTTGAAATGGCGTTACAGTGCAACCGAGCGGGATATGACACTACACCGCTATTGGAGTTCAGCCTGCCAGCAATGTGCCCTTAAGGCAAAATGTACGCCCAGCCAAAACCGCCGTGTTACTCGTTGGGAACATGAGGAGGTACTCGAGGCCATGCAGAAGCGCTTGGACCTTGCCCCCGAGAGCATGAGGATTCGACGAGAAACCGTCGAGCATCCCTTTGGCACCCTGAAATCCTGGATGGGGTACACGCATTTCCTTACCAAGACCCTTGATCGGGTCAGTACTGAAATGAGCTTGCATGTGCTGGCCTATAACCTGAAACGGGTCATCAAAATATTAGGAATGCCGGCATTGATGGAGGCAATGGTGGTGGCGTAAGACCATCATCTTGCGTTTTTTCACCCTATTAAGCAATGAGCCTGTATCTCTATAAAAAACCATCCCGCTCAGGAAAAGAAATTCATAACGCCATCATTAAGCGAATTGCGCCAAAAATCGTATTTCAAAAAGTAAATTAGAATAACCATCAACACTCCATAAGTTTTGACACAGCCTGGACCCTTTGCTACCTCAGGCATTGCAAGGGAAAATTTCCAGTTAGCGGCCATTCGCACTTATATAGGGGAATGACAAAACTCCCAACAAATTTATTGGTATCCTGAGAGTTTCGACGACAGAAAAAATTTCGCAACGTGGTTGTAAACTGCCCTGGCTCAGGCTAGATTAACTGTGCCTTACTTGGCAAAAAGCCAGGGAAGTTAAAGCAAATCTAAAGGTTCAAATATTGTTAGTGGTGAACAGGAAAGTGTTGGCTGGATATTTGGCTATCTTTAGCTATCTGGCAAAGGACAGCATAGGGGTTTAGGTTAAGTTCGTTTTCTTCCCTCTCATCTGCCATCAGCTGATATGTTAAACCAAGCCGGTCGACAAGATGGGTAACAATAGTTTCAATTCTTTCAAGTTGAACTGTATTTTCGGTGAGCCGTTTTTCAAATTCATTCATATCCGTTCTCCTTGTTAATTTATTATATTACGGCTTAAGATTAACAAAAAAAGAACGGCCACACTGTGTCATTAATCACAAATCTAAGCAAGACAGCCATCAATCTATCTGAAATGCCCCCAATAAGCTGAAGTTATGAAGGTGCTGAAATATGCGTGTCAATCAACACCGAAGACTTTCCAGAAACGAGGAAATATAACTGATAAAATCAATGTTCTATATGTAGTTAAACTGGCAATTTCTGCGTTGATGGCTATAAACGAGGTAGAGTTGATTGACACTTTTGACGTGTAATTTCTTCTGCACCGTCAACGGCAATATGCGTCCACCAACCCATTCCAGTCGGTCGTGTAATGCTTGGTGATCCGCTCGGCCTTGGCTTTCCAGCTTTGGTCAAGACCCGATGCCGCAATGGCAATACTTTTGGGAAAGCGTCGGTTGATCTGGTCGAATGCCTCCATCAACTGGCCGCTTTTTCCAAGTAATGGATTAACAGCTAAATCGAACAAATCTTCTTGAGCAAACGATAATGCTGGCTGTATTTGGCTGAGTTGCACACCGCATTTATGGTATTTGTAATTTGGTTTGTACAGTTCCTTCAACAATCGATTGGCTGTCGTGATTATTACGCGGGTGTCCTGTGTGGCGGAACTGAACTTGGTGCTGGCAGAACGTTGGTATTGAGGTTCTGATGGACTGAACAGGTTTGTCCTGATAAAGATGCTTATGCAACCAGCCACCGATTGTTGATGCCTAAGTTTTTCCGCTGCCCTTGTGCAATATTCCGCCAAGGCTTCGGACAGTTCCTTGTAGCCAGTCAGTTTCTTGCTGAAACTTCGTGAACACACGATTTGTTGCTTGTCCGGGGCAACTTCTTCCAGTGACATGCAGCCTATCCCGTTTAGCTCTAGGATAGTCCGGGCGACCATGACATTAAATTGGGCTTGTATCCGTTTGCTGGGTTGGCTGGCTAAATCCCATACGGTATGGATGCCAAGCTGGTTAAGTTTTGCCGTGGTACGTGAACCTATACCCCAGACTTCACCCACAGGCACGAGCTTCATAAATTTTTCCCTGCGGTCTGGGTCGGACAAGTCCAGCACACCGTCGGTATGTTTCCATTTTTTTGCGCCGTAATTGGCGAGTTTGGCCAAAGTCTTGGTCGATCCCATGCCGACGCAAACCGGAATGCCCGTTGCCCTAAACACTTCTTTCCTTATTTTCTGTCCGTATGCAACCGGGTCTTTCTCACAAATCCCGGTTAAATCCAGAAAACTTTCGTCAATGGAATAGATTTCGATGCTGGGCGCGAATCCTTCCAGGATTGACATCACGCGTGCGGACATATCCGCGTACAGGGTGTAGTTCGATGAAAACAATTGGATGTTGTGTTTTTTGACCAAATGCTGCACTTGGAATACGGGCACTCCCATTTTAATCCCTAAGTCTTTGACTTCTTGGCTACGGGCGACCATGCAGCCGTCATTGTTGCTGAGCACCGCCACAGGCTTTCCGATGAGGTCAGGCCGGAACACCCGCTCACACGACACGTAAAAATTGTTGCAATCGGCCAGGGCAATCAGCGGTTGCATCAAACGGGGTGGATCACGTTGGTAACGACACCCCATACCACCAATTCCAATTCTTCATGGACGGGAATATCGGGATAATCTAAATTCTCTGATTTCAGTTTCCACTTTCCTTTTACCCGTGCCAGCCGTTTTACCGTCAATTCACCATTCAACGCGCAAATAACGATCTTGCCTGACTTCGGTTCAATAGAACGGTCTACCACCAAAATATCGTTGGGATGAATTCCCGCGCCTAGCATGGATTCGCCCTGTGCGCGGACAAAAAAAGTGGACGCTGGTTTTTGTACCAGCAATTCGTTCAAGTCCAAGGTTTTTTGGACATAATCATCGGCAGGGGACGGAAATCCGGCGGACACCTTGCCATTGAATAAGGGGATTAAGACCTTGCTGGGCTTGGGTTGGGGATATATGATTTGATTAACAAGATGGAGCATACAAGCAATTTTTTTGGGAAAGCTAAAAGTATATCCTGAATGTTTTGTATTTGTTCTGTTTATTTTAGGCTTTGCCCTCCCTTTCAAGGCAAATGGCCAAAACCATTTGCTTAGCTGGATTTTTGATGGCTTTTCCTCATCGGGGAAAGTGAGCCATCTTTGACGTTTATTGTGTAGGCTTGCCCGAACCCTGCCACATAGCGCCCACTTTCGGGGGATAAGGCAAACAGGTGAAAATCGGACAATGAACACAATACCCCGACAATTTCCCCAAATTGATCTTGCATGGCCGTCAACTGGGTTTGATAAATGACATCACTCCGGCCTATTTCCTTAACCGAGCAGTCAAATATGGCACGTTCACGGGCAAACAGGATGTTCGATTCGGATTCAGAGCGAACAAACATCACCGAGGCTTGTGGATTGGCGAATAGGTTATCCGTATGCACCGCCAGTTCACTGATGAGAATATAGAAACATCCCTCGTCCCGGACAAAAGGGGCATAACTGATACCAGGGATGCCTGAGACTGATGCGGTCGATAATAACAGCGTTTGCTGCGAGGCAAGCAATTCCTGTAAAGCCGTTGCCCTTTCGGTTAAGTCCGATGTCTCGTTCATATTTGACAAATCCCTGCTTTAATATCCATTGGTATGTTCCTGACACAGATTAGCGATACCATAGCGCATTAAGTACATTAAAATAAATCCAACAAAACCGTTCGAGTTTTTGTACGGTCCAGATGAAAAAATACTAGCAGTAGAAAATGACCAATAAAAGTCAACAAAGGCCATCGCCACAAACCCAAGAAGAGGCGTTGAAACTTGCCAAAGGGACACAGCGTCCGGCGCAAACCAAAGAGCAAACCAAGTTGATTGCCCAAGGCATCCAGAAAGGTATTGATCTCTATAAGAAACAACAAAAAGAGAAAGCGAGGGCGTTGAATAAACGGCTCAAAAAAGCACTGTCACAAAAAGAAGGGTCTACCGAAACGAATGAACCAGATGCCGAAGAAATAATTATCTACCGTCAACATTGGTTGCCTTGGGCGTTGCTGATTTTATCGTGGGTAGGTATGGCCGTTTATTTTTTCCTTGAGGTACGCGCAGCGCATTAAGAATTAAATTGGTTAAGCCATTATTTTTAAGTTTAACGGCCATGCATGGGTCGCTACATTGCGGACTTTCGCTGAATTGATTTTTGGCGCGAAGCAAATCGACCAAACCGACCCCAAGGAGACTTACGCACAATTATATTGCTTGTCGGAAAGCAGACGTTTAATAACGAATTACTTACAATCATGTAACAGCATTTATGTATTGTTAATCCACATTGTTAAATTGATAATAAAAAGGATTAGCGAAAGGAGTTTCCAAAACAGTATTGGATTACGTTCAAGAAGTGGTTGGTTAGATGATGTTAAAAAGGCTTTGTTTGGGTGACGCAGGTCATAGATGAACTCGGATAAGTCTTCATACCGCTTGTTGGGATTTGGGTTTACTGCTTTCCTAATTGTGTCATCAACCCAACCTGGAATTTGCCGATTTCTAAACAGTGTAGGGTCGTACGTCAATTTGTATTGCTCAGCCCTATCCTTACATTTAGCCACTTCGGCACCAAAGGGAAGTTTACCGGTCAGCATTTGGTAGGTGATCACACCCAGTGAAAACATATCCGAACGTGTCGTACCAGACTCACCCAGAAAGTACTCCGGAGCAGCGTATTGAACTGTACCCAGTAGAGTGTTGTGTCTAAAGGAGGTATTTCCCTCCATAATGCCCGCAACCTGGGTTGAACCAAAATCAATGATTTTAACGGTGCCCGTATAATCAATCATAATATTATCCGGCCTCAAATCCTGGTGCAGCATTTCCATCCTGTGAAAAGCCCGCAGCCCCTTCGCAATTTGTTCGACAATACCTCTGACGGTTTCCAAATTCGGCTTCGGATTATCGATCATCCACTGCTTCAGGGTTTGACCATTAATGTATTCGGTTGCAACATATAAAAAATTACGTTTCCGCGTCTGGGCACACGGTTTAAGCACATGCGCATTATTAATACGCCGGGCAATCCAATCCTCCATCAGGAATCGCTCCAAATAAGACGGATCACTACGCAGATCAATGGAAGGAGTTTTAAGAACGACTTGCGCGCCGGTAAAGTTATCTAGGGTCAGATAAATGTGGCTACGGCTGCTAGCGTGTAGTTCCCTGACAATGGTAAAGCCATCAAACAGCATTCTCGCGTCCAATATCGGTGGAAAGGGTAACTCCGTTAACGCCTGATAATGCTCTCCAACACTCTGGTTTGGTAAAGCTTCAATCCGGATAATTTGGATCGTCAGATTATCCGCACTGCCTTGTTCGAAGGCGTGATTGACAATAGCTTTAGCTGTGAAATCAAGATTGTCTCCAGTTTCTTTAATGGCCTGGATAATATATTGCGGGCTTGCAAATTCATAAACACCATCGGTCGCCAATAAGAACATATCGCCCTTAATCACTGGCAGGGCTTGATAATCGATTTCAAGGTGAGAGTCGATCCCCAAGGCTCGACTCAAGTAGCTTTTGTCCTGAGAAACCCAAAGCCGATGATCGTTGGTGAGTTGTTCAAGATCATTATCGCTAATACGATATATTCGGGTATCACCTACATGAAATATATGCGCCGTAGTGGATTTGATCACCATAGCGCTCAAGGTGCAAACATAACCTCGATCCTTGTCGTAACAATACTGACTTTGCTTGGTCTGTGAATACAACCAGGAATTGCTGGCTGTTAAAACCTTTTGCGCAGACTTCTTTACCGACCAAGCTTCCGAAGTGCAAAAATAATCCTCCAAAAAGCCAGTAACCGCCGCTTGACTGGCGATGTGGCTGACCCCACTGCTGCTAATACCGTCAGCCAACGCGATAGCAATGCCTTTTGCACTCAACTGAGGTTCTTTTGGGATATAAACGCCATGAAAATCCTGATTGGTTTCCTTGCGACCTTTATCTGAATACTGCCCAACAGAGACTATTAATTGACTGGACATTTTTTTCGATGAGAGTCTACTTTCTCCGTTAGGGCGGTAAGTTTATAGGCTAAAAGGAGCGCTTAGGCGCCGTTTTGATATGTGTGGAGTATAACGTCAACCCAGTAAAAGCCAAACCTCCAACCAGATTACCCAAAACGGTCGGAATCTCGTTCCAAATAAAGTAATCCATAATCGAGAAATTACCGCCCATAATTAATCCGGACGGAAACAAAAACATGTTAACCACTGAGTGCTCAAAAGTCATGCCGAAGAACAGCATGATCGGCATCCACATGGCGATCACTTTGCCGCTGACGGAGGTTGAAATCATCGCCCCGACGACTCCGGTTGACACCATCCAGTTACATAACATCCCCCGGATAAAAATGGTCAACCAGCCTGCCATCCCATATTTTGCGTAACCCAATGTGCGGGCTTCGCCGATGCCGGCGAGTTTTTTTCCGACGGCATCGGGTTCCACGGAAAAACCGTAGGTGAAGACAATAGACATCATGACCGCCACGGTTAATGCCCCCAGAAAGTTGCCAGTAAATACCAACCCCCAGTTTCTTAAAATACCGCCAATGGTCACGCCTGGACGCTTATCGAGCCATGCCAGGGGCGTCAAAACGAACACACCCGTTAAAAGGTCGAAGCCCAGTAAATAGAGCATGCAAAAACCGACGGGAAATAATATGGCGCCAAAGATTGGCGAATTCGTCTGGACAGTAATGGCAACGGCAAATACGGCTGCCAAGGCCAAGATCGCACCCGCCATATAGGCCCTGATTAAAGTATCTCTCGTTGACATGAATATTTTGGATTCACCCGCATCGACCATCTTAGCGACAAATTCTGAAGGAACTAGGTAGGACATAACTCACCTTAAATAGTTAGGTATACAAAAAGCATTAAAGTTACAGGACTTTAACGCATTAGTTGATTGTATAAGCTTATGAAACAAGCAAATGCTCCCTTAAAAAGGGCATTACTCAATCGCTTTGTGAAGAACCTAATTGTTGCTAAGGTGGGGACAATGGACGAGTAATTGACGCCACTTTAAAGTAAGCGGCTTTCCAACGCCATTGTTGAAAGGAGCAGAATGCACCCCATTGTGCCATTCACTTCAAATTTATGCACAGTTTGTGCCAGTTAACTAAGCAGCTAATTTTGCTTGCCGCAATGTGGATTGAAGCCAAAACAGCTTGTTAATTGCACCGATATGGATAATCTATGCGCTAAAATGGGGCGCATTCAAATCCTATCCCCCCAATTTAACCACGCGACCTTTGGTGGCTGACTCCAAAGCAGCTACTATGATTTTGCAATTGGTCTTTGCGTCCTCCAGCGACAGCAAGGGTTGTAAGCCATTCAATATGCAATCGCTAAAATGCTCAATTTCCAGTCGGAAGTGATTTTCAGCTGCCAAGCGCTGTTCACATTGTTGGCCATCTTCCGTCCACCACGAAATGACCGGCACGTCTCCCGGTAATTGCCACACGGCGTGGCATTTAATGCCGCCCTTTGTGCCAATAATTTCATACTCACAGCGCCTGGCCCGCTCGAAACTGAAATCGAAGTGTGCAAATTTACCTTCGCCAAAATCAATAATGCCACTGGTCGTGCTATCTGCGCCACTTTCTACATATTTCGACATTGCAGTTACGGCAACAGGAAACTGGTCAAAAAATTGCCTGACTGAATGGATGGCATAACAACCGATATCCCACATGGCGCCGCCACCATTTTCGACGCTTTCTGTAAGCCGATACATCCTCGCAGGGCGCATCATAAACGAATAACTGGCCCGTACTGACCTGACTTCGCCAACAGTCCCCAATTTGATTAATTCTTGAACTCGCGCGTGTTGCGGATGGAATCGGTACATAAAGCCCTCCATCACCTTAACGTTATGCTTGCTGGCAGCAACCTTGATGGTATCGATGTCAGCAACTGTAAGCGCCATCGGTTTCTCACAAAGCACGTGTTTGCCACGTTCGATAGCCCGCAATGTCCACTCCGCGTGTTCATGGTTGGCTAGCGGAACATAGACCGCTTCAATTTCAGCATCATCGAGCAATGCTTCCGGACTATCGTAGGTTTTTACCTGCTGTTGCTGCGGGGCATACTGCGCCAGAGTCTGTGCCGCCGCACCTGGACGTCGGCTGGCTATCGCAACCAGCTCTGAATTCGAAGCCTCGACAATGGCTGGCATTAAGCGTTCGTTGATCCGCGCAGCCCCTAAAATCCCCCATTTTACAGACGTTTTGTTCTTCATAAAATATGGCTCGTTGCTTGATTAGTTTTCAACAATCTCAGGGGCTTTTCTTGTTTCGCCCTTGCCAATCGTCAATAAATCCCAGACCAACAATATAAATCCGGCAAAGGTCATCCCGCCAAAAAACAAACGCCAGACCATAGCGCTTTGAAATGATGGGTGGTTTTGTGCAGTAAAATAACCGCCCCAGGTTGAGCCTTCCACGGCACGCTCAATAAACGATTGTTCGTAACCCGCTATCAACAGGGCAATAGTCATGCCGAGGACACCACCGTTAAGCAACCCTAACGCCCATTTCCAACGCCAGGCATTCAGGCTGCCACCACCCATCCAGACATCACCCCGCCAGTGTTGTATGGCCAGATAAAAGAAAGCAATGTTAATGGTCGCATAAGCACCAAAAAAAGCCAAATGGCCATGTGATGCCGACCACTGGGTGCCGTGGGTGTACAAGTTGATTTGTGGCAAGGTATGCATAAAGCCCCAAACGCCGGCACCAAAAAAGTTGCCAAAGGCTTGGGCTATAATCCAGGCTAATGCCGGGTGATTGCCATTCTTAAATGCATGGGTACCGGCGTCATAAACCGCATGGACAACCATGGCGACTAACGGAATGGGTTCAAGCGCTGAGAAAAAACCACCAATAGTTAACCAGTATTCCGGTGTACCGATCCAAAAATAATGATGGCCCAAGCCTAATATGCCTGAACCGAACATCAAGGCGACTTCGATATACAACCAGGTTTCTACAATTTTCCGTCTGACGCCTAATAACTTCATCAATGACCAGGCCATAATGACGCCTACCAGTACTTCCCAGGTAGCTTCGACCCATAAATGGATTACCCACCACCACCAGTATTGCTCGTGGGTAATATTGGTCATATAGAACATGCCCGCTACATATAAACCCGCTAACGCCACCAAGTCCAGGGTTAAAACCCCGGCAATCCCCGACCATTTGCCTTTACTAAACGTAGCGAGCACGTTGTAGAAAAATATCAGCACAACGACGACGATGCCGATATCAGCCCAACGCGGTGCTTCTATATATTCTCGGCCTTCGTTAATAAACCAGAGGCTGGTATCCTTCCCAGGGCCAATCTGCACCAGCAGATAAATCAGGACAACTAACGTAACAGCGCCCGTGAATACCCAAAAGGCAATATTACCCAGTTTTAAGCCGACAATTTCGTTGCCGCTTTCGTTTTCAAGGAACCAGTAAACGCAGCCAATGAACCCAAACAACATCCATACGATCATGGCATTGATATGGATCATGCGGTTAACATTGAAATCCAGGATTTCGTAAAGAAAACTGGGATAAATAAATTGGGTCGCGGCCAATAGCCCGAACAAGATTTGCGCGAAAAACAATATAACCGCAACCGTAAAATATTTAACGGCCAGTTGCTGCCCATCCCTTAGGTTAGTGCTGTCCAGTTGCACCCACGCTTTGAAATCATTGAGACAGGCACGCGATTTCTCACCTAAAGCGGCCGCATTTTGCATGAGCCCATTTAATCCACTTGTATTCATGCTCATTCTTCCGCTTCAATGGTTTTAAAGTTGTAGGGGAAGCCGTTGGTATCGATACTCGACATCCACTTTAGGAAGGCGATAATGCCTTTGGCTTCCTGTACGGTAATCTTTAGATTGGGCATTTTCCGGTTGCTACCGAAGGTGCGGGCATTTTTTTCAGGATCCATTAAAAACTTCACCATCATGTCTTCGCGCATGTCCTTGGAAATCCAACCCTTATCCAGCCAGGCTTTGGTCAAATCCGGGGCATAATAGGCACCATTGCCCAATAGGGTATGGCAATTCATGCAGTTTTTGGCTTGCGTGGTTTTCTTGCCTAAATCGACCAGTTGCCAGGCTTCTTCTTCAGAGTATTCCTTACCGAACAAAAATTCATTTTCGCCAATCACCGGCATGGATTTATGCAATTCCTTGTCGTATTGGTAATCGATCTTTTTGTTAATCACGGCATAGGCGGGTACCCGTTTGCTGCCTGCGCTGGTTTTGCTTAATGAATCAAAGGTCAACACCACTAAAACCAAAAATGACCCTGCCGTTACCCAGATTGCCGTTTTCTTCCAGAATGACTCCGAAGCCCATATGGGTGTTTCATCCATTACTTATCCTCTGTTGTTGTCATTAAATTAGGGTCAGCATGTGTCTTAACACACAGGTGCCAAATGCCTATGGGTGCAAAAAAATAACCGATCACCATCACCACGGAAATGATCAGCCAGTAACCTTGGAAGTGAGCTGCCCTGGTTAATTCTGCTACCGAGGCTATCAACACCGCATAAGAACCATAAGCTGCGATTTTTATGCGATTATTTGGATTTACCTTAGACCAGGCAAACAGCAATGCGTAGCTAGCGCCTGCCAGTATGATTAAGGCGGACGAAAAAAACGTGATGAAGAAATCTTCTAAAGCGACGGGTTCGATCATCAACGATTAACCTTGCTATGCTTGTTTGAAAACAAACGAAAATAAATAACGAGCCATAAAGCTTCACTACGTAAAGACTTCATCTATTTACTTATGATGGATTCTGGAGCTTGTTCAGGATAGCATTACCAATAAAACGGGCGTATTCTTCATGGTTCTCATAGCCTTTCATTTGAGCATAAGCCACTAAAGACTTAATCATCTTTTTTGTTTCCGCAATCTCTTCATGCGTCCTACCACAACCTTCACAGTGCGTGCCTAGGTCTGAGCATTGTCCTGCTATACAGGGACTAAATTTCATAATTAACCTCATATTGTTTATTAACTAAATTCAACTGGGCTGTGGAAGTATTAGAAAATTGTTTTTGATAGTTTCCGTGACCTGTCGGGGAAGTCTAAAAGAACCGAATACAATGAGGAATAAGCCTTGATAATGTTCATGGTTTCAGATTAAAGTCCCCTTTGAGTACTGGCAACAACTCATCAATTTTATAGATGTATAGTAAATACATCTTATACTGTAATTCTTTTCCCAGAAGTTAGCAACATGCAAATTACTAGTTACACGGATTACGCACTCAGGGTATTGATTTTTCTGGCAAGGTCACCAGACAAACAGTCGACCATTACTGAAATTGCAGATTTCTTTAATATTTCCCGCAATCACTTGGTAAAAATTGTGCACCAACTGGGTAATAAAGGATATCTGAAAACAACTCGAGGAAAAGGGGGCGGCCTAGCCTTACAAGACCTACCTGAGTTAATCAATATTGGTGATGTGGTACGCAGCATGGAGAATCATTTTAATTGGGTAGAGTGCATTGACCCGACTCAGCAGCATTGCCGGTTACTGCCAAATTGCGGCTTAAAGCATTTATTTGTTCAGGCGGGCGATGCTTATTTAAAAGTATTGGATTCAGCAACCCTGGCTGATGTGCTGTTAGGAAAAACGACAATTGATTAAAATCCTCAAATTTCTTAAGAACCCTCAAATAATCATTTAGATAAACAATAAATCCGTCTCGTGGAAAACCAGGCAAGAAGGTCTGTCTACCTATTTCTGAACGTCAGCTTTCGAATAATTCGAATAATCTGAGCAGAATATTGCCATATATCAAAGAGGGTTGGTATGAGACCAATGGCTGCAATAGAGATGCGTTAACAAATATTAGCTGTCGTATATTAAGGATAAATATTGATCAGCCCCTTTTTTTGGCTTGGTTCGACAATATTCATTTCTACTGTTGAACTTAATTTACCCACAGCTCTGGTTGGCATCTTACACAAAATCACTTCCTTATTTGTTTCAGTTCTCATTTGAGCGTTGGCGTGGAAGTGAACACCTATTGCATTGGTATTTGTTTATTCGTCGACCAAAGTTGTTTTACAACTATGCAAAAAATAACTGAAGATTTGGAACTACGTATAATTACAGCATTTTCTTATCTTTATTACGGCTGTCTAGCGCTTTAAAAACTATGAAAAATAGAACGATTTTTGATTACCCGTTATTTGCCTTGGGTTTTAGACCCTTTTTTATGCTAGCCGGATTATCTGGCTTACTTTTGATACTTCTCTGGAATGCCATTTTTAATGGCATCTTGGTTACCGAAAATTATTATCCCTCAGCCTACTGGCATGCCCACGAAATGCTGTTGGGTTATGGCGGGGCAGTCATCGCAGGGTTCTTGTTAACCGCAGTAAAAAACTGGACGGGCAAACCCACGTTGGCTGGGGACAAATTAGCGGGTTTATGTTTACTCTGGTTATACGGACGTATCGTGCCGTTTTATGCTGGCCTTTTGCCGGATATCCTGATTGCTCTCATAGATCTGGTTTTCTTACCGTTATTGGCGTACCACATCACCAAACCAATTATTGAAACCAAACAATACCAGAATTTCATTTTTACTGGGCTGTTGCTGTTAATGATAACTGGCAACGTATTGGTGCATTGCGAAATGCTGGGTCTTAAGCCGAATACTGGCTGGCTAGGTCTTCGACTCATTGTAGCCACTGTCATTGTCCTGATTCTGGTGATGGCTGGGCGTGTCTTTCCGTTTTTTACCGAACGGGGATTGCCGGGAACGTTGGCTATTAGAAATCCCCAACTGGATAACTGGTCTGTTGCATCCGCCGTTCTAGTCTTCGGGATACAGCTGTTTGGGATATCCGGAACAGTATTGGCCTTGTCGGCATTAGTGGCGGTCATCGTCAATTGTGCCAGGGTTGCGGGATGGTATGTGCAAAAGATATGGTATGTGCCCCTGTTGTGGGTGCTTTATGTCGGTTATGGCTGGATCATTTTCGGCTTTGCTTTAACCGCCCTGTCTGCTTATTCAATGGTCCAACCCTCTTTGTCCCTACATGGCTTTACTTTAGGCGGTATCGGGACGTTAACGTTAGGGATGATGGCAAGGGTGGCATTAGGCCATACTGGGCGTGCACTTCGAGCATCCAATGCCATTGCGATTGCCTTTATGCTGATAAATGTTGCGGCTCTATTCAGGGTAGTTCTGCCAATAGCATTTCCCAACTGGTACCAAACCCTAATATATGGTTCAACGCTGGCTTGGTTTGCAGCATTTTTACTGTTTATCTTTGTATATGGGCCAATACTGGTTAGCCAACGGATTGATGGTCAGGAAGGTTAAGGGGTGTTAATGTATAAAACTGGAGTATTAGCACTCCATTGCAGACCCTCGTTAAATTGATTTTTTGGCATAGAACAAAATAGACCAAACCGACCCACTTAAGGCTATCGACCCTTACTTCAAGAATCATCGAAAGAAGACATTCTAAATTGCTAAATCCTTTAAACCCGGGGGTATTTGACCAAAAGCCCCCCATATCCTGCATTCATTTAGATGTGGTCATGGCAAGTTATAACCAAAACTGCAAAATTCAACCATTAGGCAGTCCGTGCCGTAATGTCTAATGTTTTTTTCAGGCGCAACAAGATTTTTGTTGCTGGATCGGCGGGCATTTGACCGAACCGTATGAACAAAACACGCAGCAATCCCCTTGCTTGGGTTTGAGCAGGGTTTCGCAGGACTTGCATTCGTAAAAATACTGGCAGGCATCGGTTGGCATGGTTTCCGTTGCGGCGTGTTCACAGTGCGGACAGGTAATTGTCGATTCAAGGATGACAGGATTCATTTTTTCCCTGCCTTTATCGAAGAGGGATACCCTGCGTTTTTAGTGGCATCGGTTAATTTATCAGCCGTGGCCACCGTATCGTCAAATTCTACTATCGCGGTTTTGCTTGCATAATCGACAGTCACTTGTTGGACGCCGGAAACGTGTTCAAGGGCTTTCTTGACCGTGATCGGACAGACAGCGCAGGTCATGTTTTGGACATCGAGTGTGACCGTGCGCGGTGCAGCCAAAGCAGAGCCAGACATAAAGGCAAGCGCCAGAAAGAGTGGAAGAATTTTAGTTTTCATCAGTTTTTCCTCAATAGAAGAATGGGGCGAACCATGGAAACGCCAGTAAACCCAATAAAGGGATGGTCACGCTCCAAAAAATGAAGCGCTGCTTGCGGATGACTTCATCATCTGCGCAGGGTTTGCCGGCTTCGCAGGTTGGTGTTGTCAGGTAGAGCTTATGGAATGTCAGTCCAATAAAAAGGAATGCCAGCCCCATGAATACCGGGCGCACGGGTTCAAAAGCGGTCAGAGTTGTCATCCAAGCCCCGCCAATGCCAAGACTTAACAACACCAAAGGGGCAACACAGCACAGGCTTGCGCCGATTCCGGCGAGAACGCTCGAGATCAGGGTTTGTTTTGAGTTCATGACGGTACCTCTTGAGTGTCAATAGGTTTAAGATAACATCCGTACTTAAGTACGGAGCAAGACCATGACACAGAAATTTTTTTCGATTGGCGAACTGGCGAAAAATGCGGGGGTTAACGTAGAAACGATTCGTTTTTATCAGCGCCGCGCTTTGCTAAGGCATCCCATAAAGCCGTTCAATGGTATTCGGCATTACACGGAACGCGACGCGCAGCGAATACGGTTTATTAAACAAGGGCAGAAATTCGGTTTCACCCTCGATGAGATTGCGGAACTATTGAGTCTTGATGACGGACGGCATTGCCAAGAAGCAAAAGAAATTGCGCTTAGGAAACTTGTTTTAATCCGTGAACGTATCGAGGGGTTGCGGATGATGGAAACCGCTTTATCCGATCTAGTCGAAAGCTGCACGAGCAATACCGATTCCGTTTCATGCCCTGTGATTCTTGCCCTCCTGAAACCCTCATGAATTTTGGTTTTTCAGAAACATTAGACAATTTTTTTTATGCCAGTGGTTAAACTGGGGTAGTGTAAGGAAAGCTTAGGGCGTTGCTAGACGTTCTGCCCTGGCAGAAGAAATAACGTGGATAGCAGAACACATTAAGTAACACACGAGTCCAAGGGCAACAACGATGTCAGGCCAGTTTGACCCTGTGAACCAAACGGCTCCAGCTGCTCCAAATACTGAAAGATTAGATACGATGTCATTCCTCGAACACTCCCATACCGAACTCATGTTGATATCTTCATTGCGATGTCGCCAATGTAGAAAAAGACAAAGCGAGTTAGCACATAGACCAAGAAGGCTGAAAGCACCCATAATTTCGAATAAGGGTAGACTTGGATAATAAAATTTATAGGCATTTTGAGTGGCCACAGCAAGAGCGGCAAGAAAAATAAGCCATCCCTTAAACAAGGCGACTTTGGCTTTGACGGCGGTGCTTCTTGAAACCGCATAGAGACTAAGTCCGTAAGTCAATGCATCCCCAAGATTATCCAGGCTATCAGCAAGCAATGCAGTCGATTTGCCATAAAGACCAGCGGTAACGATGATGAAGAACATCAGAGCGTTGACGGCAAGGACAATTTGGAGCGTGCCACGCTGCCTTTCGCGTAACCGATCTAAAGTACAACCACTGTCACAGCAACCGCTCATCGTAGACTCCTCTTAATGGGGGTTTTAAACCCGTTGCGGACTCCAAACTCTGGAACCCATAAGCTGTCATTCTAAATTTCATGCGCTTTGTAAATTAACTACCGGCCTTCGTCAGCCCTAAATGTTCACTTCAGTTACCGTCATGCGTGAAAGCAAGATAGCTACTGGTTTTGCTGGTAATCAGTCAGTAACCCTACCAGGATTATGACAATGCCAATTACGATATAAAATGCTTTTCCTACCCCATCAAACCCGTAGGAAAGCTACTGATTTGGTATGGGCTGGTTTGGAACCGTACTAAAGTAGAAGTGGACAAATGCCCCATACAACGCGGGATTGGTTTAGAGAGGACTAAACTCTCTGTCATCCGGGTTATCCAACAAAAAGTCGGGCTGGTGAAAGTCTTTTTCAAATCACCGGATACCCTACAGGCCAACAATTTTATACAAAAATCATGCTATAGTTTTTGGAACGATTAATATGCCAGTATTAAAGACAAAATACTTTTTTTCTTATTCCGTTTTTAATGCCTTAAAGAAACTGATGATTTCCTTATTCCGTCCAGGCCATTCTGGGTGTGGGCCGTTACCTTCGCAGTACCAAGTCTGTACGCCGTTTTTGCAGCCACTGTAAGCCATACAGCCTTCTACGCCTGGAACTGGAGTGGTAAAAGGCAAAGGTTGCCCAGGCTTGTGGTCTAGGGTTTTTTGTTCAAGTTCTTGTTTGTAATAGTTTTCCCAGCCCCAGGCTTTGCCGGATTCTGGTGCTTTGCGGTCACTGGCTTTGTAGGTTTTGGTCGTGCATTTATTGCATTTTGCCCACCATTCAATGGCTTCTTTACCGTAGTTGGGGAACAGTTTGTCGCGGCTGCTGTGCATCAGCATCACTGGCGTAGGTTTTACGCAGTTTCGGTCTTCCAAATCTTCGCCCCGCATGCCGACTGCGCTGGGTGCAATAGCCGCTGGAATGTGTTTGGTGCCGTTGAAAAAGGCGGTTCCCATAGCCACTGTGCCACCATCGGAATGTCCGGTCAGGAAAATACGTTTTTTATCAACGCACCATTTTTCTTGAATCATCTTGGGAATTTCAGCCAGTTGAACGGCAGATTCTGGCGATAATGGCCGGTGGTCGGCATACGCAATAATAAATCCCGCGGCGGTTGCCACATTGGTTAAATAGACGTGTTCTTCCGCTTCTTCACGATCCCGTCCGGCGGGCGCATAGACCATCAATAAAGGGTGGGCGATGGTGTCCTTATAGTTTGAAGGTGTCCTGACTGAAAAATGGATGCCGTCATCGGTTTTTTCATCGTCATTGGAACCGGCCTCACCCGGTTTTGCTCCAGGTTGGCAACCCGCTGATGATAGATCATTGGTATAAGTCGCTTCACTTATATTGACACCCGCCTTTGCTGCTTCGGTGATATGGGCATCCGGCGTGTAGTACGTTTTGCTGGCACCGGTAAAACCCGCCATAAACAGGCCAAATGCCATTGCAAATGTCATCAGGAGATCGGGTTGTTTGCCGCGATAACGCAGCCATTCCGGCTTGAACAGGCCAATAAACAAGATTGCAATAGAGCCAATAATCAATAACCTGAAAAAATACAGCAGTAACGTACTCATGGCTTAACCTTAATTATTTTGTTAAACGGTTTTGTTTTCAAGAATGATACACGGCTGTCGATTTGATGGCAGGCCGCGTTTGTTTGTTGTGAGCCGCGTTCTTGTCAATGCCAACCCCCATCGCAAAGCGGTTCATGCAATTCACGACTGCACACAAACGCACCGTGTCAAGCAAGGCACGTTCGTCCCAGCCCACTTCATAGATGGGGTTGACATCAGCTTGTGTTATTTGGTCAGGTGTCAAGGTAAGCTTTTTTACAAAGCGCAAGATAGGCTTTAGCTTTTCATCAACTTTTGCGCTGTCAATGCCCAATTTTAATTGACTGTTTACGGAATCATCGATACCCAATTCCTTAAATAGCGATTTGTGTGTCTTATAACAGGATTCTGATTGGTTGAGATCGGAGGTATAAGCGATAATCAGTTCACGCGTCCCTTTGCTCAAAGGTGAAAAACTCCCTTTAATGTCCTCTAATAATTTAAACAACAGGATGCCACGGCGCGGGTATTTTGCCAGTAATCCGGCGATATTTTCCAAGTCAGGGCTTGAAGGTAGGTAAGACATTTTAATCTCTGGGCAAATGATGAGGATAGGCCAAACTGTCGAGCAAGCCTAAAACACGAAAGTTTCGACTTCTGCGATTAAAAACAAGGGATCGCCACCGCTGGAAATTTCAACGGCATGGGCGGCCGTTTCCTGTCCGCCAGGTGAACTCAGGCAGTCTTCCAAATCCTTCATGGACGGAAAATAAACTTCCGCAATACGATGATACGGTGCTTGGTCTTTTCCTGGCGCTGAGTTAACTAAGTTGGCATCAAAGCGGACTTTGCCCGCCAATTTTTCTACTGCCATGGGAACATGCTCCTGTTCGTAACGGCGTTCAAAGACGGCGACATCGGTGGGCGTTGGGTACATAACAATCAGTTTTGCTGTTTTCATGGCTTTTCCTTTTCATAGGGTTTGATTATGGTGAGGTGATCATATTCTTTAATCATAAGGCTTGTAAAATACTAATTGCCTATGAAAGAATAGGTATTGGCTATATAAGTTCGAGGAAGGCATTATGGAAATGCACCAAATCCGTTATTTTTTGGCGGTTTGCGATCACGGCAGTTTTACCCGTGCCGCGCAATTCAGCTATATTTCCCAGCCGTCTTTAACGCAATCCATCAAAAAATTGGAAGATGAATTGGGTGGGGAATTGTTCACCCGTGACCGTTCCGGATGTTTGCTGACTTCGCTCGGCCGCTTGGTGGAGCCTAACTTTCGTAAGATATACAAGGAAACAGTCGCGACCAAGGCCGATGCCATTCGTTTTACCCAATTGAACAATATCCCGTTGCGGATAGGCCTGATGGCAACGATAGGTGCACAACGCTTAAGCCCGATATTTGCCCATTACCAGCATGAGTTTCCCAATATTGAATTTGAATTGATTATCGACTGTGAAACCGTATTATTGCAGCAACTGGAATCGGAATTGCTGGATTTGGTGATTACCGCCCCTTTGCAATTGCTGGGTTCGCCCTATCAATCCACCTTGCTTTATACCGAAAAGTACGTAGTTGCGTTTAACAAGAAGCACCGTTTTAATCACTTGAGCAAAATCGACCTCAAGGAAATCCAGTCCGAGCCTTATTTGGATCGGTTGAACTGCGAACTTAGGGATACTCTGCGGGCAATCTGCCAAGACCAGGAAGTCAACCTCTACGCCGCGTACCGCAGCAATAGCGAGGATTGGATCGTCAATTTAGTGCGCGCTGGCATGGGCGTTGCGCTGATGCCGGAGTACAGCCTGCCTGCAAAAGCCGATGACGTGCGTTGCCGTTATTTAAGCAATCCCGAAATCAGCCGCCAAATCTATGCAATTTATTATTCGCAGAACCAGAAAAACATTGAAATTAAGAACTTGCTTGCAATTTTAATCCATAGGTAGATGGATCAAAATTACATAGAATACCCTTATCTTTGGGTAATACAACGGTAATAAACGCCAAGAATTGAGTATTTCCTAAAACACAGCTAATTACCGAGAATAAAATAATCTGATTTAAGCGCATCAATCGCGAACAATGCGCCTCGTTCCTCGGCACATCCTATGGCTCTTATTTTAATGAGTTGGGGGGATGGTGTGGCTTGAAAGGGTGGGCAATGTTTTTCTGCCCACCCTTGGCTAGCTATTCGTTTAACGTTTTCGCCGCGCGTTGAGCAGGAACGTTTGCGATGAGCCGTTTTCGGCTTGGCTATAGCCGAGCATGTCGGCATGATCGTTGATGTCATAGACTATCCAGAGGCCGTTACCATTGGGCAAACCTTGTACCTTCGATGCTAAGTCGACACGAACCCCAGGTTTTGGAATGATGTAACTCATACGGAGTTCCTCGGCAGGAGCAGAAATGTCTGAGATTACAATTTCATTCTTGTCGTTAATAAGCAGATAGTTGCTGATGGTTGGGACTTCGGGAGTACCTTCAAGAAAGTAAGTATGGAATCGGTTGTGTCTATCCCATACACCAATTCGCTCAATACCGCCCGAAATGTAGGAATATCCGGCAACATCGCCATTATTGTTAATTCCCCAAGCCCAAGATTCGGATTCACCCGCTTGAGGTTCAAGAATAGTCGCTCCGCCAGTGTTGATGTTGTAGCGGAAACCTCGCAACCCGTCCTCGGTTTCAGTGAAGCCCGCAATTTCATCTCGATTGTTCATGGACACAGCATATGCGGTTGGTATCGAGGGGCCAAAATCCAAAGGAGAACGCACACCGTTGCGATACACAGCCAAAGATATCTCATACGCTTTATTGAGCGACCATACCACGACAGTCTTTTTATCATTGAGCAAGGAAACTTGGCTATGGATTTCGCCAGGTACCCGAGGAATCAGCTCAATGCCATCGGAAGAAAAAATAGCGGCCTGACCGAGCCATTGTTCGGGATCGATAATGATATAACCGCCGATTAAGCCTTTATTATTTGCCGCTCCGAAGACACCCTCACTAACTATGGTAAACGCGCCGTCCTTTAGAAACCCCACGTGGTTGTTGAAGTCTTGATCGTATATATCTCCGTAGATTTTTCCATCGTTTATGATATTCACGGGAGAAAAATAAGCAACCTCATTCGTAAGAATGGGATCCAACCAGACATAATCAAACTCTGGAATCCCTCGGTTCGGCTTATGAACTGGTCTATGAAGCCCCGCAAGCGGTTGCAGGATCGGCTCGAATTTCTCTGGGTGGCGTTCAACTAAACTGGCATATACGTCAGCGCGCATGTCTTTGACTTGTCCTATCAAGCAGGGGTCTATAATGCGGATGCCACGGCGACTTGCGGCGGAAATTATTTCCCCAATCGAATTTTTATCTTTTCCAGCAACAACAAATTTCGATGTTCCTTGTTCGCGCAGAACACATCCGACCGTCGAGTTAACGATGGGGACGGCCAACGCAACGTGCGCCGCGAGCACTAGCGAAATGCTTATTCCCACGGCTACTACTATAATTAGTTTTGTTATGTATTTCATGATCTTCCTCCTTACAATGATGAAGGGCAATCCCCGCGTTTACTAAGCTACGGATTTCCAAGAACACGCGTAGAGCCACATTGGGTTACGCTAAGGAAAAAGCTTAAAATAAAAGCATAAAAATAATTTGATATAAATCAAATATGAGTGAGAAGCTCGATGTCGTTAATTCATCTTAATAACGATGTTTAAAAATATTTAGGGTCGGTAAGTTACTCCACAACATGCTGGTTCGCGATCGAAAAAGAATTAATTCGCAAACAATACGATGCGTTTCACTACGTTCAGCACATCATAAAACTCTCAATATCTTAAGGATGATTTCTACATCTGCGATTGCAAATAATTATGTATCCCGACTTTTTCAATCAATTCGAGCTGAGTTTCCGGCCAGTCGATGTGTTCTTCTTCAGAATCTAGGATATGGGGCCTCCCAAAAACTCGGAGGGTATCTTGATCAGGGAAAACTTTATAGGCGGTCAGGCCGGACGCATACATTGAAACAGATCTTACGAGCTGAGATGTGTGGCGGCAATTACTAAAGGTTGTGGCAGGTTGAGCTAACCGTCAATCTCGCTTAATTTAAAAAGTTTTGAATGTCAGTTTTTGATCTTTTGAAGGTCTGCAATCAGAATTATTGACTGGCTGAACATGGCCGGAAGCTGTCTATTAGTTTTAGAATTTTTAGTAATCATGCCTTGTTAATTTTTGCTGATGATATCTCCCCATAAAAATAAAGATATTTCTAATTAATAACTTATAATTATATAAGTTGAATTTTTCTGTTAAAAGCAGAGCAAAACAGTAATGCCCACTCCTAAATTCCTCCCCGGACAGAGCGGCAATCCCAAAGGCAGGCCGAGAGATAAGACACCGGCTACAATCATTAGAAGGGCCATCGCCGAAGAAATGCCGACTATTATTCAGTCTGTTATAGTTGCCGCTAAAATGGGCGATTTACAGGCCTGTAAAATTCTGCTTGATCGGGTTTGCCCGCTGTTAAAACCACAAGCTTTGCCGATCTCAATTCCAAGTAACGGTGACTTGGTCGCGCAGGGAAGCGAAGTGATCAAGGCAACGTTTGCGGGGGAAATCCCGCCGGACATCGGTAGCCAATTAATTACGGCGTTGGCTAACCAAGGGAAACTGGTAGACCTGGAACAAATGGCAGACAGATTGAGGCGAATCGAAAGACAACTGGAACAACGAAAGTGAAAGCGGCGCAAATCGACAAGCTTTACGGTAATCTAACGCCCAAGGAACAAGCAAACCTTGCCTTCGAAGCGATTGCGTGTAACGATATTGCCGAACTGGATCTTATTGTCGAGGGTTTCGAGCGCCTCAATTATCGGGATACCCATCGGGAGTTTAGGCATCGTGGTTGGGGTTTGCTAGACCTGGGCAAATACTACGGGCTTATGTATTGGAAAACCCGGGCATGTCTCCTGACCACAATGATCAATACCAAAAAGGACAACAAAGTGGACAATCAGTCACTATTGTTTGATCTGCGGCAAAAGTTGATAGCTGTGGATGTGGCCTTGGCCGAGGTTTGTGCCAGGCTTAAACATCGATGTGATGTCAGTAAAAAGAGTAGCCCAATGTAACGAGGAGGCGTCTTTTATCAATGCTGAACCTGGGTTGGTGAAAGAGTACTTCGACCTATTTCTTGGACTAGTTGAATGAAATTACCCCAAATCGATAAGTTCTACAGTAAATTAACGCCAACCGAACTGGGTATGTTGACGTTTGATGCTATAGCACGAAAAGATGAAAACGAAGCTAAACTAATAGCAAACAACGTTGGATGGCATACATACCGAAGCGTAGACGCGGATTATAGCCGAAGGGCTGAAAGGCTTATCCTCTTGGCTTCGTGTTATAGTATGGAACATTGGAAAACTCGTGCTTTGATGTTGCAAGCTTGTGCTTTGTGTTACAGAGATGAGGGTAAGAATACTGATGATGAAATGGATGTGTTTGGTATTCAGTGTTTTAAACGTCTTCAGTCAATAGAGTCAGCTTTAATTGATGTTTGTAATGAAGCCAAAATTGACATCGAATCCGTCAAGTCTTTCGCTTGTATATGGGGGTTCCAACAGATTTCGGAGTATGCCGATCACGGGTTGGCACTTGAATACCTCGAATCTTTTAGAAAAATCCTAAACCTCTGAGCGTGGTATTTAAAACCAATCGATGTCATCGAAAAAAACCCTGATACATGTCAGGCAAGCATTAATTAAAAATTTTCTCCAGAACACAAGACATGCATTTCTCCCGTTTACTTGTTTATCCTAATAGGTAAGAAAGTGCCAAAAAGTTGTAGTAGATAAACTACAGTTTTCGGTGATTTAATCACAAAACTGCTTAATAAACTATAAAGACGTGAAGCAAACTGCTACCAGTCTGCTACTAAAAAAACAAAAGCAATAAAAAAAGCCCTTCGATTTCTCGTAAGGGCTTGATTTATTTGGAGCTGGTGATGGGACTCGAACCCGCGACCGGCTGATTACAAATCAGCTGCTCTACCAACTGAGCTACACCAGCACAGCCGCATATTATACATAAGATTTCAGCTTATTCTAGTATTTAGAACACAAAAATTATTGTTTACTTTTGGTAGCATTATTTTGTTTAGTTTTTTTTGTGGATACTGGTTTATAGTTAAAACCAGTGTGTTTGGTTTTGAACTTCAGATTGATATCAGATGGATTTGCTAATGCTTTAGGCTGATAATTGGGTATCAAATGATGTTTGCCGTTTCCGATTAAGTCGTTACGTCCCATATCCTTCAATGCTTCCCTTAATAACGGCCAGTTTTTAGGGTCGTGATAACGCAAAAATGCCTTGTGCAAGCGACGTTGTTTTTCACCTTTTGGGATGGCGATGTTTTGAGCTTTGTTACTAACTTTCTTCAGAGTGTCTTTACCGGAATGGTACATGGCGCTGGCGATTGCCATCGGCGATGGCAAAAAAGCCTGTACTTGGTCTGCCCTGAAGCCGTTGCGTTTTAGCCATAAGGCCAGATTTAACATGTCGTTATCTGTCGTACCAGGGTGGGCGGCGATAAAATAAGGGATCAAATATTGTTCCTTTCCGGCTTCTTTGGAATATTTGTCGAACATCTCTTTAAAGCGGTCATAACTCCCCATGCCGGGTTTCATCATTTTTGATAACGGGCCTTGTTCGGTATGTTCTGGGGCAATTTTGAGATAACCGCCGACATGATGCGTTACCAGTTCCTTGACGTACTCGGGTGATGTGACCGCCAGATCGTAACGTAAGCCTGATGCGATAAAGATTTTTTTGATGCCCGGTAAAGCCCTCGCCCGTTTATATAGCTTAATAAGCGAACTATGGTCGGTATTAAGATTGGGGCAGATCCCAGGAAAAACACATGATGGCAATCGACAGGCCGATTCAATTTTAGGGTCTTTGCAAGCCAGCCGATACATATTGGCAGTAGGGCCGCCCAGATCGGAAATATGCCCAGTAAAGTTCGGCGAAGTATCGCGGATCGCTTCAATTTCTTTGATAATTGAATCTTCAGATCGGCTTTGGATAATGCGCCCTTCATGCTCGGTGATCGAACAAAAAGTACAACCACCAAAACAGCCACGCATGATGTTGACCGAATGCTGAATCATCTCAAACGCAGGAACGTTGGCATTGCCATAACCTTTATGTGGGACGCGCGAGTAAGGTAGATCATACACGCCATCCATTTCTTTCGTGGTCAGAGGAATAGGGGGGGGATTTACCCAAATCTGGCGCGTTCCGTGTTGTTGAATTAACGGACGGGCATTACCGGGATTTGTTTCGCCATGCATCACACGGGAAGCATGCGCATATAAGATTGGGTCATCAATGACTGTTTCGTATGCTGGTAAGCGAATAACAGTTAAAGCACGCTGCTTACGAGCTAATAGTTGCCTATCAAACTGGATAATATTTTCATTGTCATTTAACTTATCGGGCTTTTTATCGCAAGCAGGTTCTTCCTGATAGGGATTATGAATGGGTGTGACCGCACCTGGCTTATCTAGATAGGTAGAATCTTTAACAAGCCAACCGTCGGGGATTTGCTTAATATAATGGACAGTGCCACGAATGCCAGTAAGCTCAGAAATAGGCTCGCCATTCGCCAGGCGATGCGCGATCTCTACAATCTGCCGCTCGGCATTACCATAAACCAGCAAATCAGCTTTAGAATCGAGCAACACTGATTTACGGACTTTATCCGACCAGTAATCGTAATGTGCAATACGCCGTAAACTGGCCTCAATACCCCCAATAATAATGGGTACATCTTTATATGCTTCCCGACAACGATGCGAGTAGGCATTTACCGCCCGGTCTGGTCGCTTACCTGCTTCCCCATTTGGGGTGTAAGCATCATTTGAGCGAATTTTTTTGTCCGATGTATAGCGGTTGACCATAGAGTCCATGTTGCCCCCCGTCACCCCAAAAAAAAGATTCGGTCGGCCAAGTTTTTTGAAGTTGTTGGCACTTGTCCAGTCAGGTTGGGAAATAATACCGACCCGAAATCCTTGTGCTTCTAACAATCTTCCGATTAAAGCCATGCCAAAGCTTGGGTGGTCAATGTAAGCATCACCGGTAACCAAAATTACATCACACGAATCCCAGCCGAGTTCATCCATTTCTTCCCGGCTCATAGGTAAAATCGGTGCTACACCAAATCGTTGCGCCCAATATTTACGGTAGCCGAAAAGATAGTGTGCAGTTTGTGAATGAGGGTTCATGTCAATTAATAACGGAATGGATGGTATAAGGATTATGTTTAAGTATGTCTTTTAAAAACACAGGATGTTCGATACCGTACTTGTTTTCAAGTTCAACCGACTTGTCTTTAAGCACTTTTAAATCATAACGGGGCGTACCTTGGTTGAAAGCTATGGCAATCATATTGCCACGCGTCCGCACTGGTAAAACCAATACTTTATCGTTAAAAATAGTCCGCAACCACTGCATGCAACCGCTGGAAACCATTTTTTCTGTTGCCCACAGGTTAACTAATAACATGCCATCCGGTTTTAATAATAGTTTGCAGGCATCGAAAAATGCCATGGAATTGATAGACCCAGCCAATCCATCGACATCAAAAGCATCAACCATAATTAAGCTATATAAATCAGTTTCATTGGCAGCTTGATGCTTAACATAATTCGCGCCATCATCAACAATAACTTTCAGGCGCGAGTCTAGTGGTAATCCGAAATGGCTGCGGGCGATCTTGACCACACTGGCGCGATATTCGACAGCACGCATCCGGCAATCAGAAAAATGGTACAGTAAATAACGCACCAAAGAACCACCGCCAAGCCCGACAATCAATCCGTCGTCTATTTTATTCTTAAACAAGAGCCAGCTAGTCATGGCGCGTGCATAGGGTAGTTGCAAGTTTTCGGGGTTATTAAGGCAGATACTGCTTTGCCGGGAAGAAGAGCCAAAATGTAAAGAGCGGATGCCGTTTTGTTCGACTACTTCAAGAATACCTTCATCATCATGGTTTTGGTAAATAACCAAGCCATCGTATTTGTACATGCTTATTGATCAAACATTTAAGTATAACACGGAGTGCTGGTTAAGAGCATCGGCTGATACCAATTACCCTTCAAAAACGTCGGTTAAGTTATTATGTTAACTAAATTTTTCCATCTAACCCCATTTGAAAATATTTATGGATAATTTTGTCTTGATTCTCCAGTAACCAATCAATATCAGGCTTGTTATTCATTGCCTTATGGATAGCTTGTGCCATCGCTTTGCGATGGATATCAAATAAAATGCGATGATCTAAATTATCATCGTCAACAACACTGGGGTTTAGCCAAACCGAACAAATGATACCCAAGTCGTTCGCTTTTTCTTTAGGAATGTCGCCAGCACGTACCGCGTCAAGCACACCGTTAGCGATTGCAGCTTGTACCGTCCCCATCAATATATTGGTATAGCGGGTTTTCTTTACCGTGACTTTGCTTACCATCAATGTCACCGGACGAACCTGGATATCAGTGTTAAGGATAGCAAATACCCGCGTATGGCCTTTGACCTGGTCGCCGGTCAAAGTGGCGATTGCAGTGCCGACCGGCCCATCCAATTCACCAATGACAATTTCAGGTTCTGCCGCCGTACCCGGAGGCCCACCAGCTACCAGCGCTTCACCTGTCCGAAAAATAATTCTTTGGCTCATTAATTTACTCCTGTAGAAGATTAACAAATTTTATTGTACCGAAATAATCGGGAGGCGTTGCTGATAAAAATTCACATCTTAGCTATCCTAAGCGTTATTTTAAAATAACGAACTCATTTGTGCATACCATGAAGTAATGACATATCAACGTATTTCCGGGCACAAAATTAAGCGGCGTTTTGTGGCAACAAATCTACCTAATAGGACTAAGAAGTTATTAGGGCTTTCCAACAATTCCCGACATGTTGACGCAGAATGGATGCCAAGATATAGATATGTATTCATCGGTCAAATCCTCATTAACAAAAAGCATGAAGACAATTTATAGAGTTATGCTTTTGATAAATGTGATTTTTTCACACAGAATGGGACAGTTTTGAATGATTAAGCAAGCCAAATTGGAATCAAATGCCGGTCTTCCCCTGCAGCGAACCAGGGGAAGTTAAAAAAATAATTCTAAAAGGCTCAAAAATTATTAGTGATGAACTACAGAAAACACAGGCAATTGCTGGCCGCTTTTCTGTCTATCTTGAGCTATCTGGCACAATACAGCATAAGGGTTCAGGTTAAGCTCTAGCGTATCATTTTCATTAGCCATAGGTTTATAGATTAAATCGAGCCTGTCTATTAGGCGGGTAACGATGGTTTCAATTCTAGCAAGTTGTGCTGTATTTTCAGTGAGCCGCTTTTCAAATTCATTCATATCCATTCCCAGTGTTTAAATATCAAATAACAACTAAAAGATAGCAAAGCTAAAAAAACCAAACTGTGCCTTTAATCACAAATTCAAACAGATATAAAAATGGGGTTTTCTAATGAATTGGACAAAGCGGGGATAAAGTCGGGGCATTACCAAGTGCGCCATTTAATGGCTTGATTGGGCTTAAAAGCTCGCTATCCCAAGCGGTTTAAAGTGACGACTGACAGTAACCATAGCGAGGCGATATCGCCCAACAGTCTAGATCGACAATTTGAGGCGAAAGCCCCTAACCAAGTCTGGACAACGGATATCACCTACGTTTGGACGCTCGAAGGTTGGCTGTATTTAGCCGTTGTTATTGATTTGTTTTCTCGGCAAGTGGTGGGTTGGGCTATTGCAGACCACATGCGGACTTCGTTGTGCGTCAGTGCGTTACAAATGGCTTTTTGGCGCAGAAAACCGAAACCCGCCTTGCTCCATCATTCGGATCGTGGCAGCCAATATGCCAGCCATGACTACCGTAAACATTTGGCTATTATGAAAATGGAACAGAGCACTTGTGCCCTTTATGCCCTGTGGGTGCAGAGGGTATGAGTCGTAAGGGTAATTGTTGGGACACTCAGTTTAGAATGGCATTGAACGTCTGGCCCAACCTGACCCGTGCTGGGATTGGTGTAATTACCTTTGTATTGACCTGTCGATTGGTTATCGGCGTTCCCCGATCATCACCGGGTCCATCGCTTGTGACCTAATAGGAGCTTTGTGCTGCAACTTGAGTGTCTTGTCCTGGCTGATGGAACAGGTGCCTAACAAGACTTTCAAGGGGAAATGTAATGGCTGAAAATCATTTACAATATGAAGTAATTCTTGGCGTTGACACACATTTAGACAGCCATGTCGGCGTGGTTATTGACTATCGTGGAAAATGGCTTGGCGCTTTGTCGGTTCAGGCTAATCCAACGGGGTATAGTGAGTTGTTGCGCTGGGCGCAGTCCTTTGGTAATTTGCTCCGTGCGGGGGTCGAGGGGACAGGCACCTATGGTGCAGGGCTTTTTCAGCTTCTTCATGAGCAGGGTATTGACGTTTTTGAAATCAACCGCCCAGACCGCTCCCAACGCCGCTGTCAGGGGAAGTCAGATCCTACTGATGCAGAAAGCGCCGCCCGTACAGTCCTTTCTGGGAAAGCGCTGGCAATTCCCAAGTCCCAGAATGGGTCTGCCGAGGCGATGCGGACGTTGTCAGTCGCCAGGCGGAGTGCAGTAAAAGCCCGGACACAGGCAATTAACCAATTGCGGGCACTACTGATCAGTGCTCCAGATACTATACGAAACCAACTCTGGAAATCCAAACCTGACCAATGCGTCAAGGGTTGCGCACAACTAGAAACTTTAGGTGATACCGTCGCCCTTCAATCATTGGCCATGACGCTTCGGCTATTGGCTAAACGGTGGATGTATTTAACAACAGAACTGTGCGAACTTGATAAAACCTTGGAAAGCTTAACACGGCAGGCCGCTAAACGGTTGCGCAGCCAATTTGGTGTTGGCCCACAAACAGCCGCTACGCTTATTGCTGTTGCTGGCGATAATCCTGAGCGCTTGCGCAGTGAAGCTGCGCTCGCTGCATTATGTGGCGCCAATCCATTACCTGCATCTTCAGGAAAAACAATACGCCACCGTCTCAACCGTAGCGGTGACCGATCAGCCAATAACGCTTTATGGACGATCACTTTGGTCAGGATGCGCAGTGATCCACGTACCCGTGCTTATGTCGCTCGCCGAACGGCAGAGGGTAAATCAACTAAAGATATTCAACGTTGCTTGAAGCGGTACATTGTCCGTGAACTTTATCCGCTTATCCTGGCAGATTTGAAAGATGCCGCATTCGTTACTTGACATAGGCACGGCAGGCCGCTAAACGGTTGCGCAGCCAATTTGGTGTTGGCCCACAAACAGCCGCTACGCTTATTGCTGTTGCTGGCGATAATCCTGAGCGCTTGCGCAGTGAAGCTGCGCTCGCTGCATTATGTGGCGCCAATCCATTACCTGCATCTTCAGGAAAAACAATACGCCACCGTCTCAACCGTAGCGGTGACCGATCAGCCAATAACGCTTTATGGACGATCACTTTGGTCAGGATGCGCAGTGATCCACGTACCCGTGCTTATGTCGCTCGCCGAACGGCAGAGGGTAAATCAACTAAAGATATTCAACGTTGCTTGAAGCGGTACATTGTCCGTGAACTTTATCCGCTTATCCTGGCAGATTTGAAAGATGCCGCATTCGTTACTTGACATAGGAGCGTCAATAGTCCGACAGAACGGTTTTTCAGAAGCCTTAAACATGAACAACTAAATTATGAAAAATTTAGGGCTAAAGCATCAGCCAAACTGAGTATTATCGATTATTTGGCTTTTTACAACGGAAAACGATCTCATTCAAAATTAGGTTATCAATCCCCGTTGCAATATGAGCGGGATTTTTATAGAAAGGCTGTCTGAAAAAGTGTCCGGTTTTAGTTGACCATTACACATCTTGGCGTAACGGTTTCGCCTCACACCCCTTTTCCCACGGGCTACGTCACTCTGCCAGTGTACAGCAGGTCACCGCCGCTTCGGCTTTCACTTTCCCGTAGCAGAAAGTGGGTATTTGCTCAATTGCATCCGCATTCAGGACAAACGCATTCCAAACATGCTCAAGCTTTGTTAGTGTCTATCCATAACACCTCCAAAGGCTGGGCACACCGTAGGTGATATCCGTTGTCCAGACTTGGTTAGGGGCTTTCGCCTCAAATTGTCGATCTAGACTGTTGGGCGATATCGCCTCGCTATGGTTACTGTCAGTCGTCACTTTAAACCGCTTGGGATAGCGAGCTTTTAAGCCCAATCAAGCCATTAAATGGCGCACTTGGTAATGCCCCGACTTTATCCCCGCTTTGTCCAATTCATTGGACAGTCGCCGGTAACCATAGGTTTGTTTATGGTCATTGAAAAGCTGGCGGGCTTTGGCCTCAAGCACTGCTTTTCGTTGCGCTTTATCGCTATCCTCTGGCGTTTTAAGCCAGACTTGAAGGATCGTTTCGGATCAAGTGTTCATGCAGCCGATCATAAAAGGGCTTGAGCAGCTCGGCGGATTTCAACACCCAGTTCGACAAGGTGGCACGGGGCAGGTCAATACTGAGGCGGTTGAAAATGACTTCCAGCCGATACAACGGCAAGCTGTCCATGAATTTGGCGACAATGACATAAGCCAACAGGCTGGCGGAGGCAAAGCTGCGTGGGATTGGTTGGGCTGGTTTAGGGGCGGCCAGCAGGCCATTTTCAAAGGCACGGCAGCCATATTTGACCTGAACATTCACGATGATCTTGATTTGTGCCGGAATGATTTCCAACTGTTCGGACTGGTCTTCGCCCGCTTAATGCAGGGCATGGCCACAGCCACACACACGCTCGGCTTCCGGCAATTCATGACGCACCACCTCACGCGGGATATGTTTGGATAAGGGTTTGCGACCTGGCTTATTACGCGGATAGGTGACGGTTTCTTCAAGTGCGCCTTCGTCCTAAGGCAGCCATTCGTCGACCAATTCCGGCGGGGTGACTTTGGCAACATGATAGTAAACCTGAAAGCAGTTACACAGAATTATTTACACCCTCTATTTTCTCTGCTAATGCTTCCTGATATATTCTCATCAATTGAAAATAATTGACTTCTGGCGAATACTTTGATTCATATTCGGCTCTTACCTCATTACTCATGTAAAGAACTTTTTTCGGATTTAAGTTTACCCATTTAATCTTTTCGGCAAGATCAAATGGGTTCCCAGGTTCAAATAATAGCCCTGTTTTTCCTTCTTGAATTAACTCAACCATAGCTCCCAAACGACTTGCTAACACAGGCAACCCACATGCAAAAGCTTCTACCAATGTTCTTGGAAAATTTTCATACCAGATACTTGGCAATACCAAACAGCTAGCACGATGCATGGCGTTAAGTATTGTTTCCTGATCTTGAAATCCAAATAACTGAACATTATTAAGATTTGATAATAAGTTTCGATCGGGACCTGTACCAATCACAGAAAACTTTACTTCAGGTAACAACTTAATAACATTTGCCAAAGTACGAATCCCTTTTTCAGAAGATAATCTACCGACATAAAGTATTCCACTACGTATATCGTTTTGCCTTTTATAGGGGATATCAAAAAAATTGGGTTTTACAGAAATATGCTGCGGAGGCAATCCTCCCTCAATAAACTTTCTTTTGCAAAAATCGTTCAAAGCAATATAACGAGATACTTTGTTTTGATATGTTCCTAATGATCTATGGAAGGTCAACAAACTTGTCAATACGGCACTTTGTAATGTAGACCCTCGATAGCAACCATGTAAAATTGCGCGCCAAGGCAAAACACCAAGGCAATCTTCACAGACTTTTCCCTCTCGTAAGAACATAGCTTCTGGACATAACAATCGAAAATTATGCAAAGTCTGGATAATTGGAATACCGGTAAGATTAGGGACCCAATATACAGATGGGGAAATAAGAGGGAATGTATTATGGACATGAATAACATCTGGCTTGAATTTATAAACCAAATGTCTAATATCATTAATCGTTTGGCTTGACCAATGTGTTTCTTTAAATAGCTTAAGTTTTGAAATTGCATTGATTTCATCGTTATGTCTTTTATAGATTTCCACTCTATTACCATGATTTAATAATAGCTCTGCCTCAGATTCAACTACTTTATCTTCACCACCTTTATTCTGATAACTGTTGTGAATAATAAGTACAGAGATTTTCTTTTGACTCGTCATAGTTTTAACAAAGTGGAATTAGTAATGCATGGCTAAATATAATAAAACGCAAGTTTGCTAAATCTAAGTGTAACGATTTCAAATATTTGGCTGAAATAAATTCTGCGTAACCAGCAACTTGTCTACAACCATGAAAAAATATTTACAACTTAAGCATTGCGTGGGAATATTCGATCAATTTTTGATTCTAGCAGTATTTTAACGATTTTTTGTGCGAATCGATCATCAATAATCTAAATCCCGAAATGTTTTATCTTTCCCCAATTTCACATAGACCCCACTAAGCGACTTTTTTGGTTTCTAACTCAACTGACCGAAATAACCAAATTTGGAATGAAGTAGTTTGCTATTGTGATAAACTGTAATATATTCAAATGTTTGGTACTTGACTTTTGAGCGGGTCATATAGCACTCATCATACACCGTATCGATCTTGAGGCTGTAGTTCTAGCTTTTCACAGCTGCATTATCACAAAAGTCTTTTTTGCTCATGTTTCAAACCAAATAGTTTTGTTGGAACAACTTTTGGAAAGAGACCGAACGATACTGACCCCCGATCAAAATGATCGGAGAATACTATTTTAAAATTGATAGGTGATGAGTTGGAAGAAGGGATTTACTCACATTTTTAATTCAATGAACCTCTGAAAAACTCTTCATTTTAGATTGGTACAAGTTATTTTGGTTAAAGAGCGCTCTTTGTGAGTTGATTTTCAGCCCAACCCAGGCTATTTTTCCAGCTTTGGCGCAGTTGACCCGCTATATCCAGTAATTGTCCCCTGGCTTGGTACAAGTTCGCCAAGGCCATCGTAGACGTGGGCTTGCCGTGCCACCCGTTTGGTTTGGTCGCTGGCGTAAAACGCTTGTCGTCAATGATGACACTGTTGTCTTTATGCCGCGGCGTGGTAACGCCGACCGTATGTAACAGTCCACTGTTTGCTCGACGCTCTTGTACCCCTTGGGTAGATGTGCGACTTCATCCCAAAACCTGTCCTGAGCACAGTCGAAGGATGCCATTTGTTGCCTTTCTTCGTGAAAATCATCTCGGGGTCGCGTTCTCTCTTCTGGTTCTTGGTCGAAGACGGTGCGTATCAATGATGGTCGCATCCACGATGTTGCCACCGGACAGCAATAAACCTGGTTCGCCTTGACCGACTCAAACACCGCGCTGGCCAAGTTTTGCTCTTTGAGAAAGGTGCTGGAAGTTAAATGCCGTCGTCTCATCGGGAATGGCATCCTCGCCCAATTCCAACTCGGCAAACCGCCACATCGACTCCATGTCGTACAGAACCTGCTCAACTCCGGGCTTGGACAGGCCGTACCGTTGCTGCAGGCAATATATGCTAAACATCACTTCCAGCCCACTCGGCGGATGGTCTTTACCAAACTCTCCCATGGCATTACCCGCTCCATTTCATCCAGAAATATCTCCTGCATGGTGCGCTTCTTCATCCCTTCATAAGTCAATGGGGCGAGGTTTTGTTGTTTCATCAGTCGCTTTTCGGCAAGTCGTTCACGTTCAAATTTTATCAATTCACGGTGACTCATTCAGAGTTTCCACTACATCGCAAGCCTCAATTATTAGAAAACCACTGATAAGCCATTTTTAAACCATCGACTAATTCGACTTTATGGTGCCAACCCAATGAATGTATTAATGAAACATCTAGTAGCTTTCTTGGCATACCATCAGGCATTTCTGTGTTCCAAACTATTTTCCCTTTATAACCAACCACATAAGAAACTTCCTCTGCCAATTGCTTAATAGATATGTCATTACCAATTCCGATATTTATATGTGATAACATCGGTTCGGTTTTCTGCTGATAGGTTTCTTTATCTAACTGCATAACAAATAAACATGCTTCTGCCATATCATCAACAAATAAAAATTCGCGTTTTGCAGAACCAGTCCCCCAAACCTCAACAGTTGGACTATTGTTTATCTTAGCTATGTGAAATCGACGTATTAATCCGGGAATGACATGACTGTTTTTCTCATCAAAATTATCATTGGGGCCATACAAATTAGTTGGCATAACAGAACGAAAGTCAGTCCCAAATTGGCGATTATATGATTCACAGAGCTTAATACCTGAGATTTTTGCAATAGCATATGGTTCGTTCGTTGGTTCCAATTTTCCAGTCAATAAGGAGGACTCTTGAATTGGCTGTTGAGATAATTTTGGATAGATACATGAACTACCTAAAAATAATAACCGCGAACAACCATTTAGAAATGCATGATGAATAACATTGGTTTGAATAATTAGATTTTCGTAAATAAAATCTGCAGGGAATTTGTTATTTGCATAAATACCACCTACTTTAGCTGCAGCTAAAAAAATAAATTCCGGCTTTTCTAGTTGCATGAATTGGCTAACTGCACTTTGGTCTAGTAAATTCAGTTCAGAATGAGTGCGAGTAAGTACATTTTCAAAGCCTTGTTCAAGTAATTTTCTACAAATAGCCGAACCTACCAAGCCAGAATGACCAGCTATATAGATTTTACTGTTTTTATTCATATTCTATTCCTCTTGTAGACAAACGTCATATCCATTATCCACAAGTAACATATGACGGCTAGCAATATCAAGATCATTTATCATCATTTCACTTACCATTTTTTCTAATGGAATTTTTGGTTTCCAACCTAACTGCTCATGAGCTTTGCCTGGATCCCCTAATAAGGTATCAACCTCAGTTGGTCTATAATATCGAGGGTTAATTGCAACAATCTTATCACCAACCGTGACATGATGAGCCTTGTTTCCAATGATATTAACAACATATCCACACTCGTTGACGCCTAAACCCTTCCATTGGATGCTAATACCAACATTTGAAGCAGCAATTTCAACAAATTTACGCACAGAAATTTGTTGCCCCGTTGCAATTACGAAGTCTTCAGGCTTATCTTGCTGCAACATTAACCATTGCATTTTTACGTAATCTCGAGCGTGTCCCCAATCCCGCAAAGAATCTAAGTTCCCAAGATACAAGCATTTGTCAATTCCTAAGACTATTTTTGCTAATCCACGGGTAATTTTACGAGTAACGAAAGTCTCACCACGGCGAGGCGACTCATGATTGAATAAAATTCCATTGCAAGCAAACATTCCATATGCTTCGCGATAATTAACAACAATCCAATATGCATAAAGTTTAGCTACTGCATAAGGGGAGCGTGGATAGAAAGGCGTGGTTTCTTTTTGAGGAACCTCCTGAACCAAACCATACAATTCAGATGTTGATGCCTGATAAAATCGCGTTTTATTTGTTAACCCGCAAATCCTGATTGCTTCTAAAATTCGCAAAGTTCCTATCCCATCTACATTAGCTGTATATTCTGGCAATTCAAAACTGACAGCAACATGGGATTGTGCGGCTAAATTGTAAATTTCATCTGGCTGTATTTCAGCGATTATTCTCGTTAAAGCAGATGAATCCGTCAAATCACCATAATGTAGAAAAAAATTACATTTCGAATCAACAAATGGATTTTGAAAAAGATGATCCACTCGCTCGGTGTTAAATAATGATGATCGTCGCTTAATACCGTGTACTTCATACCCTTTTTCGAGCAATAACTCAGCTAAATAAGAGCCATCTTGACCGGTAATACCCGTTATTAATGCCTTTTTCATTTATATTCCTTACAATTTTGAACTAGGGAGATAAATTTTGTATAGTTTGGAAATTTTTAAGGTTACTAATAATTATATTTTCTAATTATGAATGTATATCCAAATCCATATTAGACATAATTTAGGATTTAATAACCTCTCAATACTAAGTTAGAAAATAGTATATGTAATTTTTCTTTTAGGAGTTTTATGTCATTTCCTAATGAGCTAGGCAAGTAGAAAATACAATATGAGAACTTTGCACGTACAGCAAAAGCTGCGGCTGACTGGTCAAATGTCGATTTTTTTGAATTGGCATTGGTCTTAATGGACAGAATTTGGCTGAAATACGCATTTATCTGGGCGTTATTCATAAAACCTTGGTTCTTTGTCCGCCGTTTTTACGCGCATGTGCGGAAATATCCTGCAAACGTCAGCATTTCGGCCTGGACAGACACGCCGCGCTTGATGTTGTAGGCCATCGCCGCCAGCATGAACTGGGTTTGGTTACGCTTAAGGCCCAGATAACGCGCCTTGGCGATGCCATAGTGCTGCTTAAGCACACCAAACACGCGTTCGACGGTGCTGCGGACGCTTGACCATTGCCGGTTTTGTTGTTTTTGGCGGTCGCTTAACGGTTGGTTGCGCTTGGCTTTGTTGAGGATACGGTTGCCGGTGTTACGCTTAGCCAGCAGCCGGTCGTGTCCGGCACTGGCATAGGCCTTGTCGGCATACACCTGTTCCTCGGTATTGGTCAGCAGTTTTTTGAGGGAATGCAAGTCATGTTCGTTGCCAGGCGTGTAGTCAACTGCTTTGATGAAGCCGTCCTCATCGACATTGACGTGTGCCTTATAGCCATAGGTGCTGGCCGTCTTGCCGTTATAACCGGCTTCGCTGTCTTGGGTGTTTCCCCCATCCTTGCCCTTGCGCGGGCGGCTTTGCTTGGCCTCAATACCCTCTGGGGCACAAGTGACGGTGGCACTTGTGCCCCAGAGGGTATCCACGATGCTGACTTCGCCGGCCTTGATATATAAACCTTTGGCCGATAGTTGCTGGTTAACTTCGGACAACAAGGTGTCCAGTAATCCCTGCTTGGTTAATGTGTTGCGGAACCGCCAGATTGTACTGTGGTCGGGTACGCCTTCGCTTAAACTTAAGTTGATGAAGCGCCGGAACATCAAGTCCCGCGCCAGTTGCTTCTCTGATCCTGGGTCACTCAAGCCATACCAGCTTTGCAACAACAAGGCCTTGAACATCATCAACGGCGGCCACGCCGCCTCGCCTTGCTTCTTGCCATGGATGCCCGCCATCAGCTTCCCTATCGTTTCCCAGTCGAACAACCGATCGATGCCATCCAGTTCCTCCAAGGCTTCGTGGTGCTTGACAAGGGCATCGCTTAAACTGGTTTGGGCTAAATTCTTCCAGGACATAGGGATTGATGTAGTTTTAATAAGGGCTTATTTAAGCTGTTTTGAGGCCTGGGTTCGTGCAAATATCTCAATATATATTTTATGTTAAATAATACTTTTCCCGAAACTGAGTATAAATGTAACATAACTGTAACATAACTGTAAAAACAAAATAAACAAAGTACGAAGCGAAGCTTTTCGGGTATATGAGAGCACCCTAAGGTATCAGCAGATCCAGCTATAAAAGCGAAAACAAGACAACATTATTTACCTATGGTGTTTAAACACCAAGATGAGAATACGTCGGAATGAGCCCCATCCAGTTAATGCGTCAAACGAGTCAGTACAATGGTCAGCCATATGGGAGATTCTCCGTCTTTGGTAGGCCAAGGGATGAATTGGTTTACCGCTAGCCCCGGAAAAATAAGGATGGCAACCCTGATTTTGGTAAATTGGTTGTACTATCAGCAACTGCTAGAACCCGTTGGCTATATTTCACTGGCGGAAGCTGAACGAAATTATCAACAACTAACCGAGTCCGCTAAAGAAGCTTGACTGACAGTAATCAGCCTCTGAGAAAGTCGGGATGGTTCACTAATTGGGTAACCAAAGTTATCATTAAAATATGAATTTTAGAATCTCAAATAGTATAATTAAAACCAATAAAAGGGTGGCTTGTTTATTCTAACTATTTTTCGTAAAGGTTGTAATTTTGGAATGACTATTACATGATTGACACCAATGCGGCCAGTTTAAGCAATGAGTATGAAACTCATGGTTATATTTTAGTACAACACTTAATAGATGACGAATTGATCGATCGGCTTTTGTATCATTATCAAAATGATATCATACCTTCAAAGTACCCCTTCTTTAGAATGAGCACTGACCGTTACGAAAAGAATCGGCTTAATCAATCTGGGCATGTCTTGCAATCATTTTTGGATATTCACGATTATCAAAAGTATCCAGATTTTAGTTATATTGTGAGAGAAATCGTCTGTCATTGTGCCTTGCAATCCGTTTTACAAGCTATAACAGGTACCGCTTTTTGCAATGTGATGCAAACCATGTTATTTGATGCGAATACGACAACCCCGTGTCATCAGGATTGGTGGTATATTGATAGTGTACCAAACGGACATTTAGTCGGTGCTTGGATTGCCTTAGAAGATATTCAAGAGGAAGCTGGTCGTTTTTTTGTGATCCCCAAAAGTACCGAAGTGGCATTGCATATTCAACCGAATTTGCGTCACAGCGAATGGTTGATGCGGATGAGCGTTTACTACAATGAAAACAAACAGCGGGTTGTGGCTCCCCCTTTAAGAAAAGGGGACGTTTTATTTTGGAATTCCCGCACGGTGCATGGTTCGTTACCGACAATTGACCCAAGGTTTTCCCGTAAATCAATTACGGCGCATTTCTTACCAGATGGATTTGCATTTGGAAATCTATTTGTAAAAAAAGACTTTATAAAATACAAACAGCACAACGGGGTAAATTTTTATCGCAACATACCCGACTACTCAATTCCTAATCTAATCAAGCGTTGGATTAAGCATTCTGTGTATGATTCACCAATTCTGATGAAAACATTACGACCGTTGGGACAGTTTTTGGCGAGGAAATATCCCAGCTCGAATCTAACAAAGAACTAAAAGCTAATATATCGAATTAACAAGTTGTTATAGATCCGAGCATGCTAATTTGACGAGCGATCATTGAAAATTCTGTTTCCTCAGTGTTTGTATAGTGCAGAATTTTTATCAAACGAGCTTAAGTTAGAAAAGAAAAGTTTGGTCATATGAGGGGAAATACATTTCTGATTGCAATCTCATAAATGATTGGGGGATCTTATGCTTTCTAAAAAACTTTGCCCCTCGTTCACGCTCTTATAAGGCCAAGTTTTTTTTAAAAAATTGTTCTCTCGAACTTCGCATGTTTGAGTTCGGGATAATTTTAAAACAGCTCAATGTAGTTTTTAGACCAAATTAAATTAGTTAACAACTTTATTAACCCAACATGACTACTATAGGCATATCAAATATATCCGATGCTATTTTGAAAACACGAAAGCAAATGTTTTTAAATTTTTGCCAAACTTTAGAAAATGAAGGTATACGGTATGTGATTTTATCGGGTTACCAAGGTTACCCAGATAAAATTGATTCTGACGTTGATTTTATGGTGTCAGAGGCAGATTTTGCAAAACTTCCTAAACTTTTTAGAGATTCAAAAAAAAATTTTGATGCCACGCTTATACAAATGTTGCAGCATGAAACCACTGCTTGCTACTACATCATCGCCAATCAATTCGGCCCTCATATAGCGTATTTACACCCAGACTCTGCTTCAAGCTACCGCAGAAAAGGTCGGCTTTGGCTGCGTAGTGAAGCTGTTTTATGCACGCGCCGTCAAACAAACGCTGGTTTTTGGGTGCCAGCCGCAGCTGTAGAGTTTGAATATTATTTTGTAAAGCGCATCGATAAACGCCTAGTAGAGTTGCGCCATGTTGAAAGGCTTGCCACCTTAATGACAGAAGATCCCGCAGGTTGCAATGCTGTAATTGCTACGCATGTGCCTACGGCACAAATTGATTCCATTACTAAGGCCATAATTGCGCGAGACGTTATATGGTTCACAAGCCAGAGAGATGTGCTTCAGGCTACGTTGGCTAGTAACCTAACCAAAGAACCAATGCCTAATCGCATAGTTGGACGTGTCAATAATGTATTTAGGCAAATAAAGCGCATATTGCAACCCACAGGTTTAGTGGTCGCTGTGTTAGGGCCAGATGGCAGCGGAAAAACCACAGTGATTGAACATTTAGAAAAAGAACTAGCACCCGCTTTTCGTCAAGTTAAACGCTTTCATCTAAGACCGCATTTTGGCCGTGAAGGTAAAGGTGGCATAGTCACTAACCCGCACTCATCTCCACCGCGCAGTTCTTTAGCAAGCTTTGCCAAAATGATTCTATTTGCCATCGATTATTGGTGGGGTTATACCATAAGTGTTTACCCTGCTAAAGTTCGCTCAACTTTAGTGATTTTCGACCGGCACTTTTATGACATGATTGTTGACCCTACCCGCTATCGCTTACCACAGGATTTTTTGCCAGCAAAATTATTTACAAAATTCATCCCCAAGCCAGATATCTGGTTAGTACTAGATGCGCCCGCAGCCCTGTTAGTTAGCCGCAAAGGCGAGCTTGATTTAGTCTCGGCAGAGGTCCTCACCAATCGTTATCGCGCGATGGCAATGAAGCTACCTAACGGTAACTTGGTTAATACAGGCGGCGCTATAAATGAAACTTATATCAATGCTATTGCGCCAGTGTTAACTATGTTGGCAAAACGTAGCGCAAAAAGATTAGGTGCGGTTTAAATGAAAATACTATTATCTGCTTATGCATGTGAACCAGACAAAGGCTCTGAGCCAGGCGTAGGTTGGAATTGGGCGTTAGCCTTAGCGCGCCGTGGTCATGATGTATGGGTGATAACACGAAAAAATAATCAAACTTCCATTGAGCAAGCAATGCTTAACCTAGGAGGGTTTTACAATTCAAAATTACATTTTATTTACCACGATGCGCCAAATTGGATCTTACGATGGAAAAAAAATGGTCTTGGCGTACATTTATATTATGCCCTCTGGCAAAAAGGTATTTTAAAATTAGCGCTTGCTGCTCATCAACAACATCAATTTGATGTAGTACAGCATCTCACTTTTGGCGTATGGCGACAACCCACTCAGCTTTTCAAGCTTAATATTCCATGTATTTTTGGCCCCGTAGGTGGCGGCGAATCAGCGCCATGGCCGATGGCAAATGGCATTCCAAATTTCAAATCAAATATTACTGAGTACATTCGTTTCGCAGTGAATGGAATTTCACTAATTAACCCATGGCTGCGAATTTGTCTAAGGCAATCTGCACTGATCGTTGCTAAGACCCATGAAACCGCAAATTGGATAAAAAAAGTAGGACTGAATAGTTTGGTTTCACTTGAAATTGGCATAAATGCTGATCGTATAAGTCAAGTGAATAATACAGCCAAAAATGGCAAATTAATGTGTTTGTATGCGGGGAGATTAATTGGCTGGAAAGGTGTCCACTTAGCGCTAGCAGCGGTTGCAGAAGCTCAAACTAAAGGCATTGATGTCACTTTTACTGTAGTGGGAGGTGGTCCGCTATTAAAAAAATATCAAGAAATAGCCAATACACTTGGTTTAAGGGACAAAGTAACCTTTACAGGGCAGTTAAACCAGTCAGAATTATTTGCAAAATATCGTGAACACAACATATTGCTCTTTCCTAGTTTACATGATTCTAGCGGTAACGTCGTTTTAGAGGCATTTGCTCAAGGTTTACCTGTGCTTTGTCTGAATTTAGGCGGACCTAGCGTGTTGGTAGATGAAACTTGCGGACGCGCTGTAGAAGCGAGAGATGCACCGCAAAAAATTATAATTTCAAGGCTGGCAGACGCATTAGTTGAGCTTGCAAGTTCTCCAGAATTGATGAAGAAAATGAGAGAAGGTGCTCATAATAAAGCCTTGGCATTATCCTGGGATGAAACCGTGAATAGAGTGTATAAACACGTTGAATTAACTTTCACCAAGGGCCATAAAAAATAATGTCACATGAGAATCCCGCAGCAGCCAAATTGCTCATATGGGCAACAAATCGAAAAAAAATTTTCCCACGTTTACATCGTTTAATTTGTGTTTTGCTAAACAGTGACGTATTTTGCCAGCTACCCAAAGGATTAGTTTTTCCACATCCATATGGCGTGATTATTCATAGTGAAACTGTGATAGGTGAAAACACAGTTGTGATGCAACAAGTGACCATGGGCGGAAAAAATTTAATTGATTCTATTGGTGCACCAACACTGGGTAATCATTGCTATGTAGGCGCAGGAGCAAAAATTCTTGGGACGGTTAAAGTGGGCAATCACGTCACTATCGGAGCTAATACAGTAGTCACAAAAGATATTCCAGATGGATGTGTGGTGGTTGGTGTCAATCAAATCTTAAAAAAGAAAATTACTGCGCCTTAAAATTAATTTTGTTGATGAAAAAAATTTCCTCCCACTGGATTGCGCTTTCAGACCAAATTCTAGTTAGCGGTTGTAACTTTGTAATTGGGGTTTTTTTAGCGCGTAGCTTAGGGGTTCAAATGTTTGGTTTGTATGCAATTGCATCAACTTATTTACTGTACGCCAATACATTGCAATCATCTTTAATAGTGTCTCCAATGATGACTGCAATACCATTAGAGCAAAACGAGACTAAACAACATGATTTGCTTTCAGGTTTTCTATTTAAAACTTTAATATTAATTTTTTTCTCCGTTTTATTTTTGGCTTTTGCTGTTCATTTTTTGGGTAAGTTTGTTCCCTCTTTATATCTCGGTGAAAATTTCTATCCGTTATTGCTTGCTATTATAGGTTTTCAACTTCAAGACTGGTTGCGGCGAGCTTTATATTCTATTCAAAGAACATTACATGTTATTGTTCTGGATTTGATGGCTTATTTTGGTCATATCATCATTTTATGCCTATTTTTTTATCTAAAAATACTTAGTCCGGCTACCGTACTGTTGTCCATGGCTGGTATTTTCTTTTTTTCGGCGATCTTGATGTTGTTTGTTAATAATATTTTTCCAAGCTACAAACATGCATTATGGGTCGTACAGGCCAATTGGCGTGGAAGTAGAGATTTTTTTTTCGCTTCACAATGTCAATGGCTTGGCGGCCAAGGTTTAATGCTGCTTGGTGGGGGTATATTAGGCAATGAAGCGATTGGGGCGATACGAGCAACACAAAATTTTGCCGCCCCTATGAATGTTATCTTTCAGTGGATGGAAAATGTTGTCCCCATTCGTGCCGTAGGCTATCTAAAAAAAAACGGAAGTCTGTCAATGTACAAGTTCCTTGGAAAAATCGGTACAGTTGGTGGCTTGACATTTGGTGTAACAGTAATCGCATTGTATTTTTTTTCTGAACCCCTTGTTGTTTTATTGTATGGTAGTGCTTACCTGCCTTATGCTACCTTTATTGTATTGCAAGCCATTTATATGTGGCAGGGGCATTATTACCGTTTGGAATTATTTGCATGCAGGGCTACAGAAAATGTAACAGAAGTGGCTCGTGCCAGCTTGATAGTCGCCATAGTTTCAATTTTAATTGCGATAGGGACAATCAAAATTTTGGGTGGCTCAGGTATATTTTTAGCGCTTATTTTAGGGCAGACTGTTTCTTACTTTTATTTATTAATTTTTCGAAAACTTGCTAATAAAAAGGAAATTGATCCATGAGTAAGTTATCTTTGTTTTTATACTATGTTTTTGCGCGTTTTCTCCCTATGCACCCAATGCCGGGTTGGCAGATTGGATATGCATTAAGGGGCTTCCTAGTTAAGTATATTTTTAAGTCTTGTGGGAAGGACGTACAAATTAAAACCGGAGCTTATTTTGGAACAGGTTGTGATTTAATAATTGGTGACAGATCCCAATTGGGTCAAAACTCAAGAATTGACCATGAAGTGGTTATAGGTAACGATGTGCTGATGGACCAGACGTTGTGATCATGACAAATAGTCATGCTTATAACGATCCACATCGTCCCATAAACCAGCAAGGAGCAACTATTAGGAAACCAGTAGTTATTGGCAATGATGTATGGATTGGTACACGAGTAGTTATATTACCAGGAGTCACAATTGGTGATGGCGCGGTAATAGGTGCAGGTGCTATTGTGACAAAATCTATACCATCATATGCAGTCGTGGCAGGAGTACCCGCAAAGATTGTCAAATGGCGTGAAAATTAATGGGCTATTGAAAAATGAGTGATCTTACTTCAAGATTTAGATGGTTGGTATATAGAAGGCGAAAACTAAATAAAAATCTTATTGGATTTTGGGCTAGCCCATGGAGTTTTGCCGATGAAACCTGCGCGTTTAGCTCGTATGTTAGGATTTATAAGGGTGTTTTTTTACGCTCAGTGAGCGTTGGGAATATGTCTTACATAAGTCAAAATAGCAAGTCAGGTTTCACATCAATTGGTAATTTTTGTAGCATTGGGCCAGAGGTGATTTTAGGAGGCCTAGGTCGTCATCCAGTAAATCATTTTAGTACACATCCCGCTTTTTATTCACCACATTTGCGCGCAGGTAGATCTTTCATTGAGAATGAAACTTTTGATGAATTACCTCACACTACAGTTGGGAGCGATGTATGGATAGGGGCAAAAGCGATCATATTAGACGGCCTTAAAGTTGGTGATGGTGCATTGATTGGAGCTGGAGCACTGGTGAATAAAGAAGTGCCTCCGTATGCAGTTGTTGCTGGCGTCCCAGCAAAGGTAATTCGTTATCGGTTTGATGATGAAATAATTGAGGCAATGATGCAATGGAAGTGGTGGAATTTGCCATTAGATAAAATTCAAAAAATATCTTCTATAATTGGACAAAAAGAAAGTTGGAATATAGAAGAAATCAAACAACTTGCTGGGCAATATGATTTTTAAATAAATTTAGATTAAATTCTCAGACTTAACAACTTTGGAAAAAAAAAGTTCGTGAAAACAGAATTACCAACGATCTCACTAGTTACATGCTCATTCCAGCAAGGACGTTTTTTAGAAGCCACGATGTGCTCAGTGTTCAGTCAACAGTATTCCGCGCTTGATTATATTGTGCTTGACGGAGGCTCTAAAGATGGAAGTGTTAACATAATAGAAAAATACTCCTCTCGTTTAAGCTATTGGGTTTCTGAAAAAGATAATGGTCAAACTGATGCCTTAAAAAAAGGTTTCGCGCGTGGGCGGGGTGAAATTCAGGGTTGGCTTTGTTCAGATGATATTTTGTTGCCAAATGCCTTACAGTTGGTAGGTGAGTTTTTTAGGGATCACCCCGATGTTGGTGCGGTGTATGGCGATGCGCTTTGGATAGATGCCGAAGGCAAGCCATTACGCGCTAAACGAGAAATGGGCTTTAATCAATTTGTTTTTTTGCACGATCATAATTACATTCCTCAGCCCTCAATGTTTTGGCGAAAATCATTATACGATGCAGTAGGTGGGTTAAATGCAAGCTTTAATTTGGCGATGGATAGTGATTTATGGGTTCGTTTCTCTGAAAAGACAAAAATTGCCCATATTCCACAATATTTATCGTGCATGCGTTTTTACCCAGAGCAGAAAACCAGAATTATGAAGTCCGCGGGTCGACTTGAAGATCGTGCAATTCGAACCCGCACCAGCTCGATAGCTAGGATGGCGATAATAAGGCCTTTGCTATATTTGATTGCACGCTTGTTGCGTTCTATTATCAAAGGAATGGCGGGTGGTTATTCGGCAACTGTCCCTGTGCACTTGTTGCCTTGGTTAGAACAGCATGCTACGCCAGAACGGCAAGCGTAATACTAAAAGATGCCTATTAACAAAATTTCAATGCTATCGCCAAGCAAACTAGCTAGTATTAAGATGCTTGCGTTTGGTAAAAGGCGTACATTATTTTTGCCTTCAACAAATCACACACTACAAAAATATACGATTGATTTTTTTGTATCGAGTTTTTGGCAACGTTTTATTCTCCGAGCTGCGGCATTCTTAGGTTTTGGCCGGAATGTTAATTCACAAATTTACGACTGCATTGGCAATTTTGAAAGCCTTATTACTTCGATGGAGGATTTAAAATCCGTTGATGATATATTAAGTAGCAATAACCTTGTCTTTGGAATGAGACAAGGGTCAAAAGGAATATATCAAAAGGACTCATTATTAGCAATGTTTGAAAATGGTGCTCCAGCATATTATGCCAAAATTGCAGTAGGTGACAGAGCCGATGAAATGGTTCATGCGGAAGCTAGAGTATTACAAAAACTCTCAACTATAGGTCTACTTAAAGGCACGGTGCCTGAATTGCTCCATGAAAATATCTTTTTTTTAAAAAGTAGACCATTTTTTTTAACTACTGTCTCACCATTTTTAGATTCAAAAAATAGTTTTGAGGTACAACATGAACGCTTTTTAACCCAACTTGGCCAATCAACTAGCAAACTAATCGAATATGAGAAAACTTTTGAAGCTCGGTATGCTGCAACAACAATTGCTAAAATTAGCAGTTTTTTAGCTCAAGATTTACACGCTGAGCTAGAAAAAGCTGTAAAAACAATAGTTAATGAAATTGGAGATCTAATACTGCCCTCAGTTTTGGCGCACCGGGATTTTGCACCCTGGAACATAAAATGGAATGATAGTGGAATATATGTTTTTGACTGGGAATATGCAACAGAAGAGGCAAATCCACTTTATGATTTTTTACATTTTCGATTGATACAAAAAGTATTATTTAGTGGACGTTTTAATCAGCTAACCCCCCAAACAATTGTTAATTTTTTACCAGAAGCTCACACCTATTTACATAGCGCATACCCCGAAACAATTTGGAATCTGCAAATTATTAAACATCTGATGCTAGCATATCTTGTGAATTTAATATTATTTTATGTGGACTCCTCAAATCGGTTTGATAAGGATCATCCAATTGTTTCAATGTATTATCGATTAATTATTAATCGTAATATGTGGTTATAAACCTATCTCAGGACTTAATCAAAGGCTCATAAAAATTAATCAAAAAATTGATAATGTCCAAATATTCAATTAAAACAAGAAAAATATATTGTATAAACAAGGGCTTTAGAGCCGATGTGCCTGTGCAAGATAACTTTACTTCAATGAATATGACAGATTTATTTTTTTTGTTTGGTTTTTTTCTCGTTATATTTTGGGCAGTTGACCCATTTGAATGGAGGTTAGCATACGCGGCAATTGTTAAACATATTCCTGTTATCACAATTAGCCCTGCGTTTTTCTTAACTATAGCAGCATCTTTTTTATTTCCTGAAAAAAAAACTATAGTTGAGCATTACAACAAATATAAAATAACTATACTTATACTCTGTTTTTTTGGCTTTTATGTGTCAATAGGAAGTTTTTATGCAAGATTTTTTAAAGGAATTGAAAATGGTTTTTTGACCATGGGGTTATACACATTTACAGCGCCCTTAACTTTCTGGTATTTAAGGAAATGTGAAAATCCAGTGTTTCTAATTAAAATAATGGTTTCAACATATTTTTTCTTTTCTTTAATAGCATTGCTTATGCAGATGGTGAACATAAATAAAGTTGGTTATTTTCATGAAAGAGAACATTTGGTAATCAGTGTTTTAATATTGATCTATTATTTGGCTCATTCCAATATTGTTCGTTTTTTGGGAATAATGTTGATATTGTCCGCCGCGTTAATCACACGTAAAAATACAGCATATTTGATAATGTTAATGGCAGTTACATACATTTCAATAGTATGGGCAATACAACACGCTCTAACAATTAAAAATAGCTTTTCTAGATGGGTATTTTGGTTCAAAAACATTTTAACAGCAGTAGCATTTGGATTAATAATTACAAGCCTTTATTTTTTTTCAAAATCATCTTTGCCCACCGGTAATCCAGAATACAGGCTTCACACTTATGAAATTGCTTGGAATAAATTTTTGAGTTCACCCGTTTGGGGTACAGTCTTTACTGGTGCTGCAACTGAAAAGTTTAATCTTTTTGCAGTATCAACCTCAACACAAATATTGCCAACACATAGTGACCCTCTCGATGTATTGGCACAAGGTGGATTGATAGGTTTTTTTGCTTGGATTGCAATTCCTTTGATTTTACTAAGACTATGGCTTTTTTTTATACTTGAACCATCTAAACAGTTAGAATTTGCGTTTATTCCTTATTTGCATACTTTGTTTTTTTTAGTTTTTTCAGGCTATGCCGTTTGTACTTTTAATCCTCTCCTGAATAACCCAAGTTTAGCATGGTCATTTTGGGGAGCGGTTGGTGCACTTTTAGTATTACTTGGTGCGCAACAAAAAAAGGCATCAAACTCTTTAGCAATTAATCTAGGTGAATGAATGTTTTTTACTCGTTTTTTTGGTTTTTATTGTTTTTTCTTATTTGCTTTCGAAGTGCATGCTAAAGATGTCCAATTAACACCCAATAATTACCAAAAGACATGGAGCACAATACAGCCAGGTGATAAGATAACTTTTGGTTCAGGCGAGTATCGAGGCGACTTTTATTTGAATGATAATAAGGCTTGGTCAGTAGATAAACCCACTATTTTCATGGCCGAGTCTGAAGGTAAGGTCATCATTAAAGGTTCTGACTTAGTTCAGGGCTGGCAGAAAGTTAAAGATAGTGAATATATAAAAGAGTGGCCTACAGAGCCTGAGCAAGTGTTTATTAATGGTAAACAGTTAATCCAGTTAGGCGGTACTATTTTAGGTGGTTTTCCAAATAATTCATCAAGTACATATCATAAATTGCATCAAGAAAATGGTGGTATTTGGCCGGGTCGGGTTAAGTATGATCAAGGTCAGGCTATGACTAAAGAAAGCTTTTATTATGATAATTCTCAAAAAAAACTCATGATAAATACATCTGAAAATATCAATGAAAGCAAAGTAGAAGTGAGCGTGCGTCGCCGCCCTTTTTTTGTAGAAAGGGTTAGTGGGATTGTGCTGGATGGTTTGGTTTTTGAACATTCAAATACGTCTTATTGGGATCGTGGTGCTGCGGTTACAATCATTGGCAATGACAACACTATACGCAATGTAAAAGTGAACAATACCGATTTAATTGGGATTCAGATGATGGGAGATAGAAACCAATTAATTAATTCTACAGTAGATTTTAGCGGCCAATTAGGTGTAGCAATGCGAGGCAAGCAAAATCTGATTAAGGGAGTTAGCGCTAATCACAATAATACGCGTAAATTTAATAAGTGGTGGGAAGCTGGCGGCTTTAAGTTTGTTGGGGATGGTGGATTACAAAATTCAGAAGTTATTGATAACATGGCAATAGACAACCAAGGCGACGGAATTTGGTTTGATTGGCAAAATAAAAACAACCTCATTAGTAATAATGTAGCTGCTTACAATAGAGGATTTGGTATTCACTATGAATTAAGCCAGTTTGCAACTATTAAAGATAACAAGGTATACGGCAATTCCCAGCGTGGTATTTTTTTGCGTGATAGTGCAAATTCTGAGATTTCAAATAACATGGTTATCGCCAACGATTTGGAAGGTATTGTTGCTGTTTATAGTGGGCAAAAGGATAATAAAGGCATTGAGTTTGGTGCTGACAATATAAAGGTAAACGCTAATATTGTGGGCTGGAATAATGGTGGCGCATTGATTATACCCAAAGGGGCATCTACAAACGGAGTTGCGGATGGGAATTTTTATTTAGGCGATAAAAAAACAAATAAACTTAGTTTAGGTTACCCATCTGCGTTTTCGCCAGCAGTTAACTCACTTAAAGAATGGCAAGTATCTTATAAAATAGATTTAAACTCAGCAGAAAGTGAAGTGCCAATGCCAACATCAATTTTAGAGAGTTTAACAAAACAAACAATAATTAACGATTGGTCTGCAATTACCAAACTTGTTGATAACATTAAAAAAGATCAGCACACTCTCGACCATAATTCTAAAGTTATAGAACCGCCTTCTATTTTTAGGCTGGGACCTTAAATAAAATAATATAGCTATAAAATACAAACTAAAGGAAATGGTAATTTTTGTATTGTCCTTGCAAAGTTCCTTATTTGGCAGGTTAATTCTTATTTAGAAAGCATAAGGGGAGAATTGATGATACCCCTTATTAAAAAGCCGTTAAAACTGCGCCAAGGCATTGGCCACCAATATCTATAAGTGATTCTTTGAGGACGTTAATATCATTTAGTCTGGTCTTATTTTGCCGAGCCAATAATAGTGCAACCCCGCAAAATGACACAATGATTTGCACATCCATACACTGATTTGCGGGGGGGGTGTCAATAAGAATAACGTCAAATTGTGATTGCAAATGTTTCAGGCAGCTTTTAAAGCCTCGACTGATCAATTCTGCAGGATTTGGCGCAATTGTTCCTGCTGGCAATACAGATAAGTTAGGGAGTTCTGATATTTTTGTCAAACTTGTGCGATCTGTTCGTTCTGCTAACATATCGGACGTACCATAAACAGAGTGTAAATTGAATAATTTATGCTGGCGAGGTTTCCGGAGATCAGCATCTATCAATAAGGTGCGTTGACCAAGTTGAGAAAAAACAATAGCGAGATTGGCCGCCATTAAACTACGGCCTTCGCCACGATATGAGCTCGCTATTGCCAATGTTTTATGGCTATTTATAAATCTGCACATCATCAATTGATCCCGCACAGCCCTAAACTGTTCCGCTTGTTGACTAAAGGGTTCAAATGCTGCAACCAATTCACTACTCAAATCTGTATCATTTATCGATAAAAATGGAAAATCGAATTGACAGGATAATGCTTTTTGTATGTCATTATCGTCTATTAAACCCAACTCTTTTGCTGCATCGCCGAAACGCAAGCCTTTCGTTTTTTGAAAATTCAAAATATTCTCGGTATCATCGAGGCTGATCTTTCCCGCATTTAGTAATAAAGAACCAATGGAAGCTTCTATTTTTTTATGTGCTGCTTCTGTTTTCATCTTGTTGTTAAAATCAGTCTCTGTTGTTTATATTAATGCACTATCTAAAACTACAACTTGTTTTTATAAAATTAAACAATCTGGCTTTTCGTTTTGGCTTTGCTTTTGTAATTGAAATAACGGCAAAAATGGGAATTGCTAACGCGTCAGATGCGTCTAATAGCGATCTCACTCGACGATCCATCATCTCAGCTAACAAAGCCGAAACGACACCCAATAGGCTACCCACAAAAAACGACAATATTGTGTTTATAAATAAATTTGGCATTGAATGCTTTGGCGGCGGAAACGCAGGATTAAGAATAGATACACCGGTTTGACTCATTTCGCTTTCCATCCGAGTCTGCACGGTACGGTGCATAACTTCATCGTAAGCTCTTTGCGCATTTTCTACCTCGCGATTAAGTACCGCAATTTGATCATGTTTTTGTTTCAAATCCATTACTTTTGACTTCTGTTCAGCTAGTGCTTTGGACAACATTTCGTCACGGCTTTTGGAAGAAGCAACTGCACTATTTATACTGGTTAAAACCATTTTAGTTGCAGATTTAATTTCCATTTGCAGGCTAACCATCTGCGCTTCTGCCTGTTTGTATTGAGAGTTACCTTTTTTAAACTTCTGGGACAACTCCGCAAAATGCGCACTTGATTTTGCCAACTCTGACTTGAGCGATTGAATTAATGGGCTATTTAAAACCTCTTGTAGCGATTCAAAAGAACCGCCATTTTTGAGAGTTGATGTCAACAAATCCTTTCGGGATTGCAGTTCGCTGGTGCGAGCCTGACTCTCAACTAGCTGCTTTGACAAATCAAATAAACGGGTCTGTTCAATATCCACCAAACGATCTATATTTAATCGTTCAGAACCCTCAACAATTCCTTGTTGCTGTTGATAGGTAGAAAGCACCGAGTGCGCATTTTCCAGGTTTTCTCGCAGCGAAGCCATTTGTGAAGCCAACCAATCTGCAGTTAATTTGGCCGGCTGGGCACGTAATTCGATACTTGTTTTTATATAGGCACCAGCAAAAGCATTGGCAATATCGGAAGCCATTTTAGGGTCGCTAGAAGTAAAATCAATTTGTATTAGGTTGCTTTCGTGCGAAGGCCTTACTGTCAGTTTTTTTAGTAACTGCACAGCAGCCCAGTCTTTAATGTCGCCATTGCTACCAGCTTTTTCAAAGTTTTTTTTCAGTTGCGAATATTCACTGAGTTTAAATACCGATGGAGTCAGTTCTTCCAAAACTTTGCGCGCCACATTTCGGCTAGAAATAACATCAACCTGTGTCGCTATATAACTTGGCAATAACTGTACTGGCATAATTTGGCCTGTCACTGCATCGATACTTCGTTGCTCAACCACTAAAGAGGTAGTAGCGATGTATTGCTTTGGTATTAGCAAGCTGACTATAAGAGTAGTGATTACTGTAATTACCATTACCCACAAGGCAATCCATTTACGCGAAAAAATTACTATTCTAAATTGATGGAAACTCACAATATTCCTTAATTAAATTAGCATAAAATTCTGGTGAAAATTTGGATTTTTCTCTAGATTAGCAAATAAAATAGTGGTTAAGATTAACTTTTTAGGAAAGATTAAGCCAAACTTTGCGGTGTGATGGCAAAAGTAGAGCCGAAACCGTTATCCATATTCATTATTTTGACGACATGTTACTTGATAATTGCGGCAGGGAACAAGAATTTCAGGCTGGCTTGTTTACTCTGTCTTATTATACCAGCCGTAATCATTATAAGCTTGGTCACAGACTATATTGTGCTACCTATTAATACGGGTGGATTTATGCAATAAATTTGATTTTGGAAATAGGCTTTAATTCTAATTACCAGCTATAATAACATTAAATATGAGGTAATTTAAAATGGAACTGAATGCTCGTAAAGTCATAACCTTAGCTGGATGTAATATTGATGTCATAAGTTGGGAGGATGCCCTTGATAAGGCTTTAGGTTGGGCCAGTAAGCACGACAAAAAATATATTACTTTTTGTAATGTCCATTCTTTGGTCACAGGGATTTATAACAAAGACCACCAAAATAATTTAAATTTATCTCATCTAGTAACTTCAGACGGAATGCCGATTGTATGGACAATTCGCAAGCTTGGACGTACGAAACAAGAGCGCATTAACGGCCCTGATTTTATGTGGAAGTATTGTGAAATTGCTGAAAAAAATGGCCATAAAGTCTTTTTTTACGGTAGCTCAGAAATGACCCTTTTAAAATTGGAAAGCCGCCTAAAACAAGCTTTTCCTAGGCTTCAAATTGCTGGGTTTTATTCGCCCCCTTTTCGTGAATTAACTGATTCAGAAGTTTTAGAAATCTATAAAAGATTGAACGAATCAAATGCAAATATAGTTTTTGTCGGACTTGGTTGTCCAAAACAGGAACAATGGATGAACATACATCATAAAAATCTTAATGCTGTTTTGGTTGGCGTTGGAGCTGCATTTGATTACCAAGCTGGGACAATTAAACGTGCTCCGATATGGATGCAAGAGTTTGGAATGGAGTGGTTATATCGTTTGTTTTCTGATCCTATTAGGCTATGGAAAAGATACTTAGTCACTAACACTATATTTATTTTTTATTTTTTAAAACATTTAATTGCTAGAGATACTAAAATAATTACACAGAACAATACTAAATAAAATGTTTGACGAATTATTCAAGATAAAAGATGTTTATACCCTACAATTTCGACGGCTATGTCGTCGTCGTGGCTCGGTTTTCCATCAACTGTTTGGTGGCCGTGAAACACAGCTGCTATCCCCTGCCATTTGGCCAAACGTAAGGTCAGATATCCTCTTACCCTATGTATATTGAAATCTATGCCGATGATACCAGAATGGCGAGCCATGGCCGATTGTTTGGCCGGAATCAAGTCTGCTACAACTGGCAACAACAGTTTCAGCATACCTGCATAAGTGGATTATCAGCCAAACTTTTGGCTTTCTCGATAATATGCACGTCCGCATTTTGTTGGCATTCGTCTAAATGCGTGAGATCGTCTGGTTATTCTACCCGCTTTTTGAATCCATTGGTGCGATCCGTTGTGAGGCAATCAATTAGGCCACTATGATGTGAGGCAATGCAAAGCGCGAGTATTTGCTCGCATAATTTGCCTTCGCCGTTTTTGCCGTATTTGCTCAGTGCTTGTCATACCCACTGAGCCCCTGCTGTGGAATGGTCTATTTTGCCTTTTTGTCCTTTGGGATCAAGGAAATCTAAATGGTCTGCGTCATATAAGCCCGTGCCGGATTTTATGTAGCCTTGGAACGCCGCACTGTACTTGACAAAATCATGCAATAACCCTATCAATTCGCCTGCTTCCGCTACATTACTTTTGGTCGCTAACTGCTTGGCTATCAGCGCCACTTCTTGCAAATGTTCCGCTACTGTTTGTTTTTTGTCGTCTGAAGTTCGGTCATGGGCAATGTAATGTTCGTTGTGTTGGCTTACGATCATTAGGTTGATCCTATGGAATTGTCCATGCCCTTAGCTTACAAGTAAGAATGCCCCACAAAGGCTGAGTTTGTTAGCCCAGCCGACCCTTTTATTTTTTTGTATAAGTTGATTTGGCTGCTGATCCATCCAGTGTTCGTTGGATATTGCCGTATAGCGTTATTCAACCACTCGCTTTTTGTAAGTGTTGCAAGCGTGGTAAGAAATGTGGAATATCAGTCTGAATAATGCTCCACAACGTGTCATTATCAATACCGAGATAACCATGAATTAAGCGATTGCGGGTGGCGATTATCATCCGCCAGGGTATATGCGGGTTATGTTGGCGGATTTCATCGGGTTATGCGTGGCGGCTTCGCCAATTAATTCCAGGTTTCGTAAGGTTGCATCGTAATTTAACCCGCTAACGACAAACCCCTGCTGGTCAAAACCTTCGGTATAGCTGATTACCTTCTCAGCGAACCCGATCATGTCGTCCAGGTAAAAACGCCATTCGCGCACGATTGGTTCAGACACTGATGACTTCCTTTTCGATATAGGAGCGCAATTCTGGCCGTAAGGCTTTTTCGGTCACCAGGTCGACTTGGCAACCCAAATGGTCTTCTAGGTAAAATTGCACCCCAAAATACCGCTCCGAAGTGGCTGGCCCATCGAACCCAACCAGGATATCCACGTCGCTATTGTCATGGGCATCATCGCGCGCCGTTGACCCAAACAATGCCAACTGGGTTACGCCAAACTTCTGCACCAGGGCGGGCTTGATACTTAAGAGTATTTTTAGTGCATTGTTACGTTTCATTGTATTTTGCCCTTAAACGGCTTTGCGGCCATGCGTTGATACAACCAGGCTGGCGGCATGAATAAATCAAGGCAATATTAACACGTAAGCCTATTGAAGGTAAGATAATAGGGAAAAACCGACAATCAAAAGGTAGTTTACAAATAGAAGAAGGTTGTTTTTTGTGCATGCCTTGCGTTCTTGTGAACACAATCGATTATTCTTCTTGATGTATTACCTGATTCTGTTGGATGGGCGCAACCTTATAAATCGTCGTGCGTGACACTTTAAAACGCCGGGCAATCATGGTGACCGGGATTTTTGGATCATGCATCAAAGCCTTGATTTCGGATATCTGCCGGGCATTTAACTTCGGCTTTCGGCCTCCCAACCTGCCCCGCGCACGGGCGGCTGCAAGGCCGGCATGGGTGCGTTCCCGTATGAGATTGCGCTCAAACTCAACCAATGCAGCGAAAACATGGAAAACCAGCTTACCAGAGGCACTGACTGTCTCTATCTTCGCGGTCACACTTTCGAAACTGATGCCTTGTTGCTCCAATTCGGCCACAATTCGTACCAAATCAGGCAAATTGCGACCTAACCTATCCAAACGCCACACGACAAGTGTATCACCCGGTTGAATCAACTTGCAGCATTGGTCAAGTTTCGGTCGAACGACAGACTTACCGCTGGCGGTTTCTTCAAAAATAGCCGAACAACCAGCCCGATTCAGGGCATCTCGCTGCATGTCTAGGTTTTGGTTATCTGTCGAAACTCGGGCGTATCCGATGCGTTGATTTATTACCTGTTTTAGTATTTTGATAAATTGACCATAATATTAGGCTATGTCACCGTTAAATATTGAAAATTTCCCAGTGCCGCGCTCAGTAGCGCTTCCGGTTCGATTTGGCGGTGCTGTTCAAAAGCCCGCCGCCAGCCCAAGTAGTTTGGCAGGTAATGGGTTGCCACGCCGTGGAAGCGTGCCAACCACTGCTTGAACCGACTGTGATAAGCATTGACGTTTTGCACATGGTAAGCGCCATTGATGCGCTGGCCTTGGCTGAGGTTAACAATTTCATGGCTGAAGCCTTCGGCATCGCAGAACGCAGTGTAAGTAGGGTTGGCATCGGAGACCAGCAGGGCGTCTGTAGCGAGTTTCGGTTTAAGGGCGGCGGTCAGTCGACCCTTGGTCAAGGCGCCGTTGCCTGTCACGAAATCCAGCGTTTGCCCGGCACGGTCACGGGCCACTAGCACACAGATTTGTTTGTCGGAGACCCCTCTTTTAGTGGCACTGCCGCCGCGCTTCCTGGGGGCACGACCCAGGTTCCGCTTGCCTTTGCCCGATTCCAGCAGGTAGGTTTCGTCGGCTTCGGTGATGCCGTTTAGCTCGGGCGGGCGATCCTGGCTGATCCAATTTAAGAACCGGTGCCGCCAGCGGAAACTGGTGTTGCGGTGGATACCGGTGTCGGCGGCAGCTTGGCGTACGGTCAGTGATTGCTTCATCGCAGCCAAGTAGTCCAACCATTTTGGCTTGTCGCGAAGCCGTGCCAACGGCGTTCCTGTTAAGGCATTGAAGGTCTTGTGGCAACGCTGGCAACGGTAACGCTGTAGCCCGTCAGTACAACCAAAGCGGTGAATATCGGCACTGGCGCAATGCGGACAGGCACTATTGGCCTCAAAACAGGCCTCGATCAAGTCAAACACTTTGGCCTCGTCGCTGGCTTGGTTCAATGAAGCACTCAAGCGTTTGCGCTGATGATGGTCTAAGTCACGAAGGGCGGTGATTAACTGCATGAATTCAGTGTTGTTCATGATGCTCTTCCAGTGGAATCCTATACAAATCATATGACTGGAAAAACAGATGAAAATTCAATATTTAACAGTGACATAGCCTAATATTAACAAGTAAGTTATTGTTAGCTAAGAAAATAGCGAACTTATCAAAAGTGTTCAGTAAACGACCGTTTTCTTAACACTATCAATCTGTCGTTGTATTTTTGTCATTTTCCAGTCGACATCGGCAATGAGTCTGATAATAATGCAAATATCAACAAAAACCTAAAATGCCAAATGTATTGCAAAGGCTGTTTTAGTATTGATGAATTTTAATGATGACTTTATCCCCTCGGTCATTGTAATGCCATTCAATAGAGTTAGGCCGGAATTTGGCTGATTTTATAATCTCAAGAAGATCGTTTACGTTTCTAAATGAACCCGTGGCATGAATATACGATAAAAATTTTATCGTATATTTCCTTTGAGGATGCCGTAAGTACAGGTTCTTTACCAGCAAACCATCCACACAATCAAAACTCAAGTGCAGGTGTGGCTCAGGTTTTTCCAAGCTAAATATGTTCCAATTATTGATCTGCGTAGTAAACAATTTTGCCTTATCTGTAGTAGGCCTGACACATATCTTAAGCCATATGACGGTTGAAAATTAATCGCCGATTTTGGAAGGTCGGTTGTTTGTTGATTAAATGAAAGCGGTGTGGATAATAAAAATTATGGCATATCCGCTGAACCAGCAGGCTAATTAACGACCATAGCGTTTCATCGCCAGGAATGCAGTACCGATTTTTAAAAATGAGAATGTACTACAGTAAATGTCAAAATACAGATAAGTCACTGAGATATAACTGTTACTTAAGGGATATTTAAGGAAATAGCCTGATTATCCGTTTTTTGAGAAAAGGCTTGAGAAAATAAGAGATTAGCAGTGATCTACCGGGAATAAGCTTCGCCAAAAAATATTGACGGAACCATAACAATAATAACGGATACGGAGAGCATCTTGAGCAATGTTAAGAATGATTTATATACCAAGGGAATAACTTTTTATATTGCGTTATAGTGGCGGCAAAAAGCTTTGCCAGTGAGCCAAATAATACTTTTCCAGTAAATAGTAATGATGCAGGTTTTAATCAACAGAGAATGATGTCTATTGCCGCTGGGCATCCAACCCCTGAAAACATAAGCCCAGGTGTGACTTCGGTCATTACTAGCGAAGATATTGACCGCATCGGTGCAAGGCGGGTGACGGATGTCCTGGAATACCTTCCGGGTGTCCATGTCGGACGTGCAAGGACAGGGTTTAACGTTATAGGGTTTAGGGGCGTATATTCAGAAGGTAACCAACAAGTGTTGGTAATGGTCAATGGCACCCCTATTAGGAACCCGAATACCGGAGGTAAGCCTTGGGCCTGGAATATGCCGGTAAAGAATATAGACAGGATCGAAGTTATCCGTGGGGCCGGATCAATGCTCTATGGTGCCGATGCCACTAACGGTGTCATCAACATCATCCTGAAAACCGGGAAGGATTTGCAAGGCGGGAACGTCGGGGGCTTTTTTGGTAGCCAGGATACCTATGAAGGGTGGGCGCAGTACGGCAAAAAACAAGGTGACTGGGAGTATTCAGTTGCATTTCAGGGGGGTGCCACCAACGGCGACAAAGGCCGTATCGACCGCGATGCCCAAACGTTGCTTGACACCCGATTTGGGACGCATGTTTCCAATGCCCCAGGCTATACCAACAATGGCCGGAACGATATTGACGCAAGGATTGACTTGGCCTACAAAGATACCTTTAGGGTAAGGGGCGGCTACCAAGGGTTTGGCGATATTGAAATCGGCACGGGCAACGGTTATGCACTGGATAAGCTAGGCTCAACCCAAGCGGATATTTATACGCTCGACCTAACTTTAAGAAACAAGATTAGCGACTATTTTCAGGTCGACTCTAAACTATATTTTTACGGAGAATCTGTCCGGGGAAATTTTTATCGGCTTCCGCCTGGTACACTTGGTGGTTTATTGCCTTTTGGTGTCAGGTCAGTTACGACCGGTTTCGTTAACACATCCGGGTTAACAACACAGGCCAATTATAACGGCATCGAAAACCACACGATTACTGCGGGTACCGGATTTTTGTTTAACTGGCTGACGCCCGGCACCCATGAGCGAAATTTCATCCTTAACGCTACTGAAGTAAAGCAAATACCTCTCACCAAAGTGACTGACCTTGAACCTTGGGCCAGACCCCCAGGCCAGCGATTTTAAGCGATACAACTATTACGCCCTGATACAGGACGAGTGGAACTTCGCCACCGACTGGTTCCTGACAACCGGGTTTCGCTATGACTACTATTCTGATGTCCAAGATGGCTTTAGCCCCAGGGTCTCATTGGTATGGAATGCCAGCCCTTTTTTGACAACCAAACTCAACGCGTTTTGTCGTTTGATCTCAAAGAAAGTACAACTTACATAGGCTTTTATTCCCAAGATTGAATTCCGATCTTCTTCTTAAATGAAATGGCAATTTAAAGCAGGTCACATTCAAAAATGTCGAATGTCGTGGAGACCTTATTCCCCATTTATGGTCACAATTAAACGTCTGCTGCCACCATGATTTCGGTGTTCACACAGGTATATCCCTTGCCAAATACCGAGGTTTGGCCGACCGTTTGAAATCGGGATATTCAGGCTACAGCCCAGAATACTTGCTTTTAAATGGGCGGGCAAATCATCGCTGCCTTCATCAAGATGACGGTAATAAGGCTCGCCTTCAGGAACGGCATGATTAAAGTAACTTTCAAAGTCAACACGGACATCTGGTGCGGCATTTTCATTAATGGTCAAGGAAGCTGAGGTATGCTTTATAAAGACTTGCATCAAACCAACTTGGACACTGCCAAGTCCAGGGACTTGTCTTACTATTTCATCAGTGACTAAATGAAACCCTCTGGTTCGAGGCTTAAGTATTATTTCCTTTTGTATCCACATGTGTAAAAAACCTGAGAATGAAATAAAGTGATGACAATACCATAGCATTACGGCTGTTTCTTTCACAAGCCAACTTCCTCATGGGTAATTAACAAACAACGTTTGACACCTATAGAAATAAATAACGGATATGCAAACTCCATCGTCTTTATTGTTGGGTTTCGGAGAATAGCTTATGATTGGGGTTTAAAGATAGGTTGCAGGAAATATGCTTGTGGCGATAGGGAGCGCTTACCTGCGACACCAACCCAGGATTTCCAATACACTCCATGACTATGAACCTCAGTCTTTACGAAACGCGGGTAATAGGTTGCTTGATCGAAAAAGCAATTACCACGCCCGACCAATACCCGCTTTCTCTGAGCGCGCTAGTCAACGCATGCAATCAGAAAAGCAATCGGGAGCCCGTTTTGGAATTGAAGGAGGTCACCGTGCAAGAAACCATCGACGGACTAGTTAAAAAATGCCTAGTGAGCCGTGTCGAGGGAAGTCGTGTCACCAAATACAAACATCGCTTCTGTAACAGTGAATTTGGTACTCTGCAGCTGTCAGAGAAGTCTACGGGTATTATTTGCGAGTTGTTCCTTCGCGGCCCGCAAACGCCAGGGGAATTGCGAAGCCGCACAGAACGATTGTGCGAATTCGATGATGTGAATAAAGTCGAAGCCGAGCTTATCAGCTTAATGGCTCGAGAAGAACCCTTAGTAGCCAAGCTTCCACGTCAGCCTGGAAAACGCGAGTCACGTTATGCCCATCTATTCAGCGGCCTACCTGAATCGTCTACTTTTTCGATAACAGAAACAGACGAGATTGTAACCGAAACCTCTGACAGGGAAAGGATCGGCACACTTGAAAAACAAGTCTATGAGCTGCAACTCAGCCTTGATGAACTTCGGCAGAAATATGACCATCTGGCTTAAAAAACGCGGATAAGCCTGCAGCGCCTAAAAAAGCCAACTAATCCAATTATCCAGGCTTCGACACTGCAATTCTATCTGTCCGCTCGTTCGAGGCAAGGTCAGACCGCGGGTAAATGTTGTTGTTAGACAGTATGCAATAGAACAATTGTGTAAAAATAAAGTGTTACAATCTTCTGAAAAGCACGTTTTAGAACTAGAAAATGCATGACACCAAATATTTATTAAGCCATTGAAAATTTGTTAAATAGTGAAGCTTTAATATTCCAATGCTCTATGCGCTAAATTAAAGAAGAGGAACAAGGGATGACGGTAAAAAGAGCGCTCATTACTGGCGTTACTGGTCAAGACGGTGCTTACCTGGCAGAGTTTTTGTTAGGTAAAGGCTATGAAGTACATGGTATCAAAAGAAGAACTTCACTAATCAATACAGCCCGTATTGACCATTTATACCAAGATCCTCAAGTAGAACATCGACGCTTTATATTGCACTACGGCAATATGACTGATTCCAGTAGTTTGATTCGGATTGTCCAAGCTGTACAGCCAGATGAGATTTATAATTTGGCTGCCCAATCTCATGTTGCAGTATCTTTTGATGAGCCAGAATTTACTGCAAATACGGATGCTCTTGGGACGCTCAGATTGCTGGAAGCTATCCGTATTTTAGGGCTTGAAAATAAGACCAAGTTTTACCAGGCGTCAACTTCGGAACTTTACGGTAAAGTTTTAGAAATTCCCCAAAAAGAAACGACCCCTTTTTACCCCCGATCACCGTATGCGGTGGCTAAATTATATGCGTATTGGATTACAGTAAATTATAGGGAGGCATATGGTATTTTTGCCTGTAACGGTATCCTGTTTAACCATGAAAGCCCAACGCGGGGAGAAACTTTTGTAACCCGTAAAGTTACCAGATGCCTGTCTAGAATTTCATTAGGTTTAGAAACGTGCCTTTACATGGGTAATATTGATGCAAAACGGGATTGGGGGCATGCCAGGGATTATGTGGAAATGCAGTGGCTAATGCTTCAACAAGATACGCCCGATGATTATGTAATTGCAACAGGCGTTCAGTATAGTGTCCAAGAGTTCATTGAAATTGCTGCAAAAAGGTTAGGCATAATCCTGGGTTGGGAAGGTGAGGGGATTGATAAGGTTGGGATTGTTCGTGAAGCTACGGATAATAACCTTTCGCTTATAGGTAAAACGGTTGTTGCAATAAATCCGCGTTATTACCGTCCGGCTGAGGTTGAAACATTGCTAGGTGACCCCAGTAAAGCCAAAACCCAACTTGGTTGGACACCAAAAATTACTATTAATGATTTGGTTAATGAAATGGTGGATGCAGACTTGCAACTCGCTAAGCAAGATCTGTTATGTAAACAAAAAGGCTTTAAGGTGTTAAATCGTCATGAATAAGGATGATAAAATCTTCGTCGCAGGACACAACGGGATGGTGGGTTCAGCAATATTAAGAGAATTACAGCAAAAAGGTTTTACTAATCTACTCATTAAATCGCGTTCAACATTAGATTTAACCCGCCAATCTGATGTGTATGATTTTTTTGCCCAAGAAAAGCCAAGTCATGTTTTTTTAGCGGCAGCTAAAGTGGGTGGCATTGATGCTAATCAGCGTTATCCTGCGGACTTCATACGTGATAACTTATTAATTCAGAATAATATAATTGATGCGGCTTATCGCCACGGCGCCAAAAAACTGCTTTTTTTGGGTTCAAGTTGTATTTATCCTAAACTTTGTCCACAACCGATTAAGGAAGAATATCTGCTGACGGGAAGTTTGGAGCCAACCAACGAATGGTATGCCATTGCAAAAATTGCTGGCCTTAAACTCTGTCAAGCTTACCGAAAACAATATGGGTTTAATGCTATTGCATTAATGCCTACAAACTTGTACGGAAAGGGTGATAATTTTTCACTCACAACCTCGCATGTTTTACCGGCAATCTTGCGAAAAATGCATGAGGCTAAATTGAATGGCGCTTCTTATATTGACATTTGGGGTAGTGGTGAACCAAGACGAGAGTTTTTATTTGTAGATGATTTGGCAGAAGCTTGTGTTTTTTTAATGCAAAATTATAACGATGAATCCATTGTTAACGTTGGTGTAGGTAAGGATATAACCATTCGTGAATTAGCCGAAAAAATTAAATTGATTGTCGGTTTTGAAGGTGAACTTCGTTTTGACCGAACAAAGCCAGATGGAACGCCCCGTAAGCTACTGGATGTAAACAAATTGAGTAACTTGGGTTGGACGGCAAAAACGAATCTCGATGAGGGTATTAAAATAACTTATCAATGGTTTATTGATAACCATGATCTGCTGCGACTTTAAGTGAAATAACTACAACCTATTTTGAGACAGGCCTTGTAAAAGCTAGCATTGAAATAGTTTTCCTCCTTGTTTGTTTGTTTGGTAACCCCCCATTTTATTGATTTATATTGATCTTGCCCGGATATTACTGCCACTCTACTAAACGATTTTTTAGCATCAAAAGCTCCTGGGCTTAGATAACTCTGTTTTTGAATGAAGCAGTTCGCCTTTTTCGTCGTCAAAAACCCGCTCGATTCCAATTTTTGGCAACGATAGCGCCGCTTCTCGACGCCTCCAAGATTTTCAGCGCTGGTTCGATTATTTCCTAACTGAAGGCGAACTACACTTCCAAACATAATAACTGCTCTGTGCAATACCGAAAGTGGTCGGCACATGCATCTTACTGAGAAACGGATTTCGTTAGGCTTGATCATAGAATACTTCACGTGGTCTGTTTCACGAAATATACTGCTTCCAGGCGGACGAGGCTTCTTTTAAGGCAAGTCGGTTAATACCAAAGCTTGGCATAACGCCTTAGATTGCGCTGGCATGATTTATACACTGCACTTGGGCAAGTTAGCATGTACAGGCGGGAAGGCTTTAAAATATTTTAAATGAGTTAGGTGGTTGGGAAACTGTTGAGATGGTACGGCGATATGGGCATTTGTCCAGTGAGCATTTATCGGCTTACATAGGGGACAGATTGCTTGAATTAAATCATGTTGAAAGTGGGCGAATTAACTACGTTTAAATAAGCAAATAACTTATTTTAAAATAGATAAGCCATTGGTTTAATGGCTCCCCCGGACGGGCTCGAACCGCCGGCCTAATGATTAACTGTCGCTATATATATCACGTTAGTCGATCAGGTTATCTCTTTGCAGTTTGATGAAATTAGATGCTTCTATCAAATCAGTAACCCTCACCTTTTTCAAAATGATCAGTACATGATTTTATAAAGCCGGCTACAAAATATAACGGCTTAAATCTTCGTCCTGCACAAATTCAGATAAATGTTGGTTAACATAATTGGCATCAATCAAGATAGTTTTATCCATAAGGTCAGGTGCGTTAAAAGAGATATCTTCCAACAAACGCTCTAAAATGGTGTGCAAGCGACGGGCACCGATATTTTCGGTTTTTTCGTTAACTTCCCAGCCCATTTCGGCGATACGTTGGATGCCATCTGGTGAAAAGCTGAGTTTAACGCCTTCTGTTGCCAATAATGCGACGTATTGTTCGGTTAAAGAAGCATCCGGTTCGGTGAGTATACGGATGAAATCATCAGCCGATAATGCGCTAAGTTCGACCCGAATAGGGAAGCGGCCTTGCAACTCCGGGATTAAATCGGAAGGTTTGGTTAAATGGAACGCGCCTGAGGCAATAAACAGGATGTGATCGGTTTTAATCGCGCCGTATTTAGTGCTGACCGTACTTCCCTCAACAATAGGCAACAAATCGCGCTGTACGCCTTCACGAGAAACTTCTCCGCCGCCACCGTGATCGGAACGTTTGCAGATTTTATCGATTTCGTCCAAAAATACGATGCCGTTTTGTTCAACAGCTTCCACGGCTTTAACTTTAATGTCTTCGTCATTGACCAGCTTTGTGGCTTCTTCTTCCTGCAGGACTTTCAGCGCTTTTTTGATGGTCATTTTGCGTGATTTAGTGCGGTTTGACCCCATATTCTGGAACATGCCTTGTAATTGGCTGGTCATTTCCTCCATTCCTGGAGGAGCCATGATTTCAACACCCATTGGTGAAATATTGATGTCGATTTCTATTTCTTTAGTGTCCAGATCGCCTTCGCGTAATTTTTTACGCATTTTTTGTCGTGTAGCATCCGCTGTATCAGAAACGATGCTGCCATCCGTGCCAGGTAATAGAATATCTAGGACGCGGTCTTCAGCTGCATCAAAAGCACGGTTTTGTACTTTTTCCATTTCCGACATGCGAATCAATTTAACGGCAGTGTCAGCCAAATCCCGGATAATAGATTCAACATCACGGCCTACATAACCAACTTCAGTAAACTTGGTTGCTTCAATCTTAATGAAAGGCGCATTTGCTAAACGTGCGAGACGGCGGGCTATTTCGGTTTTACCCACGCCTGTGGGCCCGATCATCAAAATATTTTTGGGCGTAATTTCCTCACGCAATATTGGGTCAACGAGTTGCCTACGCCATCTGTTTCTTAGGGCAATGGCGACCGAACGCTTGGCATCAGATTGACCAACAATGTGTTTGTCCAATTCACTTACAATTTCTTTCGGGGTCATGTGATGCATGGCTTTAATCTTCCGTGTCTAGTTCTTCGATAACCAGATTGTGGTTAGTATAAATACAGATGTCCGCGGCTATGGTTAGCCCTTTTTCGACAATTTCACGTGCGCTTAAGTTGGTATTTTCCAGTAATGCACGTGCTGCGGATTGGGCAAATGCTCCGCCAGACCCTATAGCCATAAGGTTTTGTTCTGGCTCAATAACATCGCCGGTACCGGAAATTATTAATGAAGTTTTAGCATCAGCAATTGTTAGTAAGGCTTCCAATTTACGTAAGGCTCGATCAGTACGCCAGTCTTTGGCCATTTCCACCGCAGCGCGGGTAAGATTGCCGCGATGTTTTTCCAGTTTACCCTCGAAATGCTCAAATAAAGTAAAAGCATCTGCGGTGGCACCTGCAAATCCTGCGATAACTTTGTCATGATATAGCCTCCGGACTTTGCGGGCATTGCCTTTCATTACTGTATTGCCCATGGTAACCTGGCCATCGCCACCAATCACCACTTTACCGCCTCGGCGCACCGAGAGTATGGTTGTTCCTCTAAACACGTTATTATCCTAATATTACAAAGCCTATGACAATTCTACCTGTAATAGGGAGATAATGGGAAGAAATCAAGGTGTGTACAATTCAGCATGTACGATAATTTCATAGATTATTGCTCGACTTGAATAGCTTGTTAACAATATCTTCAAAATATATCATTTTAAGGGTACTTGGAGCAGAACTCATTCAAGACCTTCAAATACTAAGCCGACTAAATTTACAACTAAATTTTACCTGTCAAATAGAGTGCTTTTGATGCCCCAGCTCAGAATAGATGGCACTAAAAAACTAAAGGAAACGGAAGGAAAATTTAACAAATACCGATTAAGGTAATAGAATAATTTCACAATTTTCTTTGCGTGTGTAAATGACTCAGGAGCTTTCAGTCAAGCCATCAAATTCCGGTGTCAATTCAATAGTGACTTCTTTATCGCAAGATGAGTCGGAAACGGTTGAAATTGTGGCACCTCAAACACAACATAGTTATGGGCAGATTTTAAAGTCATCGGCAATCATTGCTAGTTCGTCAATGATTAATATTGCCATTGGGATTGTTCGAACTAAGGCGATGGCGTTATTACTTGGGCCTTCCGGCGTTGGCTTAATCGGGCTTTATAGTTCTGTTACCGATCTTACTCAGAGTATTGCCGGAATGGGTATCAATAGCAGTGGTGTGCGGCAGATTGCGGAAGCGGTTGGCACAGGTGATGCCTTACGGATAGCAAGAACAGCCCAAGTGCTTCGGCGAACGGCTATTTTCCTTGGCCTACTGGGTGCTGTTTTTTTAATTGGTTTTTCCACAGAATTATCCGTATTGACCTTTGGTAGCGATCAACATGCCAACGGAGTTGTTTTATTATCACTAGCGGTTTTTTTTAATCTGGTCTCCTCCGGTCAAGGAGCGTTAATCCAGGGCATGCGTCGAATCGCTGATCTCGCCAAAATGGGTGTTTTAGGTACACTTTTTGGTACCTGTGTCAGTATCCCAATGGTGTACTTCCTTCGCGAAGAAGGGATAGTGCCATCGCTTATAATTGTTGCTGCAATGATGCTTGTTACTTCCTGGTGGTATAGACGGAAGATACAATTAAAAACAATTTCAATGACAGTCTTTGAGATAAGCCAGGAACAATCTGCTTTGCTTAAGCTCGGGTTTGCATTCATGTCGAGTGGTCTAATGATGGCTGGCGCTGCTTATGCAGTACGTATTATTGTAGTGCGTAACGTTGGTTTCGATGCGGCTGGTTTGTATCAATCGGCCTGGGCGCTTGGCGGGTTATATATTGGACTAATATTACAGTCTATGGGGGCTGACTTTTACCCTCGTTTGACTGCTATCGTTAACGATCATACTGAATGTAACAGGGTTGTAAACGAACAGGCTCACGTCAGCTTATTGTTAGCTGGCCCAGGAGTAATCGCTACTCTGGCATTTGCCCCTTTGGTCATATCGCTTTTTTATACATCTAAATTTGAAGGCGCAATAGAACTTCTTCGTTGGTTATGCTTGGGGATGACACTTCGGGTTGTTTCCTGGCCTATGGGGTTTATTATTGTCGCAAAAAATGCCCAAAAACTATTTTTCTTTTCCGAACTGGCATGGACTATTGTTTACCTTGGCCTGGCGTGGCTAGGGGTAAGCATTTATGGTTTAAATGGCGTAGGCATCGCATTTTTTGGGTCGTATGTTTTTCATGTGCTTATGATTTACCTTGTTGTTAGGTCACTTAGTAGTTTCCGTTGGTCTTCTGAAAGCTTGAAGACTAGCTATATTTTCCTTACCTTGATTGCTATTGTTTTCTGTAGTTGCTGGGTGCTGCCGCCATTGTTTGCAGTCGTTATTGGGGTGCTGGCAACCTTATCGAGTAGTATTTATTCGATTCGAGTCCTCGTTAATTTCATTTCACCTGACCGCATACCAAGGCCATTTTTACGTTTGCTTAAAGCGTCCCGACTAATGGATTTCAGTGCCACCGAAAATCATCCGAAAAGAAATAGCTCTCCATCAATACGCATGAACTTTAAGCTGTTCATCTATGCGCTAATAATTTTTGGTCTAATTTACATCTTTTTTCGTTGGTATGAAGAACCACATGACGTTATGGTCACATTCGATATTCTTCGATCAGCAGTTATGTCAAACTTAAAATAATAAACGTTACATCTTCGGGGAAAGGGAGCTGCCGATGGCAATCAACATTGCGATACGGACGGTGTTGACTAACCATATTGCCAGCATACCTAAAGGAAAAAGCCATAAGACCTGAGGAAAACGCAAATCTTTGCGAAATAACCACAGGTAAATAGCCAGAAATATAATGATGAGTGAAACGCCTTCGATGCCCGAACAGGCATAAGTGACTTCGACAGTAGAGGATTGTGTACCTACCACAGAGTAAACGCTTATGGTTTTTATTTTCTTCCGAAAAGTCAAGCAGTAGAAGACAGCCGGCTTTTTAAAGCAAAGTATTTCTGTTTTTACCTAAGAATATGAATACCATTGATGTGAGACGTTTTTAAAGATTTGTTATTTTGATTGCTGTTTTTTAACCCCAAAAAAGTCGTATTGGATCATGGCAATAGCTATATGTACTATTAAATTAGGAAGTAATAGGGTGAGACAATTTAGTCTTTCAAGCAAAAGAGGGATAAGTCTTGTTAGCTCTTTCATATAAAGCAACCGTTATCGCATACCATTTATGCAATAAATGATTCATTACCTAGTCAAAATCTAATGCGGATAACGCCAAAAGCATCATGAGTTGACTTAAATCAAAAATTCGATACAAGAACTAGTGTCAAATGGTTATCGCAAAATCAGTAAAGGCACTGTAATACAGTGTATTTGATTAAATACGACGATATTTTTAACGTTAAAATAACTAGTCATAAAACTAACTTAAATGCAATTGGTAATATTACCTATGTACATAGCAAAAAAAATAGTATTAATATACAAGAAGCTAATAATTCTTGATTATTGATAAGCCTTAAGTTTGACGGATTTAATTCTAGTTAATCCGCTAACAATTCGGGATGTTGTTTTAACGTTGCCCCAGGCAACGTTAGTTAGAATAGCTGACCATAATTTTATGGCTCACATAATTTTTATCATGAAGAAATTAAAGCTTCACAAGACCAAATTTATAACCTGCGCTTGATGTTTAGCCATGTATGAATTATTTAAAGTTTCCAAGAGACTAAATAATGAGTTTTGTAATGCAAAGGAAAAACAAGAAGATATTGAATGACTCATTAACATTTGTCATAGATATTGAGGCATCGGAATGTTGTAAAAATGATTTCAATGCAGTCTTTGATAAACCCTGTTTTCTTGAGCAGTTGCGTTTAGAGATGCATCGGGCACAAAGGTCTGGGGTTGCGCTATCAATCCTGTTGCTTACCAAAAACGATCCCAAAAACGGAGGTCATGATGCCGTAAGTAAACTGCTAAAAGCTGTCAAAACAATAATACGCGAAACTGACATTGTTGGCTACATTGATCCCCATACCTTAGGTGTATTGCTTCCATATACTACCGCAGAGGGTGTGAAAAAAATCAGCGAAAAAATAGCGGGCAATTTTAGTGCCCTCCAGTTTTCGATTACTGCCTCAACGTATCCAGATCAGATATTCGGTAGCCTAACAAAAAACGGCTGCGTTTCATCCGATGTTTTAAAGTTCATGCTTGAAGATTCAATCAATAACTCACCTATCAAACTATATATGAAAAGGGTTCTTGATATTGTCGGTTCTATTGCGGCTCTGCTTATTTTATCACCAGTGATGCTAACGACCGCGTTACTTATTAAGGTGACTTCTCCAGGCCCCTTCATTTTTATACAAACCCGCTTGGGTCAGAAAGGTGTTCCGTTTACATTCTACAAGTTTCGGTCTATGCGCGTTGATACGAATGACGAAATACACAGGGATTACATTATAAAGTTAATTACTGGTAACCATTCGGCCCTCAATAATGGCGACAAGGAAAAACCCTTATATAAAATGAAATCTGATCCAAGGATTACAAAGGTAGGCAAATTTATAAGAAAAAGCAGTATTGATGAATTGCCTCAACTTTTCAATGTACTTAAAGGGGATATGAGTTTAGTTGGTCCGCGTCCCCCCCTTGCTTATGAGGCGGAGAAATATCAAGCATGGCATTTACGCAGAATATTGGATATGAAGCCTGGTATTACGGGACTTTGGCAGGTGGATGGCCGTAGTAGGACAGGGTTTGACGAAGCGGTTAGGCTTGATATCAGATATATTCAAATGTGGTCGTTAGTGTTGGATATGAGAATTTTATTAAAGACAGTCAAAGAAGTCTTACTTTGTAGAGGAGCAGTCTAGTGAGGATTTACTCTCTATTGCCTAATTCTATGAGCTTATATGAATCGCCTGGCCAGTTTTTTAGGCTATTGATTTACCAAATTACAAGTCATCCCTTCCTAACTTAGTAGGCAGGATCCACATTAGGGGCAAAATCATGAAAAAACCAAATTTTAGACTAAACCATCTAATCAGCGTTTTGTTTATGCTTTTGTTATGTATTTTTATTGCAAAGTTTGAAGGCACTTCGGGATTGGTGAAAAATGCAATCGCTAGTCCATTGTCAGCTCCTCCCCTGGGGGATTTGATAATTGATGAACCTGTTGCATTTAGTCCAGATGGCAATAAATTAGCCGTTTTAGACCCAGGAGGCGCGATAACTTTGAGGGATGTCACTTCTGGACATACTCTTTGGGTTCATTTTGACCGGTCAAATGATGTGGTTAGCGGACTTGTATTTAGCCCTGATGGAAAAAAATTGGCTAGTGTAGGAAAAAACGCGGTCACTCTATGGGATATCGCTTCAGGCCAAGAGCGCCTTTCTATTCCTTTAACCAAAACTAACTCAGCTATTGTTAAGCCTGTATTTAGTCCAGATAGCAAGCATTTTGCTGGTGTAAGCCTGCAAAATGAGATTTTGCTATGTAATTTAGATGTTAAATCTTCAAAGTTAATTCGGCCTAGTCAAGGTGTAACAGTTGATCAAATCATTTTTAGCCCTGACGGAAAAACGTTAGTTAGTGCAAATAATGGGCAAAAGCCACAAATTAAGTTTTGGAATGCGTTAACGGGGGGGGGGCGTTCAACACTGCCAGTCGCTAAGGTTGTTACCGATATGGCATTTAGTCCCAATGGCGAAACGTTGGCGAGTGTGGGGCAAGACGGCCTTATCAAATTATGGAATCCTCATTCCGGCACCATAAAACGGATTTTGGAAACGAATGGTGATATCACCAAAATAACCTTTAGCCCAGACAGCAGATCTCTAGCTAGTGTTAGTGGTGGTATAGATCCAAAAATCCAGTTATGGAATCCAGTCACGGGCAGACTGATTTTTGCCCATTCAGCAGAAGGCGGCGCTGCCTCTACTAATGTATTGTTCAGCCCTGACGGGGCGCTCCTCGCAAGTATCGGAGCAGATTTCCGTATAAGTTTATTAGATGTTTTAAATGGTGAGCTTCAGCAGATGCTGGTTGGGCAGACCGACTTGATCGCGAAAGCCGCTTTTAATTCGGCGCAACCGTCTTTTGCTGCTATTGGAAAAGATGGGCAGCTAATCGTATGGGATTTATTTACAGGCATAGAGTTACTGTCTTATAAAATACCTGTTGTTCTTTCCGAAGCAGGTAGCTCAGCGTCACTTTTAGGCGTTTCGCCAGCTTTAGTGGCTACCGAAAGCTTAAGTTTGGCAGCCACTGCGGATTTGTGCCCATGCAGTATCTGGCCAGTTACTGCGGTACCAGCTAATGCCAGTGCTGCGGATACTGCGGCGGTAGAACTTGGGGTTAAGTTTAGATCGAGCTCTGCAGGTTTTATTACTGGGATAAGATTTTATAAGGGATCTGGTAACACAGGAACCCACGTAGGTCATCTGTGGACTAGCACGGGAACTCAACTTGCCTCGGCAATCTTTACCAGTGAGAGTGCTTCGGGGTGGCAACAAGTAAACTTTCCTACTCCAGTTGCGGTTACTGCTAATACTGTTTATGTTGCTTCTTACCTAGCTCCTAATGGAGGGTACTCATTTAGTGGTGCTTATTTTGCAGCGCAAGGATTTGATAGTCCGCCAATAAGCGCACTTCAAGACGGTGTGAGTGGCGGTAACGGGGTATATTTTTATGGTTCGGCCGGTGGATTTCCCAGCAATACATTTAACGCAACGAACTACTGGGTGGATGTTATATTTAGTGCGGATGTTGGCCCTGATAATATTGCTCCTACGATAGTTGCTACTACGCCTAGCAACGGTGCTACGGGTGTTGGTGTTGGGGAAGGAATCACAATAAACTTTAGTGAGGCATTAGATCCGGCAACCGTCGGTACCTCGACCATTGAATTGAAAAATGCGAACGGCATACTAGTACCGACTACGATAGCTTACAGTGCTGGCACAAACTCGGTGACGTTAACGCCGAGTAGTCTCCTCGCATTATCGACAGCTTATACCGTTTCGGTCAAAGGTGGTGGCACTGATCCCCGAATCAAAGATGTAGTTGGCAATGCGCTGTTAACTAACTTCTCCTCGACCTTTACCACAGAATCAATCAACCCGTGCATAAACCCCGCCAACTCTATTGTAGCCGAGAATTGTTTAGCGGGAAGTCCCCAGGCTGAATGGGATATCACCGGTGCAGGCGATCCGAGCATCCAAGGTTTTTCGACGGATATCAGTGTTAATAAAGGTAATACAGTTAGCTTTAAAATAAATACACCCGCTACCAGCTATCGGCTTGATATTTACCGTATGGGCTATTACGGTGGTAAAGGTGCACGAAAAGTAGCAACATTAAACCTAACTGGGCCACAGAATCAGCCGGCCTGTTTGACAGACAGCTCAACTGGATTAATCGACTGCGGTAATTGGGGGGTGTCCACTACATGGGCTGTGCCAACTACTGCCACATCAGGAATCTACTTTGCGAAAGCTGTGCGTACAGATACCGGTAATGCCAGTCATATCGTATTCATAGTTAGGGACGATAATAGTCAGTCAGATCTGCTGTTCCAAACTTCCGATACAACTTGGCAGGCTTATAATGACTACGGTGGTAATAGTCTCTATACAGGTTCGCCGGCCGGACGAGCCTATAAGGTCAGTTATAATCGTCCGCTGAATACACGCGGCAACCAATTTAGCAGAGCAGGGCTCTTTGGTGCTGAATATCCTATGGTACGTTGGTTAGAATCTAATGGCTACAATATCAGTTATAGCACGGGTGTAGACAGTGATCGCAGGGGTGCGGAAATTCTTGAACACAAAACGTTCTTATCCGTTGGTCATGATGAATATTGGTCTGCAAGTCAACGTATTAATGTTGAGAATGCTCGCAATGCCGGTGTTAATTTAGCCTTTTTCAGTGGTAATGAAGTATTTTGGAAAACCCGCTGGGAGCCAAGCATTGATGGATCCGGTACGTCACATCGTACGCTAGTCACCTACAAAGAAACCCATGCTAATGCCAAAATCGACCCGCTTCCAAACGTCTGGACTGGCACTTGGCGGGATCCCCGGTTCAGTCCTCCCGCTGACGGTGGTAGGCCAGAGAATTCGTTGACCGGCACACTTTTTACCGTCAACTGTTGTCAGGATGCTATTAGCATTACTGTCCCTGAGCTCTATGGAAAATTACGTTTTTGGCGCAACACGACTATTGCCGGCTTGCTAACTAATGGGGTAGCCACTCTTCCACCCGGTGTATTAGGCTACGAGTGGGATGAAGCGCTCGACAATACTTTCCAACCGGCTGGTCTGGTAAAGTTGTCATCTACTACGGTGAATGTTCCTTCTTATCTTCTTAATTTTGGTTCATCCTATGGCTCAGGGACGGCCACTCATAATTTAACGCTATATCGTCACAGTAGCGGTGCTTTGGTATTCGGGGCGGGTACAATTCGATGGCCATGGGGGCTAGATGAGAATCACGATGATGACTCTAACTTCCCTATAGCTAGTAATATGCCAACAGATTTAAGGATGCAACAAGCGACGACAAACCTATTAGCAGACATGGGCGCTCAACCTCGAAGCCTACAACCCGGTTTGGTAGCTGCAAGTCAGTCTACCGATACGATAAGTCCAACTTCGATAATTACTTCGCCAATAACCGGCTCTAACATCCAAAACGGGGTTCCTGTCACCATTACTGGAACTGCAATTGATACAGGCGGTGGTGTAGTGGCTAATGTAGAGGTGTCAGTTGATGGTGGGGCGTCTTGGCATCCAGCTTCTGGCCGTAGTAACTGGAGTTATAGTTGGATATTTAGCACCCCAGGATCAGTTACTATCAAGAGCCGTGCCGTAGATGATAGCGGTAACCTAGAGAGCCTTGCTGCCAGTGTTACCGTAAATGTGCCAACACGAGTGTGCCCTTGTACTATCTGGCCAGTAACTGCTACACCTACTAATACGAATTCTACTGAGACAGCTGCTGTAGAGTTGGGTGTTAAGTTCAGGTCAGATGTGGCGGGTATAGTTAAAGGTATCCGTTTTTACAAGGGGGCTGGCAACACGGGTGCCCATGTAGGTAAGCTTTGGAGCAGTGCTGGCCAGCTATTGGCGACAGCGAATTTTGCTGGCGAGACTGCATCAGGCTGGCAGCAGGTTAATTTTTCTGCCCCTGTTGCTATCAGCGCGAATACGGTTTATGTCGCATCATATTTTGCCCCGAACGGGGGCTATGCCTTCAATGGTGGTTACTTTGCCACACAGGGTGTTGACAATGCGCCATTGCATGCCTTACAGACGGGTGTCAGCGGTGGCAATGGGGTGTTTTTATATGGCGCATCAGGCGGGTTCCCGACGGACTCCTTTAATGCAAGCAATTACTGGGTCGATGTGGTGATTGATACTGCCGGGACTACTTCTGATACCGCCCAACCCACTACACCAGCCGGTGTAAGTGCTACAGCAACCAGTACTAGCCAGATCAGCCTGTCCTGGACAGCCTCCACCGATAACGTGGCGGTCACGGGTTATCAAGTTGAGCGTTGCCAAGGGGCGGGATGCACTAACTTTTTACAGGTCGGGTCACCGGCCACACCGGGCTTTACTGATTCGTTGCTGTCGGCCGGGACGACCTACCTTTACCGTGTCCGGGCGACCGATGCCGCAGGTAATTTAAGCGCTTACTCTGCTACCGTGTCACAGACGACTAATAGTACGAGTTCGGATACTACCTCACCTACAGCGCCGACTGGCGTGTCTGCTACGGCAACCAGTACTAGCCAGATCAGCTTGTCTTGGGAAGCATCCACCGATAACATGGCGGTCACGGGTTATCAAGTTGAGCGTTGCCAAGGGGTGGGATGCACTAGCTTTATACAGGTAGGGACGTCCGTCTCACCCGGTTTTGTTAATTCGTCACTATCCACAGGAACCACCTACCTTTACCGTGTACGGGCTACTGATGCAGCAGATAATGTCAGTGTTTATTCTGCTGTGGTTTCGCAAACCACCCTTACTTCAACAACGTCCCAGACAATTTGGGCGGTTACTACAACGCCTGCGACAGCTTCAGCTTCAGATACCTCTGCTGTAGAGTTGGGTGTTAAGTTCAGGTCAGATGTGGCAGGTATAGTTAAAGGTATCCGTTTTTACAAGGGGGTTGGCAACACGGGTGTCCATGTAGGTAAGCTTTGGAGCAGTGCTGGCCAGCTATTGGCGACAGCGAATTTTGCTGGCGAGACTGCATCAGGCTGGCAGCAGGTTAATTTTTCTGCCCCTGTTGCTATTAGCGCGAATACGGTTTATGTCGCATCATATTTTGCCCCGAACGGGGGCTATGCCTTCAATGGTGGTTACTTTGCCACACAGGGTGTTGACAATGCGCCATTGCATGCCTTACAGACGGGTGTCAGCGGTGGCAATGGGGTGTTTTTATATGGCGCATCAGGCGGGTTCCCGACGGACTCCTTTAATGCAAGCAATTACTGGGTCGATGTGGTGATTGATACTGCCGGGACTACTTCTGATACCGCCCAACCCACTACACCAGCCGGTGTAAGTGCTACAGCAACCAGTACTAGCCAGATCAGCCTGTCCTGGACAGCCTCCACCGATAACGTGGCGGTCACGGGTTATCAAGTTGAGCGTTGCCAAGGGGCGGGGTGCACTAACTTTTTACAGGTCGGGTCACCGGCCACACCGGGCTTTACTGATTCGTTGCTGTCGGCCGGGACGACCTACCTTTACCGTGTCCGGGCGACCGATGCCGCAGGTAATTTAAGTGGCTACTCAAACATTGTTACATGGATAACCCAAATAGCTCCAATAGCGGTTAACGATACTTTCCTATATCGCGCCAATGTGCTTCGCACGGTAAACCTAACCGGATCTTTAGGTTTGGGTGTGTTAGCCAATGACTTACACCCAGGAAACCTTCCCCTGACGGCTCAATTAGTTGCAGGCAGCCTATCGGGCGGAGGCGCATTAAACCTTTTAGCTAATGGTTCACTTACTTATCTAAGATCCACGGGTTCCAATACAGTAAGCTTCCGCTATCGAGCCGGCGACGGAATCGCTTTAAGTGAACCGACAACCGGTGCAACTGTGAATATGCGGGTCGATGTTGCGCCGACAACAGTCTCTGATAACTGTAGTTATGACCGTAGTGCTAACACTGTAACTCAACCCACAAGATGTACGGTGACGGACGTCCGGGTTGTTAGAATGAATGTGGTGTTGAATGACACCGATGCCAACGTAACTACCAACACACCGACGGATGGTATCGGTAAAACTGTTATTTCCAACACGATGGTTGTGACCGTCGTGGGTGCTGGTGTAACCGTTAACGCTAATGCCGCTTGTGGACAAGTTATGCTTGGAACTGGAACGAATGCAACCATCGATAATAATTGTGACGGAACGCTAACTGTAACAATGTCAGCAGCTAATGCCGCAAATATAAATTACAGTTACCGTGTAAGTGACGACTTGGGAGCACAGTCGGCTGTTCGGCCGGTTACATTAAGCAGCGTACAATAACAGATAAGATTTGGTGACTCATAAAAAACGAGAGTATTAAGACAAATAAAATTGTTGTACATAGGGTGAGAGAGCAACACAACGCTTCAGTTGTTAAGTTGGCAAAATAAAATAGATATGGAGTTCACTAAGAATAAGTTGGTTTCTAAAAGGTTGAGTAGTTGTAATAAACAATTTTTATGATTCTTATCAATCTAGATACTTTCCCTTATCTTTCTGGGTATTGAATATAACTGAAAAACAATTGGATACAAAACGCTGGGTAAAATTGACGTAAATATAAAAGCGAATTAAGGAATAGGTTGTTTATGGTGAATAATGATGTTCAGCTGGGCGAAAATGTAGCTATTTATCATCCTGATCTTGTCAATTTGTATGGCTGCAAAATAGGCTCTAATACCAAAATTGGAACTTTTGTTGAGATACAGAAAGGCGTGTCCATTGGGTCTTATTGCAAAATTTCTAGCCATTCTTTTATTTGTGAAGGTGTTGATATTGAAGATGGTGTTTTTATTGGTCACGGTGTTATGTTTACAAATGACATTTACCCGAAGGCAGTGGACAAGGCAGGCAAGTTGCAAACGGAAGCTGATTGGAAAGTTATTTACACTAGAGTAAAAACTCGTGCCTCAATAGGAAGCAATGCAACCATCTTATGCGGTATTACGATAGGCGTTGGGGCTTTAGTGGGTGGAGGTGCTGTAGTAACTAAAGATGTCCCAGATTATGCCATTGTTGCTGGTGTGCCTGCACAAGTGATCGGCGATACGCGTACTGAGAGTAAAAAATAGTGCCTACGGCTATGGGTTACGTTTTTCTAGTATTTACGGCTTACTAAGCTTGTGCAAAGCAGTTTGTTAGAACGGTGTGATATTGATAAAAGTTGCAATTTTTTATTTTAATTTTTAAAGAGAATTATGATGGTTAAAATTGGCGTTATCGGATATGGCTACTGGGGACCTAACCTGGTAAGGAATTTTGCAGAAACCCCTGGACTCGCTGTTGTGTGTGTAGCCGATTTGGATCCTAAAAAATTGGATATTGTGCAAAAGCGTTATCCTGGGGTAAAAACGACCACACGTTTTGAGGAAATGATAAATGATTCCACTATTGATGCCATTGCTATAGCAACTCCTGTTAGCACCCATTTTAACTTGGGAATGGAAGTCCTAAAAGCTGGAAAGCATTTGTGGTTGGAAAAACCGATGGCTGAGAAATCTTCCGAGGCTCGCCAGCTTGTTGATGAAGCCGAAAAACGTAAACTAGTTTTAATCGTAGATCATACTTTCATATATACAGGGGCTGTTCGAAAAATAGCTGAAATTATTAGAACGGGCGAGCTGGGTAGCATATATTACTACGACTCAATTCGAGTCAATTTAGGTTTATTTCAGCGCGATGTCAGCGTTATTTCTGATCTCGCTGTGCATGACTTCGCAATACTCGATTATTTATTGGGAGAACAGCCAACTGCGGTGTCAGCAGTAGGGGCGAACCACTTTCCTGATACGCCAGAGGATCTGGCTTATGTCTCATTGTTTTATGCGTCAGGAATGATTGCTCATTGTAATGTTAATTGGTTAGCACCTGTTAAAGTACGGCAGATTCTTATCGGGGGCGACAAAAAAATGATCGTTTATGATGACTTGGAACCCAGTGAAAAAATCAAAGTTTACGATAAAGGGATAAGCTTTACCGATGATCCGCAAAAGATCCAACAAATGCGAGTGGGTTATCGTACCGGTGACATGTGGGCGCCTCAGTTAGATTCAAGTGAAGCGTTACGGATTGAAGGGGAGCATTTTGTTGACTGCATAGTAAATGGCAAAGTACCTAAGACTGATGGTTTACTTGGTATGAGGGTAGTACAGTTAATTGAAGCAGCAACCCGTTCAATGAATGAGCAAGGCCGATCAGTAAAACTCAATGGAATAACAATGTTGCGAGGGAGTAAGGTAGCATGATCCCGTTTGTCGATCTCAAGGCTCAATATTCAGGTATTAAAGATGAAATTAATACTGCCATCCAGCATGTGTTGGAAACTTGCCAGTTTACATTGGGTAGTGAGGTAACTGCATTTGAAGAAGAATTTTCTACCTACTGCAGTGCTGAGTATGGGATTGGGGTCAATACCGGCACCAGCGCGTTGCATTTGGCATTGCTTGCGGCTGGGATTGGTTCAGGTGATGAGGTGATTACGGTTCCCTTTACTTTTGTTGCAACGGTAGCGTCGATTTACTATTCTGGCGCAAAGGCTGTATTTGTGGATATAGACCCACAAACATTCACACTGGATGTTAATGCGATAGAGGGAGCTATCACTGAACGTACCAAAGCCATTATCCCCGTGCATCTATATGGACAGCCAGCGGATATGGATCCAATCCTCGAAATTGCCAAACGTCATAACTTGGTTGTGATTGAAGATGCTGCTCAAGCACATGGCGCTGAATATAAAGGCAGACGAGTCGGAAGTTTGGGTGATATGGGTTGTTTTAGCTTTTATCCTGGTAAAAACCTAGGTGCTTATGGCGAAGGTGGAATGGTAGTTACCAACAATAGTGAATATACCCGAACTATCCGAATGCTGCGTGACTGGGGAGCCGAAAAGAAATATCACCATGTGCTCAAAGGTTATAACTATCGTTTGGAGGGAATTCAAGGGGCAGTGCTTAGGGTTAAGTTGAAATATTTGGAAGGTTGGACTGAAGCACGTAGAGCAGCGGCTAAAAATTATAACGGACTACTAGCAAATACTGGTGTACCCACACCTAAAGAAATGATCTATGCACGTCATGTCTATCATGTTTATGCGATCCGCACTAAGAGCCGTAGCGAATGGCAAGAAGCGTTGAAGGCTAAAGAAATTCAGACCGGAATTCATTATCCGATTCCAGTGCATTTGCTCCCTGCTTATTCTGATTTAGGGTATGTCGCGGGTGATTTTCCTCACTCGGAACAAGCCGCAAATGAAGTGCTGTCATTACCTATGTTCCCAGAGTTAACTTTATCTCAATGTAAAGAAGTTTGTGAAGCAATTTCTATACTTGCGAAAAAAGAAAAGGCAATCTGAAAAATTAACACTGGAATATTTGGAAATGAAGGCTAGACAACCACTATTGATTTTCCCATACAACGGCAATGGCATTGAAGCTCTAGATTGCATTGGGGATACGTATCAATTCATTGGCTTTGTAGATGATACTCCAGAAAAAAGAGGTGTTAATAATGATGGATTTACTGTTCTAGGACGGGAAGCTTTTACAACATATCCAGATGCATTAGTGTTAGCCGTACCTGGGAGTCCAAGTTCTTATCAACACAGAAAAGATATTATTACAGGGTTGGGCCTTTCGAATGAACGATTTGCCAAGGTAATCCATCCTGCGGCAAATATATCTTCTTTCGCATCAATCGGTTTTAATGTGCTTATTATGGCGGGAGTAGTAATTACAAGTAATGCAGTCATCGGTTCCCATGTATGCATCCTTCCAAATACGGTGGTTCATCATGATGTTAAATTGGGTGATTGGGGGCTTATTGGGTCTAATGTAACTATTGCTGGAAATTCGATTATTGAAGAGAATTGTTACATTGGAAGCGGGTCGTCGATTATGAACGGAATTCGGGTTGGCAGTAATGCTTTAGTTGGGTTGGGCAGTAACGTTATTTATAACGTAGCACAGGGAGTTCGGATTGCAGGTAACCCAGCGCATGAGTTGGTGAAAAAATATTGATTAGATATAAAGGTTTCTCAAGTAAGGGATCAATAACAGATAAATTTTATAGCCTTGATTCAAGTGGTGCATTACAAGCCACAGAATCGAGCAACTGTATTAGGCAGGATCATAAGGTCAGAAGCTAGCAAATGGACATAAGACATTCGAATATACTCGTGACGGGCGGCTGCGGTTTAGTAGGCTCAACAACGATAGACTTACTGTTACAAGATTATGATCCGGGTCAGATTGTCATTCTTGATAATATGAGTCGGGGGACATTAAAAAATATCGAAAAATCGTTGTCAGATCCCCGTGTTTCACTTGTACATGGTGATATTCGTGACGTAGAGCTGGTTCGTTCAGTAACGCAAGGGATGGATGCGGTAATTCACATGGCCGCGTTACGAATTACAGCTTGTGCGGCTGAACCGCGTGAGGCAATGGGGGTAATGTGTGACGGAAGCTTTAATGTGGTTGAAGCAGCCCAGCTTGCGGGAATAAAAAAAATTGTAGCGGCATCATCCGCTTCTATTTATGGCTTGGCGGAAAGCTTTCCAACATTGGAAGCGCATCATCCCTACAATAACCGTACTTTTTATGGTGTTAGTAAAGTTATGTTGGAAGGGTTGCTTCGTTCATATAACGACATGTATGGTTTGCAATATGTCGCACTTCGATATTTCAACGTTTATGGTCCACGTATGGATATCCATGGAAAATATACCGAAGTGCTTATACGGTGGATGGAAAAGATTGCCGCTGGGCAACAACCTCTCATTCTTGGTGATGGAAAGCAAACGATGGATTTTGTTTACATCGATGATATCGCCCGATCCAACATTCTAGCCTTACAATCCGATGCTAGTGATGACGTATTCAATATCGCCAGTGGGCAGGAAACTAGCCTTAATGATTTGGCTGTAGCTTTGTTAAAGGTTATGGGGTCTGAGCTTAAGCCTGAATATGGGCCAGAACGGACAGTTAATTCGGTGTCCAGGCGATTAGCAGCTACAACAAAAGCTGAACAAGTACTTGGCTTTAAGGCAATGGTTAGTCTTGAGGAAGGGCTGGCTAACTTGGTCGAATGGTGGCAGGCTAACAAGAAGGAAGCCCAGTCATGATTCCAATAGCAAAACCTGTAATGGGAGAGCTTGAAGCGGAAGCGTCTCGCCGCGTAATCTTAAGCGGTTGGATTACCCAAGGTCCTGAGGTTGCTGCATTTGAAGAGGAGTTTGCGGAGTTTGTCGGTGCACCTTATGCCTGTGCCGTATCTAATTGTACGACTGCATTGCATTTGGCATTGTTAGCCGTGGGTGTGCAGCTTGGTGATGAAGTCATTACCGTAAGCCATTCATACATTGCTACGGCAAATACGATTCGTTACTGTGGTGCGACCCCTGTATTTGTTGATATTGAACCGAACACATTTAATCTCAACCCTAAATTGCTTGAAGAGGCCTTAACTGAACGTACTCGGGCAATTTTATGTGTACATCAGATCGGAATGCCTTGTGATCTTGCCGCAATCACCGAAATAGCGAAGCGGCATTCACTACCAGTGATTGAAGATGCTGCTTGTGCCATCGGTAGTGAAATTCTATGGCAAGGTCGATGGGAAAAAATTGGTAAACCGCAAGCAGATATAGCCTGCTTTTCGTTTCATCCACGCAAGGTGATTAGTACTGGTGATGGTGGCATGATTACTACCGCTAATGCAGAATGGGACAGCAAGTTTAGGTTGTTGCGGCAGCATGGTATGAGTGTCCCTGATACCGTGCGGCACGGCGCGAGCCAGGTCATCTTCGAATCCTATCGTATAGTTGGCTACAACTTTCGTATGACCGATATTCAGGCTGCGGTTGGTAGAGAACAACTGAAACGCTTACCGGACATCATCGAAAAACGTCGGCAATTGGCAACACGTTATAAATCACTGCTCGGAAAAATATCAGGCATCGGTTTGCCGGAAGAACCAGAATGGGCGAGAAGTACGTGGCAAAGTTTTTGTGTTCGGTTACCTAATGGCTACGATCAACGGAAGGTGATGCAAGCCATGTTGGATGCAGGTGTGGCGACTCGTAGGGGGGTAATGTGTTCACACCGGGAAGCCGCTTATCCAGCAGAAACTTGGTCTTGTGCCGGTAGGGAAGGGGAATGTGATTGTGCGGTTGGTTGTTGCCAGAAACTCAAGCATAGCGAAGAAGCGCAAGACGAAACGATTATCCTTCCCCTATTTCCACAGATGAGCGATCAAGAACAAAACGAGGTTGTAAATGCATTATGCGGCGCGTTGCAACTTAATGTTAAGTAATAAAAGACGCATTTTAATTAATAACGTATGATCTCAAATCTTAAAACGTTTGCTGATTATCTTTACCTTGCCAAAAAACGCAAGTATTACATTTTAATAACCTGGTTGTTGGTCAGCGTAATATCCGTAATTGCCGCGTATTTTATACCTAAGACTTATCGTTCAACGGCAACCATGTTAATTGAGGCACCACTCCCAACAAAGCTATTTGAATCGACAGTATCGCAGTATGCCGATGAGCAGATTCAATCAGTTTATCAAAGGGTTATGACAACAGACAATGTGTTTTCAATAATTGAATTGAATGGCCTTTATGACGATATCAAAAATGATTATACGAGACATGAACTCGCCGATTTTTTTAGAGATAGTGCTGAAATTGAATTAGCTGCTTCTTCATTAACACCTAAGGCTAACTCTGGAATGGCCGAAATTGCTTTCAATATTTCATTCAGTGATAGTGATGCAACAACAGCCAAAGAAATTGTTAGTAGTTTAGTCACTTTATTTATCGAGCAAAATGATAAATCCCGCACTCAACGGGTTATAAAAGCGACTGATTTCCTTATGGAGGAATCCAGCAAGCTAAATAGGGAACTTCAAGAGATTGACAATAAAATTGTAAAATACAAGGAACAAAATAACTTCAGTTTACCAGAGCAAGCAGAAGGGAATTTTGCTGCAATAGACCGCACAGAAAATGAGCTCAGGGACACTGATAGCCAGATTAGGGCAGCGAAAGAAAGGATTGCTTTCTTGGCATCAGAATTGGCAAGAGCCCAAGAAATAATGCCGGGGAAGCTTGATGACAAAGCGCCACAGAGCAAAGATGAAGCACTAAGGATGTTGCGGATTCAATACCTTCAGCTTTCTAGTATTTATTCGCCCTCGCATCCGTCGATCACGAGGCTAAAACGCGAGATAAAGACATTAGATCCAACTTTTGAAGGGCAACCAAGTGAGAAGGGTGTCCTTAAGCAATTACCAGGTTCTGCCTCAAATTTGCAAATGGAAAATCAAAATACGAATAGACAGAATACAAACCCGGCCTACCTCGGTGTGGAGGCACAATTCAAGAGTAGCCAGTCAGAACTTCAATCATTAGTACAGAAGCAGGATTACTTGAAAGCAAAGCTTGAAAAAATGCAAAACCTCCTCTCGCTTGCTCCCCAAGTTGAAAAAGGCTACAACGATTTAATAAGAGAACGTGATAATACTACGAAAAAATACACTCAGCTCAAAGAGAAATGGCTAGATGCTAAACTCCTTCAAACACAAGAACAACAAGGGCAAACCTTAACCATCATTGAACAACCTGTTATTCCTACACATCCAGAAAAAGCGATTAGAAGAAAAGTTGCTATTGGCGGTTTTTTTCTTGGTTTATTTGCCGGTATTGGTCTCGCTTTCGTTCTCGAGTTTATGGATCAAAGACTCGTTGGTTATCGCGCTATTGCGGAAGCAACTGGACTTATGCCAATAGTTGTTATTCCTTACATTGAGACGCCATCCGAAGAAAAAAATAAACTTTCCGACCAGCAAAAAGAAAAAAAAATTGCAGTTTGGATAATTGGGGTCTGTATATGCCTAGTCACCATAATTGCATTTTACTTTTTTTATCCTTATCCAATAACTCACTGAAACTGATTTGAGGAGATTATAGCCATGTCAAACAGCTTTAATAATCTTGGAAAAATCTTGGATAGCATTACTACCAGCGTAAGCTCAGATATAGTTTCACTTGACTCGATTAGATACAGTAAAACTCGAACAATCAGGCTTGATCCCGATGTGCTTGAAGAGAACCGGATTATTATGGGATTGAATAACGGTCAAAGCGCAGATTTATTTCGTGTCCTTCGGACGAATATTCTGAAACAGTTGAGGGAAAATAATTGGAATAGCTTTTTTGTTACAAGTGCAACACCAGATGCAGGTAAGTCGGTAACCGCTATTAACTTGGCGATTGCTATTGCGTTGGAAGGTAATCAGACGGTTCTCTTGGTCGATGCTGACCTTAGGCGTCCAAGTATAAGCCATCATCTGGGGCTGGAGAATGAATTTGGATTTATCGATTATTTAGCAGGGAATGTTGCTCTTGAAGATATTTTGATACATCCGAGTATCAAAAATCTAGTAATAATTCCCGGAAAAGACTCAAAAATCAATAAGTCAGAATCTATTGCGTCGCCTAGAATGATTAATTTTATCAAAGAAATAAAATCGCGTTATGCGTCCAGAATCATCATTTTTGATATCCCTCCAATTTTTGTAGCAGATGATGCCTTGCTGTATATGTCGTACTGTGATGCAGCCCTTTTTGTTGTAGAGGATGAAAGGAATACGACCGATGAACTGCAACATGCCATGCACGTCCTTGAGGAGACTAACTTGTTAGGCTTAGTTCTTAATAAATCAAGGCAACCACTACCGTCGTATAAATATGGCTATTGTTATGGCTATGAATACACGAATGAATCTGTAAAAATTGATAAATAATTCAATTATTTTTAATAACTTGAGTACAAATAGATATACAAAATTTTTTATTACACCACCTTATATAACCTAATGAAAATTTGGATTGATCTTGATAATACGCCACATGTTCCTTTTTTCAAGCCAATAATACGGGAGTTGGAAAAAAATGGGCATAAAGTTGTATTGACGGCTCGAGACGCTTTTCAAGTTTGTGAATTAGCAACACTATTCGGATTGACTTATAAGAAAGTAGGGAAACATTACGGCAAAAACCCTGTTTTTAAAGTGTTGGGACTTTGTTGGCGTAGTTTACAGTTAATACCATTTGTCATACGTGAAAAACCTGTATTAGGCCTTTCTCACGGTTCTCGATCACAAATTTTATTATGCAATATTCTACGTATTCCGACCGTAATGATTATGGACTATGAGTTTGCGCAAACCCCGCTATTATTGCAGCCTCGATGGGAAATTATTCCTTCCGCGCTTTCAAGTGAAAATGTCCAGTGTAAAAATAAAGAGAGAGTTCTCAGTTACGAAGGTATAAAAGAGGACGTTTATGCCCCTGAGTTCGAGCCTGATCCACGGATAGTAAGCGAGCTTAATATTGGCGAAGGTGACATTATTGTGACTGTTCGACCTCCGGCAAACGAAGCGCATTATCACAATCCAGAAAGTGATGCCCTTTTTATTTCATTCATGACAAGGGTTTGCTTTGCTTCGAGAGTCAAAGTGGTTTTATTGCCACGAAATAAACTTCAGGAGGCTCAAATAAAAAATGACTATCCTCAGTGGTTTACAAATTCCAAAGTGGTTGTACCTAAGCAAGCAGTGAATGGCCTTAATCTGCTTTGGTATTCTGATCTAGTTGTAAGCGGCGGAGGTACGATGAATCGCGAAGCCGCAGCGTTAGGTGTTCCGGTTTACAGTATTTTTCGTGGGAAAAGCGGAGCTGTAGATAGACAGTTGCAAGATGAGGGAAGGCTCGTGTTGATCGAAAATGTTGATGATGTTAAAAATAAAATTCTGCTTCAGCACCGTAACAAGGAAGTTAGTCGAGGTAATTTAAATCCTGTAAAAGTGCTTGGTATGATCATAACCCATATAGAATCGATAATTATGAAAGAGTATCCCAATAATACTTAATTTTAACGGCATTCCAACCTAGAGTGAACCATGAGTAAAAAACTGAAGTTTCTCATCATTGCGGGAGCCCGACCAAACTTTATGAAAGTGGCACCAATTATTCAGGAAATACGAAAGTATTCTGAGGATGCCAATAACCACGAAACGCAATTGGAATATCGATTGATTCATACTGGTCAACATTACGATGAAAAAATGTCGGACATTTTTTTTCAAGAGCTTGGTATTCCCTCCCCAGATATCAATCTGTCAGTAGGCTCCGGATCTCATGCTCTGCAAACTGCTAACGTGATGTTGAAATTTGAACCCATTTGTGAACTTGAGAAACCTGACTGGGTGGTGGTGGTTGGAGATGTTAACTCCACATTAGCGTGTACCCTTGTTTGCGCTAAATTGGGAATCAAGGTGGCACATGTGGAGGCGGGTTTACGAAGTTTTGATCGAACCATGCCGGAGGAAGTAAACCGTATTGTTACTGATGCATTGGCTGATTTATTACTGACACCATCAGCTGATGCTAATGACAATTTAAAACGAGAAGGGATACCTGATTCAAAGATCAAGCTTGTCGGTAATATAATGATTGATGCGCTTGTGGCAAATCTTGAAAAAGCTCGAGCTAGCTCAATTTTGAATAGGCTCGGGTTAGAAAAGAAGGGGTTTGCATACGTGACTCTCCACCGTCCTTTCAACGTTGATCATCAATGCGAATTATCCTCGCTTATGGAAGCATTAGGACATATTGCTAAAGACATGCCTGTCGTGTTTCCAATGCATCCGAGGACTCGTAAAATGTGTGAACAATTCGGCATTCCATTGGATAATCTTAAAGGGGTAAGAATTGTGGAACCCCTAGGTTATCACGAATCTCTTTGCCTAACAGAGGCCGCGAGGTTTATTCTCACGGATTCAGGTGGGTTACAGGAGGAGAGTACGTACTTCAAAACGCCGTGCCTGACCCTCCGTCCAAACACGGAAAGGCCTGTCACTATTGAGGTAGGTACAAATCGACTCACACGGCTAGATCAATTATCTGCAGATATTGAAGATATCCTTCAAGATCGTCGCCCGGCCAGTCAAATACCTAAATACTGGGATGGCCAAACTGCGAAACGGATTTTAAATGCCATGCTTGAATAAAGTGAAATCGAACTTAGTCCATCGAAAAGAAAGTAGTTTCAATTGTCGCTTTAATCGGCATTTCTCAATTTTGATGCTATGAAAATGCTAGTATTCGCCTATGACCTCGTAGTTTCGGGTGTTACAGTAAATGCCATTGAGCTTGCTGCTGCTGTCCGTGATCTACACGGACACGAAGTAGTTATTTTTGCTGGGCCTGGCCCGCTGGTCAAGCTGGTTGAGGATAATCACTTACGTTTTATTCCGGCTCCCATCGCACATCAACGAATCCATCCATCATTTGCACGGATGCGTGCGCTACGTGATGTAATACGACGTGAACGTCCCGACTTAATACATGTCTGGGAATGGCCACAATGCCTCGATGCCTATTACCTTGAGTATTTGTTTATGAGGATTCCGATTGTTGTGACGGACATGTCGATGAACGTTCAGAGAGTTTTGCCTAAAGACTTGCCAACAACATTCGGGATACCTAAACTCTTGGATGAGGCAAGAGCGTTGGGTCGTTACAAACTAGACCTCCTTTTGCCACCTGTCGATGTAAACCTAAATTCACCAGAAGCTGTGAATCCGGAATCTTTCCGGGAACGATATAATCTGGCAAGAAACGAGATTACTTTAGTTACTGTTTCTAGACTTGATAAGCACATGAAGAGTGATAGTTTATTTAGGACACTTGATGCTGTAAGTGTTTTGGGGAGAAAGCTGCCGTTACAGCTAGTGATTGTGGGGGATGGCGATGTTAGGGACGATCTCGAACGACTGGCAGAAAAAATTAACACAAAGCTGGGGCGGCCTGCAGTAGTGCTAACTGGAGCGCTTGTAGATCCGAGGCCAGCATACGCTGCGGCTGATATTGTAATTGGCATGGGTGGTTCAGCGTTGCGCGGTATGGCATTTGGTAAACCAGTTATCATTGTGGGAGAGCAGGGATACGCTGAAGCTTTTACACCGGAAACTGCAGATACCTTTTTATACAAAGGCATCTACGGTATTGGGGATGGTGGTGCTGACAACTCACGTTTTGTTAGCGCCATCCGAACGCTTGCTGAACGTCCTGATACATTTCAAGTGCTAGGAGATTTTTCTCGGCAATTTATTCTAAATCATTTCTCTCTCGAGGTGGTCAGTAAAAAATTTGTTGAGTTTTGTAATGTCGCAGTGGCCAGGCAACCGCGATTTCATGTTGCTGCAGCAGATGGACTTAGAACAGCAGTGGTCTGGGCGAGGGAAAGAAGATTTATGCCGCTCAATTAGATGCCAAGGTCATCAGGCAAATTGAATGCTGTGGTATATCAAGCATAGAAGGCTATACGCTTGCGGGGTTTAATTTGAATAAACGGCTACAGTCTAGTAACAAATTTTATGAGTAGAGTATTTTTATGACTACAAAAATTCCAAAGCGTATCATCCAGGTTTGGGGGGGTGGTCTTGATGTTTCTCTGTTTTCAAAAGCATCTGCCGCTAATGTAAAACTACTCAACCCAGAATTCGAATATCTGTTTTTTGACGATGATAGCATCGAAGCCTTTATTGACGAACATTTTCCAGAATACCGTAGCGTGTTTGATTCGTTCCGTTTTCCTATCCAGAGGTTCGATTTCTTTAGGTATTTGGCGATTTATCAATTGGGCGGGTTTTATTTCGATATGGATGTATTCCTTGCATTAAACCTGTCAGAACTTTTGGATTATGAGTGCGTATTTCCCTTTGAAGAGTTAACCGTTTCCCGCTTCTTACGCGAAGAATATGGGATGGATTGGGAGGTTGGTAACTATGGATTTGGTGCAGCGGCTGGGCATCCATTTATCCATGCAGTTATTCAAAGCTGCATACGAGCGCAGAAAGATGTTGAGTGGACACAGTCAATCATGCAATCGATTCCAAGATTGTTTCGTGAAGAGTATATCGTATTTTACACCAGTGGGCCTGGCTTAGTCTCCAGAACATTGGCCGAGTATCCCGATGCTGCTATGCAGGTCAAAGTCCTCTTCCCAGAAAATGTCTGCGATTCCAAGTGCTGGAACCTTTTTGGGAAATTTGGAGTTCATGCTGCACAGGGTAGCTGGCGTAGGAAACAAGGAATCTTTAGAAGGCGGTTAAATTATGTGTGGGAATCTTGGGTAAGAAAAAAGGCGCTTAAGGAGGCAATGAAACATGGTGGGAGTAGATCATTGGATTTCAAATTGAAAATATGAAAATTAATTAAAATCAATAATATAAACGATCAATTGAGTATAAGGTTTACTTTGCACTCAAAGAGTTATTGCCGTTACAACAAGTCTGGATTTTTAACTTAAATTACATTTTGGGTTCATTCAACATCAAATGAAAAGTTTATCAACACTATTTTGTAAGGCTCCCTTAGGAAGGTTTCAACGGGAAAGTGTTAAAGACGTAACACTTAAACTTCTGGATTATTCGAACAAAAACGATTGGGCAGGCTATGACCCCTACGATGCTCTTAACAGTCGAATATTCGAGTTCGTACCTTTCCTCAATTTCAGGATACCTCGACTTGCTCTTACCCAGCTCATGAAAAGATGCCCAGTAAATTTCAGGCCGTTGTTACTGATACCTAAAACACAGAACCCTAAGGCACTTGCACTATTTCTCATATCGCTCATTAAGCTCTCAAAGCTCGATCTCCTCGACCATGAAGACCTCATTGTAAAGTTGATTGATAAGTTAGTAGATCGTCGGTCACAAAACAGTTTCTACTGGTGCTGGGGTTATAGCTTTCCATGGCAGACACGAACAATATTAGTGCCGAGGGGGGCGCCAAATCTAGTTTGTACGGTTTTTGTCGCCAACGCACTGCTTGATGCATACGAATTCAATCAAGAACAACGTTGCTTCAACATGGCTGCCAGTGCTGCGGCCTACATCCTGGATGAGCTTTACTGGACGGAGGGTAACGCTACTGCCAGCTTTAGTTATCCACTTCCGTCATCGAGAACACCAGTACATAACGCAAACTTTCTGGCTGCCGCACTGCTTTGTAGAATCTATAAACATTCTGGTGAGGAAAAGTTTGTCAATGCTGCATTGAAAGTTGCGCGATACTCCGTTGCCAAGCAGCACGAAGATGGCTCGTGGGACTACGGCGAGTCACCCAAACAAAGGTGGGCAGACAATTTTCATACGGGGTATAACCTATGTGCCTTGCGGTCTATTAGTCATTATGCTGAAACAGCAGAATTTGATCCTTGTATTTGTCGTGGATTTGAATTTTATCGAAATCACTTCTTCAGGGAAGACGGTGCGCCAAGATATTTCCATGATCGGACATACCCAATCGATATTCACAGTGCGGCACAAAGTATTATTACGCTGCTTATGTTCAAAGACCTTGGCGTAGATACTGTTAACCTAGCGTATGCTGTGTTTTCCTGGGCAACAAAAACTCTCTGGAGCGATAAAGGATATTTTTATTATCAAGAACTCCCTGTTATTAAAGTAAGAATATCTTACATGAGGTGGTCCCAATCGTGGATGCTTTTCGCACTGACCACTTTGCTTGAGAATTCGCCGAATAAGAATTCATTTTAGTCGTCCAGCAAATTCTAACCAAAGAGATATCTACATGACAAATTATGATATAGAACCTACTCATGCGGCCAACAAGCCCATAATAAATCAAATGCCTATTTATGTAATAATAACGCCAGCCAGAAACGAAGTGGCGTTTATTGAGTTCACTCTGAACTCCATGGTCGCTCAGACAGTTCTTCCCGCTCAATGGATAATTGTAAGTGATGGTTCAACCGATGGCACGGATGCGATTGTAGAAAAATATGCTGCCAAATATCACTGGATAAAACTTGTTCGAATCCCTGAACATATGGAAAGAAATTTTGCAGGAAAAGTATTTGCTTTTAATAAGGGTTACGAAGAGGTCAGAAAGCACAAGTACGATATTATAGGTAATGTTGATGCTGATATTTCATTTTCACCTGGTCATTTTGAATTCCTGCTTAATAAGTTCATAGATAATCCTCAACTGGGTGTTGTTGGAGCAGGATTAATGGAAGATTCGTCTCTGGTATACAATTATGGCTTGGTTAATATTGAACATGTTTCGGGCGCTTGTCAGATTTTTAGGAGAGAATGCTTTGAAAAAATTGGTGGGTATCTCCCAATTAAAGGCGGCGGTGTTGACTGGACTGCAGTAACTACTGCTCGAATGCTTGGATGGAAAACAAGAACATTTCCAGAGAAATATTTTTTTCATCATCGAAAAATGGGGACAGGGATAAGCAATACTCTGGTCTCACGTTTCAGGTTTGGAACACAAGATTACTATTTAGGTTCACACCCGGTATGGGAGATTTTTCGATCGATATACCAGATGAAAAATAAACCTTATATCATAAGTGGATTATTATTGTATTGCGGATATTTATGGGGATTTATAAGCCAAATTCAAAAACCCATATCGAAAGAGCTTATTGATTTTCGTAGAGACGAACAAAAGCAAAGGTTGAAAAAAATAGCTAAAGTAATCTTGAAAATAAGTGCTTAAACCTGGATTTTTATAGGAAAGATTGATGCCCGCCGAAAAAGCAAATTAGTAAAAAATCTCGCATAAGCTAAATCAATATCATGGTAATATTCAAGTTGCAGGTTGTGCAGAATTTATTTAAGGTAAAATTTTGAAATTGTTACACTTATTTTTAACAAGCCTGTGCTTTTGTACATAGCCATGATCAATATTTAACAGTTTAGGTACTTAAGTAGCATGGAAATATTTAGGACTGAATGAATTTGGAAACCAACATTGTTGAAATCAGTGTAAAAGGCCGGCCAGTTAAGGTGCCTTCTGTTAATGTCGATGGTAGGGATATATTTGTTTCCGGTAAATGGCTTAGAATTGCAAGAGTTAAAGATGAAGCTTGGCTCAAAGATGGTGCTTTAAGTGATCCAGGTAAATGCCTGGTTGAATTAAAGCAAGGGCATTTAAATGCTGATATTTTCACTTTTGCGCAGCAACTCCCAAATGCTTCCCCAAAATTTAGTTACCCAATAGAGTGGGACAATGTTGCAGCTATACCTATATCGGACTACAAAGCTTGGTGGGATAGTCTCCCCCAAGAAGCGAGAAAAAATGTGCGGAGAGCTGAGCGACGCGGCCTATTAGTTCAGGAGGTTGAGTTTAACGACCAATTGCTGCACGGAATTATAGCGATTAATAATGAAACTCCCGTGCGACAAGGAAGACCTTTTTGGCATTATGGTAAAAACATTGATATTGTAAGAAATGAATACTCTTCTTTTTTTGATAGAAGTACTTTTATAGGTGCTTACTTTGAAAATGAACTTGTTGGGTTTGTTAAATTAGTTTACATGGGAGAAATCTGCGCGATACTACAAATTTTGTGCATGAATAAACATTTTGATAAGAGACCATCTAATGCGCTGTTGGCAAAGGCGGTTGAAATTTCTTATAAGAAAGGATTTAAATTTTTAATTTATGGGAAGTTTATCTATGGAAAGAATAGTAAAAGCCCACTTACTGAATTCAAACGGCGAAACGGTTTTGAACAATATAATGTGCCGAGATATTACATTCCATTGACATTTAAAGGTAGAATAGCACATTATTTTAGACTCCACCTCGGGTTGAAAAATATTTTTCCGGAAAGCGTACTTGCATTTGCTCGTTATTTGAGAAGCGAGTGGTGCAATAGACGAATGCTAATAAGGAGTTCTTCGTAAGAATACTCCTATAGCTTGAATAATAAAAATGTTATTATATGAATGCCGGTGTAGATCAACGTTAGAGCGGCTGAATTGTAATCAGCAGATGGGGCGTTCAACCCCCCCCGCCGGCTCCATAAACTCATTACTGGATTATTCAAAAGAAATCCAAGGTATATCCACATGCCAGGAATTGTAGGAATAATTGGATCTGGCTCATTTTCTAAAAATACAGCTTTGCTTCATCAGATGGTGGAGCGTATGACTCACGAAACATTTTATACATCTGGTATTTATCTTAATGAGCAGCTTGGGTTGTGCGTTGGATGGGTATGCAGGACAGGTTCTTTTGCGGACTGCATGCCAGTGTGGAACGAGACCAAAGATATCTGTTTGATTTTCAATGGTGAAATTTATTCAGACAAATCGGAAGTTGATCGCCTTCGCGGGCAAGGGCATCAATTCAAGGTGGATGATGCTAGTTACCTTGTGCACCTCTATGAGGATCTTGGGTCAAATTTCTATGTCGCGCTTAATGGTTGGTTTAGTGGGATATTAATTGATCTTAGGCAAAGAAAAACTATTATATTCAATGATCGCTACGGCCTCAGTCGAATATATCAACACGATACCGGACATGGGTTCTACTTTGCTTCGGAAGCTAAAGCGTTGTTAGCTGTTTTACCGAATCTTCGACAACTGAATCCAGAGAGTTTGGCAGAGTTTTTTTCGTGCGGCTGCCCATTAAATAACAAAACCCTTTTTTCTGGAATGTCGATTATCCCCGGTGGATCGACATGGGCTTTTATTCCTGGTCAAAATGTAAATAAAGAATTTTATTTCCGGCCAGAGATTTGGGAGAATCAGGAGACTCTGAGCAGTTCGGAATACTATGATAAATTAAAGGCGACTTTTACCCGTGTTCTCCCACGTTACTTCAATGGTAAAGAACAAGTTGGCGTTTCTTTAACTGGTGGTGTGGATAGTCGCATGGTCATGGCATGGTCTAATGTTGCCGCAGGACATTTGCCGTCTTATACTTTTGGTGGTATGTTTCGCGACTGCATCGATGTCAAAATTGCTCGACGAGTGGCGAAAATATGTAATCAACCGCATCATATAATCCATGTTGGAAATGAATTTCTCTCTCAATTTTCTGATTTGGCAGAGAAAACAGTATATATTACTGACGGAGGGATGGATGTTAGCGGTTCTGCGGATTTGTTTGTCAATAAAATTGTACGTGAGATAGCTCCAGCGCGGTTGACCGGCAACTATGGTGGGGAGGTTCTCCGAAGCATAGTTGCATTTAAACCAATGCCTCTCCTTGAAACGCTATTTGAACAAGGATTCAGAGGGTTAATGCAATCGGCTGCTCTGACGTATTTAAGGGAGCTATCTAATAATAGGCTTTCTTTTGTAGCCTTCAAACAAGTACCTTGGCATCATTACTCCCGCCTATCCTTAGAACTTTCTCAGATCACGCTTCGTTCGCCATACCTGGATAATGAACTTGTTGCCCTTGCTTACCAGGTTCCTAGAGAGCATGCCACAAGCAATGAATTTATGCTCCGCCTTATTGCCGAAGGTAATCCAGTTTTGGGTAAAATTGGAACCGATCGTGGCATTTTATTTCAGTCTGTTCCGATTCTTTCTATGCTTAAGCATTGGTATCAGGAATTCACTTTCAAAGCAGAATACGCTTATGACTATGGAATGCCTCAGTCACTAGCACGAATTGATAATATTTTTAGCTCACTTCACCTTGAAAGGCTTTTTCTTGGACGGCATAAATTTTATCATTTCCGCTATTGGTACCGTTATGCACTGGCTCAATACATCAAGGATATTCTGCTTGATCCGCGCAGCTTAGGCAGGCCTTACCTAGATGGTCGTTGTCTTGATGAAGTAGTTCGACGGCACACTTCTGGGCAAGGTAATTACACGCTTGAGATACATAGGCTTCTTACAGTTGAACTCATCCAAAGATTGTTTATTGAAAACCAATAGAGCGACTCTAAAGGTTATTTTCAGCAAATGATGTTGTTGTTAAAAATACTGCTTCCCACCCTAGGATTCGCCTAACTCATAAATACGTTCTTTTAACCAGTGCATTTAGATATCAGTATATAAACCTATGAAGAACATCAGTATTTGCATTTGCACTTTTAAGAGACCGTATCTTCTGCAACGATTGTTACAGGAGCTGAATGGGCAACTGACGAAAGGATTATTTACCTACTCGATTATAGTAGTTGATAATGATATCACACAATCAGCAAAGCAGGTAGTGTCTAACTTTGCTGATCAGTCTTTTATTAATATTCAATATTATGTTGAACCTAAACAAAATATTGCTCTTGCTAGAAATCGTACATTGGCAAATGCTCAAGGGGACTACATCGCATTTATTGACGACGACGAGTATCCTGTTCAGACTTGGCTTGTTTCCTTATTCGAAACATGTGAAAAATATGTAGTAGCCGGAGTGCTAGGTCCAGTGAAGCCTCACTTTGAACAAGACCCACCCAAATGGGTAATGGTGGGACGGCTTCATGAGAGACCGACACACGAAACAGGATATCAATTAGGATTAGCTGAAGCTCGGACTGGGAATGTTTTATTTAGACGGGAGATCCTTGGCGGGGTCATAGATGCTTTTGGCGCTGAATTTGGGACTGGCGGAGAGGATGTTGATTTCTTCCGGCGTATGATGAATAAAGGCTGCGTTTTTATTTGGTGTGGAGATGCAATTGTTTACGAAATTGTTCCCCCATCTCGTTGTACCCGTGGCTATTTTTTGAGACGGGCTTTACTTCGTGGAAGTAATTCTTTGCGGCAACCGTCAAGTCGGACATGGAAACTCTTGAAATCATTCATCGCAGTGCCTACATATGCCCTTGCTATTCCTATCCTATTTCTGGCCGGCGATCAATATTTTATGAAATACCTGATTAAATTGGGTGATCATGTTGGTAGAATCCTTGCATTTCTCAATATTAATCCTGTAGTTACTAGGGATCCATGAAAAAAGGTTACATGGCTATGAACTTACTACAGGTTTGTCAATTTCATGTTTTGCTGATAACCTGGACAGCTACTATCCAAGTAGAAGTGACGAGTTTTTGGGAGTGGCAACAACAATTTTGCATGAAAATCGCTGTTTTCAAGTCCTGATTAAACTGAGTTAGCTGGATGGTTTAATTCTGAATTGAACAAATGGTTGCCTTAGGTGACGTGTGTTGTTACCAGTACTTTCAAAGCTATTTACTCGGCATCAACCACGGCATATCGGGGCGGTATATGCAGGATTGTTGGACGAGTTTTATTGCCATCTGAACCGACGGCTCTCGGAAAGCCAAATCCCTAATTGCATACTGAATCTGCGCGTCAGCCACCAACCGGTTTTACTGCAACCTTTGGCTTGTTAATAGTCCTGTAAGATTATTTGTAATAAAGCCTATATTATATTTCATAGGTTTGGTAATCGCCCACATTACATATAAACTTTAGACATATTTCGCTGAATGAAAAACTCAAGTTATTATGCCTCGTCAATTAGCTATATTTATTTACTTACTATTTGTTGTATGGCTCTTCGCCAGGGATCACAAATTGCGACCAATGACCTCATGGGGCTTGTGGATTCCTTTGGTATGGATAATGATCATTGGATCAAGGCCTATTTCTGCTTGGTTCGGTGTGGGAATACAGCCGGGAACTCCTCAAGATTATCTTAAAGGGAGTCCTTTAGATGCAAATGTCTATCTCATCCTTATACTTCTAGGATTTGGAGTTTTGATTAAACGTAGGATCAGTTGGGATCGGATCTTGATGTCGAACCTTTGGTTTTTAGCATTCTTTTTGTATTGCTTCATTAGTGTCATATGGTCTGACTATCCTGATATTGCTATCAAAAGGTGGGTCAAAGATTTTGGGAATGTATTAATGGTATTAATAATTCTCTCAGAAAAAGACCATGTTTTAGCGATGAAAGCCGTATTTCTTCGTTATACTTACTTTGCTTTACCGCTTTCCATGCTCTTCATAAAGTATTTGCCGGAGATAGGGCGAACATATAACCGTTGGACGTGGGAGCCTATGTATGTCGGTGTTACAGATGATAAGAATTCGCTCGGAGCTTTGGCCTTATTTTCTGGCATATTCCTAATTTGGGACTTGAATGATATTCGAACAAAAACAAAAAAGGATGGAGACAAAGTTGAAAATGATGAACCACTATTGGTAAAGCAAACAAGGATATCATCAGCACGACGAAAAAACAGAGTTAGTGCCGTGGTATCGGATAGTGTTTGCACCCGAGTTGCTGAAATTACCGGTAACAATAAAATGAATTATCGGGTTGATTTGATAACTCGCATCTTGTTAATAGTTATGATGTTTTGGCTAATTTACAAGGCGGACAGTTCAACTTCACTAATGTGTTTGATCATAGGTATTTGTACGATTTATCTTATGGGACGATCTTTTACCAAGAAACAGATCCTGATAAGGTATCTAGGCACTTTCTGCCTGTTATTGACTTTATTAATCCTTTTGTTTTATAGCTTCCCAGATATTCTTCGACCTTTGTTTGAGTTGCTAGGCGAGGATATGACTCTCACGGGACGCACCGATCTTTGGGCAGATTTGTTCCAAGCATCCATTAATCCTCTGCTAGGAAGAGGATATCAGAGCTTTTGGCTAGGCTCTGAGGCATCGTTGCTTTGGGAGAAATATTATTTCCACCCGAATCAGGCTCATAACGGTTACCTGGATACATACTTAAATGGTGGATTGATTGGTGTATGTTTGCTTATTTTAGTTATTGTTTCAACAGGTAGTAATTTGAAAAAAGAAATGTTGCGTGGAAGTAGCTATAGTGTCCTCTGCTTTTCTTTTCTTGTAATTTTGGTATTCTCTAACTGGACAGAAGCTACTTTTAACAAACTTTGCATTCAATGGATTCTGCTTATCGTATCCGCCTTGAGCAACTCAGTTTCAAGCAATAAGATCATAAAGAGCCTTACGGAAACGACCGAGGTCAAAATTGGGGCTAAATCTTACCGTAAATACCGAACTCCTCTTGAATCTGGAATAAAACTTAAAGTTCGATTGAAAAATCAAATTAAGGTAAATGATAAATGAGCATTTCTAAAATTTGTTTAAGAATCCAAAATCGTTACCAAAGCACTTTAGCTCGCCTTCTCTTTAAACGTACGATTAGAATGCGTAACAAAGTTCCTTATATTTCGTTCACATTTGACGATTTTCCACGTTCAGCTTTATACATAGGTGGCGAGATTCTTTTGCGGTACGGTTTTCGAGGAACTTATTACGCATCTTTTGGACTGATGGGAACAGAGGCACCAACTGGCCTTATTTTCGAAGCATACGACATTAATGAATTACTCGTTCAAAGACACGAACTAGGTTGTCACACCTTTGATCATTGTCCTTCATGGGAAACAAGCTCAGCGGTGTTTGAAGATTCAATAATAAAAAATAAACTTTTTTTGGAAAAACTTATACCGGGGGGATCTTTTAAGAGCTTTAGCTACCCAATAAGTACTCCAAGGCCACAAACGAAGCGCATGGTAGGAAGGTATTTCTGCAACAGTCGATTTGGGGGGCAGGCTTATAACGTGAATGAAATAGACCTGAATCTAATGAAGGCGTTTTTTCTTGAAAAAAGTCGAAATGATGTGACTGCTATTCGGGACATTATTGACCAAAATTGCCAAAATAGAGGGTGGCTAATATTGGTCACGCACGACATTAGTGAAAATCCGTCACCGTACGGATGCACTCCATCGTTCTTTGAGGAAGTTGTTAATTACTCAAAGGCTTCAGGTGCACAAATATTACCCATTTCGGAAGCGCTGGATGCTGTTAGAAACGGTAACATTTTAGAAAATAGATATCATTGATATTGATAGGTATTATTAGTTTCGATTTAAGCAATGTCTTCACCCAAGTCTAATATATGTAATAAAAAGGTTTGACAATGAAAATTGCGTATCTCATATTAGCCCACAAGAATCCATCATTAATTCAGAAACAGATCGACTTTCTTTCGTCGGATGATTCCGCTTTTTTTATTCATATAGACGCAAAATGTAAAATTGATGAGTTTTTGTCCTGCAATGGCAGAAATGTCTTTTTCAGCACGGAGCGGGTAGCAGTGTATTGGGGGGAGTATTCGATGATTGATGCAACAGTCATTTTGATGCGCCAAGCACTTGCCGCGCCACAGGGCTATGATTATTGTGTATTACTGAGCGGAAGCGATTATCCCCTCAGAAGCAAGCAGTACATTCATGGTTTTTTCGAAAATAATAGAGGCACAGAATTTATTAGTTTAGTTGAAATACCTAACACTAAGGCTGGTATACCTCTCTCGAAAATAACTACATTTAGGATCTCATGCAACAGGCCTGTCTACAGTTTTCTTATAAGATTTGTGGCAAAATTGGGTTTTGCACAGCGAGATTATAAGAAATATCTTGGGTCACTAAGGCCTTATGGAGGGGTTCAATGGTGTGCTCTGACGAGAGATGCATGCCGATATCTGCTCGAATTTATAGAACAGCATGAGCCAATATGTCAGTTTTTCAAAGGTACGTTTGCACCTGACGAAACTTTTTTTCATACTATTCTCGGTAATTCAGCGTTTAGGTCTCGCATAAAAAAATGCGTGACTTACGATGACTGGACGGCAGCTGATCCCCATTCTGGTCATCCAGCGGAAATTGGCTTAGAACAATTACATTTTTTTGAACAATCAAACAAAATAATAATTGATGATGTTTTTGGTCTAGGTGAGATGCTATTTGCACGAAAATTTTCTGATGAAAATTTGGATTTAGTCGATAGGTTAGAGAAAATAATAGAGCAAAAGGAGATAAATAGCTAACGCTGAAAATTTTGGAAGCGGAGAGAAAAGTAGCGTAGATTTTTAGTCTCCAAGAGCGATAGGGTTGACCGATTTCACTGCCGTGCCCACAGGACAGGGCATATATTGAAATTGCAAAGCATTATGACATTGCGAGCAGTCATTTGCGCAGCGATGTCACATAGGGATGTGGTGAGGGTAGCCAAGGACATGAGTTGCAGCATGAATTTTGGCGCAGGATGCTCGGAAAAATCTTTCGCAAAAATAGTGACATTTATGATATGGCTATTCGTACAAAATATCAATTACCGCTACCTAAGAAACTTTAAGGCCATTTAGCAGCGAGAGGGTTTACTTGATTCACTCGCTGCTAATAATTATCTATCCCAAAACTACCCCATAAATCCGGATTAACTTATAGCGTTGTTCGTAAGTTGCTTGGTGCTTTAAGGTTAGTTGATTGGGATTCGCCACCTGGAGTTGACTGAAGAGGATGAGGGTAGGTGTAAGGAATATATGTCCATCCCGCTTTAGCACCACAAGACGTCGACGTGCCATGGTAACAGTAATCCCTGTCTTGTTTAAACCACGTTGCGTATTGACTATCAGGAATATTCAGTGTTCTGCCGTTCTCATTCTTATTGTTATACCAATACACTGGCGATGGTTCCTCTGTTTTTCCATCCGCACTCTCTTTTCCCCAACCAGTTTGATTCCTGCACGGATATCCGGCTGGATCATTCCCTCCATTTACGTTATCTAGCCGTGCCAAAAAGGTAGCTCCAGTGGGGCAATCGTTCTGGCTAGAAGCAGCAACAACACAAGATCCCATTCCGTCGCAAACATTATCTCCTGAATAAGTACATCTTCTATGATCACCGGCGCTACAATGATAGTATTCAGGAGTATCACACGCTGATTTTGTGCTCCCGTTACACTGTCCAAGCCATGAATCGTAAACTGCTCGGAACATTTCAGGCCATGCTGGCATAGTGAACTTAGAAGAGATTGTGTTGTTATAAATTAAGTATCCGCCGCCTCGTATGCCCATGGCAGGAATACTCCCGCAACCACCACTGCGATTGCAATTAAATACATTGTTGTATATCTCGGCAACCCGATTTCCCTTCGACGCTTGTGTCGAACCTGTATCGTGCATCTGGATACCAGCAGAATCAATGCTATTATACCTAACAACAATTCTTGCCCCATGTTCGGTATCGGTAACGTCGCCTTGACCAGAACCAGACCATGAGAAGTTTGAATCTTCAATGAATACAAAGAAATCTGTTCCGTATTGGTCAGGTTGTTTCCAGGTATCGGCGTTGCCAGCAATCTTAATAAATCTTCCCCAATTGTTGGAACTATTTATGAAGGTGATATGATCGAACAATGCTCTTGGGTGTTTCTGTATGTCCCACCATTCGCCCAGATTAATACTGTGATTCGGGATATTTGTGAACCTACAATGATCTATTCGCAAAGAATCCCATATTCCTAAGCCTTGTCCTCGTAATTGCAAGACGGCGGTTTCAATACCTGTGCCGCCCCCATTTCCAGTGAATCCGAAACCAGATATGCGCATATTTCCACTTGATATAGACACACGAAATACAACGGAATTGTTTGCGGCTATAACCGATGATGTCTCTCCAGAGCCGATTATAGTTAAAGGCTTTGTGATATCCACTGTATTATTATAAGTTGCTGAGCCTCCGGATACATTAATTGTATCGCCTGCTTTAGCCTGAGATACACAAGCATTAAGTGAGCTATAGTCTACAGTAGATGACCATGTTGGACTTGTACCTATGCAAGCTGCGTATAACGCGTTTGGAACAAAAAGAAAGCTTAGTAACGCTGTAAAAAAATATAATTTTAGTTGATATCCGAATGCCTGGTCAGCTCGATTAGATTTTCCTAATATATAATTTTTTGTATGAATATTCATTTCACATTTCCTATAATATTTTTAATTAACCAAAGTGATACCGTATAAGTTTTTTGGTGTTTGTGCTTAGCTAAATATGACTGCTGCTGCCCTCTCTCAATGCGAGGACAGCATCCTTCGGTTACAGTTTAAGCAGTCATGATCCGTTCAATAACCAGTCCCGTAAACAGTCATCGGTCCATCACCCTGAGCCACATTTCCAGTAAGCCATTTGTTTGGCAAACTTGTTAATCCAGTTGAAGCACACATTTCAGTAGGAATTGTCATGTTCTTGCCTATGCGAAAATTAATTAGCCCTTTTGATCCAAGTGTTGCAATCCAATAGGTCTTAGCTGCGGCAAGAGTAACAGCAGGTATACGGACAGTATTCGTAACTCCTGCTTTAGGTGAAATTAATTTCCCTTGAGTAATAAGCTCTCCAGGATGTCCGCCATTATCACTGTAAATACCAGCCACCAGCTCTGTTGCTGTCGAATTGGCATCTAAATACACTTGAATTGCCGTTACAGCGCCATCTTTCAGAGAGTTTGTTTTAAACGCTTGAGCTATTCCCTGAGGGGTATAATCTTCATAGGGTTCAACAGTTTTGTTTCCGACTACTAACTGTGCCGGATTTGATTTGCTGATGGCTGTTGATAAATCTTTTTTAATTTCTGTATTCGTTAATGCCCGATTATAGATTCTCACTTCGTCTATATAGCCTTGAAAATACTCGCCCCAAAGACTGTTTCCACCAATCCGTAACGCACCATTGGATTGTTTAATCAAGCCTGTTTGGGCGCGGGTCGAGACCAGAACACCATTCACATATAAGCGTTGGACTTGTCCATCGTAAGTTGATGCTAAGTGTGTCCATTGGTTAATTGGCAATTGTTTAGTCCCAGAAATGACACGGTAGTCGATTCCATCATTGAATGAAGAAAGGGGTAAATCGCCATCTTCATAAGAATATAGATTATAAACAGCACCTTCAGGTTGCTCTTTCGATATCACGCTTCCTCTACGGACAGATATAGGTTTAACCCAGGACTCAAGTGTAAGCCCAGATGAAAGATCTAACGATTTGCTGTCGTTAATAGTAACCATGTCATTAGTGCCATTAAACTTACGGGCTTTATTGTATCGACCACTATTTACAATCATAGTGCCATTGATAATGCCATGATTCGCATTACCTGAAGCATCTACAGCCATTGAACCGTCTTCATCAAAGCGATATGCTGCTACAAGTCCGTTATTACCAGTTACCGGTACTGGGGGTTGTGTTACCACAGGTGGTGGAGATACTACTACTGGAGGTGGGGCATTAACCGTAAGCTGTTTCGTTTGGGTTACAACATTTCCGTTGGAGCCAGTCACGGTTAGGGTTACGTTGTAAGTACCCGGATTTGAATATGTCACTGCTGGAATTTTACTTGTAGAATCCGCTATAGAGGTAGAGCCAAAGTTCCATTTCCAAGTAGTAACGGTTCCAGTTTCGCTAGGCGTGAAAGTTACGATTAAAGGAGCCGTGCCACTGGTTTTACTTGCCGAGAAGTCGGCTGTAAGTGTCGCCACGGACGGGGTTGTCGCGCTGACTACATTTGAATAAGCACTTTCAATAGTTCGAGCAGAATCATAGGCTTTCAATGCAAAATAATAATTTGTTCCATTGATCAGTCCTGCGACTTGATAGCTTGTTTTATTACCAACATCAATATTTGATGTGTAATTATTAGCGGTTGTGCCGTAATATAATTTATAGCCGCCAACATTGTTAGATGTACTGGCATCCCAGGCAAGATTTATACTTCCTGCGAAAACATGGCTACTGAAAAGCAATAGGGTAAAGCCAGCTATTAAAAGTCGATTAAGATACCCATAAAAATGATTGGGTTTATATGTTAAAACAATGTTCATAAATATACCTGCAATACTAAAAATATGTTTTTTGGAAAAACAATATAAAAAAGGACAATAGTTTCCCTAGCCGCCTAAATTTATGCTTGCTAAAGCAAAGGGCGGTTAAGCGTGTGATCGTTGCTGAAAAATGTAAGCTTGGTATAGCCTATGATATTAAGGCACGCGCAAGTTACTTTCGGAAATACCCACTAAAACGAACAAAGATAATCTTAAATATTTCAATTTACACAAATTTGCATCCCCCCCTTCTTAACCTCTGGTAGGTTTATCAAAAAAATAACGCTTTTTGCGTTTTAAACTGAAATTAAGTTAAGTTGAAAATGTTGAGACTTTCTTTGAGTCCTGTCACAGTTTTAGAAGTGGAACGTCTAATGCAAACAGGGGAAACCAAAAGTTTTGACAAAATTTAAAATGCTATAAGTTATTTCAACAAGCCCAGATCAAGTTTACGGTTATCATTATTTTGTTATGTATAACAAAGACATATCAGTTTTTTTATAATTATTCAATTGATAATGTCAAATCGATATTAATGGTAAATTCTTAACAGCACCTTAATTTTGATTAAGTTAACTACAGTATTGGGTATTTTATGTATCCATTTAATATTCAATTTGTATCCTGTTTTTAGGGTGATATTCGCTATTCCTGCCGCCGTTTACATCGAAATATAAAACCTGAAACTGATCAGGTGATACTGCGTTTGGTTACGGTTTCGTACTTTAAAGCGGTTTAATTAAACAAGATATTGCAAAAGCCAGACAAGTTTTATAATCCGGTTTGAACCATGATATTAAATGGGCTGTACCGACCAGTAATGGGTCAATATATTGGGGATTTGTTTAAACACGATTGGTTGAGTTAGAGCGGAAAGATTGTCTAAAACGGTATCAGTAATAACAAAGGCTGCAGCTATGAATGTGAGGGATCATAGTGAATTGGTTTGGTTTGGTTTGGTTGAGGTGAGAAAAAATAAGCAGTTGTAATGGATTTACTCTATTAAGCCTTGCAAATAGCTGTAAAGGTTATCGCTCTTACCATTTAGGCCTAACTTCCTGCGGATGTGTTTACGGTGAATACTGACTGTTCCATTTGCAATGTTTAAGGCTGCAGCGATGACCTTAGTTGAATGGCCTTGTCTTATCATTGCCGCCACTTGAGTTTCGATGGGCGTCAGCTTTTGATAGGCTGTTGCCAAATTGGCGCCGCGGCCATATGATTTCACTAGCTGTAGAAGATTGGTCTCGAGAATTTTGATCAGGCGCATGGATTGGTGTCGACCATTGCTGGCTGATTTTAATTTTTTTAATAGTGGTAAAACTGTAGCTTCAACTTCATAAGTGAGCGCAAGTTGGGCGTCGGCTTTGTCTGTTTCACGGTGTTTAAGTAAAATGTTTAATGCCACATTGATCTCTGCGGTTTCTGTTTTAATCTTTTCGAGTTCTTCTTCCGTAGTCGCAATCTGATTTTGCAAGCGGTTACGTGCCTCTATCAATACTTTTTCAGCTTTTTTTTGGGCTGTTATGTCAATAAGTGAACTGATGTAATGCGTTATTTTGTTTTCAGAATCGGTGACTGCCGTAATCGTTCCCCACACTGGAAATATTTTTCCATTTTTGTGTTTTTCCCAGATTTCGCCTTCCCAAAAACCATTCTGGTTAACCGTTTCCCAAAGTGGGTGATAAAATCCGTCGTCATACAACACAGAACGTAAAAATTCCAGAGATTTGCCTATCGATTCTTCATCGTTATAGCCCGTAATTCGGGTAAATGCTTTATTTACACGTAAGATAGATTTGTCTGCATCTGCCACGATAATGCCACTTTGGGTTTCAAAAGCGGCCGCAGCGACACGAAGGCACGTTTCTACATGTTTACGTTCGGTAAAGTCTGACAAAGAACACACAAAGTGAGTTAGTGTTCCTTCTTTATCGTTTACAGAGGATATAGTTAGCCATATAGGGAAGAATTCGCCGTTCTTGCGTTGTTCCCATATTTCACCTTCCCAGTAACCATCTAGTATTACGATATCCCAAATAGTCTTCACTCTATCTATGTTTTGTCGGTTGAAGTCAAGAAAAGACAGGTGTGTTGCTTCCTCAGCACTGTATCCAGTGATAAGGGTAAATGCTTTATTAACCCTTAAAATTCGTTTTGTAGCATCAGCTACGACCATACCCGTTTGTGTTTCAAAAGCAGCCGCAGCAATACGTAGTTCCGTTTCAGTATATTTGCGTTCTGTTACATTGGTAAGGGTAATACGCATATGAGGCGGTGATTTTTTATCCTCGTTAGTAAACAGACAATCCAGGTGATAATAGAGGAGATCACTGTCTTTAAATTGAAAGGGAAGTTCGCAGCCGTATTTCCCCTCAGCCTGTTTTGCCATTAAATAATGCCGGTACCAAAGATCTTTGTAGTCATCCTGAATAAAACTGACAAAACGCCGATTGATAATGTTACTTTTTTCGTTGCCTAAAAATTTGGCGGCTGTTTGGTTTATTTCTAAAATTATCCCATCCATATTTAAGGTGAGGTAACCTGCTGGTGCGAATTCGTAAAGATCAAGATAGTGATTTCTAGATTGCTCTAATGTGGTTTGAGAACGGAGCAATTCCATATTCTGCATCTCCAATTGATTCTGATGTACACGTAGTTCATGCAGAATTTCGAAGGAGGTGGGTATCGAATTTGGGCTTGCCTCTTGCTCGATAATGTTGAACAGTTCTTCAGTTTTTTGCCGAGAGTCTTTCAGGCGTTGATTAAGCTTCTCTGGGTTATCAGTCATGTAGAATCTCTATTGAAATTAAAATCAATTGGGGTTCACCTATTTTCCGGATTATGTGATGGATGTCTAACCACATTGTGAATTTGCCGGTATTTGGAAAATTCACAACGAAAATGTCTTTCTAGTATTCAGCTAACGAGTATAGAAAGGCATCGATAGGCATGCGTGGGTTTCACGGCTGTTCCAAAATTAAAAGCTGTAATATCCCATGAAAATAGCTTTATATCTTGATTTGGGGAAATTATATATATGCAGATGGATTTTATCTGGATTTGATCCGATGCTTCTATTGCGTTTATGGTCGCTAAATACATCAAGATTTTGAAGGTAGGCTTGCAATGCTAGGATCTAAATTGTGGGACTAACATGCCTTCAAGACAATATCAGCTAGAATAAGGAGGATAATAAGTTATTGCATAATAATCGAGTATGTTAAAGCTTGCTTGCTCAAGCTCTGTAGGTCTTGAACGACAGTAACGCATGTATCAGACTAATTTCTATTTAAAGAAATAACGATGAATAAAATTCCAGAATAAAATTTAATGTGTGTATAAAATATTCGACGAGCAAGGTTCAGCTATTGTTTTCAACAGCCCCAGATTATTAATTTGAACTCCACGGTATTTAATGGTGATTGCACCGCACCTACTTAAGTGACTAAATTGGCGGCTTACTGTTTCTATACTTAGCCCTAAAAAATTAGCGATATCGTGGCGTGGCATAGTGAGGTTGAAATCTGTTCCGGAATACCCTAAAGCATTGTATCTTTGGGATAATGACAATAAAAAAATAGCCACTTTTTCTGTAGCTGAGTGGTTTCCAAGAAGAACGATATTATTTTGCGCCGCAACGATTTGAGTGCCGATAGCACGCAATAATTGCACCTGTAATCTGGGAATTTTAAGACATAAGTTGTTAAGACGGCTTAATGATAATTCGCAAACAGATGCTGTTTCTAGCGCGACAATAGAACAATTGAACCGACCACTTTTTTGCAATGCATCTAGCCCCATTAACTCACCAGGCAAATAAAAGCCGATGGTTTGTTCGTTACCTTCAATATCCCAAATAAAACTGCGAAAAGATCCTGATTTAACAACATATAAGCTGGTGCACTGATCTTCTTGGCGAAATAAGTATTCGTCCAATATTATCGGAGGTTTACGTTTAACGATTGATTCTAGATGGGAAACATCCTCTTCTTTTAACCCATAAGCAAGACATACTTTTGAAAGCCTGCAATTCACGCAATCCACTTTGTGAAAAATTGATCCCACTTTCTCTCCAATAGTTGTCTGTTTTGGGGACATCAAGAAATTAATTTCTTTTTTGTTAGTTCTTATGTAAATCAATAACAAATATCATTTTTAAAATGAAAACGGGAGTGATGAAAAGATCAGTGGCAACTCGTTAACATGTTTAAATTTTCACATCAGGGGGCAAGATGGGCAACAAAACAGAATAGGGTATTAGTGGATATAAAATAGATATAGAAAGTATCCATTATCATGTTTCAATAAATTTTGAAGAGTTAGCATGAGCCCAGATTTTTTTCCAATAAAGCTTAGGTGAAAGCAATACAAGTCATAGGATGCGATATTATAATTTCAGTTTCGGCGAGGTTTCACGTGTTGAGTTGGCGGCGATCGATCACGTAATGCTAAGTATTAAATTTAAATAACTAGGTAATACTACTAAGTGACGGGCGTTCTATTGCCGGATTACTATTCCTACCAAATTTTTGGTGGTGATGTTTATGGTATGTTTGATGTCGTTTGTGGCGAATTTACGGCGAACCGGTTTTACAGTTTGGTTAGAGGGTAACCTTGTGGAAGTAGGCCCCAGTAAATTACTAAAGCCGGGACAACTTGATTATCTGAAGGCTAATAAACGGTATATTGTCGTCGAACTAGAGTTGGAAAAAAAAGCCGGTGTAAAATTGGAATGAGATTGTTAATTTATGAATCTGTCATTCGGTTATAAATAATCAGCTCACTTTGTTTAAACGTTACTCCAAATCTGGTATTCCGAGTTGTTGTATTTTTAGTGCATTGTCACCCTCTTCATAAGCGAGTAATTGGCCATGCTTTTGCCATATTCTAAAAGCCAAGGCGTAAGACAAGACCCTAATCGGATAATCTCTAGGCAGTAGCTGTAAATACGGCTGAATCGTTATAAAATCAGTCACTTCATATTTTTTCATAATAAAACGCAAACCACCATTAGCCGGGCCTATGTTATAAGCCAATAGTGCTAGATACAGGTCATAATTCATCTCAGCAAGGTAGTATTTCAGCGTAGCTGCCGCAATAAAAGCGTTAGCTCTAGGGTTTTCGAGTGGTAGGCTTTCAGTTCCTAAACGGTCTTTGGCATCTTTAAGGACATTTTTCGGTACGGCAGTAATTTGAAATAAGCCGTGACCGCCATCTAAACTGTTTCTTGGCTTGAATGATGACTCTGTAGCCGCTATACCCTCTAATAAATCAGGGTCGATATCGTATTCATTAGCCGCTTCTGTAATTGCGGAACGATACGGTTCAGCTCGCCGAATCATTTTAACCAGATTTGTGGAACCATAGCGCCGATAAGCAGCAAAAACTTGATGTGTTAACGTAACACGGTGAGCTTCTTCTTTACCACCCACCAAAATTCGAAAACGGTCGGTCGACTGGCTGAGATTATCCACGCCAACTACTACCCCAATGCTGCACATTAAAGTAAAGGAAGTAATCGGCAACAAAAACGAAGACCTGCTTTTCAGATAACCTCGGAGCTTCCACCAGCCTACAAGAAAAAGGCTGGACAATAAAATAAAAATGAGCATACCTACAGCAAAAGGGAATAGGTTCCCAAAAAAATGAGTACCAGTTAACCAATGCGCCTCATTTCCAAGTACGATTATGATTCCTGCGGTAATAATCGCGACCAGAGAAATTATTTCAATTGCACTACATAAGAGTTTTTGCTTAAAACTGATCTGAGGAAAAATTTCAGCATATTTTCGTGTTGGCCGTTTATTCGAATTTGTCTTTTGTGATGAAGCCGATTTATTTCGAGGTTTTGTTGTTGGAATCACAGGTTTGTTCATTACTAAAAATTGTGAGTATTAATTTCGCATGCTTAAGTATTATTTCACATCAGAATAATACTAGTTAGTCGTTACCTATTTCATGTCATGACAACTACCATACCGAAGAGGCAGTGCGTCGGCCAGCAAGATATTCAAGATTAGTTCTACGGCAAGATTCTAAACAATGGAAAGAAATTGAGAACCTCACAAACATTGAGGAAATATTATTTGATAAATTGGTTAAGGGTTAACTGGCTTTGCCCCAGTCATTCTTTGTACTGGTGATTGGCTGAGGTTGTTTTCATGGGGATGCTGGAAATGTGCCTGGAAATATTGAAGCCTTGGGTATTAATCGATAAAATTTTCATTGTTATTGACGTGAGTTGTCTATAGTGGAGTGCGAAAGCACTAAGCCTCATAGTATATTTAAATGTCTTCTTTGGAATAGATGTATGCAGCTAGGTGAGGTGTTTCGATAAGATTCTGAGTGGTTGGATGAAAAAACGCACTCTATTCTTGTTTCAAGCTATTTGGTATAGCAAAGCCGCCTTGATGCAGCGCAAAATGTCGTAGCTGTAAGCGCCCGAAAAAGTTTCGTAAACGGGTTTTAAGGCGTTTTTTTGGTTTTCTGGCAGGTTGATGATGGCGTCTTCGATCTGCCTTATTTCCAGTTCAGGTAATTCGACGACATCGGCCAATACTAATTGCCCTTCTTCCAAATACTGCGCCAAGTGCCCATAGATAGTGGAAGCTTGTAGTGACCGTTTCTGGGCTATTTGCTGGATAGTGAAGCCCAGCTTGAATAATTCGACTGATTCGCTCGCGGTATCTGAGTTTGGCGCAGCCGTTTCTTTGAATTCCTGGATAATTGCCAGGAATTGTTTGCCATATAGCTCCAGTTTCCGTTTTCCCATGCCGGGCAGTAAGCTGAGTCTCTCCAGGGTTGTCGGTTTGTGCTCCATCATGGCCATTAGGCTGGCATCATGGAAGATGACATATGGTGGTACGTCTTGACGTTCCGCCAATTCCCGGCGTTTGTTCCGCAATGCGTCCCACAGCAGGCTGTTGATGTTGATGTTTTTGCTTTTAACGGCGGTTTTGGTGAGTTTACCGCCTTTTGTTTTTTCAACATGGATGTCTTTACGCAGCTTCAATTGTTGCTCACCGCGAAGGATAGGGCGGCAAGCTTCGGTTAATCGCAGTGCGCCAAAATTTTCAAAATCAACTGCGACCAAGCCCCGCGCCACTAATTGCCGGAATACCGAATGCCATTGTTTTTCTTCCAACTGTTTACCAATACCGAAGGTAGATTGTTGATGGTGACCAAAGCGGGTTATCCGTTCGGTGGTCTTGCCCAGCAGGACATCGACCAGATAAGCCACACCAAAGCGTTGTTCAGTCCGGTGTATGCATGATAAGGCTTGCTGGGCAGCCAAGGTACCGTCCCAGGTTTCGACCGGTTCCATACAGGTATCACAATTACCGCAGGGTTGTTCCAGGGTATCCCCGAAATACCCCAGTAAGGCTTGGCGACGGCAATGGACTTGTTCGCAGAGGGCAAGCATGGCATCCAGTCGGTTGTATTCAATGCGTTTTTGGGCTTCATTAGTATTGGATTCCGCCAGCATGCGGCGCAGGGTGATGACATCCTGAAGCCCGTAAGCCATCCAGGCATTGGCAGGTAAACCGTCGCGGCCAGCGCGTCCGGTTTCCTGGTAATAGCCTTCGATGCTTTTTGACAGGTCGAGGTGGGCGACAAAACGCACATTGGGCTTATCTATGCCCATACCGAAAGCAATGGTTGCCACCATCACCAAATTCTCCTGCATGATGAATTGATGCTGGTGATCCTGCCGTTGTTGATTGGTCATTCCAGCATGGTAGGGTAGGGCTTTGATGCCCTTACTGCTCAGCCATTGCGCGGTTTCATCGACTTTTTTACGCGATAGGCAATAGACGATACCGGCATCGCCAGAATGTTCGGTTTCAATAAACCCCAGCAATTGTTGCCGTGCATTTTGCTTTTGCACGATACGGTAACGGATGTTGGGGCGGTCAAAACCGCTTAGGAAAAGTGCAGATTGCTCCAGCCCTAGACGAAACTGGATTTCTTTTCGGGTAAGTTCATCCGCCGTGGCGGTCAAGGCAATACGGGGAACCTGAGGATAGCGTTCATGCAGTAAGGACAAGCGCAAATAATCTGAACGGAAGTCATGTCCCCATTGGGATACGCAATGCGCTTCGTCAATTGCAAACAGGGCAATATTTAAGCGGCCTAACAGGTGTAAAGTCCGTTCGTTAGCCAAACGTTCCGGTGCGATATATAGCAAGTCTAGTTCGCCACTTAGTAACTTTAGCTCTATTTGTTGGACTTCTTCAAAAGATAAGGTCGAATTCAGGAAAGCGGCTTTAATTCCTAGTTGTAATAAGGCGCTAACTTGATCCTGCATCAGCGCTATGAGCGGTGAAATGATAATGCCAACACCAGGCCTTATTAGTGCAGGTATCTGGTAACACAAAGATTTTCCACTGCCAGTTGGCATGACGACTAGAGCATCATTGCCTTCAACCAGATGGCTGATTATTGATTGCTGCTGGCCACGAAAGCTTTCATAGCCGAAGATTGTGTTGAGAAGCTCAATAGCGTTACTATCGTGGGTTTCCATCGTGGGTTTTGTTTCCTTAATGGGTCAATACCTTGTTAAGGTATAAATTATACAGGACAGTAAGGAACTGACCCACAGCGATGGTTATTATCAACAAAGTAACCGCATTTCGCCTGATTTGATCATTTTTTTGTTATCTGGACGACCAAGGCACACAAAGACTTGTGCTTTGCCGTTGGGTGAGTTTCCGTAAGGATATGTATAACAGTCTCACTCATGATTTTCTATATTTAAGAACAAGTGTACAAACCAATAAGCATGTTATTGCTATTCTTAGGCAAAATTTCCTCCCTGGATAGTTTAAAGTGGATAAACACTTTTCAAACTTTAGTTATTATCTTACTGATAAGCTTAAGCTCTGGTTGCATCACGCTATTAGAATTATCTAAACACGGCCAATCTTAAAAGATAGCCCAATCCAGAGTAATAAGGTTGGTTGTACCGGCTTTACTTTTTGGTTATATTGCTAAAAGCATGGTGCAGTGGAGGTTCAGTACAACGCATAGCATGACATCGGCATTCTAAACGTATCAAAGAATTTTCACCTGAAAAAAAATTTAATATCTGTCTCCCAAATCTTCAAGTTAAAAAATCCAAGGTAAAAAGTGTGTCATATGACACACCTCCTGCGGCATATCACGCACTTTTTTCTGAAACCCGCGCCGCCTGGGCATTTCCAACACCCCAATAAAACCGTAAATTAAGGCATATCACACACTTTTTCTTCAAAGCCGTAAGTTTTTGAAAGATATTTTAAATTTTTCAAAAAACAGGCAAATGTCTATTAAAAATAAAAAACAGTAACATTATCTTAAATATCAATATATTAGAGTGTTTCTATTTTAAAAATAGTGCATTATTTAAGCTCCGTGACACCCATTATTTAATTAAATATTATGGCATAGATAATGCTTATTTCTCTATTGTCTTGGTTAGTTCTGTTTGCCTCGTTATCAAATAGTTTCTTGCCAAGAATTGCAGTATTTGTACATCAGGCTTAAGAAGCTTCATCTCCTTCATAAGCTTTAAGTGCCTTTCCTCTCTTAGCGGGTTGATTTTTATTAACCCGCCTTTTTTTAAATTTGGGGCAATTTTGAAATTGGATTAAATACTATGTCATTACCAACAAAAGCAGATCTACATATCAGTAAAAGGAATGTTTATCATCAAGCAGGCTATGCTGCCGCTATTTACATTGGCAACAAGCAAAAAAACCTGCCAGCCGTTCATTTCAATATGACTATTAAGCCCAGTAAAAATGAGAAACGTTCCACTGGCCGGTTCGCGCGAATCCAAAACAAGCATATCTTCAAAATTGGGGACGGGCGTTTGCTCCCCAATTTATCATGCAGTTCATTTGAAGTATCGGTTCAACGCTTATCAACTGCACAACGGCAACAGTGTATTTGCGCAATTGAGGCTGATGTCATCAATATCTTGGCTGGTGCCTTGGCAGAAGCCAAATATATCGCCTTGCGAGATGGCGAAGTTTTTAACGCTAACTTGCTTTATCTGGATCTGGGTGCATTAAAGTTCTACGGCGGCAGTACGGATATGGAAATTATTGATGAATATATGGAGTGCTTATATCAAGATGACCATAACAAGCGCCAGAAAAAAATGGCTGAGTTGTTTTTAGCGGCTTACAGTTTTGTCAATGACTACGAAAACTGGTTTGCCATAAGCAAGCTGGCAGAAACTATCCTTAGCAATCCACGGGAAACTTTTGCCTGCGAAGAATTGATTGCTATATTGAATTTGGATGCTCCGCTTGATTTTCCTTTGTATGTTCATCAATCATTTAACAACAGCGGCGAGTGGTTTGGCATATAGGATGTTACCCTTGACCTAGCATACTTCTATAAAGTGATTTGCTATGAGCAAAATCAAACGGGTATTTAGTTGATTTCATTCATGTCCCACATCCCGGAGACTATGAATGAAATCTGTTTAATATCAATTAATAGTTAAACGAAAAGGGTTGGCTTTTCTACCAGCACTAAAGTAGTGGTTTCAGAATTTATTGACAACAACTCTTCCACCTGACATGACCAGATCAGGATATTCCAGAATTTTAAAGCGTTCGAACGGGTTGCCGCGTACTGCGATTATATCGGCAGGTGCGCCAGGTGTCAGTGTGCCTAACAATGGGTTAAGGCCTAAGCGCTCGCCCGCTTTGGAAGTCACTGACTTGAATATGTTAACCACATCATTAAAGTTAATCGCATCTACGCCGTGGGTTAATTGCAGCATCATGTGCATTTCTTCACCGTTGACACCCCAAGGCACATTGTCGTGGGCAACTTCAGAACCGTAAATGATATTTGCCCCTTTCAACCCCAACCTGAATGCATTGCTGTGCAAGCCGTTTGGCCCACACGAAGCTAACGTGTCCAAAGTGGTCACGAAGGTCATCCCAGCATCGACAGCCGTCTGTAAAGAGGTATCGCTAATTTCTGCGCATGGCATGTGGGCGAGTTCATCCACGCCGCTTACCACCGCACGGTCAAAGCCAGTTTGTTCGCCGACATGGGCAATGACCCGTTTGCCCGAGGCATGTGCCTTAGCAACAATGGCTTTTACTGTATCTTCAGAAAGCATCGCCCAGGGTGCAGGTGGGATAGGATGGTCACCGTGAGGTTGCATCCAAGGCGCGCCATTTTCACCGCCGGGTTCCAAGGCAATCTTGATGGCTGTTGCGCCGCCATCCACCAAATGTCGGACGACGGTTTGCGCTTCGGCAGGTGTGCTAATGCTAATGCCGATTTTGTCGTAACCACCCAATGTATCGTCAGGGGTAAAAATATTCAGCGGGTAGCCACCAGCCGCTTGGATAATCGGGCCAACGCTCAACAAGCGAAGCTTGCCATTACCACCTTGGACAGGAAGCAAAGGGCCACCGGTATCTTGTACGGTGGTAATGCCATGCTCCAGCACGATGTCCTTATTGACATTCTGGAAGGTGACATGGGCATGCGATTCTATGAATCCTGGCATGATGGTGGCATTACCCAGATTGATTTTGTTACTGCATTGTCCGCGTAGCGAGGCGGGTGTGCCGATTTGCTTGACTTTGTTGCCAACAACCAGCACCGCCATGTTGGCTTGCGGGAAGTTAACCCCGTCAAACAGCCGGTTAGCGATCAATAAACGGCAGGGTTTTAAAGCTTCGGAAGCAGACGCGTTTATGCTGCCCACTTGGCTGAAAATGCCTAGTAAAACTAAGGCAATGGTTTTTAAATTATGATTATTAATTTTCATGTTCTCTGGTGGATATATGAATTTATAGGTTAAATAGGCAGCGTTAAATTATTGATTATTAGATAACAATTTACAGATTTTCTTTGCTTGAAATAAGCAGATGAATCTTAACTAAAACCGAAGCAATAAACTTTAGGGATTCTTATTACAAAAGTAATTTTTTTTATGGCAAACGTATGCCTGATTATTTGGTCGGTTCAGCGAAAATAAACAGGATGACGGCACATCGGTATAGTTTGTCATTCTGGGCAAAACGAGGAATCTTAGGCTTGCCCAACTTTTAGCCTTTAAAAGATTTCTCCCAATGGTCGAAATGACAGTAACGTCAACTTTATTGCAAAAAAACACCGAATAGCTGAGATAATTCAATATAATCAGAAACATATATATATTCAGATTGAAAATATTTACTAATAAAGGTATTAAATAATGAAAACTTACCAACCAGCTTCAGACCGATGGCGTATTGGAACTGATGAATTTGAGTCAAGTTTTCTTGAAGCCAAGCAGTGCCTACACCAACCGTTACCGGAAATCGCTGGTATTGGCCATACCGATTTTTATCAGCTCGACCAGGATTTAAGTTATATCGAAACCTGTTATAAGCCATCAAAAAATCTTGCTGTATTGAACAGGGTTGAGCTTCAAGAGCCGCGGATGGTCGTCACCGTGACCCTTAAAGGCCATTCAAGTTTTAAAAGCCATGATGGCGATGAAGTCTTGTTCAGTGAGGGCTACACCACCATTACTGCTTTCAATTCCAGCATTGGGGAGCGGCGGTATGAGGCGAACCAGGAAACTACCCAACTGCGCTTTTCACTCAGCAAAAAATGGATCGATCATTACCTTGATGAAAAATTATCCCAGCAATTATTTGTTAAAAGCGGTATCCAGCACATTAGTTTTCGACCCATATCATTACCGGGAATTAACGCCGCGCAGCAGTTACTGGCCTGCAATTTAGACAGCAAGCTAAAGCGCTTGTTTATGCAAGGCCAAGCTATGACGTTATTGGCTTGTGAACTGGCGCACTTATCTGAAGATGGCGATCCTGAATCGGAAAGATTTAATCTGCGTGACATGAATACCGCCCACGCTGCACGGGATATTTTGCTACGTGAATTTAGGTCGCCGCCTTCCGTCAATGAATTGGCGAAACGGGTCGGTACTAACCAGTTCAAACTGAAACAATTGTTCCATCATTTTTTTAACAACACGCCTTATGGAGTGTTACTGGAGATTAGGATGGAACAAGCCTATCGATTAATGCAATCCACCCGCTGCCAAGTGAGCCATGCCGCCGATTTTGTCGGTTACAGCCATGTCAGCAACTTTAGTTCCGCGTTCGTTAACTTTTTTGGTTTTTCGCCCAAGCACATTACCAAAAATAAAAGCTAAAGTTTATGTTGCTTACCCTTAACCTGTCTTTCGAGCTACTTTTTCGCCGCCATCAGCAAGAATTGCTGAAGTTTGCTGGACAGCATTCCAATGAAGAAGTCGCCGAGGATTTAGTGCAGGAAGCCTATCTACGCTTAATGCGGCAAGCGCAAACGGAGAAAATCGACAATCCAAGGGCTTACCTGTACAAGATTACCCGCAACCTAAGCACCGATTACTTGCGCCAAGGCCAAATTCGTTCCCGCCATCATGATGATAGCGAAGTTGAACTAGACCATCTACCAAACCAGCAACCGGAAGTCGATGTTGAAGTAGAATCGCATGATAGATTGCAGCGTTGTTTGAATGCGCTGGAAAGTTTGCCGGAAGTCTATCGCCATGTCTTTCTATTGCATCGCATCGACGGCATGACTTACGCCGAAATCGGCAAAGCCTTGCAAATCCCTGCCCGTACTGTTGAACGCTTTGCCGCCAAGGCGCTTGCCCATTGTTTCGCCAAAGCCCAAGATAGCTTTTAAATTAGCACGGCCTGTAAAATAAATGGCGGTCTGGAGGCGGTCAAACCGTCTTACAGACATCGCATTACCAAACAAACTGAGCATAATGGCATCATCTCCAACAAAACCCAGTGCCGACCAGTACGAACAAGCCAGCTATTGGGTTAACTTGTTGCATGATGGCGATTGTACGCCGGAGCAACATCAGGAATTCCAGGTTTGGTTGAACAAAAATACGTTTAACCAGCAAGCCTATCAAGAGGTTGAAGCCTATTGGCAAGAATTAGGCGGACTTGAAACCTTAGCGCAACCCCAACTGCAAGCAGCTCGGACTTATACCCATCGAACACAAAACCGGCGGCGCTGGCCACCTCGGCAATCTTTGGCAATTGCCGCATCGGTGTTGTTAATGGCAATGTCAGTCCCGCTCGTCCAACTCTGCCTTGATAACGGCAGCTACCAAACGGCTAAAGGCGAGCAGAAGCAAATCCAATTAAGTGACGGCACCCGAATTGACCTCAACACCGATACCGAAGTGCGGATCAGTTACACATTCTTTAACCGCAGGGTTAAATTAGAACATGGTGAAGCTTTGTTCACCGTTAAGCACAATGCAGACAAGCCTTTTGAAGTTGCCGCCGCAGATGGCTTGATTCGGGATATTGGCACCCAATTTAATGTTTACCAGCTAGCCGACAAAGTTTCCGTAACTGTGTTGGAAGGTGAAGTCAGCGTTAGTAAAATTCAAGCCACAACACCGCAATTAATGACCGCAGGGATGCAATACACTTACCACCAAAACGGACAAGGCCAACTGGCGAACAACGGTGATGTCAAAGATGTCAGTGCATGGCGGGAGGGACGCATCGTCTTTAAAGGCCAGCGGTTGGGTGTCGTGCTGGAACAATTATCCCGTTACCATGCCGTTAAATTAAGCACGGGCAATTCTAATTTAGCGGGGTTAAAAGTCAGCGGAAGCTTCCCAACTAACGATCTTAATATCGCGCTGAACACCATTGCGGCTAGTTTGCCGGTTAAGATAACCAATAAAGGCTTTGGCAACATCGTTTTGGTAACTTCGGGTAAGAAAAAATAGTTTGTAGGTTAGCGACTTAATAATGATAACGGCACTGGGCAATGAAAATGGCATCATCAGTAATCTTGTAAACAATTCGATGCTCGCGGTCGATGCGGCGCGACCAATAGCCTGTCCAATTATGACGTAACGGTTCAGGATCGCCAAGACCAGAAAAAGGGTGTCGCTTAATATCTGAAATTAGCAGATTGATCCGTTTTAAGGTCTTTTTATCGGTCGCTTGCCAGTAAAGATAATCTTCCCAGGCTGTTTCTGCCCACGACAAACTCATTCGTCAACAAGATCATGCTGCACAGATTTTCCGGCTTCAATTTCGGCGATGGCCTGGTTTAGGCGCATTGCATTTTTGGGGCTTGCTATTAGGTAAGCCGTTTCCTCATACGATTTAAAATCTTCCAAAGAAATAATGACCGCAGGCTTACCGTTCTGACGGGTAATCATAATCGGCACATGGTCATCATTAACCTTGTCCAGGGTACTGGCTAAATGGCTGCGAAAATTTGAGTAGCTTAGGGTGTCCATAAATTAATTTAATGTAAAATATGTACGTATTATTGTACTTATATTGCTTTATGTAAAGACTCATCTCGATTTTATAATATAAAAAAACTGGCGTGATTTTCTTGCCAAACCGTCTTATAGGTGAATGCAATAAAAACAAACACCTGGAGGCCTTATGCGGATAGCTAAACAAATATTCTTGGGGCTTTGGTTAAGCGTGGCGATAACGCCGGTTTTAGCTGAAGCAGCACGACACTTCAACATTCCTGCCCAACCTTTGGCGAGCGCCATTGACAGTTTGTCCAAACAAAGCGGTCTGCTTGTGTTTTATGCCGATAATGCAGTTCAATACAAGAAAAGCAAGGCTATTAAAGGATCATACCCTCCCAAACAAGCGCTTGGCCTATTGTTGGAGGGTAGTGGCGTTAAAGCTGTTTCCACAGGCGAGAATGAAGTCGCCTTGAAGGCAGCGCCCGGATTGATCAAGACAGCGGTGGTAACCAGCGAAGGCGAAACGTTGCCCAAAGTCACCGTCGAAGCCGACTCGGCTTACGACCCCGAATACTACGCCGACCCCTACAACCAGGATTACGTCATTTCCAATGCCACCGCAGGCACCAAAACCGACACGCCGATCATGGAAACGCCTCTGAATGTACAGGTTATTTCCAAGCAGGTGTTGAAAGATCAACAGGTGATTAAGCTGGATCAAGCCTTGAAGAATGTTAGCGGCGTGACCACCAATACGACTAATAACTTTGCCGGCGATCAAGAATCTATTTTAATTCGGGGTTTCGCTTCGCAGACTTTTTTCCGTAATGGATTCAGGTTACAGCAAGGAGCTGTTACCCGGCAAATGGCAAACGTGGAGTCGATCGAGGTATTAAAAGGTTCAGCGGCTGGGCTTTATGGCTTGGTTGATCCGGGCGGCATGGTGAATGTCATCACCAAACAACCTTTGGCAACACCGTATTACGGTTTTACCCAACAGTTCGGCTCTTACGATTTGTACCGTTCCAGCCTAGATGCAACCGGCCCGGTCACTAAGAATAAGAATTTGCTGTATCGGGTAAATATGTCATATGAGAACAGTGGCTCCTTTCGTGACTTCGTCAATAAAGAAGATGTCTTTTTTGCGCCTGTACTCAAGTGGAATATCAGCCCACGGACGCAGGTGACCTTAGAACTGGAGTACGACCATCAACACAGTGGCCAGGACTCGATATTTCTGCCGCTGTTCAACGGCAATCCACTTAATATTCCGCGCAGCCGTAATTACGGCGAATACACGCCAAACATTACGGAAACCATTTTTGGCGGCTTCAACTGGTCGCATCAGTTTAACGACGATTGGACTATTAAGCAGCGGTTTTCGGTGAATCAGCAGAATGTGAACCAACCGCATTTAGTCTTCCCTTATGATGTGGTTGATGGAGAAGTAAGCCGCTTTTTGCAGAGTTTTAACACCCAATATGACACCTATTCTACCAACCTCGACTTAATCGGGCATTTCGATACCTTTGGACTAAAACATACTTTGCTGTTTGGAGGGGATTACTACCGGTTTGATAAAAACCAGTCAGTTACCAATGGTGGCGATTCTACGATCAAACTTCTTAACCCCGACCATCCCGGCACATCCTTTTCGCAACCACTCCAACCGTATCTACATGATAACAACCAGACTGACCAATACGGCCTTTATATTCAAGACCAGATAAAGCTACCTTATAACGTCCAAGTGATGGGCGGCATCCGTTATCAGTACCTCCATCAAAATAATAAGGAGTTAATTGGTCAGGCTGCCACTGCAAAAACTGCTGATGCGGTTACGCCTCGAGTTGGGTTTTTATGGCAACCTAAAAGCTGGCTAAGCCTTTACGCCAACTACGTGGAGAGTTTTGGCCCCAATGATCCTTTTGCCCAAATTTATCCCGGCATTCTTCCGCCGCCCACGAGTGCCCAACAATATGAAGGCGGTATTAAAACTGAGTTTTTCAGCGGGCGGCTGCGCGCCACGTTGGCTTATTTTGATTTAACCAAGACCAATATCGCCACCCGCGATCCTATTGCAAGTCACCTTTGCGGAGGAAGTCCGTGTTCTATCACAATTGGCGCAGCCCGCAGCCGAGGGCCGGAGCTGGATATTACCGGAGAAATCCTGCCTGGATGGAATATTATCGCCACCTATACCAATATGGATGCACAGACCACCAAATCAACTGATACCAGCGGCAATTCGTCCCCACCAGTGGGGAGTCGGCTTTTTAATACGTCAAGAAATATTGCCAGCCTTTGGAGTATTTATGAATTCCTGGGTGGCGATTTTAAAGGCTTGAAATTCGGCGGCGGCGTAAAAATGCAAGACGGACAAACCGGCTGTTGCGATAATCCAGCAGTCAGATTACCCGGCTACGCCACTGTCGATTTGTTGGCGGCCTATTCACTGGATATAGGTAAAACTAAGGTCACCGCGCAATTCAATATCAATAATTTACTCGATAAGCACTATTATTCAGGTCTAACCTCAAATGCCGTTGGTCTTAACGGCTACACCGCCGCCTATGCTGACTTCGGTCAGCCGCGCACGTTTATGGGGCAGGTTAGTGTGCAGTATTAAGGCAGCGGGGTTAAAGTCAGGGTAGTTATACGGTTTTGACTAAAGTGCCTACTGTTGGTATCGTTTGCCCGCCCTTTAAGTTACTTCGCCGTCATTCCGACTGCAAGGAGAAATCTTGCGTTATTGAAAGCATTATAGATTTTTCACTTTTATACAACGTGAAAAATGTGTTTATATTTTTATTCGGTAGCTTATGGCAGATGGAATTCAAGTGCGATAAGTTTAGTGCCAAGTTAGGAAAATCCATTGCCATAAGCTTATTGTGACTGGTGTTAAATGCAAACCAGATTTGTTGGTTTTGGGTTTTATATTGATGGTATTCAAAGCATTGACTGCCGCTGTAAGACATGTAATGCGTAACCCGACCGATATATGATACTAAAGGGTAAAAATAAGATAACCGATTTGCCGAACTAGACGGAAACAATAATCAAATATTGAGCCGGATATTACACATTGTTTACTACACAACAGGTCTTACGTCGTGGTAACTTCGCCGTCAATTAATAGAGTGCTATTGCAGAATTATTAGTAATAGTTTCGGCAAAAGCCCGTGACAATGGCAGTGACTGGTCTGTCATTTGCTGTGTATTTAGACAAGGCAGGATTCGTCAATATTGGATTTGTGAAATTAAACTAGTTGTGCTTTAAATACAAAGTTATTAGAGTTGAACCGGTAGGGTCTTTTCTCTTATTCGCCGTATTTGGCCAATATTGCAACTAAAATAAAAGATTCTACAAAGAATAATCTAACATTTTTAATAAGTCTTTGCTTCTCTAGGCGTATTGTTTTTTCCTATGCTATTGGTTAAGCAGATGACAAAGCAGATATTGAACTTGGCAACCTAAATTTAGTGAAGAATCTTGATTTTAGGTTTTTAAGAAAGGGCATCACAGAATATGATGCCCTTTTCGAAAGATTTTAACTTAGCTGATTACGCTTACGTTTTCAGCTTGTGGGCCTTTTTGGCCTTGAGTTACTGTAAATTGTACACTTTGACCTTCATCAAGTGATCTGTAACCACCTGAGTTAACGATGCTTCTGAAATGTACGAATACGTCTGGGCCTGATTTTTGTTCGATAAAACCAAAGCCTTTTTCAGAGTTAAACCATTTAACGGTGCCGGTAGTAGTTGTTGACATTGTAACGTCCTAATAAAAATATAAATAAAAGCCTTGAATAAAAAGGCGGGTGTCGCTGGTAAATATGTAGATTACTTTAATATGTGAAACCGGACGAGCAACTATACGAATGACATCGAAATGGTAAACAAATGGTAAATCTTATTTCTAGCTAGCGTAATTATGGGCTCTATAAAGCCGCAAGTCAAGCCATAAATATATTTTATCTGAATATTTGCAATAAATTCAACCTATATAATAACGAGTTAAATCACAAAGCTTTACCCTAGCGTCTCTAGAGTATTTACCAGCCTAAAATTTGGTAGAATGTGGCGAACAATTGTAGTTTTCAAAGTAAAGGCATGTTACGCAAAATTCTAATCGCAAATCGTGGCGAAATAGCTGTCCGTATTATTCGTGCCTGTGCAGAAATGGGCATACGTTCCGTGGCTATTTATTCGGAAGTGGATCGCTTTGCGCTGCACGTCAAAAAGGCGGATGAGTCTTATTGCATCGGTAGCGAGCCGTTGGCGGGTTATCTCAATATTTATGCTTTAGTCGATTTGGCGGCGGCGACGGGTTGTGATGCAGTGCATCCGGGCTATGGTTTCCTGTCGGAAAACGCCCAGTTTGCGCAAGCTTGCAAAGAACGTGGCTTAATTTTTATTGGCCCGGAAGCGGATGTTATCCAGCGCATGGGCGACAAGACCGAAGCCCGAAATGCCATGATTAATGCCGGAATTCCAGTCACGCCCGGTACGGAAAATCTTGCTTCCGTTGAAGACGCACTGACGGCTGCGGAAAAAATCGGTTATCCGATCATGCTGAAAGCGACCTCTGGCGGTGGTGGCCGTGGCATCCGGCGTTGTGATAATGCCGATGACTTACAACGCAATTATGACCGCGTTATTTCCGAAGCAACTAAGGCATTCGGCAAAGCCGAAGTTTTCATGGAAAAATGCGTGGTCAATCCACGCCATATAGAAGTGCAAGTATTGGCGGATCATCACGGCAATACCATACATTTATACGAACGCGATTGCTCCATCCAACGACGCAATCAAAAACTGATCGAAATTGCGCCTTCTCCGCAACTGGATGAAGCGCAGCGGCAATATATCGGTGGCCTGGCAGTTCTAGCCGCCAAAGCAGTCAAATATACCAATGCCGGAACGGTTGAGTTTTTGCTGGACAGCAACGACCGCTTTTATTTCATGGAAATGAATACGCGGGTGCAGGTTGAACACACCATTACCGAGACGATAACAGGTGTGGATATCGTCGAGGAGCAAATTCGCATCGCTGCCGGATTGCCCTTAGGTTGCAAACAGGAAGACATCAGCCGTCGTGGCTATGCAATTCAGTTCCGTATTAATGCCGAAGATCCAAAAAATGGATTTTTGCCCAGTTTCGGTCATATTTCCCGATATTACGCGCCAGGTGGCCCGGGTGTGCGTACCGATACCGCCATTTATACCGGTTATGACATTCCCCCCTATTATGATTCCATGCTGGCTAAATTGATCGTCAGCGCGACTACCTGGGAGGATACCATCAAGCGCGGCGAACGAGCCTTGAAGGATATGGGCTTGTTTGGGATTAAGACGACCATACCTTATTACTTGGAAATATTACGCCATCCTGAATTTCGTGCCGGACGTTTTAATACCGGATTTATTGAGCAGCATCCAGAATTGGTCAATTATTCTAATAAGCCCAGGCCAGAAGTCTTGGCGAGTGTGATTGCGGCGGTAATGGCGGCGCACACGGGGTTGTAAATTTGTTATAGCGTTAGTTGATTCCGTTCGTTCATCGCCCTACACAACGTACTATCGTTGATGGCCAATAAGATAATCGTAAGCGTTGGAAACTATGGTTATTTTAGGATAGCTGGTAGGCTGAGGCCTTCGTAATTTTTCGCGCATACTCCCCGAAGTGTGTTGACACATTCGTTATAACGCCTTATCGTTATTACATCCGTAAAATTAACCGGGAATCCAGATGATTGCTTTAAAACTTACCCAAATCGGCAACTCAACGGGCGTTGTCCTACCCAAAGAAGCCCTTGAAAAAATGAATGTCAGCAAAGGCGACGTGATCTATTTGACCGAAACGCCGGACGGCTTTCGTATAACACCTTACGACTCAGAATTTGAGCGTCAAATGACAGTTGCCAAGGAAGTGATGAAAAAACGCCGTAACGTCCTGCGCGAACTGGCTAAATGACAGAAGTTGTCTGGCTTTTGCATGAAACCGTGTTGGCTATGCACGAAGAACAATTAAGCGAACATGGCGGTGGCACGGGTGTCCGTGACCACGGCTTGTTGGAATCTGCCCTGATGCGTCCACAGCAATCGGCACATTACGGCAATGCTGACATCGCACAACTGGCCGCCGCTTATGGTTTTGGCTTGGCGAAAAACCATCCTTTTATCGACGGTAACAAGCGCGTTGCTTTTGCCGTGGCAGAAACATTTTTGGTGCTTAATGGCGTTATGTTGACCGCCACAGACGAAGACTGCGTAACAACCATGCTGCAATTGGCGTCGGGTGAAATTGACGAAAATGGATTTGCAGACTGGATAAAAGGGAATATATAAAGGCCGTAAGATACAATATCCCCTCTCCCCTTTGTGGGAGAGGGCTAGGGTGAGGGGTGTTTTTTAATGTGTCGCTACCGCGACGATTGATTAAATGCCAGTTCCCGCACTGGCGGGCGGGATACTTTTCTTTGCGCGGACAAAGAAAAGTATCCAAAAGAAATCCGCCCGGATACCGCTTGCTTCCTGCGCTTCTCGCATTTACCGGGGGTTGTCAAAAGGGACTCCTGTCCCTTTGGCAACGTGCAGCACCCTGACGCGCCCCTAACGGGCTATTCCCGATAAATGCTCCGATGCTCTGCGCGGCATACGGGAACAAATGTGCTAATCTTTAAGTAAGGTTGTAGATTGAGCTTACGTAAGGAAGCCAACTTATCAGATTATCATTGTTGAGATTCCTTACGTTAGTTCAACGAACTGTTATTTTACTTAGGAAAATTTATTTTTTATTTAAAAAGGAGTTTTGATGTCATACGAGTCAACAACGATTGCAAAAGTTATTAACAAATTAAACAGAAGTTATTTTTTACCTGCAATTCAACGCCCTTTTGTCTGGAAGCCAGATCAACTTATAAGATTATTTGATTCTTTAATGAAAGGTTACCCAATAAGCTCGTTCCTTTTTTGGGAATTAAAGCCTGAAAGTAAACAACAATGGGAAATCTATAAATTTGTAGAGAATTTTAGGTTTGGAGATACGCATAACGAAATAGCTGAAACAGAAGGTTTTGATGTTACTTTAGTTTTAGATGGGCAACAACGATTAACTTCATTAATGCTTGGTTTGAGAGGTAGTTATACGACTAAGGCAAAAAATAAAAGAACAACTAACCCAGATGCATGGGTAAAACAACATTTGTTTCTCGATTTATTAAAAGATCCTGTATTAGATGATGATGAAGCAGGTATCGAAGTTTCTTACGGATTCAAGTTTTTTTTCGAGCCACCAAATAATTCGAAAGATCATCTTTGGATTAAGGTAGGTCGTATCCTGGAATATAACGATGAAAATAAATATTACGAGGCAAAAGATAGATTAAAAGACGCGTTGGATGATGGTGTAACAAAAGCTCAAACTAGAATTTTCGAAAAGAACTTAGACCAACTTTATCGTATGGTTTGGAAAGATGAATCTATTGCTTATTTTACAGAACAAAGTCAAGACTATGACAGAGTGTTAGATATATTTATTAGAGCAAATGACGGCGGAACCAAATTAAGTAAATCAGATTTACTTTTATCAATGCTAACTTCGAAATGGGACGGAGTAAATGCAAGGGAGGAAATTTTTAACTTCGTAGAATATCTTAATAATGATTTAACTTTAAAAAATGACTTTGATAAAGACTTTGTAATGAAATCTTGCTTTGTTTTATCTGACTTACCTCATGCTTATAATGTTTCAAACTTTACAAAAGAAAACCTCGATATTATAAAAAACAACTGGACTAAAATAAAAAAGACACTTGGAAGTACTATAGAACTTGTTAATTCTTTTGGCCTTGACAGGGACACGCTAACAAGTGCAAATGCCCTTCTTCCAATAGCTTATTATCTTCATAAAACAGGAAAATCATTTATCGGGACAACAACATTTGAAGCAAAAAATACAATAGAAATAAATCGTTGGCTGCTTATCGCTTTATTAAATAACATATTTAGTGGGCATTCAGAAACAACTATTGGTTTATCAAAAGCTATTGTTAAAGATAATCTGGAAAAATCATCAGATTTTCCAATAGACTTACTGCTTATAGGTTTAAGAACGCACGGCAAATATTCTAGTCTGAATGTTGATTTTATTGAAGATATTATGCAGATCAATTACAGCAAAAATACTGCATTTTTGGCATTATCCTTAATACAGGATGGAGTCGGCATTGGTAATAATCTGTTTCATATAGATCATATTTTTCCGAAATCCTGGTTTACAACAGCTAATTTACAAAGTTTAGGCGTAAGCGTATCTCAAATTGAAGAATACCAAAAATATGCAAATAGTATTTCTAACCTGCAAATTCTTCTTGCAAGGGAAAATCAAGAAAAATCCAATCAGTCACTTGAGGAATGGATAAAAGACCGTGATGATGATTTTAAACGTAAACATTGCATTCCAAATAAACACGAACTTTATAACCTCGAACATTTCTTGATGTTTATAAGTGATAGAAAAAAATTAATTGAAGCAAGACTTAAGTCAATTTTTAAGTCGTAAACCCTTAAGATGGGTAACCCGTAAGATGGGCACCTCGTACGGCGGTTTAGTTGTAGGGCGTGGTTAGCTGCGCAAATCCACCATGCTGAAATCACTATTGGTGCTTATGCGCGGCGTAACCCGACGAATGAATGTGATGGCCTTCGATATGGTGGGTTACGACGCGCGGGAACTGGCATTTAATCAATCGTCGCGGTAGCGACACCTCAAATAAAACTACATGGCTATGAACTTACCACAGGTCACCAAATCCAACTTCTGAACTGATAACCTGGAGAGCTGTCATGCAAGCAGAAGTCACGAGTTTTTGGGAATGGCAACAACACTTTTCGGATGAAAAACGCTGCCTTCAAGCCTTGGTTAAACTACGGTGGCCGGATGGTTTTGTTTGTGTGTGCTGCGGGCATCGGAAAGGCGGGTTGCTGCAAACCCGCCACGTGTATGAATGTGCCAGATGCCACCATCACACCTCAATCACCGTGTTCCACAACACCAAGCTGCCCTTGGCCAAATGGTTTTGGTGCAGCTACTGGATGTCGACAGACAAAGGCAGTATCTCGGCCTTGCGCTTGACCAAGCTAATCGGCGTGTCCTGGATCACCGCCCAGCGGATGTTGCGGAAACTGCGGGTGGCGATGGGCGACCAGAACCGCCTGTACCTGCGGGAAGGCATTATCGAACTGGATGATGCTTTTGTCGGCGGCATACCCTCTGGGGCATAAATCGCCATGAAAGCCGTCGATCAAGTGACCCAGGACAATGTCAATGCCTTTGCCCAAGAAGCCATCGCGCCAGGGCAAACCCTGCACACCGATACCTTCGCCGCGCTCAGGGTGCTGGCCGAAGGCCACCATCACGTTGCCAAAGTTACGCCGCCGGAATTAGCCGACGAATGGTTGCCTTGGGTACACATTGTCATCAGCAACTTCAAAAGCTATGTGCTCAGCACTTACCATGGGGTATCAGGCCGCTACATGCAGGAATACCTGGACGAGTTTTGCTACAGGCTGAACCGGCGTTTCTGCAACCTGTGGCTTGTTAATAGCCATTTTAAATTATTTCTGTGATTGATTTCTATTTTTTATCACTACTCATTTTTCATGTGAAAAACACACAACAATATATTTGAGACCTCAAATTTAAACGGACTAATGCGATACGCTTAATGCCCGACGGATTAACACTTATAGTGAAAGTAAACAAACGAATTAGAAATTGCACTTTACTTCTTATTCTTTTTATAACTTTAATCTCATGTGTCTTTACCGGATACAACAATATTGAAAATCCTAGTTATCACGGGTCTTTAATAAAGTTCCAGCAAATAAGTAAAAATTATCTTACGTATTTTTACCTATTTCTACTTATCCCATAGCTGCGGATAATATTGTTTTGACCAATTAGGATGTTGTGTAATGGAAACCAAAGGTTTTGAACAGCTCCTGTGTAAGTTAGATGCAGTTATGATGTTAAAGGTTGCGGTTGATAATCAAGAATATTTCCCAGACGATGGATTTAGGAAAGGGTTAATCCGTATTGTCGGCTTATTGCAAGGAACTCTAAGCGAAGATTTAATTGAAGCATGGAATTTGTTAAAAGTGCTCCATGCGGCTGCAAGTAACCAAGACTACGTGCCAGATACTCGCTATAGATTGTTGTTATACGATGTAATCCTGTTAGTTGAAGACAGAATTCGCGATGAGTCGGATAGCAAGTAACAAATACTCTCAAAGAGAACCGCTTTTGTAACCTTCGATTTAATTGATATTGTAAAGGTCTGCTTAAGCCTATTTAATGATCAGCTTTAGATAGCCATGAATGACGGGTTTTGGCTAAAACCGCTTGAACGTTTCTACTGGCTGCTTTGGATAACTCTGGGTGGTTTTAATAGATGATTTTTACTGGCTTTTTTAGTGATTATAGATGGCTCTTTTCCATAATCTTATGGTGGATTATTCGACCGATAAATCACAAATAAGCAGCTGGTTCCCTCTTTTACTTCTATCAAAATTTAAAAAAACTCGAACCTGTGTCATCAAATGACTGAAATTTCTGTGCTTATATTACTTTTGATTTGGGATTAAAAATTTCGAGGTTGTAGTCTTCAACATTTATATTCATCCAGAATTATTTTTTGTAGCGTATGTTGTGCAATCACTAAATTTTCATCTGTAGGTAAAATCCAAGCAGAGATTTTGGAGGTCAAAGATGTAATATTTGCACTTCCTGCTTGATTGGCAGATTCGACAATTTCAAGTCCCAACCACTCAAGCCGTTGGCAAACTTTTGCCCGAATTGCGGCAGAATGCTCACCAATTCCACCAGTAAATACCAGCGCATCAACGCCGCCGAGTGCTGCGGTCAACGAGCCTATTTCGCGACCAATGCGATAAACAAATAATTCTATAGCTTCTTTGGCATGCGGGTCATCATTGGCAAGCAAGGTACGCATGTCGTTGGATATGCCAGAAATACCCAGTAATCCCGACTCGTTATAGAGAAGGTGCTCTAGGGCACGGGTATCCATGTTGTACTGATCCATTAGATAGAGCAAAACAGCAGGATCAATACTGCCGCAACGAGTACCCATGACTAGGCCGTCGAGAGGAGAAAACCCCATCGTCGTGGCAACACTGCGACTATTTTGTATTGCACACAAACTAGCACCACTACCTAAATGGGCGACGATAACCTTTGCGTTTTCCAGCGTAGGATCAAGTGTGGGTAAAATAGAGTTTATATATTCGTAAGATAGCCCGTGAAATCCATACCTCTGTACCCCCTCATCAAAAAAATGTCGCGGTAATGCAAATCGTTGCGCGACTTCGGGTTGTGTGTGGTGAAAAGCGGTATCAAAACAGGCCACTTGGGGTAAAGCCGGCATGATTTCCTGAAACGCACGAATTGCTGCAAGGTTGTGTGGTTGATGCAAAGGTGCTAATGGAATAAGGCTTTCCAGATCGTTTAACACTTTTGCGTCGATTAAAACTGGTGCAGAATAATGTTGTCCGCCGTGAACGACGCGATGTCCTACAGCCAATAACTCCCCGTCCGCTATGTATTCCAATAGCCAAACGTAGATGATATTGATAGTTGTTTTGTGATCACTTGCTTCGGTGTTAGGGAGAATGCTATCAACCAGAACCTCACCATCAGCATTTTTAACTGTAAAGTGTGGCTGATTGCCGACGTCCTCTATTTGTCCATTTGCTTCAATAGCAAGCCCTGATGATGAATCCAGTTGATAAATCGCGAACTTGATACTAGATGAGCCAGCGTTAATAACGACCAGATATTTATTCATCGAAGAATGTTAAACCCGAACATTTCTATTCGACGCACAGAAAATAAATATCTGCCAAAACTAGTCAGGGGCATATTTCATCCGATTGCAATTCTGCAATCCTAATTCGTTGGCAAATCATGTGCCTGCAAGTTCGCGTAACTCACGTGGCATATAACTTCGGTCGCCCAAGATCTCCAACATTGGTCCATGGACATCGAATTTTATAATGCTTACGGAGGCTGCGGGCATATCAATGCGATCCCGGTAACGCCCTAAATCGATGCCCATCAGGCTGCACAGGATTATTCTAATCGTTGCCTTATGGGACACCACTAAAACGTTGCCTTCTTTGTGGCTGGATTCGATTTCAGCAACGATTGGAAGTGAGCGGCTAGCAACTTGAACGGCAGTTTCACCATTGGTGGGTGGATTCCAAGCCGGTTCAGTTAACCAGCGGATGTAATCTTGTTCATAATATTGTTTAACGTCTGCTTGCTTCCGGTCTTCCCAGTCGCCGTAAGCAATTTCTTTTAGCCCATCCCTGATCTGCATTGGTATACTTAGCGCATCACATAACGGCTTGGCAGTGGCAATCGTCCTTTTCATGGGGCTGACATAGACACCAGCCCAAGATATTGAGCGATACGCTACAGCAAACGCCTCTGCCATCTGACTACCTTCGGCTGTCAATTCGGGATCAATTGCGCCGCAAAAAGCGCCGTGTTTACTGTATTCCGTCTCACCATGACGGAGAAAATAAATTCTTAGGCTCATATTAATTAATCCCGTAACTTTATATTCTTAGTAAGGCCAGTGCCACTTATCTTCTTCCGGCCTATCGATGCCATGCTCATAGGCGTAGTTGCGGCACTCGATTTGCAAATCGCGTAATTTTTGCTTGACATGAGCGCCGGACACCAATAAAGACGGGATGCGGTTGATGGCATCAATAGCTAAACTAAAGCGGTCAGTTTCGTTTTGGATAGCCAATTCCAGCGGCGTGTTGATACTGCCTTTTTCCTTGTACCCGCGTACGTGCATATTATCGTGGTTGTTACGGCGATAAGCCATCCGGTGGATTAACCAGGGATAACCATGAAAATTGAAAATAATAGGTTTATCAAGGGTAAACAGGCTGTCAAAATCGCGATCCGAAAGGCCGTGCGGATGCTCAGTGCTAGGCACCAATTTGTATAAATCCACCACATTGATAAAGCGAATTTTAAGTTGTGGGAAGTTTTCGCGCAGCAAAACGGTTGCAGCCAAGGCTTCCTTGGTAGGAATATCACCAGCACTAGCCATCACTAGGTCTGGTTCAACGCCATTATCATTGCTCGCCCATTCCCAAATACTTATGCCTTTGGTACAGTGTTTAATCGCCGCGTCCATATCCAGATATTGCAAGTGTTTCTGCTTGTCGCAGACGATCACGTTGATATAGTCGGTGCTTTTCAGGCAATGGTTGGCGACGGAAAGTAGGCAATTCACGTCAGGTGGCAAGTAGATACGGGTCACAGATGGGCTTTTGTTGACAACAACATCAAGAAAGCCAGGGTCTTGGTGGGTAAACCCATTGTGATCTTGTCGCCAAACGGTCGAGGTAATCAGCAGGTTGAGCGATGATACTTCCGCACGCCAAGGCACTTTCTTAGACATCGCAAGCCATTTGGCATGTTGGTTGAACATGGAGTCTATGATGTGGACAAACGCTTCATAAGTTGAAAAGAAGCCGTGACGACCTGTTAGTAAATAACCTTCAAGCCAGCCTTCCAACGTATGTTCAGATAACATTTCCATCACGCGACCATCCGGAGACAGCTCACTTCCGTCGGCATCCTCGGGTAGATAATCCGCTAGCCAGGTTTTCTTGCTGACTTTGTAAATATCATCTAGCTTATTGGAAGCGTTTTCATCAGGACCGAACACACGAAAATTGCTCATGTTTTCGCTCATAATGTCGCGCAGGAACTTACCCAAGGGTCGCGTGTTTTCTGCCGTGACTTTTCCGGGACTCTCCAATGCCAAGGCATAATCTTGAAAATCCGGCATCCGCAACGCTTTTCGGAGCAGGCCGCCGTTAGCATGAGGGTTTGCGCTCATACGGCGTGTGCCTTTGGGTGCTAGAGCCTTAAGCTCAGGGATTAATCTGCCAGTGGCATCAAATAATTCTTCCGGCTTGTAACTGCGTAGCCACTCTTCCAACATTTTTAAGTGAGCCGGATTTTCTTTCATGCCAGCAAGCGGGACTTGATGCGAGCGCCAGAAACCTTCCACTTTGTGACCATCCACTTCTTTGGGGCCTGTCCAGCCTTTTGGGCTTCGAAATACAATCATTGGCCAACGAGGTCGGGTTGGGATGCCGGTTCGGCGTGTTTCCTTTTGGATTCGTCGGATTTCCAGCACACAGGTTTCAAGCGCACTTGCCATGAGTTGGTGCATCGTCTCGGGATTGCTACCTTCCACAAAATAGGGTGTATATCCGTAACCTTGAAATAGCTGCTCAAGTTCTTCGTGGGAAATGCGCGATAACAGCGTCGGATTGCTAATCTTGTAACCGTTCAGATGCAAAATCGGCAACACTGCACCGTCGCGTATGGGGTTAAGAAATTTATTGGAATGCCACGATGTTGCCAAAGGTCCTGTCTCGGCCTCGCCATCGCCTACCACTACCGTCACTAGCACGTCTGGATTATCAAATGCTGCGCCGTATGCATGGGAAATACTATAGCCTAGCTCCCCACCTTCATGGATAGAGCCTGGCGTTTCGGGCGTGCAGTGGCTACCGATGCCACCAGGGAAAGAAAATTCTTTAAAGAATTGCAGCAAACCCTCTTCATCTTCGCCTTTATTCGAATAAATTTCCGAATAAGTGCCTTCAAGATAAATAGGGGCTAAGACTCCAGGCGCACCATGACCTGGGCCTGCCAGAAAAATGGCATTCAAGTCGTACTTATTGATAAGCCGGTTTATATGTATGTAGATAAAACTCAAACCGGGGCTTGATCCCCAATGTCCTAAGAGCCGATTCTTGATATGTTCGGGCTTAAGGGGCTCTTTCAGCAAGGCATTGTCTTGGAGATAAATCATGCAGGCCGCCAAATAAGTACAGGCGCGCCAATAGGCGTTAATGTTATAAATTTCTTCTTCACTAAGCGGAGTCGGACTCAAGCCAAAAGATGCAGACTGATTGGATGTTTTCATTTTCTATATCTCATAAGGTTTGATGGGTACAAAGCATAGTGGTTAAGTAAAGTACAAGTATTTTATGTAAAAACGGTTTTGTGTTGCCCAATATAGTGACTATATATGGCAAGAGTAAGACAGTATTACTTTTTATATTACGGCCCACCCCGTACATGCACTGTTGCCAGATAAATCTCACAAATGAAACTTATCAATGCAGCAATTAATGCGATCATGGCCATAATAAAAAGTGTGGGGATTACCACATCTATACGGAGGGTAGCGAAAGAGCCTAGAAATAAAATCGCAACAACCGCACAAATTAGTAGCAAAGTCGTTGTACAAAGGCCAATCGCAAAGTGAATAAGACGGGCACGTTGTCTCAATGATTTAAGCTCAACCGTAATCACATGATCAGTTTCAACCGCAGACAATATTTTGCCATGTAAAAATCGGGATCTATCAATAATGCGGCCTAAACGGTTGGTTAGTACTGATAGGATGCTGGCAACACCCGTAAGCAAAAATACGGGGGCTACGGCAAGCTGAATAGCATGGGCAATTGTGGTAACAGGGAGTTCCGTAATCATTAACAGGTTTTTATTGGACAATTAAAGTACGTATTTTAATTCGCTGGCCTATGCTTTAATATCTTATTTGCAAAGCATTGTTTTTTAATAATATTTATTAGGTTATTCCTGGTAATATAAACGGAAATTTATAGGTTATTTAACAAATTAACCCAGTTTGATTCGTACAGCAAAGGACATAGATTAAACGATGTCTCTATTCTTTAATACTAACCGATAAAATTAGTTATGCTTTCGCCGTTATTTACTATGTGGATTTGATTGTACTCATATTCGCATAATCCATTAGAGTCGCTGGTATACTTAAAATATTCTCCAGGTAATGGAAAATTTTAGATAAATGCTCTGGAGGTTAGTAATGATACCTGGAGACACATTTCACCATGCGTATTATTCAATAAAGTCCCAGCTATTGCGGACTGTGCTAATTGTATTGGCTATGAGCATAGGCGTGACCTCGGTAACGGTGTTGGTTGCACTAAGCGAAAGTGCGCGCAGGTATATTGTTAATGAATTTGAAGCCTTGGGGACGCATCTTGTCATTGTTTTACCTGGGCGAACGGAAACTACAGGCGGCGCTCCGCCACTATTCGGTGAAACGCCCAGGGACTTGACGTTGGAAGATGCGGAATCTTTGTCGCGTAGCCCCTATATTGCTGCGATTGCGCCGCTGACGATAGGTTCTGCACCAGTTACAGCTTTCGGTCTTGAGCGGGAAACCAATGTGTTTGGTTCAACGCATGCGTTGTTGCGGGTGCGGCATCTATCGATGGCACAAGGCAGTTTTTTACCAAAAACTGAAGCCGATGAAGCCTTATCTATCTGCGTAATAGGTCAAACGATTCGAGAGCAATTATTTGCCAATACTCCTGCGTTGGGTCAGTGGTTGCGTATTAATGACAGGCGCTTCCGGGTTATCGGTGTTCTGGCTTCAGAAGGTCAATCCGTCGGGGTTGATTTTGACGAAATGGTCATTATCCCCGTTGCATCTGCCCAGGCTTTGTTCGATACCCAATCACTGTTTCGGATTTTGATTGAAGCCAAATCAAGAGATGCCATGCTGAAGTCAGTAGATGAGGTTAAAAGGATTATTAAACTTCGTCATGAAGGTGAGGAAGATATCACCATTATTACTCAGGATAGTGTGGTCAGTGCCTTCAATAAGATTTTGACTGCACTGACCATTGCAGTGGCTTGTATTGGGGGTGTTAGCCTGATTGTGGCGGGTGTGCTAGTGATGAACGTTATGTTAGTTAGTGTTACGCAGCGCACTACTGAAATCGGTTTATTAAAGGCATTGGGTGCCTCCCAAGCGCAAGTGCAGTGGCTTTTTCTAGCCGAAGCGGTTCTCTTATCAATAGCAGGTGCTTTGGCCGGATTGTTACTCGGTCAAATCGCCATTTCAGCATTGCAGGCGGTTTATCCAAAATTCCCTGTTGAGATTCCAAAGTGGGGATTGTTTTCCGCTTTGGGCGTTTCCATTTTAACTGGATTGGTCTTTGGTGTACTACCAGCCCGAAAAGCGGCAAAACTGGATCCTATCACTGCGTTGGCTAAACGATAATTATGCACTTCCTTGATACACTGCTTTTATCCTTCCGAACGATTACTTCCTATAAATTAAGGTCTGCGCTCACATCGTTAGGGTTGATAATTGGTATTGCTGCGGTAATAATTTTGACCTCATTAGGCCGTGGCCTGCACAGCTTCGTAATCGCTGAATTTACCCAGTTTGGGACGAATATAATTAGCGTTCATCCAGGAAAAAAAACTACTTTGGGACTTTCAGGTGCCACTATAAGTACGGTACGCCCCTTGTCCATGGCAGACGCTTCCAGCTTGAGAAAATTAGCTGGAATTGTCGCTGTCGTACCTGTGGTTCAGGGTAATGCACGCGTAGAAACCAGTAACAAGCAGCGGCGTACCAACGTCATCGGTGCAGGTGATGCCGTTCCCCAAGTTTGGAAGATACACACAGCTTTAGGTCAATTTTTACCTTCAGGTGAAGATGCAAATCCGCGCGCTTTTGCAGTTATCGGAGACAAGCTAGCAACCGAATTATTTAGCCAAACAAGCCCGTTGGGTCAACGTGTGCGGATTGGTACTGACCGCTACCGTGTGATTGGTGTAATGGAAAAAAAAGGCCAAATGCTGGGCTTTGATATGGATGACACCGTATATATTCCAGCAGCTAAGGCGTTAGAAATGTTTGATAGGGAAGGGCTGATGGAAATAAATTTACTTTATAGTAATAATGTTTCTGTGACAGCCGTGCAACAAGCTATTAAACAATTATTAATCGCTAGGCACGGCAGGGAAGACTTTAACTTGATTACCCAAAATCAAATGTTGGAAAGTATGGATTCCATCCTGAATATATTGACAATGGCGGTGGCGGCGCTAGGGGGTATATCTCTCTTAGTCGGCTCGGTCGGGATCATTACCATTATGACTATCGCTGTGTCAGAAAGGGTGTCAGAAATTGGCTTACTTCGAGCTATAGGTGCGGAACGGAACATAATATTTAAGTTGTTCTTATTTGAGGCTTTAACGTTAAGCGCTGTAGGTGGGTTTATTGGCGTTTTAACAGGTATTGGTATAGTTGCATTAATCAGTAACCTTGTCCCAGCGCTTCCAGCGGAATTGGCCTGGAGTTATATCGTGGCTGCGTTTACGCTTTCATTGCTAATAGGCATTGTTTCAGGCGTTATGCCTGCAATCAAAGCGGCTCATTTAGATCCCTTACAAGCATTGCATTCCGAGTAAAAACTAAATTCCATGCCGCTATTCTATCCGCCCATCTACAATTCTGATTCGCCGAGGCGCACGGTTTCCTAAAACTTGATCATGGGTAATCATCACCAGCGTAACGCCTTGCTGATTAAGGCCTTCCAATAATCCCATAATTTCCAGTCCAGATTTACTGTCGAGGTTACCGGTGGGCTCATCCGCCAAGACGACTTCAGGTCGCATAATCATGGCACGGGCTATCGCCACCCGTTGCAGTTGGCCGCCCGACAATTGATTGGGCTTGTGGTGGGTACGATCCGCTAAACTGACGGCAGCCAATGCTTCCTTGACCCGCTGCTGGCGTTCCTTTTTGTTAATACCTGCCAGTATCATGGGCATTTCCACGTTTTCGGCGGCGGTCAGGCGCGGAATGACATGAAAAAACTGGAACACAAAACCGATGTTTTCCCGGCGTATTTTTGCCAGTTCATCATCACTGCGCTGAATCACATCCAGGTCATTCAACACATACCTCCCCGAAGTAGGCCGATCAAGCAAGGCTATAATATTTAATAAGGTAGATTTACCGGAACCCGACGGCCCCATAATGGATACGTATTCACCTTTGTTAATGATAAGGTTAACATCGTTTAAGGCATGAACCGACTGCTCACCGACTTGAAAAATACGGTGGATATGTTCCAGTTGGATCACGGTTTTTCCTTGACATAAGCACCCGCTGCCACGCCGTCTTGGCCAATTGATTTGACAATTTTATCGCCGATGTCCAAGCCGGATAACACTTCCACTGTATTCCAGTTGGTTAAACCGGGTTTGAAAGTACGTTCTTCTAACAAGCCACCTTCTTTAATCAGTAACACCTGATTATTTTCCATGATGGCTTCCGCTGGAATCCTGATGGCTTGTGGCTTACTGGTCAGCAGGACTTCGATATCAGCGCTATAACCGGGCAGCAGTTCTTTAAGGTCTTTCGGATCGGTCAGCTTAACTTCTACCTCGACGGTGCGTGCCTGTTTTTCTTTTTCCAATACATATGGCGCAATTCGGCTCACCGTACCGGAACAGCGTTTTTCCGCGAAGGCATCCAGCGATACGCAAGCAGTCATGCCGGTTTTTATCTGCGGGGCATCGACTTCATCAATCGGCGCAGACACATACAGACAGCTGACATCCATAAGGTCAATTGCGGGTAGGGTTGGAATACCCGGCGGAGATGGAGTCACATACTCGCCGAGTTCAGCATTGATTTCCGCGACTGTTCCGTCAAACGGGGCAAACAGGAGGGTGCGCTCAACCGCCGCTTGCGCAGCGGCAAAGCTGCGTTTGCTGACGACTATTTTGTCTTTGGCGGCTTTACAGCCGGCTTGTTGGGATTTGGCGCTCGAAACCTTTTCATCGAGCATTTCCTCAGACACAAAATGTTTGTCTTTATACAATCTGCCAATCCGGTTCGCGTCGCGCTGGGCATTGGCGCCCAATTGACAAGTTTGTTCAGCAGCAGCCTGATTTGCGCTGATTTCGGCCTGTTTTAAGCTGACTTGCTGTTTAAGGTCGTTGTTCCAGACTTCCAGTAATAGCTGGCCTTGCTTAACTTGATCGCCTTCTTTAACATGCAATTTGGCCACCTGGCCACCGGTCGCTGGCGCGAGATAAGCCCTTCGGCAAGCTTTAACGGTGCCTACCCGCGTATTGGATACCGTCGCTTTTACTTCGCCTTGTTCAACTGAGTAGATATCAACCTCGATTGGTTTTGGTTGCTTTGAAATGTAATAAGCTACAGCAGCAAACCCGGCAAGCATGACCCCAATTATCAAGTAGCGTTTTCTCATTTGAACATTCCAAAGTTACGGGCTGATGTGATTCTATCAAGTATAAGAAGTTCTGGCTGTTTGCTGATTCAATTTTAAACAATTGGACGTAGTATGTAAGGCTAATTTATCCCATCAGCTTATAAGCTTGACTATTTAAAAAAATCATGTTCTAAGAAAGGTTTTATTTTTAGATTATTTATATTTTCGATAAACAACACTTTAGATATTCATATCAATAAATGCGCTCCACATACTGGGTAATTATGCGTCGTCAAAATTTATATAAGCTATCAATAGCCGTCTTAGTACCCATTTTTGCGGCTTGGTTACAGTGGGAGCTTTGGCCGATATTATCACCAAAGACCTGGATACTCTTTTATCCTGCTGTTTTTCTTAGTGCTTCAATTGGTGGTTTAATTGGCGGAGTAATTGCCACCTGCATTGCCGCCATAATTGGCGTATATGTTTTCATTCAGCCCCAATTTTCCTGGTTCATCAACAATAGCAGTCATATTCTTTCGATCATCATATTTATCTGCATGGGGCTACTTTTCAGTTTTGTGTTTGAACGTCTTGATAGCTCGACAAGAGAATTGCAGCGTCTCAAAGACCTGGCGCTTGAAAAAGAGCAGAAAAGATTGTCTCTGGCGCTTCATGCGGCCAATGCCGGAATTTGGGAATGGTTTCCAGACACCAATTACAATGAATGGACTGACAGTATATGGCAGTTATACGGGATAGAGCCGTATAGCTGTCAACCTTCGTATGAAACTTGGTTAGCATCCGTTCATCTCGATGATCAACAAGCCGTTGAAACAAAGATAATAGATGCTTTAGAGCAAAAGAAAGAACTTAATCTGGAATGGCGCGTAGCTAACTTGAAAAACGGTAAAGAACGCTGGTTAATGGCCAGAGGGATGCCGGAGTTTAATACAAAAGGTGATTTGTTACTGTACCGAGGTATTGTCATTGACATCACGGAGCGCAAGCTTTTTGAAAGGTTAGTGCAAAAAAACGAAGAACGGCTTAATTTTGCGCTGGAAACTCTCCATGCAGGTGCTTGGGAACTTGATTTAAATACGCTTTCCGCCCAACGGACGCTTTTGCACGACCAAATTTTTGGTTATCCAGAGTTGTTGTCTGAGTGGACTTACCCTCTATTTCTTGAGCATGTGTTGCCAGAGGATAGGGGGGAAGTAGATACGAGTTATCGTGTTGCACTGGGTAACCAGACGGATTGGGACTTTGTTTGCCGTATCCGCCGAACTGATGGTGAGATACGCTGGATTTCAGCCAAAGGCCACTTTAATTTTAATGAATTGGGACAAGCAACATTCTGTCGCGGTATAGTTCAAGATGTTACCGATATTAAGCGAAATGAACTGGCATTGAATGAATTAACGCAACAGTTACAAATGGCCTTGCAAATCACTAATATAGGTGTTTGGCATGTCGATCTAGAGTTGGATGTGATCAGTACGATCCAAGGTGGTGGATCAATCTCAGGCCTTCCAGAAAGCATACGTCCAAAAAACAGAAGCGAGTTTATCGCCTTGCTCCATCCCGATGATAGCCAACGCGTTCAAGAAACTCTCCAACATAGCGTTGCTTCCGGCGGCATTTATAAAGCTGAGTTTCGTATCCTATTACCGGATCAAAGCATACACTGGGTTTCGGCACGGGGGCAGTGCCAATATGATGCCAACGGCAAGCCATTAGGTATGCTTGGTGTCGATTTGGATATTTCGGATAGTAAAAACTTACAGTTTGAGAAGCAACGTTGGGCTGATGCTTTTAGCCATTGTGCGCATGGGATTGTAATCGGCGACCCAGATACACAATCTATTATTACCTGTAATCCTGCATTCGCAAAAATGATAGGCTACGATAGTCAAAGTGAAGTCGAAGGAATGGCTATTTTGTCGCTTTATCCGCCCGAACAGTGGGACGATATAAAATCGTATTTAAAAAATGCCGACCAAATTGGAAAAATTTATTTTGAATCGACCTATCGTCACAAAGATGGTTACAACTTTGATGTTCAGGTCGATTTGGTTAGTGTTAAAAATAAAGAAAACAAAATTCTCTATAGGGTTGCCACAATTCAGGATATTACTGAACGTAAGTGTATTAGTGACGAATTACGGCGGCTCAACACCGAACTGGAACAACGCGTTGAAATGCGTACGGAGGAACTTGCAACCCTTAATCAATCGCTAGAAAGTTTTGTGTATTCAGTTTCACATGACCTTAAAACTCCATTACGGGGCATAGAAGGCTATAGCCGCCTACTGCATCAGGATTTTGAACAAAAGCTTGATGATGAAGGACGTTTTTTCCTTCACAATATTTGTGAAGGTATCAAACGTATGAACGATTTAATCGACGATTTGCTTGCGTATTCACGCATGAGCCGTCAAAAATTAGATGACGAACCTATTAATATTGGACATTTGCTAAATAAAATATTGGCAGAGCGGAGCGAGGACATTATTCGCCGTGGGGTTCAGGTTGATATAAATTTGCCCATATTAACTGTTTATGCAGATGCTGAGGGTTTATCGTTAGTACTCCGTAATTTGCTGGAAAACGCGCTCAAATTTAGCCAACATAACCCTAACCCTCATATTGAAATCGGGGCTAAGCAAGATGAAAGCACAGTGACACTATGGGTTAAAGATAATGGCATCGGTTTTGATATGAAATATGTCGACCGTATTTTCGAAATTTTTCAGCGCTTACATCGCCTTGAAGATTATCCCGGCACCGGTATTGGTTTGGCGTTAGTTAAAACAGCGATGCAAAGGATGAATGGTCAGGTTTGGGTGGAGAGCAAACCTGAACAGGGCGCCACGTTTTTTTTAACGTTAAAAGGTGATGTTAAATCTAAAGCTATATCAACATTCTCTATTGAAGAATAAGAACTTAAGGCTAAGCTATACTAATTAATCTGGGGAATTAATAATGAATATGAACGCATCCAATACTTATCCACCTATTTTACTGGTCGAAGATAACCCTGTGGATGTTGATCTTGCCTTGCGCGCATTTGCCCGGCGTAAGCTTGCTAATCCAGTGATGGTCGCTCGCGATGGGGAAGAAGCGTTAGCGTGGATTCCGCGTTGGGAAGCCGAGGAAACTAAACCCGTAGTTATTCTACTCGATCTGAATATGCCTCGTGTCGATGGTCTGACTGTCTTGCAAACGTTAAAAGCCCATCCTGAGTTCCGTAACATTCCTGTCGTAATTTTGACTACGTCAAAGGAAGACCGTGATATCAGCAAAGCTTATGCGCTTGGGGTTAATTCCTATATCGTAAAGCCCGTTAATTTCGAGAATTTTATGGAGGTGGCACAACATATTGAATTGTATTGGTGTGTGTATAATCAACTTCCCAAGTAAAAAGTATGAGACTGCTTTACATCGAAGATTCCCCAAGTGATGCAGATCTGACTTGCCGTACCTTCGCACGGTTGGCACCAGAAATTGAGATGGAAGTGGCACCAACTATCAAGCTAGGTTTGTCGCTTTTGGAACAGCCACTTAGATTCGACATATTACTTATTGACCTGCACTTGCCTGACGGTTCAGGGTTCGAAATCCTCACTTATGTAAGAGAACGCAGCCTTCCCATAGCCATGATCCTTCTTACCAGTGCTGGTGACCAGGAATCGGCTGTTGTTGCCCTTAAATCGGGTGCTGACGATTATCTTGCGAAACGAAGCGACTATTTGGAACGGCTCCCGGACATTTTAAGGGCGGCGCTTGCCCGTTTCCGTGATCTGTCTGAGCTTAGAAGTCAGGTGTTACGCGTACTGATTATCGAGCATATCAAATCTGATTTGGACATGATCCGAAACCATTTGGCGCTACATGCACCTCACTTCCGGCTTACTTCGGTAGTCAATGCTGAAGAAGCCTTGGCGAAACTTCCGGATTTGCCTACAGATCCAGTGAACTTCGACTTGCTGTTGGTGAGTTATAATTTGCCGGGTATGGATGGCTTAGCGTTTTCAAAAGTGGTCAGGCAAGAACGCGGGCTTGAACTACCTATTGTGCTGATTACCAGCCAAGGTAGTGAAGAGCTCGCCGTTAGGGCGCTGCATTTAGGTATTGATGATTACCTGATGAAACGTACCGGCTATCTCAATGAATTGGCGGCTACTTTAGAAAATGTAAAACGTCAGGCTGACCTCAAACATGAGAGGGCAGCCCTAAAAGAAACTAACCAACGTCTTAATCAACTTCTTACCGCTAGCCCGTGTATTCTTTTTTGTTTGCACATTATTAATGGCAAGTTGATGCCTGTGTGGGTGAGCGAGAATATTAAGACTATGCTTGGCTACACGCCAAGTGAAGCCTTGATGCCAAATTGGTGGTTTCTGCATTCACATCCAGATGACCGCTTACAAGCTGAAGCTGCAGCGATAAAAATTTTGGCCGAAGGTAGTCTTTCACACGAATATCGTTTTATGCACCGCGATGGCCGCACTATCTGGATCCGTGAAGAGCTACGTCTCGTCTCTGACAATCAAGGCCAGCCTTTGGAGGTTATAGGGACTTGGTTAAACCTTAGTCAAAGTAAACGTGTTGAAGCCGTGCAGATGGCGCGGAATGCGGTGCTGGATCAGCTTGTCGGTAATCAAAAATTGTCATTTATATTAAATGACATAGTGCTTCGCTTAGAAAAGATCAACCCGGATATGCTTGTTTCTATCCTTTTGCTTGATCGCCCTAAAGGACAACTTTTTGTGGGTGCCGCGCCAAGTTTACCGGATTTCTACAATGCAGCAGTAGATGGTTTGGAACCCGCTATAGGTAGAGGCTCCTGTGGGACGGCTGTATTTCTTGGTGAGCCGGTAATTGTCACAGATATTGACACCCATCCGTATTGGGAGCCTTTTTTAGAATTGACCCAGCAGGCTGGGCTCCATGCTTGTTGGTCGGTGCCAATCAAGGATGATACTGGCCAAGTTATCGGTTCCTTTGCAATTTATTACGCAACAAAACGCGCCCCTTTACCCGCAGATCTGGATTTAATTTGCGAGTTTGCCCGTATTACTGCCTTAGCTGTACAGAAAGTACGTGCGGCTGATGCCTTAAGGCAATCAGCGGCTGTGTTTGAGAGTACCAGGGATGGTGTGCTTATTACCGATCTGGACGCTAAAATTGTTGCTATTAACCGTGCCTACACCGAAATCACGGGGTATAGCGAAGCGGAAGTATTAGGTAAAAATCCTAGTCTTCTCCAGTCCGGTGTGCATGACAACAATTTTCATCAAACCCTATGGAGTAGTATTAAAGACACCGGCCATTGGCAGGGCGAGATATGGAACCGTCGCAAGAGTGGCGATATTTATGCACAGTGGTTGACAATTAATACTGTGCTGGATGAGTTGGGTAAAGCCCAGAATTATGTGGGGGTGTTTACTGATATCAGCCAAGTAAAACAATCTGAAGCACGCCTGGAGTACTTGGCACATTACGATCCGCTCACTCAACTGCCAAATCGGTTGCTCATACAGTCACGCTTGGAGCAAGCCATCGAACGTGCTGAACGCCATGGTTATCGTATTGCGGTGTTATATATCGATTTAGATCGCTTTAAGACGGTAAATGATAGTCTAGGTCATCCTGTGGGTGATGAATTACTTATCGCATTGGCGGGACGTTTAAGCACCCGTCTACGGCATGATGATGTTTTGGCCAGATTAGGTGGTGATGAATTTTTATTGGTCATGGAAATTGTCCCGCTGCCGGAAGGTGCAGCCACCTTAGCGGTATCACTTATCGAATTACTATCGACACCTTTTTTCTTACCATCCGGTCATGAGGTTTTTGTTAGTATCAGCATAGGCATCAGCTTATACCCTGACGATGCAAAGACAGTCACCGAGTTAATACAATATGCCGACTTAGCGATGTATCAAGCGAAACAAGATGGACGTAACACCTACCAGTTCCATACGCATGCGTTGACTTTTGCGGCTAGCGAAAGGTTAGCTTTGGAAACTAGCTTACGCTACGCCTTAGAGCGAGGGGAGTTCGTGCTTCACTATCAGCCTTTCTTAAATGCCCACACTGGCAATATTATTGGCGTAGAGGCTTTAGTTAGATGGCAGCCTCAAGGCGGTGCCTTGGTTTCTCCGGACAAGTTTATCCCTATCGCTGAAGAAACAGGCCTGATTGTACCGCTAGGTGAGTGGGTTTTACGCACGGCTTGTAGGCAGGCCGTTGCCTGGAATAATGCTGGCTTTTCACCGTTAGTTATGGCCGTCAACTTATCCGGACGCCAGTTTCAGTCTGGGAAAATAGCGTCATTAGTAAGACAAGTACTAAAAGAAACCGGATTGCCTGCCCAGCAACTAGAGCTTGAATTGACGGAAAGTATCGTAATGGATCAGGCAGAACAAGCCATTGCCATTTTGGATGACTTGAAATCGTTAGGTGTACGATTGGCCATTGATGATTTCGGTACGGGTTATTCGTCCCTGGCTTATCTAACGCGTTTCCCGATCGATAAGCTAAAGATTGACCGAAGTTTTGTGAGTAATCAATCTGAAAAATCTAATGACAACGAAATCGTTTCTACTATTATCGCAATGGCTAAAAGTTTAAAGCTTGATGTAATTGCAGAAGGTGTAGAAAATCAGCAGCAGCTTGACTGTTTGCAGGGTTATGGATGTGACCAATACCAAGGTTACTTGTTCAGTAAGCCTTTACAAGCAACAGAAATTGAAAGCTTGTTACTGGGAATACAACCTAGTTACAAATTTTGAGTTTCCTAATTCACATATTAAAAACGATTCGCGCGTTGCGATATCTTAATTCAGTATAGAATAGCTGCTAGGAAAAAATAATAATCACTACTATCCGGGGGTATTGAAATTAAGTGATAATTAAATTTCAAAATTATAAATTGGATACCCATAATTTACTCTCGTTACCAGGATGGGTTCGATATAGCAGTGTCGTGATGTTGGTTTTAGTGGCTGCTATGTCAGTCTATTATATCCCCGTGATAAGGCAGACTGGGCATGGCCAGTGGTTTCTGTTCTTTTTTGCAATTGCCATGGCCGCAATTTGTTTTGGTTTATATCCTGGGCTTTTAGCCCTTTTACTCTCCTTGGTGAGTATTAATGTACTTGTTCTGTCTCAGGAATGGATAACCCACCCGCTTTGGTCATTCAATTTAAATGTGGGCTTTTGCATTTTATCCGGGGTTATCGTTGGCATTGCCCATTCGCAACAAAATTTAGTAAAACAACTTTATGAAAGCCAGCAAGATTTGAGCCTTGCCCAAGAAGTCGCCCAAGTTGGTAGTTGGCGGTTCAAAGTTAAGGGGGACGAGCTGTTTTGGACGGATGAAAAATACCGCATATTTGAAATCGCCGTGGGGACTAAAGTCACCATTGACACTTTTTTCTCCGCCATCCACCCAGACGACAGGGAATATGTTGACCGGATGTGGCAAGCCAGCTTGCGCGGTGAACCGTATGATATCGAACACCGCATCATCGTTGTTGGTGGGAAGGTTAAATGGATCCGCGAGAAAGCCATCCTGGAATTTGCGAAAGATGGGGCGTTGCTAGGTGGTTTCGGCACTACCCAGGATATAACTGTGAGAAAGTTTACAGAACAGGAGCTGCGCGATAAGGAGGAAAAATTACGGCTTATTATGGATTTGACTCCAAACCTGGTCTGTTATTTGGATACTGATTTTAGGTATGTGCGAATCAATAAAACTTACGAAACCTGGTGGAACAAGAAATCGGAACAAATACTTGGCCATGAGGTACGGGAAATTGTTGGTGAACCGTCCTGGGGTATGCTCCAACCCTATATGGAGAGGACAATCATGGGAGAGGTGGTTAGCTTCGATTATCAGTCTTTAAATGGCAATGATGCAATTCAATGGTTACACGTAGACTATGTACCCGATTTGGATTCAGCCGGTGTCGTAAAAGGTATCGTGGTTCAAGTCGCTAATATCACCGAGCGTAAGTTGGCAGAGCAAAAACTTATTGAACAAGATAACCAGTTACAGCTCATTATAAATTCAATGCCCGCCTTGGTCGCTTATGTGGGCACTGACTTCCGCTATATACGGGCAAATTCAACTTACACAAAATGGTTTGGCATTCTCACAGAACAAGTTATCGGCTTTGAAATCAAAGATGTCGTTGGGGAAACGGCTTGGCAAAGAATTAAGCCTTACATGGAAAAAGCGATGTTGGGCAAAGCGGTACATTACGAGTTAGAAATGCTCTATAGAACGGTTAAATCACGATGGATTCATGCCAACTACGTTCCCCATATGGACAGCAATGGCAATGTAATAGGTGTCGTAGCCTTAATTGTCGATATTGGCGAAATAAAGCAAGCTGAACACGAAATTGCCAAGCTAAATTTATCATTGATACATCGACTTGAAGAGTTGAAAGCGATTTTTGATACCACACCCATCGGCATAGCTATTGCCGAGGATCGGTGGGGTAAACGTATCCAGGGTAATCCAGCTCTCGAAGAGATGATTGGTTTGCCGCCGCATAGTGATTTTTCCTTAAGGGAAAAAAATTATGCTCCGTATAAAGCTTATCAGGAAGGACGGCAACTCACTGTTAATGAATTGCCGATGCAACGCGCTATTCGGGGTGAAATTGTTGAAAATCAGATTATTGATGTTGTTCGGCCAGATGGCTCATTAATCACATTATTGAGTAAAGTTGTCCCACTGTATAACGAAAGTCGAATCCCGCGTGGTGCAGTTGGCGCTTTCATGGATATTACAGCGTTAAAAAGCGCTGAATTAGCCTTGAAAACCAGCGAAGAACGGTTGCGGCTTGCACAAAAAGCTGGCATGTTGGGTGTTTACGATCACAACTTAATAAGCGATGAAATGCAGTGGGATGAACGTCTACGCACACTTTGGGGTTTAGAGCCCGATGAGGCTGTTGTATTAGCCACGTTTATGGAAAGACTCCATCCAGACGACCGAGCATATGTTAAAGCCGCGGTTAAACGCTCATTCGATCCCCAAAACAATGGCGAATATTACGCTGAATATCGGGTTATCCGGCCTTTCGATAAGAAAATGTTTTGGGTGGCCGCCTATGGCACTACTACATTTACTGATAGCCGTCCGGTTAGGATTGTTGGCTTCGTTCAGGATATTAGCGAACGAAAACTTGCTGAAGCTAAGTTACGTGATACTGAAGCGCGGCTCGCATTAGCCTTAGATGAGCTGAATGCAGGATATTGGGAATGGGAGCTTGAGGGAAATAAAGCGTATTATTCACCTGTCTGGAAGCAGCAGCTTGGATATGAAGACCATGAATTGCCAAACCGCCACGAAGAATGGGAAAACCGCCTACACCCTGATGACAGGGATTATGTCTTTAAAACAGTTGAAAGTCACTTGAATAACTTCATACCAACGTATGAAATAGAATTTCGCCTACGGCATAAAGACGGTTCGTATCGGTGGATTCACAGCCGTGCTGGATTAACGCATGACCATAATAAGCGGTTGATCCGTATGGTCGGTCTTCACTTAGATATTACTGATTTTAAAAAGGCAGCAGAGCTGAACCAGCAACGTGAACTCATTGAAGAATCATTTCGGTTTAACATTGCTAGCCAGACAGTTGCAGCTATTGCCCACGAATTGAATCAACCGCTCACTGCAATAAGCCATTTTTCCGATGTGGCGGTGGATATGGTTAAAAGCGGTAACCAAAATCCAGAAAAACTGGCGGATATTTTAGAAAGCTGTTCGATACAGGCGCAGCGTGCTGGTGAAGTGATACGTCAGTTAATGGTTTTATTGCAGAAAGGTGAGTTCCTTAGCGAGCCCGTCGATATTAATAAAATGGTTGATTTTGCTTACGAATACGTAATTAAAAATAATAATTTAATTTCATTTGTCTTCGAGCCAAAACTTACACATAGTTTGCCTAATGTATTAGCCAATAGCCTTCACATCCAAAAAATACTAATTATACTTATTGAAAATAGCTGGGATGCCATGCAGGAAAACAAAAACTCAACAGGAAAGTTAACGATTTATACCCGACTTTATCCTAGTAACCTATCAATGGTACAAATTACGGTATCCGATGCCGGCATAGGGGTATCTGATGCAAATATGTTGAATAAAATATTTCAACCTTTTTATAGTACGAAACCCACAGGCTTAGGCATGGGGCTTGCTATAAGCCGTGCCCTGATTGAAGCGCACGGCGGAAAAATGTGGGCCGAGCCAAACGTCGATATGGGTATGAGTATTCACTTTACATTACCAGTGGCATTATGAACGCTCAGCCCTGTGTTTATATCGTAGATGATGATGATGCGGTACGTAAAGGTCTTAGTCTGGTTATCGAAAATGCTGGCTTTACCTGCCATGCGTTTGAAAGTGCGGAAGATTATCTTCAATGTGTTAGTCCTGAAAACTCCGGTTGCTTACTGCTGGACGTTAACTTGCCGGGTCTAAATGGTCATGAGCTACAAGCCGAACTCAATCGGCGCAACATAGCGTTACCTATCATATTTCTTAGTGCCTATGGCGACATACCCATGACAGTCAGTGCAATAAAAGCGGGTGCTGTCGATTTTTTAACGAAGCCCGTGCCAAGTAAATTGCTGGTTGACCGTATCCAGGAAGTGTTAGCGCAGGGACTCGATGTTTCGGAAAAAACGAAAGACGAGAAAAGTTTTCGATATCTTATAAGTCGCCTTACTTTCCGTGAAAAAGAGATATTACCGTTAGCAATAGCGGGTATTTCTAATAAAGAAATAGCTCAGAGGTTAGGTATTAGTTACCGTACAGTTGAAACGCATCGGATTCGCATATTACGCAAAACCGGTACTGTTAATTTTCTGGAGTTAGCGCGGTTATGCGAAGGGCATAAGTTATTTTCAAATAAAACCTGATGATATCTTAAATTAAAGACGTTTGTTGAGTGGACACGATATATCCTGGGCAATTTTTTCTCGAATTTTGTTGTTCCTCTCTTGTTGCCGATTTTACTACAATCGATAAGTTATCCTTCAAAAACGTTGATGCAAGTCACAGGTGTACGTGCTTGCACTCATAGAATTTACCAACAACCTTAGCTTTACTTAACAGCAATATCCTCGCTTATTAGTTTCAGTTGATGACTAGAAGCCAATATAACTGAGGATTTATTTTTTCAGGCTTCCATTGCTGTCCGTTTTTCCGATCTCAATACGTTTGATTGTATTTTATAAGCGCCGGAAATTCAGTTCAAAGGTAGATGCCTAATTCTTAGAATGCTGTTGAAAAGTAAGGATATATCCATGGTTTTTTTTGGTAACAATAAGTTGAATGATGCCCGAATTGAAGAGGCGGTAACTATCCTCGGTAAAATGGCGACTGGTGATTTTACGGGGCCAATCGATACCTCGGGCTCAGATATTGTTGCGCGACTTATGCAAGCCTTACAAAACAATCTGGTCAAACAGGAGCGGCGTAACTCTGAGGGAAGGCGTGAGACCGATGCCAATTTTAACCTCAGAGCATCCCTTGAGTTGACCAATAGTTACCTTGAACGTATCGCCCAAGGCGAAATTCCACATAAGATTACCGATGACTTTCCCGGTGATTTCAGTGCCCTTAAGGCTAACCTCAATGCCACACTCGATATGTTAAGCGAAGCCAGGCAAACGGCAGACGATAACCAGCGGGTAAAAGCGGCGTTGGATAATGTCACTACTAATGTGATGATTGCCGATAACGAACGAAATATCATTTACATGAACAAGTCGGTGGCGGATATGCTTATCAACGCTGAAAGCGATGTAAAGAAAGTATTGCCTAACTTCAACGCATCCCAGTTATTGGGATCTAACATAGACCAGTTCCATAAGAATCCGGCGCACCAAAAAGGCATGCTAGCCAGTTTTAACAGTACTCACCGCGCCCAAATCCAGGTTGGTGTGCGTACTTTCCGCTTGATCGCCAACCCAATTATGAACGGACAAGGCCATCGATTGGGTTCGGTTGTTGAATGGGCTGACCGCACTGATGAGGTGGCGGCACAGAATGATGTAAATGCCTTGGTTGACGCAGCCATTAATGGTGAGCTCTCGAAACGCATCGTATTAGACGGTAAAAACGGCTTTACCTATGACATTTCTGAAAAAATCAACCAGATGCTAGATGCCATTACCGGGCCGTTTAATATGGTTGGCGAGTATCTCCAAAGTATTGCCGAGGGTGTCCTGCCCGACCGGATTAACGATGAGTATAAAGGCGATTATGAAGCCTATAAAAAAAGCATGAACCGCACAACGAATATCTTAAAAGGCTTCGTCGATAGCTTACAGTATGTAACTAACGAGCAAACTAAAGGTGACGTTGATGCATTAATTGATGATTCAAGGTTTCGAGGTTTTTACCAAGCCATGGCGCAAGGCGTCAACAACATGGTGACGGGCAACATCCATGACAACGATAAAGCCATGGCTTGCGTACAGGCTTTCGGCGAAGGGAACTTCGATGCCGTTCTAGAACGTTTCCCGGGTAAAAAGGCTTCAGTAAATGACATTATTGAACAAGTACGAAACAATTTGAAGGCGCTAATCGCCGATACCAGTATGCTGTCCGAAGCCGCCCTGGATGGAAATATACAGACCCGTGCCGATGCCAGTAAACACCACGGTGATTTCCGTAAGATCGTCGAAGGCATCAATGCTACGTTGGAAACTATTGTTACACCCATTATCACGGTTAAATCGGCGGTCGATTCAATCAGTACAGCAGCCAAGGAAATTTCTGCCGGTAATGCCGACCTATCGCATCGCACCGAACAACAGGCCGCCAGCCTGGAAGAAACCGCGTCCAGCATGGAAGAACTGGCATCCACAGTAAAACAGAATGCCGACAATGCCAAGCAAGCTAACCAAATGGCTTTAACTGCATCGGATGTTGCGGCTAAAGGCGGCAGCGTGGTTCAACAAGTTGTCAATACCATGACAGCTATCAATGATAGCGCCCGCAAGATTGTCGACATTATTAGTGTGATTGACGGAATCGCCCTGCAAACTAACATCCTCGCGCTTAACGCCGCAGTAGAAGCAGCGCGCGCTGGTGAGCAGGGTCGTGGCTTTGCCGTAGTCGCCAGCGAAGTACGCAATTTGGCGCAGCGTTCTGCAGCAGCCGCCAAAGAAATCAAAGGGCTTATCGGCGATTCGGTCGAAAAGGTTGAAGATGGTAGCAAGTTAGTTGGCGAAGCCGGAAAAACAATGGATGAAATCGTCGTATCGGTAAAACGCGTCGCCGACATTATGTCTGAAATTGCCGCCGCATCGGCGGAGCAAAGTTCGGGTATTGATCAGGTAAACCAGGCCGTTACCCAGATGGATGAAGTGACCCAGCAAAATGCGGCACTGGTGGAACAAGCTGCGGCAGCTGCCGAATCACTGGAAGAGCAAGCTGAAACATTGAGCGAAACCGTTGCCAATTTTCGGCTGGATTCCGACAAACGTATTTCTGCTCCACACCGTCCTACAAGTCAAGTTGTTAACCATGCTAGGCCTTTGCCTCGTCCTTCGGCCACTTTAGCAAAACCACTCCAACAAAATAATGACGAATGGCTAGAGTTTTAGAATATTCAAGTTGATACTTACTATTAACCCCATGTCATAAGCTGAGTATGGTTATTCTAAAGCGGAATAAACTATGCTCAGCTCCAGCAAAAACGTTTAATTTAGAAGTATTGCCATCGAATAAATATCCGCTAAACAGCCCACGTTCAATAAGCTGAATAAAACTTCCTCGGCGACAGGGGAAAGTCACCCCAAACAGGGTAGGACAGGTTTAATTTATGTCAAAGCCTTTCATAGTCTCAATGTATTGACGGCGCTAGTACCAATTAAGAAGATAATGGCTAACGACAACAAATATCAGCAGAGCTAAATTTGCTCAGAACCCTTTTCTTTGAACTACTTCAAAGATTTTTTGCAGTTGCTCTGCTAACTTTAATTTATAAGACTCTCAGCTAGTGTTACATACAAATACACATAGCTAGCACCTTATCTAATTTTTGCCTTAAATTTATGGAAATAACCAATGTTTATCATTGCTGATTGCTATTGATTTCGGAGACAAGTAGATACTGATAGGGATAGTTCTGGATTATTTAATTACATATTACTTAATGAAATTAAAAAAATATCTCTTTGTGTGGCTTTTACTCTGTGTGGCAGTGCTTGGCATTTTTTTAGCTTGGCCGAAAACGCCCTTTATCGTACATAGCTCGATTCATACTGAAAATTTTGGGGGCATTACCATTGCCCAACCAATTTGGGGGGCGCAAGGCTTAACCTTGGCATTTGTTGATACCAAGAAGCTCCCTCCTGACGACTTAGCTGGAAAGTTAGCATTAACTGGTGTTATAGCCGCTATTGTTGATTCTGCTAAGTTTATCAGCGTTCATAAAGGCATTAGTGATGAAACCACACAATGTCTTAGTGTAAGCAAGATTTCTAGCTCTATAAGTACGTTAATAAAAGAATTGCCGTCACCTTCGGAAAATCGCTTGGTTGTTAGTGGAATTGCGGAGGGTGCGTTGATTCCGTTTTTGAATGCGCAATTTGAATCTGAAAATAAAGCCACCAATCTATCTATCGGTTTTTCAGTTGATTTACCGGCTGATTTAAATTTGTGCCCTCCGTTCAAAACTCAGCACAATGGACAAAAGCACAATCTAGTTTTTGCACCAGACGTTAAAACGAATTGGCGGTCAGTTTGGACAGACAAACCTAAAGGTGAAACAGCAATTTTTATTAAAGAAAATGCAGGCCATGCCGATACCTATATTGCTGCTTACAACACGCCGTTAGACACTTTATTGTTTAACGAGTTGAATACAATCACAGGGCAGGGCAAGGATTTGCCACCTATGCCGATTATTGAAATACCCGCAACTAAAGTTAGCGACACTGTCACCCTGTTTTACTCTGGCGATGGTGGTTGGCGCGACCTTGATAGAAGCGTAGCCGAACAAATGGCAGCATTAGGCTCTTCTGTTTTGGGTGTGGATGTCTTACGTTATTTTTGGGAACGAAAAACACCAGAACAAGTGGCATCCGATCTGGTTGCAACAATGCGGTATTACCGGACAAAGTGGGGTGTTAAATCGTTTGTCCTTGCTGGGTTTTCTTTTGGGGCTGATATTTTGCCAGTGATTTATAACCGATTAACAGAAGCGGACAAGGCGAGTATTGATTTATTGATGTTTTTGGCATTAGGTAATCATGCTGATTTTGAAGTTCACGTTGCTGGATGGCTGGGGCAAACCACACGTGAGATGCCTTTGACCCCAGAACTTGATCAGATTCCGAAAAATAAGATTTTATGCATTTACGGCAAAGAGGAAAAAGCCAAAACAGGGACTGCTTGCTCAAGCTTGGAAGGGAGCGCAGCGAAAGTCCTGGAGTTACCAGGCGGACATCATTTTGACCAAGATTATCCAAAATTAGCGCGGCTTATTTTGGATAACTATCGGCAACATGGGATTAACTAATTTTTATCGAATTGCTTTAGTGAACAATGACTATGAATAACCAGGCGCTTAATAAATTTTTTCAAAAATTTGTGCATTTTCTACCCGCTATCGTGTTTGTTTGTGCGCTGGTCATTGTCCAAAACCAATTGAAAGGCCAAGAGCTGGATAACATCCTAGCAACACTGCAAGAAACACCTCTATGGATAGTGTTGGTTGCCTTGCTATTAACTTTCCTTAATTACTTGATATTGGCCGCATACGACGGATTGGCGTTATATTTCACTGGTCATACCAAAATTCCGTTACCCAAAGTAATTGCAGCGGCACTGTTAAGTTATTCCATTAGTAATAATACAGGTCATGCGTGGGCTGCTGGTGGCTCGATCCGATACCGGTTTTATTCTAAATGGGGTGTTCCAGGCTGGGATATTTTAAAAATATCGATATTTTTAGCGATCACTTATCTATTGGGCGCGTTCAGTTTAGGTTTTGTTGGCAGTCTATTATTGCCTTATTACTCAGCAAATACAGCACAAGAACCGCAAGCTATTTATTGGGTTAGCGTGATTTGTGGGACAACGCTTTTGGCTTATTGGGGGGCAGTTTGGCGTTGGCGCAAACCGCTTATAGTAAAAGGTTTCGAATTATATTTGCCTTCACTAAGGATGACCTTTTGGCAAACTGTGGTTTCGAGTATCGATATTGTCTTGTCGTCAATCGTACTTTGGGTATTGCTGTTAGGTAAGGTAGATATCAGTTTTAGCGGCTTTGTAATGGTTTTTGTGGTGGCACAGGTGGCTGGTGTCATCAGCCAAGTACCTGGCGGTATCGGCGTGTTTGAAGGTGCTTTTTTGTGGCTGATGACCGACATAGAAGGCTCAGACCAGCATGTTATTTTGATTGGCGCATTAATGTTGTTTCGCGTTATTTACTTTATTATCCCGCTGGTCTTAGCTGGCGCTGGTTTGTTCGGTTATGAACTATTTAACCGATCCCCGCCTTCAGATAAAAAGGATAGCAATCTGTCACGGTTATTTACTGCTATTTTCCCTAGGCTATATGCTTATTATCTAGCCTGTGCAGGAAGTATTTTGTTGGTAAGTGGTTTCTTTAACAATCCACAATCATTTGGCTTACTCAGGAACTTTATACCATTGCCCGTAAACGGAATTTCACCCCTGGCAAGTAGCCTTTTCGGGTTGTTGTTATTATTTTTAGCGCGCGGAATTCGCCTAAAAATAGATGCCGCCTGGTATAGCAATTTATTTTTGCTGGGATGGGCAGGTCTTGTCGCCATACTTAATGGGTCTAATTGGCGGGAAGCATTATTGCTCTCGATGATATTCATGCTAATGCTACCAACACGCAGACGGTTTCGCCGTCCTTCTTCACTACTTCAGATTTCACATTCAAAGTATTGGTTAGCTACCAGCAGCACGATACTGTTTGGTTCTATTTGGCTAAGCCATTTTGCGTATAATGATAGCAAAGGCAGTGACCAGTTGAGTGAAGTGTTTTTTAATGGTGGCACACTCAGTACAATTTGGCTATTCACTTTAATCGTTATTGCTCCGGTTTGTTATGGTTTATGGCGATTGCTAAGTGTCGCGTCACCAAAGTTTTTGCAAAAACCTTCAGCAAGTGAGCTGGCAGAAGCGCAAAAAATTATTGTAAAGAGTCACCACACCCAAGGCTATTTAGCGCTATTGGGTGATAAATATTTGTTTTGGAACCAAGCACGTAATGCTTTCATTATGTTTGAGGTGACACCCAAATTTTGGATTGCACTAAGTGACCCTATTGGAGAACCGTCTGAGCTTAAAAATACGCTCAGGCAATTTCAAGAACAGGCCGACCGTCATGGTGCGAAAGCCGTGTTCTATAAGGTTAGTGCTGACATGTTGCCGTATTATCTTGATTTGGGATTATCGCTTTACAAGCTTGGTGAAGAAGCCAAGATAAGCTTGCCTGCTTTCACGCTTCAAGGCAAGCAGCTTGATGCGCAACGGAATCGTCGAAACAAATTTATAAAAACGGGTTACCAATTTGAGATCCTAACTGGGCAAGCTCTCGATCAGGCTATGCCTTATTTACGACGAATTTCAGATGCCTGGATGTCCAACAAACAAGTGAGTGAAAAAGGCTTCTCATTAGGTTTTTTTGATGAAGATTATTTACGCTATACCGATGTTGCAGTGATAAAAGATGAAACAGGTACCATCAGGGCATTTGCTAATCTTTGGCATACTGCGAATAAGGAAGAACTGTCTATCGACTTGATGCGGTATGATCCGAATGTGCAAAAAGGCATCATGGATTATCTATTTGCAGAGTTGATGTTATGGGGTAAAGCTGAAAATTATCAATGGTTTTCAATGGGGTTAGCACCTCTTGCAGGCTTGGAGCAGTTTCCGCTAGCGCCATTGTGGCACAAAATTGGCGCAACCTTATTCCTTACAGGCGATCAATTTTACAATTTTAAAGGCCTGCATGAGTATAAAGCAAAATATACACCACATTGGCAACCCAGGTATCTCGCAACGCCGAGGGGCTTATCAGCTCCTGTAGTAATGATCATAATTACTTGCTTGATATCTGGTGGTTGGAAAGGTGTTTTTACTAAACTACCTTCCATCAGAAAAGTAATCCAGGAAAATTTAGGGCTTAAAATTGCGGTTAAAAATAGAGATAGCTATGCTGTGAGGCGGGAAATCGAGTAGTCCTCATAACTTTATAAGGCTTAGCAATTTTACTTTTTGCTTTTGGCACTAGGCGAAGTTTTTCCGTAATTTGTAAAAGCGCGTGCTTGGTTAGTTTTGAAATCGTAGGATAGTCAGGTAATTAAAAGCTTAGCGCCACATTTGCATACCTAATTGAACACTATTTTAGCGTTATTCAGGAGGTCCTCAGGGACTTCCATATTCATTTGTTCAGCTATCTTAGCGTTAATGCTATATGTTACCTTGCGCGGATGTTCAGGCAGAACAGCTCCCACTGGTGAGCCTGATAATAGTTTTTGAGCTTGTGCGGCACATTGCTTACCCAGATCATTATAATCCCAGGAAAGCGCGTAAAAAGCGCCCGATTTGACCCAGTTATCTGACAGGCCAATCAAAGGCACTTTATTTCTAAATGAAGTCAACAATACCTCTTTTATAGTATTGATAGTCATTACCGTTTCATCATGAATGGCAAACAGTAGTTCGACATTGTTAGCAATTTGATCTAAAGCGAAAGGTAGGTCTTTTGCTGATTCAACCGGTATAGCCGCCATATTAAACCCCGTTTGTTGGCTAATTTCTTTGGCTTCTTTGATGGTAGCTGTATTTTCAATTGGATTAAATAGGATAGCGACCGATTTTTTCAGAGGAAAAAATTTTTTTAACCATTGAAATTGGGTTTTTAGCGAATAACTGAGGCTTACGCCGGTTATATTATTCGCTTGCCTGAACAAATCATCATTCACCATTAGGGTGGCAACAATAGGGATGCTGGGTGTCTTTTGAATGGCCCATTTTGTTGTCGCAGTACCTAGCGCATAGATCAATTCAGGTTTTATGCGTTCAATTTCCTCCTCACTTAATAATTGGGCTTCTGCCAACGTCAGTTCAGTAAAACTAATATTGGCTTGCCCCGAGAACAGCGCTTTAAATCCAATTACCGCTTTTAGATAAGGTTCTTCATTCGAGTTGGATATGACCAAAATAGGGTTCGTTTTGCCAGCGAGTACAGGGCTTGAATTGATACAAAAGAGCAGTAACATAATAATCAATAGTTTACATGTCGATAAGCTAAGAACTATAAGCAAATTAGGCATTAATTTATTTAGCAAAGCGCAGAGTAAATTTTGCACATCAGCTCGGAAATTAGTGCAAATGCTTGCTGCATAAGAAAAGCTCGAGTGAATTGTAGATATCACTTTATCGTCGCTTGGTTGATTAAATTGTGTTGGTTGCTAGTTGTGGCAGAAGTAATTCATTAGTAATCATAACTTGCCTTAACCCTAAATGTTAACCCGTCCTGCTGTATACCAATTTGCGTATGGTCTGTTGATCCCGGATCGAAATAGCGTTCGTCAAATAAGTTGTAAGCTCCTGCCGATAACTCTAGTCCTTTTACCCAGTCTCTGGTAAACATAGTCAGGTTGCTGATCAAATTATCACCAACCTGGTCACCTGCTAGAGATAATGGAGCTATTCTTTTTCTACCACTCATGTAGCGGGTCTCAAAGCCAAGAAAGACAATGTCCTGCCAAAGCGGTGCGATTAAGTTAATCTTAACCATATGTTCTGGTGAATTGGGCAAGCGCATATCTTTGCTTACATATTCGGTGTCCTGCCAGGAGTAACTGATTCGAGCTTGGAAACCATTGCTCCAAGTATCTTCAAGTTGCAATTCAATGCCATTGGAGCGGACATTATCGACATTTTGATTGGAAGTTAGATCTTTGGGATTTGGTTCCGGTGCTAGTGCTTGGGCGATTATTTTTTTGACTTCGGTATGGAAGAAGTTGAATTCTCCCCGCAGGTGTTCATTGAAATAATGTTCGATTATGAACTCTGAAGTTTCGAGTTGTTCAGGCTGCAAATTTTCGTTTTTTGTTACACCTGCGAGAAGGGAATGGATTTCAAATTGGCTGGGTGCCCTAAAAGCGGTGCCATAAAGAAGTTTAAAGGTAGTTGATTTCCAAGGGTTATAGATCAGTCCCAAACGCGGGTTAATCGTGTCGCCACCAAAACTACTAAAATAATCGTAACGCAGACCTGCATTTAACGTCAGGTTGTCGGTAATGCTAAATTCATCTTGCGCAAACAATGCCCATCGGTAGGTGTCTTCGTCTGATGTGTTTAAGTCTATAACGGTATTTCCAAGGAGGTTATAGTTACTTTGGAATTGGTCAAAATCATGTTGAAATTCACCACCAAAAGTTATTTTGTGGTCATTCCAAAATATTTTGGTAGCCTCTAGGCTGCCACGCCACCACTGTCCACGGACAAAGTCATTAGCATCAAGCTTTTTTAAGGTTTTTAGACTATCAAAAAATGGATAATTACCGGTATAGCGGTAATGATTGTAGGAAAGACGTGATTGTACGTTCAACTGGTTCTCGAAGGTATGGTCGTACTTAAGTTCAATAAAATGGGCTTGATCGACGGTTTTGGCGTTAGGGTCGTTGAATAACGTACCGAAGGAGGCGGTAGGTAACTTTTTTTCGCGTGTGACAAATAATCCTTCTAGGGTAAAGTCGCCATAAGACAATTTGCCAAGTAGCCTTTTTGCCTGTTCATCATCGTTGTTGTCGTAAAAACCGCCATTCGTTGGGAAGTTGTTATTTGTTGACGGGTCAACAAACTCCTTGGAAAAAAAGTGGTTGTCTCCATCGCTGTCATAAAAGCTGCCGCTGAGGAATGCTTCAATACCATTTCCAAAACGCTTACCCGCACTTATGCTTGTTTTAGTGCTGTTGAAAGTGCCATATGACGTTTTGATATTAGCACCTTCCTGATCTCGTCCACGTTTGGTGATGACATTAATAACGCCAAAAAAAGCGTTGGTTCCGTACAAAGATGAGCTAGGGCCACGAACAACTTCCACGCGTTCAATCATGTCTACGTCAACGGGAAAGCCTTCATCGGTGTAGAAAGACTCAAAAATATTGTCGTTGTAACGATGTCCGTCTATCAGTAGTAACATGCGAGTGTTGTAGTCGGAAGGCAGGCCGAAGCCACGGGCACCCACGTAACCGTAGTTACGGTCATTGGTACTATAGAATCCCTTAAGACTTGCCATGATGTCGCCAAAGTTCCGGTAACCCCATTTCTTTATTTCATCTGCAGTCACGATACTAATAGAGGCCGGTGCTTTAGAAACTTTTTGCTCATATTTGGAAGCGGTATAAACGGAAGGTATGTCTTGGAAGATCAACTCGTCACCGTTTTTAGATAAAGCTTTGGGTTCAGGTAGATCATCCTGGGCTGAAGCCATCGGATGGTGGAGCAGGAAAAGCAGGCTTAGTAGGTATGTAAATGTTAGGAAATTCATAACTTCACGGTTTTATTAGTCTCATCAAATATAGCTCAAATTCCAAGGAGATAATGGGCAAAGTTTATGCTGTATAGAAACTATTTGTTACAAAACTGGAAATTATTTTAGATGCCATGAATAATCTACAGCGTAAATCGTCCGCAAGAGGTTGCAAGTTATTACGGAATAATTTGATTCAACCGGTTGTTCAAGCGCTAACTAATTAACATACATGCATATTTTTTTATTTTGTAAAGCGTTATAGTTAGGAGCGTTTCCAGATTTGTGAAATCTTACGCAATATTTACATAATCTCCGAAATTCTTGTGATCTGGTCTACGCTTTTATTTTGAACAAGTTCAATATTCGGGTTTTAGGCGTTGATGTCTTTCACTCTAGTAAGTTTATTTATTTTGCTGAAAGTTAATGGGTTAAGTTATGGGAATAAAACTATTCCGTACTCACCCTTTTAGATATGAGGAGTTTTTATGTGGCTTTTTTACGCACTACTTGGCCCCCCTTTTTGGGCGTTAGTGCATATTCTTGACAGTCATTGTGTTGGCAATGTATTTGATAGGCCTTGGATGGGGGTGATTACAAGCTCTTTATCTACAGGAATGTTATCGCTGATAGCCTTGTTCTTTTTACCTTATATGAACTGGCAATTGCCTGAGTGGCATATTATTGCATTAGCCTTACTTGCTGGTGGGCTGATCCAGCTAGGCCAATGGTTTTATTTTCAGGCGCTGGAAAAAACAGAAGCCGGTATTGTTGCAGCATATGGCAATTTTACGCCCACTTTATTGCCATTAGCGAGTTACTTTCTGATGGGTGATGTGTTGCAACCTTGGCATTACATTACGATTGGGGTATTGGTAATAGCCTCTATTTGCTTTTGTCTTATCGATGTTTCTCGGCATGGTAATTGGGAATCAATCATATTGATGCTGATGGCATCCACAGGTCAAGTCTCTGCCATATTGATAGAAAAGTATGTATTCGTGCACAGTACATTCCTTATTAGCTTTATGTTTATTATTATGGGTGTTGTGTTAAGCGGCGTATTGCCTCTTTTGCTAGTACCGGGTGTCCGCAAGGCATTCAGTAATAACTTGCCTAAAATAAAACCTTTGGCACCACTTTTCCTAGGCATAGAGCTGGCTAATGTGATTGCCTTATATTTGAGCCAACGTGCAATCGATTTGGGTTCGCCTTCTTTGGCATCGGCTATGGAAACTACAGTGCCTGGATACACGTTCTTGCTGACAATTTTACTGCTTTCTTTAAATCATCGGTATGGTAACGAAGAAGCACGGTATAAATTACGTACCAAATTGGTACTTGTAGGAATTATGACAGCGGGCATTATCCAGATGGCATAAAAGTGATTATTGTTATAAATATTTAAACGAGAATGATTAGCTACTATCGAAAAAAAGTATTCGCTAAAATAATCATTTTCCAGTACGCCGTAAATGCTATGTCAATTAATCAATTGCTTTAAGTTTCGGAGAGACACAGTGTACCTTTAATCAGGTATTGCCATAGGGTTATATCCTACGTTGATAAAATATATGTCTACGAAGTTAGATTGCTTAGACTATAAGCCCCCATACTATTTTTTTGGGAATTGGGTTCTTTTTTGTCGTGGTATTTTCTTCTATTACAATTTCTTGTTTTTCCAGCTCCGCAGAAGGCTGCTCGTTACTCTTTACCCCTTTAACTAAATAGTTTTTAGCTTCGCCCTCACTAATTTCTATTTGTTGCTTGATTGGGTTTAAGTCAGTGTAAGTCGTTTTACCGCCGACACCCCACAAAGCGAGCACCATCAAAGTCATCGTTAAAAACGGGGTAGCGACCAAAAAAGTTTTGATGAATCTTATAAAAAAAAGACTAGTCATAACCACACCTTCCTTTATGTTTAACGGTTAGTTTTAAACCCCAGTAACTTTAAAAAAATACGATCTCATAAAAGCAACATTCTTTGATTTACATATACTCACAAATAAAAAAGAAGTCAATTATCTTATACCTCAAATTTAATGTAAGTTCTGTGAATTAGTCCATAAATTTAAGATGAAAAATTACTTTTTCAATTATTTGATAGGTCTATCACTACTAACGGTATTTAAGGCTTGTATCCAACCATATTTTCTTTGAGCATGAAGATACTCCAAATAATAATTTTGTACATGCGTATGTATACCTAGCTGATAATTTTTTATTAACCTGAGCGAATATATTTCCCTAGCTAGTGGGTTTAATGAACTCAAAAGGGAGATAAATTAAAATTATAAGATAGTCAGGTGACTACAACGATTTTCCACACATATTTACATAGCTAATTCATTGGGCACAAACTTGATTAACTCAGGCCCGTTTCTAATGGCATAGCTGTCAAGAATTGAATCAATCGAAAGAAACCAGCAGATTATTGAGGAATAATAGCTCCCAAAGTTTTTAGTGAGCTATATCGTTATTTGATCCTAACAAACCGAAAATCGATAAGCTATTATTGATCAAATACAAATAATTAAGTAGGTAGCAATCTGTGTGAGCTAGCATTAATGCTAGTTATTAAGGGGTAATGTTCAATGAAAGATAACGGCAGTTTTTTTTTCCAGTTTATGAAGTTGGCTGGGCCTTTTTGGAATTCTGAAAATAAGCTTGTCATTCGGCTAGAAACTGTCTTGCTTATTGCCTTAACGCTCATGCAAATTGGACTGGCTGTTTTTATTACAAAGTGGAATGCGGCTCTTTTTGATGCGCTTGAACAACGGTCGTTGGCAGGCGTAAAAGCTCAGATAGGGTATTTAATACTTATTTTCGCTGCCAGTATAACGATTACGACAGCCCACTTAATCGTTAAACGACGTTTACTAATTGGTTGGCGCTCATGGCTGACCGAAAAAGTTATTACCAAATGGATGCATAAAGGACGGCATTATCAGATTTCATTTATGTCTCAAAATGATCATGATAATCCGGATGGCCGTATCGCGGAAGACATTCGCATTGCAACTGAAGAAGCCATCGCATTAAGCAATTCATTGTTTTATAGCTTGTTAATGTTAGGCAGCTTCACCAAAATTCTATGGGACTTATCAGGAAAAGTGGTGTTTGATTTCGGTTTTGTATCAATTCCAGTGATGGGTTATTTGGTTTGGATTTCGATCAGTTACTCGGTTTGTGCCTCCATTTTAGGTTGGTGGATGGGCAAATCAATGACAGTGGCAACGCATGCCCGGCAAACTAAAGAAGCTGATTTTAGGCATGATCTCATCGATACCCAAGGCAACTCGCAAGCCATCGCTTTAATCCGTGGGGAAACGAAGGAAAAGGAACGCCTGCTGGATTCATTTCAAGCGATTATTGCGACTTATGCCCAACAAACAGCCGCGTGGAAACAAATCCAGATATTTACCTCAGGTTACTCAATCACATCCATGGCGTTGCCAATTTTAGTCGCTTCACCCCGATATATTGCGGGCGCAATTTCATTGGGAATGTTGATGCAATCTGTTCAGGCTTTTCAGCATATGGTTTCCGCTTTATCTTGGCCGGTCGATAATATGGCGCAAATTGCCAAATGGCGAACATCGGTTGAACGGGTTTTGGGCTTGGTTAATGCCCTTGACCATTTGGAGCAAGACATCTCTAAGCTTAATTCTCATCAGATTGTTGTTAAAAAAGCAGGTGTTTCAGTATTGAAGCTAAATAATGTGAGTATAGCTAGCTTAGAAGGAGAAAGTCTTTCATTAACCATTAATGATGAAATTAAAACAGGTGAACATGTGCTGATTTCAGATCAAACTAACGCCGGGGCAAAGCTATTTAAAGCCATTGCCGGCTTATGGCCGTGGGGAACTGGAACCATTGAAATTCCAGAGAATGACACTCTATTTTTTATGCCACCCAAGCCTTACCTTCCGGTTGAGTCATTGTTAGCGGCCATTTGTTATCCAAAATCCCAAACTTCATTCGAGCAATCTGTTGTTGAAAAACTGCTAATACAGGTCGGTCAAAAAGAGTTGGTTAAGCAACTGAATCGGGTCGATTCTTGGGAGCAACTGCTCTCCAACGAACAGCAGCAATACTTGGGGTTAGTTCGCGTTTTACTGCATCGGCCGCAATGGGTTTTCATTCAGGAAGCCTTAGACTCCTTGGCACCAAATGACGAAGCACAAATGCTAAAGTTGTTGGGTAAAGAATTGCCCCGCACAGGTATTATGACGATTACCCATCAGCCCGCTGCTCAGGCGTTCCATCAGCGTAAACTGAAAATTTAGAGTTTGATCAGTAATTTTTGTTATTTTAATGGTGGATTATTAGTAAATAATCTACATGAAAAACTTTTAGTACACTGAATCAAATGACATGCGCCCCCCAAAAAACCTAGCTTGCTGGGGCAAATTATTGTTTCTCATTTTCAGCTTACTGAAGCCAATCTTTTGCTCTGATAACCGCCTTTTGCCAATAATACTTGAGCTGATTGACATCATCAGTGGGTAATTGCGGTATAAATTTGTGTTCGATAACTTGAGATTGGGTTAAGTTATCCATTGTCCAGAAGCCGACAGCAAGCCCTGCTAGGTAAGCAGCACCAAGTGCTGTGGTTTCCAGATTATCCGGTCGGATGATGTTAAGTCGGGAAATATTGGCCTGAAATTGCACCATGAGGTTATTTTTTGCAGCGCCGCCATCTATGCGTAATTCTGCAATGGTCGTGCCGCTGTCTTCACTAAAGGCGTGTAATAGCTCATCGACCTGGAAGGCGATACTTTCCAATGCCGCACGGGTCAGATGGGCTTGCGTCGTGCCACGGGTAATGCCGAAAATCGCGCCACGCGCAGTTGAATCCCAATGCGGAGCACCCAGTCCTGTTAGTGCCGGCACAAAATAAACGCCGCCGTTATCATTGACAGAATTTGCCAAAGTTTCCGATTCGGAAGCTTCTTTGAAGACCAACAGGCCATCGCGCAGCCATTGCATTACTGCGCCACCCATAAACACACTGCCTTCCAGCGCATAAGTGACTTCGTTGCCCAGTTGCCAAGCTATGGTTGTTAGTAAGCGATGCTTTGAAGCGGTTATTCTTGCTCCCGTGTTCATCATCAAAAAACATCCAGTGCCATAGGTGCATTTTGCCAACCCAGATTGGTGGCACAATTGTCCAAATAATGCAGCTTGCTGGTCGCCGACCAGGGCGGCAATCGGTATATCATTGCCAATCTCAGTATTTCGGGTTACGCCATAGACCTCGCTGGTTGATTTAACGCTGGGAAGCAAGTTAACAGGGATGTTAAACAATTCAAGTAAGCTATCGTCCCAGCACATTTCCTTGATGTTATACAATAGGGTGCGTGAGGCATTGGAAACATCGGTGATATGTAATACGCCATTAGTTAACTTCCAGGCCAGCCAGGTATCGATGGTGCCGAAAGCTAGTTCACCGCGTTCAGCCTGTTCGCGTGCACCATCAACATTATCGAGCAACCAACTGATTTTAGTAGCCGAAAAATAAGCATCTAGCACCAAACCGGTTTTTTCCTGGATTAGGGGTTCGTAACCTGCTTGTTTTAACCTAGCACATTCATCGGCGGTGCGCCGGTCTTGCCATACGATGGCATTGTAAATAGGTTTGCCGGTCTTGCGGTTCCAGACGACGGTGGTCTCGCGTTGGTTAGTGATGCCAATGCCTACGATGTCCTGTGGGGTAAGATTATGTTCGTGTAAAATTCGCTTAAATACCCCCGCCTGTGTCTGCCAAATGGCTTCGGCATCGTGTTCCACCCAGCCAGGCTGAGGGTAGATTTGCTCGAATTCCTCTTGTGTCATCCCGACAACACGGGTTTTATGGTCATAGAGAACGCACCGGGAACTACTGGTACCTTGATCCATTGCTATAATATATTTCATGACGTGCAAATTTTGTGATGTCGTTATTTTTTAGAAGGATGCTTCGTTTTCGTTGACCTAAATCAAGTCAAGGGCTTGCAAATTTATGCGCTACCCCCTAACTTGAGCACTTTACTCTGAATTGATCCCACGGTTGATATTACCTCAATCATAGGCAATCAGTGATACATTAATAAGGTAGCAGTGAATACTGCGGATAAATATAAAAACAAGCGTGGACGGAAAACTCTAATGACATTCATAACAAAAAATCTTGCCGAATTCCAAGTATTTACTGAACGGCAAGTTGTCAAAATTACTGGTAGCCAACAGTACATAAAAATCATGGCGTTACCGCTTTTACAACGATGGGCGACGATAGCAGGATCATTTGTGTTATCCCAAATCGTCATATTTGGCTTGTTATATGCGCTATTCGGCAAAATTGTTGTTATTGGATTTGCCGCAAGTATCCTGGCCGGTTTAGCGACTGGGGTAGGGGCATTACCCGTGCTTTTCTTCAAAAATATATCAAATAACTTATTCAGTAGTTTGCTGGGTGCCGCAGCCGGTGTGATGTTGGCGGCAACAGCCTTTTCCCTGCTCAACCCGGGGATTGAATTCGGTAATGCCCTTTGGCCTGGAAAAGGTATTTTCGTAGTTTCTGTGGGGATGCTGTTGGGTGCATTTTTTTTGCATTATGCCGACCATCAATTGCCGCACGTCCACTTTGATGCGGCGTTGGATACCCAAGTTAATTCTCTTAGAAAGATCTGGCTGTTTGTGATCGCCATTACTATCCACAATTTTCCTGAAGGCATGTCAGTTGGTGTGAGTTTCGGCTCAGGTGAATTGAAAAATGGTTTAGTTCTTGCGATTGCAATTGCTTTGCAGAATATTCCGGAAGGATTGGCTGTTGCATTGCCTTTGGTCAGCTTGGGCTACGACAGGTGGCGGGCAGTGGGTATTGCCACCTTGACCGGATTGGTTGAGCCGGTGGGTGGTTTGTTAGGGATTACTATGGTAACTGCCTTCCAATCGGTCTTGCCGATTGCCATGGGATTTGCAGCAGGGGCAATGTTATTTGTGATCAGTGAGGAGATTATTCCGGAAACCCATGCCAAAGGTCGGTCAAGATATGCCACTTACTCTCTGATGATTGGTTTTATTATTATGATGGCAGTTGATAACATGTTGGGTTAGATATTTACTAATCCAAGATTTTCGACATGGAGCATTTGCAACATTACCTGGAATCCTTAGCGAATCTGCTGGATTCAGTAGAAAGCAGCAAGGTTGCCTATTTTTTACAACATTTTGGCGAATACGTTTCTAAAGTTGCCGCCAGCGATTTAAAAACTGTATTAACTTCTGGGGCTACCAGTTTCGCATTGATTACTGCGGCGGAAATTGGGGATAAAAGCCAATTAGTGTGCATGGCTCTGGCTTCTAAACATCGGCCTTTCCCGATTTTCTTAGGCGCTTTAGGGGCGTTCGCCCTACTTAATTCCCTGGCTGTAGGATTTGGTGCGGCAGTTGCCCATTGGTTTCCAGAGTATGTTATTGCGCTCGCGGTGGCGTTCTTATTTGTTGTCTTCGGTATTCAAGCATTAAGGGTTGAAGCCGACGAATCAGAAGAGGAAATTAAGGAAAAATCTGGGCACAGTATTTTTTTTACCACATTCTTACTGATTACTATGGCTGAATTTGGCGATAAAACCCAGCTTGCGGTGGTCGCGCTCAGTAGCACTAATAACCCGTATGGAGTGTGGTTAGGTGCAACTGTGGCATTAGGGTTTACTTCGGCGTTAGGCGTGGTGGCCGGACGAAAGCTTGTGCAACGGATTCCACTGGAATTGTTACACAAGCTCGGTGGGCTTTTATTTTTGATGCTGGCCGTTGTGGCTGTCGTTAAAGCTTATAGTAGCTATTCCGGTTTATGAGAAGGCCACTCTGGTTTGAAGGTTTAGTTAATTGAGTAAGCTGTGTCGACTTAGCCAATTTCATAATAGCAAAATTGAATTAATCGGCCGGTGTAAGCAATCCTAATAACAAATGAGCTTGCTCGGCGGCTTCATGACCGATTGTTGTTAAATAGCCGCCATCTTCCAGGGTAGTTAAGCCTTTTTTATGAAGCCTATGGCTCGCTTCAATTACAGTGGGCGAGGCAGATTTATGGATCTTAATCCCCTCTTGGGTGGTGGTAAGTTTGAAACGGATAAGGATGTTAAGTTCTTCTAAATGCTCTGGAGTAAATTGCATGGCTTACCTTGTGTGTTGTCATGTTGTTATTTTATTGTTAGGTAATAATGATACACCTTATTGTAAGGATTATTCGAGGTAATCAGTGGGGAGTATTAGCTTATTGGACAAGCTTGAAAAAATATATTGAAAGTTACGAGAAGTTTAGAGCCACGATAAGTAATGATATAATTTAGCGCATATCTAATTAAAAACCTAGCTTGAATAAATACATAATTCAGAGAGGCTGAGTGCAAGTTTCTATCGTTATTCCCGTCCACAATGAAGCCGAAAATATTATTCCACTTACCGATGAAATTGTTGCCGCCATGGAGCATGTGCAAGAGTATGAAATCATTTATGTTAACGATGGCAGCACCGATAAAACCAGTATTGTGTTAAGCCAAAGTTTGGCAACTTATGGGGCATTACGGGTTATACAGCACAAGGAAAGCTGTGGACAAAGCACTGCTATTCACACGGGGGTAAAGGCAGCACGTTTTCCGGTGGTGGCGACACTTGATGGCGATGGCCAGAACGATCCTGCGGATATTCCCCAACTATATAATTTACTCATCGGGCAGCAGGCTACAAATAACCGGCTCTGGATGGTTATCGGTTGGCGGGCTAAACGGTATGATTCGGCATGGCGCTTGTTTTCATCCAAGATTGCCAATATTGTTCGCTCCACCCTGTTGGGGGATAACACCATTGATACCGGATGTGGCTTAAAACTTTTTTTTCGCGATAAATTTTTAGATTTACCTTATTTCGATCATATGCACCGGTTTTTACCTGCCTTGATGATTAGGGCGGGTGGTCAGGTGGTGTCTGAGCCGGTTAACCACCGAATGAGGGTTCAGGGGCAATCGAAATACGGCACATTAGATCGCTTATGGGCTGGTATAGTCGATTTAATTGGAGTTATATGGTTAATGCGCCGTGCTAAACGACCGGAAATTAAGGAGTTGTAATGTGAGCTTGGATAAGGAAACGGTTTGGTTAGGCATTGGCTTTTTGGGCCAATTATTGTTTTCTGCGCGTTTTATTGTGCAATGGATTAAGAGTGAACGCGAGAAAAAAAGCGTTTTTCCGGTTGCTTTTTGGTATTTCAGTATTGCGGGTGGGGTGACCCTGTTGGCTTATGCAATTTACCGGAAAGATCCGGTTTTCATTCTAGGGCAAGCGACTGGGTTGTTTATCTATTTTCGTAATTTGTATTTTGTCATCTACGAAAATAAAGCCTTTAAACCCGAATAACCCGTCCAATACTGAAAATGTCACGTTTCATGCCCTACTGGCTTTGGCCTGCTTTTTTGTGGATGGTTTTAACGGTGGTAAGCTTGGCAATCCGCCCATTGATACCCGTCGATGAAACTCGTTACTTGGCAGTTGCCTGGGAAATGTGGTTACGGAATGATTTTCTAGTTCCGCACCTTAATGGCGAGGCTTATAGCCATAAACCCCCGTTGCTGTTTTGGCTAATACAGCTAAGTTGGTGGATTTTTGGAGTAAATGACTGGACACCCCGAATAATTTCACCATTATTTGCGTTGTCAACTTTGTACGTATCCCGTTCGGTAGCCAAGTTACTATGGCCTGAGTGTAACCAGATTGCCGATCTAACGCCGTTTATACTGTTGGGTTTTTTCATCTGGTTGGTTTTTAGTACGTTGACCATGTTCGATATTATGCTTACCTTTTTTGCTTTGGTGGGTATGTATAGCCTATTAAAAATGGTACGCCATCGGTTAGTAGCCAAATACTGGTTGTTGCTAGGTGTAGCGATTGGCGGCGGCGTGTTGACTAAAGGCCCCGTTATTTTATTACACGTCCTACCCGTTGCCTTATTGACACCTTGGTGGATGAAGCCGGAATTGTTACAAATCCGATGGAAGCAATGGTATCAAAGCATTGGGATGGCTGTACTGATGGGTGCCGGAATAGCGCTGAGTTGGGCAATACCGGCAGCAAACGCGGGTGGTGACGCTTATAGGGATGCGATATTTCTGGGTCAGACGAGTGGCCGCATAGTCGATTCGTTCGCCCATAAATTGCCGTGGTGGTGGTATTTGCAGATATTGCCGCTTATGTTGTTGCCTTGGTTGTTGTTGAAGCCATTCTGGAGCGGTGTTGTCACCCTAAATTCCCAGGATTTTGGACTTCGTTTTTGCCTATTCTGGATGTTGCCGGTATTTTTGGGGTTTACTTTAATTAGTGGCAAGCGAATCCATTACTTATTGCCATTATTACCGGGATTGGCGTTAGTACTGGCTTGGGCTTTTGATAAAGTGAATACGGAAGATTGGCGTAAGCCTCGCCTGTTTTATGGGGTGGTTCTGGGTGTCTTGGGGTTGGTATTGGTTTTACTGCCTAAACTGAGTGGATATATTCATTGGTGGCCAGAGTTAGCTGGCATTTCTCCAGTGTGGGGCGTGGTAGTATGTTTAAACGCAATATTACTTGTTAGGCTTCCTGCGAAGGCAGTTCAGGAATCTGTTTGCTTGATCTCGATTGCCTCAATAACAACGGCGTTATCATTGGCTAGCTGTTTTTTTAGTGTTAACGGGCAATATTACGATACTGCTCCACCGGCAAAAAAAATTGCCGAGTTGCTCAATAAAAATCATGATGTGGTGTTATTTAGCAATAAGTATCATGGGCAATTTCAATTTACAGGGCGTCTAGTAAGTCCTCTTCAAACTCTAAATAATGGTGTTGCGCTAACAAAATTTGCCCAGGATCATCCTGGTGGTCTGATCTTGGTAGGATACAAAAAGTCATCCGGTCTGAAAGATTCCTTATTTACTTATACTTGCCGCTTAAAAAATAATAATCTTGGTTTTCTACAGGGTAAAGTGCTACTTGATAACCCTCAAATCCTTACCAGTTTGCAGCCGGTATAAACGACTTGATAATTTAACGGCATGATCTTCGACGTAACGATCATAATTTGCTACAATGCAACCTATAAATACTCATCGCTAAAATTAGAATTGTAAATAGATCAAACAATTTATAGCTTTCCAATTCAGTAAATTACCTTAGCACTTTTTTAATCGGTACCTTTTAAATTAAGGCCTAATGTCAGACTTCGCCAAAGAAATTATTCCGGTCAATCTCGAAGACGAGATGAAGCAGTCTTACCTCGATTATGCGATGAGCGTTATCGTTGGCCGAGCCCTTCCAGATGTTAGAGATGGTTTAAAGCCAGTGCATCGTCGTGTGCTTTATGCGATGAATGAAGCAGGTAATGACTTCAATAAACCCTATAAAAAATCGGCACGTATCGTCGGTGATGTCATGGGTAAATATCATCCTCATGGTGATAGTGCTATTTATGACACCATGGTGCGCATGGCTCAGCCGTTTTCTATGCGCTATGTGCTGATCGATGGTCAAGGAAATTTTGGTTCGGTCGATGGCGATCCGCCGGCAGCTATGCGCTATACAGAAGCGCGGCTGGCCAAAATTTCGCATGAAATGCTGGCGGATTTAGATAAGGAAACCGTCGACTTCGTCCCAAACTATGATGAATCCGAGTCTGAGCCAAAAGTTTTACCAACTAAGGTCCCGACACTCCTAATAAATGGCTCGTCGGGAATTGCTGTAGGAATGGCAACTAATATCCCGCCGCATAATCTCGGTGAAGTAATAAATGCTTGTTTGCATTTGATTGACAATCCAGATGCCACAGTGTACGACTTGATGGCGCTTCTACCCGGCCCGGATTTCCCCACGGCGGGTTTTATTAATGGTGCATCAGGCATATACAGTGCTTACACTACAGGGCGTGGCAAGATTTATCTGCGAGCCCGTTGCCATTTTGAAGACATTGGCGATAGCAGTCGGCAAGCAATTATCACAACCGAACTACCTTACCAAGTCAACAAGGCAACCCTGCAAATGAAAATTGCCGAGCTGGTTAAAGACGGCAAAATTGAAGGTATTTCAGCGATTCGTGACGAGTCGGATAAAGATGGTATGCGTTTGGTGATTGAATTACGCCGCGGCGAAGTACCCGAAGTTGTACTCAATAATCTGTATAAGCAAACTCAGTTCCAAACTGTATTTGGTATTAATATGGTTGCGCTCCTGGATGGGCGGCCGCATTGCTTAAGTCTTAAAGAAATTCTTGCTGCTTTTGTTGACCACCGCCGCGAGATCGTTACCCGTCGTACATTATTCAATCTGCGTAAAGCGCGCGAACGTGCCCATATTTTGGAAGGTTTAGCGGTCGCCTTGGCCAATATTGATGATATGATTGAATTGATTAAATCGTCTAAAACCCGCGCTGAGGCAAAAGACGGTTTATTAGCAAAATCCTGGAATGCAGGTTTGGTGATGTCTTTGCTGGATCGCGCCGACGCAAATCGTTCCAGGCCGGAAGATTTATTGCCAGAGTTCGGTATAGCTGGGAATATATATCGGCTCTCAGAAGTGCAAGCTCAAGCCATTTTAGAGATGCGCTTGCAAAGCTTAACTGGTCTTGAGCAAGATAAAATAATAAACGAATACAAAGAATTGCTTGAGCAGATCGACGAGTATTTGTACATCCTTGCTAATTATGAACGTTTGATGGAAATCATACGTGAAGAACTTACTGCGATTAGGGAAGAGTTCGCCGATAAACGCCGTACTGAAATAATCCATGACCAACTCGATCTGTCAGACAGTGATTTGATTACTGAAGAAGATATGGTTGTGACTATGTCTTACGAAGGCTATGTTAAATCGCAACCTTTGACCGATTACAAAGCACAACGTCGCGGCGGGCGTGGTAAATCGGCAACGGCAACGAAAGAAGAGGATTATGTCGATAAACTGATTGTTGCTAATACTCACGATACGATTCTATGCTTTTCATCTTTCGGAAAAGTGTATTGGCTGAAGGTCTATCAGTTGCCGGTTGCCAGCCGTGCGTCAAGAGGTAAGCCGTTTGTTAATTTACTTTCCCTTGATGATGGCGAAAAAATTAATGCTATTTTGCCTATTAAAGAATTTAGCGAAAATAAGTTTATATTCATGGCGACCTCGGCCGGTACCGTCAAAAAAACTCCGTTGAATGAATTCGAACGGCAACGTGCTAATGGTAAAATAGCAATTGATTTAAGGGAAGGCGACACATTGGTCGGTGTTGCAGTCACAGATGGTCAACAAAATGTGTTGCTATTTGCCAGTTCAGGTAAGGCAAACTGCTTTAATGAGGCTGATGTACGTTCGATGGGCAGAACGGCATCCGGTGTGCGTGGTATGCGCTTGCATGACGACCAAAAAATAATTTCTTTGATTATCGCTGCTGAAGGAACGGTACTTACTATTACTGAAAATGGCTTCGGGAAACGTACCCGGCTCGAAGAGTTTACCCTTCATAAGCGCGGTGGACAAGGCATGATTGGCATGCAGACCTCTGCGCGTAATGGTGCTTTGGTTGGCGCAATATTAGTTAACGCGCATGATGAAATCATGTTAATTACAGACGGTGGCATACTCGTCCGTACGCCGGTAGATGGGATTTCTGTTGTGGGTAGAAACACCCAGGGCGTACGTATTATCCGATTGGATACGGGTGAAAAAGTGATTGGGGTTGACCGGATCGAAGGCTTAGCCGGTGAAGATGATGCTGAAATAGATGAGGATTCTGTTACTGATGAAGCCATCAGTTCAGATGAAATAGATAATGATTTAGATGAAGATTTGGCAAGTGATGAAACTAATGATTCAGGAGAAGAATAAATAATGGCTAGAGTTTATAATTTCAGCGCCGGTCCCTCAGCCATGCCTGAACCGGTTTTAAAACAAGCGCAGGCTGAAATGTTGGAATGGCAAGGCAGCGGAATGTCGGTCATGGAAATGAGCCATCGCGGTAAATTTTTCACAAGTATCGCCGAAGAGTTGGAAAGCGATCTGCGGGAATTATTAGCCATCCCCGAAAATTACAAAGTTTTATTTTTGCAAGGCGGCGCTTCAGCTCAGTTTTCCTTAATTCCGCAAAATATTTTGAATGAGCAGTCTAAAGCCTGTTATCTCAATACCGGTGCGTGGTCGGAAAAAGCCATTCAGGATGCAAAAGCTTTTTGTGACGTTGTGGTAAGTGCCAGTTCGGAAGCCAAAAAATTTACCCACATTCCAGATTATTCGACGTGGCAAATCGATCCAGATGCCGCTTATCTGCATTACACCGCAAATGAAACTATTCATGGCGTTGAGTTTCAAACTATACCCGACAGCCAAGGGTTAACTTTAGTTTCCGATATGTCGTCAAATATTCTTTCTCGTCCGGTAGATATTAGCAAGTTCGGCCTTATTTATGCCGGAACCCAAAAAAATATGGGGCCTGCTGGTGTAACTGTAGTGATCGTCCGCGAAGATTTAGTAGGCCATGCTGCCAAAGGCACGCCACCAGTTTTTGATTATGCCCAACAAGTTAAAAATGGCTCTATGCTAAATACACCATCAACCTACAATTGGTACTTGGTTGGCCTAGTGCTGAAATGGCTAAAAGGGGAAGGTGGTGTTAATGCCATTGAACAGCGCAACGTTGCTAAAGCTAATAAGCTTTATGACGTTATTGATCAATCAAGCCTATATCGAAATCCGGTAGAGGTTTCAGTGCGCTCCCGCATGAATGTCCCTTTTATTTTAGCAGATAATGCTTTTGATAAGCCCTTTTTAGCGGCGGCCGAAGCTAATAATTTATTTGAGCTGAAAGGTCATCGTTCTGTCGGCGGAATGCGCGCCAGTATTTATAATGCCATGACTGAAACCGGTGTTAGTGCTTTATGCGAATTCCTCAAAGAGTTCGAACGTACTCATTAATTCAACAAATACCAAGACATGTCCGCGACTATCCCACTTAACGAGTTAAGGGAAAAGATTGATAAAATTGATCAGCAAATTTTAGAGTTGATCAATCAACGGGCAGTTTGTGCGATGGAGGTGGCCAAGACCAAAATTGCTTCGGGAGAGCAAGCGACTTTCTATCGTCCCGATAGAGAGTCTTTGGTGCTGAGGCGAATTCAAGACCTTAATAAGGGCCCACTGCCGAATCAAACGGCAGTAAGGTTTTTTCGGGAGTTAATGTCTTCGTGTTTAGCACTGGAAAAACCTTTGGATGTGGCTTATTTGGGGCCGGAAGGCACATTTACCCAGCAAGCGGTTTATAAGCATTTCGGCAACGCGGTAAAAGGTATTCCCGAGTCGACGATCAACGATATTTTTTCATCGGTAGAAAATGGTGTTTGCCAATTTGGTGTAGTGCCCGTAGAAAATTCGACTGAAGGTGTCATTAGTCACACGTTAGACCGTTTTCTGGTGTCTTCGCTTAATATTTGTGGCGAAGTTGAAATTCGTGTTCACCAAAATTTGATGGGCTTATTTGGAGATAAATCTCAGATTACTGAAATATTTTCTCATCAACAATCACTCGCCCAATGTCGGCAATGGCTGGATAAAAACTTCCCTCGGATTAAATTAACGGCAGTCAGCAGTAATGCGGAAGCGGCTAGATTGGCATCATTAAACATATCTAGTGCAGCCATAGCGGGTAGAGCGGCCGCGGAGCTGTATCAACTTAAAATTGCTGAAAAAAATATTGAGGATGAAACCAATAATACGACTCGATTTATTATTATTGGTAAGCAAGCATCTTCCTCAACCGGTAGCGATAAAACTTCCTTGGTAATTTCGGTCGGAAATCAACCGGGTGCCTTACATAAAATTTTGGAACCGTTTGTAAAATACGGTATCGATTTGCTACATATAGAATCCAGACCATCTCGACAAGGGCTTTGGGAGTATGTATTTTTTATTGATATTGCCGGTCATTTCGAAGACGAAAACGTTACCAAAGCGTTTGAAATGTTAAGGGATTCAGTAAGTATGCTGAAATTATTAGGTTCTTATCCCAGGGCTATACTTTAATTCTGTTTTAAATTTCATGACTTCGACTGATCCTATTTATGCTTTAACCGCAAGCGGTATTAACCAGTTAGTGCCTTATGTGGCTGGCAAGCCTATAGATGAGTTACAGCGTGAACTAGGTTTGAGTCATATTATCAAGCTGGCATCGAATGAAAACCCTTTAGGTGCCGGTAAAAAAGTTTTGCAAGCCATACAAAATGCTTTGCCGAAACTAACTTTATATCCTGACGGCAATGGTTTTGACCTTAAAAAGGCGTTGTCAACAAAATTCGGGGTTGATAGTAGCCAGATTACCCTGGGTAACGGTTCTAACGAGTTATTAGAGCTTGTCGCACGAGCGTTTTTAACGCCCGGCTTGGAGGTTATTTTCTCGGAACACGCGTTTGCGGTTTACCCGATTGTCACTCAGGCTGTGGGTGCAACAGCAGTTATTACGCCCGCCCTTAACTATGGTTATGATTTAGCGGCAATAGCTAAAAAAATTACTGCCAAAACCCGATTAATCTTCATCGCTAATCCAAATAACCCCACGGGTACGCTACTCGAACAAGATGAATTGGAAGCATTCATTGCCGCGTTACCAAGCCATTGCTTGTGTGTTTTGGATGAAGCGTATTGTGAGTTTGCTTCTAAAAACCAGGATGTTAGCTCTATAGCTTGGTTAAAGAGATATTCGAATTTGATTATTACCCGAACTTTCTCTAAAGCCTACGGCTTGGCGGGATTGAGGATGGGTTATGGTTTATCTAGTCCTGTAATTGCCGATATTCTTAATCGAGTACGACAACCTTTCAATAACAATAGTTTGGCTTTAGTTGCCGCAGAAGCCGCCTTATTGGATGAAAGCTACCTTCAGCAAACCATTGCGAATAACAGCCAAGGAATGCTGCAACTCACCGAAGGATTTAAAAAGCTTAAGTTAGAATGGATTCCTTCTGCCGGAAACTTTGTCTCGGTCAATTTAAGCCGTCCTGCATTACCTGTTTACGACAAATTATTACGCAAAGGTGTCATTGTCAGGCCGATAGCCAATTACGGGTTACCTAATCATTTACGTATTAGCATTGGTAAACCATCCGAAAATGAATTTTTCCTTCAAGCGTTGGCGCAAGTTTCAGCTGATGTTTAATAAGATCTGTATTATCGGGCTTGGCCTTATTGGTGGCTCTATTGCGCGTGCAGCTAAGCAACATGGATTGTGCCAATTTATTGCAGGTTTCGGCCGCGACGAAGATTTGCATAACTTAATGAAGGGGAAACAATTAGGCGTGATTGATGACTACTATCTGGCTATTGCCGATGCGGTCAACGGTGCTGATTGTATTGTTATTGCTACGCCAGTTGGGGCTACTGAGTCAGTGCTAGCTTTACTTAAGCCTCACTGGAATCCTGATGCGGTTTATTTTGATGTGGGTAGCACAAAAGTAAACATTATTGATTCCGCCCAGCGTGTATTTGGTGTCGTGCCTCATAACCTAGTGCCCGTACATCCTATTGCGGGGGCTGAACAGAGTGGAGTTGATGCTGCGATAGTCGATTTATTTAATAACAAACGCATCATAATCACCCCTGGCGATAACACCAAGCTTGAAGCTATCGAGAAAACTACCCGTTTTTGGGAGTTACTCGGCGGTCAAATAGCCACAATGACTGCACAGCATCATGATGCTGTGTTCGCCGCAACCAGTCATTTGCCACATATTGTCGCTTTTGCTTTAGTCGATATGTTAGGCCATAAAGACGAGCAAACCGAAATATTTAAATATGCAGCCAGCGGTTTTCGGGATTTTACCCGTATTGCTTCCAGTGATCCGACCATGTGGCAAAATATTGCTCTGGCGAATAAAAACGAAATTATGCCCTTAATAGGGCAGTTAAAAGACGAACTGTCGAAAATTCAGCAACTCCTTCAAAATAATGATGAGCAAGGGCTTTTCGATACCTTTACTTATGCCCGCCATGCGCGGCAACGTTTTCTTGATATTTTTGAAAGTTAATCATGGCAAAATCAATTACATTTAAGGTACAACCCGGTGGACAATTACGCGGTGAAGCCCGTGTGCCAGGCGACAAATCAATCTCCCATCGCTCCATTATGTTGGGTTCTTTGGCCGAAGGCGTTACCCATGTTAAAGGCTTTCTTGAAGCTGAAGATGCTTTAGCGACATTACAGGCGTTCAGGGATATGGGTGTTCAAATTGAAGGTCCAGTTGATGGTTGTGTGACCATTCACGGTGTGGGAAAGTATGGTTTAAATGCGCCTCAGAAAGAACTGTATTTAGGTAATTCCGGAACTTCAATGCGCTTACTGAGCGGATTGTTGGCTGGGCAGCCGTTTGATACCGTATTAACAGGTGATAAATCCTTATCTGGCAGACCGATGAAAAGGGTGACTGAACCACTCGCCCGAATGGGTGCGACGATTAAAGCTACCGAGAAGGGTACGGCACCTTTACACATCACTGGTCGGGCAGGGCAGTTAAATGGGATTGATTATGTGATGCCAATGGCTAGTGCCCAAGTTAAATCTTGTTTGTTACTGGCGGGTATGTATGCCCAAGGTGAAACGAGTGTCACTGAACCTGCGCCAACCCGCGACCATACTGAACGTATGTTGGCGGGATTTTCTTATCCGGTAAAACGGGAAGAGAATAAAGTCCGTATTACGGCTGAAGGAAAATTAATTGCAACAGAAATCGACGTGCCAAGTGACATATCATCAGCGGCGTTTTTTCTGGTGGGGGCATCAATAGCGCCAGGATCGGATATTTTGTTAAAACATGTTGGCATCAATCCGACCCGCACTGGCGTTATTTCAATATTGCGCTTGATGGGTGCAAGTATTGAGATATTAAACGAACGCGTAGTTGGTGGCGAACCGGTTGCTGATCTGCATGTCATTGCCAAACCATTGAAGGGTATTGATATTCCAGAAGAGCTAGTCCCTTTGGCTATTGATGAGTTTCCAGTATTGTTTATTGCCGCGACTTGTGCGGAAGGCCAAACCCGGTTAAGTGGTGCGGAAGAGCTTAGGGTGAAAGAATCTGACCGTATCCAAGTGATGGCGGATGGCTTGCACATACTTGGTGTTGATGCCAAGCCTACTGAGGATGGCATTGTCATTCATGGTGGTGCTATGGGTGGTGGTACAGTTGTTTCCCACGGCGACCATCGTATCGCGATGGCGTTCGCTATTGCTGGGTTGCGCGCCAAAAATGCAATCACCATTTTGGATTGTGAGAACGTAAATACTTCTTTTCCCGAATTTAAAGACTTGGCAAAAAACCTAGGATTAGATTTGATATATGAGGAACAAGGATAATGCCGGTTCCTGTATTAGCCATTGATGGGCCAAGCGGTGCAGGTAAAGGAACGGTTAGTCGCAGAATAGCCAAAAAATTGGGATGGAATTATTTGGATAGTGGTTCCATTTACCGGTCACTTGCTATCGCACTGCTACAACAAAATACTGATTTAAATAATTTACAGCAAATACTGGCCATTGCTGAGACGATGGGATTGGCATTTGAATGCAATGATGAATTGACCGTCAAGCTTAATGGAAACGACATAACAAACCAGTTAGGTACGGAGACTACCGGGCATGTTGCATCAGTAATTGCATCGATACCCGAAGTAAGGCAAGTTTTGCTCCAAAAACAAAAAGATTTCAAAAAATTGCCGGGTTTAGTAGCTGATGGGCGAGATATGGGGACAGTAGTATTTGCTGATGCTGATACCAAAGTTTTTTTGACAGCCAGCGTTTCTGAAAGGTCTGAAAGAAGATATAAACAGTTGATAGAAAAAGGAATTGATGTTAATATTCAAAAGATAACCAGTGAGATAGAAGCGCGCGACCGTCGTGACACGGAGAGATCAATTGCACCTTTAGTTCAAGCAGATGACGCGCATTATATCGATTCTTCTGGCATGACAATAGATGAAGTCATTGCCAAAGTGCTGAGTTTAGTCCCGCATCGATTATCAATTTAGCTATACTGTTTTCGATTTTTGCGGTTTTTTAACCTTAAGTTAGTCTACTATTAAGATCTGTGCGCTTTTCCAACAGGTCGGGAAAATGAAATGAGCGAAAGCTTTGCTGAATTACTTGAAGAAAGTTTAAATAAAACACAAATGAGTCCTGGTGCGATGCTGATTGGTACAGTCATCGATATCGAAAACGATATGGTTATCGTCAGTACTCAATCCAAATCGGAAGGTGTCATTCCAAAATGGCAATTTCTGAATAACAAGGGCGAATTGGAAGTTAAAGTTGGCGACGAAATTGAAGTTGCCCTTGATTTATTCGAAGACGGTTTGGGCGCTACGCTTCTTTCCCGCGATAAAGCAAAGAAAAATAAAGCTTGGGCTGAGTTGGACGAAGCTTTTGAAAAGCAAACTACCATTATTGGCCAAATCAATGGCAAAGTACGGGGTGGTTTTACCGTTGCGGTTGGAGCTTTACGTGCTTTCTTGCCAGGTTCACTAGTAGATGTCCGGCCAATCAGGGACACCACATTCCTTGAAAACCGCGATTTAGAATTTAAAGTTATAAAAATCGACCAAAAACGTAACAACGTGGTTCTGTCTAGACGTGCTGTTGTTGAAAAAGAATACAGCGCAGAACGGGAAGAATTGCTTAAAACACTTGAAGAAGGTGCGATTGTTACTGGTGTGGTCAAAAATCTTACTGATTACGGTGCATTTATCGACCTTGGCGGTATCGACGGGTTGTTACACATTACCGATATGGCATGGCGTCGGGTCAGACATCCCTCAGAGTGTGTCGAGATAGGCCAAGAGATTAAAGTTAAAGTCATGAAATACGATAAAGAAAAAAATCGTGTTTCATTAGGCATGAAACAAATGGGCGAAGACCCCTGGCAAAATATTGCCCGCCGTTATCCTGCGGGCACCCGGGCTTTCGGTAAAGTTAATAACCTAACTGACTACGGGTGTTTCGTTGAGATTGAAGAAGGCGTTGAAGGTTTGGTTCACGTTTCAGAAATGGATTGGACTAATAAAAACGTTAACCCATCTAAACTTGTCCAATTAGGCGACGATGTAGAAGTGATGGTTTTGGAAATTGATGAAGAACGCCGCCGAATTTCTTTGGGTATGAAACAATGCAAATCTAATCCATGGGATGAGTTTGCTGCAACCCATAACAAAGGGGATAAAATTGTCGGTAAAATCAAGTCAATCACTGATTTTGGTATTTTTATCGGTCTTGATGGTGGAATTGACGGTTTGGTTCATACTTCTGATATTTCTTGGGCCGAAGATGGTGAAGCTTCTGTACGCGACTTCAAAAAAGGTGATGAACTCGAAACCGTTATTTTGGCTGTTGATTCTGAACGTGAACGTATTTCGTTAGGCATTAAACAACTTGAACAAGATCCATTCCAAAATTTTCTGGCTACCCACGAAAAAGGTAGTTTGATAAAAGGCGTGATTAAAGAAGTTGATGCCAAAGGTGCCGTTGTTATTTTAGCTGATCATGTTGAGGGCTATATTCGCGCTTCTGAAATCCAACGTGACCGTGTAGAAGATGCGCGTACTCTGCTTAAAGAAGGGGATGCTATTGATGCCAAGTTTATTGGCGTAGATAAGAAAAGCAAGTCAATTTCTTTGTCTATCAAAGCCAAAGATCAAGACGACGAGCAAGTTTCTATTAAAGACCATACCCAGCAAGCGACAGGTTCACCAACCTTTGCCGATATTTTTAAACAAATAGAAAAATAAGCAACAGTAGTGGGAATTGCCGAATGGTAATTCCCAGTATTTCCTTTCGTTTTTACGGGATAGAACGTGACGAAATCAGAATTAATTGAGATACTTGCCAGACACCAGCCACATTTACCGGTTAAAGATGTGGAGTTGGCGATAAAATGCATAATTGAGCAAATGAATCAAGCGTTATCTTCGGGTGAACGTATTGAAATAAGGGGATTTGGTAGTTTTTCTTTGCATATGCGTCCTCCGCGTGTGGGGAGAAATCCTAAAACAGGTGAGTCTGTTCAATTATCAAAAAAATACGTACCACATTTTAAACCAGGTAAAGAACTGCGTGACAGAGTTGACCAGTCAAGCAGTAAATATCAAATAATTGATTAAGCATTAAATCCTAATATAAATTCATAATAGAAGTTTAGATTTTAATCGATAAATCATAAGGATATGGTTTATTGGTTAAATCAAAAAATTGTTAAGGCTTACACCAGCTTTTGGTTATTCAGATAAGTTTTCGATATACTTCCTGCCAGCTCAACAAATTGTCCGGTTAGACAATTTTCCTATTTACTATTAAACCCTCTAATTAAGTAAAGAACCATAGCTTGATTCGGCTGAGAACTGTGTTATATTTAGCATAAATGAGAATGATTATTGATACTCTTAAGGGTATCAATGGTTTTTTGGGTCAATTTTCGAGGTTTTCCTAGATATATGCTTAGTCTTAAAAGTCTTGTGAGGGGTGATTTGGCAAAAATTGTCGGTTTCAAACCGTCTGGTAAAGCGTACCGGAAAAAATTGTTAGCGATGGGATTAACTCCTGGTACTGAGTTCAGTGTAACTCGTTTCGCGCCGATGGGCGATCCGGTTGAAATCAAATTGCGCGGTTTTTCGCTCACTTTGCGCAAAGATGAGGCGGATGTGTTACAAATCGAGAAACTTTAATGGTTGGTAGTTTTGTTATCGGTGTTGTCGGTAATCCTAATTGCGGAAAATCCACTCTTTTTAACGCGCTCACCGGTGCAAATCAGCAAGTTGGTAACTGGCCTGGAGTTACTGTAGAAAAAAAAATGGGTGAATATCTATTTAAGTCCAAGCAAATTCAAGTTGTTGATTTACCTGGAACTTACTCATTAGAATCCTCAGACGATCAAGTTTCAATTGATGAAAAAGTTGCCAGGGATTTTATCGCTTCGCGTCAAGCCGACCTTATTGTTAACGTTGTTGATGCATCTAATATTGAACGTAATCTTTACCTGACTTCCCAATTGCTTGAAATGCGGGTGCCGATGTTATTGGTGCTTAACATGATGGATATTGTGAAGAAACGCGGGATAAAAATTGATGCTAGTTATTTGACAGGTCAACTACATTGTCCTGTGGTTGAGGTGTCCGCGGTTAATAAGCAAGGTATTGGTAATTTAAAAGATGTTATTTTTGAATCTATTAGCAAAAAGCCTATTCCATCCGCTAATGTCACTTATCCTAATGCCTTGGAAACTGGCATTGCTCAACTAATAACCCTGTTAGCAACTCAGCCGATTACTGTGCCATGCGATTTACGTTGGTTGGCAATACGCTTGTTGGAAGACGATACTTTAGCCAGACAAATCACTCAAGATGCCAATAAGGTTGTTGTTAAATCAATACAGCACGACATTGAAAAAATCGCTGGTGATGAAATCGACATTTTAACCGCTGATGCCAGATATGGATTTGTTAACCAATTAACCCATGCTGCTGTCTGTCGATTAAGTGATATTGGTCGCCGCACAACTGAAAAAATTGACAGGGTCGTCCTAAATCGATTTTTAGGAATCCCTATTTTTTTGTTGGTAATGTATGCCATGTTTATGTTTACTATCAACATTGGCAGTGCATTTATCGATTTTTTTGATCAAGCTGTCGGGGCAATATTAGTAGATGGTTTGAGTGGTCAACTTGGCAAGCTCAATTTGGCAGAATGGTTAGTCGTGTTGATCGCTAATGGAGCAGGTGGCGGGGTTCAGGTCGTTGCAACCTTCATCCCTATTGTTGGTTTTTTGTTTTTATTTCTGTCTGCCTTAGAAGATTCGGGTTACATGGCGAGAGCCGCATTTGTCATGGATCGTTTCATGCGTTTGATGGGTTTACCCGGTAAGTCCTTCGTACCGATGATTGTGGGTTTTGGTTGTAATGTTCCAGCAATTATGGCCACACGTACCTTAGAAAGCCGTCGCGACAGGATACTTACCAATTTGATGAATCCTTTTATGTCGTGTGGTGCCCGTTTGCCGGTTTACGCCTTATTTGCTGCTGCATTTTTTCCGGTAGGTGGACAAAATATGGTTTTTGGCTTGTATATTTTGGGCATTGTTGTGGCCGTTATTACCGGGCTTATTATGCGGCACACCTTATTCAAGGGTGAATCGATGCCTTTTATTATGGAATTGCCGACCTACCATCTGCCTACAGTACGAGGTGTTTTATTCAGAACTTGGGATAGGTTGCGGTCGTTTTTAATTAACGCAGGTAAAGTTATTATCCCGATGGTGTTGGTGTTAAATTTCCTCAACGCATTGGGGACAGATGGCACATTGGGTCATGAAAACAGCAATAAATCAGTGCTTAGCGCAATTGGTAAAAGTTTAACACCATTATTTAGACCCATGGGTATAACCGAAAATAACTGGCCGGCCACCGTTGGTATTTTTACTGGCGTTTTGGCAAAAGAAGCGGTGGTGGGGACGTTGGATGCGTTATACGGTCAAATGGGTCAGACAGCTGGCCAAATTGATGAAAAACCGGAATTTAATCTTAAAACTGCATTATTTGATGCTTGGCAGACCATACCGCAAAATTTCTCGAAATTAACCGATAGGTTATTGGATCCATTAGGATTAAATATTGGTAATGTACAAGATTTAGATGCGGCGGCTAGCGAGCAAGAAGTCAAAACAGCAACATTCTCTGCCATGCAACAAAGTTTTGATGGCAAAGCTGGGGCAGTTGCTTATCTGTTGTTCATCCTGTTATACGCGCCTTGTGTTACCGCTATTGCGGCTATCCACCGGGAAACCAGTCTTAATTGGACGATATTTGTGGTGTTTTGGACAACAAGTATCGCCTATATAACCGCGACTGTTTTTTACCAAATCATGACTTATCCGCAGCATCCGGGTTATTCGTTAAGCTGGATAATCGGTTTGCTCCTGGGATTCGCATCAGTATTGGCTGCACTTTGGTTAATTGGCAGAAATCACCAGGGTGGTTTTGTGGAGGAGGCATTGTAATGATACTGTCAGATTTACGTGACTACCTTAAACAACAAAAAAGGGTAGCACTAAAAGATTTGGAAAATCGCTTTCAGGTCGACGCGGATGCCTTGCGTGGCATGTTAACCAAATGGATTAGCAAAGGCTATGTAAAAAAATTGCCTAGCGGTACAGCGTGTTCAGGCGGTTGTTGCCAATGCGATCCCGCCTTGACTGAATTGTATGAATGGGTTGAGCGGTAATCCTTATCATCACGCAATAACCCCTGAAAAATTTATATTCCTAGTGCCCTGAATTCTGTACAGGGTCTTGACCGTTGCCAAACTCTGTCAAATTCATCAACCAGCTGCCGGTTACGCGCCGGTAAATTAGGGCTCCAGTCGGCTTGGTAGCGGTTATTGAGTAAACGAAACAAATAACCCCCTCTATCATTCGCCATAAATGCTGAACTGTATTTTAAATCCTCAACTTCAACCGGAGTCCGTAACAAAAACGTTGACGGCAGCCGGTGTGCCAGCTCAAAAATGGGATGTGCTTGGCTTGTAATCGCTAAGACATCATGAATGATGATTAAGACACTTCCGCCGCGCGTTGAAATAGCAAATTCTTTGAGTGCCGCAATAACCCCGCTTTGACCATACAGGTCGTAATCCAAATCCAGCGTATAAATACAAATTTGGCGGCTAGCCGTATTAATCAAATCAATAACCGGCGGGGTTATTGCGTCAAGTGAGCTGACCCTTATTGCAGGCGTAGAGGCTTGGCGTGGTTTTGGCGCAGGGCGGGCTGCGACTTTAATTGGCGTTATTGCCAAGAACATCAGCTGGTGCGGTATATTGGCTTCATTGAATAGTTGGCCTTGCTTAACAAACCCTGCTTTTTCATAAAAGCCGGTGGCGGCAACTTGAGCATTTAAAGAAACCTCAGTCCATCCCAGTTTTCTGGCTTTGTCGATGGCAGTAATAAGCAAAGCTTTACCTACGCCCTTATTGCGCCAGTCAGGCAATACGGCCATGCGGCCTATTTTTTGGTCAGGGCTTAGCCTTGCCGTGCCGATGGGGTTATGATTAGCATCGCGGGCGATAAAGTGATGGCAGGAAGGGTCAATAGTGTCGAATTCAATACTCTGTGGAATCTGTTGTTCAACCACAAACACCGCTTCGCGGATGCTGCGAAGATCATCAAAGTCAGCGACAAAATCGGCAGGTTCTACGCGAAAATCAGCAATAATCATAAAGCACTTCCAACTCGGTTAGTTAAGAAGGAATATAGCGGGTTTAGCTAATTTTTGTGAAATTATTGTCAGTGTTCTAAAAATTAATGGCCATACGCTATTCTAGCGAAACAGGCAGTCTTGTTATCGTGAAATTATCTTTTGCTGGGTAGCAAGATGATAAATGCCCTTCGTAACCAAGGCGTGTTTAACGGGGTTATTGATTCGGCCTTTTAATGTTTGAACCGTTCGTGCTGAGCTTGTCGAAGCACAGACCGCCTTTCGACAGGCTCAAGGCGAACGGAAACTTTATACTTCACAAGGCCGAATCTATAATAACGATGTAATCCATGTGATGCGAATAATCCGTTTCCGAATTAATCGTATGTTCCCAATAACGCCGTTGCCTACATGGATGTAGGTAAGGAGCGTGAGCAGGACGCGGAAGCTTTGCCAGAAAGTTGATTCGCGGTGTTTGGTTTTAGATGCAGTCATCCAATCCGCTCGATGATAAAGCGGGGCACATTCCAAAGACACCATTCGTTTTATCAGCCCCCAACGTGTCGGATAATTCGCATCACCCGGCGGCAACGTCCACATACAATGAAAATGGTCTGGCAACAAGACTCAGGCATCGACAATAAAGAGGTGGCGCGTTTGAACCGTTATCACAGCATTACGTAATGCCGCCCGTACCGGGTCATCACAAAGGATCGGGTGACGACGATAAGTGACCACAGTGAAAAAGTAAGTCGCGCCCGGAATATCGGCGCGTCGGTAACGTGACATAACCTTACGTATTGGCCAACAGACAGGATTTGATTATAGCAAAAGCCGTCAAACGTAGGGTGGGCAGGTTTTTTTGCCTTTATGCCCTTGGGTGCACCATTTACATCATCGATTTGTTCCGCGTGGGCACGAACAGCATGTGCCCACCCTACACGGCTTTCGTATCTAAAAGGGGCGGAACTTGATACTGCTTCGCACAGCCGAAAAGGGCAAGACTAAAACACAGGGCTAACAGTTTGGTTATGTTTTTCATCATTAACTCCATAAAAAAATAGCATGACACCCGTTTGGTGCCTAGCGGATTAGGGGTTTCAAAAATTATGTAGGTTACGCTTGAATATCATAAAGTTCGAGAGGGTAGGGTACGCGATGCGTACCCTACATGGCTAAAGCGCAATCTGACCTACCCGGTTTAAAAAGCCCGAATAGGCCACGCTCTTATCCCGCTGCTCTTACCCGATTCGACTTGTGAGCTAGATGTAGACTGATAATAGGCATTTGAACCATTAGACTCACTAGAACTCCAAAAATTAGATGGAATAGGAATACCCACACCCGCTTGACGAAGATTCGTATACATCAGCATCAGCTCTCCCATCGACGGCAAAAACCAATCATCGGTCGTATTGGGCGCGATATAGGCATCAGCCACCTTTGCTGCACCACTGGAACAGACCCCAAGCATTGCCGTGGTGTTGGCTTGCCCTCGACCAACCGCATTAGCAGCCAAGCCTGACGCAGCGGGAATTGAAGTGTTGAAAAGGTTACACCACACAATACTATTAGAGGCATCAGTCGGCGCCGCTTCAAGGTAAGTAAAGCCCGGATACTGGTCGAAGTAATCCACGAAGAAAATAAACCCACCGCCGGGGCCAACCTGACCCACCTTATAGGCAAACGAGCCAAAGGAGCCAGCAGGGCCGGTTTCACCTTGCGGGCCAGCGGGGCCGGTAGCACCTGCTGGTCCAGCCGGGCCTTGTGAGCCAGTGGCACCAGCTGCGCCAGTATCGCCTTTAGGGCCTGGTTCTCCGGGGATGCCTTGGTCGCCCTTGTCACCTTTATCTCCTTTCAAGCCAATACCGGGTAAGCCGTCCTGTCCAGGTAAACCAACCAGGCCATCCTGACCTTTCTCGCCTTTTAAGGATGCCAGCCACTCGGCTTCAGTGCCGGTAAAGCCGCCCAATACCGCCAGTTCAAAAGCGGATTTGCCGTCTACGCCATTAGTACCGTTTGTACCGGCTGCACCTGTATCGCCCTTCGGCCCCTGTGCGCCATCGGCACCGTTTTGGCCGTTGGTTCCTGCAATGCCTTGTGGACCTTGCAAACCTTGCGCACCCGCCAAGCCCATTTCGCCAGTATCGCCTTTATCCCCTTTTTCGCCTTTCAGCGAGGCTAACCAGTCGGCGAGTTCGCCGACATAGCCGGAATCTAAAGCAAGCTGGTAAGCCGATTTGCCATCAACGCCATCCGTACCATCCTGACCATTGTTTCCGGCATCGCCTTTGTCGCCTTTTAAGCCCTGAATACCCTGTGCCCCAGCATCGCCATCCGCGCCGTTTTGGCCGTTGGTTCCGGCAATGCCTTGTGGACCTTGCAAACCGGGTGCGCCGGGTAAACCCATTTCGCCAGTATCGCCTTTTTCACCCTTATCACCTTTTAAGGTTATCAGCCAATCAGCCGCCGTGCCTGTATAACCATTCGCCACGGCTATCTCATACGCTGATTTACCATCTATGCCATTGGTGCCATCTGTACCGGCAAGCCCTGGATCGCCTTTATCTCCTTTGGCACCGTTGATGCCATTTGTGCCGGCAATACCCTGAAGCCCTCTAGGCCCAACAGCACCGGTTGCGCCAGTGGCTCCTGTTAAACCCCGAATACCTTGTGGGCCTTGAATCCCCTGAATGTTCCAATGCAACGCGGTTTCTCTGGCTTTACAGCTGGCGTTAGCTCTAACAATGCTAAGATCACCATCTGAATTGTCATAACACGCATGGACTACAGTTGCCGTATTGTTACCGGCATGTGACCATGCCAGTGGCGAGGCTATTGACATTGCCAATAGAGCTATTTTTTTCATATATTTCCCCTGTTTGATCGCGCTGATTTTTGTACTTTTTCGTCATCGCGAGTCTTGAAAATGAACCAAACCTGGAGTGAAACCTCAACTTGGTATCAAACATCTTCAAGTATGCATCCTAAGTTTTCACTGAAAATTATAAAAACAACTTTTTTGGGAATCTATAGGTAATATTACCTATATCGCAGTTAGGGTTTATAGGGTTAGCAAACAATTAACGCGGCTAGTTTCTAACCTTAAAATAGACAGAGTTTTGGTAAGAGGACATCACGCATTTTGATTTATTCAGCATGAATAGATGGGGTTTTGTGAGGTGCTTACTTTGTAAGGGAATAAGACGAAAATGAAGGCGCTTTTTGACAAGCATTGCTGTGATGTTCTAAATGCCGCACTGTTATTTGAGTTGTTAAGGGGGCTTAGGGGGATCGATGAGCTGAAAAAAACCGAAATAGTGGTCAACACTAAATTGGGCAATAGCCGTTAATTGCCAGCTATTAATTTGAAATATTCGCTTTCGGCAACGATATCTGTTGAATTTTCAACCCGGTCTAAATAAACCTTGCCCACAAGATGATCAGCTTCGTGTTGAAACACCCTGGCGACAAAGTCTTCTAAAATTTGCTCAACTAAATCGCCTTGTTCATTCATGTAACTTATTTCGATCTGTTTATAACGCGGCACTAACGCTCGGATGCCGGGAACACTCAAGCAGCCTTCCCAATCTTTGGCTTTGTCTTCAGATAAGGGCTTAAAAACAGGGTTAATCATTATGGTTGGTGCCATACTGGGTGCAGCTGGATACCGGGCTGTCGGGCGCGAAGCGACGATAATGACTTGCTTGGCCACTCCAATTTGCGGGGCTGCCAACCCTACACCTTCGCTATTGGCAAGGGTAGCTTGCATTAACGCAATAAGCGCGCGGGTGTCTTGACTATCTATCTGGTCAATCAGGGCTGCCGGTTGCCTGAGAATAGGTGCACCCAGTTGGGCAATTTCGCAAATGGGGGTCATTGATTGTGTAACTCCTGTAAAAGTACGGTTTGTGCCTGGATAAGTTCTTCATCATCTTGCCGTAACGCCTGTGTATAGTTCCCATCGGTTTCCAGTTTCCAGGATTGGTTATTATCACTCAAGTAAATATCCAGATCATGCAAGATACGTTGGTGCAAACGCTTATCTTCAATCGGAAAGCATATCTCGACACGTTGGAACATATTACGGTTCATTAAATCGGCACTGGAGGCATAGACCTCCCAATGGCCGCCGTTATGGAACGCATAAATTCGGGCATGTTCCAAAAACCGGCCGATAATGGAACGTACCTCGATATTGTCGGAGATGCCAGGAATACCTGGCCGCAAACAGCAAACACCCCGCACGATAAGTTTGATTTCGACACCGGCTTGAGAGGCGCGATAAAGGCTTTGGATAACTTGTTCTTCGACAACGGCATTAACTTTGATAATAATTTTCGCGGGTTTGCCTGCTTGCGCATGGCGAATTTCCCGCTCGATTTTTTCGATGATTCCGCTGTGTAAGGTAAAGGGTGATTGCAGTAATTTGTTTAATTTACTGACTTTACCCAAGCTGGTTAATTGCGCAAATACCCGGCGGACATCTTCGCCTAAGTCTTTGTCGCAGGAAAATAAGCCGTAGTCCGTGTACATCAGTGCAGTTTTCGGATGGTAATTACCAGTGCCAAGATGCACGTAATTCCTTAACTCTTTACCCTCGCGTTTTAAAACCAACGACATTTTTGCATGGGTTTTATAACCCACTACGCCATACACGACATGCACGGCGGCTTCTTGTAATTTGGCTGCCAGACTAATGTTGTCTTTTTCGTCAAACCTTGCCCTTAACTCAATAACCACGGTAACTTCTTTACCGGCGCGCGCGGCTTTGATTAACGCCGCGACGATAGGCGAGTTTTCGCCTGTGCGGTACAGCGTCTGCTTGATAGCCAACACATCGGGGGATATAGCGGCTTGGCGAAGAAATTCGACGACAGGTGTAAATGACTCAAAGGGGTGGTGTAGCAAAATGTCATGACGTTTGATTGCCGCAAAAATATCCTTATTTCTAGTGAGTTGCGGTGGAGTGACAGGCTTAAATGTTGGAAATTTAAGGTCTGGGCGATTAACCAGGGAGATAATGGCTTGCAGCCGGTTAAGGTTGACGGGGCCATCAACCAGAAATAAGCGGTCGCGGGTCATTTCAAATCGATCCAGCAAAAAACTGACGGTTTCATCCGGGCAGTTTGCATCAATCTCCAATCGTACCTCATCGCCATAGTTACGCATGGCTAACTCACCTTGTACTGCTAATAGCAAGTCATCGATAGCTTCTTCATCCACGAAGAAATCGCTGTTGCGTGTTACCCGAAATTGGTAACAGCCTTTAACCGTCATGCCGTTGAACAGTTCACCAACAAAAGCATGGATAATGGATGATAAAAATACGAAGTCGTGTGAGCCACTTTGGGTTTCTTCGGGTGGAAACTGGATAATGCGAGGTAAGGAACGGGGGGCTTGCAAAATTGCCCGCCCGCTATTCCTGCCAAATGCATCTTTGCCAGTTAAAGAGATAATAAAGTTTAAACTTTTGTTAAGGATGCGCGGAAAAGGATGCGCTGAATCTAGCCCTACCGGTGTTAAAATTGGCATTAACTGGTCGTTAAAATAAGTTTGCAGCCATTGGTGTTGGGCTTCCGACCATTCATTCCGGCGGATAAAATGGACGTTTTCACTAGCTAATTCGGGCAGCAATAGGTCGTTAAGTACCCGATACTGGTCGGTAACCAATTCATGGGCATGCGTTGAGATTAGTTCCAATTGTTGCCCGGGCGTTAAGCCGTCTTGACCAACTGCTTTGGGGTCGATGACTTCCATTTGGATTACCCCTGCTACCCTGACTTCGTAGAATTCGTCAAGATTTGAAAAGGAAATACATAGATAATTCAAACGTTCCAACAACGGGACACTGCTGTCCGTAGCTTGAGCTAAAACCCGCTTATTGAATTCCAATAAACTTAATTCGCGATTAATGTAAAATTCGGGTTGTAACAGGTCAATAATGTCGTGTTGCATAGTGCCAGTCATGGTTTTTCCTTTCATTAGTCAGGCCATAATTCCTGAAATAAAAATATGCCGGTCGCTGATAACCTCAGCTGTAAAAGGTAATTGAGCCTGTGTGAGTTGCTCCTTGATTTCTGTCACTGTAAAAGCTGCTAGTAATGAATGATAAAAATCGTGTTGTAAAATCGACGGCTCGTTGTTGGCATATTTATCAACTAGATTTTTTGCATCGACCGGCGTTTCTGGGCGGATTAAATCCATCACGCCAATTAGCGTACCGGGGCGGCTATATTTTTTTACGGTAACCCAAAGGATTTGCGGGTCAGGCAAATGGTGCAACAAGCTATTGCTGAATATTAGATCATATTGGTTTTTTGGTAAGTTAGCATTAGGCAGTTTGCCGTAAATAAAATTGATCCGTGATAGCAAATTTTCTGGGGTCATTTCTTTGCCGTAATTGAGCATAGGAATAGAGCCATCGACCGCATCAACATTAGCTAATGGATATGCATTCAAGAAACGGCAGCTAATATCGCCGGGGCCGCAGCCTAAATCTAAGGCATGACCGGTAAAATCGGCAGCATTAACTAGTTTTTTTAAACGTTGGATAAACTCATTGTTTGGTTGAGAAAAATCGGCTTGCGCGTAAGCGCTAACCTGTTGGTTATCTTCCATTAACTCTGGTTCTAAGATCCTTTCCATGCGTTATAACCTCGTTTGCCCTGTAATCCTCCAGTATGCAAAGCAATAATATTCTGCCCTGGCTTAAAATAACCTTTACCAATTAAATCAAATAGCCCATATAGCATTTTTCCAGTGTAAACGGGTTCTAGAGGAATTGAAGTGATTTGCTCAAAATTGTGTATAAACTGCTCTAATTCTAGGTTAATTTTAGCAAAACCACCGAAATGATAATCCATATTTAGCTGCCAGTTGGTAAAATTGTTTGACAGCAGTTTTTGAATATCATCGTATAAATAATCGGCGTTTTTAAAGACGGGAAAACCAAGAATTTGCGCAGTTTTGTCAGAGGCGTTAACTAGGCCAGCTAAGGTTGCGCCAGTGCCGCAGGCGACGCACAAATAATCATAAGGAATATCGATTTCTGCATATAACTCGGCAACGCCTCTAAGCGCTAACGGGTTTGCCCCGCCTTCGGGTAGCCAGTAGTGGTTATTGTGTAGCCCTGGAAAATCGTCGGTGTTTTTATAAGTCCGGTATGTCCGATAATCACTACGGGAGACAAACCGTAATTCCATTCCCCAAGCTTGCATGTCGAGTAGAGTCGGGGTTAACAGCGTAGGTCGTTCACCGCGAATAATACCAATCGTTTTCAGGTTAAGCCAGTTGCCAACGTAAGCTAAGGCATGTAAATGGTTAGAATATATGCCCCCCATGCTGATTAAGGTATCGGCATTCCGGGTTAAGGCATTATCCAGGCTGTATTTTAGTTTACGCCATTTGTTTCCAGAAATTACTGTATGCAATAAATCGTCACGTTTAAGCCAAAGATTAATGCCGTGGTTATCTAGGAGTGGGTGTCTAATTTGGGTCAGAGGTGATTGGCTAAAGCTTTGTTCCAGAAGGCTAAGTTTCAAGGGCATGAATTTTAAAAAATTAATCTTGCAATATCGTCAATCTTATCTGGGGATTCAGTAACTAAGCAATCTAGGTAATGTTACTAATTGTGAGTTTTGCCGTTTTTTAATATCCTTGGCAATGCCAATATATATTACGTGTTTGGTTTGGTATTTAAATTTAATTATAACGAAAGACATCTCGTTATATTATGCGTTCGTTAGCGGAAAGCCGTAAGAGATTATGACCGTTAACTTTGATAATTATCGTCGTAAAGCTTTATAAATCGAAGTATGCCTGATTGTTTGTTTCAGGTTTTATTCGGTAAGGATTTTCGGTAGCTATCTGAATGCTTGCGACATGATGCTGTCTATTTGTAAAACTAGGTAGTTCAGATATGTTTATGCTTTCGGGTTTATGGCGTCTAAAGTTCACCAACAAGGTTTTAACGGCATTTTAAGGTTATAAATTGAATATATAGCATGAAAATCCTTATCGTAGACACAGATAAAATAAGCCGTATGATTGTTGAAGAGTGCGTTACTGCACTTGGGCACGAGACACATCATGCCGAAAACGGTAAATATGGAATCGCTTATGCTAAGGAAAACAGCATAGACTTAATTTTGTTAGACGACGAAATGCCGGATATTAACGGGTCGATTGCTACCAAAGTTATTCGGTCGTTCAAAAAGGAAGACTGGATTCCTATTATTTTTTTAACTACAAAATCTGATGAGGATTTTTATAGCCACGGAATGCTTGCGGGAGCTGACGCTTATCTACAAAAACCTATCAATCCATATCATTTACAACTGCAAGTGACCGCTATGGAAAGGCTCAGTATTATGCGTAAAAAATTGCTAGCCCAAAAAAGCTTAGTTAGAGCTAATCGCTACTTAGTTAAGATTGCCACGATTGACCAACTCACTGGCTTGGGCAATAAGCGGAATTTTGACCAGATGATTGACAGGGAATTTAATCTGGCAAAACGGGAAAAGGAAAGTACATCGTTATTAATGTGCGATATTGACTTTTTTAAGGTTTACAACGATAGATATGGCGCTGAAGAAGGTGATGCTAGTTTACAAAAGATTGCGAATTGCATAAAAGATACCTTAACCCGCCCAGCTGACCTTTGCTGCCGTTACGGCGGTGATGAGTTTGTTATTATTTTGCCGCGTACAGATTCAGCAGGTGGTGTGCGGGTGGCTGAAAAAATTAGGCAAGCGGTTTACGATAGTAATTTGACCACCTCGGCACCCAAAGATGTCAGGGTAACTTTAAGTATCGGTGTGTCAAATTTTAGCGGTCAATATAAAAGTACCGATGAGTTTGGGCGAGCCGCATACGATGCCCTCGAAAAAGCTAAGATCAGTGGCCGCAACAGAGTAGAGATGGCGCTATTTTAATAACCTATTAGAGAGTTGTTTAGGTGTTTTTGAAAAATAAGTTATCCGTGGCGTATATGTTGTTTTATTGCCCAAGCTACTTTCGCCGCTTGGGCATTCTCGTTGATATCATGGACCCGAAACATATGTACGCCGGCCATAACGCCAAGTGCTGTGGTAACTGCCGTTGCTGTAACTAATTCCGCAGGTTCGCTAACATCGCAAATAGCCCCCATGAACCGTTTCCGGCTCGCCCCGAGCAAAACGGGAAAGCCCAAAGCAACAAAGCTATCAAGGTTCGCCAACAGGCTTAAGTTGTCTTGTTTACGTTTGCCAAAGCCAATGCCGGGGTCGATCGCAATGGCTTCTTTAGAAATGCCTGCCGCCAATGCCGCATCAATCCTGGTCTTTAAAAAAGCAACCACTTCGTTGACAACATCTTCATAGTGAGGGTTATTCTGCATGGTCTTAGGGTTTCCCTGACTATGCATGAGAATAATCGGTGCCGCATGTTTGGCAGCTAATTTCAGTATTCTAGAATCATTTAATCCAGCTGACACATCATTAATTATATTTGCTCCAGCCATTAATGCGGTTTCGGCAACCAAACTGGATGTTGTGTCAATGCTGAGTATAATTTCAGAAAAACATTGGCGTATTGCTTTAATGACAGGAATGACCCGTTGGATTTGTTCCTCAGCGGATACCGGATCTGAACCTGGCCTAGTCGATTCGCCACCGATGTCGATAATATCGGCGCCTTCTTCAATCATCAGCTCTGTTTGACGTAAAGCGCTATCGGTTTGGATAAATTTACCGCCATCCGAAAAACTATCCGGGGTTACATTCAAAATCCCCATGATTAGCGGTTTTTTTGAGTAATCAAGTAAAAAATTCAAATACAATTCCTTGGGTTAGTAGGTTTTACAGTTATCCACATATGTTAGATGGATATCTGTATTGTTGTTGTTGGATAAGCTGCATTTATATCTATATTAGGATTATTATTTTCCGTCAATAAACGAGGAACTGTGCGCTAATATAAAAGGGCCGTGACGATTGGCTTGAAATTTTCCATACAAACTATTTCAGGTAACCTGTTAAGGTATAATAAAAAGCTATTAATTAGCTCTCAATTATTTGTTATGACTCAATCCCGTTTAGCTTGGGCAATCACTGGTTCAGGTCATTATATCGAAGAATGCCTGGCTTTTTTGCTTACCCTAAAAGATGTTGATGTCTACATCAGTCAGGCGGGCGAAGAAGTCCTGAAAATGTATGGTGTTGGCCTCGATGAAGTCAGGGCAATACACTCGGTATACCGCGACAAAACCGCCTCTTCACCGCCAGTCGGCCATTTCTACAAAGGTTATTACCATACTTTTGTAATGGCGCCAGCAACCTCTAATACCATAGCTAAATGTGTTTTGGGCATCGCTGATAACTTGGTCACTAATCTGTATTCCCAGGCTGGTAAATGCCGCGTTCCTTGTATTGTTTATCCTTGTGATACTGCCCCGGAAATTGAGACAACGGCGCCGGGCGGTAAAGTAATGGTCTATCCGCGTAAAATTGATCTGGAAGGTACTGCAAAAATCAGGAGTTTTGAATACACGACCGTGGTAGAGTCGGTAGATGAGTTAATTGTTAGCGTTAATCAGCGGCTTGCCACACTTTAATGGCCGAACATTTGTTGTTTTTGACCGGCAAACTGGCTGAAAAGCAATTACATAATGTATTAGAAAAAATGCAGCCGGAGTTTACTTACACTGTACATCAGCTTGGCTTAAAAGTGGCCGCGTTGATGACAACCGATATGGTGGCGCGGCGGTTAACTGATACCTTTGGTGCTAACCGGATGATATTACCAGGCCGCTGTCGGGGCGACATTCAAGCATTGGCACAGCAGCTTGGCTTGCCGGTAGAGCGTGGGCCGGAAGAGCTGAAAGATTTGCCGTCTTATTTCGGTAAAATTGCACACCATTATGATTTAAGCCAGTATCAAGTCAATATTTTTGCGGAAATCGTTGATGCGCCTAATATGACTATTGAGCAAATTTTGTACCGTGCGGCATATTACAAAAACAATGGTGCTGATGTTATCGATATTGGGAGTTTACCTAGCACCGACTTTCCGCATTTAGAAGATGCCGTAAAAGCTTTAAAAGCAGCAGGTTACCAAGTCAGTGTTGACTCATTGAATGTTGAAGATTTATTACGTGGCGGTAGGGCAGGTGCCGATTATTTGCTTAGTTTGCATGAAAGCACGTTGTGGATAACGGATGAGGTTTCGGCTACGCCAGTTTTAATTCCAGAACAACACCAGGATTTAGTCTCATTAGACCGGGCTATTAAAATAATGCAGGCTAAAAACAAGCCGTTTATTGTTGATCCGATTTTGGATCCCGTGCATTTTGGATTTACTGAGTCTATCGTCCGCTATCATAAAATTAGGCAGCAACATCCTGCTATTGAAATTATGTTAGGGGTCGGAAATATAACTGAGCTGACTCATGCTGATACTTTAGGAATGAATACGTTGTTGCTTGGAGTTTGTTCTGAATTGAACATTAATAACATCCTTGCTACGGAAGTCAGCCATCATGCCTGTCGGTCGGTGAAAGAGGCTGATTCAGCAAGGCGGATTATGTATGCAGCCAAGGAAAACAACACATTACCCAAACATATTGATAGCAGTCTAATGGCGTTACACGAAACTTCCCCTTTCCCTTATTCGGAAGCTGAAATTAAAGACTTGGCCGGACAAATTACCGACCCAAGTTATCGGATTCAAATAAGTCAGGAGGGCGTGCATATATTTAACCGTGATGGTTGCCATACCGCAGCTAACCCTTTCGATTTGTATCCAAAGTTGTCGGTGGAAACCGATGCTGGACACGCCTTTTATCTCGGTGTTGAGTTGGCAAGGGCTGAAATTGCCTGGCAATTGGGCAAACGCTATAATCAAGATCAACCGCTAACGTGGGGTTGTGCAACTGATGGAGCTAGTCAAAACGTAGATCTACATACTTTCAAACCTGCAGGAAGCACACTCGCTAAAAAATGATATATGAAACAATAGTCATTACCCAAAGTAGTCAGGGCGATAGCCATATTGCGCCAATGGGTATTCATGTCGACGGGTCTAATCTTATTGTAATGCCGTTTAAACCATCTACAACGCTTAATAATTTTTTGGCAACTAAAGTAGGCGTGATTAATTTTTGTGATGATGTCAGGGTATTTGCTGGCTGTTTAACAGGACGGAAAGATTGGCCGTTGATCCCTGCGCAGCGCATTCAGGGCAGAGTGCTTGAAGGTGCCTTATCTCATTCGGAAGTAGAATTGATTCGCATCGAGGAAGATGACACAAGGCCTAAATTATTTTGCAGAATTGTCCATACCCTTAATCATTTACCTTTCAAAGGATTCAACCGTGCGCAGTATTCCGTGCTGGAAGCAGCAATATTAATCAGCCGATTAGGTATGTTACCCATTGAAAAAATTGAATCTGAACTTGAATACTTGAAAATCGGCCTGGAAAAAACGGCAGGGCCAATAGAGTTGGAAGCCTGGGATTGGTTGACAACTACATTAGCAGAATTCAAAGGCAGGGCTACGTCATGACCAAGATGCTTGCAAGTATCAATAGTTTGGCAGAAGCGGCAATAGCATTAACCGAATATGTTGATATTATTGACCTGAAAGATCCCGCTTCAGGATCATTAGGCCGATTGGATTTACAAACAGTTGAGCAAATTGTCGCCTTTGTTAAGGGCGTATGTCCGATTAGCGCGACTATAGGTGATTTGCCGATGCAACCTGAACTTATTCTTACTGCCGCAAAAGACATGGCGTCAACCGGTGTTGATTTTGTCAAAATTGGTATAGAAACCAATCAAAACGGTATAGACGTTATTGAGGAATTAATTTCACTTGCCAAAAACTGCTCATTGATAGCCGTTTTGTTTGCCGATCAACGTCCTGATCTTGCTATTTTGGATAACCTAAAATTAGCAGGATTTGCCGGAATTATGCTGGATACGTTTGATAAAAAAATAGGTTCATTGACGGCTATTTTAGCCAAGGCCGAGATAGCCGACTTTGTTAATCAGGTTAAATCCAGAGATTTGCTTTGTGGCTTGGCAGGTTCGCTTGGCGTTGAAGATATTCCCGATTTACTGCAATTAAAATCAGATTATCTGGGTTTTCGTGGGGCACTATGTCTTCATGGGCGAAGGATAAATCACTTGAACCGTGCTTCATTGCAGCACGTTAAACAAGTCATGGTTATGTCCTGATGTTGACTGCGCAACCCTCTGTTTTCATGGGTGGAGTGAAAGCATTGGTATTTAATTTTGTCATCGCCGTGACTTATTTTGGGCTTGGCTTAGGTAGTTTATTGATAGATCCTATGCGTGGCTTGATGCTATCTAGCGGATTGGCGTTAACCGCCTTATTATTGTTAGGCTCCCCTATTTTACCTGGAGTGTTTCTGGGTAGCCTTTTTGTAAGTGCCTGGATATATAGATTTAATGAAGAGTTTATTGGGCTCTATGTTGTAGGTGCCATTGGCGCAGGTTGGGCGGCGTTCATCGGGGCTATGTTAATTAAAAAAACCATCGGCTTCCCCAACCCATTAACCGATATTAAAAGCATTGTAACTTTTATGCTTTTAGGTGGGCCAGTCAGCTATTTGATTCCGGTATTACTCAGCGCCATCGTTTTGCAGCACTTGGGTGCTATTGGTTTACCTACTATCCTTCAGGTCTCTTGGCTAAGGGTCTGGATTGGCGACATTCTTGGGGTATTGATATGCTCACCTATAATCCTCATTTTTTTTGCCCCACCCCACGCTATTTGGGCTAAGCGGCGAATCAGTGTAGGCCTGCCGATTTTATTCATGTTTGGGATGGTCGTATTATTATTTGTTTATCTCCGTGGTGTAGATCGCCAGTTGTACACCGAGCAGTTAAAGGAAAAGGCCACGACATTTTCGCAGGTTATAAAGAGCAGGCTCGATTTGGACTTGTATTCTGTGTATGGGCTTCGAAATTTTTTATTAGGTTCTAATTTACCTAAAAATGATGAGTTTAAACTTTTAGCCGGGCAAACACTCGAGCCGGTTGCAGAAATGCAAACCCTCACCAGCATTAATCTTCCCCTAGTGGAAAATGGCAAAAATTGGGAAATTGAATCAATTTATGAAAAAACCTATCTGAAACCTGAAGTACATCAGATAGTCTTGCCTTGGCTGAGAACAAAACTGAAGAAAGAACCGCGTTTTGCAGATTCGGAGATTTATGCGCCAGAAACCAATAGGCTATACCTTTTTATACCTATTTTTGGTAAAACAACAAGCCATGCTGAAACCTGGACAGTGCTTGTTGCCGCGGTTGCTATGGATGTTTTGGTAAAGCACGCGTTAGGCATGGTTAACGGTAGTAACGATTGTTTGGTAACTATCAGCCATTTTCAATCGCTAAATACTGGGGCAAAGATAATTTATGGTAATGCAGCTCAGGCTACCAATTTTAATAGCCCTTACACAACTATTCCAGTCAAAGTTTTAGGTCAAACATGGCAAATAAATTTTTATCATGATTGGACAGAGCCTCCTCAAGGTGTGCATTGGCATTTTGGTTGGATTATTTTTTCTGGGCTGTGTTTTACCGGGTTGATGGGAATTGTACTTTTATACCTTACTGGCCGTTATTTTCGCATAGAAGCCCTTATCGACGAACGCACGAATGTGTTGATACAAACCAAGGCGGCGGCAGAGTTGGCAAACCAGGCTAAGAATCATTTTTTGGCTAAAATTAGTCACGAATTAAGGACACCTCTCAATGGCATCTCTGGGTTTACCCAGTTGTTGGAGCGAAAGCCGACTATTGTTGATGAGGATAGAAAGCAAATTACTATTATCAAACGATGTAGTGAAAATCTGCTAAAACTAATTAACGATATTCTCGATATATCAACCATTGAATCACAGCAAATTAAAATAAAAAACGAAGACTTTAATTTATTAGATATCCTTAATGAATGTGCGAATATTTGTCGGATAAGTGCGGAAGCAAAGGGGCTAAGGTTAATTGTCAAAAATGACATCGGTGACCGTGATTTTTTAGGTGATGAAAAACGTATAAGGCAAATCCTTCTGAATTTACTGGATAACGCTGTCAAATATACTAAGCGCGGCGGTGTAACCGTCGCAGCTAAGCACTATAGAGACAACTTGATTATTACTGTCGAAGATACCGGGTGTGGTATTAGTCCGGAAGATATGGTAAATATTTTTACGCCATTTGTACAAATTAGTGCCGACAATTTCTCCCATGAAGGAACCGGTCTTGGTTTAGCTATCAGCCAAGAGCTGGTTAAATTGATGGGGGGTGAATTGACGGTTCGAAGCCACTTTGGAAGCGGTAGCGTGTTTGCTATTTCTCTCCCTTTGCCTATAAGCCTAAAAGCACGTGTGCAAAATAGCGTAGTTTCTAAGACTGATATTAGCCAGTTAGATATTCTAGTGGTTGACGATAATGAAATTAACCTGCTTTTTTTAATCGGGGTACTTGAACAAATTGGTTGCCAGGCTGATTCTGCTAAGGATGGATTGGAGGCATTATCATTAACCGAGAGAAAAAATTATGATGTGGCGTTAATAGATATCAACATGCCAATAATGAACGGACTTGAACTAGCAAGCCGGTTGCGCAAACAAAGTTATCAAGCCCAATTAGTAGCGGTTAGCGCCTATACCGATCACGATAAATTTAACGAGGCTTACACGGCCGGTTTTGACACTTATTTGACCAAACCAATAGAAGAATCCCGCCTCGTTGACCTTTTACAATTTTGTTTAAGAGAAAAAAGCCAGTTTTTAGTATCGCCTAGCACTTTGTAGCAATAACAATAATTACCAGGAACCAAGTCAGGGAAAAATGTCTCAAATCTGTAAATATAAGACGCTTGCCAAGGTATTTAATCACTGTTAAGCTGATTTTAAGTTTATTGCCATGCGGTATTTTAAGGTGCTGTTTTGGTGTATGGTAAGTTTGTTGCCAAGCTTTGTTGGAGCAGATAATCTGGCCAAACAAGCTGGAATATCTAATGCCCAACTTTTGGGATTGCCCCCGTTACCTGTACCTGTAGACAACCCGCAGACCCAAGCTAAAATCGAGTTGGGTAACAAATTATTTCATGACAAGCGTTTTTCCATCGATGGCACGGTAAGTTGTTCCAATTGCCACGATGAGAAGAAAGCTTTTACCGATAACTTACCCGTGTCAATGGGTAATAATGGCAAATTTGGCACCCGCAATGCGCCGACAGTAATTAATGTCGCTTACAACAAATTGCAGTTCTGGGATGGTCGTGAACCAGATCTGGAGAGCCAATCAAAACAACCATTGATTAATCCGGTAGAACACGGGTTAAGCGATTATTCGCCCTTGCTGGCTATAGTGCGAACTGATCCTGATTATGTGGCCGCATTTAAAGCAGTTTTCGGTGTAAGCGACAAAGCCGTGACAATCGACCATGTCGCTAAAGCTATTGCCAGTTTTGAACGCACCGTGCTATCGGGTGACTCGGCTTTTGACCGTTATTATTTCAAAGGAATCAAATCCGCTTTAACTGAAGCCCAAGTACGTGGTTTGCAAGTCTTTATCGGACAAGGTCGTTGTGTATCTTGTCATGTTATTGAGCAAGACCAAGCCTTGTTTACCGATGGTAAGTTCCACAACATTGGCATAGGTATTAATCAAGTTCAGCAAGCTGTTCCAAAACTAGCCGAAGCTTTTCTTGCTGCCAAGAATAAGGGGGCTAATGTCGATTTAACTGTGTTGACCGACAAAAAAAGTTCGGAACTCGGTCGATTTGCAGTAACTGACGAGTTAAGCCAAATCGGTGCTTTTAAAACGCCATCCCTACGAGATATTGAATTAACCGCTCCTTACATGCACGATGGCAGTTTGCTCACCCTTAACGATGTCGTCAATCATTACAACAACGGTGGGGTATCAAAAGCAAGCGATAAAGCTAACCCTTATTTAAGTGGCGGTATTCGGCCATTAAAATTGACCAATGCCCAAATGGATGACCTGGTCGCCTTTTTGAAAGGGTTGGCTGGATCAAAAAATGCTAACTTAGCAACCAAGGAGAATTGAGTATGAGCATCCTCAATAATAGCCGTCGAAACTTCATCAAAAAATCAGGTGTTGTGCTGTTGGGGTCAACGCTTCCTATAAGCGTAGTCGAGCTGGCATTTGCCGAGGCCAGCCAAAACTTTAGCTTCGCTTATATTTCCGATTCCCATATCCAGCATATCAAAGGTACTGAGTTTGTCAGGAACTGGGATCAAGGCTTGATTCGGGCGGTTGCCGAAGCTAACTTACTGGCACCTAAGCCGGATTTTGTTATTTTTGGCGGCGATTTAGCGCAGCTTGGTACTAAAGCGGAACTAGATCATGGTGCGGAAATGCTTGCAGCATTAAGCCCCAAAGTACATCACGTCATGGGTGAACATGATTATTACCTGGATTTGGGTGAATACTGGGAGAAGTTGTTCGGGCCACAATATTACAGTTTCGATCATAAAGGTGTGCATTTTGTCGTCCTAAATAGCATCAGGACTTACGATGACTGGACGTTTAAACGTTGGCCGACCAATGTACAACGGATGGCAGAAATGGCCGGATTAGATAACCCTAATGGTTCACCGTTTATGGTGGGCGATGAACAACGAAAATGGTTAAAAGCTGATTTAGTTAAAGTAGCCAAGACGACCCCGGTCGTGGTGTTTTCGCATTCGCCGTTGCAAAAAATATACAAAGGCTGGAATTTTTGGACAGAGGATGCCGAACAAATCCAGGCGTTATTAAAGCCGTTCAAACAGGCTTCCGTAATTTATGGTCATGTCCATCAAATACAATATAACCAAATAGGCAATATCAGTTTTAATTCGGTGATGGCGACGGCTTGGCCGTGGCCTTATCCGCAGTCATACGCGCAAGCGGAACAATATTTACCCAAACTGACTGTGCCGATGAACCGGGCAGATCCTTTTTTTGAACGGGATGCTACGGGCTGGCAATTTATAAATATGGCTAATGGTCGGGTTGATTTGCACTATAGCCTTGACAGTAATAACGGCAGGACAGTGGGGTTTAGCAAATCCAAAAAACGTCCCGAAGATATCACTTATGCCAGTGAAGCCAAACGCACTGCGCCGCAAACGCATTATTAAAGAATTGGAAAAGGGAGGTCTTATGTCAACAACGAATAAAGCAATAAAGACAGTTATATTAGGAAGCTTGCTGGTTTTTTCAACATCCTCTATTGCCGATGAATTCAACGAAGTTGATATCAAACGCTGGCAACAACAGTTTATGGAAGTTGTCACCCAAGGCCGGCAACTTTGGACATCGCCTATCGGCAGCAATGGCGTAGTTTGTGCGCAATGTCACCCTAATGCCGCGAACACCCACCCGGAAACCTATCCGAAATTCCAGAAGCAATTGGGTAAGGTCGCTCCGCTGTGGGAAATGATAAACTGGTGCTTAAAAAACCCGCTGGAAGGCCAACCGCTTGCTGCGGATGATCCGAAAATGATAGCGCTCCAGGCTTACGTAACGCATGAACGGCGCGGCGTTAAATTGGAGCCGGGGAAACATTAGTAGACCGGCTGCGTGCTGAATCTTTGCTTAACTAATCGAATAACCTAGCATATTGGTCGAGTATTCCACCATTATGTATGTAATTATGTAATGTTTTATAGGCGTTTTCGACAATAGTTTGGCTTATATCTTCATTATCTAAATAGTAAGATATTTTTTCGTCTATGTCGGAAAAATCCCATGTTACCGGAACGTAAGTTTTAAACGGTTCGAAGATTTGTGGCGTAGTCTCGACATGCGACATATCCGGTTTTACCAATAGGGAGCCGTATAAAATGGCCTCGAAATCCCGCCAGCAGACTTCACCATAGCCAAACGGGCTGAAGCAGATACGCGAAGCTTTCAATTCACGTTTGTGTTGCCAGTCTGAAACTGATATATCGGTAATGACCATTGAATCGAAGGGAATATCCAGGCAAGATTTTAGTGCAAGAGTCCGCATCGAATTAAACCATTTGCTGCCTTTAGTTTTAATTCGGGCATTCAAGTTGATTTTCTTTTTTACTGAAAGCGGTATAGGGGATTGGTCGAAAAAAGGCAGCATTTCTCGGGAAGTGAAAAAACTTGGCCCAACTACCATTTTATCCATAAGTGATTGTGATACTGGAAAAACCATCTGCTTCGCTTCGGGGTTGCCGCACAACTTATTGTAGTACTCGACTAGCTTGGTATCACCAAAGGTTACTCTGGAATAATCAAGTCGATTGAGCAATACATGTCTTTTTACATACCAGTCGATATAAGGGTTAAGGGTTTCGGCAAAGCGCAAATCGGTAGGTGCATTCGTGTCGAAAAAAGCGATTTTTGCATCTGGATTTAAATGTCTTAAACGCTCAAGCATCTGGGTGATTCGCCGTTCACCTTTAACCAGCCAGGGCTGAAAAAAAATCCGGTCAGCATTTTTTGGAAAATTACCTACTTGCGCCTCAAACGCATCAACACTAATTTCTTTAAACTCAGTATTCCATCTTGTTTTAAATTGGCGGGCAAAGTAAAAAAATGGAAAAATCTGGCTTTGCGGAATACGCGATTTTTCAGTAACTAGAAGCACCTTTAATGTTGAGGGGTTTTTCCAGTTATGGCCTTGCGCAGACCGTTGCCGGTTAAGGGCAATCAGTTCGTGTAGTTGAGCAGATAAGTTTCGGCTAACCGCAGCTATCATCAGATATTTATTGGTGTGATAAGAATAATTTAAAATTATAGATTAATTTGCCGGATGCTTTTGATGTTTAAAATTTATTGATAATCGGGTACATTTTTTAGGGCTTTAATTGTTGTGATCCACAACTAACGCAAAGTAAAAAATATCCTTAAGAATAGTATATAAAGCGGATATTTAGCTGAATAGACATTTGTTAGTTATCCCTAGGATTTAGAGTTTATGCAAAATACCTTTAAGTCCAAGTTGTATAAATGTGAATATTAGACGATAATGCTCAGCTTTAGGCCTTTCGGCTTAAATTATAATGGTAATCGTGTCGGTTCTCCCGCAACGATACGCTGTAAACCCCGCCAGGTCCGGAAGGGAGCAACGGTAGCAGCAGATTCGTGTGCCGGGATACGGCCGGCACGGTTGCCGCCCACTCAGTTACGATTTGACGAGCCTGCAATGAACTATCAGGTTCTTGCCAGAAAATGGCGTCCCTCTAAATTTGCCGAAGTTGTTGGGCAAAGTCACGTGGTTAAATCCCTGCTTAATGCTTTACAGTATGACAGGTTACATCATGCTTATCTGTTTACTGGTACCCGTGGTGTTGGTAAAACGACGATTGCCAGAATTCTTGCTAAAGCCATAAATTGTGAAAATCCACAAAATTCTGATCCTTGCGGACAATGCCCGGTGTGCTTGGCTTTGGACGAGGGACGATTTATGGATCTCATTGAAGTTGATGCCGCATCGCGCACTAAAGTCGAAGATACCCGCGATTTGTTGGACAACGTCCAATATGCACCTAATCATGGGCGATATAAAGTTTATCTGATTGACGAAGTCCATATGCTTTCTGGGCATAGTTTTAATGCTTTATTAAAAACTCTGGAGGAGCCGCCGCCGCATGTAAAGTTTTTACTGGCGACTACCGACCCGCAAAAAATCCCTGTTACAGTGCTATCGCGTTGTTTGCAATTCAATCTTAAGCGTTTGTCACCTGAGCAAATTTTTGACCAAATGCAGGCTATACTTTTTGAAGAAAATATAGAAGCCCAGTCCCAGGCTTTAAAGATGATTGCCCGTGCTGCTGATGGCAGTATGCGTGATGCGCTAAGTTTATTGGATCAAGCGATTGTTTTCGGTGGCGGTAAGGTGATGCTTGAAGACATCAACAGCATGTTAGGTTTGGTAACACAGCAATCGGTTGCTGCTATTCTAGAGGCTTTAGTTAAACAAGACGGCAAAAAAATTCTTGAAATAATCGAAGAAATAGCAAATATCCAATCGGATTTTAGTGTAATTTTGGAGCAAATTTTACACATCCTGCACCGCACTGCATTGGCGCAACAATTACCGGGCATTACAGGTGATGAGTTTGATAGCGAAATGATAACCGCATTAGCAAAACAGTTAACCCAGGAAGATGTGCAATTGTTTTACCAAATTGGTTTGCTAGGGCAAAAAGATCTGGAATGGGCGCCAACATCGCGTATGGGTTTTGAGATGTTAATGTTGCGTATGTTAGCTTTTAAACCGACGACTACATCTGATATGGCAGTTAAAATCAATCAAAATAATACGCCGAAGCCTACAGCTAATTTACCGTTGCAATCAGATACCAAGGTACAGCCAGACTTGGCTTATCAGCACGTATCCGTATCTGTTACCCCGACAGTTCAAGAAGTTCCGGTACACTCGATGGATAATAGTTGGAGTGTGATGATTTTTGAAATGAAGCTAGAAGGTTTGCTCAGAGAATTAGCTAACAATTGTATATTAGAATATATTGATAATAGAGAATGCAAGCTGCTCTTAGATGTCAGCCATAGGCATTTATTAACGTCCGGACGTGAGCGAAAGCTACAGGATATCTTGCGGGAATATCGGGAGCCGTCCATAAAACTAGCTATAACTGTGGGCAGTTCAAACAGTAACGATACGCCAGCGGCACAATTGACAAAGTCTAAAGAAGAGCGCCAGCAGGCGGCGGTCGACGCAATTAATTCGGATGCTACCATCCAAGCCCTTAAAGAGCATTTCGATGCCAAAATAATACCTGGCAGTATAGAGCCGGTGTAACAGAGAAGGAGAAAATAAGATGAAAAATGCCCTTGGCAATATAATGCAGCAAGCCCAAAAAATGCAGGAAAACCTAAAAAAGGCGCAGGAAGAACTGGAGTTGATGCAAGTTAGCGGCCAGTCGGGCGGTGGCTTAGTCACTATTGTAATGAATGGAAAACGCGAAGCGCGCAAGGTCAGCATAGACCCATCGCTATTGGCGGAAGACAAGGATATGCTCGAAGATTTGGTGGCAGCGGCAATCAATGATGCCGTCAACAAAGTGGCGAAAATGAAAAAAGAAAAAATGTCAGAAATAACTGCGGGGTTGCCTATTCCTCCAGGTTTTCAAATGCCTTTTTAACATGCTGAAAAAGGGGTTGCTAGGGGCGTTAACACAAAGCTTATGTTGTTTGCCTGGAGTTGGGCCTAAAACTGCACAAAGGATGTCTTTCCATTTGCTCCAGCGGGATCGTAATAGTGCTAAAGCTCTGGCAAATACTTTGTTAGAAGCGTTAGAGAAAATAGGGCATTGTCAGGTTTGCCGGACACTCACCGAGCAAGAGATATGTTCGGTTTGCATTGATAGCCGCAGGGACAGCGCGTCTGTTTGTATTGTGGAAAACTCCGCCGATGTCTGGATAATCGACCAAGCGGCTATGTTTAACGGACGTTATTTTGTCTTGCATGGCCGGTTATCGCCTTTGGATGGTATTGGGCCTGATGAATTGGGTCTGGATATATTGGAAGAACGGCTGATGTCTGGTGAAATTAAAGAATTAATACTTGCTACTAACTCAACTGTCGAAGGGGAAGCGACCGCTTATTTTATCGCTGAGCTAGCGAAGAAGTACCAGGTTAATGCAAGTCGTATAGCCCACGGCGTACCTATGGGGGGGGAGCTTGAATTTGTCGATAGCAGTACCTTAGCGCATGCATTCAATGGGCGTAAATCACTTTGACCGATACCTTGCTATTAATTGTTATAAGTATTTGATCTAAAAAGATCGGGGTAATTATTATGTCGGAATGTTTGTTTTGCAAAATGGTCGCTGGCCAAATTAAGCCTGAAGTTGTCTATGAAAATGATCATGTACTGGCATTTAAGGATATAAACCCGCAAGCACCGATTCATCTATTGGTTATACCCAAAGTGCATATTACAACTTTAAATGAGTTGAACGATACGCGTTTGGGTGGCGAAATTCTAGAAATAGCCGCAAATTTAGCCCAAAAATTCAACATAGCGGAAACAGGTTACCGGACTTTATTTAACTGTAACCGCGATGGCGGTCAAGCCGTTTATCATCTGCATTTGCATCTTTTGGGTGGCCGCCAAATGGCGTGGCCACCGGGCTAAAGTACATTTGCATAAGCTTGAAATTTTGGTTTTGATGATAGTTAATTTCTAAGTCATGTCATTTTTGCCTTTTTTGCATAGGAGTAGTCCTTATCTTAGCTGAAACTCATCGTTACACGTCTAAATCGACTGGCATTTGATTGCACGAAAGAATTGCCTTGTCTGCGCCCTTACTGAACATGCATTAATTTTGCCAATAGTATCTTTTGGTTTTTGGCATTGCCTAGCATCTCTACTGCACTTGTCTTCAGTGCCAACCATTCGAACTGGTCGCTGGCATGCACCTAATCTCTCATAATTTGTGCCTTTGTTGCAGTCGATAAATTCTAAGCCTTACTTTACGCTTATGGGTTAGTAGCCTTTTCCGCCTAGTTGGGGTAGTTAAAATATACACATTAGCCAATTTCCACGGCATCTTCATATTAATTTCATCCAAGCTCTTCTTTCGCTTGTTCTATTCCTTCATAAGTCAATAAGGCGTTTTATAATTTATGATGCAATCTGCTTTTGTTGGCCTAAGTTTTATTAAGGTCAGCCTTATTCATTTTAGGTTACCTTAAATCAGAACACCTAGGCATTTATAAATATTTATGCTGCTTGAATAACATCAGGTATAAGCAACGACCTAATAAGCTTTAGTGGATAAATATTTTATATATAACTTGATATAGATCATTTTTATACAAAGCTTTATTAAAGATAATAGTAACTGAGGTCGCTTGCTATGGATTTTCTATTTAAAAAATATAGTAAGCAGATAATTAAGAGCAGTTATATTGTTATATATTAAGGAAAACTATAAATGTGGTCTCTGTCAATAAAATATAAAAACAAACGGACATATTTACTTAACTTTATTTTAAGGTTGGTTAGTTTATTTTGTTTTAATATAGAAATTATGGCAAATCCTGTTTCCGATGAAAATTTAAATACAGGTTCCAGAGGGTGGGTGTTATCAGGCGATGGTAGTGGTCACGATGCAACTGATTTAGGCGTTCAAATTAAAGGTTATATGTCAGCCACCAGTGTTAATAAGGGTGGTCAGATAGATTTCAAAGTTTCTGTGAATCCCGCACAAAATTTTACAATAGAAATTTACCGAGTAGGCTGGTACGGTAGTAACGGTGGCAGGTTAATGCAAACTATTGGCCCCATTGCCGGCATAAGTCAGGCGCCGTGTCCTCGGGATGAAGCTATAGGCATAATTGACTGCAATTGGTCTACCAGTTATAGATTAACTGTGCCTACAGCATGGACAAGTGGGATTTATCTCGCAAAACTAAAAAATGTCAGCGGATTTGATAGTGGCACCATCTTTGTGGTGCGTGACGATAACCGTACCGCCGATTTTTTATATCAGCAACCTGTTACAACTTATCATGCCTATAACCAATATCCCGAAGGTGTAAATGGGAAAAGCCTTTATGCCAATATGCTAGGGGAGAGTGGGGCTTACAAAGTATCATTCAACCGTCCATACGCAGGTTACCGCTCGAGTTCCAATGGCTATGGGGATTTCCCATTATGGGAACTGATGCTGGTTAAATGGCTTGAAAAAGGCGGGTATGACATCGTTTATAGTACAGATGTTGATACCCATACTAATGGTGCAAATCTAAAAAATCATAAGGGTTTTATTTCAGCTGGTCACGATGAATACTGGTCGAAAGAAATGGTGGATGCTGCCCAAAGTGCACGTGATAATGGAACGAATCTTATTTTTTTTGGGGCTAATGCGTCTTATTGGCAGGTCCGATTTGAAGCAGATAATCTTGCGAGGCCTAATCGGGTTCTAGTTTGTTACAGAAGTAGTGATATAGATCCAATAACTAATCCATCGTTAAAGACAGACCTTTTTCGTAGTACCTCGGTCAACCGCCCTGAGCAACACTTGTTGGGGCTGCAATATATTTCTTACAATAATCTTTGGCAGCAAAGCAATTATACTAATTTTACCGTAAAAAACAGCAACCATTGGGCCTACCAAGGTACTGGGTTAATGGAAGGTCAAAATGTTGCACCTATTATAGGGTATGAAATTGACCATATTGACCCGGCAGTTCCATTGCCGGTTAATACGGAATATACAGTTCTAGCTGAATCGCCATTTCGTAGTATCTACGGTGATAACTTAGTACACAATTCCGTAATTTATAAAGCGCCAAACAATGGTGGATGGGTATTTTCTACTGGCACGATGTCATGGAGCTGGGCGCTTGACTATGATGCTAAGTATTCTTATCTGGGTGATCGTAGGTCAGCTGCGTTACAAACAGTTACCCAGAATATTATGAATCATTTTGTTGGCGTAAATCATGCTCCTCAAGGCTTGCCTATCATCACGGGGCTTCCTGAAGAACACCAGACATTGAGTGTAGATATTGATGATATCACCGACCCAGATGGTTTAGGCCCTTTTAGTTACCAATGGTTACGGGACGGCCTTAATATCACGGGGGCGATAACTAATACCTATCATTTAGATGAGCCCGATGAGGGCAAACAGATTTCTGTTGTTGTAACTTATACAGATGGCTTAGGTAAATTGGAAAGACTTGTCAGCGCGCCTACCCCGCCTGTGACGGAAGATGATTTAGCGCCTACTGTATCAATAACATCACCTATTCCAGGTAGTACAATTTCAGGTTCTACCGTTGTAGTGTCGGCTAATGCCAACGATAGCGATGGTATTGTCGGAGTGCAATTTAAACTGGATGGTGCAAACCTAGGCGTGGAAGACACTGCTGCCCCATATAGTATAATTTTTGATAGTATGGCCATAGTAAATGGCTATCACACCTTGACGGCTATAGCCCGTGATCCTAGCGGAAATATAGCTACTAGCAGTTTAGTTACCGTTAACGTCAATAACACGGGTACTAACCCACTGCCTGATGTTGTTGTTACTGGCCTAGTTTACAGCAATGGCGTATTTACCAGCACCATCAAAAACCAAGGTACAGCCTCGACCCCAGCCGGGGTGACAATAGGCGTAGGCTATTCTGTTGATGGCATCTATAAGACTTGGGGTGCAAGGACAACTGCTTTGGCAGCAGGCGTTTCAGCAACCATAAGCACCAACGGCGGAGCCTATGCTATCCCTAGCGGCGCGCACACCATCACGGCGAAAGTGGATGATGTTAACCGCTTTGCTGAATTGGATGAAGCCAATAACAGCTTAACCTTACCGCTTACCGTCAATAGCGGTGATTCTGTGCTACCAACGGTAACCATCAACGCTCCTGCCAACAACAGCACCATCTCTGGTGCAACCGTAGCGGTCACAGTGACGGCTACTGACAATGTCGCGGTTGCTGGCGTGCAATTCAAACTGGATGGGGTTAATTTGGGTGTAGAAGACACCAGCGCACCGTATGGCCTTACTTGGGACAGCAGCACGGTAGCCAATAGTAGCCATACCATAACCGCAATTGCCCGCGACACGGCTGGAAACTTAGCCAGCAGTGCGGTGACGGTCAACGTGAGCAATACAAGTACAACACTCCCTGATGTTGTGGTCACAGCGCTTACCTACAGTAGCGGCGTATTCACCAGCACCATCAAAAACCAAGGCACAAAAGCCACACCAACAGGTGTCACGATTGGGGTAGGCTATTCCGTGGATGGTGCTTATAAAACCTGGGGAGCCAGGTCAACTTCGCTAGCGGCGGGTGCTTCAGCAACCATAAGCACGAATGGGGCGGCGTATGCCATCCCCAGCGGCGCCCACACCATCACGGCCAATGTTGATGATGTCAACCGCTTTGCCGAACTGGATGAGGTTAATAATAAGCTTACCCAACAAATTACCATACCTTAAAAATGGGAGCAAAAATGAATTTGCTTGATGCGATATAGGAGCATTACAACAATTACGGCTTAGATTAACTATTTTACCAAAAGTGATGATTATTGACCTAAGCCGAAATAACTCAGGCATCTATGACAGAGACGAAAAAAAATTTGGTGACCTTATTAATAATTACCTAAGTACTGGGTTATAAGTTTATGTTTAATATGCAGTGTTTGGCTTATATAAGTAGTTATACGTATATGAATTTATGCGAACAATTAGTAATCTGTAGAATCATGATTAGCATTTTCACAGTTTTTTTAAGTTATCTTTTTTATAAAGTTTTAAAGGATAAGCAAGAAAACTTTGCAAAGCTAAATTTTTATCTTGATCTGATAACTTTATGGAATGGAAGAAGTAATCACCTTTTATTTCTGATTATTAATCAGAATTTTAAGTTATCCAACACCAAAAATAATAATAAATAATTTAATTTGCCGTTTTAGAGCTACCTCCAGCTTTGGTTGATAATCGGGTTGGTATCTCTAACAGTTCTAAGGAATCTTTATGTTCATAACATCAAATAATACCAAAATATATCTGCTACATTGCCTTCTGGTTATTACCAGTATTTGCGGATTTTCTGGCGGGGTTATTGCCAATCCAATTACGGATGAAAATTTAAATCCTGGTTCACGTGGTTGGGTATTGTCCGCACAAGGTAGTGGTCATGATGCTACCGATGCTGTCGGGCAAATCAAAGGTTACATGTCGGCGACCAGCGTTAACAAAGGTGGGCAAATAGACTTTAAAGTATCGGTCAGCCCAGTCCAAAACTTTACTATCGAAATTTATCGGGTGGGTTGGTATGGCGGAATGGGGGGGCGGTTAATGCTAACAACCAATTCTATTGCTGGCATAAGCCAACCGACATGTCCACGTGATGAACCCGTAGGCATGGTGGCTTGCAATTGGTCAAGTAGTTATACCTTAACCGTGCCAGCGACCTGGACATCGGGCGTTTATCTGGCCAAATTAAAAAATGCCAACGGCTTTGATAGCGGCACAATTTTTGTAGTGCGGGATGATAATCGAAGTGCAGACTTTTTATACAAACAATCGGTAAACACTTATCAGGCTTATAACGAATATCCAGAAGGGGTTAATGGTAAAAGCCTTTATGAACCCAATATAATCGGCGAAATCCCAAGGGCTTATAAAGTATCTTATAACCGTCCCTATGGTGGTTATGAAACTGGCACTAATGGTTATGGTGATTTCGTTTTATGGGAGCTCAGCTTAGTTAAATGGCTGGAAAAAGAAGGCTATGACGTTGCTTATACCACCGACGTTGATTTTCAAACAAATGGTGCAGGTCTTGCCAACCACAAAAACTTTATTTCGCCTGGCCATGATGAGTATTGGTCTAAAGAAATACGGGATGCGGCTGATGCTAAACGCAGCGTGGGCGGTAACTTGGCTTTCTTTGGCGCAAACAATGCCTATTGGCAAGTCCGGTTTGAACCTGATAGCAATGGCGTACCCAACCGTACCATGGTGGGTTATAAAGAAGATGCATTCACAATGGACCCCATTGCCGATCCTGCATTAAAAACCGGCTTGTTTAGAAGTACGTTTGTAAACCGTCCGGAACAAACCCTGCAAGGCGTGCAATTTATAACCTATAACCATGGCTTTACTGCGTCTACTTATACACCTTTAATTGTGAAAAATACGTCACACTGGGTTTATGAAGGTACTGGTCTGGTTGATGGTCAAGCCATTCCGGGTATTGTCGGTTATGAAATCGACTCCATTCAACCAGCATTTCCCATGCCGACTAGCACTGAATTTTCTATACTGGCGGAGTCGCCATTTTTAAGTATAGATGGTCAAACTTATATTCAAAATTCAGTTATCTATAAAACACCGCAAGGTGGTTGGGTATTTTCATCAGGCACGATTGGTTGGGAATTTGCTCTCGATTTCGATCCTAGTTATTCATTTTTTGGTGACAAAACTTCGCCTGCAATTAGCACCATAAGCAAAAATATCCTGAACCGGATGTTGGCCACCAGTTCCGCTCCCACTGTATCAGTAGCTTCACCGATTACCGGCAATACAGTTTCGGGCAATAGTGTTGAAGTATCGGCGACGGCAACCGACAGTGATGGTGTTGCAAGTGTTCAGTTTAAGTTGGACGGGGTTGATTTAGGTTTGGCTGATACCACGGCTCCTTACAGTGTTACCTGGGACAGTACCACTTCGACAAATGGCAGTCACATCTTGACAGCAACTGCGCGTGACTCAGCGGGTAACACTGCAACCAGCAACCCAATAACGGTAACGGTCAGTAATGCTGCTCCAGTATTATTGCCTGATTTAGTGGTTACTAGCCTTAGCTACAGCAATGGTGTTTTTACCTGTACGGTTAAAAACCAAGGTGCAGTGGCAACTACTGCCGGTTTGGATATTGGAGTAGGTTATTTAGTAGACGGCGTTGAACAAACCTGGGGGGTTTCATCCGTACCCTTAGCTGCCGGCGCATCAGTCACAATAAGCACTGATGGTGGCGCATTTATTATACCTAATGGTACGCATACAATTACTGCACATGTCGATGACTTAAACCGTTTTACTGAACTGAGTGAAACCAATAACGACTTAAGTCAAAGCATTACCGTCGGCGGGAGTGATACGGCTCCACCAACTGCCAGCATAACCGCGCCCGCCAATAACAGCACTGTTTCTGGTGCAGCTGTTAATATCATCGCAACAGCGACCGACAATGTAGCCGTTGCCGGGGTGCAATTCAAACTGGATGGTGCAAATTTAGGGGCGGAAGATACTACAGCACCTTACAGCTTCAATTGGGACAGTACCACAACAACCAATGGCAGTCACACCTTAACAGCAGTAGCGCATGATACTGCTTTCAATACGGCAACTAGCAGCACCGTTACTGTAACCGTTGATAATGCTGTAATAACCCCTTTGCCAGATGTTGTTGTTACAGATTTAGTCTATAGCAACGGTGTATTTACAAGTACTATCAAAAATCAGGGGACAGCACCAACACCAACGGGTAAAACTATTGGAGTGGGTTATTCTGTCGATGGTATTTACCGAACCTGGGGGGCGAGGTCGACACCACTAGCCGCTGGTGCGTCGGCGACGGTAAGTACCAACGGTGGGGCTTATATTATACCGAATGGTACGCACACCATCAGTGCCAAAGTAGATGATATCAATCGTTTTGCTGAGCTTGATGAAACCAACAATACGTTAACTCAAACAATTACTGTCGGCACAGGGGATACCACATTACCTACAGCCGCAATTACTGCGCCAGCCAATAACAGCACTGTATCAGGTACGACCGTGAATATCACTGCGACAGCTACTGACAATGTAGGAGTTGTCGGGGTGCAATTCAAACTGGATGGGGCTAATTTAGGTGTAGAAGTTACCACATCCCCCTACAGCTTTACTTGGGATACCACAACGGCTGTAAATGGTTCGCATAGCTTGACGGCAGTCGCCCGTGATTCGACGGGTAATACGGCAACCAGTGCACCAGTCGCGGTAACTGTCAATAATAGTGGGGCTAATTTACTGCCTGATGTTATTGTCACTGATTTGGTGTATAGCAATGGCGTGTTTACTAGCACCATCAAAAATCAAGGGACTGCACCCACTCCGAGCGGAGTAACCATTGGTGTAGGTTATTCTGTCGATGGCGTCTATAAAACCTGGGGAGCAAGATCGACCGCTTTAGCGGCTGGGGCAACCGCGACAATAAGTACCAACGGTGGGGCTTATATCATCCCGAATGGTACGTATACCATCAGTGCCAAAGTAGATGATCTGAATCGGTTTGCTGAATTGGATGAAGCCAATAACAGCTTAACCTTACCGCTTACCGTCAATAGCGGTGATTCTGTGCTACCAACGGTAACCATCAACGCTCCTGCCAATAACGCTACAGTCTCAGGAGGAATGGTAAATATTGATGCGATAGCATCCGACAATGTCGCGGTTGCTGGCGTGCAATTCAAACTGGATGGGGTTAATTTGGGTACAGAAGACACCAGTACACCGTATAGCCTTACCTGGGACAGCAGCACGGTAGCCAACGGTAGCCATACCATAACCGCCATTGCCCGCGACACGGCTGGAAACTCAGCTACTAGCAGTGCGGTGACGGTCAACGTGAGCAATTCAAGCACAACACTCCCTGATGTTGTGGTCACAGCGCTTACCTACAGTAGCGGCGTATTCACCAGCACCATCAAAAACCAAGGCACAAAAGCCACACCAACAGGTGTCACGATTGGGGTAGGCTATTCCGTGGATGGGGTATATAAAACCTGGGGAGCCAGGTCAACTTCGCTAGCGGCGGGTGATTCAGCAACCATAAGTACGAATGGGGCGGCTTATGCCATCCCCAGTGGCACCCACACCATCACGGCGAATGTGGATGATGTCAACCGCTTTGCCGAACTGGATGAGGCTAATAACAAGCTTACCCAGCTAATTACTGTGCCATAAGCGGTAGTTACTCTAAACTTTGGGATTCTTTTATTTCAGCTTTGAAATAAAGAATCCCATATTTTATCAACTTTCTTTTTTACAGTTTTCGACATAACAATCGGTTTTCCCCATTCACGTTGGGTTTCACCAGGCCATTTATTGGTAGCGTCGAAGCCCACTTTAGAGCCTAACCCAGAAACTGGAGAAGCAAAATCCAGATAATCAATTGGCGTGTTTTCTAAGATTGTTAGATCTCTAGCCGGATCCATGCGAGTTGTTATGGCCCAAATCACATCTTCCCAATTACGGACATTAATATCCTCATCCACGATAATAACGAACTTGGTATACATAAATTGTCGTAAGTAAGACCATGTGCCTAACATGACGCGTTTGGCATGACCAGCATATTGTTTTTTCATGCTGATAACCGCCATTCGGTAAGAGCAGCCCTCTGGAGGGAGGTAAAAATCTACAATTTCAGGAAATTGCTTTTTCAATATTGGAACAAAGACTTCATTCAAAGCAACTCCTAATATCGCTGGCTCATCCGGAGGTCTACCTGTGTAAGTGCTGTGATAAATAGGGTCACGTCGTTGCGTTATACGTTCAATAGTAAATACTGGAAATTCGTCAACTTCATTGTAGTAGCCGGTATGATCACCGTAGGGGCCTTCTGGTGCGGTTTCGCCGGGATATATAAATCCTTCAAGTACGATTTCTGCATTGGCAGGTACAAGTAGATCATGCGTAAGGCACTGTGCTACTTCGGTTTTGCTGCCCCGCAGTAAACCAGCGAAGCCATATTCTGACAAAGGATCTGGAACAGGTGTGACTGCGCCAAGTATTGTGGCAGGATCAGCACCAAGTGCTACGGCTACAGGAAAAGGCTCGCCGGTATGGGCTATCTGCCATTCCTTAAAATCGAGAGCCCCGCCCCGATGAGCAAGCCAACGCATGATGACTTTATTTTTGCCGATGACTTGTTGCCGGTAAATGCCTAAGTTTTGGCGGTCTTTGTTGGGGCCTTTAGTAATCACTAATGGCCAAGTGATCAAGGGCGCGGCATCTTCTGGCCAGCAGGTTTGTATAGGATAAAGCCCTAAGTCAATTTCATCTTCAATGAGCACCGTTTCTTGACAAACAGGCGATGCAATCAATTTTGGCGTCATGTTCAGGACTTGTTTTAATACGGGCAATTTATCAAAAGCATCTTTCATGCCTTTAGGTGGTTCCGGCTCTTTAAGGTAAGCCAGTAATTCGCCTATGCCACGTAATTCACTGACATCTTTAGCCCCCATGCCCATTGCAACCCGTTTGGGTGTTCCAAAAAGATTACACAACACCGGAATTCTTGAGTTTTTTGGGTTTTCAAATAGTAGAGCGGGGCCACCTTGTTTTAACACCCGGTCGCATATTTCAGTCATTTCCAAATAAGGATCAACTTCTACAGTTATCCGCTTTAATTCACCTTGTTTTTCTAGTTGGCGGATAAAATCCCGCAGATCTTTATATTTCACGCCGCGACACCTATCCCGTTGTGCCTGAGTAGAGCATCAATGGTAGGTTTGCGACCACGAAATTTAACAAATAATTCCATCGCATTCTGACTGCCACCAAGCTCCAGTATATTGGTCAAGAATGCCTTGCCTGCATCTTTATCAAAAATACCTTTTTCTTCAAACAGGGAAAAGGCATCACTGGATAGAACTTCAGCCCATTTGTAGCTGTAATAACCTGCGGCATAACCGCCTGCAAAAATATGGGAGAAGCCGTGGGCAAAGCGGTTAAATTTGGGAGGGATAACGACCGAAACCTGGGATCTGACTTCATCCAGTGTACTGTAGATTCGCCCACCTAATTTAGGGTCATACCCCAGATGAATTTTAAAATCGAATAGACTGAATTCCAGTTGTCTAACCATCACCATGCCGGCTTGAAAATTCTTCGCAGCTAACATTTTGTTGAACAAAGTATCGGGAAGTTTTTCGCCGGTTTGGTAATGGCCTGACAGTAGATGTAGCGATTCTTGTTCCCAACACCAATTTTCCATAAACTGGCTGGGTAATTCAACCGCATCCCACTCTACACCATTGATTCCTGAAACGCCGAGATAATCGATTTTAGTCAGCATGTGTTGCAAACCGTGACCGAATTCATGGAATAAAGTAGTAACTTCATCATGGGTTAATAACGCCGGATCGTTGCCGGTAGGCGGCGTAAAGTTACAGGTTAAATAAGCAACCGGGTTTTGTAAGTGGTCGTTAAACTTTTTCCGGCCGACGCAATCATCCATCCAGGCACCCCCGCGCTTTTGAGGACGGGCATAGAGATCCATGAAAAATTTACCTCTAAGTTGATTATCTTGGTCATGAATTTGGAAAAAACGCACATCGGGATGCCAGCTATCAAAATCGGATATTTCTGATATTTTTAAGCCATACAGCTTTTCAACTACACCAAATAAGCCAGGTAACACTGTCGAAATAGGGAAATAAGCTTTTACCTCTTCCTGTGATAACTGGTAAAAATGTTGACGCATTTTTTCAGAGAAATATCCGATATCCCAAGGTTGTAAATCGTTAATGCCGTAATGTGCTTCAGCAAATGCCCGTAAATCCGATAAATCTTTATGCGCTTGGGGTAGGGATTTTGCTGCCAGATTTTCCAGAAAATGGATGACATCATCAGGTTTTTCGGCCATTTTTGTGGCTAACGATAGTTCTGCGAAATTCTTAAAACCTAAAAGCAACGCTTTTTCATGGCGGAGTGCCATGATTTTTTCCATGTTTTCGCTATTATCCCATTGCCCACCATGTGGCCCTTGGTCAGATGCCCGTGTTGAAAAAGCTTCATAATGCTCACGGCGCAATTCACGGTTATCGGCATAGGTCATTACAGCATGATAAGACGGGAACTGAAGCGTAATCATCCAGCCGGTTTGGTTGGCAAGTTCGGCCGTTTGCTTGGCTTGAGCCAATGCAGAAGCAGGTAATCCTGCTAAAGCATTTTCATCTATAAGCAATTTGACCCAGGCATTAGTGGCATCCAGCACGTTTTCTTCAAAATTGCTGGCGAGCTTCGATAGCTCCTGGTTTATTGCTTTAAAACGTTGTTTTTTGTCCTCATCTAGACCAATACCAGATAGTTTGAAATCCCGGAGCGCATTACTGATGATTTTTTTTTGGGCAACACTGAACGAAGCATAAGCTGGGCTATCAGCAATGGTGTGATAGGCATTGAATAATGCTTCGTTCTGTCCGATTTCTGTTGAATAAGCGCTAAGTTTTGGCAAACAAGCATTATAAGCATCCCGTAAGGCATCGCTGTTAATGACCGAATTCATGTGGCTTACCGGTGACCAAGTTTTACTCAGTTTATTGTCAGCACTTTCTAGCGGTTCGACTAAATTTTCCCACGTGTAGGTTTTAGTCGTATTTAAATGCTTTTCTACAGTCGCACGGGCTTCTGATAATAATTCATCAATGGCTGGCTCGACGTGATTCGGTTTGATTTGGGAAAATAATGGTAGTTCAGTATTGGCTAACAAAGGATTATTCATAGTTAGAATTCCGCTGGTGATAGGTAAAGTTATTATCTTATGAGAAACATATCTCGATCTTGGTAAAGAATACCAGTATGAGATTGTGGGGCAAGTTTAATGGCTTGTATTTTGCTTAGGAGATATAGCTGCTGAATTTTAAGCTAAAGAAAGAAAATTAAAGATGGTGTCATTTACCAGCGGTATCGATAAAGAGTCCAGATTTAGAAGCAAGATCGTGCCAAGTGCGTTGATGCTTATCAACCAAAACCCAAAAAAAACCGAAACCTAGACACATCCAAGAAAAAATAGCGATTACAAACCGGATCAGTGCTTGTCGCCAGGTTATTGGTTGGTATTGTTCTGAAAGTAGTCTGATTTTCCAGGATTTTAAACCCAGAGTTTGGCCTCCATGTGTCCAAAACCAACCGTAAAATAAAAAACTAATAATAATCAGGTAAATAGGGTAATAGATTTGCCCATTAAACGCTTGGCCTTCATTAAAAGGCAACGCTAACAGGGTTGCGAAAAAAAGGGATGCCATTAAAAGCAGTAAATCGTAAGCAACAGCGGCAAACAGCCGCATTAACCCAGGTTTATCCATTGAAATATAGGGTTGTGACTAATGCTAAAGCTTAATCTTTAAACAAGCCTAGTTTTTGCCCGAAATACATACACATCGCCATCAAGCCACCAAGCATTACCAAAGAGAAGACAAAAGGTGGTTTATGTAGCAAAAGAATTAAAAAATCGGCAACAAACACACTTGTTAAAAAGGGCTGCTCTACCAATGCGTTTATAATTTTCTTAAAAGTAGTCATGTTGTCTGTCATATTTTATATTCGAATAATGTGGAGTCTACGATTCAGTTACAATAAACTTAAAGTCAAATATTTGCTAGAATCTTTTAGAATTTTACTATATTCGGGTTATTGGTGTAAGAACTCATCGTTACTCGTGAAAGTTTCCCGATACTAATGGGGTTCAAAGTGATTAACTTAGTCCCTTGCCTGATCGTAGTAAGGGCTTAATTCACAACATGTTAGAAGTTATTTAATAAATTACAATAAAAATATCAAGGACTAAAAATTATTTTAAAATATTTCAAAAAATTAATCGGCAGCGGTAAAGCCAAAAATAAAGTGCCGACAACCAAGGTCAGATTGTATTCCCGATCTGAACATAATGTCTCGCGCAGCCAAATAAGTGATAATGCTTTGAAGGTGATGTATCGCTTAAAAAAGGAAGGGTTCGAGGCTTACTTGGTAGGTGGTTGTGTCCGTGACTTACTCTTGGGACGGGAACCTAAAGATTTTGATGTGGTTACTGATGCCGACCCCGAGCAATTGAGGAAGATATTTCGCAATTGTCGTTTGATAGGCCGCAGATTCAGGCTTGCACATATCCATTTTGGAAAAGAAGTTATTGAAGTTGCCACCTTTCGTGGCGAAGGGCTAGCACAAGATGAAAATCAGATGCTTAACAAGGATGGGCGGCTACTTCGGGATAATGTCTATGGGACGATTGAACAGGATGTTTGGCGCCGCGATTTTACTGTCAATGCACTATATTACAATATTAAAGACTTTTCGATATGTGACTATGTCGGCGGTATGGATGACCATAAACTTGGGTTAATACAACTAATCGGCGATCCGGAAACACGATTTAGGGAAGACCCGGTTCGGATGCTCCGGGCTGTTCGTTTTGCGGTCAAGCTCGGTTTCAATATTCATCCCGACTGCCAGCAGGCTATTATGGTCTTGGCAGAGTTATTAAATAGCATCCCATCGGCACGTTTATACGATGAGCTTCTAAAGCTATTTATGGGTGGTAATGCGTTGCAAACTTTCGAAATGCTTCGGCATTATGGGTTATTTCAGGTGTTGTTTCCGGCAACAGAAAAAAGCCTAGCATCAGAAAGGGAAGGTTTCCCCAAATTATTTTTAGTTAGAGCATTAGAAAATTCCGATAACCGCATTGCTGAAGGTAAAACGGTGACAACTTATTTTCTGATGGCGGCTTTTTTGTGGGAGCCGGTACAGGTACTAACCAAGCAGATATCAGCCCAAGGTGTAGCTGAGTACATGGCCTTTCAGCAAGCGGCAAATGAGGTGCTTTCAACTCAAGTCAGGGTAACAGCTATTCCGAAATATATAACGACGACTATGCGTGAAGTTTGGGGCTTACAGTCAAAATTTCATGCCCGTATCGGTTCCAAACCCAGTCGGTTATTGACGCACCCAAGGTTTAGAGCCGCGTATGATTTTTTAATGTTGCGGGCGGAGACTGGCGGTGTCGACCATGAAATTGCCGAATGGTGGACACGTTACCAGGCTGTTGATGAAAATGAACAACGAAAAATGACACAGCCGGGTAGAAAACCGCAAAATAAAGCTGGGTTTAAGCGTGGGCACCGTCGGTCAAATCAGGTTAAACCATAAAGGCAAACGAAAGTTAACATGGAATGTTGGAATACATGAATAAAGCTTATATCGGTTTGGGGAGTAATTTGAAATCCCCGGCAGAGCAACTTTTGCTTGCGCGTGCAGAGATAAAGGCACTTCCAGGCGTTGAAGAATCCGCTTTCTCTAGCTTATATGCAAGTGTCCCAATGGGGCCTCAAGATCAACCCGATTATATTAATGCCGCTATGAGCATTAAGACAGTTTTATCGCCTTTAGATTTGCTACATGCTTTACAAAATATTGAATCCGCGCATGGCCGGATTAGGGGGGATCAGCGTTGGGGTGCAAGAACGCTGGATTTAGATTTGTTGTTATACAACGACTTGCAAATAAGTACTACCGAGCTTACTGTGCCGCATCCAGGCATTGCCGAACGCGCTTTTGTTTTATATCCGTTGCAAGAATGTGAGCCAAATTTGGTCATTTCAGGCAAAGGTAATCTTGTTGATTTAATCAATCAATGTCCAGCAACTGGAATACGGCGATTAAGTGACTATGAATCAATCTGATAGCAAATCACTTAGCATTCTTGATCTCTATGCTATGAAGCAAAGAGGCGAAAAAATCGCTTGTTTAACCGCTTACGATGCCGCATTTTCGGCAGTTATCGACGCCGCCGGAATTGATCTCATATTGGTAGGTGATTCTTTGGGTATGGTCGTCCAAGGCCATAACACGACCCTGCCAGTTACCATGGCCGATATGATTTACCATAGCCAGTGCGTTAATCGGGGACGTAAACGGGCTTTTCTTGTCGCTGATCTTCCGTTTATGGCATACAGTAACCCACAAATTGCCGCTCATAATGCCGCGCAACTCATGCAAAACTGCGGGGTACAAATGGTTAAGTTGGAGGGAGCTAGGCTAGAATGCATCCGCTTCCTGACCGAACAAGGTATTCCGGTGTGCGGGCATTTGGGTTTACAGCCACAATCCATTCATCAAATGGGTAGTTACGCAGTTCAGGGAAAAGATCCCCAAACTGCCGATAAAATAAGAGAGGATGCGCATCGGTTAGCCGTAATTGGTATTGATATGCTTGTGCTGGAGTGTGTGCCGGCAATGCTTGCCGCTACAATTGCGAGTGAATTAACAATCCCGGTAATTGGGATAGGTGCCGGAATCAGCTGTGATGGTCAAATATTGGTGCTGTACGATATGCTTAACATAGGTATTGGTAAACGGCCTAAATTCTCTAAAAACTTCATGGGGTCAAATTCCGATATCTTCACCGCAATTAAAAGTTATCAGCAAGCAGTCAAAAGCAGACATTTTCCAGAACTCGAACACAGTTTTTAGCCCCTCTATGTTGACGGTTAACACTATTGCCGATTTGCGGCAAACCTTAAACGCTTGGCGTGCCCAAAGGCTGCGCATTGCTTTTGTCCCTACGATGGGTAATTTGCACGCAGGTCATCTTAAGCTAGTTAACGCTGCGCAAAATGAAGCGGACAAAGTTATCGTCAGTATTTTTGTTAATCCTACCCAATTTGGTGTGGGCGAGGATTTTGCTTCTTATCCCCGTACCGAAGAGGAGGATCGGCAAAAGCTTGCTGAAGTACAAACAGATCTCTTATTTTTACCTGTTGTTTCAGAGCTTTACCCCGATAATAGCCAAACAGTTGTTAGTGTAAAGGCACTTGCAAGTATTCATTGTGGTGTATCACGACCCGGCCATTTCGATGGCGTTGCTACCGTAGTGAATAAATTTTTCAATATTGTGCAACCAGAAGTGGCGTTATTTGGTCAAAAAGATTATCAACAACTCTTAGTTATTAAAACCATGGTGCGTGATTTCAATATACCTGTTGAAATAAAATCCGTAGATACAGCGAGGGAAAACGATGGTCTAGCGTTGAGTTCCAGAAATGGTTACCTTACCCCAGATGAGCGTAAGCTTGCGTCTCAGCTTTACCAAACTTTATGTATGGCGAAAGATGAGGTACTGGACGGTAACAAATCATTCGCTGCAATTGAAGATAAAGCCAGTGATCAATTGCGGGGTGTGGGCTTTAATCCTGATTATTTTATCATTTGCAATGCAGAAAACTTACAGCCGGCTCTACGGGGACAGCAAAATTTAGTAATATTGGCGGCGGCAAAGTTAGGGAGGACGCGACTGATTGATAACATCGCGTTTAACTCAAAGAAACAATAATGCAGGATGATTAATGTATAATATAACTATCCCCTTTGATTTAAAGGGGGTTTTTTAGCTTAACGAAAAGGTTTAGATTAAATTAATATGCAGACTACAATGCTTAAAGCGAAGTTGCACAGAGTTACCACAACCCGTTCAGAATTGGGTTATGAAGGCTCGTGTGCGATTGACAGTACGCTGTTGGATTTAGCCGGCATTAGGGAATATGAACAAATTCAGATATACAATATCAACAACGGTGAGCGTTTTACTACCTACGCAATTCGTGCAGAAAATGGTTCCGGAACAATCTCAGTTAATGGTGCAGCCGCACGTTTAGCGTGTCCTGGCGATCTGCTTATTATTTGTTCTTACGTGATACTGGATCAAAAAGAACTTGCTAACTACAAACCAGTGTTGATTTATGTTAACGATAAGAACGAAGTGCTGCGTTCAGCTTCATCCATTCCCGTTCAAGCGGCGTAGAGCTCTAACGTTTTAAGCGTTTTTCTTATTTTTCAGCATAATCTTTAAGGCTGTTTGAGGTTATCGCCAGTATTAATTATTGGCCGGTGCCGAACTTTGCCAAGCGGGTAATCTTTCTATATTACAATACCAACGCTTTATTTCTTTATAGGACTCAATAGGGTAACTCGCCATTTCAGTTAAATCCAGGAATGATCCTACCGATAAATCGGCCAGTGTTACCCCTTCACCTACCAACCATTCCCGATCCTTCAAATGCCGCTCAAGCACTTTTGCGAAACGATGGAAAAGATCCTCGCCTCTACCAATTTCCTTTGGGTCAGGTAGTTGTCCTAAATTAAACGCTTTTTTAACCAGCCGTTCAAACACAAGAATAGCGCAAGCATTGCCAAAATGTCCTGATTGCCAGAATAACCAGCGGCTAATGTCAGCTTGTAAGGTGTGGTTACCTAAAGGCCATAACTCATTATCCGCCACTTTGGTACATAAGTATTGCATGATGGCGTTAGACTCCCACAAGATAAAATCTCCGTCAACCAAAGTGGGGATCATATGATTAGGATTTAATGCAAGAAATTCTGGTTGCATCTGTTCGCGTTTGCTTAAATCAATGGTTTGGTATTCGCAAGTCAAATTTAAGTGATGTAACACCGCGATGACTTTTCGGGAGTTTGGCGAAATCGGATAATGATATAGCTTCATAATAATCTCCAAGCGGGATTGTCTGATCTGTTGTTTACTAACTAATGGTTGCACAGCCCGTTCTAATTTACAAGTAAGCTTTGTATTGTTGTAATCCTGTGTGTGGCTTTAGGGCGCGTAACGCAAAGCAATATAACTCAAGATTACTTATCTTCGGCGTTGGATACACTCATAATAACTACTAAAACCACTCAGCTCTGGTTTGTTATTTGGCGATTATTTATACCTGTGCTAATAATTTTCATTAACAAAACAGTCAGATACTGGTAAATTGGGCGCTGACACTTAATCTATTACTTGATTGTGTTGGCCTAAACTCAGAGGAGATATTACATGTCTGTCAATTTATTAGAATTATTAAAAGAACATTTATCGGGCGATGTCGTTTCAAATCTCGCCGCGTTAATTGGCGAGACCCCTAAAAATACAGAATCTGCCGTACAGAACGCGTTGCCATCATTGTTAGCAGGGTTGGCAGATAAAACTTCCGACACTAACAACCTTAGTAAAATATTTGATTTGATTGTTGATGATAAGCATGACGGCGGGTTATTGAGTAATTTAGGGGCTTTGTCCCGAGGTGGTGAGGAAACAGATAAACTGCTGGTCGGCGGCTCTCAATTACTATCAACAATATTTGGCGATAAAGCAGCAGGTATAACCGATCTGATTGCAAGCCTTAGTGGTAGCAGCAATAAATCAGTCAGTTCTTTACTTGGATTTATTTCACCGATTGTTTTAGGATTAATTGGTAAAACGCTTAAATTGGAAAATATCGAATCCGTTGCAGGGTTGGGTAAGTTATTAAGCGATCAAAGTGGTTTTTTGAAAGGATTAATCCCAGCAGGGTTGAGTGGTTTACTTTCTGGCGGTGCGTTCGGGTTAACCGATAATACAACGCCTGACGTAGAAATGAGTGATTTTGATAAAGTTGTGGGTGCACTTGATCTTGAAGAGGCGGCCGCCCACGTACCGCCGAGCCCAGTTTCTACTTCAAATGCCTTTGATGAGATTGAAGATGTTGTCGTAGAGTCTGTGGAGACAGTAAAAAATGTAGCAGGTGATATTGGGGAATCAGCGGGCAAGCTAGGTGCTAATATTGTTGATGAGGGTAAAGAATTTGCCCAAAGTGCAGCAAATGCTTTTGATGAAGGCGCAGAAGGTGGTAGTAAATGGTTACCTTGGTTACTAATAGCCGCAGCGGTTGCACTTATATGGGGATTACTAAGAAGTTGTGGAACTGAGGAAGCATCTGACGCTGCCAAAGTCGCTAGCACAACACCTCCTGTGGCGACAGCCCCACAAACTACAGTGGCTTCACCACCGCCTGCGGCTATAACTCCAGCTCCGGAACCGGCTAAAGTCGAGCCGACATCAGTTGTTGAACCAACCAGTAACTTTTATGATAAAAATTTACCTACCGGTTATGTTATCAAAGCCGTAAAAGACGGGCTTGAAAGCAAGTTAGTTGGTTTCATAGAAAGTAACGAAGCGGTCAGTAAAGACCTGTGGTTTTCGATGGATGGTATTACTTTCGATACCAATAAGGCGACAATCAAAGCTGAGTCTATTGGTCAAATCAATAATGTTGCTGAGATTCTTAAGGCTTTCCCCAAAATTAAAATTAAGATTGGTGGCTATACCGATAATACCGGCAAGGCTGCAGCCAACTTAAAGCTATCAAAGAATCGCGCTGATGCAGTTAGAAAAACGCTGATAGTAAAAGGCACTAAAGCGGATCGTGTTGCGTCGGAAGGTTACGGTAGTGATCACCCTGTTGCAAGTAATGATACTGTTGAGGGACGCCAAAAAAATCGCCGTATTGATGTGAATGTCACTGAAAAATAAAGTTTGATAGAATTGCCGGTGTTATATTGCAAACGTAACATCGGCAACTTTATTAAAACGGGTTATTCCATAAGCCTATGCATGTATCTCCTATGAGTAAAATTCCAATGAAACAACAATTTATTATTTGGCTGTTGGCAAGCGTGTTGACGACTGTTGTCATCACAGGATGTTCGGATGATAAAGCGACAGTAGCTACGCCTTCTGCATCCGCTGAAAATAAACCAAGCGATGTGGTTAGTATCGATTCGCCTCATGACGCGACCCCGGAAGCGAATAATGACCAAAAACAAAAATTCCAGCATGATTTTGCTGCCCAGTGCGAAGAACGGGAGCTAAATAATTCGGCGAACCAAAGTACGGATGCCGAAAAAGTTAACAAATCTTGTGAATGTATCTCATCTTACATTATGAAAGATTTGACGGATGAAGAGGCCGAAAAGTTTTTAAAAGAACATGAAGATCCGCAATCATTACGTATCAAATTTGAAGCGGCTGCTTATGAATGCTTACAGGAAAAAGTAAAACCGGCTGAACCTAAAATAATACAGGGCGGCCAGTAGTATTCTTTAATTTTCCCGGTCTTGTGTTTTTACCTAGACAGGATCGGGTTATATTTTCCGGATTTTATCAATGTTCAGCTAAGCGATTTATATCTCTTGAAAAGCTTCTGAGCTAAGATAGTCTAGGATTGAATGAAGCCGTTTACGACTGCAACATTTTTCGATGCATTTGAAGACTTGGCGCTAATTGGAACGGATTATAAAGCGTTCACCATGGATGGCTTCGGCTTTAAAACTTTGCTTCCACCTTTTTACTGGGGGATTATTGATCTTTAACCAGAACACGATAAACCGTTGGTATAGTTTACGTAGCGTTATTTATAGCAAGACTAAGTGAGCTTGAAAGATAGAATAGTCGGTCAGGGGGAGGGGCTATTCTGTTTTGATAAAATTTAAAACGGCGCCAAGCGGGCTTATCGGGAAGGAATGGAAGTCATAGTTTAAAAGTAACCAATATCAGGCTTTTTGGCATGAAAACGGTCTTTATAGGTGATTGTTTCAATGTCTCAGCTTTTACGTATTCTCGGAATGGAATCATTTCAGAAATTTTATAGTTTTTCGTCTTTCGAAAAAAGCCCGTTAAGATAAACAAAAGGCTATTTGGCGGCCTACTGCGGTTTTTACCTATGTGCTCTAGCGAATCTCGACTACAACCCGTCGATTCAGTGGTTCAGCGACTTCATCCTGGGTAGGGACAGCAGGGTCATTTTCACCATAATATCGAATATCCATGCATAAAATATTTAAGCCGTTTTTCCCTAATGTTTCCCTGACGGTATTAGCGCGCTTTAAAGATAGGATCATATTGTTTTCATTATCCCAAACCCGATCAGTGTGACCAATTACACTGACATCACACAATTTACGGGACTGTATTTCAGTGGTGATTTGATTAATATCGGTTTCTGTTGTGTCTGGACCCAATTCAGCGCTGCCCATTGCAAAATACAAAGCGTATCTTTTAGGTGCTTTGGGTTCAATTGCCAAGTTTTCAGAAAACATATCTTGGGTGTTACTTTTACCTAATTGGTCTGGTTTTGTAGGTGCTTTTTTTGAGTTTGTAGCCTCTGCGCTATCGTATGCTTTTGAGATTACTGTGCTCCCAGCTTCAGTGGTGAGAGTGACTTGACCTACTTTACCGCCCGCATCCGGAACTAAGACAACTGTTGTGCTTGAGCAAGCTGTTAGGAAGCTAAGGGCAAATATTATAAATATCATCCTAATAATCATACTAAATCCTATATATATGAGTTGAATTAAAACAGCGCTAATCGACTTCTATCAAAATTTTAGTACCACGCATTCCTAGCGTCGCGGTTGGGGTTTTAATTTGTACTGATTTCGGTGAAATCCTGCCTATAGCACCGGACATAAACGAAACCGACCCTATTATTACCCTGGATATAAAAGAAACCTTTTTCTCTGTGGGTTTAAACAGGTAGTCTTCGATGACTACCTTTGCACTGGAACCAAGGGTAAGTACAGCACCATCGTTAAATGTAATGCCGACGGCTCCGTCTGAATCTGTCTCAATCGTATCGCCTTTGAAGATTTCGCTGCCGCTTTTTAAAATTATTTCAGCATCTTGCCGAAGGGCAGTCACTGTAGGCTCGTTAGTTTTTACTAAACCTATATATTCTTCTGCTAGTGAGTTTGGTGAAAAAAACAACGATGATAAAAATAGAATGGACTGTGCAGCAGTAAATAGATAACTTTGAATCATAATAACATCCGGTAAAACATGTATTCGATGAAGTTTATTTAATTAGTGTAGTCTATTGTTAAATTTCCGATAGTTAGTTGTAGGGTCAAATTTAAGGGAAATATGGCTAGAGTTTGCTTCTGATATTGCAGAAAGGTGAAAAAATTATTTTTTTATCTAATAAACAAACAGTTAAGTTTAGCTTTAGCAAAATTGTTTGTTACTGCTGGATACAATTATTCTAATTGTCGGATTAGTTGTGTTGAAAGCTTATAGCCGCACCGATTTCTTTCTGATTAACACTAGAAATAACACCATAATCAACCCTAAAATAGGGAAACCGGCGATGTTATTCACTCGGATGGGTACGATGTTAATGGATAAAAGTGCATCGTATAAACCATGGACAAAGCCAGTTAGCAGAATACTGCCACTATAGATAAAGATGCAGCTAAAGATAATGCTGGCTATAGCTATCATTAAGATAGCAAATGTTTGCTGGTAGTAAATGTATTGAAGGTGGGACAGCGTGAATACCGCCGTGGTCAAAAATAATGCGGTATAAAAATGATATTTCTGCTGTAAGGTGTTTTGTAAAATGCCACGATAAATAATTTCTTCTCTAAAGCCAGCAATCAATCCTGATACGGCGAAAACTAATTTCCACGCCAGAGGTTCATTTTCGACGTTGGTGTAAACCACAGCGAACAATAATAGCAGTAAAATTAATCCAATAAATGGAAAGGTGGTAATACTTTTAAGCGTTGTGGCACAAGCTATATTGCAGAAATGCTTGCAGTAAATCCAGCTAAACACTGCAATAGAAATAAGCCGTAACAAGCCGCGAATAATTTCACCCTGATACGACCATTGCCCGAAAAGCTCAGCAAGCCAGAAAGATGCTGTTAAGTACAGTAATTCAAATGTGATAGTAATTATTAAAAGTTTCGTTTTCATACTTATTATCAGTACCACAAGTTATTAGCAATCTATTGATTTTACATAAAACTTAATTCATAAATTAATCTTTTTAAGCGTATTATCTAAATACTGATAAACATGAGTTATTAAAAACAGCGTACTGGCTTGAAACGATTTGCTGTGTTCGGCAAACCAAGTTAACAACGCGATTCAATCACATTCGAGGTGCCCTATGAAGGAAGATAAAGTTCGATTAATCGTAATAGTCGCAGTTTTGTTATTTATCCTATTTTATATGGGTTTTCACGATTATTTCACCTTGGGTAATTTAAAGTCACAACAAGAAGCGATCTCTGCTTATCACTCTTTGCATCCGGTCTTAAGCCTATTGCTTTATGGCGTGATCTATATTGTGATTACAGGTTTTTCGCTACCTGGAGCCGCAATATTAACTTTGGCGGGGGGTATATTATTCGGTTTGTTTTGGGGGACGGTTATCGTCTCATTTGCTTCGACAATAGGAGCAGTCTTGGCGTTTTGGGCGGCACGATTTCTATTTCAGAAAAGTTTAGAACACCGTTTTGCTAACCTACTAACCACTGTAAACGCCGGTATAGAGAAAGAAGGTGGATATTATTTATTTACCCTCCGCTTAATACCGTTAGTTCCATTTTTTGCTATTAATTTGGTGATGGGGTTAACCAAAATGAAAGCATCAACCTTTTTTTGGATTAGCCAGATAGGCATGTTGCCCGGTACGTTACTTTTCGTGAATGCGGGTACCCAATTGGCAACGATCAAATCCTTAGCGGATATTGGCTCACCGATTTTAATTGCTTCATTTGTCTTACTTGGCGTTTTTCCACTCGTTGCTAAAAAAATCATGGACAATAGACGACATGACTAAGCAGTATCCTGGTTGGCGTAAACCCGATAAATTCGACTATAACCTTATCGTTATCGGCGCTGGATCGGGCGGTTTGGTTAGCGCTTATATCGCCGCGGCAGTTAAAGCTAAAGTCGCACTAATTGAGCAATATGCAATGGGCGGCGATTGTTTAAATACCGGTTGCGTACCCTCTAAAACACTAATTAGTTGCACTCGATTACTTGCGCACGCTAAAAAATCACCGGCATATGGTATAGCTAAAATGTCGGCGGAGTACAGCTTTGCCGAGATTATGAATCATGTACAAGAAGTAATTAAATCAGTTGCGCCGCATGATTCTGTCGAACGTTATCAGCGTTTGGGTATTGAGGTTATTGCTGGTCGTGCCAGGCTTTTATCCCCCTGGGAAGTTGAAGTCACCACAAATGCAGGTAAAGCAACGTTAACGGGTTTAGCCATAGTAATTGCGAGCGGTGCAAAGCCATTGATACCGTCAATACCCGGTATTGAGACTATTGATTATTTAACTTCCGACACTATCTGGCAGTTACGCAAACAACCAAAGCATTTGGTTGTGCTTGGCGGTGGGCCAATTGGCTGCGAATTGGCGCAATGTTTTGTCCGTCTGGGCAGTCAAGTCACCCTGGTGGAAATGGCGCCCAGATTATTGATGAAGGAGGATGACGATGTTGCTGCGCTGGTTCTGGAGCATTTTCAAAAAGAAGGGATTAATATTCTGTTAAACCACAAAGCGAATCAGTTTATTAAGCAGCAAAATAAGAAAATTTTAGTGGTGACTCATGAAGATAAACAATTACAAATACCATTTGACGCCGTGCTATTAGCTTTAGGGCGCAAGCCGAATGTGACGGGTTTCGGGTTAGAAGACATCGGCGTGGAATTATCGCCTAAAGGTACGATTCAAACTGACCCTTTTCAAGCGACCAATTACCCTAATATTTTTGCTTGCGGCGATGTGGCAGGGCCGTATCAATTTACCCATACCGCCGCACATCAGGCCTGGTATGCGGCGGTCAATGGTTTATTTGGGTGCTTTAAAAGATTTCGTACCGATTATTCGGTAATTCCTTGGGCGACCTTCATTGAACCTGAAGTTGCCCGAGTTGGCCTTAATGAGCAGGAAGCTAAAGGGCAGGGGATAACTTATGAGGTTAGTAAATATGATATTGCCGATTTAGATCGGGCAATTACGGATAACAGCGCTTATGGTTTTGTTAAAGTGCTGACTAAACGCGGCAAAGATAAGATACTTGGCGTGACTATTGTGGGGAATCATGCGGGGGATTTAATTGCAGAATTTGTGTTAGCTATGAAGCACAATATTGGTTTGAATAAAATGCTTGGTACTATCCATATCTATCCTACTTATGCCGAAGCCAACAAATATGTGGCGGGCATATGGCGAAAACAACATCAACCCCAAGTTTTGTTAAGGTTAGTTGAGCGGTTTCTTAAATGGCGACGTAACTGATAAGAGAAAAGTGGGTTAATAAATAAGCAGAATGGATTTTTCAACGAGATCTTTAATAATTTGCAGCCCCCCTTTCATGATCGCCTCTGAATTTACAGTAGGTGATTCTTTTGCTATTTCCGTAAGGCATTGATCTATGTTAATGGAGTCCTGAGATTGAATTATCTCTAATAATCGGTAGGTTATAACGTTAATTTCAATAAAATTAATGGCATCGTCTTGATCGCGATAAACAATCAAGCAAGTCGGTTGTTCTGGTGGTTGAACGGGGAGATATTCTGGCGAGATTAAGTGTACAGGAAAACTGTACACCAACGGCCAAGCTAAAGGCGATAGTTTTACTTGTTGTTCCAAGAGGTTTTTGCATTCAGAATTTGGCTCTACATCTTCCTTGGCGACAGACAACGCCATTTCTACCCATTCGTAATGCGCTAATTCTAATAAAAACGCAAAATCGTTGATGTTGTTCCTTTCATTTTCCAAGTAGCCTAAAAACTCTTCAGCAATTTCAGCAAAATAAGGCGTTTTTGATTGATGAACGGTAAAGAAATCCTGAACTAAATCATGCCATTGCTGGTCATCCAGAATAGTTCTGATAACCGGAAAATTGCCTTCCAAAAATCCATTGATATTATTGAAAATTAATTCCCGATACATTGTCATGCGTTCGGGTTTAACATCCTTTGGTGCAGGGTATATATCCGGATTACGGATGTAACGGGTAAATTCTTGTTGTTTAACTCTAAAATTAACTGCCATAAGAACTAAGCCGTCTTTTTTTGATGTTGACTATACCATGCGGATTGTATGGCTTTGATAGTATCAACTTCTGCAAGTAACTCAGCCATCGGCGGTAAATTAAAATCGCGCTCTAATAAAGTGGGGAAGACACCAAATAACTCATACGCCTTGCCTAGTAATTTCCATACAGGATCAATTACTTCAGCACCATGGGTATCTATTAAAAAATCCTCAGCCTCTTTGTAATGGCCGGCGATGTGGGCATAAGCGATGCGATGACCCGGCATAGCTTTTAAGAAGTCTTCGGCATCATAATCGTGGTTTACGCTATTAACGTAAATGTTATTAATATCTAAAAGGATTGAGCAATCCGCTTCATTAACTACAGCGTTAAAGAAATCAATCTCCGACATTTCCTGGCCGGGGGCGGCATAATAGGACACGTTTTCGATTGCAATACGTTGGCCAATAATATCCTGAACACGGTTAATGCGGGAAACTACATGTCTTATCGCATCTTCGGTGAAGGGAATTGGCATAAGATCGTAAAGATGGCCATCGTCGCTACAGTAGCTGAGATGTTCGCTATAAAGTTTTATGCCATGTTCAGTCATAAAATGTTTAATGTTTAATACCAGCGCTTCATCTAACGGATCAGTGCTGCCCAGTGATAAAGACAAACCATGACAAACGAAATCAAACCGTTCTGTCATTGCCTTAAATTGGCGGCCGTATTTTCCTCCTATATTAATCCAGTTTTCCGGTGCGACTTCGTAAAAACCAATTGACTCAGGAGGGGATTGGACAATTTGGTTTAATATTGGGCGGCGTAGACCTATGCCGGCATCCTGTACCAAATAACGCGTTGTATCCATAAGAAAACCCAAGAATTAGAGATTGGAGGGTAAAAAATAATACCCTCCATTTTTAGCGGACTAAAAGCTTATTTTGCAGGAGCTGCTGGAGCAGCAGCAGGCGCTGCTTTCATATTGGCACCACAAGAGCCGTCTTTGCTTTTCATCATTTCACTGCAGCCTTGCATGCCTTCACCACAGCCTTTCATTTTTGCACCGCAAGCGCCTTCTTTATCTTTCGCAGATGCACAATTTTTCATGCCTTCATCACATGCCGCGCCGCATTTACCTTCAGCAGATTTAGCACCAGCGGCAGGTTTAGCCATACCACAAGCACCTTCTTTACCTTTCATCATGGCACCACAAGAGCTTTCCATCCCTGGCTTCATTTTGCCATCTTTCATCATAGCACCACAGGCACCATCTCCAGTTTTCTGAGCTGCTGCTGTGCTACCTGCACATGCACCTTCAGCTGGTTTTTTTGCTTCTGGCATACCCATTGATGCACCACATTTCATTTCGGCTAACTGCATGTAGCCAGAAGAAAGTTCATTCATCGCAAACGGGTTTGCTTCGGCGTTGACCGCAGTGGCAGCAAAAGATGAAATAAGCGCTGCACCTAATGCTGCAGCTAGAGGGGTTTTATTCATTTTTTTCATTGTGTTAACTCCAGGTTGTAAAAAATATAAAAATCTAAAACTTGTAAACCACAAACTACACTAACCTTTGCTCACTGAACAAAGAATGAATATCTATTTATTATCTATCGTCTAGACTATACAGCGATCAATCAATTGTTTCCAGCACTGAATTCATCAACTGGATTTAATACCAAAATCACATAAGTCATTGATAACGCATTGACTGCATTTAGGATTTCTAGCGAGACAAGTATACCTTCCGTGTAGAATTAGTAAATGATGGGCATCTTTTTTATGACTTTTAGGCACCCATTTATCCAGCTTTCTCTCAACTTCCAACACATTTTTTCCTGGGGCAATGCCAGTGCGGTTAGAAACCCGAAAAATATGGGTATCGACAGCTATTGTATGTTGGCCAAATGCTGTATTTAGAATCACGTTGGCGGTTTTTCTTCCGACACCAGCCAGGCTTTCAAGTTCCTCGCGTGTTTCAGGCACTTTGCCTTGATGTTTTTCTAATAACTGTTGGCAAAGTGTCATAATATTATTCGCTTTTGAGTTGTATAAGCCAATAGTTTTAATATGACTTTTTAGGTTGTCCAAACCCAAAGCTAGGATCAATTCTGGTGTATTAGCAATCGGGAATAATTTTGCAGTTGCCTTGTTAACGCCTTTATCAGTTGCCTGTGCTGATAAGACTACGGCAATTAAGAGTTCAAACGATGTTGAATAATTTAGTTCGGTTGTCGGTTCGGGGATGGCTTCAGCAAGCCGACCAAAAATCGTCTGTCTCTTTCGCTGGTTCATTCTTTGTGTTTGTTCAAAGATCGACGATCAGTGTTGTTGCCGGTACGCATTTTCAATAAGGCTTCTCTCTGCTTCCTTACTTTTTCGGCTTTCTCTATTATCTCGTTTTCTTTACGAAGATTCCTGGCTTCATAGCGGTGCATTGCCACTAATTTCTGCTCAGTTTTTTGCTTTGGGGAGGGCTGGGTTGTAAGCGGTTTCATTAAAATACAATCCACAGGGCACGGTGCAATGCATAGTTCACAGCCCGTACACTCAACTGCGATTACTGTATGCATAAACTTCGCCGCGCCTAAAATAGCATCCACCGGACATGCGGCGATACACTTAACGCAACCAATACAATCCTCCTCAACAATAAACGCGACTTGTCTAAGCTTGTGGTTGCCAAATTTAGGGTTCAGAGGTTTAACAGTTAATCCCAATAACATAGCGAGTCCTGAAATCCCCTCATCACCACCAGGTGGGCATTGGTTGATATCTGCAATATCTAAAGCTATCGCCTCCGCATAAGGTTTACAACCCTTATAGCCACATTGGCCACATTGAGTTTGCGGCAGGATGTCATTGATTTGGTCGATAAGAGATTGTTTTATTGTTAGTGTCATTGGGTCTTGCATGGTATTGAGCAAACCTAAAGCTTCATACTCGTAAAGATAGCTATCAATTACTGGAACGGACTAAGTCGGGTTGTAATCCGATTTCTTTGGTGCCATGTTATATTTCTTCGGTATAGTTAGGTGCGAACCCATCTTCGATTTTGTAATTTTTTATGCTATTCATAGTAATTGTCCGAATGATAGGGTCACTCGTCCCTCTGGCTTATCGCCGTAATTTCAATACTATAAACCTTGTGTCCATTCTACTGTGCCTGCGTTAAATAAAAAACCACCGGTTTTTCTTTGGAGCCTGGTTAACACCGTCATAGTTTTGCTGGCACTAGGCCTATGGATAAAATTGTAACTGATTACCTATAAGTTTAAGCAACTTTACAAGGCAAACATGGCTCAAAAGGGCATATCCAAAAACAAAGTGCAATTTCAGGTGGGTTGTATAGCTTGATTGATTTGTTCAAAGACTATGGCACCGAAAACCAATACGTTGAAGCGCTGTTTTAAATGGCGCTGGCCTGTTGGATTTAAGTGTCCTCAGTGCTCATCATAGCGTTGTGAAAACAAGAAAACTTTATCAGTGTGCTGATTACCACCATCAAGCCACGCTGTTGGGCTTAAGCGACGAGGCCACACTCTATAAGTATTACCGCCATGAGTTGGATTTAGGCATGGCCGAAGCGGGTTTAAAAGTAACCGGCAAGCTGTTTCAGAAAATCATGGCTGGCGATACCGCGCCGATCATTTTCTATTCAAGGCCCAGCTAGGCTGGCGCGAGTAGGAAACCAGTGCCAATGATGATTAGGTGGGGATGCTGACGAAACTCATTGAGAAATTGCCAGGTTGAAAAATAGTGTGATGCTGATTGCAGTTTTAGGCTTAGAGGACTTCCAGCCCAAACAATCCAGCTATAGTTAAAGCGTACCTCGTAGTACACCCTTTGTAATAAGACTTTAAAGCCCTGAAAATTGGTGTCCAAAACGCCCTTTGAGGGGCTTTTTTTATGCCATTTTTTACGAAGCCGTAGCACCAACAAAAAAGGGTTAAACTGGAATTAGCTTAACCATTTGATTTTAATGGTGGGGCATGTAGGGCTCGAACCTACGACCTATTGATTAAGAGTTTCAGGGTCTAGTGTTTACTGGGTATTAATACGCATTAATACCTATTGATAAAACAATGCTTTAAGCCTATCCTATTGTTAACAGAGATTAACGAAAATTAGCCTTTTTTAACCCAAAATGTAACCCCGGTGTAACCCCGGATTTGTAATGGCGGATATGGCAGACAATCAAATTAACTTCACCAAGGCCGTTATTGATGGGCTCGCTATGCCTGAAGCAGGGCAGCGCACCACTTACCATGACATTAAGACCAACGGGCTACAGCTTAGGGTCACCCATACTGGCGTTAAGACCTTTAGCCTTTACAGGCGGGTCAAGGCTGGCAGTGTTGAACGGGTCACGTTAGGGCGTTACCCTGATATGACTATCGAACAGGCAAGGCGCGAAGCAGCCAGGCTTAATGCGCTATTGGTTCAAGGCATAAACCCAAACACAGATGTTAGGGCGTTAAAGTCAGAAACTACCTTGGAGGGACTATTTAATGACTTCATTAAGCACCGCCGCAACAACCGGGGGGCATACCTTACCGAATCGTCAAAAAAAGCCTACCAGTCTTGTTTTAAACTGCATCTCCAAAAGTGGGGCAACCGTAAGTTATCCCAATTCAAAGATACCGACTTTGGAAAACTCCACACAGCGATAGGCAACACGCACACCACAATGGCTAACAGGGTTATCGCATTGGCGGCTAGCCTGTTTAGCTATGCCAAAGAAAGGAAGCTGTACACTGGCGCTAACCCGGCGCAAGGGATTAAGAAATTCCCAGAAACCAAGCGTGACAGGTTTTTGCAATCGGATGAGTTACCGGCTTTTTTTAAGGCGTTGGCGGATGAGCCGAACGTGACCATGCGGGATTATTTCCTGGTGGCTTTGTTGACCGGGGCAAGGCGTTCTAATGTGTTGGCGATGCAATGGAAGCAACTCCACCTAGAACGGGGGGAATGGAAAATTCCTGTCACTAAGAATGGCGAACCCCAAACCGTGACGCTCTCACCTGAAGCCATTGAAATCCTGAAAGCACGGCAAGGCATTGGCGATATTTGGGTATTCCCTGGGGTAGGGCAATCTGGACACCTGGAAGAGCCTAAAAAGGCATGGAAACGGGTGCTAGGGCGGGCAGGGCTGGACAACCTACGCATTCATGATTTAAGGCGGACGTTAGGCAGTTGGCAAGCCAAGACCGGGGCTAGCCTGGTTATCGTCGGCAAATCCTTAAACCACAAATCCCATTCCACTACGGCCATTTATGCGCGGCTTGACCTTGACCCGGTGCGTGAGTCAGTGGATCGGGCAACAACTGCCATGCTTGTTGCTGGCGGCGTGAAACAAGGCGGTGACGTGTTGCCGCTTAAGAAACTTTAACCAAGCTATGAGTTTTCCTATGACCCCTTGCACAGCAAATTTTAAACACAGGCTTTTTTCCCTTGATAAAGAGAACCCTGATTCTGGCGACCTAGCTACCACAATCGAGGAATTATCGAACGAAGCCGAAGCCTTGTTGGGAATGTTGTCGAGCCAGTTTACTGATGACCAATTCAAGCATACCGATGATGAAAATTATTTTGCCATTAGGGCAGTGCGGCAAATCGTCAAGGACATGGTAGACATGGCTTATGCCTACCACCAAAGCACTAGAGCTAACAGTGCAATTGGAACCCCTAAATAGAATTTAACCGGCTTTAACGGTAAACTATGGTTATAGTTGAGTTGTGAGGTTAACCATGAGTATTGCAGATAGGATTTACGAAGCTGTTAAGACAATGCCTGAGCAACAAGCCGCCGAAGTATTAGACTTCGCTGAGTTTTTGCAGGCTAAAGCAGGGCGTGTGAGTCAAGAAATCACAGGTGCTTTGATGACTGATTATGTTGGCGTGCTGGCAAAGTCCCCCTCATTTCAAGGTGACCCACTCGAAATTCAAAAGGCCATGCGCGATGAGTGGCGTTAAGTATCTGCCTGATACCAACATTGTCATAGGCTTGTTAAAAGGTCAGGAAGAAGCGGTTAAGGTGCTAGAGGGCATTACTGTAACTGAGTGTGGTTATAGTGCTGTAACCCGCATGGAATTATTGAGTTTCCACGGGATAACAGCCGAAGAGGAAACCGGCATCAATGAGCTGCTTGGTCGGATGTCCCCTCTTAGCATAACTGGGACTATAGAAGATGCGGCTATAGAAATCAGGCGGCAACACCGCTTAAAGCTGCCTGATGCAATTATTGCAGCAACCGCCAAAGTTCACGGTTTAACCTTACTGACTTTGGACAAGGACTTAATGTCGAAAGTAAATGCAGTAAAATAGACTTAACCGGATAGCCCGACGGGGCAATAAGCAAGTGTCGTTAACTTGTTTCCGGTTTCCTTTCTAACGACCAGCACAGTAACGAGGTGCTTAATGACATCATTAACGAATAATTATGAGCAGCATATCGACCCTTATTTAATGGGTTTTACCGACACCTTGCGAGAAGAGCATGCGGTTGATGTAATAAGGTCTTATTTGTTGTTTGTGGGGCATGGATTGCGCCCCACAGATAATGTTTTAATGATAATAGCCATGTACCTTGCCAAGTATTTTGAGTCTAACGGTGGCATGACTTTAGACCAAGCATTTGGGTTATCTGCAAAACAAGGGCATGGCTCACCAATCAAACTTCGTAAATCAATGGGGTGGAAAGCAAGCGCTTATTTTGTTATTTGGTACAGACTTAAAGCCGCAAAAGAGAATCGAGAAAAGCTTACTGTAATTAAAGCTATAGAGGATTTAATCAGCGAGTTTAAAATTCCGCACCCTAAGGAACAAACCCAGTATTTTGATGCAGAAACCCTTAAGTCGTCATATAAAAAATCAGGGGCTAGTAAGTTTTTTGATGCTCAAGACGAGTTATGCAAAAAACATAATCGCCATTTCTATATGGCTGACCAATACAACCAATCTATTTTGGCTTTGGCTTTTTTGGGGAATCAATAAGGCATTATTGATTCCTGGTTAGTGTTAAAAATATGCTTATGATAGGTGTCCGTTACCAACATTTAACGGATATAAACAATGCCAATCATAAGCAACGAAAACCCACTTCTTACCCGCTCAGAAGCCGCTAAATACCTGAGTGTTTCCCCTGGAACGCTTGCCGTCTGGCAATGCACTGGTCGTTATAGCCTGCCCTATGTGAAAATCGGCAGAAAAGCCATGTATCAAAGAAGCGCGCTTGATTCGTTTATTAGCCGCCGAACCGTTGGTGAAAACCAAAGCATATAAAAAACCCCGGTCTACCACACAGTAGCCGGGGCTTTTGCATAACGATATTCAACACAAGCGGTTGAATTTTAACACACTGCTCGTTTTTGCAATACCCGGCATTTTCCCACCGCTGAGAAGTGAAAAAATGGATTAATGCTATGAACCTCGAAGAATCAAAACGAAAAGCCGCCGAGATCAAGCGGCGGATAGACCTAAAATTATTTTACTGCCAAGAACTCGAAGGGAATTTACGCAAGGGCGGCGGCTGGTCTGATGGCCTCAAATGCCCGTTCTGCAATGACAACAAAACCGACAACTTCCGTATTGACCTAAGTTCAGGCGGCTTCAAATGCCTTAAATGCCAGATATCCGGCGGGGATTGTATCGACTTCACGATGCGACGGTACGGGATGGGTTTTAAGGAAGCGGCAAAAAAACTTTCAGGGGAGGGTTTTACCTCCGTTGGCGTGGTTAACACTCCGCCCCCGGTTGCCGATCCCGCAGCAAATTACGCCGAAGCCGCAGAGTCCGCCGCGAGGGTTTGGGATAAGGCCGCACCCGCCACAAATCACCCTTATCTGATTAAAAAGCGCGTTCAGCCGCACAACACCCGGATTTTGGATAACGCCTTAATTATTCCCCTGTTCAACTCCGACGGGATGTTATCCACCATCCAACGCATACGCCCCGATGGTACAAAACGCTTGCACACTGGCGGGAAGAAATCCGGAAGTTTTTTCCTGATTGGCGAGGAGGTGACTAGCCGGATATTAATTGCGGAAGGCTTTGCGACCTGTGCATCTCTATATGAGGCTACCGGGAAGCTGGCTGTTATGGCTATTGACGCTAGCAACCTGAAGGCTGTAGCAGAGATAGTCCGGGGAAAAAATCCCGACGCTGAATTAATTGTTTGCGGTGACAACGACTTATCAGGCGTAGGGCAGAAGGCCGCTAATGCCGCCGCCTTGGCAGTTGGTGGCAAGGTCATCATCCCGCCGGAAGCGGGGCAGGACTGGAACGATTTCATCTGTGCTGGCGGGGTGATTTATGGTTAATCTGGACGATTCACAAGACCCACGCGGCAAACTGGAAATACAACCGCTAAGACGGGCAGTTAGGGCGGCAGAACCTTATCCAGTTGAAGCATTGGGTGAAATCTTATCAGGCGCGGTCAACGCCGTTAATGTGGCAATACAAGCGCCTCACGCATTGTGCGCCCAATCGTTTTTGGCTGGCGCGGCTTTGAGTGTGCAAGGCACGGCTAATCTAGGGTTACACGGCGATATTAAGCCGTTATCTGAATATTTCATCTCGATTGCTGGAAGTGGTGAGAGTAAGTCTGCCACCGACGGGCAAGCCTTGAGGCCACATAGGGCATGGCAACAGGAAGCCATTAAATTTCATGATGATGAAGCTAAAGATTACGCCATAAAAAAAGCGGTCTACGACAAACAAAAAGCCAAAATCCTTAACAGCAACAAAAAAGACGCTATCGACATTGGTGCATTGAACAAGCTTGTTGAACCACTGCCGCCACGGTTGCCCGTGCTGACAACAGAAGAACCCACCTTCGAGGGTTTGTTCAAGCAACTGCAATTTGGCTTACCCTCCATCGGCGTGTTTTCTGATGAGGGCGGAAGGCTGGTGGGCGGTCATGCCATGAACGCCGACAACAGATTAAAAACTATGGCAGGGCTTTCCAAGCTTTGGGATGGTGTGCCGATTGACAGGGTGCGGGGTGGTGATGGCAGCTCAATCTTGTACCATCGCCGTTGCAGTATGCATTTGATGATCCAGCCTTTAGCGGCGGATGGTTTTATCAATGACGATGCCGCCATAGACCAAGGGATATTAAGCCGTATGCTGATGGTCAAGCCGGAATCGACCAAAGGCACACGGCTATTCAAGAATGTGGATTATCAAAATTGCATTGAGGTTGCCCGATATAACAAACAAATAACGGCACTGATAAATTCATGGCGCTGGGATAAAGAAACCGGCGAGCTTAACCTTCCTCTAATCGGCTTATCAAGCGATGCGCTTAAGCTTTGGGTTGAATACCACGACCATATCGAGCGCCAACAGGGGCAGGATGGTGCGTACCACCCAATCAGCGGTTTTGCCAGTAAGGCGGCGGAACATGCGGCGCGGCTGGCTGGCATTATTCAGTTATTCAGCGACCGAAACGCCAATGACGTAGCGGCTGGGTATGTCGAAAAAAGCATAACTTTGATGGAATACTACCTTGGTGAAACCTTGCGGATCAAGGAATCGGTGGAATCAAGGGAAATAGCAGAAGCTGAAAAGCTTTTGGCTTGGCTAAAGGCCGAAAAATTGCATTATATCTACCCTGTTAAAGTTTACCAATCCGCACCGAACGCCATACGAAGCAAGGAAAAGGCATTGCCGATTATAAAACTGTTGGAAGACCACGGTTATCTGTCACCCATTGCACCAGGCCAAGCTATAGAAATCGACGGCAAAACCCGAAAACAGGCGTGGCGCGTCATGGCCTACTCACCAGATGAGGTGTTGTGATGGCAGAGCCTATCAAATTCTTTGCTAAACATAACCCTGTTGCTATTCCCGCTATTCCCGCTATTCGGGAGGGCAAAAAGGGTGGAAACGGGCATGGAATAGCAGAAATAGCAGAAATAGCAGGGTGGGTATATAAAACAGTAAATTGTGAAAAACCACTCGACCCCAAACACGAAACTGCCGTAAGAGCTTGGCTAACCCACATAGGCGAAACCGATGCCGGATTGATAGCCGAAACCATCCAGCAATGCCGCGATGACCCCGAAGCGTTGGCATATTACCTGAAACGTGCGGAAGAACTGCCAAACCCTCCGCTGGTGATGTGTGCTGGTTGCCAACACTTCAGGCCACACCATGCCCACGGCAAAGGTTCAGGTGGTTGTAGTGTTGGCGTGATGCCGAAAGGTATTAGCCATTGGCACGATACCCAACACGAGTGCGGACAATTTGAAATTAAGGATAAAAAATGAGTTTACGCGACATTATCGAAAGCGAATCGGAACTGCACGGCTTGCCGTTAAAGGATTTGACCGTGCTATCAGAAGGCCGTGACCCGTACCGGCTGGACACACCAGCCAACCATAAACTAGCCCAATGGTTAAAAGAGGTTTATGCCCACGTTAACCCGAACCATAATGTAGTGCATTTGAGGGGCTTGCATTACATGCTGGTGGGGCGTGTTAATAAGCCTAATGGTGGGCAATACACCAACACCGATGAAAACTGGCTCTGGCTGTCTGAAAAGGTGGCCAAGGCCGCACGGTGGCTGGGTTATCTGGAATGGGACTTAATCCGCGATGCCCGTAATGCACAACCAAGGGTATTCACGCCAACCTTTGAAACCCCACAATGGCGGATTAGTGTGGCGGATGTGTACCTTTCACTGCCGGATGAACTTGATCCTAAATTTACCATTACTGGCGACATCTACCGGCAACCGTTCAGGCAAGTGGTGATCGCTGAAAAGCAAGGTGTTGAAAGCCGTATGCCAGAAATACCAGGCCAGTCTGGCATTGCCGTCGGGTGAAGTGTCAGATTCCATGCTCTATGGGATTATGCGTGATGCCTTTGATGACGGCAGGCCGTTGGTGATCCATCAATTGGGGGACTTCGACCCCGCCGGAAACCAAATGGCGGTATCGACAGGCCGGACTATCCAGGCATTGCGTGACAGCCTGTTCCCCACTATGCGCGTCATTGTCAACGCCATTGGCCTAACGTTAGGGCAATGCGAAGCCTGGGGCTTGCCGTCTACGCCATTAAAGGAAACCGAACAACGGGCGGACAAGTGGATAAGGCTAATGGGCAGGGAACAGACCGAGCTAGATGCCGCTGTGGCGCTAGTGCCTGATGAGTTTGCCGGGATGGTAGGTGACGCATTGGGTGAATATTACGACAGCGACTTGGTTTATAGGGCTAGGGAAGCCAGAGGGCAGCTTATCAAAGATGCCAACGGGTGGCTAAGCTATCAACTGGATGATGCACGGCTTGCCGTTATGCGCGGGCAAGTGGAAACCCGGCTGGGTGAATTGCAAGCGGAAGTCGATGCGCTCAACGAAGCCCTGAATATTGACCTGTCGGGCATCGAACCACCCGGCGAACTCAAACCGATTATGGGTGATTCCAGCGAAGGTGTTGAGCCATTGGTCGATACACGGGAACCATGGGCTATATCCACCCAAAGGATGATCCGCCGCAAGGCATTGGAGCAACAGCCCTGATTAAAACCCCAATGATAGCCCAGGCAATGGCTATCGGATATAAGCAGCATTACTTACAACGAGGATTAGAAGATGAGCGAAGAAAAAGCAGTTTACGTGGTAGCCACACAGGGCGACACCTTACTCGCTGGCATACAAGACCGGCTGGCGAAGCTTAGCCAAGCTGGCACTATTATTGATTGGTCACCCTCCGATGGTGAAACTATTGCTGGGGTCATCATTGGTGGGCGCGATGTCGTGGGGGCGTATGGGCGGGGAAAACAATTGGTATTGCAGACCAGCGGCGGGAAGGTGGCGGTGTGGCTGACTTCCTGGCTATCAGAGAACTTCAAGGCACAAGGTGCAGCCAAGGGTGACTTATGCGCCATAACCTATAACGGCAAGCGGGTAAGCGGTTTTGGCAAGACGTTCAACTGTTATTCGGTGGTTGTCGAGAAGGCCGATGGCTGAATTAGCCATTGTGGGTACGTGCCAATGGCTAGAAAGCAACGCCCATACCCTGACTTATGCCGGATTGGGCGAAGCGTGGAAGCGGGTCGGGCAGACCAACTGGCCGGAGGTGCGCTGCAGGCGGTTAATTAATGCCTGTTATGGGCATTATGCCAACCTCAGCACCACCGGCCACATAAACCGTGCGGATATGCTCAACATTGCCGACAATACTGATGCCCACAGGCTGAACAGCGGGATGAAGGTCATCGGCTATAGTGCCAAGGTTGCCATCGAATATTTCCCACGGGTGAAAATACCGAGTTATGCCTTATGGTGCTTGACCTTAAAATGTGGCCACCGATATTCAAAACAGCCAGATTATTATGGGGCGGCGGCAACCTTTGAAGATGCCAAGGCACAACTGCAATATGTGGTTGCCGAACTTGGCCTTGACCCGGCTTACTTCACCAGTGATGACAAAGTGAGGTGGGGCGAGGTTAAGAAGCTGATTGTTAGGCGCACAAATCCCACCAATGGCTAAAAGTTGGTGTAGAATCAGTGCTTTAATTCAAACGACTTTATAAAGCAATGGCTAACCCAACACCAATTTTACCAACCCCCCAACATATCCCGACCGATGAAAGCCGCGCCAAAGCCAAAGAAGCCGCCGGGAACGGATTGCCACAGCAGCACATAGCCAGACTAGTAGGCTTAAGCGACAAAACCACACTCCATAAGTATTACCGCCATGAGCTTGATTTAGGCATGGCAGAAGCGGGGCTAAAGGTAACCGGCAAGCTGTTTGAAAAAATCATGGCTGGCGACACCGCGTCGATCATTTTCTATTGCAAGACCCAGCTAGGCTGGCGCGAGAAGGAAACCAACCATAACGAAGATTTGGCCGCCATCATAGCCAAGCTGATGGATAGGTTGCCGGGTTGAACAAACCACTAACGCCAAAATAGTAGAACTGTGAAGCTGTTATCATTAATAAACTATTGAGCTTATTGAATAAAATGCGTGCAGCGCCATACTTAATGCACTTTAAATATTGAGTATGGGGGCGGTATGAAAAAACTAGCATTAGCATTTATTTTGGCATCACTTACAGGTTGTGCATCAATCGTAAATGACAAGATTCATCCGGTAGCTATAAATAGCAACCCACCGGCAGATTTTGTAATCACTAACCGGAATGGTATTGAGGTGAGTAGTGGACGGACACCCCAGACTGTCGCTTTATCTGGCGGGGCAGGATATTTTAAAGGCGAAAACTATTCAGTGAAATTCAAAAAAGACGGTTTTAACGACTCGGTAACTTCGATTAATAGTGACTTGTCAGGCTGGTATTTTGGAAACCTGGCATTTGGTGGGGTTATTGGTTTTCTTTTAGTTGACCCACTTACTGGTGCTATGTGGGATTTGCAGCCGAGCATAAGCAGCTCTTTGAGTAAAAAGTAAACAAGCAGTTAAAGTGATCGGTAAGAATTTGAAATTAGCCGCTAACCATGCGGCTTTTTTATGTCTGGAAACTAACCAATAATCTTTACAAAGTAACCCCGGTGTAACCCCAGAAAATAAAAAAACCCTTCGATTTCTCGTAAGGGATTGTTTTATATGGTGGGGCATGTAGGGCTCGAACCTACGACCTATTGATTAAGAGTCAACTGCTCTACCAACTGAGCTAATACCCCATGTTAATTATTGTACTATAAATTGGGGTTTATCGCGAAGACCTAAACATTAGCTCTACAATTAGCAAAAGAATCTCGTGGTGAACAACCTATAAATTAAGCAGATTTTATTTGAAATAACGCTTTGAAAAATTTACAAGTAGGTTCGAATAGCCCGTGTTATTTTTATACCGTAAAATTGTTTGCGAGACGAATAACAGTGCAGTGAAAATAACGCCAAATTAATTTTGCTTGGTTCATTCTTTTACAGGTTTTTTATCTAGTTTCCTTTGTAAAGACCTGCGATGCATATTCAAAGCCCTGGCGGCGGCCGAAACATTTCCATCATGTTGTAGCAATATTTTTTGTAAGTGTTCCCATTCCATCCGTTTTGCCGACGGCGGGTTTTTGTTGATAGAAACACCGGTATTTCCCTTGTTTTTATTCAATGCATCAACAATTTCATCAGCATTTGCAGGTTTAGTTAAATAGTGGATCGCACCTAGTTTGATGGCTTCTACGGCAGTAGCAATGCTGGCAAAACCAGTGAGCATGATGCAAGCCGTATTGCTATCTAAGGAAAGTAGTTTTTTGACTAGTTCCAGTCCTGAATTATGACCAATCCGCAAATCAATAATTGCATATTCTGGGATGTATTGGTCTGCTAAAAGCATGCCTTTTTCTAAAGTATGCGCTAGTAATACCTCAAAGTTTCTTCTTTCTAATGAACTTTTAAGGACTTTACAAAAAGTTTTGTCATCATCGACAAGTAAAAGCAATGGCTTATCTTCATTAATTATCATTTGTGTCCTCGGTCACGGCTAGTAGGGGCAACCAAATAGAAACAGAAGCACCACCTGTATCCATGTTACTTAGTTCTATTTTTCCACCCATACGGTGAATAGCGGTATAGGTTAAAAATAAGCCAACACCTAGGCCTTTGTTTTTACTAGAAACAGGTTGTTTGCCGGCGACATTAAATATTTCTGGGGAAAAGCCGGAGCCGAAGTCACGTATGTTTATAGTCAACTCGCTCAATGTCCAGGATGCTTTAAATTCTATGCCTTGATTGTTTGATGCTGATGCTTCGGCGGCATTATTTAAAATGTTGATTAAGGCATGGGTTAATGTGCGTTCGGCAATAATTTTAGCCTCAACTTCTACATTTGGGTCAATAATAAAATTCAACTTTGCAGTTGGCTTATGAGTGCGCCACTGAGAGACGACGTCGTCTATATACGTTGTTAATAACATGACTTTACCTGATTCTGCGCGCATTTCTCCGGCAGATGCAGACATTAACGATAATGCCTCTTTACATCGGCTAATTTGTTTTTGCATAAGATGCATTTTTTTGTTGAGTTCAGGATATTTACGCGCAGGAAAATCCTCAATCAGATCGTGGATAACAATCGCAATTGTACCCAGGGGTGTCCCCATATCGTGTGCAGCGCTTGCTGCCAAGGTGCCTAATGCCACAACACGCTCATCCCGTAAGGCTTTTTCCCGTGCTTCTGCTAGTCGGCGCTCCTGAAGTTTAAGTGTTCTTGCCAATTCAGTAACAAAAAAAGCAACGAGACCAGCACTAAATACAAAACCAGACCACATTCCAAACATATGTAAATTATAGTAATGGTTATCGCTAATTGTGTGCATTCTGCGCATATTTTCATCACCCATTGCTTCAGTGGAAGGGTGCAATAATCCAGGTTCTGGCATGTGCGGTTGGATTGATGGTAATGGCACGTTGAATGCAATCAGGATTGAATACATGAAAGTGGTTAAAATTAACATATACCATGCATATTCTTGAGGCAACATAATTGCAGTAATAATCAGCGGTAACAAAAATACCCACGTAATAGGATTGGCAGCACCACCCGTGAGATACAGCAGAGCGGCAATTGAAAATACGTCAATGCAGATTTGCGAAAAAATTTCTAGTTCTGTAACAGGATCATCGGTTTGCAAGCGCATTGATGTGTACACATTAACCGCAATTATTGCGACTATTACTAACCATAATTGCTGTTCAGGAATCTTTATTTCCAGTCCGTAAACAAACATGATGACTAAAAAACTTTCTCCTAATATCATCATATTTCTCAATATAAACAGCCACTTGAGATTTTGTCGTACAGATATTTCGGATTTCGGTAATATATGGGATAACATTGGAAATGAAATTTTTAAATAAGGGTTAAATGTGAAAAATAACTTTGTAACTAAGTGTTTTTACTTATATCCATTCGCGATTGTTTCATTAAAATAACACTGTTAGTGATTTTTTATAATTGAAATTCTAAGTTTGCGCCTGAGTTTCAATAGCTGGGTAAAGAAATCATTAATATTTCAAAATTGCCACACCTGTTGCGAAACAGGGCCGGAAAACCACAGATCTTTAGAAGTAAACCAGAAGACAGCTGGGTTGCATAATTAATCGAGGTTTATTACGGAGGCTTCTATGCAGAAATACTTTTCTATTTTAGCGGTAATTTTACTGAGTATTGTGTCTACAGTAAGCTTTGCAGCTACTCAAAGTTTTTGGGCTTATGGTTCGAATGACGATGCGTACAAGGCAAAGTTTCTTAATAGTACCGGCTCAGAAGAAGTAATTAAAAATATCTCGATCGCTTACGCACTGGGCAATAACTGGCGCAATATCACAGCCAAGTTATGGTTAAGGGCGGTGGATGATTCGTTCAATGAATCACATTGTATGGGCTATTCATGTGCAGATGGCACTGGTTTCGGAAAAGATGCATCTGAACAAGCTGAAATTACCAAAATCGAAGGTAGAGCAGGATTATTTTCTTCAACCGAAATAAATGCATACGGTTGGTACGATCTTAACTTGGATGTTACTTCATATTTACTTGCAGATAAAGATAGTGTCTTTACTGCAAAGTTGAAGGCGGCGTTAAGCACGGATTTTTACTTTAAAAATGCAAAGTTAGTAGTTGATTATAATGTGCCAATCCCTGCGGCAGCCTGGTTGTTTGGGTCAGCTTTGCTTGGTTTGGCTTGCCTCAAACGAAAACCTTTATTTGCTAAATCCGCACAGTAGCTTTTGTTAGTGCTGAACGAATTTAGATTTTGTTAAAATATACGCCCCGACTTGGTGGTTTTATGCCAAGTCGGGTTTTTTATGTTTTGATACCAAGCCGATACTTGGGGTTGATTTAGTTATGCTAATTTTGTAAGACTTAAATCAATAGACTGCGTTCATTTGTAAATAGATTACGTTAAAGGTGGGATTTTAATTAATGGTAAAGCTTTCGCCACAGCCACAAGTCCCCGTTACATTAGGATTGTCAAACCGAAAGGCTTCGTTAATACCCTCACGCCGATAATCTAGCTGTAATCCGTCAATCATAGGTAAGTCGTCTTTTTGTACGATTACTTTGACACCGAATGCTTCAATAACAGTGTCATCGTTGGCGATATTGTCGGAATAGTCTAAAGTGTAAGCGAAGCCAGAACAGCCGGATTTTTTCAGGCCTAGTTTTAAGCCTAGGCCTTTGCCACGTTTTTCGAGTTGTTTCTTTATTTGCTGTGCCGCTTTTTCAGTTAATGATATTGTCATGATTACCTCTTAATTTTGATTGATCAGAGTTGAAAGCTGGTTGGTGAACTCGATAATTTCTGCTTCAGTGTTATCTTTTCCTAAACTAATACGGATGGCGCTTTTGGTTAGCTCATCCGGCAAACCCATTGCGGTTAATACTTGGCTAGGCTTACCTCCGCCGCTGGCACAAGCTGAACCGCTCGATACTGCCATGCCATTTTGATCCAGTTTCATTAGCAGCATTTCACCATCAATACCGGGGATACCAAACTGGACTGTATTGGGTAGTCTATGTGCTGTTTGGGCAAAAATGCAAAGTTGAGGGATTACGCTTAACCTTTCTTCCAGTAGTTTTTTAAGTTTATTTAAATGCTCAACGCGTTGGGCAAATTCTAAGCTTGCAAGTTCCGCTGCTTTGCCAAACCCAATGATAGCCGGGACATTTTCCGTTCCAGCTCTAAAGCCATATTCTTGACCTCCACCTAAAAGCATGGGTTTTACGGAAATATCCTTGCTAATTACTAACGCACCAGACCCTTTAGGCCCATAAATTTTATGGCTGGAAATAGACATCAGATCAACTTCCATCTCGTTAAAGTTTAGGCCAGTTTTACCTAGTGCTTGAACCGCATCAGTGTGGACGACTATATTCTGGCTTTTTAGCCATGGTAGGTAATCGCCGATATTCTGGATTATTCCAGTCTCATTATTAGCCAACATGACTGAAACGAATTCCGGTTTGAACTGTGCCATCATGACTACAGTATCGCTTTGGATTAATCCCTTTGTATCGACAGGGATTATGTGTAGCTTACAATTTTTGTTACTTACCAAATTCCATGCCGGCTCGGAGACGGACGGGTGTTCAATCGCCGAAATAGCAAGTTTTCCATTGGGTGGAACAGTTGATAGCGCTAAATTGTTGGCTTCAGTGCCGCCACTTGTGAAAATTATTTGGTCAGGGCGAGCGCCAACTAATTCGGCAACTTGTGCGCGAGCGGTATCAATTGCGGTTCGTACTAGCCGTCCGTGTCTATATAAACTCGAAGGATTGCCAAAAAATACTCTTAAAAAAGGTAACATGGTAGCCACCACCCTCTCATCAACGGGTGTGGTGGCGTTATGATCAAAATAGATCATATTAACTGGTGGCTCTGAGTGGGGGGCGATGAATGTGAATAATATTTTGGGTATCTTGGTCTTGCCGGGCTGCGATTTGTTTTATTTGTTGGTTGTCCAAAAGCTCTTGAAGGCTAATATCGCTTAAGTAATCGCGGATTTGGTCGCTTAACCCCATCCACAAATCATGCGTTAAACAAGGTTTTTGGTCTTGGCAATTAGATTTTCCGCCGCATCTGGTTGCGTCTATTTGCTCATCCACAGCGGCAATAATTTCAGCCACATTGATGTCACAAGCATGTCTACATAATTGATATCCGCCCCCAGGTCCACGGACGCCTTGGACTATGCCTGCCTTACGCAGACGGGCAAACAACTGCTCCAGGTAAGATACCGATATGCTTTGTCGGGCAGCTATATCATTCAAAGTTACGATTTTATCGCGTCCGTGAAAGGCCAGGTCAATCATGGCAGTAACCGCATACCGGCCTTTTGTGGTTAATCGCACCTAAATCTCCCTCACAGGATCATTAAAACGGTAACTATACTTAACGGGCGGCAATAGTCAATATTTGGCATCGGGGCTGCATTATTTGGGTTGCCGTATCAACCGTCTTTTTGTTGCTTACCTATTGTAGTATTGCCTGCTAATCCAATCGTTGAGCCGTCTGCAATCTGGCAACCATCTAAAGAACACATCGGTGTTTGCACACAATTAATTCCAGCATCATTAATCGCTTTTTGCATCGTTTCAATCTGCTTATCCAATGCTTGAATATGATCCAACATATGATTTATTGCACAAGCGACTGGATCTGGCATATCGGCAGTTGCTCCATAGGCATCAAAGCCCATTTTGCTGGCAATTTTATCCCGCTCAGATGACTTCATGAGCGCCTCTGGCTCATGCGCTAGTTCGGGGTTGCTATCCAACCAGCCGTATTGAGGCTTTTCAGGCTTGGGCGAACTATCAATCACATGGCCTGGAATGCCTACTACCGTAGCGCCGGCTGGTACGGGTTTAAGGATTACCGAATTTGAACCAATCCGCGCGCCTAAACCTATTTCAATCGGCCCCAAAATTTTTGCCCCAGCACCAACTACAACACCATTTCCCAGTGTTGGATGGCGTTTGCCTTTATTCCAGGTGGTTCCGCCCAAAGTTACACCATGATACAACGTACAATCATCACCAATAATAGCCGTTTCCCCGATGACAACACCCATACCATGATCAATAAAAAAGCGTCTGCCAATTTGTGCGCCAGGATGGATTTCAATGCCGGTTAACCAGCGGCTGATGTGAGCAATAAACCGTGCTAACCATTTAAATCCTGCATTCCAGCACTTATGGCTTAAACGATGAATAAGTACGGCATGAAACCCAGGGTAGGCAGTTACCACTTCCAGCACCGATTGTGCGGCAGGGTCGCGGTCGAACACACAAGCAATATCTTCTTTGATTCTAGCCAGCATTAGTGATCCTTCTTGTTACCTTGCGCCATCCGCAAAATTCCCCTGAGCATATCCACTTCTTTAGTATCCAGTTGTATCCGGTTATAAATACGACGTAGTCGCCGCATGATTGATTTCGATTTATCGGGATTTAATATAAATCCGATATCCAGTAATGCCTGATGAAAATGATCATAAAATAACTCCATTTGTTCGGCTGTCGCTCCAAGGTTATCGGCCTTATCGCCCACTTTGCTGCTTTGTTGCAATCCTGCTGCAACAAACAATTCGTAACATACAACTTGTACGGCAGCGGCAATATTCAGGGAGCTGTATTGACTATTGCAGGGGATCCGCAATAAAAAATGACAAAGATCTAATTCATGGTTTTTTAAACCCGAATTTTCCCGGCCAAAGACAATAGCCACATTTTGTTGCGGCTCTCTGATCATAATTTTTTCTGCACACGCACGGGGCGTGGTTTCCGGCCAGCTTATCGTCCGGCAACGTGCGCTGGCGCCAAATACGAGGTGGCAGTCACTAATCGCTTCTGCTAGTGTTTGATATATCTTTGCTTTAGCTAAAATATCATCAGAGCCTGCGGCACGTGATGTGGCTTCAGCATTGGGAAAAAGCTTGGGGTTAACCAAGCAAAGATTTTCCATCATCATATTTTTCATGGCTCTGGCAACTGCCCCTATGTTTCCAGGATGAGATGTTTCGACCAAAACTATTTTAATATTTGAAAGCAAAGCTAATCTGAATTAAAAAAAGAGCTAAGTTTAACAAAAGATTTGTTATTCTAATCTCCTTTTATAACTGCCCATTAAAATCTACGCTATGCAACCCATGCTCAATACCGCTATTCGCGCCGCCCGGAGCGCTGGCGACATTATTTTGCGTTCCTCGGACAGTATCGGTAATCTCAGGATTGACCAAAAAGGCAAAAATGATTTTGCCAGTGAAGTGGATCGTGCGGCTGAACGGGAAATTATTACTATAATTAAAACAGCATACCCTGATCATGCCATTCTTGCTGAAGAGAGCGGACACCATCAGGGTAATGATTTTGTTTGGGTGATTGACCCCTTAGATGGCACCACTAATTTTTTGCATGGTTTCCCACAGTATGCTGTATCTGTAGCTCTGAAATTTAAGGGTAAATTAGAGGTTAGTGTAATATATGACCCATTGCGCGACGAATTATTCACTGCTAAACGCGGTGGCGGCGCGATGTTGAATAACCGCCGTATTCGGGTGACAAACCAGCTTGGCATGAAAGGTGCTTTGATCGGGACAGGCTTCCCTTTTAAAACCGACCTTCATCTTGATGCTTATACTGGGATGTTCCGAGCAATCTCAATGCAAGCGGCAGGTATTCGCCGTGCAGGGGCTGCTGCACTTGATTTGGCTTATGTTGCTGCTGGGCGTTTAGATGGCTTCTGGGAAATTGGCATCATGGAATGGGATATGGCAGCAGGTATATTGTTAATTAAAGAAGCGGGCGGCGTAGTTACTGATTTTTCTTTTAATGACAATTACCTCGCTTCTGGCAACGTCATCGCGGGCAGCCCTAAAATGCATCAATTGCTATATCATTTGATTGATCCACATGTTACGGCTAATTTAAAGTAATTTAATTATTTGTTACAACCCGATCTCAATTTGAATTGAGATCGGGTTGTAAATGATTGCTGCCCTGTTTTTCAGTTATTTATCGGCACATAACAAGTTGCTGGCTTGAAGCTATTGAGTTTATTAGGAAAAACCTACGGATTTGATATATAATAATAGGTTGTAGCTTTAGCAATACTTAATATAGCTTTAATGTAACCTTTCTATCACATCCCACGATGTTATCCAGCCCAATAGCAGGAACCATCAAGTCGTTGTTTAATAATAGCAAGCCGACATCAATTGCGAATTGCCGCTTATATAGCTAAACCATCTTAATTTATCCACAGGTCTTTTTATTATGTCTATTGATTCTCCGTTGCCGTCTTTTCATGATTTAGCATTAATTGAGCCAGTGCTAAAAGTGCTGGACGATGTCGGCTATGAAACACCGTCACCAATACAAGCGCAAGTCATACCGCATATGTTGGCGGGTAAAGACGTGCTTGGACAAGCGCAAACAGGTACCGGGAAAACCGCAGCATTTGCCTTACCTATACTGTCGAGTATCGATCTTAATCAAAAAGATCCACAAGTGCTCGTGTTGGCACCGACTCGAGAATTAGCCATTCAGGTCGCTGAAGCATTCCAACGCTATGCTGGCCGATTAAAGGGTTTTCATGTCTTACCTATCTACGGAGGACAAGATTACAACACGCAATTACGCCAATTAAAACGTGGTGCCCATGTTGTCGTAGGTACACCGGGTCGGGTGATGGATCACATGCGGCGAGGTACGTTGGTTTTAAGTAATCTGAAAGTGTTAGTTTTGGATGAAGCTGATGAAATGCTGCGCATGGGTTTTATCGATGACGTTGAATGGATATTGGAACAGGCTCCAGAAAATAAGCAAATTGCTTTGTTTTCAGCCACAATGCCAAGCCAAATCCGAAAAATTGCCCAAAAATATCTGCATGAGCCTATTGAAGTCACCATAAAAGTGACTACGGCCTCCGCAGAAAATATCAGGCAACGTTTTTGGTTGGTGAGTGGAATCCACAAGTTAGATGCGTTGACCCGAATTTTGGAAGTTGAGACTTTCGACGGAATGATTATTTTTGTTAGAACGAAGACTTCTACGGTAGAGCTCGCTGAAAAACTGGAAGCCCGTGGCTATTCAGCTGCTGCAATCAATGGCGATATGTCACAAGCGCTGCGGGAAAGGTCGATTAACCACCTTAAGCAAGGCAAGTTGGATATTTTGATCGCGACCGATGTTGCTGCACGTGGCTTGGACGTTGACCGGATTACCCATGTTGTAAACTACGATATTCCTTATGATACTGAATCTTATGTTCACCGCATTGGCCGGACGGGACGTGCCGGACGTACGGGGGATGCAATACTTTTTATTGCGCCAAGAGAGCGTAAGTTATTATTCAATATAGAGAAAGCCACCAAGCAACGCGTTGAAGAAATGGGCTTGCCGTCAACGGAAGTTATTAACAATAAGCGTATTGCCCGATTCAAACAAAACATTACCGATACTTTGGCTGCTGAAGAACTTAACTTTTACAATCAACTTATCGAACAATATCAGCACGAGCATAATGTCAGTGCCATTGAAATTGCTGGTGCTTTGGCGAAACTGGTGCAAGGTGACACCCCATTGCTCATGCAAAATCCACCCAAAAAATCCAGAGAAAGTAGGGATGATCGGCCTGAAAGAGCCGATAGGCCGGAACGCTTTGACCGCTCACAAGGTGACCGTAAACCTAAACGTGCATTTGGTGGTGCAGCAAATATTGAAATGGAGGTTTTCCGTATTGAGGTTGGTCATACTCATGGGGTAAAACCGGGGAATATCGTGGGAGCTATTGCGAACGAAACCGGTATTGACGGTGACCATATTGCCCGTATCAAGATTGAAGAACTCTACAGTACCGTCGAGTTACCTGCCGGTATGCCGAAAGAATTGTTTCAGGAATTGAAGAAAGTCAGGGTAGCCGGGCAACAGTTGAATATCTCCAGGATTGGCGCATCTGAAGGTAAATACTATAAACCGGACGATAAGGCTAAAAAAGTGGATAAAAGCAAAAAAAGGATCAGTTCAACATCCAAAAAAGCAAAACCGAAAGCGGTTGACGCTTAAATTTAGCCCGAAAAAAGTAAGCGAAGACAATTTAAGGCTATCGCTTATTAAACTCAAGTACTCCAAGTAGCCCCGGATCATGATTTGTACATCCGGGTTACTTGGAGCTTAGATTATTCCAACGGGGTATTCGATATAAGTTTCTGTTTTTAAATTATAATGTTTTTAAATACTCCAGTAAGGCATCTAATTTTTCGGGATGATCGGCAAAATCTTGTGCGCCATATTCATGGCCTGTATTGGAATTGCCTTTTAATGCCGTATCGAATATAAACCCGCCTTGGTCTTTAAAGCCGACTTCTACGGGGTCAAATTCTCGGTTGCCGACGTGAAAAGTTTTTTGCCGTTGGCTGGAGGGTAAAATCAATTGCCGTAGTGTTCGCACCGAGCCATTGTGTAAATACGGTGCAGTCGCCCATATGCCATTTAATGGCCGAGCTTTGTAAACCAAACGGTTTGGGCTTGGATTGATTAAATGTAAGTCCTCGGCAATTTTTCTAAGGTTTTCTTTGGCTGCTTCACGGCCGGTAAATTCCTTAATTTGTTCAAAAGGATTAGTCCTACCGGCATTAATCGCATCCAAGGTTGTTTTCGGATCGTGAATAAAATTATTAATTATCGTACCAATTACCGAATAACCCAGAAATTCAACACCTGGGCCAGTGAGTCCGAAATCATTGGGGCTAGGAACATAAATTTTTGAGCGATTGAATAGTTTTCCGCTTTTATACTGAATATTTGAGAAATTAGCCGTCATGGTAGGATCAGTTTTTAGTTCATCTAATGGTGTTAAAACCGCTTTAATACGACGATCAGGATCATCTCGTTTTATATCTGCATGACATGAAAGACAATATTGTTCAAAAGCTTGGCGGCCTTGAGTTAACTTGGCTTGATTAATTTTTGGCAGAATACTTTCCGGCCATTGTGGAGAATGTAACTGCCACAATAGGTTTTCAAGTTGGCCTAGATGTTGGATGTCAGCAGAGCTGGTATGGCCGGTTCTGAAAACTGGATCGGTTTTAAGTTTAAGGCTGGCAAAAACGCCCAGCACCTCACCGACGTTTCGCCCTAGGGCGCCCGTCCCTTTGTTGGGGACGCTGCCGTTCCACTGAACTTTGTCATGGTGTGGGGTATCCCAAATAAACGGATAGCTTACTGGAGCATTGGCGGGTTGACGGTTTTCAGGAACGCCTAGTGCGGTGACGGTGATTGTGTTGAAAATTGCGCCAATAGCATCCAGACGGGCAAAGCCATAAGGTGAATCTCCCGCATTTATCTCATTCCAGGCTTGCCTGATGTAAGTCATCTCTAGAAACTGAGATTTAAGTTTGGCTTTCTCGCCCGGTTCAGCATATTTTGCTGCTAAGACCGATTTTGTAAAACGGTCGAATTTTTCGGTATCGTTCAGTGTGGCTTGCATAGCTTTTACCAAAGAATGGCTAAATTCCTCAAAATTAGCCATTGTAGGTGCGCCATCAATTAGTAGTTTTTTACCTTGGTATTCAATTTGCCCGGTATGACAAGCAGCGCAGGTTAAACCAAGCCATTCACTTGCAATTTTCTGGTAATCATGGTTATTTCGGGTGATATCTTTGCTGAAGCCTATCGGCAACGCATCTGGATTCAGTTCGGTTTTTTTCTGTGGCAGATAACGGAAACTGTCCATGTTTAGGCTGTCGCTAAAAAGCCTTGTCGTATTTGCCTGCTCCAAAGCTAAAAACCATTTGTATGGAATGATTTGTGAGCCTTGAGAGAGAAACCAGAATTTTTGTTGCTCACGCGTGTTCCAATTTTGGCATAAAGTGACTTCACCAGAAAACGAGCCCTCAAAACTGTTGGGAGTGCACTTATCGGCTCGAATGCTTAGGGAGTAAACTAAGCTAAAGAAAATAACGAAAAAAGCTGAAAATTGTTGCAGCGCTTTCATGGTATACCTCCAGTTAAACAAGTCCGTTCAGTTTAAAGCCGTTTAATAATTTGCGCAGTGGAAAAATTCACAAGATTTAAGTGAAATAATTAACAGATAATTTTGTTAATGCTTGTATTATAAATTAATTGTGGCGTGAAATAGTTTCAGCTAAATCGATAAATAACAGGAATTAATATAGGGATTGTTGCATCGTAAACATTATTTTCAATAATTTAATGCCAAGGCTTAGGAGATATTAAAATGACTGATTTATTGCTTGCAGGCCCTATCCTACGGCGGGTAACCCCTGAGATAGTATGCGTCTGGTTCGCGAACACGAGGAAAATAGACTTTAAATTAACGGTTAAGCAAGGTAATCAGTTGCTGGGGATAAGCGACTTGACTAAAATTGACCAGCAACGCTGTCAATTGGGTAAAAACCTCTTCATCTATTTATTACAAGCTGCGCCCTTAGGGAATAATCCACCCCAAAAAACAGCTTTGTATCCTTACGAAACCTTATTGTCATACAGTATTGAGGAAATTTCAGACGAAGCCGTAAAGCCGATCAACTTTAAAGCATTGAAACTTACTTATAGCAATTCGCCTAATCCAACATTTTTTATACCTAAATATTTGAGCCAGATATTGCATGGCAGTTGTCGCAAACCACATGGCCATGTATCGGCCAATTCATCCAATTACGATGCATTAAGCTTGGGTGATAAATTGCTAGCAGATAACCATAAAAATTTAGCAGGTAGGCCGTCGTTACTGTTGCTGACGGGTGACCAAATTTATGCCGATGATGTTGCTGATCCAATTTTTTCCATGATTAGCCAGCAAGCGCCTGGAGTTTTAGGGTATCAAGAGCTATTGCCACAACAGACTGGGGGCTTTCTAAATCCAGCAACTACGCCAGTTGGATGCAGAAAAAAACTAGCTGATGACGAGGCTGGTTTTAGCTCGGAAAAAGCTGACAACCATTTGTTTAGTTTTGCTGAATTTGCTGCAATGTATATTTATGTCTTAGGCAATGCCCCTCAATGGCTGCCAAATTTTTCGGCAGAACATGATTTCAACCAACGTAGCGCTTTAGAAGGATTTCATAACAGCTTACCTAGCGTCAGACGTTTGCTAGCTAATGTACCCACCTATATGATTTTTGATGATCATGATGTCACTGATGATTGGAATATCACTGGCGGTTGGTACGATAAAGTCCGTGATTTGCCTTTAGGTCATAGGGTGGTTTCAAATGCGTTAGCGGCTTATTGGGCTTTCCAGGGGTGGGGGAATGGGCCGGATAATTTTGATTATGGGATGGTACGGTCAATTGTGGATTATTTGGCGGATCATCCCCCGTCCGATAACATGGCGCAGCAATACGATTTGAATACTTGGAAGCATCGGGGTTGGGGATATTCAATTCCTACTAACCCACCGATAATTGTCATGGATTCACGCACTCAGCGGCAACCGGACGGTGCTTTTTACCCGCCGCAGTTAATGGATCGTTATGCGCTCGATTGGTTGAGGATTGAGTGGTTAAAAATAAAAGTCCTTAAAGAAGAGGAAATTAAACAGGGCATTATAGATAGGCTCCCTGAATGGCCGGTATTTGTGGCGACAACGCCAGTAATGGGTTTTGCCCCCGTTGAAGGTTTGCAACAATTTGCACTTTGGGCGGTAAGCACCTTGGAAGATAATTTAATTGTTAAATTTATCGAACGGCAATTTAAATCAGCCGGAATTGGTACGGCCTATCTGGGTAATACCTTAGATGCGGAGGGCTGGCTATCAAACCGGGATGGCTTCGGTAACTTTATGAATTGCTTGGTAGGCCGTATGGCGATTAAACAATGCGTGTTTTTATCGGGCGATGTCCATTACTCATTCACAGCCGAAGCATTTTACAATATTGATGTACAAGGCCAGAAAGAGCAGCTACGCTGCTGGCAATTGACCAGTTCTTCCCTTTGCAATGAGCCTAACGGCCAACAAGGTAGGTTGCTGGAAAAAATATCTAAAGATAGCACGCAAGCCGGGCATAGCAATTGGTGGGCTTATAACCCAAAACAACGTTGGAAAACCAACATCCACTACCGAAATGCTTTAGATACAACGAATGTGCGGGTTACACGAGAATGCAACATAGGACTCGTAGAGTTCGCCCAAGGGCAACCAGTCAAACATACGTTAATAGATGACAAAAAGGGACGGGTATTCTTATTGGAATCCAACTCGTAGATATTTCACTCGAATATTGAAATACTATAATCAGTTGAAAAAAATAGCTATAAGGCTTAATTGCGTTAATAAATTTTTAAAATCAACTAATTTTTGAGTGATAAGTAAGTCTTTCCTTTTCAATATGGCTAATTAAAGTTAAAATTGTTGGTTTTATTGGTATTTATAATACCTCCCTTGCTTCACTGATATCCGAAAGGATATTTGGAGGCTTTTTAACCAGAAGGAAAACAATGCGACATTACGAAATCGTTTTTTTAGTCCATCCCGATCAAAGCGCCCAAGTGTCGGCGATGGTAGATCGGTATAAAGCCATAATTGAGGCATCTTCCGGCAAAATTCACCGTTTTGAGGATTGGGGTCGGCGGCATTTGGCTTACCCTATCAAAAAAATACATAAAGCACATTATGTGTTGATGAACATCGAATGTGATCAACCCACATTAGAAGAGTTGGAAAGCGGGTTCCGTTTTAATGATGCCATATTACGTAGTCTAACAATTGTCCAAAAAACAGCCATCACCAGTGAATCAGCGATTGCAATCGCAACTGTGGAAGAAAACAAAGCGGCTGAAGCCCGGGCTAAAGGTTTGGCTGCTAAAGAAGCAGAAGCTGCGGCTTTAGTTATCGCGGATGCTGACGAAGACACCGATGATGTCGATGTTATAGATGCCGAAGATATCAGCGATGATCAAATCGAATCGGAATAAGACACTCACACAGCATTAAATAGGGTTATTAATTATGGCACGTAATACAAAACGAAAAAACTTAAGCCGTTTCAATGAAGGCGGAGCTGAAATCGATTATAAAGATCTCGATTTTTTAAAAGATTACCTTACCGAAACCGGAAAAATTGTACCTAGTCGTATAACTGGGATAAGTGCAAAGCAGCAACGTGAACTAACCGTAGCAATTAAACGGGCAAGGATGGTCGCATTGCTACCATTTTGCGACGCGCACAAATAAAGAAATTAGCTATACCATGAGGTTCTTAGCCAATTTCATCATGAGCGGGCGGTTACAGGCCATTATTACGGCTTCAACCCTAGCAATGTTGTCTCTGGCAATTACTCCATTCAGTATATTCAGTTCAGGTACCCTTGCCTTGGTGACATTAAGGCGTGGAGCTAGAGAAGGTTTAGTCGTATTATCTGGTGCCAGTTTTGTTGCCGAAGCATTTGCAATGCTGTTAAATGCTGAGCCATGGCTTATTCCGCTTTATATTCTGCTTGTGTGGTTGCCAGTTTGGCTAATCGCACTGGTATTACGTGAAGGTAAGCATATTTCATTAGCTGTTGAGATAGCTGTATTGCTTGGTGTTGTCGGTGTTATCGTTTTTTATATCTTCACTAACGATCCGGCAACACTTTGGAAACAGTGGATGCCAAAAATGGTGCCAGAAACTGCTCCAGTAGAAAGCGTCCGGCAGATGATTGATTTTTTGGCACCTTATATGACTGGTGCTTCTGCAGTGCTAGTTGTATCTATAATGCTATTGGGGCTATTTCTGGGGCGATGGTGGCAGGCTTTGCTATACAATCCAGGTGGATTCAAACAAGAGTTCTTGGGTCTTAAAGCGCAGCCGCGAACTGCAATCATCGTTTTAGTGATTTTGCTAGTCACAATGGGTAATTTTGGAAAAATATCCGAAATTAGTTTAAATATGTCAATACCGTTATTTATGTTGTACGCATTCATCGGTACAGCGGTGCTGCATAAGTTACTCGCAAGTACAAACATAGCTAAATTAGCGGTGCCGATGTTTTACATTACCTTGCTTCTAATGAATCGAACTATGTTTCCTATAGTGGCATTGGTGGGTTTAGCCGATACCTGGCTTGATATACGCAAAATAAATTTAAAAAAAACTTGAATGCCTACGGGCAATTGTCGGTTAACAGCCGAGAGGTGAAAAAATGGAAGTAATTCTTCTAGAAAAGATAGCAAACCTAGGAAATCTGGGTGACAAAGTAAAAATCAAAGGCGGTTATGGCAGAAATTATCTAATACCTACAGGTAAAGCCGCGCCAGCAACGGCAAAAAAAATTGCTGAATTTGAGACGCGTCGGGCAGAGCTTGAAAAAGTTGCTGCGGATAAGTTAAGCGTTGCTCAAAAGCATGCTGAAAAATTGGGTAAACTTGAAATTATTATCAGCCATAAGGCTGGTGATGAAGGTAGATTATTCGGGTCAGTTGGCACCCATAATATTGCTGATGCAATCAACCAAGCGGGTGGCGAAGTGCTAAAGCAGCAAATTCGCTTACCACATGGGACAATTAGGCACATCGGCGATTACGATGTTGATGTTAATTTACATTCTGATGTGACTGTGACTATATCGGTTAAAGTAGCCCCAGAAGCCTAATTTCGTTAAGTTATATTAGGTTCAGGCTAACTTTACCGTTAGCCTGAACCTACTTTAGGTTTTGGTCGTTTTTGTTATGGCTTTTAATTTCTGGATTTTGATCGTAAGCAAAAACTTTATTAAACTTTTACGTAACTTGCCTTAAAGTAGCTAAAATAAAAGTCCAATGCGAACTTTTTATTCAGCGCTTTTCTATCTGATAATTCCTTTTATAGTTCTCCGGCTATTATGGCGAAGTTTAAAATCACCAGAGTATCGTAAACGTTGGCGAGAGCGTTTCGCTTATTACGATAAGCACGTTACTCCAAATGTTATCTGGTTTCATGCCGTGTCTGTGGGTGAAACCGAAGCCGTATTTCCCCTCATAAAACGGATTAAACACAATATTCCCGATGCAAAAATATTAGTAACCACGACTACACCGACAGCTTCAGTCCGGGTGCTGGCGATTCTTGGTGAAACAGTTCAGCATGTTTATTTGCCTTACGATACACCCACGATAGTTAGCAGATTTATATCAAGGTTCAAGCCGGTGCTTGCGGTAATTATGGAAACCGAACTTTGGCCTAATTTGTTTAGTTACTGCGGTAAAAGTCAGATACCTTTATATGTGATTAATGCCCGATTATCGAAAAAGTCGGCTAGTGGTTACGAAAAAATACCGTCATTGATTCATCCTTTACTTGCTAATATCAAGCGGATTGCTGCGCAAACCCAAGAAGATGCTGAACGATTTATTAGTATTGGGGCTAAATCGGAGCAAGTTATTGTCGCAGGAAATATTAAGTTTGACCTTGAAATCCCTGATCAAGTCATTGCTGAAGGCAAACAACTTAACGCTAATATATTTAGTGGCCGTTTTGTCTGGATTGCAGCCAGCACCCACAAAGGCGAAGAGCAGATTTTCCTGGATGTTTACCAAAAACTTAAACCTAACATACCGGGATTATTGTTGGTAATTGCCCCCAGGCATCCCGAGCGATTCGCAGAAGTCAGTGCATTGGTCACGCAAAATAATTTGCAAGGGGTCAGTCGTACATCCAATAAGCCGTGTGCAATTGATACGGATATATACTTGGCTGACACTATGGGTGAATTGAAAATGTTGTATGCCGCAGCTGATGTTGCATTTGTTGGCGGAAGTATGGTGCCAATAGGTGGGCATAATATTTTGGAGGCATCTGCAATCGGTGTGCCTGTGTTATTTGGTCCGCATATGGCGAATTTTAAGGAAATTGCGTATAAGGTACTCAACCACAAAGCAGCGATTCAATGTGAAAACAGCAACGCCATTATCTCAGCGATTAAACAGTTGTATTCTGATTTTGAATATAGAAATTCGCTTGTGGCTAATGGTATTGATTTTGTTCAACAAAATCGAGGTACTCTAGATAAGCTTTATAATATGCTAAGTAGTGAATTAAATTAGTGGTCAATTAGCTTATTTAATTCACAAAGCTTTAAATACTTAATGTTGCACAGGCGCTAATTCAAAAATAATGAGTTCTGCGGTATCTTTGCCGACATTTTCAACTGACATCAACTTGCCGGATTCCCAAAACACTTCCCCGATTGAATAGGTATTTACCTTGCCATCTTCGGTCACCTTCAGTTTGCCTTTGACCACATAACGCGGTCCTGGTCCCTCGTGGGTGTGTATAGGTGTTTTAAATGCAGGGGGGAAAGTAACGCGGATTACTTTTGCATTGATGCTTTTGCTGGGCAATTCGACCGGATTTTCCAGCAAAATCGTCCTAATCAAGCCCGATTTGGTGTCTTCGGCTAAAACAGGCTTAGCGGCTAAAAACAACATTGCCATAAAAATCGTGATAATAAAAGTTTGGGTACTTTCATTAACCCTATTAGAAAGGCTTTCTTTAAGTTGTAAGGTTTGATTGTTCATCGTAACGTACCCGCACAATTGTTAAAAATTTTATGATGGAAAATTAAATAGCGTTTTTAATCCGTTCAAGTGCTTTTTTAAGATTATCCATACTAGTCGCAATCGAAATCCGTATATGACCAGGACAGCCGAATGCTGAACCGGGCACTAGCGCCACGCCTGCTTTTTCAATTAGATATTCTGAAAAACCTAAGTCATCATTAATGTCGTCAAGCCTTTCAATTAATTTTTTGACATCAGGAAATACGTAAAACGTCCCATCGGTTTCAATGCAATCTATACCGGCAATAGTGTTTAATTCCGCAACCACATAATCATGACGTTGTTTGAATTCGACGCACATACGGTCAATAAAGCTTTGGTCGCCAAGTAAAGCAGCTTCGGCAGCCACCTGTGATATTGACGTTGGATTAGACGTGCTTTGTGACTGGATAGTACACATGGCTTCTATCAAATCCGCAGGGCCTCCTGCATAACCGATACGCCAGCCGGTCATCGAATAGGCTTTTGACACCCCGTTCATCACCACCGTACGGTCATAGAGGTCAGGATGGGCGTTTAGGATGTTAACAAAAGTACCTTGCTCCCAGAGGATATGTTCATACATATCGTCGGTCGCGATGATGATATTGGGGTATTCTTTAAGCACATCGCCCAGTGCTTTAAGCTCGTCTAAGGAATAAGCAATACCTGATGGGTTGGATGGACTATTTATGAAAATCAATCGGGTTTTAGGGGTAATTGCCTTACGTAACTGCTCAGGTGTGATTTTAAACCGTTGTTTCTGGGTAGTTTCAATAATGACAGGTACGCCATCTGCCAGTAATACCATATCGGGGTAAGATACCCAAAATGGTGCGGGGATAATGACTTCATCACCTGCATTGAGCAAGGCTTGGGTCAAGTTAAAAGAGCTTTGTTTGCCACCACAAGATACCAGGATTTGTTTCGGGGTGTAGTCCAGGCCATTATCGTTTTTAAACTTGGCGATAATCGCTTTTTTTAAGCCAGGCGTACCATCGACGGCGGTGTATTTGGTAAAACCAGCATCTAATGCTTTTACCGCAGCCGCTTTAATATGGTCTGGGGTATCCATGTCTGGTTCACCGGCGCCTAGGCCGATAATATCTTTACCGGCGGCACGCATCGCGGCGGCTCGGGCTGTAATAGCTAAGGTAGGGGAGGGTTTAACGGATTTAACTCTATTTGAAAGTGTGATGCTCATATTTCGCCGTGAAAATACCTTGTTTTAGTAAGCTAAAATTATAACCTAGTCCAAGTGTATTGCTAAGAATCTTGCTGTTTCATTGTGAAGCAAGTTGGTTTTTTAGAGAATACTAAAAATTGGGCTGTACGATTGCTGTTACTACAATAATCAAATTGGCATAATGGCATAATGGCATAAGGATAGGCACAAGTTACGTTTTAGTAGGCGCACATTAGCAACATTAGCCCCTCGGTAGTATTGTTAGCTTAGCTTTGAAAGCCGAATTCCTTATTCGAGATGGTTTCTCCTTCGGAAAAATAAATATAGAACTCATTTCATCCACGTTCAGAAGAAGAAAGTTGTTCCTATAGCGCCCGCAGTCATCGCTAAAGCGATAAAGTATCCCTGATCTTTTAATTAGCCAAAATACAGAAGACTTAAGGCTTGGGTTAGCTACTGCTAAACCCTAAATCCAGTATAAAAAACTAACGTAAAAAGTAAGTTTTTTTGGTATATAAGTATGAATACTTTTATGGTTTAGTTTGTTGGGATGATTTGTAACAACCTTTGATAAATCGTATAGTATTTGAGGTTTTTATTAACTTACGGAAAAAATGGACACCATTAGCATCCGCGGTGCGCGAACGCATAACCTGAAAAACATTGACCTTGATCTGCCACGCGACAAGCTGATCGTGATTACCGGGTTATCCGGGTCAGGAAAATCATCGTTGGCGTTCGATACGATTTATGCAGAAGGCCAACGCCGCTATGTAGAATCGCTGTCTGCTTACGCGCGGCAGTTTTTGTCAATGATGGAAAAGCCGGATGTCGATCACATTGAAGGCTTGTCACCAGCGATTTCCATCGAGCAAAAATCGACTTCCCATAACCCGCGTTCGACGGTGGGTACGATTACCGAAATCTACGACTATCTGCGTTTGCTCTACGCCCGTGCGGGTACGCCGCGTTGTCCGGAACATCATAGTTCTTTGGAAGCGCAAACGGTCAGCCAGATGGTTGATCAAGTATTATCCCAGCCGCAAGACCAGCGCTGGATGCTACTTGCGCCCATAGTTAACGAAAGGAAAGGGGAACATCTACAATTAATCGACGACCTAAAAGCCCAAGGCTTTATTCGCGCCCGTATTGATGGGGTGGTTTACGACCTTGATGCGACACCAAGCATCGACCCCAAAAAAAAGCATACGATTGAAGTCATTGTTGATCGCTTTAAAATCCGTTCTGACATTGCTATCCGTTTGGCGGAATCGTTCGAGACGGCATTGCGGATTGCAGATGGTATTGCGATTGCGGTCTGCCTGGATGACAATCCGAATGGTGCAGGCCAATTGATGTTTTCGGAACGCTATGCCTGCCCACAATGCGGCTATAGTCTGTCGGAATTGGAACCGCGCATTTTTTCTTTCAACAATCCCAAGGGTGCCTGCGGTACGTGTGATGGTTTAGGCGTTAAACAACATTTCGATCCCGAACTGATAATCCATAACCCAGATATTAGCTTGGCGGCTGGTGCAATTCGTGGCTGGGATAAGCGCAATGGTTATTATTACCAGATTATCTGTTCCTTGGCGAACCATTACGGTTTCGACCCGGACACGCCGTTTAACCAACTCCCCGAAAAAATTAAAAATGCTGTTTTGTACGGCAGCGGCAAGGAAATTATCGAGTTTACATTCCTTAATACTGGCGGTGCGGCCAGCAAAAGGCGCTTTACTTTTGAAGGCGTTGTCGCCAATATGGAACGGCGTTACCTAGAGACTGATTCGCAAATGGTGCGTGACGAGTTGGCAAAATATCTTTCACAAAAGACTTGTCCCACGTGTAATGGGGCACGTTTGAATATTGCTGCCCGCAATGTATTTATTGAGGATTTGCCGGTTAATGAGGTGACCCGCTTTCCTATCCGCAGTTGTCTGGCTTTTTTTGATAGTTTGGATTTACCAGGGAAGCGTGGAGAAATTTCTGCAAAAATTATTAAAGAGATTAAAGAGCGGCTGGAGTTTTTAGTTAATGTCGGCCTGGATTACCTGACGCTAGACCGTAGCGCCGATACCTTATCGGGTGGGGAAGCGCAGCGGATTCGCTTGGCTAGCCAAATCGGTGCGGGACTTGTTGGGGTAATGTATGTGTTGGACGAGCCCTCCATCGGTTTGCATCAACGCGATAACCAACGTCTGCTCAACACATTGTTCAGGTTGCGTGATTTAGGTAATACCGTTATCGTCGTGGAACACGATGAGGATGCCATACGGGCGGCGAACTATATTGTTGACATCGGCCCCGGTGCGGGAGTGCATGGCGGGCAAGTGGTCGCCCAAGGTACGTTGGACGATATTCTCCAAAATAAGGAATCTTTAACTGGGCAGTATTTAGCGGGAAAGATTGGCATTGACTTACCGGCAAGCAGAACGACTGCCGATAAAAATAAGCAAATTACTATTAGGAATGCCAACGGTAATAACCTGAAAAATGTTACCCTCTCAATTCCAGTAGGGTTATTGACCTGTGTTACCGGTGTATCTGGTTCGGGCAAATCAACGTTGGTAAATGACACCTTATATAGCCATGCTGCCCGCTTGATTAATAAGGCGAGCGTTATTCCTGCGCCATGTGATGGCATCGATGGGCTGGAAAATTTCGATAAAATAGTCGATATAGATCAAAGTCCGATTGGACGGACACCGCGCTCAAATCCTGCAACATACACGGGTTTGTTTACACCGATCCGGGAACTCTACGCTGCCACGCATGAGGCGCGATCACGTGGTTATACACCAGGTCGTTTTAGCTTTAACGTAAAAGGTGGACGCTGCGAAGCATGTAAAGGTGATGGCGTTATTAAGGTGGAAATGCACTTTCTGCCGGATATTTACGTGCAGTGCGATAGCTGCCACGGCAAACGTTATAATCGGGAAACGTTGGAAGTCCGCTATAAAAGTAAAACCATTAATGAAGTGCTGGAAATGACAGTGGAAGATGCCGCCGCCTTTTTTAGCGCCGTACCCGTCCTGGCGCGCAAGCTTCACACCTTAATAGAGGTGGGCTTAAGTTATATCACCTTGGGGCAAAATGCCACGACGCTGTCCGGTGGTGAAGCGCAGCGGGTTAAGTTGGCCAAGGAATTATCCAAACGCGATACGGGCAAAACCTTATATATTCTGGATGAGCCGACTACGGGGCTACATTTCCACGACATCAAACAATTGCTTGGCGTTCTGCATACCTTACGTGATCACGGCAATACCGTCGTAGTCATCGAACATAACCTGGATGTCATCAAAACCGCCGACTGGATTATCGACATGGGGCCGGAAGGTGGTGACGGCGGGGGTATGCTGGTTGCTGAAGGCACGCCGAAGCAGATTAGCAAGAATAAGGCGTCGCATACAGGGACTTATTTGAAGAGGTTTTTTTAAATAAGTGTTATTTCGATCCTAAGCCAAGATGTGAAATCTTATGGCCTGGGATTAGAAGTATTTTTAAGATTCCTCCCGTTGGTCGGAATGACTGTCTCCAAGGTGTGGCGATCAGGGGCTTTTGCTCTTCAGTCATTTTGTTCTTCTAGAGTCTTCTAATGTTGAATCGGTGTTGTCATTTCGACCAACGTGAGAAATCTTGCTTTTAAGGTCTGTAAACTAAACATATCCTTATTAATGAATTATTCTAATTTATAATATGTAATTCATTCGGTTGTTCATTATGAGAGGCACCATCTCCGCCAGAGGTCAAACCGTCATCCCTGCGGAAATATGCCAACAGTGACATTTCTACGAAAAAATAATTATTTGGGTATTTACCCAATCCCACAAATTGATCAAAACAAAGTGATGTCCAAATGTCTATTGTTATAAAAATTAAACATGATTGATAGCGCTTACGAATCTTTAAAAGTCCCTCCCAGTTCCGTTCAAGCCGAGCAGTCAGTGTTAGGTGGCTTGATGCTGGATAACATCACTTGGGATTCAGTGTCCGATAAGATTGTGGAAAGCGATTTTTACCGCAGAGACCATCAATTGATTTTTCGCACTATAGCCAAATTGGCGGAAGACCAAACGCCATTCGATGTGGTTACCATATCAGAAGCACTGGAAGCGATAGGCGAGTTGGAAACCATAGGTGGCTTGTCTTACCTGGGTATGTTAGCCAAGGATACGCCCAGCGCGGCCAATATCGTCAGTTATGCCAATATTGTCAGGGACAGATCAGTGTTGCGACAGCTGATTCATGTGGGCACCCAAATTTCTGATTCAGCATTTAATACTGAAGGTCGCGATACCACTGATCTACTGGAAAATGCCGAACGTGAAGTCTTCAAAATTGCTGAACAGCGCCAGCGCGGGCAGGGTGGTTTTATTGGCATAAAATCGCTATTGGCAAAAGCTGTAGACAAAATTGAATTGCTTTTCGAGCAAGAAGGTCATATTACCGGTGCTGCGACCGGCTTTTCTGATTTGGATGACTTAACGTCGGGCTTACAGCCTTCGGATTTAATCATCGTGGCAGGGCGGCCATCTATGGGCAAAACCACCATTGCTATGAACATGGCGGAAAATATCGCCATAAAAGGCGGTATGCCTGTTGCGATATTCAGTATGGAAATGCCGGGTGATGCCTTGGCGATGCGGATGATGTCATCATTAGGGCGTATCGACCAGCATAAGGTCAGGACGGGAAAATTGGAAGACCATGAGTGGCCGCGCCTGACTTCTGCCATCAGCTTGTTGGGTGAAACCAAAATGTTTATCGACGATACACCCGCGTTGTCACCCACCGAAGTACGGGCAAGGGCAAGGCGTTTAACCCGCGAACATGGGCAATTAGGTTTGATTGTCCTAGATTATTTACAATTAATGCAATCACCCAGCAGTGGTGAGAACCGGGTACAGCAGATTTCCGACATATCTCGCGGGTTAAAAGCGCTGGCAAAAGAGCTGAACGTGCCGGTGGTAGCCTTGTCGCAGTTGAACCGTAATCTTGAATCCCGCCCCAATAAACGGCCAATGATGTCGGATTTGCGGGAGTCCGGCGCGATTGAGCAGGATGCGGATTTGATTATCTTCGTATACCGCGATGAAGTTTACAATGAAGACAGCCCTGATAAAGGCATTGCCGAAGTGATCGTTGGCAAACAACGGAATGGGCCATTAGGGACAGTAAGGCTGACTTTCTTGGGGCAATATACCCGATTTGAGAATTATGCAGGTGGGTCTTACAATACCGGCGGATATGAATAAGCAAAGGGATATTTTGTGGGCCAATCGATAATTCCAGCCGCTTACGCAGAAATCAATCTGGATGCAGCCCGACATAATCTTCAACGTGTAAGAAATTGCGCGCCAAAAGCAAAGGTGATGGCCGTAATTAAAGCCAATGCTTACGGACATGGCTTGATACGCATTGCAGATGCTTTAGATGACGTAGATGCTTTTGCTGTTGCGCGTATTGATGAAGGTGTACGCTTGCGACAAGCGGGCATTAAACAACGGATTGCAGTATTGCAGGGATTCAACACAACAGATGAATTAGAGCATCTTATAAATTTTCGTTTAGAAACTGTTGTACATACTTACCATCAAATAGCTTTAATAGAAAACTGGCATGGACAAGGAAGCTTGCCAATATGGTTAAAAATCGATACTGGCATGAACCGCTTGGGTTTTAAAGTTGAAGAAATCGACAACGTCTATCAAAGGTTAAATCAGTGTGGATTAATCACAAAACCCATCAATCTAATGACTCATTTAGCGTGCGCTGATGATAAATCCAGCTTATTTACACCAAAGCAGATCAAAGGATTTAAGGATTCAGCGTTACCTTATCAAGCAGAGCGGAGCATTGCCAATTCAGCGGGGATATTAGTCTGGCCAGAAGCCATTACCGACTGGGTGCGTCCAGGAATTATGCTTTATGGCATTTCGCCTTTTCCCAGTACAACTGGAATAGAACTCGATTTAGAGCCGGTCATGAGCCTGTATTCCAAATTAATCGCTGTAAAGCCAGTTAAATCCGGCGAAATGGTCGGTTATGCGAATAGCTGGGTTTGTAAGAAGACCACAACTCTGGGTGTGGTCGCTATAGGTTACGGCGATGGTTATCCAAGATACGCCAAACAGGGAACGCCAGTGTTGATTAACGGTCAGCGTGTCCCCCTGATTGGCCGGGTTTCAATGGATATGATCACGGTAGATTTAGCAACACAACCTGATGCTTTACCGGGCGATAAGGTTACCTTGTGGGGTAAGGGATTGCCGGTTGAAGAAATTGCCTATCACGCTGATACCATACCTTACACATTGGTATGCGGGGTAACTCAACGAGTGCATATTGTTGAGACCTAGCTATAAGGTATGGAATTGTTCTGCAGCTATAGATTCGTTTGTTGTATGCTGACATTAAGATAACTTAACTACGCCTTTGCTAATGAAAATATCCCATCTCGTTATTCCTTTAACCATCCTCATTACTGCTTGCCAGTTTCAACAGCCCGATTATTTAAAAATGATTAGTCCGGCTGAATTACATCAAATTATGCAAAATGAAGATATATTTCTGGTTGATGTCCACATCCCTCAACAACACCATATAAAAGGGACTGATCTTTTTGTAGCTTTCAACGAAGTTGAAAAAAGCCAAAATCAATTTCCTAAAGATAAAAACATGCCCATTTATTTGTATTGCGCCGGCGGGCCAATGGGAAATGCGGCTGCAAAAAGTCTTTATGACTTAGGGTATCGAAATTTGATTAACCTTGACGGTGGTGCAAGTGCTTGGAAAAAAGCTGGATTTGAGTTTGAATAATGGGGTATTCGTAAAACCGTGTGGAAAATGCCTCAAAAATCTACTCGAATTTCAATTTCAAAATCGTAAATCTGTGTAGAATTGATGCTCAGAGAATGCAGCGTAGGAATTACAAACATTTAAACTCCAGATTCAACGAAAAGTACCATTCAACAAGGTTTTCATAAGATAATGCGCCTTAATTTAGGTTCGCTTGACGCAGTATTGACTATGACAAATGCCATCTCCCCCGACCACGACTTATACTGGAATGACTCCCTTGCCGAGGAATTGCTGCACTTTCTGACCAGGCGGCTCAGATGTTCGGATATCGCCGCCGAAATCACCCACGAAACCTATATCCGCTTTTGCCAAACTAGCCAGAACACTCAGATCAACAATGCCCGTGCGCTGGCTTACCGCATTGCCCTCAATTTGGCGGTTGACTACCAGCGTAAAGCCAAAGTCAGGAGCGACCGTGCAGTCGATGTGGATTTTGAAGAGTTTGCCGACAGCTTCCAATCGACGGAGGCCGGGCCGGAACAGCTCGCCATCGTCCAGCAAGAACTGACCACCCTGGAAACAGCCCTGATGGAGCTGCCGCCCGATTGCCGCAATGCATTCTTATGGCGCGGCATCGACGGCTTGACCTACCTTGAAATCGCTGCCCGTCTGGGTATTTCAGAATCCATGGTGCATAAACATTTGTCCCGGGCGACGGCGCATTGCAGCCAACGCATGAAAGATTCCTGTTGAACCTTCTATTTTTCCCATTATGGGTAACCGTTTGGGTGTGTTATCCGTCTTATAAAGATATGATCCCATTTTTCTGTTAGCCGATGCCCACTGACCCTGACCAACCCAACCTGCCGGAGATGAACCAGCAAGCCATTGATTGGCTTATCACGTTACGTGCAGATAACATAAGTGACGAGGACATGCACGGCTTTGCCGATTGGCTCTCGCAAGATGCAGCGCATGCCGCCGCTTTCGCCGAAGCCGAAGATACATTTAATGAAATGATTGCCGCCGGTAAAAGTTTACGGCAAAAATTGAGCAATTCGGCAGATGCTCCCCAAACCAAATCAACACAGGGCATCAAGTCGGTCATTCCCGTTAATTCCGCCATCACGCAAAAACAACCGAACCAAACAAAGCACTGGCTGGCGATTCCTTTAACAATAGCGGCAGCCTTGCTAGTTGCCGTCTTAGGTGTCATGCCCCAACAGGCGCATCTGTTTGATGCTTATCTCAGTGATTACCACACTGGCACGGGTGAACTGCGCGACATCCAACTAACCGACGGCAGCCACTTGTTGCTCAACACCAATTCAGCCGTGTCGGTGGATTATCAAGACAGCCTACGTATTATTAACCTACACCACGGCCAGGTACGCTTTACCGTCGCCAAAGAAAGCAAGCGGCCTTTTGAAGTCCACAGCGGCAATTTGTCTGTCCGTGCATTAGGGACGGTGTTCGAGGTTTATAACCAAGAATCCGGCGGCATCAGCGTCACCGTGCAAGAACACGCCGTGTCCGCAAGGCTCTCGGCATCAGAAGAGAACACCCCATCGGAAAAAACCCAGCCCGTCATCATCAACGAAGGCCAGCAATTGCATTACCTGGGCGGAAACAACTTACCCGCACCCCAAACTAGCGACATCAGCCAGCTATCGGCATGGCAACAACAAAAGCTGTTCATCAACGACCGACCGCTCAGCGAAGCCATCGCAGAACTCAACCGCTATCGCAACGGGCGGATATATGTGCCGGATGCTAAGCTTAATAACCAGCGCATAACGGGCGTGTTTTCCCTAGTGAATCCCGATGACACCTTGCACACCCTCAGCACTGCATTGACTTTACAGGAAACTCGTCTCGGTTCATGGTGGGTGGTGTTGCATCGGTAGCTTGTTAACAACCGGTTGAATCTTGCTTCAACGTCGTCACTACTGGCAAAGCGCCCAGCTTTTTTTCATTTTCAAACGTAAACAGCGTGCTTGCCCCGGCATTTTGGGCGCATCTGGCGATTAAGCAATCAGATAAATCAACTTGGCTAAATTCAAGATAATCCAGCAAGGCATTGTTCAACGCCGCCCAATCCTCAAACCGGAATTGGGTGTGGCTAGCAAGCGCATGGATCAACGAATGTATCTGCTCGCGGCTACAGGCAAACACACTTTCCAACACCCATTCCGTTTCCGCAAGCACAATATTGGCAATAAACACCTGCTCGGCTTGGTTGATGGTGGCTTCGGCAAGGTCCACTTGCCATTTTGGGTTGTTGCCGTCAATTGGCTTCAACAAAAACCGCAGCAAAACATTGGTATCAACCGCAATCATTGGCTGTAAACTTATCCGCCGCACGGTTTTTTAGGGCGGCTTTCAACACATCGGCAGCGGGATAAGCCTTATCTTTGAGCAGATAATGAAATTGCCCCGCCAAATTGTCCGAATTCATTTTGACAATATGCGCCACACCGTCACGCGCAAACACTTCCACATAATCGCCGGGTTTCAAGGCGATGGCATTGCAGACCGATTGCGGTAACGTCACCTGTCTTTTACTGGTTACTTTGTGCATAAAAAATCCTCAATGTATTACTAATGGCAATATAGTAATACTAAGGCTGGTTGTTGGCAAATAGATTCAAAATCACTAAATCAAAAAATATTTTCAATTTCCATTCCCAAGTTGCGCCCCTTAAACGTCTCATTTAGTTGGAGACCTAAAATAAACGAGGGAAATCATGGAAAAACACCCATACCAACTAGCCGCAAACAGGATAAACCGCTTTTTTGTTTATCCATCAATCACCAGCTTTGTAGGGTGGGCAGCGTTATTTGCCTTTATGCCCTTGGGTACACCATTTTTTGCCCCAAAAGGTGGGCAAACGATAAAGCTGTTTACCCACCCTACCATTTTTGCCCTATTCGCCCTGCTATTAATTGGCAACGCATACGCAGAAGATACCACCCGACATTACCAGATTCCCGCGCAATCGCTCAACAACGCCTTGATGCGCTTCGCCGCCGAATCCAACCTGGAACTGGTGTTTACCGCCGACAAGGTACGCGGCATGACCGCAAACAGCCTGGACGGCACCATGACGGCAGACCAAGCCTTAACCCGCTTATTGCAAGGCAGTGGCATGACCTTCCGGTTTATCAATGCCCATTCTGTCACCCTGGAACAACAGCCGGACAATTTCAGGAAAACAGCCGCCACACCGGATAACCCTGAGCCTCAGTCGAGCAGCGACGAAGGCCAAATAATGCCCAAAGTCACCGTAGAAGCCGATGCCGATAACCCGTATGACGACCCTACTTGGCAGACCGATCCTTACAACACCGATTATGTCTTACCTAAAGCCACCGCAGGGACTAAAACCGATACGCCAGTTATGGAAACGCCGTTGAACGTGCAGGTAATAAGCAAGCAGGTCTTGAGGGATCAGCAGGTGACAAGGTTGGATCAAGCTTTAAAAAATGTCAGCGGGGTGACCACATCAACCAATACAGCAAGTTCTGGCGAATTGGGGGGTACTGTTCAGAACATTTTTCTGCGCGGTTTTGAATCCTCGATCTTTTTCCGCAATGGCTTCCGGCTCGAAGGAGGCTCGGCGAGCAAGGGGTTGAGCAATGTGGAATCGGTCGAAGTGCTGAAAGGCCCGGCAGCCATCCTGTACGGAATGGTCGAGCCGGGTGGCATGGTCAATGTCATCACCAAACAACCCTTGGCGACCCCGTATTACGGTTTTACCCAACAGTTTGGCTCTTACGACCTTTACCGCACCACGTTGGATGCCAGCGGCCCGTTGACTAAAAACAAAGACTTACTTTACCGCGCCAACCTGTCCTACGAAAACAGCGGTTCATTCCGGGATTTAGTGGGTACGGAAAACGTCTTCTTTGCTCCCGTGCTAAAGTGGTACATCAGCCCCAGGACGCAGGCCACCTTTGAGCTGGAATACAACCGCAACCATTTGGGCGCCCAGTCCGGCTATATCCCGTTTATTAACGGGCGACCCTTAAACGTGCCGATAAGCCGCAATTACGATGAGTATTCCCCGGTCACCCAGGAAACAATCTTCGGCGGCTTCAACTGGTCACACCAGTTTAATGACGACTGGTCGATTAAACACCGGTTTTCGGTTAACCAAGCGTCCACCGACTCGCCTTTTTACACCCGCGCTCAAGCTAGCGGCAACAAGGATTTTTTATATAGATTCTGGTCGGGAGAGGATAACCCAGATCCTACCCTTATTCCGATACCAGCTAACCTGAATGCTCTGCCCGATGGTTCGTATGTCTATCGTGACCAAACGAAATTCAGAAGCCAGGTCAACACCTATTCCACTAATCTTGACCTGATTGGCCATTTTGACACCTTCGGCCTCAAGCATACCTTGCTCACCGGCGGTGACTATTACCGTTTTTATTCAGATAATTATAGCCAAAAGGAATCGCCAGACAAACTTTTTGGCACTTATATTTCGTAAGATAATCCGGTGCATCCTGGCACACCCTTTCCCCCCATCCCCGCCTGGATTACTAACTTCGAGAAAACTGATATGTACGGCTTGTATATTCAAGACCAGATCAAGTTGCCCTATGGCTTCCATGTCATGGGGGGTATCCGCTACCAATACATCCACCAAAGTAACGGGCAACAATTATCCTTGGATTATGGAGGTGATGGCAAGCCGACGAGTTCATCGACACCAGCCCAAAAAGCGGTCACACCCCGGGTCGGCCTTTTATGGCAACCGAAAAAATGGCTGAGCCTGTACGCCAACTACGTGGAGAGTTTTGGGCCTAATTCAGGCAATGCTTTTGTTAGCACTGGGGTGTTCACTATTGTCGCGCCCACCAGCGCGGAACAGTATGAAGGCGGCATCAAGGCTGAATTCTTTGACGGCAAACTGCGGCCAACCTGGCTTATTACGACCTGACCAAGACCAATGTGGCGGTAAGCGATCTGGCTATCGATCCCAATACTGGATTACGACGTGATTGTGGCAGTGGCCCAGGCTCTTGTACCGCAGCGCTCGGCGAAGTGCGAAGCCGCGGCCCTGAACTGGACATCACCGGGGAAATCCTGCCGGGCTGGAACGTGATTGCAACATGGTCTAATACAGACATTATCGTGACCAAGACTAATGCCAACAACGAAGAAATCAATGGGGTTAGTCCAGGTGCCCGCTTAGCTAACGTACCCCGGAATACTGGCAGTCTTTGGAGCAGTTATGAAGCCCAGGACGGCGACTTCAAAGGGCTGATGTTTGGCGGCGGCGTAACTTTACGCGACAGACAATTGCCTTATGGAGATGTCGGGGCTAATAAATATACAGTCCCAGGTTATGCCACCATAGACCTAATGGCGGGCTATAGCCGTCAAATTGGCGATGCAAAAGTCTCTGTTCAATTGAATGTCAACAATCTGTTGGACAAACGCTATTACACAAGCTTGCAGGCTTTAAGTTCACAGCAAGGCTCATGGGCTGATTCCGGCACGCCACGGACGTTTATGGGACAAGTTAGTGTGCAGTATTAGGAGAGATTCTATGCTGCTTACACTGAGTCCCTCTAAGCTTTAATACACGCCAGTTTTATTGATGACACGTCACTTTTGGGTATTGATCCACCGCTATGCCGGACTTGCCATGACACTCTTCCTCATTATCGTAGCGCTGACCGGTAGCGTGTTGGCGTTCAAAGACGAACTAGACGTGTGGCTCAATCCAGACTTGCTTCGCGTAACGATACGCGACGCACCCATGCTTGACCCGCTGGTCTTGCGCGAAAAGGCAGAGGCAGGTGTTCCTGGGATGCGCGTTGATGTTGTTAACCTCCATATTGAACCGGGCCACAGTTTTGAAGTTTGGCTCACGCCGCGCGTCGCCGCCAAGGCGGTAAAAGAACTCGTTATACTTCCAGGTATGTTGGGGGGGTACAGCGATGAAGCAGGTACACAGGCGATTTATCTCGACCCTTACATGGGCGGGATAATCGGTGAGCGCAATCTCACCAAAGGGATGACTGGCCGCAAGGACATCATCTGGTTTCTCTATCGCCTGCATGTGACACTGGCGCTGCCAGCCAGTTACGCCGGATTGGGTGCCCGTATTCTCGGTGTGGTGGCTCTAGTGTGGACGATTGACTGTTTTGTTTCTTTTTTTTTAACACTACCCATGCTTCGGCGGGTTCGTACAGAAAATGGCAAGTCCTGGTGCGCACGTTGGGCATCCGCCTGGTTCGTTAAATGGAGGGCCAGTGCTGTCCGCATCAATTTTGACCTCCACCGCGCTTTTGGGCTGTGGACCTGGGCGATGTTGTTCGTCTTCGCTTGGTCGAGTGTCGCTTTCAATCTGGATGAAGTCTACACGCCTGTAATGAATACGCTGTTCGGCGCACCGCCGCCCGAAACCTCTGCACACGCCATGCCGCCCATGCCCACCCGTTCGACCCCGCTTGAAAACCGCAAACTGGGCTGGGTGGAAGCACGCGCCAGGGGTAGGGTTTTGCTTGACATCAAGGCGCATAAGGAAGGTTTTACCATCAAACATGAAACGGTCTTGGTTATCGAGCGCGAGAATGGCCGCTACACGATGTGCGCTGATACTTTGGTAAGTGCCGAGGACGGCCAAGCGTGCGTCGAGTTCGATGCCGATACCGGTGCAACACCGCCCCTCCAGTCCACGCCAGAATCTAAAGATACGAAAACGCGCTTGGCCGATTCTATCACCGCATGGGTGACGATGTTGCATATGGCGAAGATATTTGGTTTGCCGATGAAGATTTTCGTTTGTGTAATGGGCTTGGTGATTACGATGCTGTCGGTGACTGGGGTTTATATCTGGTACAAGAAACGGCGGGCGGCAAAAGCAAGGCATAATTGCGGCGGGTTATCAAAATCGAATAACAGCGGATAATCTTATTCGCCAATCAGCGCTGTAAACTATTGGTGCATTTAAACCTACCCTCAATCACAGTAAGCCGTATCGAGGAAAAACACGGCCAGGATTACCATGTGTATGCCGTGACTGCCCAAGATACTATGTCTTGCCAGGGTTGCGGAAGCACGGCCTTGTACGAGCATGGTTCAAAAACATCCCTTTACATCGACACGCCTATGCACTGTCGCCACGTGGGTATCTTGCTGACACGCAAACGCTATAAGTGCCGGAGTTGTGGCATCAATTTTATCCAACATTGCAGCGACATCAACGGCCACTACCGTGCTACCAATCGTTTAGTCAACACTATTGAAAACAATGGTCTGGTCAGGACATTTACCAGTGTGGCTGATACCCTAAGGGTACAAGTGAAATCGGGGTGACAGAAGTAACGGTCAGGAAAATAGTTGCCGCTTACATTGGGAAGCTGGAGAAGAAATACCTGTTTGAATCGCCAGGAGATACTGGACATTGATGAAGTCCATCTCAACCGTAAGATGCGGCTGGTGTTTATAAATATTTATCCACAGGGCACAAGGGCGAAAATGCGATTGTAGACATAATAGGCAGCCTTAAGAAACAAACGGTTATCAGTGCGTTGTATCGGTTAAAGCTAAAGTACGCTTTTATGATATTTGGGATAGCCAAATGACCATGGCAGAGGTGAAATAGCTTATCTGCATTGGAAAGATGCGATTCCGACAGGAATTCGTGGTTATTTTGCCGATCTGGAAAAAGCAGTGGGGAATTTGCACACCGAGGTACTCAACTACTTCGACCATAAAATCACCAACGCCTACACCGAATCTGCCAACAACCACATCAAGTCAATTGCCCGAAGAGGACGGGGTTACAGTTTTGAGGTGCTGAGAGCAAGGATGCTGTTCACTAATGCGAAACACAAGGTAAAAATGAAATCGTTTAAGTCAGGAGTCCGTTAGGATACTATCAGGGCTATGGCTTGCCAAATAGTGATGAAAGCAACAAATGTATTGAGCCATTTAAGCAAGAATTTTTGAATTTTGGTGCCATAATCCCACGCGGTTTTACGAATGCCCGAATAATGCAATTGCCTGTCGATATTTATTGTTTTTATTTAATTTGTATCGCCACAACATTTCTCTTATTGGTTACTATTTCAAACATAGTCGGGAACCTAATCCATCATATTTTCTCGTATAGGTGGTTGTGATTAATAATTGTTGAATATAAAAATAGGAAATCTAAATGTTAAAAACCTTCGGTTATGCCGCCCATGATCCAAAAACGCCATTAGCCCCGTTCAATTTTGAACGCAGGGAACCCAGGGCGAATGATATCCAAATCGAAATCTTATATTGTGGCGTTTGCCATTCTGATATTCACCAGGTACGTGATGAATGGGGGAATTCGACCTATCCCATGGTGCCAGGACACGAAATTATCGGCAAAATTACTGTATTAGGCAGCGATGTTACTGGTTTCAACATTGGTGAGACAGTCGGGGTAGGTTGTTTGGTTGATTCTTGCCGCACTTGCCCGGATTGCGTGGATGATCTTGAACAGTTCTGCAATTCGGCAACTTTCACCTACAATGCTCCGGATAATGTCTCTGGGGGTAGCACCTACGGTGGTTATTCGTCAGAGGTTGTGGTCGATCAGCATTTCGTGCTGCATGTTTCGGACAAACTTGATCCGGCTGCTGCCGCACCGTTGTTATGTGCCGGGATCACCACTTATTCACCATTAAAACACTGGCAAGTTGGCAAAGGCGATAAAGTCGGTATCGTCGGTTTAGGCGGTTTAGGCCACATGGGTGTTAAATTCGCCCGTGCAATGGGTGCGCATGTGGTGTTATTCACTACCTCGCCCAGCAAAGTTGACGATGCCAAAAAACTGGGTGCACATGAAGTGGTTATATCCAAGCATGCAGATGAAATGCAGCAACATCAAGCCAGCTTTGATTTCATCCTCAACACGGTCGCCGCCGCCCATGACCTGGATGCCTTCACCAGTTTATTAAAGCGGGATGGCACATTATGTTTGGTGGGTGTGCCGGATCATCCGCATCCATCGCCCAGCGTAGGTAATTTAATTTTTAAACGTCGGCAGATCGCCGGTTCCTTAATTGGTGGTTTAAAAGAAACCCAGGAAATGCTGGATTTTTGCGCCGAACACAGTATTGTTTCCGATATTGAAATCATCCCGATCCAGCAGATTAACCAAGCCTACGAACGTATGCTGAAAAGCGATGTAAAGTATCGGTTTGTTATTGATTTGGCGAGCCTTAAAGCCTGATTTACGCTAATTTTTGCGCCGAACGAATTAGATGGCTAAAGGCATTGTGAATGTTGGTGTACTGACTTACTCGGCTATTTTCTGATTAAAGTTATCAAATGGTCTTTATCGTCAATATTGATCTGATACCGCCCTAATACACTCATGCCCAGTAATGGAGTACCGCCTAACAAATGATCAGGAATAAAAGCGGTTTCGACGTTTTCAATGCTTTCCCCGGCAATTTTCGCTTCCTTTAATGTGGCTAATTTAGCCTGGACAATACCGTTGGCAGTTTGCATGGTATGTCCAATAAATTTGTCTTCAGCAATACCCAGTTGGGCGATCATGGATTCCGGCAACACCACTAAGTCAGCGCCGGTGTCGATAACCATATCCATAGTTTGCCAGATTCTGCCATCGCTGGAAAAAGCTACCGAGACTGTGGAATGGTTGTCCTTAACCTGGATTGGCACCTGGATGCGGTTATCTTTAGATTTTTCTTTTTTATTTAGGATAACAATGCGTTCGACTTGGCCTTTAGGGTTGCGGCTAACAATGTGATTGTAACCCGAAAAAAGCTGTTTAATTTGTTGTTCTAAATTTCCATGCGTTAATATTTTTTCGCCATTTTGGATTTTTTCTAAACCATCGATGTTAATGTTACTTCGGTTTTGCAAGGTTTGAATTTGGGTGGTCAGGTCATCAGATGCTATTGAATATTGGCCATAAGTTAATAAACCTATAATCAGAAATAGTCCTACAGAAGGCCAAGTTATCCATTGATACAATCGAATTATGGCCAATATATTTATCATTATTCCAACTAATCCTTTGTCATGTTAATAGCGAGTAATACTTAAGTTCTGAGCCACAATGATGGCAAAAAAATCTTACCTTCTGGGATACAAATCTAATTTTGAGTGTAACAAAGATTTCAGTTAACTCAAACGTGACCTGATCTTCCTGATAATACCTATATCTGAGATCGATGAAAATCTTGGAAAGCTGTTACCCGTTTGCGAGAAAATAAAGTAGAATTCGACCTTCATTTAGGGGGCAATTATGACAGAAGTATTGTTTTATTTAAGTGTTGGGTTTGTTGGTTATGTCGTTTATGTATTTGTTGATGAGCAAAGGGCGCTTAATCCAAAGTTCGTTGAAGAACCGGTTTTAATAGCAAAGCCCTCTAAAACAAAAACATCTCGCAAAATTGTAGCAGCGATGAAACCAAAATCGGTAACAACGCAATTAGAAGAAACTAATGCAGAACCTGCTGACCCGACAACAGTCGCTATACTAAGCTATCTTGGCAAAAATGGCCTTACCACTATTGCAAAGTTAGCACGTGAGCTTCCTGAAAGTAGAAAAATGATTGAGGACAGCGTTGACCGATTAATTCAAAAAGATGCGATAACTCTCACTGTTTTTCGACGTGCAAAAACGGTTGCGTTAAAAATTTAGTTGTATGTCAGGCATGTCAGTTTTTAAAGTAATTGGCTCAAAGAGCTTTAATTAATTAACGAGAGTTACGCAAAATTTTGTATTAGCTACCTGTTTTATAAAGTCGAAAATTGCAAAGCATTAGCATTCAAGCTAATGCTTACAAATTCTTTATTACTCCTTTGCTATTGTTTACTGTCTCTCGCGTAAGTAAATATTATTGGTATTAAATGAGTATGTCGACCGATTTAGGCGTTACTAAATTGTTCATTTTTCGTCGAAAATCTTGCTTTAGTTAGCCACAGAGTTACCTTAGACCGATTGCTAATTATCCAATAAAATAACTTTCATTGGTGTTGGTTATGACATTATAAATACAACATACACAATAAAATACGACCACGGATGTCTACCTCAAAATCCAAAAAGCCTGATTCTACTCGCAACGTATCTACACTCAAAGCGATGTGGCCTTTTATACGCCCCTATCGTAAAAGAATGGTGTTGGCCTTTCTTTTACTGTGCCTTGGTTCATCGACCGTTTTATTAATTCCACTGGCGTTTCGTGATCTGATTGATTTTGGTTTTGGACAACAGCAACAGTCTAATGGTGGGTTGTTTGGCGGCTTAAGTTTGAATGGACGCTTTATAGCGCTATTCGGCTTGGCTTGTCTTTGGGGGGCAACAATCGCGGCCCGCTATTATACCGTGAGTTGGGTAGGTGAACGGGTGACAGCGGATTTACGCAGCGCAGTCTATGCTCGAGTCTTACTGCAATCATCACAGTTTTTCGAGACCTTACAAACCGGCGAAGTACTATCACGACTGACAGGTGACACGACTTTGATTCAGACCGTGGTAGGTAGTTCTATTTCGATGGGTTTGCGCAGTTTGTTCCAGTTTGTCGGTGGTATGGTTATGTTGGCGGTCACCAGCTTTTATCTGTTCTCGTTAAATATGGGTCTGATGGCATTGCTCATAATTCCCCTGTTAGCTATTGGCCGGAAAGTGAGGAAACTTTCCCGTGAATCACAGGATAAAATTGCCGATTCTTCGGCATTAGCTGGCGAAATTCTTAATGCTGTATCGACAGTACAAGCTTATACCCAGGAACGCCGGGAAGCTAAGCGCTTTACCGACAGCGCAGAACTGAGTTTTTTGACAGCAATCCGACGTAGCCGTGTACGCGCGTCATTGACGGCGCTCATAATTATCGCGGTAATGGGGTCTATTATTTTCGTACTATGGATTGGTGCAAACTTAGTACAAACAGGGCATATGACGGGTGGGCAATTGGCATCTTTCATCCTCTATGCGGTATTGGTTGCGGGAGGTGTGAGTACGATGGCGGAAGTATGGGGCGACGTTATGCGTGCAGCTGGTGCAACCGGACGCTTACTGGAATTACTTTATGCTAAACCTGCAATTGTGGAAGCCAGCCAACCTCAACCATTATCTCAAACGGGTAAAGCAGCGATTCAATTCGACAATGTTAGTTTCCGTTATCCATCAAGACTACAAACAAAGGCGCTTGATGGTGTTACGCTTGACATTACATCTGGCGAAAGTGTCGCACTGGTTGGGCCTTCCGGTGCAGGCAAGACAACTTTGTTCCAGTTATTGTTGCGATTCTATGATGTGACAGAGGGCACTATACGTTTTAACGGGCAAGATATTCGCCAACTTTCTTTGCATGAATTACGTGACAACATTGCCATCGTTCCACAAGATTCAGTGATTTTTTCGGCGAATGCCTTGGAAAATATACGCTATGGTCGACCTAATGCCACTGATACTGAGGTTATGGCTGCTGCAAAATCGGCACAGGTAGAAGAATTTATCAGCCGTTTGCCAGAAGGTTATCAGACATTTCTGGGAGAACGGGGTACGCGCCTGTCAGGTGGGCAGCGTCAGCGTATTGCCATTGCTCGGGCAATTTTGAAAAATGCGCCACTTTTACTGCTCGATGAAGCTACAAGTGCGTTAGATGCGGAATCTGAGATCCTCGTACAAGAAGGTTTGGATGCTGCCATGCAGGGGCGTACTACACTTATCATTGCTCACCGGCTGGCTACTGTGAAGAAGGTCAACCGTATCGTCGTCTTGGCTCAAGGTCGTATCGTTGAAGTGGGCTCCCCTGATGATTTGCTCAAGCAGAGCGGTTTGTATGCCAAGCTCGCCAGCTTGCAATTTGCCCTTTAATGAAGCAACTTATAAAAAGTTGAGCTAGGCCGTGTTTAATAGAATTGAAACTGGGTTGCCGACACGTCATACTATTTTCTGTTAGCACCTATCAAAATCATTGTTCAAACTAGGATGAAAGCAGATTCAACAACAGTACTTAGTTCAGTTTTATACCTTTCTCATGGTGGCGGGCCTTTGCCCTTACTTGGTGATAAAAGCCATCAAAATTTGATAAATTTCTTTAAAGAAGTTACACCAAGCCTTACAACACCTAATACTATTTTAGTTATTAGCGCCCATTGGGAGGCGAGTCATCCGACCATTACCAGTGGTGCGTATCCTCCGTTGATCTATGATTACTATGGATTTCCTAAGGAGTCTTATGATATTAAATATCCCGCTCCTGGTTCACTAGGATTAGCGAATAAGATTTTTAAATTATTAGCAAATGCAGAAATTGAAGCAAAATTTGACAACCAGAGAGGTTTTGATCATGGCTTATTTGTGCCATTAAAGCTCATGTACCCAGAGGCAAATATTCCTTGTGTTCAATTGTCTCTAGTCAATAGCTTAGATCCCAAAACACATATCAAAATAGGTAAAGCCTTGTCGGATTTACGTAAGGAAAATGTTCTTGTCATTGGATCAGGATTTTCATTTCACAATATAAAAGAGTTTTTTGCTCCATCTACACATGAAACCCAAGCCATAAATGCGTCCTTCGAGCAATGGATTATTGATACGTGCTCCAGTGCTAAGTATTCGGAATATGAGCGAGAGCAAAAGCTAATATATTGGGATAATGCACCCTCCGCAAGATACTGCCATCCCAGGGAAGAACACTTATTACCTCTTCATGTGTGTTATGGGATCGCTGGTACGGCGGCAAAAAACGTGTTTGAAATGGAAATATTGGGGAAAAAAGCGAGCGCTTTTTTGTGGTAAAGCCATTAAATTATTAGTGCTATCTTGAGGTAAAAGAATGATAAAAAAATAGTCAAGTTGACTATCTGGAATTCGTTAACAAAAATTAATGTAGAACGTTATATCACACGCTTGGTTTACTTTTGCCGGCCAGTTTAAGTGATTAGCTAATCGTGTGTTTTAATGTTCGGATTGGTTTTAAGTTTACTGAACCTATCGGAAATAACGTAAAATTAACCTAAAAGTTGGAGGCTGTTATGACTGAATTTTTATTCTTACTAATTACCCTGTTTATTACCTATCTTGTATACAAGTCGGTGAGTGAAAAAAAACAACAATCTATCTCCCCAGTCCAGAAAATAACGGAACAGCCACCAGTTGTTCCTGTTCCGTTACAAGCAAATCCTGAAAAAGCAGTCTTAATTGCCACGAGCACAGAACAACAACTTACTCCATCAAGTAAGAAAAAATCAGACAAGTCAACTGTAGCTGTTGTCAGCAAGGAAAAACAAAAAACACCTGTAAAACCTAAAACACCTCGGATGGCACCTAAACTAGAGCAACCAGTTGCTTCAATACCTGTGGCTATTCCGGTATCAGAAATAACTGTGCCAGAAGTCGTTGGTTTGACTGCCGGTAATATTTGGAATTATCTGGATACAAATGGTTCTACCTCGGTGGCAAAATTGATTCGTGAACTCCAGGACGATCAAAAAACAATTCAACGCAGTATCGGGTGGTTAGCTCAGGAAGGTAAAATAACCCTTGAGGCTGTTGATGGCGCTGAGACCATTGCTTTGAAGAAATAACCAGTCTGAAAATCGCTTGATTAGGCAAAGTACTTTAGTAATCTAAGCTAATCAAAGTACGTAGCTTGATCAGGTAACAAAAGCAATCGATAAAAATGCTTTCTCAATCTCCGTCAAGTAAGCGCTATTCGGTAGGAAAAATAAATAATGCAGCTTGGTTTTTGCAATCAACTTTTGCTCATCAGTCAATTTGAGGTCAAACGAGGCTTTGCTACCCGTAAAGGATTTCTATCCGTGGTTACTTTTGCGGTTGTTTGGTATGTTATTCTGTTCTATCCGCTGCGCTTTGCTGCTGAACTATTGCTACATGAAAAAGGGCTAGGGAATAATTTTAGTTTTTTTGATTTTATCGGTTTTGGCTCATTACAACATTGGCCTATTCCTGAGTTTGGGGTATTTTGGCAGTTTGCATTGCTTATCTTCCCCATGTTGAGCATTACCGTTGCTGCTGATCAAACTAGTTCAGATCGTGAACGAGGCACTTTACGTTTTATCGTCTTGCGAAGTAGTCGCGATAGCGTTTTCTTCGGTCGATTTATTGGTGTGATGGCTATTCAGACATTGTTGATCTTGGGAACTGGATTAAGTACGTTACTACTAGTCCTGTACCGTGATCCGGCTCTGTTGCTTTCATCATTATCGGATCTGTTTGTTATTTCTGTTAATTTAATCATAGCCGTTTTACCTTTTACCGCCATGATGGCGGCATTATCCGCTAAGGTTAAATCAGCACGGCAAGTAACTGTTTGGGCTATCCTGATCTGGACGTTTATGGCCGGTATTATCAATGGGCTTGCTTACTATTTACCAGGCATCACTTTTTTAAAGTGTTTGATTCCAGGCTATCAACTAGCTGATCTAGCGCAACTGGCCGAATGGCAAACACTGCAATTGGCATATATCCCCGTTTTGCAAAGCCTTGTATTGCTGGCATTAGGTCGTTGGATTATGGCAAGGCAAGCGCTATGAGTTCGCCCATTATTCAGTGCCAACAGCTTAATCACGTGTATTCGGGCAAAGTTGCCCTTTACGATATCAATATTCAATTAGAACCAGGTGAACCCATTGCATTGGTTGGCCCCAACGGTGCCGGTAAAACAACATTGCTCAATATATTGTCTGGTTTTTTACTCCCCACTTCTGGTAGCGTCAGATTATTCGGACATCCACCGGGAGCGACGCAACTTATCGGCAAAGTCTCGGCGCTTCCCCAAGATGCAAGACTTGATCCAAGTTTTACTATAGCGGAACAGCTAACTTTTTATGCTCGACTACAATGTTTTACGAAACTCCAGGCATCTATAGAAGTCAGTAGGGTATTAGAGTCTGTAGCTTTATCAGAGGTTGCTAATGAAAAACCCGGAGTGCTCAGTCATGGTATGGCTAAACGGGTAGCGATTGCCCAAGCATTGATCGGTAAGCCGATGCTAGTATTACTGGATGAGCCTACTGCTGGACTTGATCCAGTTAACGTTAGGACGGTGCGGACAATCATTGAAGAACAATCGGGAGGGACGACGTTTATTATTAGCTCCCACGATTTATCTGAACTTGATCGCCTGTGCAAGCAAGTTTTACTATTGGACAATGGTGTTTTGCAAATAGAGTCAATTTCACTAAACGAACAACAGGCTTCCACTCGTTTTATTACTTTACAAATGGATGAATATCCGGCTCAACAAGATGTCATTGCAAAATTTCAAGAATTAGAAGGGGTTATTAAGGTTACTAATCCACAAAAGAATGAGTTTATCGTAGAATACAATCCTACAATACAAACGAACATGGATCTACATCTGATGCAGTGCGTCATTAATAATCACTGGCAATATCGGCAATTAAGCCATGGCAAATCATTAGAGGAAAAGTTGTTTTTTAAAGGTTAGCACTTAGGTTATTGCGTTAACGCTAGTAATTTTCTGGTTAATATTTCTATACAGAGCTGTAATTAAACTAGCTTGGTATACCATCCCTATAAGGCGATTTTCATTATTAACAATGGGGATTTGCCTATAGCCTTGGTTTGTCATAAGCAGGATAAGGTCAGCAATGGGTGTGTTACCCGACAGAAAACTTACTGAAGTTGTCATAATATGACCAACTGATTCTGGCTTATTCGTTGCTGTGTCTGGTGTACGTTTGATAAAAGCCTGCAATTTTTCTTGGAAAGTTAATTCGTTATTTGGTTTTATGAATTTTAAGAAATCATGCCAAGTGATGATGCCAATAACTCGCCTGGATTTGTCGATGACTGCCAGTGCTTTAAGGTTTTGGCTGTGCATTATTTTCCAAGCGTCTTCAACATCTGTCCCGTATTCAACCGACAAGACATTACGTACCATGATGTCAGCGCAGGTGATTGGTTGGGTATGACGAATAAAGCTGTGTTTCTGTATGTTAGTCAGTAATCTACTTAAGTCCGCACTGGTCACATCCAAAAAAATATCCATATTCTGGAGGGAAATCTCCACATCATGCTCAGAAATTCCTACGGGCAGGGCAGATTCAACATTACTGCCGTTACTGTTTTTGATGTCGTGAGGTAGCCATGCTTTACTAGGGTATTCATGCTGTAATATCCAGCGGTTAATAATGAACGCCATCGTCAGCATGGCTGCGACATTTAAGCCAACGGGCATCAGTACATAGCCGAAACTTAAAGAAGTGATTGAATCGCCCGACAATACGGGTGCTAATGCGGATGCTGCCCCGGGCGGATGTAGGCAACGTAATGCCAACATGCCAAGAACGCTACCGCCTACGGCAAAGGCTGACGCAAAAGTTGTATCAGAAACCATTTGGGAGGAAGCTACACCGATAAAAGTTGAAACTAACTGTCCTCCGACCAAAGGCCAAGGCTGAGCCAGTGGGCTATTTGGCATAATAAAAACAATTACTGCTGAAGCGCCCATTGAGGCAATAAGTAGCGGGGTTGCAGTGTTAATATTACATTGCTGCGATAGCCACGCAATCGCCAGTATCACGGAGAAACACGAGATTACCGAAATGAGCTTACCTTTGATGCTCAAGTTGACCGGATCAACTGGAATTATGTTCATAAGGCAGGCAATATTTGATTATTGCGATGATAGCACAAATGCATCGGCATAAATATCCGCGATGGCAGCACCTTTAAGGAAGGCTTGTTTTTTCATTTGATTGACCATGTCCGGATGGCCGCATAAAAACACTCGCCAACTTTTTAACTCAGTAAACCTAGCGAATACTATTTCATTCACTCGGCCTGCCGCAAAACCTTCAGGAACATGTTTGCCTGATAGGCAGGGGGTGTATATAAAATTTGGATGTTGCTCGGCAAGTTGGTGCATTTCGTTAATTCTGTAGAGATCTTCTACATCACGGCTGCCATGAAATAAGTGGATAGGGCCAGTATGGCCTTGAGCCAAGGCATCGGTTAAGATTCCCGCCAGTGGAGCTAATCCTGTACCTGTGCCAACTAATAATATGCCTTGTTCGTGCCGTTCCGGGAGATAAAAGCAATGGCCACCTGGTTCAGAGACTGCGATTGAATCGCCAACACTGACTTCATCGTGTAACCATTCGCTGAATTTGCCACCAGGCAAGCGTCGGATATGAAATTCTAAGGTATTTGACTGCTGGGGAACGTTGGCGATTGAATAACTCCGGGTTAAACCATCACTGCGCTGCAAATTTACAAACTGTCCGGCATTAAATTCAAATGCATCTTCAAACGCTATCATCAAGAGAATTGTATTCCTGTTGAGCAATTCATTGGTAACGACTGTTCCCATTCGATAAAAATCAGATTGGTCGGGAAGTTTTAAGTGCATGTCTTGCTCGGGATAACACTGGCAAGCAAGAAAATAATTCTGGTTTGATAAAGTATTTTTCAACCCAGATTGGGCAGATTGTGGCGGCATTACATTGGTGCTGCGTATCATGCAGCTATGACAAGTGCCTTTTTTGCAGGCGAAAGCAAGATTTACATTTTCTCTTAATAGGGCATCAAGTACGGATTCTCCTGGCTGGCAAACATATTTATTTTGATCAATTGTTAATGTAGTCATAATGCGTGCCTGGGTTGTGATAACACAAGGGCGAATCGTGCTGATTGCCCTTGTGACTCTGGCTAAATGTATGTTGATTATTTACCCAATACATCTTTCCGAGTACTTTCAGCAATAGCTGCAGCCTCAGCAATCAAGTCGCCAGGCACATTTAATTCTGTGAGGGTTGCGCCTAAATGTTCCATAACGGCATTAAAATGGTCTTCATTCAAGCCCATTTTAACCAGCCCAGCATGGGCATTGCGCATATCCTGGCCGGTATAGTTGTTGGGGCCACCAAACGCCATAGTAAAGAAGGCCTTTTGTTTAGCGATTTGCTTGTCCATATCCGCATTTTCGAAAAAACGGTTGATACGGTGATCGTTCAAAACCTTACGGTAAAAAAGTTCAACTGCTGCATTAACGGCAGGTTCGCCGCCTATTCTTTCGTAAAGTGTTGTGCTCATAGTGTTTTTCCTCTTGTGGAATATGATTAACGCTGATTAAGTCTTATGGCTAGCATGTAACCCTAAAAATTGGTCACAGATTAATTATAGCGATAAGAAACAATTTATACAATAAAAATATGTTAAAAGTATAATGGGTAAAATTTCACACCTTATTTTCCGTTTTACTGCTATGTTGGAAATAGATACTCAAAAGGAAAACTTATGGCTGATCAAATAGGTTCGCGTCAGCGCCAAATTTTAGAGCTGCTGCTTGAAAATAAAGAAGGCCTTTGCATAGATGAAATTGCCAAGGTATTTACCATCTCACGTAACGCTGTACAGCAGCATATTTCCGTGCTGGAACTGGAAGGTTATCTTAAAGCCGGCGAGCTAAATAAAACTGCGGGGCGGCCTGTGCGGAGTTACATCTTAACCGAAGCAGGTATTAATAGTTTTCCTAAGCAATACGCCTGGTTTTCTAAACTTATGCTGACCGAGCTGAAAAGTGAAATTGGTTCTGAAGCTTTTCAGCGCTACATGAATAGGTTAGGTGAAAATTTAGCACAAAATTATTTATACCGATTTACCGGTAAACCCATTGATGAGCGTAGAGTTGAATTATTAAAAATCATGGACGAATTGGGCTTTAAGACCGCTAAGCCTGATGAGCAAAACCAGCAAGGCATGACGATTAAAGCCTACAATTGTATTTTTCATGATTTGGCGCAAAAACATAATGAAATTTGCCAGTTTGATATAGCCCTTATGACTGCGTTACTGGAAAAAGATCTTGAGCTTTCGCAGTGTATGGCAAAAGGAAGTGGGTTGTGTTGCTTTAAAATTTTAAGCAAATAATATTTACGATTACCAACCGACAGTTCGTCGGCTCTTATAATTGAGTTTGCATTCACTTATCCGGCTTAGAATTTCATTTGTAGTGAAATTTCGGATTTTAAACGGGTGCAGTTAATCGGCAGCGTTATCTTTTTTAAGCCAAACAAGTGAATATACGAAAACAATTAAGACATAAATATTTCAGTAAATAACTCGTCATAGCCATTCGTTTTAAGTTGTTCTTCCGAATTTAAAGAAGGATTAACTTGAGGCCAAGAAACCGATTGTACATTGTGAGTTACTGAATGATGAGTTAATCTGGACTTGTGGTTGAAAAACTTCTGTTGATACCAAGATGTTTTCAAATGCGAGCGTGTCTAAAGAGATCGCAAAAAGGGATAAATAAAATGCAAATACTTTCATAGATGACCCAAAAAAGAATAATAATATTGATGCGCTATTATTTTGCTATCTTTTTGGAAGAAAACAATATTTTTTACTCGTTTATGTTTTTTCTATTTTTAATACAAACTGCTGTATTTATGGTTTGTATGCTTTTATCTTAACAATACCGCCACTGCTATCAAAATTGCCCCAATGTATATTGACCAAATCGTATTTCGGTGTTGAATTTCCATCTGTTCCCGCATTAACATTATTTCCCGTTGCTGATTTTCTGCACGTTTTTGTTCGCTAGCCGCGTTTTCCAAGGTTTTGAAGAGTAGGGCAGGGATTTCTGGAAAATGTTCTGCAACAGCGGGAATTTGCTTTAAGGCTTCAGTTATTTTGGCTTTTGGCCCCATCCTTTCCTTAAACCATTGTTCCAAAAATGGCTTGGCGGTTTGCCACAAGTCTAAATCTGGATAAAGCTGCCGTCCTAATCCTTCTATATTGAGTAAAGTTTTTTGCAATAGCACTAATTGCGGTTGCACCCGCATGTCAAAACGTCGTGCGGTTTGAAAAAGCCTTAGTAATAGCTGCCCAAAACTTATATCTTTTAGCGGTTTTTCAAAAATAGGCTCACACACGCTACGGATAGCTGATTCAAATTCCTCAATCCGGGTTGATCCCGGTACCCAACCAGATTCGACATGCATCTGCGCAACTTTGCGGTAATCGCGGTTAAAAAAAGCCAGAAAATTTTCGGCAAGATAATGCTGGTCGGTTAATGAAAGTGAACCAACGATGCCGAAATCGACGGCAATGTATTTGCCCGGTACTTCGACGAAAATGTTGCCAGGATGCATGTCAGCATGAAAAAAGTTATCGCGGAATACTTGGGTAAAAAATATCTCAACGCCACGTTCGGCAAGAAGTTTGAAGTCTGCACCATTGGCTTTGAGCAGGGCGATTTCACCGACGGGAATGCCATGTATCCGCTCCATGACCATGACTTTCCGCCGCGTGTAATCCCAGTAAATTTCAGGGACATAAAGCGTTTCAGAGCCTTCAAAATTACGGCGAAATTTAGCGGCATTGGCCGCTTCCCTGAATAGATCCAGTTCATCTAATGTGGTTTTTTCAAATTCGGCAACTACCTCTACCGCCCGTAAGCGTCTAGCATCTGGCCAGAATTTTTCGGCAATTCGTGCCAGTTCATACAATAAGCCGATATCGGAATAGATCCCTTCCTCTATATCAGGCCGAAGGACTTTAACAACAACCTGCCTGCCATCGTGCAATTCAGCGGCATGAACCTGTGCAACCGAAGCAGACGCTAATGGCTCAGCTTCGAATTTGGCAAAGGCTAGTGCGATCGACAACCCCAACTCGTTTTCAATGATTTTTTTTGCGGTTTCCTTTGGGAAAGGTGGTACACGATCTTGAAGTTTAACGAGTTCATCCGCAATATCTTCTGGTAATAAGTCTTTCCGTGTTGATAACGCTTGACCGAACTTGACATAAATAGGCCCTAAATCTTCTAAGGCTTTGCGGATGCGGACGGCACGAGGTTCAGTTTTCGGTTTTAACCAATAACTGGGGGAAAGTACCGCCAAGTAACGAATTGGTCGGAATAAATGGGTTTTAAAGACGATTTCATCCAGGCCGTGCGAAACCAGCACCCAGTTGATATGGATAAGACGGAAAATAATTTTAGGATAAAACACGGTCTATTTTTATTCTTGTTTCGTGGTAAGGAGTTGTGAAAGCCTTTCGATCCGTGCCTGTAAGCGGTCGCCAGCGCTACGAAGTCCGTCAACGTGTTGGTAGAAAATATCGATTTCTGGTTTGGCAGGTAAGTCGCGGGTTTCTTCTTGTAAAAACTCGGATGTATTAAGCTTAAAGGTTTCAATTGTATCTTTGCCCCATTCTTGCCCGGAACGAAAGAATCGGCTGATGCGGTTAGCCAAATCATCCCCTGTATATTGGGCAAGCAAACTTTCCAGATCAATATCCAGTTTTTTAAACAGATCTTGAAATTGTTTGCCGGTGTTTGTATCGCCCTCGATTTTAATTTCGCCGGAGAATATCGAACGCATTGGCTTGGCGCTAATACCCATCAAACCTAATGCCCACGCTGAACCACTGATTATAGTATCTGGCTGGCTTGTAATTTGGTCGATAATCTGGATTGAATCACTGGTGGGGCAAAGATAAATGGTTTCGTTGAGTGGCTCGATAGTTAATGCGATGAATTTGCCTTTTAAGGGGATGAGCAAGTCTTCTTTATTAATATCCATCGCCAAATAGCGGTTAAGTGCGGTTTCAAGGGTAGCGATTAGAAGAGGTTTGATCAGCATGTTTGTTTTGCTTTTTTATACTTCAGTAATTAGTTAGATTTACGGTGCTTCTTTAACGAGATCTCTCATTTTGGATGCACCTATTTGATTAAGTGAATCTAAACCTTGAATAACACTTTCCCGATTTTGCAGTGGTTGGTTTTGACTTACTTTCCACTTACCTAAAATTTTAGTGATTTTCATTTCAATGCCAACGATAGACGCTAGCAGTTTTTCGGTAAATTCAAGAGGTGCATCAGTAACTGACCAGGGCTCTAAAAACTGTGCTTCATTTTGATCGGTAATCGCTTCGAGTTGAGTGCGTAACCATTCAGGGTCATCGATAATCTTTAATGTACCGTAAGCATGTACAGCCGCATAATTCCATGTTGGTACAACTTTGCTATGCTCTTTTTTGGTTTCATACCATGATGGTGTTATATATGCATTTGGCCCGTTAAATATGGCTAGTGATTCAACAACTTGCCCTATTTCGCCAAGCAATGGGTTTGCGCGTGCAATATGCCCTTGTAAACTTCCGTATGTCCCTTGTGACGTTATAAGATGCAGAGGGATATGATTTGCGTTTAAACCACTTGAAGAAATCGTAACCAGCGAAGCTAAAGGATACTGGCGAATCAATTCGTGCATAACCTTAAGATCGGTTACTTCAAAATGCTTTGGGATGTACATAACGATCTAAATTTTATAACCCCGATGCACCGCCACAATCCCTTGAGTCATATTAAAGTATTCACAACGCTCAAATCCGGCAGTTTCCATCATAGTCTTCAGTTCATCCTGCTTGGGATGCATGCGGATCGACTCCGCCAGATAGCGGTAACTTTCTTCATCTTTTGCGACCCATTTACCGATTTTCGGCAGCAAATTAAACGAATAAAAATGGTAGACCTTCTCTGTCACCGGATCAATAGGGTGGGAGAATTCAAGCACAATCGCGCGGCCACCCGGTTTTAACACCCGGTACATCGAGCGCAAAGCGGCATCCTTATCGGTCACATTCCGTAAGCCAAAAGCAATACAGACACAGTCAAAACTGTTATCCGAAAACGGCAAGCATTCGGCATTGACTTGGGTATATTGGATATTGCCAACCAGTCCACGGTCTATCAAGCGGTTGCGGCCAGTACGTAACATCTGGGCGTTAATGTCGGCTAGCACAACATTGCCTTCATTTCCGACGCGTTTTTCAAACAAGGTGGTCAGGTCACCGGTACCACCAGCCAAGTCAAGCACTTGCTCACCTTTGCGGACATTGCTCAACTGCACGGCAATCCGTTTCCAGATGCGGTGGATGCCCATCGACATCAGGTCATTCATAATGTCGTAGTTTTGGGCGACGGAATCAAATACGCCGCGTACTAGGTTAGCTTTTTCATCGGTGGCAACGCGTTTAAAACCGAAATGGGTGGTGTTTTCTGTCATGGTGATACCGTTTTATTCTTTGGAGTTGCGTGAGTGGCCTGCGGCTTCCAGCCTGTGCAGATAATCCGTCCATAACGTCTGGTATTCCGCACCCAACTTATAAAGCAGGTCCCAACTATAAATGCCCGTGCTGTGGCCATCGCTGAATACAAAGGCAACGGCATAATTACCGATGGGCTTGATTTCGTTTATCGTAACATTTTCTTTGCCAACCTGGAGGATTTCCTGCCCTGGTCCGTGGCCTAACGCTTCGGCAGAAGGCGTGAATACGCGAAGATATTCGCACGGCAAGTTATATTTATTGCCGTCATCAAAGCTGATTTCAAGGACGCGAGAAGTTTGATGCAGCTTGATTTCTGTAGGCTGCGTATTACATGGGTCAATTTTTAAGCGCATTTTTTGCTATTGCCATTGGTCAGGATGCTTCGAAGTCTTTCTGGTAATGATAACCGATTTTCACATAGCCTTCCTGTTCCCAAAAGGCATTGCCGGTTTTATTGTGGATATAACAGTTGAGTTCACTGGCAATACAGCCTTGTGATACGCCATAATTGTAAATCCATTCCAATAGCCTTTGGCCTAAACCTTGGCGGCGATATTCGGGTAGGATAAAGACATTATCGGGTTCGATATGTTTACCAACGTAGAGTTTGGTGGTTAGCCACAGTCCACAAATGCCAATCAATTGGTCATCAAGATATAAGCCAGCACATTGATAACCTTGTATAATCATTTCTTCAAGCCGCTTTTTAAGCGTGGTTTCTGGGACAGTAGGGTTTAAGATTCTAATTAGCGGAATGATTGAGATCAGTTGATTTTTAGGAATCAATGCGATGTTTGTTATCATGACTTAGGGTTATTTTTGTTTAAAAATTAACGAGAAAAATAGACCTTGTTTGTAAGAATATCCAGTGTTTTTAGATTGTTTAAAAACACAGCGTATTTACAGTTACTAGCGCATATGGCACTTTCGGAGTTGATTAAGGTAGTTTGATAATTAAACTTCAGCTTTGTTATGTGATTCAGCTGTCAGCATTTTTAAGAAATCATCAGAGGGAACGGGGCGACTAAATAAAAAACCCTGAAATACATCGCATCGTTGTTGTTTAAGAAATGTAAGTTGTTCCTCGGTTTCAACACCTTCGATAACAGTCTTCATATCTAGGCCATTGGCAAGCGCTAAAATAGCTTTGACAATCGCCTGGCTGCTTTGGTCTGAATCGAGTTGGCGCACGAAAGCTTGGTCAACTTTAAGCACATCAAGAGGCAGGTTTCTAAGATAAGATAATGACGAGAACCCTGTGCCAAAATCATCCATTGACAAAGTCAATCCCAGATTTTTTAGTTCATTCATGCGTTCAATGCAACTTTTAATATTGCCGACAGTGACTGATTCAGTTAATTCTAACTCAATGAATTTGGGATCTACGCCTGTTTTGGTAAGAATACTGGCAACCATTTCTACGAGTTCTGGACGCTTAAATTCAATGCCGGAAAGGTTTACGGAAATCCGGACTGGCTCTACGCCTTGGGCTTGGCAGGCTTTTATCCATAAACAGGTTTGTTCCAAAATCCAGTAGCCAATCTCGACAACCAGTCCAGTTTGTTCTGCCAATGGTATAAATTTCGCGGGGGAAACCATACCTAGTTCGCTATGTTGCCAGCGGATCAATGCTTCTGCGCCAACGATCCGACGATTTAAATCAACCTTAGGTTGATAATAAGCCCTAAGTTCCCCTTTAGCAATTGCGCCGCGTAGCTCTTGTTCCAACTTGATATTTTCCAGAGCTGCTGCATTCAGCTCTGGGGAATAAAAGCGAAAATTGGCTCGGCCTTCATTTTTGGCGTGATACATTGCCGAATCGGCATTTTTAAGTAAATCCTGAGGATTGTCGGCATCTTTAGGGAATAATGCAATGCCAAGGCTTGCTGTAAAGGTCATAGGGTGCTGGGCAACAACCAGCGTTTGTTTTAGTGCCACCAGGATATTTTCGGCAGCATTGCTTACTATTGCGGTCGGGTTATCATTGCTATCCAGATCAGTGATGACAATAACGAATTCGTCGCCACCTATTCTGACAACCAAGTCCGTGGCTCTAACACAATTCACCAGAATTATTGAAACTTTACTTAGTAACTCATCACCAGCAGAATGCCCTAAAGAATCATTAACAGTTTTGAAACGATCCAAGTCAATAAAAAAAACCGCAAGCTGGCTATCATCCCGCTTTGCTCGTGCTATTTCTTGGGTTAAGCGGTCATTAAGGGCTAAGCGGTTGGGGAGTTTTGTTAATGAGTCATAGTGTGCTTGTTGGTAAAGTTTTTCTTCCCAAGCAGCGTTCGATAGGGCAACGGCAATACGGTCGCCAAAATTTCTTGCCGCATTCAAAGACTCCGTAGCAGCTTGGTTTGGTGCCTGATAACCTAGGCAAATGATTGATGATAAACTGCTGTTAACAACAACGGGAATAATCAAATATTGCCAATCGCCTAAATTTCCGAAAATATGCAGATATGACGACAGCTTACCGGTTGTGTTCGTTTCTATCACAGTATCTTGCATGGCCAATAATTCCAGCACATCTTGCAGTGTTAGTTTTATTGGCCCTTCTACAACTTCGATCTCATGGCTGATACGACGGGTGTGGATATTACTTATGAAATAGGTTTCTGGGTCAATCCTTGCGATTGAAATTAAATCGCAAAAGAGGATGTTGGGCAGACGGTCAAGCGTTATATCAATGATGTCCTCAGCGTTTAAGGCGGAGAGGATATTGCGGTCAATTTCTGCCATAGTAGATAGCATATCGAACTGGCTGCGCAAACGGCGGGTCATCTCGTTAAATGAGTTCGCCAAGGATTCAAACTCATCCTTGCTTTCAATAACGACGTGAGTATTGAGGTCGCCATTTGCAATTCTCAAAGTCGCGGCTTTTAAGCGTTCTAACGGCGTTAAATATTTTGTGATTAATCGGGTACTGAAAAAAGCAACAATAAGAAAAGCTAAAATAATAACCGGTGGATAAATCTTGCTAAATTGCTGGATGGCGGCAAAAGTCAGATCTTTGGATTGGGCTTGCACAACAATAAATTTGGGGGTGGCAAATACAGACTTGATCGAGATTTGCCAAAAATATCCTATGTACTCGGCATCCTTATTTTGCCAGTTAAAATCACCGCTGTTTCTATTAGTAAGTCCTGTTCTTACTTCTGGAGGTAGATCAATATCTGGTGATGAAGCAAAAAGTAAATGATTGGCATCATCAAGGATCCAAACCATGTTGGGTTTAATAAAATCGGGTTCCCAAAAAGTATCCGGGTTTATTTCAGCAAGCAGTATGCCGGCTTCGGGACGGTTCTTGACTAGGTTGATAGCCATCCATAGTTGACTATTTTTAGGCTTTGGTGTGCTTATGAATTTAACAAGTGATTTACCTGTGTCTAAAGCAAGATGATCTTGCTTGGTTAACTGCGGAATAAATTCAAATTCTTTGGGTGTTTTGATGTTTTCACGCTGTGGGGTGATCGCTATAATGTTGATGAATTTTTTTTCGATTCTTAGATCCGGATCTAATGTGACGCTTCGGAAACTCTGGTTTGAAGGCTCCGCATTCGTAGATGCCAAACGTAAGGTACTTTCCAGCAGTTTCAATTGGTCGATTAATTTCAATACGTAGTCTTTTGAGCTTTTACGGAGAAATTGGCTGGACTGGTTGTGAAGTTGTTTGCTGGCTTGTTGGTAAGATAGTGAGCCAAGAATCGCAGTTGGAACTAGTGTGGCCAGCACAAATGAAATAAGGATGCGGCGCACAACTTTATTGCCCATAAACGATAATTTGCGCTTCATAATTTAATCGTGATTAGTCATCAGACGAGAGCCCTACAAAAGAACCGTCACATGCCAAGATAATATCGTCCTCACTGTCTTTATTGTAGGGTTGATTTTTTGTGACGCCATCTTTGCTTATACTGTACAAGTTATTAATAGGGTTCAATTTGGGGTCTTTGTGGGCATCTCCTTTCATACCATTTCCCAAAGGGCCTAAACCGCCATTTGGTGGGATTGATGGAATGATTGCCAACGCAATCATAAGCGCTGTGAGGCTAAAACCATTCGGGCTTATATTGTCTCTATTCATGGTTTGAGCACTAATTCATAACCTAGATTGTGCGCTGTTTTAAACGATAAACTGCCATGGTTATTTAGACGGCCAAAAATTAAATTGACATTGTCAGCCAGTGTTAAAATGTGTGTATGGTGAATTTCAACGCAACCAATAAGAATTTTAGCTTAACTCTCCATTCAATCAAGGTAAAAGCCGAGATGTCTTTATGGCTGCAAAAAAGCTGAACATCAGATTAAGCGTTGTTCTTACATGTACTGGTCTCAATCTAATCCGCACAACCCTTGTATAGAGGAGCGTTACCGAGTTTGATATGGAGCTTATATCCCACGATACGCTTCCAAGATTCTCAGTGTATGTAGACCATCTAAATCTTTTGAATTGGAAAAATTGGTTTAATCAACCAGGCCGAAGTAGTTTTTTACTTCTTTTTTGATTTGTATTGTATGACAGGGAAATTCAATAACCAGATGGCCATATTTACTTAAAGAGGGTTTGTTGGCTCTCTTTGGGTAATGCAACCGGTACAATATCGTTATTTTCGTCGACAATTGTTTGGTAATATTTGTTTTCAATGATTTGATTGTTTGACGCTTTTATCCAAAGCGTGTGGTCAAGTAATACATTAGTTACCTTGTGTATTTTCAAAAGTCTTTTTATTTATCTATAAGCCGACCATCAAAATTTTCCTTCATTGTTCCCGTTTGTTAGTTTTCAGTAAATTCTGCTGGTATATCTATTCTGTATGGCATGACGCCCTACAAATCAATGATTTTCTGAAAATACTTAAATACGTGCTTTCTCCCCGTTTCCAAGGCTTTCAATGGTAGAAATTAATCGTTTTTCATTACAGTTCAATTTGACAGCATCTAAAAAATCTTCAACATCGGCATCCAAGATTTCCAAGCCTATTTTTTTACAATAGCGTATTTCTTTAGGAGTTGGGTTTTTGTTTAATACCCAGCCTTTTTTATCTGCGGCATCATGGACGATATCACTCATCACCATACGTTCTGAATCCCTATTTAGCGGTAAACCGATTAATAAATATTGCTTGCCCTTGCGATATTCTTTAAGGAAGTCTGGAATAGCAAAGCCGCCCATTAACTCGGTAATGTAATCCACATAATCGGCATCTGAAGCGATGAAGTTGGCTTCAGGCTTAGGGCTGCCCATAGGTTTAAATAAAACGGGGAGTGAGGTATCCAACTGTTCCTGAGTTATTTCGGTGTATCGACTGCCATCATAGTGATAGATTTTAAAGCGGAAATGGTTAGCAGTGATTCTTGCTAGTCCCAGAATCAGCGTGTGTTTTTCATCAGCATAGCTATCTTGTAATTGGGTATCCCTATTGACATCAATGACATAAGCAGGTTTCCATTCTGCCAGCCAATTGTGAACCGAAGCACGTGTATATTCGGTGTCACCATATAACTTGGTAAGAAATTGGCCGAGAAAATTTCTGCCTCTTTTAAGTTCCTGGTTCATAGCGGCACGAGGAAATTCATACATTAATTTCGGTGCCATGGGTCTGCCGTTATTCATTGCCAGAATTAAACTGTTACTATCGGCGGGCATTGCTTCCCCCGTTTGTTTATTAGTTGCATCGAAAAGTGCACCTGGCCCTATATAAGGAATAACTTTATTTTCGTGTAGACCGATTAATATTTCAGAAAAATCAACTGATGACATTGCAAGCTCCATAATAAAGGATGTGTATCTTTAAGAAAGATATAGCAATAATCACTCCAGTTTCTTATAAGAGGTTAATAAACATAATAACCTAATGATAAATATAAGGTTAAGTAAGTCTACAAACTAATAAATTGCATAGGTATTTCTGGATATTGTTCGGTTTATTACAAATTTGAGTGTTGCAAAGGTTACCTATGTACAGCGTAAAACTAACAAATACAATTTCCCTACATTCCATGTGGGTAAGCCTACAGAAACATAACAAAATGTTTGAAACATAACGTAACGAATTCTTTTTATAACGCTAAAAAGCTATGTATATCAATAAATTATAAATATTAAAAGGTTTGGCATAGCGTTTGCTTAGTCCTTAGTGTCATTAACAGTAAATCCTATAAGAGGAGAAGATCATGGCATTACGTCAATGTGCAATATACGGTAAAGGTGGAATTGGTAAGTCTACTACAACTCAAAACCTGGTTTCTGCATTAGCAGAATTGGGCAACAAAGTAATGATTGTAGGGTGCGATCCAAAAGCCGACTCTACTCGTTTAATCCTTCATGCAAAAGCCCAAACCACCATCATGAGTTTGGCAGCTGAAGCTGGCAGTGTTGAGGATCTCGAACTCGAAGATGTATTGAAAGTCGGCTACGGCGGCATCAAATGCGTTGAATCAGGTGGTCCTGAGCCCGGAGTTGGCTGTGCAGGCCGCGGTGTTATCACTGCTATTAACTTCTTGGAAGAAGAAGGCGCTTATGATGATGAACTCGACTTCGTTTTCTATGATGTATTGGGTGACGTTGTGTGCGGTGGTTTCGCTATGCCAATCCGGGAAAACAAAGCGCAAGAAATTTACATCGTTTGCTCAGGCGAAATGATGGCGATGTACGCGGCTAATAACATTGCTAAGGGTATTGTGAAATACGCTAACTCAGGCAGTGTCCGTTTGGCGGGCTTAATTTGTAATTCACGTGAAACTGCGCGTGAAGATGAATTGATCTCAGCGTTGGCAGCAAAAATCGGTACGACAATGATTCACTTCGTACCACGTGATAACGTCGTACAACGCGCAGAAATTCGTCGTATGACCGTTATCGAATATGAGCCACAAGCTAAACAAGCAGATGAATACCGTCAGTTAGCGATAAAAATTCGCGACAACAAAAACTTCATCATTCCAACGCCAATTACGATGGATGAGCTGGAAGAATTGATGATGGAATTCGGTATTATCGATCAAGAAGACGAGTCAATTATTGGTAAGACCGCAGCTGCTGAAGCAGCTGCTTAAAACCGAAATATTGTGGGATGTAGGGGTAAAAATTAGTTTTCACCCCTACAAATCCAGCATTTATTCCCGTCCTAAAACCTGCCTGTTGGGAGATTACCCACGGCAAAAGTAGGAGACACTCATGGCAGCTCTAACAAGAGAAGAGACCGAAGCGCTTATCCAAGAAGTGCTTGAAGTCTATCCAGAACAAGCAAGGAAAGATCGTGCTAAGCATTTAGCCGTCAACGATCAATCTTTAGAAAAATCAAACAAATGTATTACTTCAAACCGTAAATCCCAACCTGGCGTGATGACCATTCGTGGTTGTGCTTATGCTGGATCAAAGGGTGTGGTTTGGGGGCCAATTAAAGATATGATCCATATCTCGCATGGTCCGGTAGGTTGCGGTCAGTATTCTCGTGCCGGTCGCCGTAACTATTATGTCGGTACGACCGGTGTTAATACGTTCGGCACCATGAATTTTACGTCCGATTTCCAGGAAAAAGACATTGTTTTCGGCGGAGATAAAAAACTCGCCAAGATAATGAATGAAATCGAAGAATTATTCCCGCTTAACAAAGGAATCAGTATCCAATCAGAATGCCCAATCGGTTTGATCGGTGATGATATAGAAGCGGTGGCTAAAAAAGCCAATAAGGAAATTGGCAAACCTGTCGTTCCTGTACGTTGCGAAGGCTTTCGCGGCGTATCACAATCGTTAGGCCATCATATTGCGAATGATGCGATCCGGGACTGGGTATTGGAAAACCGTGATGGTGATGAAAGCTTCCCCACCACACCTTACGATGTCGCCGTTATTGGTGACTACAACATTGGTGGCGACGCTTGGGCTTCACGTACTTTACTGGAAGAAATGGGCTTGCGTGTGGTTGCACAGTGGTCCGGTGACGGTACCATTGCTGAGATGGAAAAGACACCTAAGGTTAAACTGAATTTGATCCATTGCTACCGTTCAATGAACTACATTGCCCGGCACATGGAAGAAAAGTACAAAATTCCCTGGATTGAATACAACTTCTTTGGCCCAACCAAAATCGCCGAATCATTACGCAAAATCGCTTCACACTTTGATGAAACGATTATGGCAGGTGCTGAGAAAGTTATCGCCAAATACCAATCTGAATACGATGCGGTTATTGCTAAATACAAACCACGCCTGCAAGGCAAACGCGTGATGTTGTACGTCGGCGGCTTACGCCCACGTCATGTGATTGGTGCCTATGAAGACTTAGGAATGGAAGTGGTGGGTACGGGTTATGAATTCGGGCATAACGACGATTATGACCGCACCATCAAAGAAATGGGCAATGCGACATTGATTTATGATGATGTCACTGGCTATGAGTTTGAAGAATTCGTCAAGAAAGTCCAACCTGACTTGATTGGTTCCGGTATCAAGGAAAAGTACATTTTCCAAAAAATGGGTATCCCATTCCGGCAAATGCACTCCTGGGATTATTCAGGCCCTTATCACGGTTATGACGGCTTTGCCATCTTCGCCCGCGATATGGATATGACCTTGAATAACCCGTGCTGGAAGCAAGTGAAAGTGCCCTGGAAAACAGATGACACTTCAAAGGTAGCTGTTGCAGCCAGCGCGTAAGCCTGGATTTTAACCGCGAAGTTTAAACGAAGTTGCAGGTTGGGCTAAGGTACGAAGCCCAAAAGCGGAGTTTATTGATGCACCAGTGTTGCCTTGGATGCATCATCCCAACCTACACTTTTCCTTCAAAACGTCGTCCACAGATTAGTGGCGCGTAGGAGATTATCATGAGTCAAGAAGTCGATAACATTCAACCTAGCTACCCTTTATTCCGTAATGATGAATATAAGGAAAGTCTGGCAAACAAACGTGAAGCTTACGAAGAGCGTCACCCCCAGGAAACCATTGATGAAGTCTTCCAATGGACGACGACCAAAGAATACCAAGAACTTAATTTTAACCGTGAAGCGTTAACGGTTAATCCGGCAAAAGCCTGCCAACCATTGGGCGCTGTATTGTGCGCATTAGGGTTTGAAAAAACCATGCCCTATGTGCACGGTTCACAAGGTTGCGTTGCGTATTTCCGTACCTACTTTAACCGTCATTTTAAAGAGCCGGTTGCCTGCGTATCCGACTCAATGACTGAAGATGCGGCGGTATTCGGCGGCCAAAAAAACATGTTTGCTGGCCTTGAAAATGCCAAAGCTTTATACAAGCCAGAAATAATTGCCGTATCAACTACTTGTATGGCGGAAGTTATCGGTGACGACTTGAATGCCTTTATCAATAACGCCAAAAAAGCAGGACACATCGAGCAGGAATTCCCGACGCCTTATGCCCACACGCCTAGTTTTGTCGGCAGTCATACAACGGGCTGGGATAACATGTTTGAAGGTATGTTGCGCTTTTTCACCCTTAACTTTATGGACGACAAAAAGGTCGGTTCCAACGGCAAGATTAATCTGGTGCCGGGCTTTGAAACCTATCTGGGCAACTACCGCGTCATGCACCGCATGATGAAAGAAATGGGTGTTGATTACACCTTAATGAGTGATCCGTCCGAAGTGTTGGATACGCCCGCAGATGGCACATTCCGCATGTATGCTGGTGGTACCACCCAAGCTGAAGTGAAGGATTCGCCAAACGCTATTGATACCCTTTTGTTACAGCCTTGGCAGTTGGAGAAAACCAAAAAGTTTGTACAAAACATCTGGCATCAACCAGCTACTGCCATCAATATTCCGATGGGATTAGAGTGGACTGACGAATTCCTGATGAAAATATCTGAACTCACCGGAAAACCGATTCCAGCTTCATTAGAACTGGAGCGCGGTCGCCTGGTAGACATGATGACCGACTCGCATACTTGGTTACATGGCAAAAAGTTCTCCTTGTATGGTGATGCTGATTTTGTCATGGGCATGACCAAATTCCTGCTGGAAATGGGTGCAGAACCCACCGATGTGTTGTGCAACCATGCCAACAAACGTTGGAAAAAAGCCATGGACAAAATGTGCCAGGATTCACCTTATGGCCAAAAAACTGAAGTCCATATTGGGCGTGATTTGTGGCACTTCCGGTCATTGGTATTCACCAATAAGCCAGACTTCATGATCGGTAACTCTTATGGCAAGTTCATCCAACGGGATACCTTCTATAAGGGTGAAGAGTTTGAAGTGCCATTAATCCGTATCGGTTTCCCCATCTTTGACAGGCATCACCTGCACAGAATGACAACCTTAGGTTATGAAGGCGCTATTTATATGCTGACTACCTTGGTTAATGCAGTGCTTGAGCAATTGGATAAGGAAACCAAAGGCATGGGGACTACGGACTACAACTACGATTTGATTCGTTAAATGTCCTGTAGGGACGCAAAATCTTGCGTCCCTACACCCACCCACATCAACCCAATGCGTGTAAACGGAGAATTCAATGCCTAGTGTCATGTTGAAAAAGAATGCCGAAGGCAAATTAGTCTTCTATGTCCCCAAAAAAGATTTGGAAGAAGTGGCGGAATCCGTTGAATTCGATAGCCTTGACAAATGGGGTGGTGAAGTGTTGCTCAGTGATGGGTCGACTTATTATTTTGAACCACAAGCACAACCGGATTTCCCCATAACTTTACGCGCAAAACGTCTAGATTCAGGAGAGTAATCATGGCTTTATATATTGTTGAAGCGGATTGTATTTCATGTGGCGACTGCGAACCTGTTTGTCCCACCAATTCTATTACTGAAGGCTCTATAGTTTTTAAAATTGATAAAAAGACTTGCACAGAGTGCGAGGGCGATTTCGATGTGCCCCAGTGTGTCAAGGTCTGCCCTATCGATAATTGCATTCTGCCTTTAGAGGTATAATGCCATGAGCAGTCAGAACACGCTCTCAAGAGAACTGGCCTTACGAATCGGGCTTGCCGCTCGTGCTTTGCCCGATACTGATGCCAAACGCCTGTTTACCGTGCTGACTGATTGCGTTGGCTTGCCTATCACCGAAGATAAACTTACTGACCTCAACCTAAAAACGTTTAAATCAGCGCAAAATGGCGAGTTTTCTGCCCTGGACGACGTCACCCTTAAATCTGCGTTGCACCTTCTTAAGCATAAAGTTGAAGCAGCTAAAACACTAAAGCCAAAAATTATTGATTTTAATGAAGGTGACATGCTTGGATCGGTTCGCATTGCAGTCGCCAGTGACGATAATATTAATGTCAATGGTCATTTTGGTTCGTGTACTCAATTCATGATTTATCAAGTCTCCTCAGAAGAAATCCGTTTAATAGACATTCGCAGAACAGCTATTCCGGCAGGTTTGGAAGTGGATGATAAAAATGTATTTCGGGCGGAACTCATCCAGGATTGCCAAGTGCTCTATTTGACTTCCGTCGGTGGCCCCGCAGCAGCAAAGATAGTCAAGTTCGGCATCCATCCCATCAAATTACCTTCTGTTGAATCGATTAAAGAGGTTCTAGGTCAACTGCAAGGCGTTATTGCCGGCACACCACCGCCGTGGCTTGCAAAAGTAATGGGTATTAATTCAGCTGTTCGGTTCAGGTTTGAAAGGGAAGCAACAGGATGATAAGTGAAGAGCAACTTAATGAAATTGCTATAAATATTGAAACATTAGGTGTGGATGAATCCACCGTTTCAACGCTAAGGCAGCAATATCAACCCATCCATTTTACCTACTGTATGGATGATGATTTGCCCAATAATGAGCCAATCATCGAAAAGTCGGCTTTCAATCTGTATCTGGTTGACGGACGCGAACACTGCATGTGTTTAACCAATGATTATGAGGCTGCAACGGGAGTTGTCGTGGCAGAAGTTATCCCAGACTAAACGGATTCTATTGCATGTCTAGTGGGGAAAAACCTGTTAGCGTTCCCGTTGCGGATTGCAGCTTGTGCCCTTTTCGTGGCAAAACGCTCTTGATGGGGCGTTGTATGCCTGGCGATACTTGCGTGTTTATTGAAAGTGGACGGCAAATCGACCGTTTTTTCCGCCTTAACCCAGCCTATGCCGAACAGTACCTATATGATAACTTTTGGGAACGGCGTGCGATTGCCGTCCGTTATGCGCCACAAAAAGCGTTGACTGAACTTATTCATGATGTGGACGAGGTGGTAAGGCGTGCGGTCGCCTATCGTATTCCCCAAGCGCAACTTATTCACCTGATTGACGATCCGGATCGTGAAGTGCGAATGACTGTCGCAGACCGGATTGCGCCAGAAGAACTGGAAAAGCTCGCAAATGACCGTGATTACATTGTCAGGTTAACCGTCGCCAGAAGATTGCCAACAGGTCGCCTGTTCCGTCTGATTCGCGACAAAGATATGCAGGTTAGAAAAGTGGTGGCGGAACGCTTGCCCGAAGTCAGTTTAGGCTTAATGGCAGATGATGATGCACCTGAAGTCAGGCGCATTGTTGCTGAACGTATGAATCCTTCTGATGCCATCATCTTATTGAATGACCCAGATTGGGTGGTGCGTTACACGGCAGTCCAGCGGGTTGCTCCAGAGGCATTAGCCTGCCTGATAGACGATCCCGAACCCGATGTCAGGGCGGCGGTACAGGAACGGTTGAAAAGCTCTGAACAAGGTGCTACTCGAATCGAACAACCGGAAGCAAAATAATGGATGACCTTGATTTTCAACTTGATGGACAGCAGATCGCAAAACTCTGTAAACAGATTCTACCCAGCGCGGATGACGAATTGCTGCTTGCTAAACTTCAGGAACTTATCCCCAGCCATAAAGTAAGATTAGCTAGAGTTGGCGATGAATGGTATCGGCTTGGAGGTATTGTTGATATGCAAGGTAACCGAATCGCCCAGGATTTAGTGGAATGGACAGAAAGGACTTTTATCAATTGTGGCAAAAACCTACAGACATTAATCGAACACGCCCAAGAAGAAAAGTTGATTGCCACACGGCAAACCGGAAATACCCTGCATTTTGTTGTTCAAACCGGAACTAAAGCCGAAGATTTTATCCAGATAGACATCGATAAAACCCATGAGATTTCGGATCGGCTATTGGTTAGTGAGCATAATCCACCGGAAGATTTAGAAGAATTTATTGATCCACTTAACCCTGATTGCTTAGAAGCTTTCAGCATCGGTGCCGCGCGTTATTCCTACAAGCGTAAAACCGATGTGGCGGTTTTTATGGATGAAATCAATAAATACCATATTGAAGAACATCCGGTACAGCGTTTTATGGATGATTGGAACAGAAGCAGTGCACAACAAAAAGCTGTCCTTTCTGATGACTGGATTGTTAGACCGTTCCGCAATACTGGGCGATTTGGCGAGCAGATAATCAACGTTGAAATCGTTAATACCCAGCCAAAAAATGTCCTCCAAATGAAGGATGTCAGCGGTAAAAAAGGGACATCGTTGGCTAAACTGCTGACCCGTTTTGACCGTCAGGCAGGCTATCCTTTTGCCTGGTTTTTTTACATGCTAAAAGGCAAGCTGGTTTTACCGCAAACGGGTGTCGCTGTTTACAAGGATGTTAATGGAGATTTTTCTTATCTGCCTGAACGCGATGTTGCGGTACTAAAAGATTGGGTTAATACCCCTTACAGTGTATAGCTTGAACAAAGATTTTATCAACCGCTTTGAGATTCAAAGCAACTAAAAATAGGAGTAAACATTATGTCAATTGCACAAATAAAAGCATTTTCTGAGAAAGCTAAAACCGATCCTGAATTAAAAGACAAATTGTTAGCCGTCCAAAAAATCAGGGAACTGATCGCACTGGGCAAAGAATATAATTTTGAACTGGATGAAGTGGAGCTTTACCCACCCAATGAGCCTCAGTTTGTCGAAGCGCAGCTTTCAGAAAAAATGGCTAAGGCGTTGCTGAGGGTTTAAATGGTAAAGGCTGTACTTACTAAAGTGCAACCAAGCATTAAATCTTAGCAATTTTCAGCATTCTTTGTCATTCCGAGCAGAGCGAGGAATCTTAAGATTTTCTCACTACCGTTCGAAATGACAGCGCTAATCAAGCGCCTTGTAAAAGAGGGTTGAATAGTTGCAAACCTTATTAGCTTTGCTGATGGCGGACTTTATAACGTTACTTCCGCCATCATAAACCCCCACAAATTCCTTAAATATCTGATGAATCCACAAAGCGCTTTCGTCAATCACCGTCTGCTACTCTACTACAAGGGAGACATCAGCGCGTTAACCTTATTTGCCCAACATAGTAACGGGAGTATTTGTTTCCCTGAGCCATTACCCGCTTTATCCAGCGCGTTGGAACAGGAAGAATTTGAAGAGACTAAAGTGAGTTTGCATCCAGCCATGCTGGTTAATCATATCAATCAGCTATTAAACCTGGATAATGATTTATTGAAGGCTGAAGCAGGATTTAGCGAACAAATCGACACGCCGGGTGGCATCATTACCGTTTATATGGCGCGTTTCATGTTGCTTGATCCGCCGCATAAGCTGATGGAGAGCAGGGATTGTAAAATGAGGACGTTGCCGGAATTGCGGGCCAGGCCACCTGCCGAAATGGAATTACTACGGCGTGCTTATGTTAAGGTAATGGAGTCCTGACGTGTTTGAGTATATGGACATGGATTTCAGTGAACCCGAAGGGCAAACTGTATCCGGGTCATATATTCCTGATGCCGGAGAGTGTATGCGCTGCGGCATGTGCGTCAGCAGTTGCCCGACGTTTCGCCTGTTCCAGACTGATGAAGAAACCCCGCGCAGTCGAATTCGTACTCTCAGCAAAATTCTGGTTGAAAAACTGCCGATTACTGCCGAAGAACTCTTTCATTTGGATAACTGTGTGCAATGCCGCGCTTGCGAGACGGTTTGTCCAAGTCGGATGGCGTACGGACAATTGTTTGATGAGGCCCAAGCCCAGATAAGCCATAAGCCGTTTTGGTTGGCAAACCTGGCATTTTGGCTAATTGATAATAAGCAGTGGCGGAACCGATTTATGCCTTTGCTTGCGGCTTATTTGAAATCGGGTTTGCAACAACCGCTACGGCGTAGTGGATTACTAAAACATTTTCGAATGGTAGAGTCCGAAGCGCTACTCGGTAAACCCGCCTTAAAAACCTTGGCAACGTGTTATCCGAGTACCGCCAAAACACGAGGACAAGTTGCTATGTTCACTGGCTGCATTACCGAGCATTTTGATCGTGAAACCTTGCTAGCAGCAATTAAGCTGCTTAACTCCATAGGGTACGAAGTACTCGTGCCACCGCTACAAGGCTGCTGCGGTGCGATTCACCAGCATAACGGCCAGTCTGCCGAAGGTCTTATTAACAACAACATCAAAACTTTCAATGCGCTGGATGTTGAAGCAGTTCTTTATACCGCCAGTGGTTGCGGGGTATTGTTGAGTGAATATGACCGAAACAATGATGAAGCAGGGAAACTGTTCGGTGGGCGATTATCTGACGTAAATGATTTTTTGCTAAAACATTGGCCGGTTGATTTGCAGTTGAAACCATCCAACTTGAACGTAGCCGTGCACGAACCCTGTAGCCAACGCAACGTGCTAAAAAGCCAGCAAGCTGTTTATGCGTTGCTGCAAAAAATCCCAGGAATAAGTATTGAAGCCTTGGCGGACAATAACGTCTGTTGCGGTTCGGGCGGCAGCTATATGTTGACCCATCCTGAAAATGCCGCACACCTAAAGGCATTGAAACAGCAAGCCATTATTGCAGCGCACGCTGATGTGGTTGTTAGTAGCAATTTCGGTTGTGCGCTCTTTCTCGCTGACGATGGCACTAAGGTGGAACATCCACTATTACTGCTTTCAAGACAGCTTCACAAGTAAAACAATAATAAATGCGCTGATCTAAAATTAATTTGCTTGGAGGCATAGTCAAATTAAAACATGCAATCCATGAGTAGTTTTGGGTAGTTTGAATACAATCTTTTCTATCGATGACTTATTCTGAAGCATAATTTACTTAACCAGTTTTGTTACTCAGATTTACGCACGTTAAAACTACGTCCTTTTACTTTCCCGTTTCTTAAGCAGCTTATCGCCTTATCGGCAAACTCACGTTTTACCGCAACAAACGCATGATTGTCGAAGATATCGATTTTACCGACTTCACTGCCTGGAATTCCAGATTCTCCGGTTAATGCGCCCAAAATATCGCCGGGGCGCACCTTATCTTTGCGGCCACCACCGATCCATATGGAAATCATCGGCGGTTCTAAACGGTGCTCCTTATCCATTTTGAACGGTGCGACGTCATCCCACTTGATAGTAGAGTTTTGATAATCTTCAATAGCTTTTGCCCTATTAAGCTCTTGCTCAATACATAAACTCAGTGCCAGCCCTTTATTACCTGCACGTCCGGTACGGCCAATACGGTGAACATAAATTTCCGGATCCCACGGCAATTCGTAATTGATCACCGCTTGCAAATCCTTAATATCTAAACCGCGTGCAGCAACATCGGTCGCCACCAGAATGGAACAACTTTTATTAGCAAAACGCACCAGCACCTGATCGCGGTCTTTTTGCTCCAGATCGCCGTGCAAAGCCTGCACGGAAAAGCCGCTGTTCGCCAGTGCATTGCTAATATCGTGACAATCTTTTTTGGTATTGCAGAATACCACCGTCGATTCTGGGCGAAAATACGACAATAGATAGCCTAACGCGTTCGGTCTCCGACCTTTGTCAACCTGATAAAAAAGCTGTTCGATCACATCGACGTGATGTTGCTCATCAATACTAACCGTCACCGGCTTAAATTGAAATTTTTGGCTCAATTCTCGGATCGGATCGGGAAACGTTGCAGAAAACAATAAAGTTTGTCGATGTGTCGGTGCTTGGGAAATCACCTCAGTAACGGCCTCTTCAAAACCCATGTCCAGCATGCGGTCTGCTTCATCCAGCACCAGAACTTTCAGGTTGCTTAAGCGTAAACTGCGCTTGCGTAAGTGTTCTTGCAAACGTCCAGGCGTCCCGACGACGATATGTACTCCATGTCGCAATGAATCGGCTTGTGGGCCGAAAGGTACGCCGCCGCACAAAGCCAACACCTTAATGTTCTGAGTAAAACGCGCTAATCTTCGGATTTCCTTGCAGACCTGATCAGCCAATTCGCGGGTCGGGCAAACCACCATCGCCTGAACCTTAAAGCTACTCAAGTCCAGCCGCGATAACATCCCGATGCCAAAACAAGCGGTTTTACCGCTCCCAGTTTTCGCTTGGGCAATTACGTCTTTACCCTCAAGGATGTGCGGCAAACTTTCGGCTTGAATAGGTGTCATCTGGGTATAACCCAAGGATTCGATATTTTCGAGCAGGGCGGGTTTTAACGGTAAGGAAGAAAAGGCGGCAGTGTTCACTTTAAGTTCATAGGAAATACGAATGCCGACGAAGTGGCTGCATTCAATGGCTTATGATAACAGATGCTTATGGCTTGAGGTTGAAGGGAGAATTGAATAGTATTGTAAGCGGGTCATTATCTGATTTACGTACTAAGGGGGAAAGTATCTTGAACCTATAAATAGATTCACTAAATTGATCCGATTTAGAAATTATATATAATATGTATATCATATACAACTTAGGAAAAATCCATGCGTACCTTAATCGACATACCAGAAAAACAGATTAAAGCACTCACAGCCATCAGCCAAGCTGAAAAAGTGTCCCGCGCCGAAGTCATTAGGGAAGCCATTGCCTATTATCTCGACAAGAAAAAACCGCAATCAGACGATGCATTCGGTCTTTGGAAAGACCATAAGGTCGATGGTTTGGCTTATCAAGAACAGGTTCGGGCTGAATGGTAAGTGCCCTGTTCGATACCAATATACTGATCGACTACCTCAATGGCATGGAACAAGCTAAAACCGAACTGGAGCGTTATCGCGACAAAGCCATTAGCGTCATCACCTGGATGGAAGTCATGGTCGGCGCAACACCGGAAACAGAGGCAATTATCAGGGCGTTTTTACACACGTTCGATACCTTGCCGATAGAAACACAAGTTAGTGAAGCAGCCGTAAAATTAAGAAAAAAACATAATATCAAACTACCCGATGCCATCGTGTGGGCGACCGCTCAAGCCAATAAACGCATACTGGTTACAAGAAATACCAAGGATTTTTCCCAGGATGAGCCAGGGGTAAGAGTGCCTTATCAATTTTAACTTTTTGGTGGGAAGTTGGGCTTCCTAACGTCAGCACCAACCTACAATATGCCCAACATACGCGATGTGTGTTGTAAATGGGCATGAAATTTTTTGTAGCTATAGTGAATTTATATTGTTTACAGTTGTTAGTATCTTAAATATACGTTATTTATCAAAGGTTTTATTATGTTATCAATATATCGAGGAATTGAAATTGGCCTGGACTGAACTGAGGTTTTCTAAAAAAGAAGTAAGACGAGCAGGCGATTATTTGATTGATGAACAGAAAGGTAAGGAACTTGATAAAATTTTAGAGTCTCTGGATGTATTGTCTAATTGGCGAGCCTCTCATGCATACCCTATGCAGTCAATGCTTAACTACTTCAGGAAAAAATCATTTGAAATAGATGAGAATTCTATAATTGTTCAAAGGCTCAAAAGAACTCCTTCAATTCTAGCAAAGCTTACAAGAGAAAACGGAATGAAGTTAGATCGTATCGAGGACATTGCGGGTTGTAGAATTATTGTGTCTAACAAATCAAATGTCGGGTTAGTTAGAGATAGCATAGTTAAAGGTGGTACTCGAAATAATCTGCACCGTGAGAGAGATTATATTCAAAACCCCAAATCTTCAGGATACAGGGGTATACATTTAGTTTATAAATATAATTGTAGGAAATCTCAATTTAAAGGTCACTCTGTTGAACTACAAATTAGGAGCAAAGTACAGCACTCATGGGCTACTGCCGTTGAAGTAGTTGGAACATTTACAGGGCAAGCATTAAAGGCAAGCCAAGGCGGAGAAGCTTGGCTTAGTTTTTTTAAGCTGGCAAGTAAAGCTTTTGCAGATATTGAGAATCGTAAGTTATCAAAAAATGCGAATACTTCAGAACGTCTCGAACTTATAGATGCTATTGAAGCTTTAAATGTCTTGCCTCGATTGCGAGCATTTGCGGTATCAACTCAACTCGTTGGAAAAGATAAGAAAAATCAAAGAGATTATTTTTTACTAGTCCTAAAAATTGATGAATCTAGGATACAAGTTAATAGGTACTCTGGAGATCAGCTTGATAAAGCTACAAGCGCTTACACAGAATTAGAAAAGAGTTTTGAAAATAATGATAAAAGAGATGTGGTTCTTGTATCGGCCTCGTCAATTCATGGATTAAAAAAAGCGTATCCCAACTATTTTGCTGATACAACGGAATTTTCAAGAAACTTAGAAAAAATTATTGCAACGAACAAAAAATTACAGCAATAACTTATTAAAAAGCCCATAGCAGAAAATTAGCTCATTGGGATGAACTTTCGAACCCCAACATATCATCTCCGATTAAATTTTTTGGTTATGCCTACACTAAGGCAACGGCGCTTTCCGGGTAAACACATATCCAGTCTCTTTCGCCTGTAAGTGACAAGTCGAACATTCTTGGGCAAAATCGGCATCTTTTCCATAAGGTTTTTGTTCCATGCCTAGCCAGCGGGCGTAACCCCAACCGTTGGTGTCCGCGAATTTCTTGCTGTCCCTAATCATAAATTCGACATGCGTTAGTTCGCCCGGCACGGTGGCGGCGGCAAAGTGTGGATGGGTGCTGTCTTTCCACGCTAGTTTGGCGATCATGCTGCCGTCCGGCCAGGGGTTGGTAAGGTCTTCCGTCGCGGCTTTGTAGGCAATGGGGTTCGCCAAAATGATCCGTAACGAGTCCTTATCCGTCCGGTGCGATACGCCGAGAGGTTGCCAGCTTTTGTAATCTTTCGGTATTTGAATCCCGTTCGGTGCAGGTGCGACAGTGATTCCTTGGGATAAAACGGTTGTTGACAATGACATGAGTAAGGCGGCAATGAATGCCGCTTTGAACATCGGGTTATCGCGCATAGTAACCTCGCAAGATTATTGTTTTTAATGTGCTTTGATTATACTGAGTTAACAATATGAAGGGTAATTTTTCGGGTTACTACGTCAACGCTTTTCAATAGATAATCTTGTCCCAAGATTATCGGTTTGTTTTACCCATCTATCCGTATTGTAAGTTTTCTTACAATAACTCGACACATAAATATCAATAATTTCAATGCTATATAAAATGGCACAATGGTTGCTTTATCAAATTATAAAGAACCTTTGGTCATTGCCATGAAATCAACAAAAGACATTGCCGCGTTGTTAGACGAACCTGCTTGTGAGCATAACAAAAAGGAAAAGTCTGGTTGTGCCAAGCCGAAACCGGGTGGGGCTGCGGGAGGTTGTGCTTTTGATGGCGCACAGATTGCCTTGTTGCCGATTGCGGATGTCGCGCATATTGTCCACGGGCCTATCGCTTGTGCGGGTAGTTCCTGGGATAACCGGGGTACACGTTCTTCCGGCGCGGATTTGTACCGCATCGGTATGACAACCGATTTGACCGAGCAGGACATCGTAATGGGACGCGCAGAAAAGCGTTTGTTCCACGCCATCAAACAGGCGATTGATACTTACTTTCCACCTGCTGTGTTCGTCTATAACACTTGCGTACCCGCCCTGATTGGCGATGACATTAATGCGGTGTGTAAATCTGCTGAAGAGCGCTGGAATGTTCCGGTCGTTCCGATTGATTGTGCTGGATTTTATGGCACCAAGAATCTAGGTAACCGTATTGCCGGTGACGCGATGGTTAAACATGTTATCGGTACCCGCGATCCTGACCCTTTACCACCTAATACCATAGAATCAGGCATCAAAATCCATGACGTTAATTTGGTCGGCGAATACAACATTGCCGGCGAGTTCTGGCATGTTTTACCGTTGCTAGATGAACTCGGCTTACGGATCTTATGTACATTGTCCGGTGATGCACGCTTCCGTGAAGTACAGACCATGCACAAGGCCGAAGTCAACATGATGGTGTGCTCAAAAGCCATGGTGAATGTCGCCCGTAAGTTGCAGCAACAATACGGTACGCCCTGGTTTGAAGGCAGTTTTTACGGCATTACCGATACCAGCCAGGCCTTGCGAGATTTCGCGAAAGCAATAAACGATGCGGATTTAACTGAACGTACCGAAGCGCTAATACTGCGTGAGGAAGCACGGATAAGGAAAGAGCTGGAGCCGTGGAAAGCGCGGCTGAAAGATAAACGGGTTTTATTGTTTACTGGCGGTGTTAAAAGCTGGTCGGTGATTTCCGCCTTGCAGGATTTAGGTATGGTTGTCGTTGCGACCGGGACAAATAAATCCACCGAAGAAGATAAGGCGCGAATCCGTGAATTGATGGGTGAAGATACCCTAATGATTAACGACGGCAGTCCAAAAGAATTGATTAGGATTGTGCATGAATATAAGGCTGACATCCTGATTGCTGGAGGCCGTAATATGTACACGGCGTTGAAGGCAAAAATTCCATTTTTGGATATTAACCAGGAACGTGAATTTGGTTATGAAGGTTATCAAGGCATGTTGGAGTTGGTGCGTCAATTAGCATTAACCATAGAGAGTCCGGTATGGGAGGCAGTTAGGACACCTGCGCCTTGGCGTACAGTAAGGGCGCAAAATGTAGAGACGCAAGATTTTGCGTCTCTACCGCAAATCGAGGTGGCAAATGGCTGAAATCCTGAAACGTAATAAAGCCTTATCAGTCAATCCGCTTAAAGCTAGTCAGCCCATTGGCGGCTCATTGGCAACATTAGGGTTTAATCGCGCCATGCCGATGTTGCATGGTTCGCAAGGTTGCACGGCCTTCGCTAAAGTATTTTTTGTCCGTCATTTTCGCGAACCCATTCCGTTGCAAAGTACGGCAATGGATCAAGGCAGCTCAGTCATGGGTGCGGATGAAAATGTCCGCGAAGGGATCAAAAACATCGCAGGGAAATCCCGTCCATCCTTAATCACCATTTTGACGACTGGCTTGGCTGAAACGCAGGGCTGCGATGTGCAACGTAACGTCCGGGAGTTTAGGGAAGCCAATCCTGAATTTGCCGATATTGCCGTGGTTGCAGTTAACACGCCAGATTTTACTGGCAGCGTTGAAACAGGTTATGCCGCGACATTAACAGAAATCATTCGTGCGTTAGTGCCGGATGCAAAAGAAGCCGGAACGTACCCAGGCAAACGTAAACGCCAAGTTAACGTGTTAGTCAGCTATATGCTGACCCCAGGTGATCTGGAAGCCTTGCGTGACATTTTTGAGCAATTTCAGCTCAGGCCAGTTTTTGTGCCTGACATTTCCGATTCACTGGATGGTTGCTTAACTGATGAAGATTTCAGTCCGGTAACTATAGGCGGCACACCGTTATCTGAAATGGCTACGTTGGGTGATTCATTAGCCACGGTTGTTATCGGGCCATCGCTTATTAAAGCGGCGGAATTATTGAATGAAAAAACCGGCGTTCCAACCTATAGCATCGATCACCTTTACGGTTTAAAAGCGAATGATGCATTGATTTCCGCACTGGCTGAGATTAGCGGCAATGATGTGCCTGAACGTATTGAACGGCAGCGTTCTCAGCTACAGGATGCCATGCTGGACACCCACTTTATGTTGGGTCAATTACGCATTGCGATTGCCGCAGATGCCGATTTGTTGAATGCCTTTGTCGATCTGGTTCAGGAAATGGGCGCAGAAGTTGTTGCAGCAGTAACTTCTTGCAATACGCCTTTGTTAGCGCGAATTCCTATTGCCAGTATCAAAATTGGTGACCTTGAAGATATGGAGCTTATCGGCAGGGCTAATAGGGCGCAATTGGTTATCGGCAATTCCCATGCAGTGGATACTGCTGAACGGTTAGGCACACCAATTCTAAGGGCGGGTTTTCCTTTATACGACATTATCGGCGGTTACCAGAAAACCTGGATCGGTTATCGTGGTACCCGGCAGACATTGTTTGATCTGGCTAATTTGGTTATTAATTTTTCGCATGAAGAAATCCCGGTTTACCGTTCTGTATACGGTCAAAAACCAGCCAGCGAAATGACCGAGCTTAATTCAAGTAAAGTGCTGTCATGTCATTAACAAGACGCTTGGCAATCGTGCAAAGTACTGAGGAGAAGAACTTTATGGAAACTGCTTTAAAAATTGCGTTCGCCACCACAGATATGGAAACGGTAAACCAACATTTTGGTTCTGCTAAATCGTTCGCCATTTATGCTGTTGATATGGATAACTCAGAGTTTCTTGAAGCCGCCCAATTTGGTGAATTAAGTCAGGATGGCAATGAAGATAAGTTATCCGTCAAGATTGAGTTATTGGATGGTTGTTCGGCGGTATATTGCCAAGCGGTTGGCGGTTCGGCGATTAACCAGCTTATCGTCAAAAACATCCAACCTGTTAAGGTGCATGAAGGCGGCAAAATTAAAGACCTGATCACCGACCTTCAAAATGAGATGAAAGCAGGTCCATCCAGTTGGTTGGCAAAAGCGATCAATCAACACAAGGCTCCCGATCCTGATCGGTTTAAAACAATGGAAGACGAAGGTTGGGATGAGTGATGCTTCCTAAGGGAAAGCTGAATAAAATTATTTGTCATTCCGACCATAGGGAGGAATCTTTGCAACTTGTTCAATGGCTTAAAATTTATGCAAGCAAGATTTCTCGTTACTCTCGAAATGACAATTTAAGAAGCGATTCCTTAAACCGGTTTAACAGTAAGTAATAAAATTTTAAGCCAGTCAAATAACAATTTAACGGAGAAAACAACATGTCCACAGCTGCTTTAGTTGTAGAAGAAACCGATACCAATCTCAGTTCTGATATTGTCAAAGATATGATTAAGCAATTACGTGCGATTGATGCGTATGACACCTATGCAGGTTGGTCGGAAGCAAAAATTATCGACCCTATCGTGCTAACCAAAGAGCGTAAGAAAAACATTCCAGTGATTGGTGACCCCGATGAAATCACGATTGCCCGTTTAAAAGCCTATTACAACTCACTGGCTACACTCATTGAGAAAAAAACCGGCTTGATGGCAGCACCTATTGTTCATCTTAGCCATGAGGGCTTTGGTCGCGCTTTAATCATGGTCGGCAAGTTAGTTGTTGTCGATAAGATACTGCGTGACACCCATCGTTTCGGGTTTTCAAGTCTGGAAGACCTGCGTGAAAAAAGTGATCAAATCGTCGAAAAGGCGCTGGGGTTAATTGAAAAATATAATGCCGCCGCAACTGATTGAGGACTGCCAACATGACTGAAGAAGAGTTAAGAAAACTGGAAAAAGAAGTCAAAAAAACCAAGCGCTTGGCAAATGAACAAGCGATGGTATTGCATGACCTCATCGAAGACAGATTGCCAGAAGGGTTCGGTGATCTGTTGGGTATCGCGCAAGCCACTTACGATGCGTGTAAAGCCTGGGATGAAGCCAACAAAAAACTGATTGCTGCACAAACTGAAGCGGCCTGAGCAGGAGAACTTACATGTCTGAATTTGTTACGGGCGTTACTTTTGGCGGCACAGAATGGACTCCTGCTTATGTGACTGACATTAACCAAAAAACCTGTATAGGTTGCGGACGTTGTTTCAAAGTCTGTCCACGGGATGTTTTTGATTTAGTCGAAAAAGCCGAAGCGCTCGACCCGGAAGATTTTGAAGATGATTATGGCGACTTTGAAGACGACGATGATAACAGCATGGTTATGAGCATTAAAAATGGCCTTGATTGTATCGGTTGCGAAGCATGTTCCAAAGTGTGTCCGAAAGATTGCTTTAGCCACGAACATAAACAAGCTGCTTAGTAAATACTTGGATGGTATTTTGTTGCCACAGATTTGCAGATTATGAAATTACTTTGTAACTCTATTTAGCACCTTGTCATTCCGAGCGCAGCGAGGAATCTTAAGCATCATATTCATATGCTCAAGATTTCTCCCGTTGGTCGAAATGACAGTACAATCAGGCATCTTGCAAGAAAATGCTGAGCAGAGTAGTTCCGCCACTTAATTATTTATAAGGATCAAAACCATGCCCAGACCTGAAAAACATGTATTTGTTTGTACCCAAAACCGCCCACAAGGGCATCCCAGAGGGTCTTGTGCCAGCTCTGGTTGTGCCGAAGTCATGAATGAGTTCATGAATGAAATTCAAACCCGTAACCTTTTTGAGAAAATTGCCCTAACCAATACCGGGTGTATGGGGCCATGCAATCTGGGGCCGAGTGTTTTGGTTTATCCTGAAGGGGTAATGTATGGCAATTTAAAAAAGGACGATGTGACGACCATCATTGACCAACACTTAATTGGGGGTGAACCGGTGGTCAGCCTGATAGTTCCTTCTGAGGTTTGGTGATGGGGGTCGCGCAACTCTTTGAACAACGGGTATTGTTTAGCCCAAACATACCCGATGCAGTCGATTACCTTCTGCAATCCGCAGTTGCTGCAAGTTCGGTAGACCAAATAAAGGCTGAAAACTTGTTTTTACAAGCCCAAGCCTTAGATAAGCAGTGTTTGCAGACCTATTTTGCACTGTACAAGTTTTATTTCTTCCAAAAACGTCTCATGGATGCAGAAAAAATAGTCCTATCTGCGCTGGAGGAGTCGGCAAGACAAGGTAGTTTCCCCCACGATTATCGCCAACTCGCCTTAGACGGGCAAAAATGGGATCTGTACGCGAGCGAGACCACCTTATTTTACTTGTATAGCCTGAAAGCGTTAGCGTTTATCAAGCTTCGGCAAGGTCATAATAGTGATGCTCAGCTTATTTTGTCTCACCTGAGTCAGCTCGACTCTGAAGACCTTATCGGTACTTCTGTGATTATGGATTTGGCGGCGGGAGTCAATGAATAATGGAATTAAATGACCATGTTGCGTTAAAACATGAAATTGCCAGATGCATTTGCCAACGGATGTGCGAAGAAATTAATAAGCTGGGGTTCAGCGAAAATGAAATACAAAACTACCCTACGTTTGATGAAGCCAATTTTCTCCTTATCAAAGATCCATATACCGGCCAACAGAATTTAACTTGTTATTGGTATGACGGCCATAACAGGCAGCGTATCGGCAGGCTTCAGTTTAATAGCGATGACACTTTTTATGCTGAGTACGATGTCGCTAAAACCCATCCTGCCAAAGTCCGTTGGTTTGTTGAAGGGATTACTGCATGGGGAAAAGCCGACACCATTAAGGCCGAAGCCAAATTATTACCTATGCCTAGTTAACCAATATGGATGATCCTAAACGGATTTATGAGTTGTTGCTGGATTATGCCAGCAGCGATACGCAAGTCGAAGCGTTAACGATAGGTCTAGTGTGGACAGTTTGTAAAACCCAGCACTTGGGTTTAGCCATGAGTCCTGGAGTTCCTACCCGAACGTTGCCGTGTTCGGGTACATTAGTCGGTAAATCATTAGGCGAATTGGCAGGTTGGGTTACCGATTGGGAACCTTATAAAGCTACAATAGGCATGGCGGCTATCAATTGCAGTTTAAACCGTTATCAGTTGCCATCCGGCATCACTTTGATGCCCACTACTGGTAGCGCCAATTTAGCTGTTTTTGATTATTTTCTGCCCAGGTTGCAAGGCAAAAAAGTTGTCGTCATTGGGCGTTATCCGGGCATAGAGACCTATGCCGAACAATTCAGCCTTACTATTTTGGAAAGGCAACCAGGTCATAACGACTACCCAGATCCTGCCAGTGAATTCTTATTGCCAGATGCGGACTGGGTGTTTTTGACCGCCAGTTCCATCACCAACAAAACTTTCCCGCGCTTAGCCGAGCTTGCCCAACATGCCACTACCGTTTTAATGGGGCCGACAGCGCCGTGGCTACCCGAAATTCATGAGTTCGGCATTGACTATCTGGCAGGTGTAGAGGTTATCGATGCAGAAAAACTCTATCAAACCGTGGCTGAAGGTGGCGGGGTTCGTATTTTTGACAATGCCCTGCGCTACCGAATTGTTGACCTGACTCCTGACACAAGCATGGCGTGGTTAAAGGAACAAATCGCCCAAGACTATGCTGAAAAACAGCGGCTAAACAAATCTATGGAAGACTGGTATGGTAGCGGGAAAAAAGGGCGGTATCCTGCCTTGTCACTACTTGAGCAAGTGACCGCTAAGCTTTCCCGCATGGATAGCAGTTATAAGCGCTTGTGGGATGTGTATGGAACGGTAAGCTAATTAAGATTGTGACGAATTCTAGGGAAATATTTAACTAAATATATTTGCATCGTATTTTGTTCGGTACGCAAATATTCAGGGGCATCATCGCCTAAGCAGCATTACGGTCATGTTGCAATTGTAGCAACTTAGCTTGCGTGGTTTCCAGGATAGAATCCCGCAAAAAGATGCTGGCTTTTAAAATTTCCACGCCGATTAAATCCCCGTTGGCATTCAATTCCGCAGTAATGTTGGGGCTTATTTCAAGGCTTTCAAATTCTTCTTCATCGGTAATAGCGATATGGATAATGTCCTGATCTGGAAAGTAATTCATTTTTGGATTATTCATAAGTAAATCTCCCGGTGTTCAACCTGAATTTAATTTGTTGGCGGCTGGTGGCGTGTACAGTAATTGGCGTTATGGTGTCCTGAGTTTCTTGATACGGGATCACAACAAGTTTCTTGTCATGTTCGCCAACCACAATAAGACGGCTGGTTTCCGTATCAAAATAACGCTCTTCAGAATAACGCACAATTTTTTCGATAAGACTTAAATCAAAGCCCCGTAGCTCGATTCTGTACTTTAAATACTCTGTCACTATAAAGGTTTTTTCTTGCATGGGTGACTGTGATTATGGCTTATAGATAATAATTTTACATCAAAATGTTGGGCATTATGTTATTCGGCTTAACCTAGGAGCTATAGCCTACCTATTTCCTTTCGCACGATTATGCGTCTTACACAGCATCTGGCAATTGCTCGAATCAGTTGCGCCACCTTTGCTCCATGCGGCTACATGGTCAGCTTCCATATCAGTCAACACCCATAGCTTTTTCTTGTTTGAGTCATGCCCAATAACGCAAAGAGGGCAATTTGAAATATCATTGGCTTTCGCATCAACTGTTTGTTTAGCGTGAGTTGACTTCTTGGTAGCTTCATCGAAAACTCGAACATCTAGCAATTTTGTGTCGGTTGATCCACCCAAAATATACTCAAAAATTCCTTTTCGATTCTTTACATAAGGATCACTGTAAAGATTTTTTACCTGTTCGGATACCTTTTTAGGGTCGTAAGGGTTATTGTGATGGGTCTCGTACAAGCGCCCCCACTCAAGGCCGCGCATTTCTGTTTCAACATCCGTGAATACACTAGACACCCAATCTATAACACTATTGAAAGTGGCTTTAAGCTCACTAATGTTGTCCTCGTTACGGTGACGGCTCATGTAGTCACCAATATTGCCTTTGCTCACCCAGTCTAACGCTGTTCCAAAAATTCTTGTCGAAGCGCGCTGCCACTGACATACGCCGTCCATTTTTGGATGTTTGCGTTCCTGCTGTTACTAAACTCGGCTTTAGCTAGAGTCACAAACCGACCCGAATAGACCGCATTCAGCAATTCTTGGTTATTTAATGGCACACCGGCGATATTGATGGTTTTAAACCACTCTTTGGTTTCGCTTTCAGTGCCTTCACACACATAAATCAACAGCTTTGTTTCTAAGATAAGTTGTTGTTTGTCCCAAGCAATACCACTAAAGTATTGCTCCATGCCATTGCCGTCTTTAATGGCAAACTTGTTGGTGATAAACCGTCCAAAACTGGTAATGCGTTGCTGGCCGTCCAACACCTCAAACTTATCTTCATTGACTTGGTTAAAATAGATTAGCCCTAGTGGATAGCCTTTTAAGATTGATTCAATCACGGCCACATCTTTTTTGCCGTCAGCATAAATATAGTTGCGCTGGTATTCTGGCTGGATGGTTAATTTTCCTGATAAGCCAAACAAACCCTTGCCTTCAAGCTCGTTATAGACAAAGCCTTCGCAAATGTCTTTTATTGTGACATTAGTTTTTAAGGTGGTTTTCATTTTTTTGGCTTTCTCCTTATCAAGAGACGAGCATAAGTGGATTTATACTCACTTCCAATTTTGATTACACCCCGTCTGTTCAAATCACCAGGGTTCGGTACATCATCTTCGGTATATTCTCTAGTTTTTAATCCTGAATTGTTATCCCTGTCCGTTATGCCCATAATCTCAAACTGCTCAGGGCTATATTTATCGAGAAAACTAATCGGTACACCCATTGCCCCATCATAATCACTTGGAATCGCATCAGTAAATGGCAGTTCAATAGCATAGTAATTATCGTATTTGTCGTATGATTCTTTGCCTTTAATTTCTTTATGTTTGCTGAACCTTAAATTATCAATCATCGACATTAACGGCAATGGTTGATGGCGTCTTCCATGGTCAAGATTGGTAAACCAACAAACATTCCTAAACTTCACCAAGCCAGTTTCGGGGTTATAAATCCCTTCCGCGTATTCATTGGCAAAAGGGGTTGAAAAATAGGCGTTGCCAGCGTGAAAACCGTTTCCCAGCCACATTTTATCGTTCTTGATTAACGGAAAAACTTCCTTATAAGTAATGGCATTCATAATACCTATAATCACAAACTGTTTATCGGCTTCATCCCTTAATCGTTTAATTTCTTCGCTTTTAAAATCGCCATCACCCTCCAGGTAATGCCATTCCAAATCCTTAATATCTATTTTGCCGTCATGGGTACGGTCAGTAGTAAGGGTAAAAATTTTGCCATTAATGACGGTTTTGTTTTCGGCATACTGCGGATCGTTTATTTCAAACAAAGTCGCCTGATAGCCGTATTTATATTGCTTGCTATTCACCGCATAGCTGGTGCTAATGAGTTTTTTAAACCCGAAACGGTCGAAATTTTGGGCAAAGTATTTAGTGAAATTGCTCCATTCTGGATCATCGCAAGGCAGTAAAACCGTCTTGCCACGAAATACATTGGGGTCGTATTCTAAGTAAGCGTTGATCTCTTTTTCAATGTCACTGTACTGGGTGTAAACTCATCGTTTTTTGCCCGTTTTGCATCCGCTAAATTGCTATTTGCCAATTTTTAATCCTCAAAATTTACTGATTTAACACCAATATCTCGTATGTTGAGCATAGCAAGATAGGGCGGTCGAGACCAGCTTTACAAAGATTAAAAATTATTAATTTCAACGTATTGTAATAACTTCGACATTAATCCCTTCAATCTCAACCCAAACATTATCCGCAGTTAACACCGCCAAGTTTCTTGCCGTAGCCAAACCTAAACAAGCCCTGTCGCCAAGCGACAAGCCATAGGATTTAGTGAGTGGAATCAATTCAGCAGCGTGTAAAGCGTGTTCTTGATTGAACGGAACGATTTCTATCGAAGTTTTTTCCATATGTTGGATCAGCGGAGTTATATCAATACCGTCGCGAATAAACCGCCCAGCGACTTCGCTCAGATTTACAGTGGAGATACAGGCATCTTCGATGTATTGCTCCACAATCTCGTGGCCTGTTTCACGGAATAGGTAAGCTAGTAATGCCGATGCATCGAGTACGATCATTCTTTGCTGGCTTCCGACCTGCGTTCTTGAATGAGTTGCTCAACAACATGGGTCGGTTTTTTACCTTTATAAAGTTGATCGACGAGATTTTGTAATCCCGTTGGCGATTTTTTATCTATTTTACAGGCTTCCGTGAGGATCTTTCGGACTTCGGCTTCCATGCTCAAACCGTCTTGCGCCGCTTGCAGGCGCAAAGCAGCATGAACTTGTTCGGGTAAATTGCGGATGGTTAAGGTTGGCATGGGACTTTTGCTTTAAAGTTTTTGGTCACTTTATAGATTGACAGCATTGCTGTCAATCTCTTATGGTTAATTCAATGCGTTCGACATAAAGTTTCGCAGATTCAAGTGGTAATTCCCTAAAAACTGCTCTTCACAAGCTGTTGGGGATTGAAAATGATTCAAAAACTCGCTTTATACACTGTAATCACTGATTGATGTCAGGTTTCCTACAATAATTAAATAAACCATTGCCTTTGTCAGATTAGCTATCCAGAGTCTTATGCTGTAAACCCATATTAAATAGCTATCTACATGATAGTTATATAAATAATCTCTATCGCTAACATGGCATAAACCCTGCTTATCTAATAAAAACAAAACACGAATTAGCCAGGAAAAGCCCATGCAACTCAGTACACGAAACCAATGGCAAGGCATCGTTAAAGCCATTAATCACGGTAGCATTGTTTCCGAAGTCACATTGGAAATTTCCCCAGATGTAACTGTTATTTCTATTGTATCTAAAGCGGCTGTTGATGCCCTTGGGCTAAAGGTCGGCAGTAAAGCCTATGCGCTGATGAAATCGACGGAAGTCACGCTGGCTGTTGATTAAGCCGAAGCCACCGAAAATCGATGCCACAAGGGGCGCCCTGAAAAAATGATGTTGTCATTCCGACCACTGGGAGGAATCTTTTACAGGTTATTGAACGGCATGAAGTTCGTGTAGACAAGATTTCTCGCTTTGCTCGAAATGACAATGTTTTCAGTATTTCCCTTGGGGCTTTTGTTGCTAGATATGTAAGACATTGGAAACCATATTCATATTTAAAATCATACGGAGAAAAAATCTATGCTACTAGAAACTTATCAAACTAAAGGCTTACTGACAGTCACTTTAGTCAACGGTCAAACCGGAACTGCTGGTGTCTATGCTTATCGGGGCGACTTGGTTTTGAAAGAAGGAGCCCTACGCGAAGGCACAACCACAGACCGTAAACCGCCTGAAGCCTTATTCATTCATTCCGCTTTAATCATCGAAAACGATAAAATAAAATTCATCAACGGCTTGTTGCCAACCCTGGATTTATTGCCCGTATTTGTGGAAAAGTACAAAGCCGACATTGACCCAGATGCCATCGCTTTAATTTACGTTGAAAATATTGGTAAGGCATTGAAGGTTGAGCTGGAAGGCGTTACTTACGAATTGCTGCCATTTAAAGAAGGCTTGGTTTGGAATGAGTTGCTTGAAGAATTATATATAGAAAAAAGCGAACTAAAAAACCAATCCGCCGAGGATAAGGTGGCAATCGCTTATGAATCAGCTAAATCGCGTAAGTCAAAAGCGCCGCTTGTTTCTTATCAAGAAGCGCAAGATAGCACGATTGTCGTGGTTAAAGACGCTGCGGTTGGGGCGATTTAATCATTTTATTTCCTTCAACACTGACAGTCTCCGGTTAACTGCCAGTGTTGTCGGGTTGAAACCAGCTATCTCATTGTTGCCAAGCCCTGTTCAAAGGAATTTATGAAACTTCAGATTGAACGAAAGTATGTCGATGCGATGGTGAATGAGTTTCCAGGGTTGTCTGGTTTAAAAGACCAACTCCGCTTTGGTAATAAAGCGGAAGTGCCTTACAAGCAACTTTCCAATACCGAAATTAGCTTTTTGCAGATACTTTACAAGAACGCAGGTTCTGAAATGCAAGGTCATGCTGCACAGCTTTCAACGCTCCAAAAAGCGATGAATAATGATACGGTCAGGTTTGAAGAAGATGACCTTGAAATGTTGCTCCCGGCTTGCGCCCGTTATCTGATTAATGATGCCGTGCGCGGCTGGTTATTCCAGGCGAATGTAGCTGGAAAACCGATGGCTTATGTAGTCACCAGGCTGGATTATACGCCTTCAGGCGAGGAAGAAACTGGGCGCGTGACCCTTGAGCTTAAAGCTAATGCCAAAGGGAAGGTGGCGATATCGACCGTTACCATCCGCTCGCGTGACATCGCTAATAAAACCATGACCGAAATTTTTGCGGCTAAAGGTTTTCTTAAAGAAACGCCAGAACTTATAAGTACTTATGATGATGCCGCAGCACGATATTTTGAATGGTGTGGGCAGTCAGGAACACAATTTTCTGGCAAAGGCATTGGGTTTTATGCCGAAGACCCTACGGCATCGCATCGAAATACCGATTGGTCGCGTAAGGATGTTGTGGTCTTATCGACCGAGGGCGGAACGGCGCGGTTGGTGAATGATGAAAGCATCCTTAGCGAACGTGCATTGGCTATGGATGCTAAGGGTGACATCCTCGCAAAATATTTACGCAGAGCAGCAAAAAGCAATCGCTATGATTCTAAGGTCGAGAATGAAGTTGAATCGACTGAAACGGAAATTCCCAAAGGGCTTTTTACTGAACTGCCTGTCCACTGTTACTTGTTGATGTTTCATCTGGAATTGCACCACCATTTATGGGTGCATGTGAATGACATCAAACCTTATCAGTACCAACCAGAATTAAAACAAAAATTGATCCTGCGTGAAGACCAGATTGATTTGATTGATATTCTGACTGCCGAAATGGATGTCTTGATGGATGATATTGTTGAAGGCAAGTCTGGCGGTACGACGGTATTGTGTGCTGGGCCAGCAGGTGTGGGTAAAACATTGACTGCCGAAGTCTATTCCGAAATCATCAAACGCCCCTTGTACCGTGTGCATTCCGGGCAACTCGGGCTTAACGTCGGCGAAATGGAAAAAGCCTTGAAAGATGTGTTAACACGCGCCCAACGTTGGGGTGCGGTCATGCTGATTGACGAGGCCGATGTTTACATCAAGCGGCGTGATAACAATATCGCGATGAATGCCGTGGTTGGTGTGTTTTTGAGGGTGTTGGAATATTTTAACGGTTTGCTGTTTTTGACGACAAACCGCGTGGATGACATTGATGAAGCAATTGTGTCCCGCTGTATCGCCTTAATTAAATATTATCCACCGGATAGCGATGCTCGCCGCCAGATTTGGCAAGTCATGACCGACCAATTTGAACTGGACGTAGATACCCGGCTAATCAACCAATTGGCAGAAATATTTCCAGAAGCAACAGGTCGGGACATAAAGGGGCTTTCCAAATTGGTCGCAAAATATTGCCAGCATAAGCAAGTTGCACCGACATTGGAAGTTTTCAAACGGTGTTCGATATTTCGTGGGATAAGTCCTGAGAAATCGAACGAGAATGTTCAACCTATTTGCAATTAATCAGTTAATTGCAAATAGGTTGGTATGATAAAAAACAATGGCATCGTTCCTACGATTTAGTGTTAAGTATTGTTTCGAAGGGTAGTACTTTGTGCGTCCTATGTTCTCGGAATAGGGCGCATTTTTTTCGCAGAATAAACTTGAAAATGACTTTCTGAGGCTGTTTATAACATGAAGAAATACAAAACTATCTCGATCCCTGATTCAGTAAATCTGATAAACGACACCAAGCCTATGATTTTGGATTGTAGGGATATGAAGGATTACAGGGCAGGTCATTTGGAAGATGCTATACACGTTCATGAAGACTTGAAAACGTCTTTAGTTAAACGTGGAGATAAGCAACGTCCGCTGTTGATTTACTGCTATTACGGTCATGCCAGCGAGCATCTGGCCGAATTTTTCAGTGATTTCGGCTTTAAGCATGTATACAGTTTGGAAGGCGGCTATTCCAGCTGGAAAGAAAACCATCAACCAGGAGACTAACATGGAAGCATTACCTCGCGAGCTCGCTTTACGTATTGCCTTGGCATCGCGCATTTTGCCTGGTATCGATGTGCCCAGGCTGTTGGAAATATTGCATGAGCGGGTTGGCTCGCCATTGAATGATGAGAAGCTAAAATCCATTACAGTGACTAACCTCAAATCCGGATTGGGTAGTTTGGATGGTGAAGAAGACGGTGAAGACATTGGTATTGGGTTGGCAAATATTAAACTGGCTGTTCGGTATCTATGGGGCGATGAGGCAGAAGATGAAGATTTGCCAGAAATTATGCCCTATAAAGATGGCGATATTCCCGATTCCATCCGAGTCGCCATCGGCTCTAACAGTGGCGCATTGATTAACGGGCATTTCGGGTCTTGTATACGCTTTCTGGTATATCAGTTATCACAGGATGACTACAGGTTGGTCGATATACGCTCAACGATTGAAGCTGATAGCGCCGAGGATAGAAACCTGTTTCGCGCCAATTTAATTAAAGACTGCCATGTCATGTTCGTGCAATCAATCGGTGGGCCGGCAGCGGCCAAAGTCATTCGTGCCGATATTTATCCGATCAAGATACCGGATGTCACCGAAGCATTAGACCAGTTGACAGAATTTCAAAAAGTATTTGCCGCCCCCCCACCGTGGTTTGCTAAAGCTCTGGGGCGTTCAGCTGAAGATCGTGTCAGGTTTAGCCATGATGAGATAGCTTAATCGATTAAACGGCTATTCGCACTTTGAGGTTGGAGGCTTAGTTTGAGAAGTTCAATAATCAAGCTGATTTGTGCAAAACTTGGTAGGAAGAATTGTTACAAATCTTAATTATTGACTCTTGACTTGGATGTGATAAAGAAACGGAAGCGGACATAAAACCTTAAAACTACGTGATTAATAATTACTTTACGGTAGTAATCCCAAACAGCGTTACTCGCTACATACAACTGCCTTCCCGCTTCAAGCAATAATTTGGCAAGACTATTATTGAGCTAGTGGCTGGATAAGGGAGTTTACCCATTGTTATTTATCAGCGTTTACATTGCTTGATTCATTTTTATTTTTATACTGAATTTTTTTATCTATATACTGTTCTGATAAAGCTATTCTCGAATGATAACGCTCTTCCAACCCCCACCAAGTTTTAAGGCTTATATAATACAGAGCCATAGCAAATAGATAATATATTAAAAGGGTTCTTTTTTTTATTTTTTGTTTTCCCCATAGATTGTTATTTGTGTAGATGTCTGCATGTAAGTTGAAGAATTTTTATATTTGTTTAGCAAATATAAAAACAACTTATAAATAAATCTAGCTGTCACCAAAAGAAAAAGAAATATTGATGAGAATATAACTCCTTGTGCAATAGTAATATTTCTACCTATATTTTCAACTTGATTTTTGTGGCTATCTTGATCCAAGATAAACCATTCTTCCTGCTTCCTCAGATTTTGTAGATATAACTCCATGGCATGGCCATTTATGTCATCATCAATTGGAAATTTAGTATCTATAAACCCTAATACTTCAGATGGAAGAAAGAACAAATAGTCACTTATAGTGAACATGTATTTTTTATTTTCATTGTTAGATGATGTGTATTTTGCTTCAGTAAAAGCAATAACTTTATGATGTATATCTTCAAACACCCAATAAGTCATCGATTTGAAGAATAAGCCCAAACCAAAAATGGTTATAAATACAAACGAAAACTTAACTGGCTTACCTGTCTTAGCCTTTGAGCTATCATCGGTTTCAACTTCCAGGACATTTTCTATAATTTCGTAAAGCATTTTAATGACACTATCTTTAAAAAAGATAGCGATTGGAATTATCGTAAGAAATCCAACAAAAAAAGTTTCGACGTATCTATCAAATAAATTTGCAAATGCTTCCATGATTCACCTTAACTTAATTTTATTAATGAATAAGACTTTTTATCTTTTAATGCTGTTCAAGTTTTCCGTCTAGCAAATCAAAAAAGACATGGTTTACTATATTTTTATTTGAATTATTGACAACTCCAAGTAATGTAACTGCTTGCCCCTTTTGTACTTGCATTAGTATAGTTGGAATGAATTTCCTGCCTGAATCAAATGAAAGCTTTCCACCTGGATATGTTTCACTTTCCAGCCAAATCATTCCGCTAAAATATCTGCTGGGCATTTTAAAATTACTCACCAAGCCACGTACAGATATAGGATGTCCTTGTAATCGGCTGAGAAAATTAAATCTATCAGAATCGTTTAAAGTTACGATCTCATCAACAGTAAATATGTGGCTTGCAGGGTCAATGCTAGTTAAATCGGGTACAACAGCATGAGGCAAAGACACTGTTGTAGTTTTCATGTCCAAATCAAACCACCATTTTCCCATACCCGCCATTCCACTCCCTTGTCCATCAGTTGGTTGTAGACGAATTCTTTTCGGATTTATTTGTAAGTCGGCAATCAAGCCATTCCAAGGACCATCAACGAAACTCACGTTTTGATTAGCGGGATTAAAAGTATAGTGCCCGATATTATTAAGGTGAACGCCGTCGGTATAGTTACCATTTCCGTCTAATACGATATTCATGCCTGTATCGGGCAAGCCCATCATTTTATTCTGGTATCCCCGATAAAGACCTGCCGGAGGCTCATGTATAGAGTTACTACTTTGTGTCTGCTCTGTAATTGCTTGTGTTGAAATACCGCCAATAGTTTTTTGTATTGTAGGTTTTAGAGCAAGAGCCTCCTCATCTGAGAGCGGATGTGGTGCACCAGAAATCCTCATTAACTTTGTGTTTGGGATAGTTTGGCTACCTATTGTAACTGTGCCATTTGCCCACATGCCATCATCAGACATTTGGTAGTCAAAATTACGAGGTAAAATTGTACCTTTTGCGCTCCCAATAGCATGATTATCTACTAACGTCGCTGAAGCCGAAACTTCCCCAGAGGTTGTCCAAGCATTACCTTGCTGAACAATATTTATTATCGAACCGCCATCCCCTTTCCAAGTACCTGTCCATGACCATCTAGGCTGTGTTGAATTAAAGGTGACGCTAGGCGGAATTGGCGGCAGATGTGAGCAAGAAACAATAATTTGGCAAAGGATCAGTAAGAGCCCAAACTGTATTGGGAGTCTACAATTGCCATACTTCAATATCCAAAAATATCTTTGCATATTTATGATTTTTAGTTCAAGGAATATGTTCTAGTTAGAATAATACAACAACTACAGCACTAACACAAAGACTATGCTTCATAATATTAAATGTCAGTTTGCTACAAATGAAGTTAACTTCCATTTGGAAATTTATGATTTGCTCTTAATAAGACGCTTCAACAAAGATTTTAACCATACTTAGTATTTTTATAATCAGCAATTCTATTGTCGGCTTTGCCACCTTCTCAGACCTTTATATGAGTTGGCATGTCGATTGAATCTAGGCAAGTTTTCAACCTGAACAACCTAAATTCTGCCATTCTTAATTATTGAAAACTCCAACTAAGCCGATTTTTCTTGGCCAGGTTCATTAAAATTATAATTTGAAAATTTCCAACCATGTTTTGCACAAAGCCGATTAAACATCCTAAAGCTTTACATAATAGCTCCAGAAACTATTAGTTAGCATTTAAATGTCCATAAGGCGGCAAGGTTTCGAGCCGTTTATCTTCCAGCGGCTTGCCTATCGTAAAATGATAAAGGCTTTGGAATGCACTATCCTTGAGCCCTAAAATTTCATGCACGCTATCATCAAAGTAACAGCCAATGCCTGTTCCACGAACACCAGCGGCTGCGGCTTCTGCTTCCAAGTAAAGCACTTGTCCTATAAGGCCACATTCCCAATATAGGCGACGGTAGAGCCAAGGCGATGAATCGATGGTTTCACCGAATTCCGCAACCATCGCTAAACTAAAAGCACTGTCGCTGGCGATAGGTTGATGGCAGGATAGCGTTTTGGCGATTTGCCGACAATTCCCAGAATGTAAGTGATACAGAGGTAAGGCTCCAGCTATTGTAGTAACTTGTTGCCAAGCAAAATCAGACAAGGTTGCTGCCCGTAATTTTTCCAATGCTTCATCAGTTCTAGGTAGTCCATATAATCCAGGTTCCAAGCTTTCCACCCGATGTACAAATATAAACAAGTGTATTTTGGGTGGCCAACGCCATAGGTCAAATGTCGCTGTGCCTGGTAAAACGGCAGCTAGCATCCGATAAAAATCAGCAATCGGCAACGGCTGCATTTTGCCGTCAAATTGCTGGGCGCTTCGGCGTTGCCGGATAATAGTCGTTGCTGGTTTAGTGCAGGGTGATGTAATTAATTCTTGTTTTATCGATTTCCATTGGTGTTCCTCTGTGCGCGGTTTGGTTGAAGCCAAGGCGACTTCATCTATAGCGGGCCATTTATAAAAATGATAGGCACGAAGGCTTGCGGCTAGGCCAGACCACTTGCCTGATTGAGCAGATTCTAAAAGAGCATCTATATTAACTGTCGTGTTATTTTGGTCTGTAATAATCCGGCAAATCAAGTCGGGCGATTCTTCCTCCAACTTTTTGAAATCATCAGTACGGTTAAGCCCTAATACATGAGCAATATCATCATCTGACCAATCAGCCAGTAATTCAATCGACCATCCCAGCGTGGCAGCAGCATAGCGGAGTGCACCTAAAACATGACCTGTATCATGTTGACAATATCGATAAGCCCGTTCGCCATATTTCCAGGCTTCCCGCCAGTGGACTGAACTTAAACCGATTAAAATGCCCGCCACGGGAATATCTTGGTTAAATAAACAACGTCTTTCCAGAACGTGGTCGTGGCTAACATAATGGTAAACACCATGCTTAAATAATTCCGGGTCTGTATTGACTACGTAAGCTTCTGTTGGGTGCAGATTACCGCTGGAAGGATTACACCGTAAAGCCCAACGGCTAGGGCCAAATTGTTTCCAAGCGGACAAACCAAAACTTAACTCTAATAACAAGCCGACATTAATCAGGTTTAAAGGTTTAGGTTCCACCAATTCAAGCTTATCCAACTCGGAAAATAATACATCCACCTCTTTACCAGGACATGGTAACTCAACGATTTCGCACCCATTGAAGCGCCGAAACGGATCGGGTTGGTCTTCCCAGTCGATAGTCTCGGGCCCTAAGGCATATCGCTCCAGTCGATGCTTGGTTCGGTTATGGTAATCAATGACAAACGCGCTTGGGTTCTCCATTGTGTGATTAGATTAGTGGGTGACAAGTAATTCGCCTAATTTGGCCTCGACCACCAAATCTTCAAACCAACAGCCTACCGGATTACCCAGGTTCCGATCCTTATCTTCAAAACGAACGAGCCAAACAGAACGGGAAGGCTCTTCTTCAACATGTCCAATCATGGTAATAACGCCTCGTGTGCCAGTTTCAGCCAGTATCTGGCCTTCAACACCGCCAGGTATTGAGCCATCATCCAATATTGTTTTGGCGGCGTAGACAACATCGCCTATATCTAAATCATCTAAAGTCATTTCAAAATCCTCATTTATTTTGTAGCAAAACTGACATTGTCAGTCGTGTGTGGGGTTAAAACCTGCTTGAAAATATGCTGTTAAGTGTAGTGTCTATTAATTTAATCCTTATTAAACAGTTAATTAAATAATAAATTACAAAATGGCACACAGGTTGCTTTAACTATTTACAAGAAAGATGCCAAAACATTTAGGAGACTTTGCATGATTACGTTAACAGAAAAGGCCATCATTGCTGTAGGGCGGTTTATCGCCAACTCAGATACGCCTTCAGCCGGTCTTCGTATAGAAGTCACAGATGGTGGTTGTTCGGGGTATCAATATGGGTTGAAGCTCGAAGGCGCTCATACACAAGAAGATACTGTTATTAATTGCGGAGATGTCAAGGTGTTCGTAGATCCAACTAGTTTCCCAATGCTCGATGGCATGTCAATAGACTTCCTCGACAGTATAGATGGCTCAGGATTCAAGTTTACCAACCCTAATGCGGCAAAAAGTTGTGCTTGTGGTACGTCGTTTAATACCAACGCCGAAGGCACTGGAACTAAAACTTGTTCTTAATTAATTATGTAGGTTGGGTTAGGCGGTAGCCGTAACCCAACAAATTCGGTCGGCAAAAGTTGGGTTAAGTTATCAAACCCAACCAACACTACCAACCAAATCAGAGGATAAATATATGTGGGACTATTCAGACAAAGTTAAAGAACATTTTTTTAACCCCAAAAATGCTGGTGCAGTTGTCGATGCCAATGCGACAGGCGAAGTGGGTTCAATCAGTTGCGGTGATGCCTTGCGGTTGACCTTGAAGGTTGATGATGACAGTGAGGTGATCCTCGAAGCAGGATTCCAAACCTTTGGTTGTGGTTCGGCAATTGCGTCATCATCCGTACTGACCGAAATCATTAAAGGCATGACCCTTGATGAAGCCATGAAAGTAACCAATCAGGATATTGCCGATCACCTTGAAGGCTTGCCACCCGAAAAAATGCATTGTTCGGTGATGGGCCGGGAAGCTCTGCATGCTGCGATTGCGAATTATCGCGGCGAAGAATGGAAAGACGACCATGAAGAAGGCGCTTTGATCTGTAAATGTTTTGCAATTGACGCGGTAATGATTGAAGAAATGGTTTGGGCTAACAAACTTCGCACCGTTGAAGATGTCACTAACTTTACTAAAGCCGGTGGCGGATGTGCTTCTTGTCATGAGGACATTGAAGCCATCCTTGAAAAAGTATTGGCTGAGAAAGGGGAAAAATTTGACCCATCTGTTGCACCAGTAGAAGCACCCGTAAAAATTGCAGCCGTTAAAGCACCGTTGACCAACTTGCAACGCATCAAAAAAATCGAAGAAGTATTGGAGTCGCTAAGACCGGCACTGATGGCAGATGGTGGTGATGTAGAGCTGGTTGAAGTGATTGGTAACACCGCTTATGTCAATATGACTGGCGCGTGTAACGGCTGCCAGATGGCGGCAATGACCATTGCAGGCATCCAGCAACGGCTAATGGAAGTGATGGGTGAATTCATTAAAGTTGTGCCTGCAACCGAAATGGCAAAACTGGTCAATATAGAGGTGGCGTAATGTCTGATATTTATCTGGATAATAATGCGACTACCCGGGTCGATCCCGCGGTGGTTGACGTAATGATTCCCTACTTTCTTGAGCAGTACGGCAATCCATCATCGATCCATAAGTTTGCCGATGGCGTAGCGCGTGGGCTTAAACAAGCCCGGCAACAGGTGCAAGCTTTGATTGGTTGCGAGCATGATTCGGAAATTATTTTCACTTCATGTGGCACAGAATCCAATTCGACGGCACTGCTGTCTGCTATTAAAGCGCAACCGAATAAGAAGGAAATTATTACCACCACGGTGGAACATCCAGCCATTCTAAGTTTGTGTGAGTATCTTGAAAAAGATGGCTACACCATTCATCGGATGCCGGTGGATAAAGCTGGGCGATTGAACCTTGAATCGTATAAAAAATTGCTTTCGGATGAAGTGGCGATTGTCTCGGTCATGTGGGCCAATAACGAAACAGGCACAATATTCCCGGTCGCTGAAATGGCGGAGATGGCAAATGCCGCAGGCGTGATGTTTCATACCGATGCGGTGCAGGCAGTCGGTAAAATCCCAATGATGCTACAAGATACCAAAATCGATATGCTGTCATTGTCAGGACATAAGCTACATGCACCGAAAGGTATTGGTGTGTTGTACCTCCGTCGTGGCACTCGTTACCGCCCATTGCTACGCGGCGGGCATCAGGAGCGAGGACGGCGTGCAGGTACCGAAAATAGCGCATCAATTGTCGGTCTTGGTAAAGCCTGTGAACTGGCGTTAGAGTTTATCGATTATGAAAATACCAAAGTCAAAGCCATGCGTGACCGTCTGGAACGCGGAATAACAGAGCAAATCCCCCATTGTTTTGTGACTGGCGACATGTACAACCGTCTACCTAATACGACTGATATAGCCTTTGAATATATTGAAGGTGAATCGATTTTGATGCTGCTCAATAAAGCCGGTATCGCTGCCTCTAGTGGTTCGGCTTGTACTTCAGGCTCATTAGAACCTTCCCACGTAATGCGGGCAATGGATATTCCATACACAGCAGCCCACGGAACAATACGCTTCTCCTTTTCGCGCTATAACTCGATGTCGGAAGTCGATGAAGTATTGAAAGTAATGCCCGGCATTGTTGCTACGTTGCGTAAATTGTCGCCTTATTGGGAAGGTGATGGCCCTGTGGCTGATCCTGAAAAAGCATTTGCACCGACATACGCATAAGTAAAAAATTTGTTGCCATAGCTTCCCTTTACGGTGAAATATGAAAACCCAAACTCGCCATATCATTATTGATGACACTACACTTAGGGATGGCGAACAATCCGCCGGGGTTGCTTTTTCCCTGGATGAAAAACTGGCAATTGCAACGCAAATATCAGGCTTGGGCGTGCCAGAACTTGAAATTGGCATTCCCGCGATGGGGCCGGTAGAACGTGATGAAATCAAGGCAATTGCCGCTTTGGGTTTGCCTTCAAAGCTTCTAGTCTGGTCAAGGATGCGACGGGATGATTTACGGCTCTGCCTGGGTTTGAATGTAGATAAGGTGGATTTATCCATCTCTGCATCTGACCAGCATATTCAGCATAAACTCAAGCAAAGCCGGAGTTGGGTATTAGAAACCATTAGCTGTTGTGTTCAAGAAGCGCGAAGTTTAAACATGGAAGTTTGCGTAGGCATGGAAGATGCGTCAAGGGCAGATATCGACTTATTAATACAAATGGCTGAAACCGCTCAACTGGCAGGGGCGAGCAGGATTCGATTCGCTGATACAGTTGGCATTATGGAACCTTTCGGCGTATTTGAAACGATTAAAAAAATACGGGCAGCGACCGACCTTGAAATTGAAATGCACGCCCATGATGACTTGGGGCTGGCTACTGCCAATACCCTTGCAGCAGCATTGGCAGGTGCCACGCATGTTAATACCACTGTTAACGGAATAGGCGAAAGGGCAGGTAATGCGGCACTGGAAGAAGTAGTCGTTGGTTTAAAGCAACTCTATAACATTGAAACCGGTGTTAACTTACAGAATTTCCCGGTTCTTTCGGATCAAGTTGCCAGTGCATCAGGTGATGCCATCGGCAGCCGGAAAAGCCTGATTGGCAAAAATGTCTTTAGCCATGAAGCTGGCATTCATGTCGATGGTTTGTTAAAAGACCTTAACAATTACCAAGGTGTTGATCCAGCCCTAGTAGGTCGTAGCCATCAATTGGTACTGGGCAAACATTCGGGTACACAAGGGGTCATACATGCCTATCAACAAATAGGCATACCCGTTAATCAAATACAGGCGCAAGCCTTATTAATCGAGGTCAGGCGGTTTGTCAGTGATACCAAGCAAACCCCGAAAGCAGTCGATCTTAATCGATTTCATCAAAATCTTTAGTTGAGGTGATTTATGAATGAAGATATCGAAAACCTAACAAACGAACCAGAAGTACCAAACGTGTTTGAAGCACCTGAGCAGGATGACCGTTATCCGGGTACTTTTTTTAGGATTCCTGGAATGCCTGTTCTCGGCGAGACAACTTGGAGTATTACCTAATGGTCAGGGTCGTGGCAGAAAATGTAAATGTCAACCTGGAACGACCATTGGGGTTTTTTGCCCTATGGAAAGAGGATGTCCATTGCGTTTTTGGGCGCGACCCTGCAGCTCATAGTGTTTGGGAAATATTACTGACTTATTCCGGGGTGCATGCGGTGTTGATGCATAGGGTTAGTCACCAGTTATGGAAAGCCAACTGGAAATTGACCGCCAGAATCTTGGGCGCAATTGCCAAAATGTTTACCAGTGTTGAAATCCATCCCGGCGCTTCTATCGGGCGGCGCTTATTTATCGACCATGCCTTAGGGGTTGTGATCGGTGAGACAGCTGAAATCGGCAATGATGTCACTTTGTATCATGGTGTTACCTTGGGCGGTACGACATGGAACAAGCAAAAGCGCCACCCCACGCTAGGCAATAATGTGCTGGTGGGTTCCGGAGCAAAAATTTTAGGTGCCATCACCTTGGGAAATAACGTCCGTGTTGGTGCTAATTCCGTCGTCGTTAAAGATGTGCCGCCGTGCTGCACAGTTGTTGGCATTCCGGGCAGGATAATTCAAAGTAAAGGAACACAAATCCAAAATCGGCATGGGATTGACCTAGACCATCATTTGATTCCTGATCCGGTCGGTAAAGCCATCGCCTGTCTAATAGAGAGGATTGATGAACTTGAAGCCAAGCAAAGTCAATTGTCTGAGGTAAGACAAGTCGCCGTTGCTGAAGATTCATCTAAACCGCCGATGCACGATGAAGAGTGTGACACTTGTGAAGCTGAAAATCTTTGTCTTCCTAAAAAGGAACAGACCGTAAAACTTAGGGTGAGCGCTTAAATGGATCTGTTAGATTTTGAAGCACAAGGCTTGTATTTTGAAGAGCCTGAAGTGGCGGGTGTAAAAGAGTTAATCGCAGCCGCTGCGGATAATTATGCGGCGGGTACTGCTGAGTTTCCCTTACTTCGAGCCTATTTTTTAGCACCTGATTCTTTGAACGTTTTGGTCGCATTAAACCGGTTTTACTATTACCAGCATCGTCTCGAAGATGCGCTATTGGCAACCAGCAGAGCGTTAATGGTGATTAGACCAAAAGTAGCTTTTCCTGAAAACTGGTGTGATTTAACCATAGAACATATCACGAGATCACCTGCTGAATTATTAACACAGGTCAGGTTGTACCTGTTTACCCTGAAAGCAATTGGCTTTTTAAATATGCGCTTGGGATATCTGGATATTAGCCGAGCCATTTTTGAGAAATTGGTGAGCTTGGATAGCCAAGACCGTATTGGCGCAAAGGGCTTGCTCGAGTTAGTGATTAACCGCCAAACCGAACAAATATCGCAACAAAGCGTTATGGCTTAATTAAAGAATTTTAGGAGCGTTAGATATGTTTAAAGACAAAACTGATTCATTTTCATTGTGGGCAATAATTTCTATTTTAACTTTTGTAATACTGGCTATTTATCTGTTAACCCAAGATGCGTCTTTAGTCGGCCCGATTTGATCACTGGAGAAAACCCATGAGTTTTGAAGAAGAAATGGAAGAGCTAGAATCCGCCGAAGATTTTTTACAATATTTTCAGTTGGACTATGTCCCAAGTATTGTCCATGTCAATCGCCTGCACATTTTGCAGCGGTTTCATGATTATTTGCAACAGGCTGCTGAGGGTATGCCAGAAGATGAAGCCCCAAAACGGGTGGTTTACAGTAAACTTTTGATGCGTGCTTATCAGGATTTCGTCGAGTCCGATGCCCAAACCGAAAAAGTTTTTAAAGTGTTTGCCATGGGTGAACCGCAATCCGCATTTGTTGCCCTGACTGATATTAAAACATGAAACCAGAGCGCTATGACGAAGGTCGTTTTGAGTACGGCGAGCCGGTGCGGGTTACCCGGAACGTCCGAAATGACGGCACTTATCCTGGCATGGAAGTTGGGGAGTTGTTGATTCGTCGGGGTAGTGTAGGTAATGTGATCGAAGTGGGTACTTTCCTGCAAGACCAAATTATTTTTACCGTACATTTCCTAAATCATGGCCGTATGGTGGGTTGTCGTCTTGAAGAATTGATCGGCGCTGATGAACCCTGGAATCCGAGTCGCTTTGAGTTTAGGGATAAGGTGGTTTGCACCATCGATTTGGGAGTAAAAGGAAATATCCTGTTTGCCAAAGGTACGGAAGGTGAAGTATTCAAGGTACTCAGGGAAAGTGAGCAGATTCAATATCATGTGGCATTTCAGGGCAAAGTCCTGCAAGTGCCTGAACCTGCGCTTGCCCCAGCGCACCCAGAAACTTTCAAAGAGCCAGAGTTTTAAACATGACTCCATCCGCTAAAACATTTGCCCGAAATGATGGAACGGAAGCCTACAATGTACTTAGGGCAGCATTGGCCTTGTTTAAAAAAGCCCCCAGTGAGTTGGCTGAAACAGAATTGACCCAAGCCCAACGGCAAGCAGCCAATGAATATAAGCTCGAAACTCGTGTGCTTAACTCCAAAGAAGCATCAAATGTAATTATTACCGACCAAGAATTGCAACGTGCTTACCAGGAAATAAGTGGGCGTTATGATGATGAGGCACAATTTTTAAAAGACCTGGAAAAAAACCAACTTGATGAAGAGGCATTGCGTGCCGCGCTCTATCGTCAGTGCCGGGTCAATACGGTGCTGGATCTTATCGCCAGTCGCGCACCTAAGATAAGTGATGTCGAAATTGGTATTTATTTCCATCTGCATCCTGAGCAGTTCCAGTTACCTGAGCGGCGTGAAGCTTCTCATATCCTAATTAGTATTAATCCCGATTACCCCGAAAACACGGCAGAAATGGCGCTTATCCGCGCCCAGGAAATTGCCGAAAGACTGCATAAAAAACCTCACAAATTTGCTGATTTGGCACTGAAGCATTCGGAATGTCCAACCGCTTTACAAGGCGGTGTGCTAGGTAAATTTCCACGCGGCAAACTGTATCCAGAATTGGATGAGGTGTTATTTAAGTTAAAGCCGGGTGATATTAGCGATCCAGTTAAATCAGAAATCGGCTTCCATGTCTTGTTATGTATGAGCATCCAAAAGGCCGAGAATCTTTCCTTGGCTAAAGCAACACCCAAAATTCGACAATTGATGACTGAGCGCGCTAGACGAATCTGTCAACGCGCCTGGGTTGCCAATTTACCTGCACTTGAGAACCTGGAGTAAGCCATCATGAGTGATAAAGAAATAAAGCACTGTTCTTTTTGTGGGATTGCCCAATCCGCTTCAGTGCCTTTAATTGCTGGGGCTGAAGGTTTCATTTGTGGGGCTTGTGTGTCACTAGCTAATCAAGTCGTCAGTAACTGGAGCCGAAAAAAAGAGCTGTCCGAAATGCAGGGAGCATTACCCATTCCTGCGAAAATAAAGGAACATCTTGACCAGTACGTTATCGGCCAGCATTTGGCGAAAGAAATCTTGTCTGTGGCTGTCTATAACCACTATAAACGCCTTAAACACGAAAGCGGTGATGCTGGATTGGGCGAGTTCGATAAGGATGTTGAAATTGGCAAATCGAATATCCTGCTCATAGGGCCGTCGGGAACAGGGAAAACTTTATTGGCTAGCACCCTGGCAAAAATTGTCGGTGTCCCTTTTGTGGTAGCAGATGCTACGACACTGACGCAAGCTGGTTATGTCGGCGACGATGTTGAAAATATTCTGGTTCGTCTGCTGGATGTCGCTGAAGGTAATTTGGCAAATGCCGAATGGGGCATTGTTTACATTGATGAAATCGACAAAATTGCCCGCAGCCCTGAACAACAAACTGGAACGCGTGATGTATCCGGCGAAGGCGTACAACAGGCTTTATTGAGACTGGTCGAAGGCTCGCACGTTAAGATTTCCGCAAAAGGCCAGCGCAACAAGGATGGTGAGTCCACAATTGATACCCGCAATATTTTGTTTATTGCTGGCGGTTCATTCCCTGGTTTAGAGAAACACGTTGAAAAACGCTTAGTGCCAACTAATTCTGCAATCGGTTTTCATGCAGAAATGAACAAGCAGGGAGACAAGCCTGCCCTGGAAGATATGCTTAATGCTACCCAGCCAAGTGATTTACGCAAGTTTGGCTTAATCCCCGAGTTTATCGGTCGCTTTCCCATATTGGCGCCATTAGAACCCCTGGATGTAGACGCATTAATCCGGGTTTTAACGGAACCCAAAAATGCGCTGGTGCGTCAATACCAACAACTATTTGCTTACGAAGGCGTTGAACTGAAATTTGAGCAAGATGCCCTCGTTGAAATTGCCGAAAAAGCCATCGAACGTGAAACTGGCGCACGTGGCTTACGTAGCATCATGGAGCATATCTTGCGAAAAACCATGTTTGATATCCCTTCTTACGATGATGTTGGGCAATGCATTGTTGACGCTGCTGTGGTGAAGGGTGAAGGAGAAATCAAGGTAATCAGGAAAACTGAAGGTAAGATCAGGCAGCAGGCAGGGCAGCAATAATAACGCGCCATCAAAAGTAATTAACAAAAGAGATATTTATGAAAACCGAAGACAAGATCCGTAAGCAACTGGAAGAAAATCCGATCATTCTCTATATGAAAGGCATACCGGCTAATCCGCAATGTGGGTTTTCTGGCAAAACAGTTGGTATCCTTGATGCGACCAACATTCCTTATGCTTATGTGAATGTACTGGAAGCGCCGTTTATCCGCGAAAAGTTACCGAGCATTTCCCACTGGCCAACCTATCCACAATTGTTTGTAAATGGTGAATTGGTCGGCGGTTGTGATATTGTCGAAGAGATGTCCATTAACGGTACTTTGTTGCCATTATTACAAACTGGTATTCCAAAAAGTTCAGCCGAAAATGACTCGTTATCAATCTATGATGTCGAGCAATTAGTTAAGAAAGGTATTAACGACGCCGATGTGATGATCGAAGGTGAGGGCTGTGATTTATTGATAACGGTAATCAGTCCGCAATTTAGTGATTTAACTTTAGTCAAAAAACAGCAACTGGTTATGGCAACGTTAAAAGACCCGTTAGCATCAGGCAAACTTCATGCGGTTAGCGTGAAAGCTTATACGCCAGAAGAATGGCAAGCTTTGCAGATAAGCAAACCTAGCGGGCTGTTACAAATACAGCTTTAAATTATAAAAACTTGGTAACTGTTCAGTGTATTTTGTCATTCCGAGCAAAGCGAGGAATCTTAAGTGTTGAAGCATGAATAGTTGCTCAAGATTCCTCGCTTTGCTCGGAATGACAGGATGATCTTATGGGCTTGCGAGATAAAGTTGAACAGTTACAAATAGTGTATCTATATGCTTCAGTTAAATTTATCTTTGTAATTAAACAGCGAGGCGATTATGGCTAACGTAGGCATTTTTTTCGGCACGGATACCGGTAACACGCGTCGTATCGCAAAAGACATTGCCGTTGCCTTGACCTCAGAAATCGCCGCTAAACCGGTCAATATCCGTAACTCCTCAGTTGACGACTTAATGAAGTTTGATGCCCTGATTTTAGGTTCACCGACTTACGGTGAAGGCCAGTTACCCGGCTTATCAACCGGCAATGCGACCGAGAGCTGGGAGGAGTTTTTGCCGAAGCTGGACGGACAGGATTTCAGTGGTATAAAGGTGGCGATCTATGGCCTAGGCAACCAAAAAGGTTATCCGAGTGAATTTGTCGATGCCATGTATTTCCTATATGAACGTTTTAAACGATGTGGTGCGACCATAATTGGCGCCTGGGAGACTGAAGGTTATAAGTTTCAGGCTTCTAAAGCGGTGATTGATAACCGCTTTGTCGGTTTGGCGCTGGATCAGGAAAACCAAAAAGACCTTACTCCGGAAAGATTGGAAACCTGGCTGAAAATGCTGGCGGTAGCTTGGGATTGAGGCTTCCCAGTCGAAGCATAGCCGACTCAGGAATAGTTATGGCAAGCGACAAATACAAACCGGTTTGCACCTTTGATGAACTGCGGGGTGTCAGTTATTTAACCCGTAACATTCAGTTTAAGAAGCAGCCAACCTCTGCCATTCTGTTTGTGTTTGAAGACAGTGCGTATTCCTATGTCAATCATTGCATGCACATGCACCGCCCACTTAACTGCGAACAGGATGCCATCTTTGATGAAACCGGTAAATATCTGCGTTGTTCCATGCACGGCTTTATCTTCGACCCTAAAACCGGCGAGTGCCAAAGCCCAGTGTGTTTAGGACAACGTTTGCAAGCGCTGCGTTTGGAATCTATTGAGGGCATGCTTTTCTTTGCCGAAAAACATCTGGAACTGGTCGATTAAAAGGGCATTTCGATGATTGAAGAATTAGCGGTCGTGGTGAAAATAGAAAATTACCAAGTTTGGGTTGAGGGCGGACAAAGTAGCGCATGTGGTGGTTGCCTACAAAAAGCGTCGTGTACAACTAATGCACTCGGTAGTGTATTAAAGAAAAAATCAGTCCGGGTAGATAGTGATATTGAATTAAAAATTGGCGATAACGTTATGGTTGCCATAGATGAAGCCGTCTTGCTACAGGCTTCCTTATTATTGTATCTATTACCGCTGATTGCACTGTTCACCGGTGCCGGCGTTGCAGAATGGCTCTTGGCAGATAATGACTTATGGATTGCCGGCAGTGCCTTATCGGGGTTTTTACTATGCTTATGGTTGATCAACAAAGCGCAAAACTTAATGATACTGGGTTATTACGCTCGTCCCACCGTTGTAAAGAAAATATTGCCTTGCATGGCAGAATGAATGTTTGGGCAATTGATAAAGACGTACCGCTTAAGCTGCTGTTATTGGAGTTGGTGCATTGTTACGGTGAGAATACACTAGCATTAAACGCTAAAGAACAACATTATCAGGCTATCGAAATTAGCGTCTTAGATAACCCTAACCTCGCGGCATATATCTTCACCTTCGGACAAAATGCAGGGCGTTACGGCATAGACCTGAAATATCCCATTTCTGCCCATAACATTGTCGGTGGCAATGAAAATCTCACCTTAGACCAAACTCTCGAAATAATTGCTATCCATCTTTTTTCATAAACCTTCATTATGCAGCCAGAGCAACCTACAGAATGCCGTTACTTCGTCAGTTATACCGGCATTAAACTTCCGCTAAAGCTGGTCAATGAAATTTCAGAGATCGGCTTACTTAACCGCAATACCTATTACCGTGGTTATTTCGATAACCAGGACAAATTGCTGCTGTGCCAGAAAATCGTATACGGTGAAGTTGAATCCGAACACCAATATCAATACCACTCTAATGGTATTTTAAAGGACGCGCAGATAACAGAGGATGATGAAGTGCGTAATGTTAATTTTAATGAATTGGGTGAGATAGTGTGATTAGGTACGAAACCTAGGATAAGCAGTGCGTACCTACTTGGCTTTGTATTTTCTACTGCTAGAATTCGAGAGTTGGTGAGCGACGCAGAGGCGGAAATTGATTGTACCCGATGGAAGGATCGTTTGACCGATAACGAAGAATGAACTCGATTTCCACGCGCGTGACCTCAAATCGCGATGCATCTTCTGAAGACCACAGAACATCTCGGGTGATTGTGAAGCTTAGACGTTGATCGGGCGTGAAGTCGCGGGCAATTAACTCACTGGATGCGCTACCAAAATAGTTTATGCTGTTCGTTCGGTCTTGACCTATGTAGATCTTCCCATTTGGGTAGGTGATGCAGTATATGACACACGTCATAGATTTAAGTACGTGCTAAACTGCGGCACAGCTTTGGGAAGTCTAAAGCAAGTTAGTCGACACTGAAGGTCGTATAAAAATCTGGTTTGTCGTATATTCCCCATAAGCCCATCCAATTGACTGTTTTTACTAAAAAGAGTATAGGTCAACAGGACATAGCGGACAAACAATATGGCACTACTACCATTCCCAATAAGGTTTGATAAAGTCTGTTTTATTTTGATGCAGAATGAAATAGCAAAAAGAAAACTGATGGCCTCAACTAAGCTTTGCTCTGTCAAACGCCCAGAGCTGCCAATTTAATATAAGTTCTCAGAATTACCTCTACATCTGCGATTGCAGATAATTATGAATCCCCACTTTTTCGATCAATTCAAGCTGGGTTTCCAGCCAGTCGATATGTTCTTCTTCAGAATCCAGGATATGGGTAAATAATTCACGGGTGACGAAATCGCTGATTGTCTCGCAATAGGCAATGGCTTCTTTGAGCAACGGCACGGCAAGGTGTTCAAGTTTTAAATCACATTGAAGCATTTCCAGCGGATTTTCACCTATCATCACTTTACCGATATTTTGCAGGTTAGGCAGGCCTTCAAGGAATAGTATACGTTCGATGAGCGTGTCGGCGTGCTTCATCTCGTCAATCGACTCGTGATACTCTTTTTCATTCAGCTTATGGAAGCCCCAGTTTTTGTACATCCTGGCATGGAGAAAATACTGGTTGATCGCTGTGAGTTCGTTTTCCAGCGCTTTATTAAGGTATTCAATGACTTTGGTATCACCTTTCATAGTAGTTACTCTTGGTTAGTGGTTAAAGAACAGGGAATTGCAGCAAGTTTGTAATTAGTAGATAAAGCCTCTATACATGACAAAAAATCTAAAAACATTGCTAGGGTGTATTTTTGTCATTTCGAACGGTAGTGAGAAATCTTAAGCCACTGAAATTAAAGATTTCTCACTACCGTTCGAAATGACAATGCATATTTCACGTTATGTACGAAAAGAGGACGCATATATCGCTAAATGCAGGGTTCAGGTCGGTGTTAGTGTTAAATTGCGTTAAAGGCATTAATGCTATTTTGGCATTTGTAAGTGTGAAATGCTTCAATTAGGTTATTTCCTGGTATCTCATTGGTTTGATTTAATAAGTCGGAAAATTGTTGAATCGGTATGATATTTTTCTCAAGCAAAGCGATAACGTCCTTATTACATTTTCCGCAATCTTTACCCAACCCGAAACAATGCGTCAGTTTCTTGCGCGTACACATGCCCTGCTCAATAGCAGTCCTTATCTGCGAGTCGGTGACAGCTTTACATACGCATATATACATTGTGACCTTTCTATCCTTAATGTAAGTGAAAATACTTAGCGTCTTCGCCGTTGTACGGTTTGGGGATCGACCGTTATTTGGCGATAAATTTCTACCCTGTCACCATCCTTAACGGGGGTGTCCAGTGCTGCTATTTTCCCGAAGATTCCGACTTTCTGGCTGGTAAGGTTGATTTCAGGATATAACTTTAGTAGCCCGGATAAATTAATGGTTTCTTCAATGGTACAGTGATCCGGTACTTCCAGGCGCATCCATAATTGTCTATCACTTTCTCCGTAACAAACTCCGACGTTCATATTGGCTCCTTGTTTTATTCCTCTGTGGCTAAGATGGGGATAGTTGTTTCTGTAGTGGTTGCTGATTTTATTTGTGCGATCTTTTGGTCAATGAGGCGTTTGCCGACAATTAAAAATGCCAGCATAATAAAACCGCCGGGTGGCAACGCCATTAATAAAAAGCCTTTGTAATTGGGGATAACAGTGACCTCCAGAAACCTGAACGATTCACCCAGCAATAATGACGCATTTGCAAATAGCGTTCCCGTAGCGCTAACTTCGCGTGCCGCACCGAGTGCGACCAGCACAATAGTAAAGCCGATTCCCATCATCAAGCCATCCCATAATGATTCTTTAACGGGTTGCTTGGATGCAAAGGCTTCAGCCCGGCCTAATAAGGCGCAATTAGTGACGATTAGCGCGATAAATAAACCCAATACTTTATAAAGTTCATGTGCCCACGCATTCATAATAATATCAACAAGAGTAACTAAGGTGGCGATGAGCAGGACGAAAATCGGGATACGAATTTCATTGGGGATTAAATGCCGTGTCAGTGAAATGAGGCCATTGGATGCGGTAATAACCGCCAAGGTAGCCAAGCCCATGCCCAAGCCATTGGTCGCCGTTCCGGTCACTGCCAGCAGGGGGCAAAGCGCCAAATTTTGCCCGAATACAATGTTATTGTTCCAGATGCCGTCAGCAGCGATTTTTCGATAGGTTTCCGATAAGAACATGGTCTTTACCTTTACGGGTTAATTAGCTGGGCTTGATTCGCCTTGAATAATTGCAAGCCTCGGTTAATGGCTTGCACCGATTTTCGTGGCGTTATGGTTGCACCGGAAAATTGGTCGAATTCGCCGCCATCTTTTTTGACCGCCCATTGTGCCGGGGTTAAATTGTCTAAAGAGCGACCAACAAAATTGAGTATCCAATTTGATTTCGATACTTCAATTTTGTCGCCGAGACCGGGGGTTTCTTTATGGCTGAGCACCCGCACACCTAAAGTATTACCGTTGCGGTCGATGCCCATAATCATGTTGATAGCTCCAGAATAACCGTCTGGTGCGGTAAATTTATAACTTACCGCCGTGACGCTACCGGATTTTTTCGCAATATAAACTGTGGTTTCTGGTGTGCCGATATTAAACTCAGCGGAGGAGATGGTCACTGTGTCTTTCAGCATGTCGTTATCATGAAGATTAGCGGGTATGACTTCCTCCAATGACTTAACTAAATCTTCATCAAGCCGCTGCTGGATTGTGCCCTCTGTACTGCAATTGGTTACGCCAAGCAATACGCTGGCTATTAGGGCAAATCCGGCTAGTATGCCTGTTTGAAATTCCAGTTTGGGTCTTAGATTTGCTAAATTGGAAGGTTGCAGCCAGTCTTTCAGGAATTCCTGAATTGAAATCGCCTGGGTTTTTATACGTTGGATGGTTGCCGGATCAACTTTCATTTGGCGTGTTCCAGTTTAAGGTTTTGGTATTTCAAGTGGTCGGCCTTTACGGTCACGGCCATAGATACGTGGGCGGATGTAGTGGTCAATCAAAGGTGTTGCTGCGTTCATCAATAAGACAGCAAAGCCAGCGCCTTCAGGGTAGGCACCCCAAGTGCGTATAACGAAGATCAATAGCCCACAGCCGGCACCAAACACCAATTGTCCTGTCGGCGTATTAGGTGAGGTCACATAATCGGTGGCAATAAAAAATGCCACACACATCATTGCGCCAGAATTCAAATGTATCATCGGACTTATGTAATGCTGCCCATCAATCATATGAAAAACGCTAGCTAACCCCGCTACCGTTAACAATATAGAAATGGGGATATACCACTGGATAATGCCTTGCCGGATTAACCAAGCTCCACCTAAGGCCAGCAACAACGTTGACGATTCACCCAGGCTGCCGCGCGTCCAGCCAATAAAATTAAGCAAGCCGGAGTAATCTTTGAGGATGTCGGCTAATAAATGGTTTTGGGAAAACTCGGTTTTTATGTAGCCCAATGTAGTTGCCCCTGTGACGGCATCTATGTTGTCCAAACCCATAAAGGTAATATGCCAGCTTTCGGCAATACCCGGCGACTGCGAGAAAAACAAAGGCGACACATTCGCCCAAGTGGTCATCTCGATAGGAAATGAAATCAGTAAAGCGACTCTCGCCAACATGGCGGGATTAAACAGATTTTGCCCCAGCCCACCATAGACTTGTTTGCCTAAAATAATCGCCAACCCGGAGCCTACCACGCCAATCCACCAAGGAGACCAAGGCGGTAATGTCATGGCTAGCAGCCATCCTGTCAATAGTGCGGAGCCATCCATAATGACGGGTTTGGCAACTCGCCCTGCCATGCGCATACAGATGACTTCAAATAGTACCGCTGATGATACGGTGATAATAAACAGGTTTAACGCGGGCCAACCGAAACACCAGATACCAAACACAGTTGCAGGTAACAATGCCAACATGACTTGCCACATCACAAAGCTGACACTGGCCTTAGCACCGACATGTGCGCCACTTGCTGGCTTGAGGTGTGTAATCATGCGACTATCTCTTGCTCGGCAGTTTTTAACCGCTCACGTTCTGCTTTGGCGGCAAGCCTGGCTTGCTCTTCTTCGCGCTGTTGCTGGGCAATCCGTTCCATACGGGCATTGCGCGCGTCCATCAAACGTTTGTTTTGTTCGGCTTTATGTTGCGCTTGTTGCCGAGCCATCACTTCGCCCGAAGCATATTTAAAATACTGCACCAAAGGGATATTGGAAGGGCAGATATAGGAACAGCAACCACAACTGATGCAGTCTTTTAAGCCAATATCAACTGCTGTTTCCAGTTGGTTGACGCGGATATTATTTGCCATATCCAAAGGCCGCAATCCAGCAGGACACACACTAACACAGGCTGCACAGCGGATACAGGGTTGTTCTTCGGTGTTTTTAAGTTCACTGGCAGTGAGCGCCAAAATACCGCTGGTGGCTTTAACCGTAGGCAAGCCAGAGTGCGGTAAGGATTCGCCCATCATCGGGCCGCCCATCACAATTCTTGCGGTTGTCTCTGTATTCACTTCACAAAAGTTAAACAGTTCCGATATTAAAGTGCCTAAAGGAACTTCTATATTCATGGGACGTTTTACAGCACCCCCGGCAACAGTGATGACACGGCTCACTAAAGGTTGTCCATGACGGATGGCTTTGTGGACAGCATGAGCAGTACCGACATTGTGAATGGTCACACCGATTTCGGATGATCGGCAGCCCACCGGTACTTCTTTGCCTGTGACATAGCGTATCAACTGCCGGTCCCAACCCATTGGATAACGAGTAGGAATCTGAACAACTTGAATAATGGGGTAAGGCAATGCAGCATTTTGCATGGCAAGGAAGGCTTGCGGCTTGTTGTCTTCAATAGCGACTACAGCATTTTCAGTCCTCATGCCATGCAACATTAAGCGCACACCATCGATAATTTCTTCGGCGCGTTCCTGCATCAACCTGTCATCACAACACAGGTACGGCTCGCATTCTGAGCCGTTAATAATTAGGGTATCCACATGGTTGTCACGCCCCATGTTCAGCTTGACGGCGGTAGGAAAAGTAGCACCGCCTAAGCCAACTATACCGGCTGCACCCACCCGCAAACTTATATCTTCAGGCTCTAACCGGAAGGGATCAATGGGAACTTCCGTGGTAATCCACTTATCTTTGCTATCCGTTTCAAGCACGATCATTCGGATCGGCAATGCTGACGGATGTGGTGCAGGATAGTCATTCACATCAAATATAATGCCCGAACTCGGCGCATGGACTGGCGCGGAAATCACTCCCTGGCTGTAAGCCAATAACTGGCCTTTTAAGACTTTTTCGCCGACCTTGATTAACGGTTCTGCGGGCTTACCGACATGTTGTTGTAATGGGATATATAATTTTTTAGGTAATGGGAAGTTATAAACGATAGCCTGTGTTGCGGTGTTTGCTTTGTGTTCTTCGGCATGGACACCACCACGGATAAGGGGTTTCTTGAAGAAACTTAGCATACAGCGTTACCTGTTTCAGGCAGTACGGGTTTAGCCCATCGCCAACTGCGTAACGTGACTTCAATCGGGTGCATTTGCAAGCATTCGGTTGGGCATACGTCTACGCACTTCTTGCAAGCGATACAGGCATCGGCAACAACCACATGGATTTGCTTTGGTGCGCCGATAATGGCATCGGTGGGACAAACTTTAAAGCAGCGGGTGCAACCCGTGCAGGTTGCTTCGCTGACCCGGGCTACCAATAACTCAGGTTCTTTGACTTCGCTTAAATCCAGATCCAAACCTAATAATGCCGCAATTTGATTTGCCAAGGCGCTGCCACCCGGAGGGCAAATCGTGGCGGGTGCTTTCCCTTCAGCTAATGCTTCTGCGGCTGGCCTACAACCAGGAAAGCCGCATTGTCCACACTGCGAGCCAGGTAACAAAGATTCCAGTTCGTCAACAATAGGGCTGCTTTCAACTTTTAAATATTTTCCAGCAATGGCCAGCAAGAATCCTAAAAATAAGCCCAGTAAGGTTAAACTGAAAATCGCTGATATTACATACATAGATTCTTTCCTGTCACTATTTGCTATACAGTCCGGCAAACCCCATAAATGCCAGCGATAAAATGCCAGCTGTTATAAAGGCAATCGGGGTTCCGGCAAATAAAACTGGGACTGCCATTAATGCCAGACGCTCACGCAATCCAGCAAACAAGACCATCACCAAAGTAAAACCAATAGCGGAACCAAAACCGAAAATCATGCTTTGCATAAACCCGTATTGCTCTTGCACATTTAATAAAGCCACACCTAAAACCGCACAATTGGTGGTGATAAGCGGTAAGAAAATACCCAAGATTTGATACAAAACCGGACTGGTTTTATGCACCACCATTTCAGTAAACTGCACCACCGCAGCAATCACCAGAATAAAGGCAAGAATCCTTAAAAACTGAATATGTAAAGGTGCCAGAATGAAATACTCCAGCAACCAACTGGTCATTGCCGCCAACGTTAAAACAAACGTGGTAGCCAACCCCATACTTAATGCGGAGTCCAGCTTTTTAGAAACGCCCATAAAGGGACACAGTCCCAAAAATTTCACCAGGACTACGTTATTGACCAGAGCTGTGCCTAATAAGAGCAGAAGATATTCACTCACGGTATTTTTCCCAGGCGGACTTATGACTAATAACCAACTGTTAGAAGTGCTTTACAAAATTACAGCATCAATTATGCCAATCTAATAAAAAACGGCTTAGATCGGAGTTATTCAGCTTATTTAACGCAAAATCACACTTAAATTGGGGAATACTCCTGTTGCATTCAACACAATACTAATTTTGATAAATTCTACTGTGTCACAAACCTTACAATTCCAGATGTATTCACTTCATACATCACGATTGTTTGAGGTCTTTAAAAAATTTGTGAAAATCCCTGTCTTGATAGGATGATTGGTTTTTGGCTTATAAATTGCTTAATAATACTTAAATACGCCGCAATTGTTAGCTATTAGCCATGAAAAAAAATTCACTGCATTTTTTACAAACGCATACCAGTGTGACGAGTGTTATTGACGAGCTTGTACCTGGGATTTTTGAAAACGAAGCCAAAGATACCTACGGCAAAGTCCCGTACAACCTGTTTGTTGAAACGGTTGAGCAAGTGCCAATTGCTATTTCTATTACCGACAAGAAAGCTAAAATCCTTTATGTTAACGAGGAGTTTACCCGGGTTACTGGATATCAGCCGGATGATATTTTGGGTCAAAACGAGTCGTTATTATCAGACAAACATACGCCAAGGGATGTTTATCACAGTCTATGGAAGACTATTAGCAGGAAAAAAGTATGGTATGGCAAATTATGTAACCGTCATAAATTAGGACATCGTTATCTCGCTGAATTAACCATTGCACCCATATTAAACAACCAAGGCAAAATCAGCCATTACATCGGTATGCACAGGGATATAACCCAGCCCTATGAGTCTGAAAAAAAGATATGTAACCAAAAATTACTCATAGAATCAGTGCTCAATTCATCTCCGATTGCCATGGTGGTTATCGATAACGAAGACCGGGTGATTCTGGATAACCATAATTACAAGGCGCTAGTTAGCGATCTGGATAAAGGCGAGCCTGCCCATTATTTCTTACAGTTACTCAGGGATGAAATGGGTGATTTATGGACTGAATTGCAAGCGAAAGAGCAGGGCTTTAATAACCGTGAATATAAAGTAGAAACGAAAGGTGGACAGCATACGCTCTGGTTTTCTTGTGCGGGAAACTGGTTTATTGAGAATGAAGTCAATGTCGATGCATTTTTTGAAAATACCTCAAAGCGATACCTTATTTTAACGATAACGGACGTTACGCGGCAACGCAAGCATATTGAAGAACTGCACATACAAACCTTAAAAGCCATGATGGCTGAAGATGAACGGGTACGCAGTATCAGGGAGACATTGCTGGGCGCAATGCACCAAATTCATCTCCCTATGAACCAAATTAGGGCGGCAGAACAAATTTTACGGCATAAACGGGATGACCAAAACGCTGGCCTGTTACAAATTTTGCAGGAGATCCAGCAGTCTGGTGAAGAAGCCGTAGCAACCATGCAAAAATGCATACCTGAAATACTGCAAACAGCCCTTATTCCTATTAACTTGAATCAAATTCTGCATGAAGTCCTGTTGCTAAGCCACCAGCGGCTTTGGAGCAATGGGATAGATGTGCATTGGATACCAAGTTCATCGTTGCCTAAGATGCTCGGATCTGAAAATCGACTGCGCATGTTATTTAAGCAATTGATTGATAATGCTATAGAAGCCCTCAGAGGGGCCGATTCACAAAATCAACAACTTAAGATTACAACGGACCAGGATGCCGACCTGATCTATGTCAGCATTGAAGACAGCGGCCCTGGTATCCCCGTTGAAAAACGCGCAAAAGTATTCGAGCCTTTTTATAGCACTCGCTCTAAAGGTGGTAATCAGGCGGGTATGGGTCTCGTTATGGCTAAGGAAATTGTTATTCAGCATCAGGGGTTTATTGAAATTGATCCAAGTGTTGACCAGGGATGCCGATTTAAAATCAGTTTCCCATTGCGTAGACACGTATCGAAGGAGTAATGGTCATGTCTGAGCGTACGCAACTCATCGAAGCTGAACTTGATACGTTGTACATCATCAGCCAGGTCTTAAACAGCACCCACGATTTGCAGGCGAAACTTCAGGCTATTTTGGAAATACTGCATAAGCGGTCTGGCATGCACTCAGGCATGATAACGCTGCGTGAAATTGAAAGTAAGAGCATGATTTTGAGTGTCTTACATACTAATGGTGCCAGTAAGTTTAGCGAGCCAGTCAGGTACAACCCAGGCGAAGGCCTGATGGGAGCCATCTTAGATGAAGGCAGTACTATAGTGGTTGATAAGGTATCTGAGGAGCCACGTTTTTTAGATCGATTAGGCTTATACGATCCTGAATTGCCTTTTATTGGCTCACCTATTTATATTGAAGAAGGCGATACCATCGGTGTGCTTGCCGCCCAACCAGATAGTAACCAGTTTTTAGGTGAACGTGCCCGGTTCATGGAAATGATTGCCAACCTGATTGCGCAAAGCGTCAAGATGTTGCGACTAATCGAACGTAAACAGCGCCACCTCCAAAGCGAACGCGACCAGCTCAAACAGGCGTTGATCAAAAACTACAGCTTTGAAAATATTATTGGTCATTCGCCACCGATGCTACGTGTGTTCGATTTGATCCGTCAGGTGGCTAAATGGAATACCACGGTATTAATTCGCGGTGAATCAGGCACGGGTAAAGAAGTCGTTGCCAATGCTATTCACTTTAACTCGGGTTGTGCCAACGGCCCTTTTTTGAAACTGAATTGCGCGGCCTTACCCGATACCTTATTGGAGTCTGAATTATTCGGTCATGAAAAAGGCTCGTTTAGTGGCGCTATCAATCAACGCAAAGGCCGTTTTGAACTGGCCGATAACGGCACATTGTTTCTCGATGAAATCGGTGAAATTTCCGCCTCGTTCCAGGCCAAATTGCTGCGTGTATTGCAGGAAGGAGAATTTGAGCGCGTGGGTGGAACGCAAACCATAAAAGTCAATGTCCGCATCATTGCCGCAACTAACCGTAACCTTGAAGAAGAAGTCACCGAAGGTAAATTCAGGGAAGATTTGTATTATCGGCTTAATGTGATGCCAATCCAAATGCCAACCTTGCGTGATAGGGCGGAAGATATTCCTCAGTTATCTGAATTTTTGCTCGACAGGATTTCCGATCAGCAAGGTGGGCGGCCTTTAGAAATCAAGGATAGCGCCATCCGTATACTCATGAAACATAACTGGCCGGGCAACGTCCGCGAACTGGCAAACCGCTTGGAACGCGCTGCCATCATGAGTAAAAACGGTATCATTGACCGGGATGTCATGGTCAATACTGGTCTGGAAGATGAAATCGGCATCGGCATTAGTTATCAAATGCAAAAAGTACCCACGATTGATTTTAATGATGAAAATATGGATGACCGGGAACGCGTTATTGCTGCCTTAGAACAAAGCGGTTGGGTCCAAGCGAAAGCTGCCCGGTTGTTAAATATGACGCCGAGGCAAATTGCGTATCGTATTTTGACTTTGGATATAACCATGAAGCAAATTTAAGGAATGCCTGATAGTCCTTCGACAAGCTCAGGACGAACGGTTTGTGTTGATTCCGTTCGTGGTGAGCTTATCGAACCATGAATGAAATCAACTTGTGCAGAGATTTCTTAAAAAATTTGGAGCAACAATGACCATCTTATACGTACAACACGACTATGCCGTCTTCGGCTTTGGTGAAACCGAGGAAGAAGCCATTGCTATGGCGGCAGAATGGCTGACCGATGCAACTGGCAAACAAGGCTGCTCAATAGACTATGCAGAAAGCTTATTAGTGGCCAACCCCCAAGCTGGGCAAATGACGCTCTACGAAACCGATGAAACCATCCCCGCCGATGCTGAAAACTGGGGTGGTGAAGAACTTTTGGACTGGTATCATGATGTGGCTTGAGACTCTTCTATTGAAACAATCCTACTTCAGACGAATTGAAATTCTAGTAACCCCTCCCTCCCTCCCTCCCATCCATCATGGAGGGCCGATCTTTGATTTACCTAGGCCCTTACAATGACAGATTGGACAGTAAACCGGAAGCCGCAAATTGCCTATTCCTACGAGCGTTTTGCACAAGCCAAAATCTTTGTGTTCCGTAAATGGTGCGATCAGGCTAAAGCTCGAGGCTTGCTACCTCCCACCGACCTTTCCGGATCGTGCAAATACGGAAGCTTGTTCATGAACCAGGTTTTCGGTGGCGCGATATACGGTCATTTTGAACATCAATACAACATCATCGGTGGACGTATTGTCGATCTCAGTCATGATGCCATTGATGTTGGCAGAATCACAAATCCCTACCTTCATGAACCGGATTATTTTGCTATTCCTGAAAAGCGGGCTTCGCTAAATAAGTGTCTGCCGCGGGTTGAGGGTTGGGTTGTTGAGTTTTTGGCGGAGATAGAGGGTTCGGAAGTTTAGTTTTATATGGATTACTTACTACAGTATTCCTCTCCCCTTGTGGGAGAGGGTAGGGTGAGGGGGTTTTTTTGTGTCGCTAACGCGACGATTGATTTTAATCGGGTTCTCGCACCCGAAGGCGAGATACTTTTCTTTGCTTGTCCAAAGAAAAGTATCCAAAAGAAACGACCCCCGGATGCTGCTTCATCCTGCGCGTCTCGTTTTCGACGGGAGGAGATCGAAGGGGCTTCCTGCCCCTCGATCACCCCGATTCATTCCTGAATCGCCCCCAATCTAGCGGACTAAACCGAAAAAACTTGCATTTGCATACGAATTGAACGCGCAAGCCCATCAAGATCACCATAGAGACTTTTACTGGTAATATTCATTTTTCGGAGTAGAGCAAAAATTTGTTCGTAAAGAGATTTATGTATCGTATATTTGTTCATGGCTACATTTTTGTATGGTTTTGAATCAAGCACTTCCTGAATTCTTAAACCACGATTACCAGACAATAAGAATGAACCCGCCTGTCGATCCAATCTTGCATTTAGTTGTTTTGGTTCTGCAATCCAAACAATTTCATAAGCAAAACGATCAACTATCGTCTCAAATATTTCATCTTGCTTTTCATAAACAGAAGAACGTGATTCCTTAAAGGCTTCATCTTTAGATTTAATATGATTAATTGAGCAATTCATTATTTCTGTGTAATCAAGCGCAAATATCGCAAAATCCTTATCCGACTGGGGATCATAGGCTTCCAAGGCGAAATAGAGCGCAACATAAGGACTTTCTGTAAAGTCTAAAAGACGCGTAGGAACACCATAATGTTGCATTATTGCAAGCCATGCTAATTTAGAACTAGGAATAACGTTTTCATTGTCATACAGATGAAACTTAGGCTGAAACTGGAGCAATGAAAACTCTTCAAATTTCTTTGCTTTCTCTACAGACCAATTCGAACCAATGACTCTTTCCAAAGAAGACTTTAAATCCCAATCGGCATTAGCGTGCCCACGATAGATAAAATTGTTAGGCAAGTCATTCATCTTTCCAATGAGATCTTCAATGGTATTAATCTCAATTTGTTTCATCGTTTCTTACTCGATGGTATAGATTTGTCAGATCGTCTAAAACCTTATTTGGCTGATGATCTTCAACATCATAACGACGCTTAACGGGGTCGCCTTTGAGATTGATCGTGGTGCTTTTTTGAGACTGTGTTTTTTTGATTCTTGCTGACGCTTTATTTCCAGTAGCTGCTGTGCTTCTAGTAACATCTTGAATAACTTTTCTATTTAGGTCAGTGCCTTGAATCTGCGCTTTACCTAATTCACCATTTGCGGAAGATAAATAAACAGATAAAGGCTTTTGAAAATGTGCATCAGCATCAAATGGATTCGGGCCTCGAAACCATGCGGTAAAACTGGAAACTTGATATGCAGAAGCTAGCATTTTCAAGAATCCTTCAGGATCAGGTATAGGTTGTATTTCTACCCTAATATGATTTTCACTAATAACTAATGTTTGAGAAAGCAAATCTTCAATACGTCTTGCAATACTTGTAGAGGTAGGAGCTAAACTTGTTTTTTTAGCAATTCCAACTATTCCCATTTGAGCGTTGAAGACACAATGGGTATAAGGCCCTTCTTCAACATTTTCTTGAATAAAATTACCGGATATATCGTCAAATTTTTCTATAGTAGATTTGGTTATTCGCCCGATAGCAAAATAACCAGTAGAATTAGAAAAGTTTTCGATATTGCCAATATGCCAGGTATTACCTTTACGTAGCTCACCGGATGGTCTTTCATTCAAACTTTTAAGAAACAAGTCTTCCGGTGTTAGCTTGATATGATCGAATAACGAGGTTTGAATTGATCTTACAAACTTGGCGCGAAAAAGACTGTATTCGATGGTGGTCATTTTTGTAGGTTATCTTCAATGTTCGATTAAATTATAGCTCGGTAGGTTGGGTTAGGTACGAACCTCAACAATCAATGATTTGTTAGCTTTATGTTGGGGGTTTACCCAATGGGCATAAACACAAGTACACCTACAACTTGCAATATCCTACTAACGCCATAGCTCTATGCCCCAATTATAGTCCAATAAACCTAAAACTAAACTTTCCTTATCGACCCCGGATGCTCAGCACGGTAGGGCGGGTTGAGACCTGCCTAACCAAAAACTCACCAAAGCAGCAACCCCTTAATCTTGTTGAAATGCTGGTCTTTTGTATAAATTGGCATGCCGTGTTGAAAAGCCACTGCGGCAATCCAGATGTCATTGGTAGGGATTGGCGTGCCATTATTTTTTAGTTGGTCGAGAATCAAACAATAAAACTCGGCTGTCCCCTCGTCAATTCCGTATAACGTGACTCTAGGCGAATCAAGGAACTGGTTGAGTTCCTGGCGGTTGGTTTTTTCTTTGTTTCCTGCCTTGAAACCGGAAAGCAATTCACCAATTGAAATTGCGCTTATGCCGATATGGGCGACTTGTTGAAGGTTTTTGATTATTTCGGCATCGCCTCGCATGGCATAAGAGTAGATATTGGTATCAATCAATAAGGCTTTCATTTCCAAAGCTCTTCATCTATCTGCGATTCACTGTCAATTTTCGCCTGAATCTTATTAAATTCGCTATCCGTCCACTGGCCAAACAGAAAATCTAAATCATGGTATTCCTGGGTGAAAAATTTCTTTTTGTGGAGGCCTGTATGTTCTTTCAATACATCAAGCACTAATTGATTGACACTCTTGCCACTTTCTTGTGCTTGTTGTTTAAGTGTTATCGCTAAATCTTGGTCGATCCCGCGAATAGACAGGTTGCTCATTTTAACTCCTTCAGATATATGAATGCATTACGACAGCATATTATGAGTGCATTGAGGGTTTGTCAACAAGGAATCAGATTCCAGATATTTTTATAATTAAGTCTTCTAGATGACAAAAAAACTGAAACCATTATGTCGTATGAATCATTGTCATTTCGACCAACGGGAGAAATCTTAAGCCACAGAAATTTAAGATTTCTCCCGTTGGTCGAAATGACATGGTGCATTTTTGTCATGTACAGAGAGTTAAATCTATTGTTCTATTCATTACAAAACTCAAAAAATTGACTGTTGCGTTTACAACACGTTTGCAACAACTGCACTTACCTATAAAAACAATAAATATATAAAACAATAAGTTAAAATTAAATAATTACGTTGGCATAGCCTGTGCTTTTACTTTTGGTAAATGCAACTTACGAGGTCAATCCGATGCAATTGCCAGTATTAAACGACGCCCCCGCAGCAAAAGGCGGCTGTTCTGCAAGCTCCTGCGGTACCACCGATAATCAGATGGACTCGCTGCCGGATTCGATTCGGGAAAAAGTGCAGAACCATCCCTGTTATTCGGAAGATGCCCACCATTATTTTGCCCGGATGCACGTTGCCGTTGCGCCGGCCTGTAATATCCAATGCCATTACTGTAACCGTAAGTACGATTGCGCCAATGAATCGCGTCCCGGTGTGGTTTCTGAGTTACTCACGCCCGATCAAGCCGTTAAGAAGACGATGGCGGTCGCGGCGAATATCCCGCAAATGACCGTGTTAGGTATCGCAGGCCCCGGTGATCCGTTAGCTAATCCCGAACGTACGTTTGAAACATTCAGACGTTTGAGCGAAGAAGCACCGGATATTAAGTTATGCGTATCCACGAATGGTTTGGCTCTGCCGGATGCAGTTGAAGAGTTATCCAAGCACAATATCGATCATGTCACCATCACCATTAATTGTGTAGACCCCGAAATCGGTGCGAAGATTTATCCGTGGATTTTCTGGAAAAACAAACGCATTAAAGGCAAAAAAGGCGCAAAAATCCTGATTGAACAACAGCAAAAAGGTCTAGAGATGCTTATTGCCAAAGGCATTTTGGTAAAGGTCAATTCGGTGATGATTCCCGGCGTAAATGACCAGCATTTGGCGGAAGTTAGTAAGGTAGTCAAATCAAAAGGTGCATTTTTGCATAACGTGATGCCGCTGATTGCCGAAGCCGAGCATGGCACTTTCTACGGTGTGATGGGACAACGCGGCCCAACGCCAGATGAATTGCAAGATCTACAAGATAGCTGTTCCGGCGATATGAACATGATGCGCCATTGCCGCCAATGCCGCGCCGATGCGGTGGGCATGTTAGGCGAAGACCGAGGTGATGAGTTTACCTTGGACAAGATCGAAGATATGGAAATCGATTATCAGGCGGCAATGGAAAAACGCAAAGTAATCCATCAAGCCATTCAGGAAGAAATGGACAGCAAGCGGTTGGAAAAAACCACGAAAGCTGCACAGCATAAAGCCGAACCCAAGCTTGCGACTCGTCCGGTGTTGATGGCAGTCGCAACCAGTGGGCAGGGTGTTATCAATGTGCATTTTGGACATGCCAAAGAATTCCTGATTTATGAGGCCTCGCCAGACGGTGTGCGTTTTATCAGCCATCGTAAAGCCGATCAATATTGTGGCGGTGACACGTCTTGTGGTGATGGTGAAAGCGTGTTGCAAGTGACTGTCCGTGCTTTGGCAGGTTGTGAGGCGGTGTTATGTTCCAAAGTCGGTTATGAACCTTGGGAAATGCTGGAAAACGCTGGGATCATGCCAAATGGCGAACATGCCATGGAACCTATTGAAGAAGCAGTCATGGCAGTTTACAAGGAAATGGCATCAGCGGGTAAGTTGGATACAACACCTGAAGCAGCTAGGGCAAGTGCATAACAAGCGAATTGCGTAGCTTGGGCTAACGTAACTAACCCATCTGCGCTTCGTTATCTGTCGCGATTTATCCGTACTCACGCTAATTCGTGGGAACGATAAGAATTAGGAGTTTGTTATGGCAGTAAAAATTGTTGAGTTTTGCGTTAATTGTTTTGCGTGCGAACCGGTTTGTCCCAGTAATGCCATTTACGAAGCCAAACCGCATTTTTTGGTTGACCCTAAAAAATGTACCGAATGCGAAGGGGACTTCCCTGATTTTCAATGCGCCAGTATTTGCCCGATAGAAGGTGCGATATTGAACTCACTGGGCGAGGCGATTAATCCGCCTGGTTCGTTAACCGGTATTCCGCCAGAAAAAATGGCCGAAGCCATGGCTGAGTTACAGTCGCATTAACAGACTAACGGCAATGGCAACGGTCTATTTCTACGAAAAGCCAGGGTGTGTTAACAACACCAAGCAGAAAAAACTGTTAGCAGCAGCCGGACATCAGGTTATAGCAAAAAATTTATTAACTGAAAACTGGCAACCAGAACACTTACGCCCATTTTTCGGCGCATTGCCAGTGCGGGATTGGTTCAATGTCAGCGCACCTGCAATCAAACAGGGTGAAGTTGAACCCGATAAGCTGACTAAGCAAGAAGCGATTGTGCTGATGGTGGCAAATCCCTTGCTAATCCGTCGCCCCTTAATGAAAGTCGGCGATAGCTTTATGGTTGGATTTGACCAAGAAGTGGTGGCCAATTGGATCGGTTTAGAAGAAATCACAGGCACGACTGATTTGGAAACCTGTCCTAAGACGCTTGCGCAAGCAAGTTGCGGCCATGAGTAAACCGCCTGTATTAACCATTGATGGCGTACCGCAGGCGGTAAGCCTATCTGATCGCGTCCACTGGGTAGGTGCGCTTGACCCGACACTACGTAACTTTGACATCATTTTAAAGACCGCCAATGGCACAAGTTACAATGCCTATGTGGTGAGAGGCAGCGAAGGCGTTGCCATTGTTGACACCGTCAAAGAAAATTTTGCTGATGATTTTTTTGCCCGTTTGGAGACGGTTGCGCGGTATGACGAAATTAAAGTGATCGTCCTGAACCATCTGGAGCCCGACCATACTGGTGCGTTGCCGGAACTGATGCGCCGCGCACCACAAGCGCAGCTTTACATATCGCAGAAAGCGCAATCGATGCTTAAAGCCTTGTTAAAACAGGATGACTTTAAGTTTACCCCGGTTCTGACGGGTGACAAAGTATCGTTAGGTGACCGCACCCTCGCGTTTTTGCACACGCCCTATTTGCATTGGCCAGACACCCAATGCACCTATTTAGAAGAAGAAAAAACCTTATTTTCGGGTGATGTATTTGGTTGCCATTATTGCGATACGCGGTTGTTCAATGATGAAGTCGGTGATTTCCGCTTCTCGTTTGAATATTACTATGCCCACATCATGCGGCCATTTAAGGACTATGTGAATCGTGCGCTCGATTTAATCGAACCATTATTGCCGCTCAATAAAATCGCACCCGCCCATGGCCCTTTATTGCGCGACCAACCCCAACGGTATGTTAAACGTTATCGGGAATTATCCCTTTCGCCGTTACACAGCGAAATCAGTACTGGCGAAAAAACCTTGTTGATTTTTTACATTAGCTCATACGGCAGCACCCGGCGGATGGCTGAAGCCATTTATGAAGGTGCAATGGGCGTAGAACATGTCCGGGTGTCCTTATATGATTTGGAAGGGAGTGAAATCGCACCGTTCGTGGATTTAATAGAAGGTGCGGATGGCATCTTGTTTGGTACACCGACTATCAATGGTGATGCGGTAAAGCCGGTGTGGGATTTATTGTCCTCGCTGGTCGTCATCAACCTCAAGTCTAAGCTTGGGGGCGTTTTCGGCTCTTATGGCTGGACTGGAGAAGCTGTGAAAATGGTTGAAGACCGGTTACGTGGTCTCAAATTACGTGTCCCCATTCCGGGATTACGTCTGAAGTTAATTCCGACCGATGAAGAAATCATCATCTGCCGAGAATTCGGGCATGAATTGGCGCAAGAACTAATGGGTTTAAGGCAACCCAAAGTGATTGATATGGCCGATCTTGCTTAATAGTTTTTTTTTAACATTAGGAGAATAGCAATGCCAAAAGCATCAATTACCTTTGAAGACATAAATGTTACGGTCAACGCACCTGCAGGAACCCGACTGATCGAAATTTCCGAAAAAGTGGGTTCGGGTATTGTTTACGGTTGCCGTGAAGGCGAATGCGGTACCTGTATTACCAAGGTCACTTCGGGTTGGAACAACCTGACCGAACCTTCTGTCTTGGAAGATAAAGTCCTGCGTGAAAATATGGCAGGCAAACATAACCGTCTTGCTTGCCAAGCGCAGGTGTTGGGCGGAGAAATTAGCATCAGGCCTGTTTAAGTGCAGATTTTAAATTACCTATAACTCATTTTATAAGGAGTCAATCATGGCTTTAGTTACTTTTTCAAATCCCGAATACCGAGATAAAACCGTTTATGCTGTCGCAGGCAGTCATACAGAATCTTTACTCAAACTGGCACGGGAAAACAAAATCCCCATCAACTACGAATGCCAGGATGGGGAATGTGGCACTTGTTTAGTTAAGGTCAGTAGTGTTGACCAAAAACATCAACGCATGGGTGGGCCATTAACTGAAAAAGAAAAAGAAGTGCTGCGTGTTAGCGGCAAAATCAGCAAAGAAGAAATGGAAAGAATGATTGTGGATGATCTACCTTCGCCTTGGCGCTTGGCTTGCCAGATGATTGTCAGGGATGAAGATATTTTGGTCGAATATTAAGCATGTTGGTTGCTCCGCAACTTCAGGATGATCGGGAACAGATCTACAACAGGATCAAACCGGAGTCATCAACAACCCCAAACCGTAACTGGCTGGCTTATATAATAGCCAGTTGGTCGGCTGGACAGAGTGTGTTGCCTGATTATCTTGGGTTGGAAGAAGGGCAGTTTTATGCGTTGAACAAACATTTTTTTCCAGAATGTAAATTGCCGGAACAAGCGCTATCAGGCAGCAAATTGGATTTTAGCCGTATGCTGGAAAAAGCTGATCTGGTTAATCTGCTAAAGCATTACGCTAGGCCTGAGACAGTTGAAATAGACTGGATGATTGCAATAATTGTTGCTGGTTGTTTGGGCAGCGATCATTTATGGCAGGATTTAGGCCTGTGGTCGCGCCCGCAGTTGAGTGCGATGCTGCACTACAATTTTCCCGAATTGGCGGCAAAGAATGACAAAGACATGAAATGGAAAAAATTTTTGTATAAACAGCTTTGCGAAGCAGAAGGCTTGTATCTATGCCGTGCGCCTTCATGCGAGGTTTGTATCGATTATCCTAAATGTTTTGGCTCTGAAGAATAAATACAAGGTTTTAGTTAGATGCCTGTATTTTGATGTCTAAAAATTTTCAAATGCTTAAATAACTTCAACAGTCATTTCGCTTTCGATAGTATAGTTTTTATATTTTTCCCTTCTGCAAAACGTTATTAACATGCTATTTCGGATAAATTATTTTGAACGACTATATTTACCATCGTAACATCTTTTATTTTAGTGCTACTGAATGAGGTATATTCGATGGGTTTCTTCAGCAAACTTCCTGAAAAGAATAACGAAGCTGAAAATGATAAATGGAAAAATAAGTATCTAGTTCTGCTTGATGAGCAAGAAGGCATAGGGAAAAAAAATAAGGAAAACCAGGAGCTACTCTGTAAAACGATAGCCCGACTTTCTGTTTTAGCCTCAGGAATTGATCCAGAACTTGAACCTCATCTTCAAAGCATTCGTGAACATATAAAAAAGGGTGTCGATTACCCTAAGCTTAAAAATGATCTTGAAAACCTGACATCTTCACTTACTCGAATAGATGTCGGAACCTCAAATAAACAGGATGTTGATCGTGACGGAGTATTACTTTTTGACTTTTTACGTCAGAGATACAACTCGGAAAAACAGCATCAGGCTTTGAATTTACTTCAAAAAGCTTATCAGCCTAGTGACGATACAGCACAACTGTTTTCTACGATTACTGAATTATTAGCTAATCAAGACCACCCTCAACCTCAATCACTTCAGCAATCGTATGTTTCAACTTTAGTTAGTTCTAAATTAGCTAAGTTACTCAATGAAGTTGAAATACCCGAAGGATTTAACGATAAAGCGGCGCTATTAAAGCAGCAACTCGAACAACACGAAGAAACAGATTTTCTCGAACATGTTTTTGATGGTGTGACTTCGTTTTTAATCGAAATTAACTCTAAAAGCCAATCAAAAGAAGAGGAAATAGACAAGTTTTTAAATCATATTACTAAGCAACTTAATGCGTTAGGCGTCACGGTAACCGAATCAAGTATTGCCTTAATAGATGCAAGTCTGAATCGAAGTAAACTCGACGAATCAGTGTCAGAGCAAATGAACGATTTACAGAACCGATCTACCAACGCAACTCAGCTGGAGCCATTGAAACAAGTTATATCATCGCATATCGAAAAAATTGCAAAGGAAATTCAAGAACACAAACAAAAAGAAGCTATCCAACGGGAAACATATCAGAATCAGTTAGACGAATTAAGTCAAAAAATTAAAGCGATGGAGTTAGAGTCAAGTGAACTTCAATCAAAGCTTATTACCGCTAATACGAATGCACAACGTGATACTTTGACAGACTTGCCGAATCGTTTGGCATACGATGAACGTATGAAGATGGAAATAGCTCGGTGGCAGCGTTACCACACCCCACTTTGTTTAGTTGTATGGGATATTGATTTTTTCAAAAAAGTTAACGACCAGTATGGTCACCAAACTGGTGATAAAGTCTTAGAACATGTCGCTAATTTATTTTCTAAAAGCATTAGAAAAGCGGACTTTATTGCTCGTTTTGGTGGCGAAGAGTTTGTTATGCTGCTACCGCATACAAACAAGCACTCTGCACTTAAAATGGCTGAAAAATTGCGTGTTTTGATTGAGCTGAATCGTTTAGAAATAAATGAGTTAACTTTTTCTATTTCAGTTTCTTGTGGGATAACGCAATTTCTTAAAGGTGATACTCATGAAGACGCCTTCAAAAGGGCAGATCAAGCACTGTACCGCGCCAAAGAACAAGGGCGTAACCAATGCCATACTGGGTAAACTTTTTTTTTGGTTGCCATTGTTGTCCTCGGATTTAGAGATTTCTCTATGAGCTGAGTGTCCGCTAAAGCAGGGCAAGATCAAAACTTATAGCAGTAGGCCGCTTCCTTTTCTATTTTTAAATGCTCTTGATATTCTTTATCAAAAATAGTTTCTAACTATTCTTTAATTAAGGTTTTTTTGTAAGAATTTCATAAAAAAGCTGCATTTTTAGCTAAACTAAATTCCAATACTAAAACTATCTGGATTGGTGCTTTGCTGCTACAAAAGCTATTCGGCAAAAAAAAACAAAACAAAGGCATTGTAGGGATTAGTTGTCTCCCACAAGGCATCGCGGTTGCATGTGCTGCATACACAGGTAATAACAAGTTAAGGCTTGATCTTTGCGAGTACATTCCAACCTTGAACAGCGCCGAACAACTTTCAGTCCTACGTCAACTTGTTATCCGCCATAACCTTGATGAATATGACTGCCATTTGGTGCTTACAGCCGATGATTATCGTAGAGTAAATATCGAAGCGCCAGCAGTGCCTGAAAATGAAATGAACGAAGCTATCCGTTGGAAAATTTCTGACCTCATCGATTTTCCCGTCGATAAGGCAACCATTGATTATTATTATTCTCCTACCTCAATGCGTGCAAACAGCAGCAAAATGCTTGAGGTCATTGCAAGTTCTAATGATTTGATTAAGGGTTTGGCGGACAAATCTAAGCAAGCTGGTTTACAACTCAAAGTGATCGAAATCCAGGAAACCGTATTGCGCAATTTGGCGGTGCTGCTTCCAGAGAATAAACGCGGGGTTGCCGTCCTGTACCTGCAAGAATCAACGGGGACTATCCTTATCCAAAAAGAGGGTACTATTTATCTGTCGCGCAATTTCGACATAGGCTTTCGTGAGATTGGTTTGGCTGCTTTCAACACTGACGATGAAAGCCAGTACAGCACTGAACAAAATAACTTGGCTTTGGAAATACAGCGCTCCCTGGATTATGTTGAAAGCTACTACGGCATTCCGCCCATTTCCGGGCTTGCAGTCATCCCCTTGGCGCAAAACACTCAAGAGTTGCTGAATATTTTTAACAGTAAGCATGGCATTACTGCCAGGATCATGGATCTGACCGCCATTGTCGACTGTGATATTTTGCTGGATGATGCGACCCAGTCGCACTGTGCACCGGTCATAGGCACTACCTTGCGTTACGTAGTGGAGAGCTTGTGATGCAGCAAGTCAACCTATATGGCGAAACTCTAAAGCACCAGCAACAGCAATCCGGGATTCAGCTGGTTGCTATGGCCTTAAGTGCTCTGGTTCTTTTGTTTGTATTGATAAGCGCTTATTTGTTATGGGATATCAACACCACGGAATCTGAATTGAAACAAGCCCAATTGTTACTTGACCAGCAGCAAGCCCACTTAAACGAACTATCAGCCAAACGTTCCAGCCATGAAACCAATGCCCAGTTAGTTAAGGAAATTGAACAATGGCAAAACAATGTTAATGAGGCAGCACAAGCCATACAAATGCTTGCCAGCAAAAGGTCGTCTGTACTGTCAAAAGGTTTTTCATATTATTTAAAAGCATTCGCAATCCAACCTAATCCTGAAGTTTGGTTAACCGCAATCCATATTAACGGACAGGACGAGGGAATAGTGCTTGAGGGCAGTACGTTTAAACCGAAACAAATTCCCCAAACCTTACAGCGCTTGCAAAATAAACCAGCGTTAAAAGGGCTTACCTTTGCCAAGTTGGTTATGCAGCAGTCTGACAAAGTGCCGGGGCAGATGGATTTTAGGCTGAGTAGCTCAGATAAACCCGAAAACGAAAAAAATCATGCTCAATAAAATTCAAGAACGCTTTGAAAGCCTGACAATCCGCGAAAAATTTATCGTTATTGCCACAATACTGGTGGGTTTATGGAGTTGCTGGGACAGCTTTTTTTACCGGTCACTTACCGCCAAAAAAAAATTGATCGACCAACAAATGATTAGCCTCAATACCCAAACGTCCAACTTAAAACAAAGTGGGGTAGAGCTTGAAAAAAGCGGCAATATCAATCCCAACATTAATAACCAAAACAAACTTGCCGAGCTAAAAACCCAGTATAGCCGGCTGCAGGAACAGCTTTTGTTTACCAATAAGAAGTTTGTACCACCCGAATTAATGGCTAAAGCCTTGGGCGACATGCTTGGCCAGAACGATCAATTAACTTTGATTAAACTAGAATCATTGCCAGTCAGCACTTTGATACCTGCAACGCAACAATTCCAACCTATTTATAAACACGGCTTGGTGATTGCCTTTACCGGCACATACGCTGATACAGTGCACTATCTTGAGGCGTTGGAAGAATTGCCCTGGGCTATAGCCTGGGATAATTTAGATTACCAGGTTAAAAATTATCCGATAGCCGAGGTGACCATCCGAGTTTTCACCCTCAGTTTTGACAAAGGGTGGCTTGGTGTTTAAAAAATTATTAACCCCAATTTTCTTGGCTTTGATGACACAGCTTAGTTATGCCGGTTTGCCTGACCCGACCCAACCTGCGTATTCATTGCCGCCCCAAACAAGCATTGCTGAAATACAGGAAGAGCCTAAGTTGTCGGCAATCTGGATCTCGAAAAAATCCAGGTGGATAACCATCAACGGTATTCAAGCAAAACAAGGCCAGACTATTTCAGGAAGTATCAGGATTATCAGGATTCGTAGAAATTCAGTCACGATTAATCAGAATGGTACTGTTAAAACCTTACAATTGATAAAGCGCCCTTACCATACCCGATAAATGACAAGGACAAGCAAAATGACTCCCCCCAAGTACTTAATGATCATTGCTTTAGCATTCATGCTTACCTCTTGTGCCAATGTTAAGCAACCCATATCCAGCAATGTTGTCAGGGTTTTCTCGGAAAAATCAAAACCGGTCGCCTTGAAACCGCTGCCACCAGTAACGCCAGAACTTAACCAACCGTCCGCCTACCCTAGATATACAGGAAAACGCCCGTTTGATGTCTCTGTTTATGATGTTGATACCCGTGAATTTTTTATGGGATTGGTAGTGGACTCCAATGAAAACATAGTTGTACACCCTGATGTAAAGGGGGTGATTACCTTGAATTTAAAAAATGTCACCGTGCCGCAGGTGCTTGATGTAGTACAAAAAGTTTACGGGTATGACTACAAAAAGAGCGAGATGGGTTACATCATTTATCCCGCTAACTTACAAACTAAAACATTTAAAATTGACCGCCTGGATTTACTGCGAGAAGGTAAGTCAAATACCTATGTGTCTTCGGGACAGGCTGGGAATTCATCCCAGGGTTATGGTAACCAGCAAAATCAAATGGTAATGCCTCAATACAACATGAACCAACCTGGAGGCACCGGTAACAACAGTAATAATATGATTGGCAACCGGACTTCAGGTAGTTCAATCACCACCACTACACAAACAGATTTTTGGAAAGAGCTAGAGGACGCATTACGTACCTTGATTTCTATCGATAAAGACGCGAGCGTAGTGATCAATCGGCAATCTGGAGTCGTGATCGCACGGGCAAAACCCGTGCAACTGCGTGAGATTGAGGGTTTTTTAAACGCGACCCAGAACCAGATTAGCCGTCAAGTGATACTTGAAGCGAAAATATTGGAAGTCGTCCTAAATGATAATCACCAAGATGGTGTGGAGTGGAAAAGCATTATCAGGGAGGGGTTGCAAATTGCACCTGCAATGGTTAACCCCGTCTCTACTAGCGCAGGTAGGATTTTTACCTTAGCTTCGCGTGCCGGAGGCTTCCGTGCTGGTGATTTTACTGCCGTGGTATCCCTTCTTGAGTCACAAGGTAAGACCAATGTGCTGTCCAGCCCAAGGATTTCGACGTTAAACAACCAACAAGCCATTATTAAAGTAGGCAAAGATGAAACCTTTGTTACCGGTGTTTCTCCGGGCATAGCAAGTACTGGCTTAAGCGGTGGTACTGTTCAGCCCGCCCCTATTTTATCCTCGTTTTTTTCCGGGATCGCATTGGATGTCACACCTCAAATCAACGATGCCGGGGATATCACGCTACATATCCACCCTTCCATTACCGATGTAAAAAGCCAGGACAGGGAATATACCATTGATAGCAACGGCACCAAATCGGTTGTGCCTACTGCACTCAGCACTATTAGGGAATCGGATAGTATCGTCAAGGCCAAAGATGGCCAAATCGTTGTGTTGGGTGGCTTAATGCAAGATAACTCAAACGAAGATAAAGAAGGCGTTACCGGATTTTCCCGAATTCCTTTTCTAGGCAATCTGTTCCGGGTTAATACTGGTACCCGCCAAAAAACCGAATTGGTCATCTTACTCAAAGCTTCTTTGATCAGTGGTGATGCCGACTGGCAAAATGATATTAATGCCAGCCAACAACGTTTTAACTCCCTGGACTCTACACCCAGATGGCGCTAAAAATTTTGCTAGAACCTGTTAATTAAGCATACACAGCCATGGAAATTACCAAAAAAATTCGTATCGGTGATTTGCTGATCCAAAACCGGGTGATTACCCATGAGCAGTTGCTGGCTGCGCTCGCCGAACAGAAAAAAACCGGAAGGAAATTAGGCCGTACACTGATAGACCTTAATTTCATCAAAGAAACTGATTTGCTTAATTTTCTGTCCAGACAATTGCAAATCCCATTTCTTGACATCACCAGACATCAAAGAAGCCCCGATACGGTCAAAATATTACCTGAAAGCTTGGCTCGCCGGTTTCGGGTCATGCTCTTGGAAAACAATGCCAATGATGTGCTTTTGGCTATGGCAGACCCTACTGACTTGATGGCACTGGATGAATTAGCACGGGTACTCAAAAAAACCATCCGGGCAGCGGTAGTGAGAGAGTCGGATTTATTGGCTACCATTGATCAATCTTACCGCCGTACAGCTGAGATTGGGGTGCTTGCCGAAAAATTGCATAATGAGTTATCGGGTAACGATATTGACCTAGATTCCCTGCTGACCTCTGAAGAAGTCACCGATGCACCCGTTGTCAAATTATTGCAATCCCTATTTGAGGACGCCGTGCAGGCTAAGGCTTCAGATATTCATATCGAACCTGATGAAAAAGTATTGCGTATTAGACAGCGAATAGATGGGGTGTTAAATGAGCAGGCATTGGATGAAGTCAACATTGCATCTGCGGTAGTAATCCGGTTAAAGCTGATAGCCGGACTAAATATCTCCGAAAAGCGCTTACCGCAGGATGGCCGCTTTAATATCCGGGTTAAAAACCGTACATTGGATATCAGGATTTCCACTTTGCCCGTTAAACATGGCGAGTCTGTAGTGATGCGCTTATTAGATCATTCGCATGGCCTATTGAACCTCGATTCACTGGGCATCCCTGAAAACGTCCTAAGCCATTTCAGAACATTCATCCATAGTCCTCATGGGTTGATTTTGGTGACCGGGCCCACCGGTAGCGGCAAAACGACTACCCTTTATGCGGCACTCACAGAAATCAACAAACCGGAAACCAAAATAATTACTGCTGAAGACCCCATTGAGTACAGCCTACCCAGGGTCAATCAAGTGCAGGTTAATGATAAGGTAGGGCTGACATTCGCCACAGTATTGCGTTCAGCCTTACGCCAAGACCCTGACATTATCCTGGTTGGCGAGATGCGTGACAGTGAAACAGCGGATATCGCCATCCGCGCTTCCATTACCGGCCATTTAGTTTTTTCTACATTGCACACCAATGGTGCCATTGAAACAGCTACCCGGCTGTTAGATATGGGCGTAGAAGGATATGTGTTAGCAAGCGCTTTACGGGTCATCATTGCCCAGCGACTAGTACGGCGGATTTGTGAATATTGCAGCGAACCCACCACTATTGAACCAGGCCAACTCATTTGGCTGGAAAAATTCCAGAACAAAGATTACAGCCAAGCCAATTTTCAGCATGGGCGAGGTTGCCACCAGTGCAACCACACTGGCTACAAAGGCAGAATTGGTGTTTATGAATTGCTTGAGCTGCGTCAAGACACTTTGGATGCTTTGCGCCGTAACGATCCTGCTGGATTCACCAAAGCTGCCTTGCAAACCCCTGGGTTCATCCGTTTTTCAACATGCGCCGCTGAATATGCTGAGAATGGGATTACTACCGTAGAAGAAGTATTGCGTATTACCGGCTCTGGTGAATAGAGTGGCGCATTTTAAATGCACTGCCCGTAATACTGCCGGCCAACTCATCATTAGTATCATTGAAGCGGAAACTCGCCTATTAGCTGCCCAGATTATCAAAAATCGTGGCATGACACCGGTGACAATTACTCCGGCCGCTATGAACATGGATTTGATCGAAAAATTTAAGCAGTGGCGTGCGCTGGATAGCCTCAATATTAACGACATGATGCTGTTCTGCCGACAAATGTACAGCTTGACTAAAGCTGGCGTACCTTTGATCCGAGCTTTGCGTAGCCTGACCGAATCAACCCGGAATCTGGCTTTGGCGGGTGCATTAAAAGATGTTGCCAAGCGGCTTGAGTCCGGTTCGGCCTTGAGCCAGGCCCTGAACCAACACAAAAAAATATTTAGCCCACTGATTATTAACATTGTTCATGTTGGTGAAACCAGCGGGGGGCTGGATAAGGCATTTCTGCAAATTTCCAATTATCTGGAACGGGAAAAGGAAACCCAAAACCGGATTAAATCTGCTTTGCGCTATCCTGCCATGGTCATATCCGCAATTTCCATAGCGATGATTGTCATCAATATCTATGTAATACCCGCATTTAAAAACGTATTTGACCGAATGGGGGCGGATTTGCCCTGGCAGACCAAATTACTAATGAGCATATCCAATTTTACGGTGCATTATTGGCCATATTTGTTGTGTGGACTTGTTGCGACACTTTTGCTTTTCGTCAAATATATCAATACCCGTGAAGGACGAATGCAATGGGATTGGTTACTGCTGCGTATACCGGTTGTCGGCAGTATTGTTGAACGTTCTACTATGGAGCGTTTTTCCCGCTCATTTGCCATGACTTTAAGTTCTGGTGTACCGCTAATTCAGGGCATTACCATAGTTTCTGCCGCCATCGGCAACAGTTATATTGCATCTAAACTTGAGCACATGCGTATCGGCATCGAAAAAGGTGATTCTATCAGCCGAATGGCAAGGAGTACCCAGTTATTTCCTGCACTCGTAATCCAGATGATTATGGTGGGTGAGGAAACCGGAAATATTAGTGATATGTTGCTTGAGGTTGCCGATTTTTACGAAGCGGAAGTTGATGCGGAATTAAAGAACATCGCCAGCGTAATCGAACCTATTTTGATAGTCATCATTGGGATCATGGTATTAGTGCTTGCATTGGGCATTTTTTTACCGATGTGGAATTTATCAGGCGCGATGAAGCATTGAGTCTAGCCCGACTTAGTTTACAATCGAAACTTCCAGTTCCCGCGAAACATAATCTGCACTGCCGTAAGCGCCAAATTCGCTATGTGCACCCAATTGGAATATGACAGAAGTATCGCTACCCTCCTGGTAGGAAGCCGAGCTGCATTTCAAACTAACCGTAAATCCTGTCAAATCCGGAATGGTTATTACCATATTTACATCAACGCAGCTACCGCCAGCGCTGATTTTAGCTATCGCCCAACCCAAACCAGCTTTTGCTGCCTGATACGCTTTTGCCCCCTGTAAGGCATAATTGCTGGTTGCCTGTTGCACACCACTCATTCGCACCATATAACTCCCAAGCAATCCCAACACCACTAAAATAAAAATAGCTATTACGATGCTAAAACCCTGTTGCTTTTTGTTGAAGTGGGCTGGATAAGCATTCATGGCACATTATCCACATGAACCTGCTGCATAAGCTGAACAGACTCGCCCATTGCATCCGTTAGGGTAATTGCCAATGTCACCAGGCCAGAACGGGTTGCAGAGCCTGGGTCATAGGTAAACAGGCAATTGAGTATCTTATCTGCCTGTAGCTGGCCAGTAACGCCAGTAGGCGGGTTAGGCTGTGTAGCTGCAATGGTATAACCAGAATACCGCAAAAGTTGGTTATTGAAACAACGATAAGTAATTGGAGTATCGACAATAAAAAAACGTTGCTGCGGTGAGTTATAAGGGAATTTAAAGGCATTAAATTTAACTACCTTAGGATTGCCCGAATTAATTACCGGCGTTCGATTGTTGCCCGCATAAGTATCCGCAGACACGCCTCCAAGATTATAAATTACCAGATATTCTCCCGCAGTCGCTTGTGGATCGAACGCCTGCAAGCTACCTGTTACTTCGAAACAATCGTCAGGTAAAGTGAAATCCAACACATCATTGGCTAACGCGCCACATCCAGCAGTAACGGCGGAAGGACTAGAATCTTGTCTGGCTCGATACCGGCCACCATCTTCGACATGCAGTAATTCAAGCACTTTGCCGCTACCAGTAATGCGCACACTGTTAGGTAACGCCCGACGAATATCCCGTTGCATACGCCTTAAAGTCAGTTCAGCGGTATCAACAAGAGTTGTGCGGCGTTGTAGGTCAAGATAACTACTAACTGGCAATGTGATTATTTTAGTGGTCATAGTCGCCAAAATGCTGACGATGACGATCACCATAATCAATTCAATCAGGGTAAACCCTTGAAGCTTATGGTGGATCATAGTTCAATAATTAAACCGATAGCCAACCAAGGCAAGACCCGATACGCCAGGGCCTGATACAGTGACTGTGATTTTTTTTGCATTGATACCGGATATGGGTACTGGTAGTGCAACAACAATTGATACGTTATAAGAGGACAGGCTGCTGACCGCATATCCATTTTGATCCTGCACGACAGTAGTTTGTAAGCAACCAGCGTTATAGTCATCAACATCATCGAAGTTGGCGCGGGTTTCACAAGCTGTAGCGCCATCTGGATCAGAATAGGATTTTGACTGAATCTCTTCCAGATAAGCTTCAGCAATCGCTATGGCTTGATGCTGAACAACAGGATCTGCGCTGTGGCTAACCGTCAGGTTTATTACAGAAAAAATCCCAATGAGGGCAATGCTGATAATCACCATGGATAAAATCAGCTCAATAAGAGTTGCGCCTGCTTGCTGGTGTTGATTCAAGAATCTTTGGGGAAGTCCTTTGGCAAGCTCAGTACGAATGTTTGGTCGCCAAGTTAGCCCTTGGCTCGACAAGCCCACCATAAGTGGAATCAACTTATTCAAACAATCTTTATCCGCCACTTGAATACACTAAAGTGCATAAACAAAACCCGTATCACTAACCACCTTAATTGTTTTGCTACTCGCAACGGTTAACGTTGTATCCGCCGATGCACGACCCAAGGCATCAAAATAAAATGTGGCAGGGGTGGATGTCAAAGTTACCCCTGATTCACTGTTTGAGTAATTAGCCGCGCCGGTGCCAGGATTATGGACGGATTCGGAAACCGCGGCACTGCCTGAACATTGGCTGCGATTTGTTGGACGGTTTAAAACATAAGAATTGGCACTGACCGATACTTGCACCTTACAACCGCTGGCGACGGCGAGTTTTTGGGCATAACGGACGGCGTTAAGGGTATCGTCGAAAAACACCTGCTGCTGGAAAGTGGCTACACTAACGAATTTTGGTAAGGCGGTTGCTGAAAGTATTCCCAGCAACACGATTACCATAACCAATTCCACTAACGTAAAGCCTTTTTGTACTCTTGCCTGCCCTTTGATATTTATGTAAAAAGGCATGAGATTGATTAGGTTTTACTACTTAACTGAAAATTAACAACCCTCTGTTGATGATATAATTGCTGACGCAGGCGCAGTTGAGCTTGTGGCTTCAGTATAGGTAATAAGACATTTATCTGGTGTTGTTGCTTTGATAAGGCTAATCGTTGCATTTCCTTTTCCCGGTGCAAACTTAAAATCAGAAGATGATATATTTAACGCACTTTCTATACCTTCAGCTGTCGCCGCTGGGTAGCCAAAAACCAATGCAACTTTTCCCCCCTCTAATTCGACGGCATCGCTTGCATTTTTAACTAAAGCTTGCGCATGTGTTATGGCTATTGCCGAATTGACAGCACCAAATGCACCATTTAAAGTCGCTATGCGCGCATCTACTTGCATATTAGCAAATCGAGGTAATGCCGTTGCCGCCAAAATGCCTAAGATCACGATCACCATGATCAACTCGATTAATGTAAAACCTTCTTGGGTTGTTTTCATAGGTTCACCTGTTTAACTTAAAATCAAAAAACTTAAATTTGCGAATATTAACGATAGTTTAGTCACGGTTAGCCTGATTGGTGCGAATATTGTTAAGTTTTGTGAAAAACCTAGCAAACTTAAAAACAATCTTTACTTAAGTTAATTCTAACCTGATAAATACACATAGAAACCATAAATAAATTATTGAATTAGCATAAATACTTATCTTGGAATTGTAGTCTAAACTTAAAAATAATTTTTAGCTGGATCATAATTTCCTAGACTTATTTTTAATAAGGTCATTTATGAGTATAAGAAAATTAATATTTTGCGACATCTGCAACCCTCAAGGCATGAGGCCCATTGAATTTCGCCGTGCGCCAAGACCGAATGAGCGAACCGGTCGACGTATCAGCGACGGCCGTGCCTGGATCGAAGGTGAGCTGAGTAACGCCATAGACAATGCCTGGTTATGTACACCGGATGGCCGGCATATTTGCCCGTCTTGCCAGCTAAGAAACGAACCAACTTAGCCAAAATAGAAATCGATAGTTCTAAGCTTTTATTTATGCAGAATAAATTTCGTGCAATTGCCTTATTAAGGGTTCCGTATATATTTGTAGCAAAATTGCTTAAGTTTACTTTCCTGTATTTTTTTATTAATGCGACTGGCAGTTTTTTTGGGGGAGGTACATGCGTTATTGATGTCCACGCGGCTGTGATCCAGTTTAACAGTACCGGTGGTTCAACCTCCACAAATGGCCTGCACTTTTATATTGAAGACACGACAAGGATTCAGGTTAGGCGGTTTGATAACACGGGGCAGGTATATGATCCAGGAGTTGTCCCAGGCAGTACCAGCCTAGACAACGGTGTTTTTATACGCGGCAATGGCAGGGTATATGGCCCAGCTCACGGTGTTACACGGGATTCAGCCCCATCTGTGGTATTTTCTCCCTACGGTATGTTTAACTCATACTCCATTACTGCCGCATCGCCTGCTAACCCATCATCATCAGGTGTTCAGCAAATTGCAACAGGAAACTTTGGCATTAGCTCTGGCCCGCAAGTGTCTATCAATTGGAAATACACCACACCTCTGGACTTTCTGACTGCGGAGGTTACTCTAACCATTCCTGGCGGGTATTCAGTTAGTGCTGCCAACCCCGTTCGCTACTACCATGTCTTCGATACTTACCTGGGTGGATCAGATCTGGGTTGTGGATTTACGTTAACAGATTCCAATGGAAAACGGGTAATGGGCACCTATCCGCCTTCTGGAACAACTTGCCCCTCCAGCACCAGCATCCCAAGCGGCGTATCCGTTGTGGAATCTTTTCGGGAGCGAAGTGGCTTAAATTTCACAAAATATTGCGCAGACGGTTGGGATAGTTTTTTTTTCAATGGCTCGCCAAATTGCTCCGTGTTACAGAGCGCGGCCCTGAGCAACAGTATCACTACCACATACGAAGACACTGGCATTGGAATTGAGTACGATTTCACTAGTGCTGGGACATATACTTTTAGCTACGATTTTGTAGTAGGGTCGCCTAATGTGCCTGCTTATGACCATTTGGAAATCCAGCATGACGGTTCAGGTACGTTGTGTGCCGAAAACATAACGGTAATGGCGTGTACATCGTCTGTTGTCCCTTGCCCCATCGCCAATTTGGTCAATACTGGCATGTTAACCGGATCAGTAAACTTATCGCCGACAACCCCTGAATTCACCTTATCACCAGCCACTTTTTCAATTGGGGCAAGCGGCACATCGGCAACGTTAACAATGTTGGGTTCTTCACCGGGTGGCACGTACTTGCTAAGCACTAGCGGACTTAGTGCCATACCACTGAATGGGACTAAGTGCTGGAATACGTCAACCCTGAGCCAGAGTTGTACATTTACAGTGAGTAATACACCGTGTGTCAATAACTTTGAGTGTATTGAAACTGGTGTTGCTTACAACAATTTAACCTCCACCCCAACAGCGCGAAACCCGCTCTATACCAAATTAGCCGGTAGCAACTTCAAGTTTGATGTGGTTGCACTTCAATCTGCTGGGGTTCAGACCACAAGCTACACGGCGACTTCAAATGTGACGGTCGAACTGTTTGACGATAGCGCATCTCCCCAATCTGCCTGTAGTGCCTACACTAGCCCATTGGCTAGCCAATCGATTACGTTTGCCGCAGTAGACACAGGAAGGAAAACGCTAGCCAATAACTTTAATATAACGAATGCTTATCGCAAGCTGCGTTGCCGGGTTAAGGAAGCCAATATCAGCCCTACGGTTTACGGCTGTTCCTCCGACCAGTTTTCTATACGGCCTTCTGCTGCCACGTTGGTAACATCGGCAACTGCTGCCGCACCATCAGCTTCCGCAACACCAGCCATTAAGGCGGGTGCTAATTTCAGCTTGAATGCGACAACCACAGGAAGCTATTCGGGGACATTAAGCCTGGATACCAGCAAGTTAACCAGCCAAATTACTAGCCAGACCGCTACGCAACAAAGTGGCGGGGTGGTGGGTACACTGACTCCATCTTCGATAACGGCAAATGCAAGCGCGGTTAACGGAACTTATAGCGAAGCGGGCTATTTATATTTACCCCCCGGCGCATACCGCGATGACACCTTTAATACTGTAGATAGCGCTACCGGCGATTGTATTACCAGCACAACGAGCGATAACAATTTGTCCGACACTCTGATTGGTGGCAAATATGGTTGTAGTATTGGTAATACTGCCACTGTTTCAATAGGGCGCTTTATCCCCGATCACTTTGCTATTACACAAGGCACGGCAACAGCCGCCTGTGTACCAACTTCACCTTATTCATCGTTCACTTATTTTGGTCAGGATGGCTTCAGCACTTTGTTTACTTTAAAAGCGCAAAATAGCAGCAACAATACAACGCAAAACTATCAAGGTGGGTTCGCTAAACTTGGGCTAACGTCATGGGGCGGGTTTAATTTTAGTTCTGCAACTTTGCCGACCGGATCAGTATTGTCGGCCAGTTCAACTGCGCCAACGGGCGTTTGGAGCCTTGGCCTTGCCGATGTGGTAGCAAAACATCAGGTCAGTAAGCCAATAGCATTAACGGGGGAAACCAGTATTATTGTTAAAGCGGCGCCTACTGATACCGATAGTGTCACTATGACGGCGGCAGCGGTCACGCCAGGAACTCCGCTACGTTATGGGCGATTAAATTTGCAAAACTCGCTGGGTTCCGAATTATTGCAATTACCTGTATCGCTGACCGCACAATACTGGAATGGCAATGCTTTTATACTAAACACCGATGATAGCTGCACTACCGTATCAGCACCAGCAAGTAGCTCTGGACTGACTTTTTACACTGAAGTGGTGGCTGGCGTACCAGGCAATCATTTGAGTGCGGCTGAAACCACAGCTACTGTTAGTGCCACTGGTAAACTAGTTACAGGTGATGCCCAGCTTAAGTTTACTGCGCCTGGCAGCGGTAATGATGGCTATTTTGACTTGAGTATTACCGCACCCAATTGGCTTAAATTTGACTGGAATGCAGCGATTTCTGGCGAAGAATCCCCATCAGGCCGTGCCACCTTTGGTATTTATAAAGGTAATGACAGGCAGATATTTTTACGTGAAGTTTATTAGCATAACCGATGTGTAATTAGGAAATAACGATTTAAATTTGGTTTCAGAACATTGATTGATGTGGCTACACTAAACTTGGCACACAGTAGTTCATCAGTTAGCAGCATCTCATTTTCTGACAGTATTAATGAAAAATATAAAAGTAATGGTGCAGTTAGCCCTTCAGTGTCAGCAATTTTTCAAATGCTTCAATCGGCACTGGCCTACTGAAAAGGTAGCCCTGACAAGTGAGACAGCCATGTTGTTCTAAGAAAGCTCGCTGTTCCTCTGTCTCAACCCCTTCGGCAATCACGTCTATGCCTAGGTTACGTGCCATGCCAATAATTGTTTGCACGATTATTGCGTCACTTGACTTAACGCCTATGTTACTTACGAAGGATCGGTCAATCTTGAGTTGGTCCAGTGGCAACTGCGTTAAGTAAGAAAATGATGAATAGCCCGTGCCAAAATCATCTAAAGAAAATCGAACACCAATTTTTCTTAGCTCATGCATTTTCTCTATAGTGTCATTGATATTATCGAGCACTAAGCTTTCTGTAAGTTCAAGTTTAAGCAAATCAGGCTTAACGGCGTTACTTTTCAAAACCTGCTTCAAAAGCATGACAAAACTTGGATGCCTAAATTGTCTTGCGCTGACATTCACAGCAAGTTGCAAATGTTGGGTGTGTAATTGCCCCTGCCAAACTTTGAGTTGAGCGCAGGCGTTTTCCAAAACCCATTGGCCTATAGGCAAAATCAAACTGGTTTTTTCAGCTAACCCTATAAATTCTATGGGTAACACAAAACCCCGATCTGGATGCTGCCAACATAGTAGAACTTCAGCGCCCACAATCTGGTGGTTATGAGACGCTTGGGATTGGTAATAGAGTTTGAATTGATTCTGTTCCAGTGCGCGGCGTAAATCTTTCTCCATATCGGCACGGGCAGTCACAATAGTTTGCATGGTTGGATCGAAAAAACACAAGGTGTTCCGTCCTGCTGTTTTAGCTTGATACATAGCGAGATCGGCGTGCCTAAGTAGTTCATCTACTGCCTCATTCCCTCGATAAAGACGTATGCCAATACTGGTCGAACAATGAAATTCGTAATGTTCAAAAAAATAAGGCCTGGCAAGAGCTTTAAGCAATTTTTCGGCTATTTGTTTTGAAAGCATGGCCGCTTCTTCAACTTCTGTACTTAAATTTTCCAATAATACTACAAACTCATCCCCACCCAGTCGTCCCACTATATTGCTATCACACACTTCAGCCTGTAGTCTCTGCGCTACTTCGATAAGCAATTGGTCGCCAGCATCGTGCCCACGTGTATCGTTTAGTACTTTGAAATTGTCCAGATCAAGGAAAAGAATTGCGCCGTACAAACCATTCCGGGTCGCGGCAGCCAATGCTTGATTCACTCGGTCTTGAAGTAGGCGGCGGTTAGGTAAACGAGTCAGTGGATCATAATAGGCCAGTCGATGAATCTCAGCCACTGCATCTTTATTTTCGGTGATATCAGAGTAAATCCCTACATAATGTGTTACGTCCCCTTCAGGAGAAGTTACTGCTGAGATAGTCAACCACTCGGCTTCAATTAGCCCGTTCTTTCGCCGGTTCCATATTTCACCTTGCCAATAACCTGTTTTTTTCAAAGAGTCCCGCATAACTTCGAAGAATGTATTATCGTGACGTCCAGAACTGAGCATCCGTGGAGTCTTTCCAATTACTTCTTGTACGCTGTAGCCGGTTAGCTTGGTAAATGCCCGATTAACACGAAGGATAGTGAAGTTGGCTGTTGTCACGATCATTGCTGATTGCGTTTCAAAAGCGATGGCACTGATACGCAGCATTTCTGCCGTCTGCTTGCTTTCCGTGCTATCCCGGACAATGGCTATACCCCCTACAATATTTCCTGTAATGTCGCGTGATGGTGCGCATATCATGTCTATCCACATGTTGACTTCGATATAAGTAGCAGAATATTTGCCTTCATAGTGGATAATTTCGCCTTTCAATGCATTTCTAAAAACCGGCAATATAGATTGATCCTTAATTATTTTTATATCCGAACCGACGATGCTATGGACTGACTTTTGTACAATATTGGAGAAGCTTTCATTGCAATAAGTAATAATAAGGTTTTTATCGTAATGAAAAATTCCAACAGGTGAATGTTTCAATAACAACCGATAGCGTTCCTCGCTTGTTCTAACGGCCTCTTCGCGAGTTAATGCTTCAATTCGTAAAGCCATATTTTCAGTGATAGCTCGATTTATATGCCTTAAGCTCAACATCATAAAGGCGAGGTACAACATTATCGCTACTCCCATTGCAACGGACGAACTGTTACCCGTTAAGATCAAACGAATTGCGAGCGGCGAGTTAGAGGTAAGCGTAAAAATGACCCCACTAACGAGATCGGCTGAAAACGAAGCTACACTACCAGCAGACAAGCCGGCCAAAATAAAGATTAAGAACATTTGATGCTGTTGATCATCTATGGAGAACAAAAGAAAACTAGAGGAACCCCATACTAAACCGGCTGCCAAAACACCAAGCCGAAACCTCATAAGCCACGTATGAACAACGCCAGTATGACCTTTGGTAATAGGTGAGCGCTGAAAAGCGTTAACCAAAGCAGCTCGAAAAAACGCAACTAATACGGCGAGTGAGAGCCAAAGGAGAATTACGAAAGAAGAAATGACCTCATGTTGCAAATAGGCAAGAATTACAGCGAGTAAAGTGCTAGTGACCAGCGATATTTTACTCGTAGAAAATAACTGTCGTAGCTGCGCTAATTTTATCGCTGCGATTATGTTCAAGTTGATAATCACCTAGGTAAATAGTGATCAAAAAAATCCCAAACGATTGAAGTGGGATTGATCTAGTAGTACGGTAATTTGCCTTTATATTTTTACGCTTTTTGATCAAACAGTTTGTAGTATAGACAAGATGCTATCTTTTAAGGGATGTTATGATTCGTTTTATGGTCAGTTATGATGCCTGGCTAGAACGGTAGCGCCGCTATTTTTGCTTGTACCCTGCTATACGCTCGCCATATTTCTATGTAAAGTCATTGCGCAAATGACTGGGACTCACTTAGTGCCCCCTTGGCTGTGAAATCGCACAGCTCTATCGCTCTTGGGGGACTCTAAAAATAAAAATCTTGGTTACTTTTTTTCCACTCCCAAGATTTTCAGCGTGGCCAAGTCCAACCGCCATTTTATGCAAAGCCGTTTTTGGTTGGTTTTCTGTCTTCTTCATCAGAGTGTGAACGGGTTCACATCACTATGACTTCATCCCATAGAAAGCGTGATTGAGTTCACATCCCCCTTCCTTCTTCTTGACTAGTATTTTCCCTGTAAACAATCAAAAACATAAGTAAATGATTTTATTGTTTTTTATAAATGCAAAAATTATATTTGCTGTAATCGAGGAAAAAACTATGTATACCAACGACTTATCTTTAAATCATATCGTTTCAAATACAAAACGATTAATGAAAATTTTAACGGCAGCGATTGCGTTGACTGCTATCTCGGTAACAGTACAGGCACAGCAAAATTCTGCCGCACAGAATTTACTAACCCAGGTGCAAGAATCCAATGCCGTATTCGCGAATGCACAATGGCAGCGGGTTGAATTCAGCAAAACTTACGACAATCCTATCGTTGTTGTCGACACGCTGGTAAACGCTATTGAAAGTCCTTATGTCGTCGGTGTTCGTAATGTTGACACGCTGGGGTTTGAGATTAGCATAAAAAGTTGTGACGGTGCCGATATCCCTCTCCAAGAATCTATCAATTTTTTAGTTCTAGAAAGAAATCCCTCAGAACCAGATGCCGAGCAAAGTAGGCAACATTTTGCCTGGGGTGACTGTCCGGTTTAGCGTTATCTCTAATCATCATTATTAGTTTAGTGATGAGGAGTGTGTTTAGCAGGACTAAAAAATTTTTACTGAGTTGATACTCATTACCAGATTTAGAGAGATTATTATGAACAAAATTCTTGCTTTGCCTCTAGTTATACTTTTGGTTTGTGCCAAGACGGCTATTGCGGCAGATGAAATCCATTGGACTATTACCGGTCAAACTACAGTTAATATTAGTTGGCACGGCGATACGACTGATAACACCCTTGATTACCGTTTGGGATCTGGCGAAAAAATTCGTGTTGTTGCCAAACACCCTAAGCCCATACCGACTTCGGCTATAGGTACTTTTTGGGAGGTTAATCTTAGTGGTCTTAAAGAAAATAGCCAATACACTTATGCAATAGGCAATAGTCCTGAACAGCGTTTTAAAACGCCACCTCTACCGGGGCAGGCTAATTTTACTATCTTTGCCGAAGGGACTATCGGCGATACTGGACATTATTTTAATGCCGGGATTATTCAAGACTTGATTGCTACCAGTACTCCCGACTTTGTTATTGGCCTAGGTGATTTATCTTTAGGAAGTATTTATGGTTTAAAGTCTGCCCGCCAGCATTTCAATGATGTTATGGTCTGGTCAAAAGATGCGGCTTACATGCCGGTTTGGGGCGACCTGGATTCGCGCAACACCGCACTGGATTCATTTAAAAATTACAAAGGCCGTTTTACATTGCCTAATCCACAAGTTTCGCCAGGGTCATCAGCGGCGGGCGGCGAGGACTGGTACTCATTCGATTACGGCAATACCCGTTTTATTACCCTACCTGAGCCGTGGGTCGGCGCATGGGCGGACTGGAAAGCGAAAGCAGATAAGTTAATGGCTGAAGCGCAAACTAATCCTAAGATAAAATTTATAGTGACTGTTGGGCACCGTCCGGCTTATTCATCGGGTCATTATGCCGGTTCTCCAGAGCTGAAAACTATTTTGGATGCTTTGGGCGATCGGTACAACAAATATGTGTTAAGCGTGAATTCTCATAGTGGCGATTATGAGCGCACTTACCCGCAACATGGTGTAGTTCACGTTACAGCAGGTATTGGTGGTAAAGACTTAATGCAGGATGGAACTTGCTTATGGTTGACTTGTACCAAGCCAGCTTGGTCAGCATACCGGGCTATGCATCATGGGGCGCTGAAACTGTTTTTTTCTGATACAGCTATCGCCGGCTCATTCATTTGCGGCCCAGCTGGTGGTGGGGTGAACGATGTGAAGTGTACTAAAGGTAGTATCGCAGATCAATTTACTATTGCTGCAAAAAATACTGCTCAATTAGGTAGTGAAGGGGGAATAACTAGTAGTACCCAAACGACAGTGTCTTGTAATAAAGTCGGCTTAGGATTATCAGAATTGATTAAGGATGGGGGTTATGCATACCGTGTCAATAGATCATTTAGTACCCCAGCTGATAGTAAAACCAGTTGGTCTCGCTCTAAACTCCGGTTATTTGAGAATGGCGTAGAAATTGGCCCAGGGCATACAGGGCATGCAGAAATAAGGGCAACCGGCAAGGGACGTTATAGCCATTGGGTTGACGACAGTGCTCGGGAATCATTGCGCTTTTCAGCAACCGACAATACAAACCCAAGCACAAATGGCAAAGCGTATAGCTATTGTGTTGATGTCACGACCACTACCAATGTTACGCCGCCTGACACTAAAGATACTCAGGTACCTTCTGTCCCAACAAATATTAAAGCCACTACTGCTTCTGAAAGTCAGATTACCCTGAGTTGGAGCCAATCTAGTGACAATGTTGGTGTCACAGGATATAGGGTTTACCGCAACGGCATCCAGCTTAGTAACACAACATCGTTGTCTTTTTCTGATACAGGGTTAGCGGCGGGTACAAGTTATTCTTACACGGCTGAGGCGTTTGACGCGGCTGGCAATCTTTCTGGTAAATCGGTCGTGGTGACCGCGACCACTACTCAGGTTGTAGTTTCGAATCCCCCTCCAGCAAGTTGTGCAGTAGCACCGGCCACTTCGCTAGTTGTAGATGTAACCTCAAAAGGGGCTACGCCTAACGATAGTACGAACGATACAATGGCTATTCAAGCGGCGATAGATCAAGTTGCTGTTACTGGAGGTACAGCTTATGTGCCAGATGGCACTTACATGATTGATACCTTAAAACGGATCATGATGAAGAGCAATGTTACACTTAAAATGTCTACGGGCACAGTCCTTAAGGCAATAGCAAGTAACCGTCAGATTTATGATGTTATTCGGGCTGAGTATGTTTCTAATGTGAATATTATTGGCGGTACGGTACAAGGCGATCGCTATTCACACACTGGGACTACGGGCGAGTGGGGTCACGGTATTGAAGTTTGGGGCGCTAAAAACGTAGTGATCGAAGGTGTGACCGCCAAAGAAGCTTGGGGGGATGGTATCTACGTCAGTGCTGGTGCTGCTAATGTCACGATTTGTTCAGTAATATCTGATAACAATCGTCGTCAAGGTTTAACCATAACTGATGTCAATGGAGCGCTCATCAAGGATTCGGTGTTCAAAAACACCAACGGTACCATTCCTTATGCAGGGATTGACCTTGAGCCTAACGATAATGAAAACGTCAAAAATGTAAAAATCTTGAATAATCAGATGACAAATAATAAGGGGCCAGGCATACAATTCGGCTTCTCATCAGATAAGGCAACCACTACTAGCTCAATTGCTAATGTTACTGTTGATGGCAACATGATTGCCAATAATGGGGTGGCAGGTAGTGATTATTATGCTTCTGGATTAGTCATATCTCGGTTACTAAATAGTACTGGCGTTGTGATCTCCAACAACACTGTAAAAAACAGTGCCCATGACGGCATCATTCTTGTGGATGGCACCAAAAATGTCAGAGTTACCGGAAATACAATTACTGGCAGTGGTATAGGTAACAATATTGATGCCCACATTGGCAATGGGTTGTTGATTTGGGGTGCCGGAACTAACAACAATGTGCTCATTAACAACACAAGTACGGGCAATAAAATTAACCTTACCGTTGATAGTAGTACTAGCGGTAATATCATTTCACCAAACATCCTCCGTTAACTCTTTGACAGGTAAGCCACAGGTTTGACCAGCGCGACAATCAAGGCTTTGCCTTTAGCTTCACAGTTTTAAAGGGCATGTAAATTATCTCCCGGGCTTGGCGGTCCGCACAACGAACGGAGATAATTACATGTCATACGAAAGCTTAAGTCATTCAAAATGGGACTGCAAATACCCTGCAACGGCGATTTTTAGGATTAAATGCGACGGCGGAACCATTCCGTCAGATCAGCTGCAAGGTAGAGGGTGTGGCGGAATGCTGCCGTGGTTGTGACAAAGCGTCGAAGGACGCAGTGGTATCAGTATCGTACATGGATAGCTCCTTAAAATTAGGCGCGGGAATGCCCTCAAAAAAGACGCAACATTTCAAGCGGCTTAATACAAACCATTCGACAAAGCATCAAATCGTTATGATGAATGCAGTTTAGAAGAAAATGGTTTACCAAAATCTTCAATTTGTCACAAAGTCTTGTGGTTAATTTCTTTGATTAATCCTAATGTCACAACCCAGGTTGACATCTGGCATCGGCAACAGTAACTTAGAGTGCTTTTAAACCTCACTTTAAATCGCTTTCTTCAAGAGCAGTTAATGGAACAATTTCACAGAATTAGCCGTTTGCCCCCCTATGTTTTTAATATCGTTAACGAACTTAAGGCGAAAGCCAGAGCTGAAGGGGAAGATATTATTGATTTCGGGATGGGTAATCCCGACCAACCGACTCCAGACCACATCGTTAATAAACTACTTGAGGCAGCTAAGCGGCCTGATACTCACCGTTATTCTATGTCCAAAGGCATTCCGAGGTTAAGGAAAGCTATTTGCAATTGGTACAAAACCCGGTTTGATGTTGATTTGAACCCAGAGGTAGAAGCCATTGTTACTATTGGTTCAAAAGAAGGTTTAGCGCACTTGGCGTTGGCAACTTTAGGCCCAGGCGATGTGGTTCTTGTGCCCAATCCCGCTTATCCGATCCATCCTTATGGTGTGGTGATAGCAGGTGCGGACGTAAGGCATGTGCCATTGATACCGGGTGTGGATTTTTTTGAGGAACTGGAAAAAGCCATCGTCGAGTGTTGGCCTAAACCTAAAATGTTGATCCTGAATTTTCCAGGAAACCCTACCAGTCAATGCGTGGAACTGGATTTTTTTGAAAAAATTATCGCCTTAGCCAAAGAACATAAAATCTGGGTCGTGCATGATATTGCTTATGTTGATATTGTGTTCGATGGTTATATTGCACCATCCATTCTTCAGGTCGAAGGTGCAAAAGATATTGCTGTCGAGTTTTTCTCCATGTCCAAAAGTTATAATATGCCGGGTTGGCGCGTCGGCTTTATGTGCGGCAATAAGGAATTAGTCGGCGCTTTGTCGCGGATTAAATCGTATCTGGATTACGGTACGTTTACGCCCATCCAGATCGCCGCGATCGCTGCTCTGGAAGGTCCTCAGGAATGCGTCAATGAAATATCTGAAACGTACCGTAAACGCCGTGATGTGTTGTGCGAAGGGTTGAATGCGGCGGGTTGGCCAGTAGAAAAGCCAAAAGCAACCATGTTTGTTTGGGCAAAAATTCCTGAACCGTATCAGGCAATGGGTTCTTTGGAGTTTTCTAAGAAACTGCTGCTAGAAGCTAAAGTTGCGGTTGCACCAGGTGTTGGTTTTGGACAGTACGGTGATGATCACGTCCGTTTCGGCTTGATCGAAAACGAACACCGTACCCGCCAGGCTATTCGTGGCATCCGTAGTATGATGAAAAAGGACGGAGTTGTATAATGCCTACTTTACAAACTGTTCAGATGATCTTAGGAGTCTGATTTGAAACCGGTTAAAGTGGGTATTTTAGGGTTAGGCACAGTCGGTGGCGGTACGGTAAATGTACTGAAACGCAATGCCGAAGAGATTGCGCGTAGGGCAGGACGGCAAATTATTGTCACTCGTGCATCAGCTAAAGATTTAAACAAGGCTCGTATTTGCGATACCCAAGGGATAGAACTAACGACTGATCCTTATGAAATCATCAACGACCCTGAGATAGAGATTATCTTGGAGTTGATCGGCGGCGCTGGTGCAGTAAAAGATATGGTATTGGCGGCGATTGACAATGGTAAGCATGTTGTTACCGCCAATAAATCACTGATTGCCTTGCACGGCAACGAGATTTTCGCCAAGGCGAGCGAACAAGGCGTGATCGTCGCGTTCGAGGCGGCGGTGGCGGGTGGTATTCCGATAATCAAGGCCATCCGCGAAGGCTTAAGCGGCAACCAAATTCAGTGGCTAGCTGGCATCATTAACGGCACGGGCAATTTCATCCTGACCGAAATGCGCGACAAAGGCCGCGATTTTTATGATGTCTTGGCGGAAGCGCAAGCCTTGGGTTATGCCGAAGCCGATCCAACGTTTGATGTCCAAGGAATTGATGCAGGACATAAACTGACTATTTTGGCGTCGATTGCGTTTGGTATTCCTTTACAGTTCGATAAAGTATTTACCGAAGGCATTACCCAGATTTCCCGCTCTGATGTTGAATATGCTGAGCAATTGGGTTTTCGCATCAAGCATTTGGGCATCGCCCGTAAAACGTCGGAAGGTATTGAACTAAGGGTGCATCCAACGCTGATACCAGAACGCCGCCTGATTGCTAACGTAAACGGTGTGATGAACGCAGTATTGGTGAAAGGTGATGCCGTAGGCCCCACACTTTATTACGGTGCAGGTGCAGGTGCTGATCCGACGGCCTCATCTGTCGTTGCAGATGTGATTGATGTGGTGCGGGCATTAACCAGCGACCCTGAGAATCGGGTTCCGCATTTGGCCTTCCAAGCCGATGCCTTAGTGGATATTCCTGTTTTGGCGCCTGAGCAATTTAAAACGGCCTATTACCTACGGCTAAATGCAGAAGACAAACCCGGCGTACTGGCAGACGTAACCCGTATTTTAGCTAAACACCAGATTAGCATCGATGCAATTATCCAGAAAAAAGCACTGGATGATTGTGCATTAATCCCCGTCATCTTGCTTACCCAAATCACCTTAGAAAAAGAAATGAATGCTGCGATTGCGGAGATGGAGTCATTGCCCACCGTAACCGGACGGGTCAACCGCATTCGCTTGGAAACCCTAGGATAATTTTAACTTAACCAACACCATGTCAAACCACAAATACCATACCGGCTTAATCAACCGCTACCGTGATCGGCTGCCTGTCAACGATAACACCCGCATCATCACCTTGAATGAAGGCAATACACCGCTAATCAAGCTGGAAAACATTCCCAAGCTGATTGGTAAGGATGTTGATATTTACGTCAAGTTTGAAGGATTAAATCCGACCGGATCTTTTAAAGACCGGGGCATGACCATGGCGATAACCCAAGCCATATCGGAAGGCTGTAAGGCGGTGATTTGCGCGTCTACCGGAAATACTTCAGCTTCGGCAGCAGCTTATGCCGCACGTGCGGGCATTAAATCGTTCGTTTTGATTCCTGATGGCAAGATTGCTATGGGAAAGCTGGCGCAAACCCTAATGTACGATGCGACGATTATCCAGATTAACGGCAACTTCGACCAAGGTATGAATCTGGTCAAAGAAATAGTCGATCACGCGCCAGTAACGATTGTAAACTCGATCAACCCTTATCGTCTGCAAGGGCAAAAAACGGCGGCTTTTGAGATTGTTGATGATTTAGGCGATGCGCCCGATTATCAATGTCTGCCAGTCGGCAATGCCGGAAATATTTCGGCTTACTGGATGGGTTATAAGGAATATTCAACCGATAGTGCAACGCATAAGGCGGTAACCAAAAAACGCCCCGTGATGTGCGGTTATCAGGCGGCAGGTGCAGCGCCGTTTCTGGTAGGCCATCCGATTGAACATCCGGAAACTATTGCTACCGCTATCCGTATCGGCAATCCGCAATCCTGGGATTTTGCTTGGGCGGCGCAAAAGGAATCGGGCGGCTGGTTTGATAAATTTACTGACGAGGAAATCTTAGTAGCACAAAAAATGTTGACGCAATATGAAGGCATATTCTGCGAACCCGCCTCGGCAATATCGCTTTCTGGTGCTGTAAAAGACATTAAATCCGGCAAGATTCCCGAAGGAAGCAGGATAGTTTGTACGTTAACAGGTAATGGAATAAAAGATCCCGATACCGCGATCAAGCAATGTGCCTCAGCGCGCATGGTGACGATTGAGCCGGAGTTGAATGCGGTTAAGAAGGCAATTTTGGACAATATGTAAATAGAGTTAGGATGTCCTGAACGACATGCAAGGTAAAATATTTGGCGTATATTCTTGAACCTAAGGACTAAAAATACCTTGAACAATTTAAGTACAACGCCAGATTTGGATTATCCACTGGTACATGCCCTTTGCAGGGCAGATGCTTATCTACATAATGTTACTAATATTGAGCTAATCGAAACCCATATTTCCTGGGTATTCTTGACGGGGAAGTATGCCTATAAAATCAAAAAGCCGGTTAATTTCGGATTCCTGGATTTTTCTACATTGGAAAAACGACAATTTTATTGCCAGGAGGAAGTAAGGCTCAACCAGCGCTTAGCTAAAGACTGGTATCTTGACGTTGTGCCGATTAGCGGACAACCCGATCATCCAAAAATGGCTGGAATTGGGCAACCCATTGAATATGCGGTAAAAATGCTTCAGTTTCCTTCGGTACAGACATTAAAGGAATCTGCCATTACTGGTCAGTTAGGTAAGCATGAGGTTGACCAGATTACCAAGGTCATCGCTGATTTTCATCAAAGGGTTGAAAAAGCTACAGAAAACTCGCCTTATGGTGATTGCCACGACATCAAACATTGGTTTGATGAGAACTTTCTCCACATCAGACCCTTACTGGATGACAAATACCAGTTGTCACAACTTGACACTATAGAGACCTGGAGCCAAAACGAATGGGTTAAAATTTCGGGATTGATGCAGCAGCGCAAACAGCAGGGTTTTGTGCGCGAATGCCACGGCGATTTACACTTAGGTAATATAACCCTCATCAATGGCAAGATTATCCTTTTTGACTGCATCGAATTTAATCCGATGCTGCGTTGGGTTGATGTGGTCAGCGAAGTGGCTTTTCTGGTGATGGATTTATTGCATTTAGGTTATAAGGATTATGCGTACCGCTTCCTTAATCACTATCTGCAACATACCGGCGATTACCACGGATTGGCTTTGTTACGTTATTATCTGACCTATCGCGCCTTGGTGCGGGCAAAAGTGGGCTTGTTACGGAAAGCGCAAAATCCTGATGCCGCAGTTTGTGAACAAATCCATTCCGAATATACTGCCTTTGCCAATTTAGCAGAAAGCTTTACCAAGCCTAACCAGGCAGTGCTAATTATTACCCATGGTTATTCAGGGTCTGGAAAATCCACTTACGCTAATCAATTAGCTGAAAAAATCGGCGCAATACAAATCCGTTCGGATATAGAGCGCAAACGGCTATTCGGCTACTCGGCTCAGGCAACTACCGGCAACGGAATCGATAACGGGGTTTATACGCAGGTAGCCGGACACAAGACTTACAGCCACTTGACTGAACTGGCCAAAGTCGCTCTTGATGCCGGTTTTCCGGTCATTACCGATGCTGCTTTCCTAAAGATTGAACCACGGAACCTGTTTCGGCAGTTTGCCAGCGAATGTAAGGTGAAGTTTACTATTATCGACTTTCAAGCATCTGAGGAAACATTATGCAGACGGATCAGGCAACGGCAGAATGACCCGTCGGAAGCGACAACTGAGGTTCTGCATCAACAACTGCAAACTGCGGATCCGCTGTCTGAAGATGAAATTCGCTACTCAATAACGATCAATACCGAGAGTGATAACGTGCTTGAAAAACTCCTAGCAAGTCTAGAAAAAGCAGTTTGACGGGTTTCACACTGCTCGTCCCGTTATCTTCGGTTTAGAAATCTGGCAATTTTAAAGGTGCGGCAAATATTCGGGAAGGTGTTTGCGAATATCTGCAGTGCTTTGTGTCGTGATATTTTTGTCAAGCTCGAAACACACGTACTTTTTTATATGTTCCGGTAAGTTATTACGTAATAAACCCAGGAAAGACGGTTCAGCAACAAGCAGTAATTGCTCGAATTTATTAGCGTTGTGGGCAGCTTCGAGATGTTGGGTAATACGGCGTGCAAAATTACCTGCTTCGTGTTTTTTCGGATCGGTGGGTTGCTCAAAAGCATGTCCACTGCCATCAAGGCTTTTAATTCGTCCGGGTAGGTCAGTCGTCATTTCCCGGTCATGTAGGCGACCTTCTGTATGCGTAAACCCTTCGATTTCCTCTAAAGCGGACGACGGCGTATCGGCAGTAAAAATACGGGCATGTGTATTATCGGCAACAAGTATCCAGGTTGATTTCATATTATCTTCTCCAGGTTCGATTAAGGGTTATATTTTTGTCCCAATTTTTCTTCAAATTGATCGAAAAAACATACCTGCTAGCTAAGTAGACTACTCTGAAAACCTGAATCACTCTTGATTTAAATCAAAAGTCCTGAGGGAATCGGATGCTATCGTGAGTGGCATTGACAACGGCTAGTTCAAAACAGCATTATTATTCTAATTACTTGCCGCCAAATTTAGACTATGAGCAGTGATACCCTGCAAATACGCCGTATTGCAATAGATACCTATCATGAAAACGTCGCATATCTACATCGTGAATGTGGTATTTATCGTGCAGAGGGTTTTCAGGCATTATCCAAAATTCAGGTTAACGTAAATGGTTTCAGAGTTTTAGCGGTACTGAATGTTGTTGATGATACATGTATCGTATTACCGGGCGAATTAGGCTTATCCGAACAAGCATTTTCCCAGTTGAATGTCACAGAAGGTACTTTGGTTAAGGTTAATCATGCCGAGCCGCCTCAATCCATGGATGCTGTCCGGCGAAAAATCAATGGTGAACGCTTGGATCAAAATGACTTTACCAATATCGCCAACGATATTGTTGATGCCCGCTATTCAAAAATGGAAATGGCAGCATTCTTGGTTGCAACTGGGCAAAACAATTTAGATCGTGATGAGTTGCTTTATCTAACGCGTGCCATGCTGCAATCGGGCGACCAAATGGATTGGCACGAAGCATTGGTAGCGGATAAGCACTGCATCGGCGGTATCCCAGGTAATCGCACTTCTATGCTTGTAGTGCCCATCGTAGCAGCACATGGCATGTTAATTCCGAAAACCTCAAGTCGCGCTATCACTTCGCCAGCCGGCACTGCGGATACGATGGAAGTTCTGGCTGAAGTCAATCTGACTCCGGAGCAATTACAAAACATCGTGCGCCAAGAGCGCGGTTGCCTGGCTTGGGGTGGAACGGCTAAGTTAGCGCCGGTTGATGATATGCTTATTTCTGTTGAGCGGCCGCTAGGCATTGACTCACAGGGGCAAATGGTTGCTTCAATTTTATCTAAAAAATTGGCTGCTGGTGCTACACATCTTATTATTGATATCCCTGTCGGTCCTACAGCGAAAGTACGACAAATGCGACAGGCATTAGCGCTCCGTAAATTATTTGAATTTGTTGGTGACAGGCTCAATATTCATTTGGAATGTATGATTACCGATGGCCGCCAACCTGTTGGACGAGGAATTGGCCCTGTGCTTGAAGCGCGGGATGTTATGCAAGTTTTGCAAAATGATCCTAATTGCCCCAATGATTTGCGTCAAAAATCTTTACTTTTGGCGGGTAGGATTATTGAATTTGACCCCGATGTCCGTGGCGGTCAAGGTTACGCTATTGCTCGAGACATACTTGAATCTGGTCGGGCTTTGGTAAAAATGAATGCGATGATTAAAGCGCAAGGCTCAAAAAATATAAACTTTAACCCAAGCAGGCTAAGTCAAGAAGTGTTTGCAAACAAAGATGGGGTAGTCACCTCAATAGATAATTTCCAAATTGCAAAAATTGCTCGGCTTGCAGGTGCCCCCATGATAAAAACTGCCGGTGTAGATTTATTAAAAAAGCTTGGTAATTCAGTAAAAAATGGCGAAGTTTTATACCGTATACACGCCGATTTTCCTGCAGATTTTACATTTGCTAAACAAATGGCTGAACATAATAATGGTTATATTATCGGTAACGAAGCACAGATTCTTACGTCGCTAGTCGATCTCTAGATGGAACAGCTTAAACTATGATGATACTTGCCTTTCCTGATTATATAAATCAGAGTTACCGTATAGCTTCTAACCTAAATATACCCCTCACAGAAGTTACCCTGCATCATTTCCCCGACGGCGAAAGCCTACTGAGATTGCCGAATTCATTGTCTGAGCATGTTATCGTTTGCCGAAGCCTCAACCAACCAAATGATAAGTTGATCGAGTTATTGTTATGCGTCAAAACAGCAAGGGAATTCGGAGCCAAACGCCTTACCCTAGTTGCACCTTACTTATGTTACATGCGGCAAGACATTGCCAACCAGCCCGGTGAGGCTGTTAGCCAACGCGTTATCGGCAAAATGTTAGCTGATTTATTTGATGATGTTATTACTGTCGACCCGCATTTGCATCGCATTACTTCTCTGAATCAGGCAATTCCGATAAAAAATGCCATTAGTCTTAGTGCTACTGATGAGATTGGCCGTTTCCTGAAACAAAAGTTGGAACATGCCCTTCTGTTGGGACCTGACATTGAATCGGAACAATGGGTTGCCCAAATCGCGAATAAAACTGGCTTCGATTATTGCATAGCCCATAAAAAAAGAAGGGGTGATAAGCAGGTAGAAATAACTTTACCGGAATACGATTTCCAAAACCAATGCGTCGTTATCATCGACGATATGGCCAGTACAGGCAGGACCATAGCTAACACCGCCGAATTATTGCTAGCTGCCGGATGCAACCTGATTTACGCTGTTGTTACCCATCCTCTTTTTTGCGGTGATGCAGAGGCTTATATACTGCAATCTGGTGTAACATCAATTTGGAGCACAGACAGCATAGCTCATCCAACTGCCCTCATAAGACTTGACGTTCTGTTATCCAATACAATTAAATCTTTAATTTGAAAACCAGAATCGCGACACACTTGTAAGGTGCTATGTATTATTACCTTCTAGCAATTGCCTGTTAAGCAGGGATAATTCAAGCAAAATAGATCTATATGTCAGGTCTGTAAACATATTGCCTTAATGGTTTTACTTGCGGTGACATCTAAGCTACTGTATTACACAGGGACAACGTTGTTTTATAACCCAACACTGCATCAATTTTTTTCAATTAGCTTCCTAATTCCTGTTGGCATTTCCATTTTTGTTCTGTCCCAGCCCTCTAAATCTAAAACTTCATCTAAGCACTGTTCCATAAGTTGATGGGCTTGTTTAGTTACTTCAGCAATCCTTCGGTGAACCTGCATTTGAACATTGCTCTCGGAAGTTGTATCCATTTCCATGCACTCCTTTTCATATTCAAATAATTTACGTAAGTTAGCTATTTGCAAACTAACATGAACTGGACACGCGCACGTGTAAAGTGCGGCTTGATCATTGATAATAGCAAGTTGAAGTGCTGTAAATTTATGTTCAAGGTTCATAGTACTCTCCTCATAATTATTATTGTTAGATAGTCTTTTTGCTTAAACCACGGCAAGTTTGGCTAAGACGTACCATGAATTATCGGACTGATTTTAATCGGGGTATATACTACATCTATTATGATTTATACGAAAGATGAGTTGATTAATAGAGTTATCGAGTTGCCCAGGCTGCATAAAAATTAGATATGAGTTTTAATCAATTTGTAAAGTTGGGATACTATCTATCGAATGGTGTAACTAATTCTGAGTTGTGTACTTCGGGTTGGGATATTTATAGTCGATAAAAAAACTCTTGGTAGTATATTTTTTTCATAAAAAATAATAAGTTATAAGGTTTAATGAAATCAAGCAAAATATTCGGCTTACATGCTGCACAAGCAGCATTAACTTACTCACCAGAAAAAATCACTAAAGCCTGGATTGATAACCAACGAAATGATCATCGCTTAGGCAGGATTATTGAGGAATTAGCAAGCCTTAAAATCATTCCAGAAAAAACAGACAAGAGGAAACTTGACCGTTTAGCGGGCGGCAATAACCATCAAGGCATTGCGTTGGAAGTTGCTATGCCGGCAGAATTGCCCGAAAGCGACTTAAAGGATGCTGTGCTGAGTTTGGATAAACCAACTTTATTTTTGATATTAGATAACGTGCAAGACCCGCATAATTTGGGGGCATGTTTGCGTACAGCCGATGCAACGGGAGTGCAGGGTGTGATTGTTACTAAAGATAACGCGACTGGTATTACTCCAACGGTTTGTAAAGTAGCCAGTGGTGCTGCTGAAACGGTACCTGTCTATCAAGTGACTAACTTGGCGAGAACATTGAGGTGGTTGAAAGATCAAGGCATTTGGATTGTCGGTGCGGCGGGCGAAGCAGAACAAACTGTTTATCAAGCAGACTTGAGGATGCCGCTGGCGATTGTTATTGGTGCAGAAGGCTCAGGACTAAGACGATTAACCAAGGAGCAATGTGATTTTTTAGTTAATCTGCCTATGTTAGGTCAAGTTGAGAGCCTTAATCTATCAGTTGCCACTGGAGTGTTGCTTTACGAGGTTGTCCGTCAGCGCTCTCATGCGGCATAATGCGACCCATGCAACAAGCCACTATACCCAAACTCCAAACTTATGATTTAAGCTGCACTCGAGATGACAGGATTTTGTTCGAAGCGCTCGGTTTTTCAGTTGTTCCAGGGCAGGTTTTACTGTTGGAAGGCCAGAATGGCAGCGGCAAGACGTCCTTGTTACGTATTCTTTGTGGCTTTCGAGAACCCGATGCTGGTTTGGTGATGTGGCGTGGGGAACCGATAGAAAACGGGCAATATTTCACTGATATGGCTTATGTTGGCCACATGGATGGCATCAAAAAAGAATTAACTGTTTTTGAAAACCTGCTTGTATCATTAGCATTAGGTCAGCCTGGTAAGCTTCCTATTACTGAAGCGTTGGATAAGGTTAAATTATCAGGCTATGAGGATACTTTGGTCTTAGCCTTGTCCGCCGGACAAAAACGGCGGCTTTCTTTGGCGCGGTTGTTAATTACTCAAAATATTTTATGGATATTAGATGAACCTTTTACATCACTGGACAAGCAAGGTATTGAGCTGATCGAATCACTTATGGCAGAGCATTGCGCAAATGGCGGAATGATTGTTATGACCTCGCATCATAATGTGAATCTTAAAGGTGTTGATATTCAACGGATCGGATTATCCAAATGACAATGTTGCATGCGTTCACCGCGATTGTCCGTCGTGATTTGGTGTTGGCCATGCGGCGACGTTCTGAAATTGCTAATCCGGTACTGTTTTTTATTCTGGTTATTACTTTATTCCCTTTAGGAATCGGTGCGCAGCCTAAATTATTACAGGCAATTGCACCCGGAATCATCTGGGTTTCAGCCTTGCTAGCTACCATGTTGTCATTGGATAGCTTGTTCCGTTCTGATTTTGACGATGGGTCTTTAGAGCAGATTTTATTAAGCCCGCATCCCACTTCTATCTTAGTGTTAGGCAAAGTTTCCGCACACTGGTTAACTACAGGTTTACCTTTATTAATCGTCGCACCACTATTGGCAATTTTTTTAGGGATGCCAAATCAGTCCTTAAGTATTTTATTGTTAACATTGCTTCTCGGTACTCCGATACTGAGTTTAATTGGTGCCGTTGGTGTGGCATTAACCGTTGGTTTACGTCGGGGAGGGATGATTTTGTCTTTGTTAGTATTACCTCTTTATGTTCCAGTATTAATTTTTGCAAGTAATGCCGTCGAGATGGCGAGTAGTGGCTTACCTGTAGAGGCACAGATTAATATTCTGGTTTCGATGTTATTAACAGCGTTAGTATTAACGCCTTGGCCAACGGCGGCCGCATTAAAAATGAGTATAAGTTGATAATTTCCCGTAAAATGCGAAGTTGATCCCACATTTAATGGAGTTAAGGAATATGGATACAAGTAAATATCTTTCGGTTTTTACCCCAGCTACCGCCCAGCAAAGAAAGGAAAACTTTGATGATTACTGGCAGTTTACCCAGCAACATGGTGGTGAATTGCTTGAGGCAGACCAGGATTTAGCTAAAAAACGTGCACGGCTCAAATATTTTGAAGACAACCCTGTGCGTTTACGGGCGCCGCTGGCCAATCCTGACGCTTTCTACCGTAATTATATTGAAATGCATGACGACCCTAAAAGCCTGGATCGTTTAACGTTGATGCTGACCGGTATTTACAAATTTGCCCGCCACGAGTGGGTCGGTATTAAAGGCGCATGGGATGTAGTACCTGATATGGCGAACTCCCATTCGGTAGAAGATAAGATCAGCCGTGTGCATTTGGCCGAAGAATTTTGTCACGGGCGCTTATTCAACGAAATGCTGCTTACTTGCGGTTTGGATAAAGTGGAATGGGTACCGTTGACGCCTTGGAAAGAATGGGTTTATGAGCAATTCCCCAAATTACCTGGGTTTATTATGGATGCCCCTGCTTTCGTCACCGAATTAATGGGAGTTTCTTTTTATTTGCATCTGGATCGTTTATTTGATGATGTTTTGAAAGATGAGCCGGAAGTTAAACAACGATTACGTGAATTGCTGAATGAAATTACCATCGATGAAGTCGCCCATGTAGGGCAGCGTCGAAACTTTCTTGGTCCGATTGCGACTAAGATATCGAAAATGATGGTTGTGCCATTGTTTACCATGTTTTACAAAGATATGCCTGAATTCGATCTGTTGTTTGATGTTGAACAAATGATTAAAGACGGTTTGGCGTTTGATTTTACAGCCGTACCTGGAGAGTTGGTTGATAAGAGCTGGATACCGTCTTATTGTAAAGCGTAGATAGTAGTTTGTCGCTATAATTAAGAAACAGCAGAATTTGAGTTAACTAGAGATATGTTTTTAGTCCCTGATGCAGTCGTCCGATTTTTTCACCGGATGGCCTCACCACCCCATTTTTACGCCTTTACTGAAAAGTTAATGCCATGGCTGGTTATTATTTTTGTATTACTTGCAGCGAGTGGTTTGTACGGTGGGCTTTACCTTGCCCCAGCAGATTACCAACAAGGCGATAGCTACCGTATTATCTACATTCATGTGCCCGCCGCGTGGATGTCGTTATTTATCTATGTGGTTATGGCAATAGCAGGGGCTATCGGGTTAATTTGGCGTATTAAACTTGCTGAAGTAGTCATGATTAGCAGTGCATCGGTCGGTGCCAGTTTTACTTTTGTCGCCTTGGTTACCGGGTCGTTATGGGGAAAGCCGATGTGGGGTACATGGTGGGTATGGGATGCACGACTGACATCGGAATTAATCCTGTTGTTTCTTTATCTTGGCGTGATCGGTTTGTATGGCGCAATTGATGACAAACGCACAGCATCCAAGGCGGTTGCAATACTGGCTTTGGTCGGAGTAGTTAATATTCCGATTATCCATTATTCTGTGGAATGGTGGAATACCCTGCATCAAGGACCCACTGTCACCAAAATGGATAAGCCGTCCATCCATGTCACAATGTTGGTGCCCTTATTGCTAATGGCACTGGCATTCAAAGCCTATTATCTGATTGCTATGATTTTGCAAGCCCGTGTTGAACTATTACAACGGGAACGCAATTCGCAATGGGTTAAAGTGAAAGCAGGCGCATAATGAGTATAAGTGAGTTTCTTTACATGGGAGGTTACGGATTTTATGTCTGGACGTCTTATGGTATTTGTATGTTGGTTCTGGTCGTTAACGTAATTGTTCCTGTAATTAAAAGTAAACAATTTTTGCGTCAGCAGGCGCTCAAGCAAAAGCGGCAGCCTTCATGAAACCAGCCAGAAAACAGCGTTTAATCCTTATCGGCATAATGGTGATAGGGGCGGGTTTGGCAACGGCCTTCGCGTTAAAATCCTTCAACGATAACTTGATGTATTTTTTTTCTACGACTGATGTGGTGGCGGGTAAAGCACCTAAAGATGCCTTGTTTCGGCTCGGCGGGATGGTAATAAAAGGTTCGGTAGAAAGGCCGGATAAAGGGATGATGGTACGTTTTAAGCTGACCGATTTTGCCAAAGAAGTGACAGTTGAATACACAGGAATCCTGCCGGATTTGTTCCGGGAAGGCCAAGGTATTGTTGCGCATGGGCGTTTGAACCCGCAAGGAGTTTTTATCGCCGAAGAAGTCCTCGCCAAACATGATGAAAACTACATGCCGCCGGAAGTGGCGGGAAGTTTGAAAAAGCCAATGGCCACCCAACCCAGGCAACAACCATGATTCCTGAGTTAGGTCATTTTGCATTAATTTTAGCTCTGTCAATGGCGTTGGTTTTAGCGATAGTGCCAATCACTGGCGCTAGCAAAAATATAATCGGTTGGATAGTGGTCGCTAGGTCGACAGCCTATGCACAGTTGTTGTTTATGGCGGTGGCGTTCGGCTGTTTAACCCACAGTTTTTTGGTACACGATTTTTCTGTCAAATACGTGGCAATGAATTCCAATACCGCGTTACCGGTGTTGTATTTAATTTCCGGTGTGTGGGGTGCGCATGAAGGGTCGTTATTGTTATGGGCATTGGTGTTGAGTTGTTGGACGGCATTGGTTGCACGGTTTAGCCGGACAATTCCAGATGACACCGTAGCCAGAGTGCTTGGTGTTATGGGTATGATTGGCATTGGTTTCATATTATTTTTACTATTAACCTCAGATCCCTTTGAGCGATTTTTCCCTGTCCCGGAAGAAGGTAATGATTTAAACCCATTATTACAAGATCCGGGGTTGGCTATTCATCCACCGATGCTTTACATGGGGTACGTTGGGTTTTCGGTTGCCTTTGCTTTTGCGATTGCTGCCTTATTGCAAGGTCGGCTTGATGCGGCTTGGGCAAGATGGTCGAGGCCGTGGACTAACATTGCGTGGATGTTTTTGACATTGGGTATAGTCCTCGGTAGTTGGTGGGCTTATTACGAATTAGGTTGGGGTGGTTGGTGGTTTTGGGATCCGGTCGAAAATGCTTCGTTTATGCCATGGTTGGTAGGGACGGCATTGATGCATTCTTTGGCGGCTACAGAAAAACGAGGCGTTTTTAAGACCTGGACTGTGTTGTTAGCAATATTTGCGTTTTCATTAAGTCTATTGGGAACCTTTCTAGTCCGTTCCGGTGTATTGACTTCAGTCCATGCCTTTGCCAGCGATCCAGCCAGAGGATTATTTATTTTAGTATTTTTAGGCATTGTGGTTGGTGGCTCATTATTGCTTTATGCAATTCGGGCACCCTATGTCAAAAGTAGCGCAACGTTTGAGACGGTTTCCCGGGAGTCGGTAGTACTCATCAACAATGTTTTGCTGGTAGTTACTGCGGGCAGTATTTTGTTAGGTACGCTTTATCCCTTGGTGATAGATGCATTAGGACTGGGAAAACTTTCAGTTGGTCCACCGTATTTCAACGCTGTATTTATTCCTTTAATGGCACCATTGGCTTTGGCTGTTGGTATAGGTATGTTATTGCGCTGGAAACGCGATAGTTTAGGTCAACTTGTTGGCAGAGTGGTTTGGCTGGTGTTAGCATGCGTGTTAGGTGGTTTATTGTTTCCGTTACTGATGCCAACCTATTCCTGGGCAGCTGCATTAGGAATTACCTTGGCCTTATGGACGGCGACTATGACGCTGCTTTCATTTAAAGACCGTTTAGGTTCCCAAGCATTTTCCTGGGAGAGATTGACTAAGATCCCAGCCGGATTTTACGGTATGACCCTAGCGCATTTAGGTATTGCCGTGTTTGTTGTTGGCATCACCTTAACGTCGGTTTATAGTATTGAAAAAGATATCCGTATGGCACCTGGTGATACGGTAGATATGTCGGGATATATCTTTAAGTTCCATGGGATTACTGAAAATAATGGCCCAAATTACACAGCACAACAAGGTCATGTTACCGTGAGTTACAAAGGCAATGACATTGCTGAATTGGAACCCCAAAAACGGGAATATCGCGTTCAAAAAATGCCTATGACAGAAGCGGCGATTGATGCTGGATTATTTAGGGATTTGTTTGTTGCGATTGGCGAGCCGCTAGGTGATGACGGTGCGTGGAGCCTTCGCATTTATTACAAATCATTCATCCGTTGGATATGGATGGGTGGTGTCTTTATGGCAATGGGTGGATTGTTTGCAACCTGTGATAAGCGTTACAGGGGGAAATCTAAAGTCCAAAGGCTAGAATCTAATGGTTAATGTAAACTACATAGCTGCCATTATGATCAAAAATTCGATTCTGTTTATTGCAAATGGACATGCTTAAATACATTCTCCCCTTGGTTTTATTTATTATCATGGCGGTGTTTCTGGCATTAGGATTAAATCTTAATCCTAAAGATATTCCATCCCCTCTGGTCGGTAAACCTGCACCGGTGTTTTCTGCGAGTAAATTGAACGCCAGTGACCAAAAATTATCGCCTTCCGATTTAAAAGGTAAAGTGTGGATGTTTAATGTGTGGGCATCCTGGTGCGTGTCTTGCCGCCAAGAACATCCAGTGCTAAATCAATTTGCCCAACAGCACCCTGTTACTATTATTGGTTTGAATTATAAAGATAAACCAGAAGATGCCCAGCAATGGTTAGCTGCCTTAGGTAATCCGTACACTGATAGTGTTATGGATATGGATGGCAGAATAGGTTTGGATTGGGGCGTGTACGGTGTACCTGAAACCTTTATTGTTGATAAGCAGGGTATCGTCCGTTATAAACACACCGGTCCGGTAACTGAAGCGGACTTACAGCAAACGTTAATGCCGTTAATCGCCAAATTACAGATCGAATTATGAAGAAATTTTGGCCTATTTTAATGTTATGGCTGATAGTTTCGTCGGTACATGCAGTTGATGTTTACCAGCTTGCCGACCCCGAGCAACAAAAAACCTACGAAAGCTTAACTGCAGAACTACGTTGTTTGGTGTGCCAAAATCAAAATATTGCTGATTCACATGCTGAACTTGCAGGCGATTTGCGTAGACAAGTCTATGAAATGCTGCAGAAAGGAAAATCAAAAGATGAAATTGTCCAGTTTATGATTGACCGTTATGGCGATTTTGTCTTGTACAATCCGCCATTCAACGCAAAAACCGGCCTCTTGTGGTTGGGGCCATTAGCATTGCTACTGATCGGACTAGTTATGATTGGGTTTATTATTCGCCGAAAAAAACATGCAGTTAAAATTGAATTGGATAGCCAACAACGCGAGAAAATCCGTCAGTTGTTGGATAATGGGGACAAGGATTAACGATGGTTTTTTGGCTGATAGCAAGCGCGATGATGCTGATTGCTTTTGCAATCATCTTTCCTCCGCTTTGGCGCGCACAGACACTTAATAAGACCGATGATCTTGATCAGCGTAATATTAAAATTGCCCGTGAGCGTCTGGCAGAACTCAAAGCTAATCGGGATAGTGGCGGCATTAACCAGGCGCAATATGATGAGCAAGAGTCAGAGTTGGAACTCGCACTGAGTGATGATTTGGCAATTAGCCATCAGCAAACGGTGTCATTCAGGCAAGGCCGATGGTTAGTCTATGTGCTAGCTGTTGCCATTCCATTTTTGTCCATAGCACTTTATCTTGATTTAGGCGACTATGGTGCGATTACTCGTAGCAAAGCACCTATGAGTCAAGAAGCTACCAATATGCCAAGCCCAGAAGCTATCAATGGTATGGTTGTTAAATTAGCAGAAAAGTTAAAGGCCGAACCGAATAACCTTGAAGGCTGGCAGATGTTAGGTCGATCCTATAAGGTGATGAAAAAATTTCCAGAGGCGGTTGATGCCTTAAGCCATGCCTATGCCTTAGCTCAGGACAACGGCGATGTATTATTGCAATATGCCGAAGCATTAATGTTGGCGAATAATAATAGTTGGGTGGGGAAGCCTGATGAGTTAGTTAAGAAAGTTTTAACTCAACAGCCAGATAATCTTAATGCCTTGTGGTTTGCTGCAATGGCGACTGCACAACAGGGCGATAAGCCATCTGCTGTAAACTATTTGCGCAAGTTGGAAGCATTGTTGCCTAGTGATTCACCGGATAAAAAGGAGCTACAAGCTTTAATTACTAATACTGCACAACAAGCCGGTATCCCGTCTGAGGTTGTTTCTCAAAAGCCTCAAGTTGCTGCAAAATCCGGGATATCTGTTGGGGTGCAGGTTAGTTTGGATGATGCTTTAAAAACGCAAACAAATCCAGAAGACACCGTTTTTATTTATGCGCAAGCAATTACTGGTCCGAAAATGCCCTTGGCTATTATCCAAAAACGGGTCTCGGATTTACCGTTATCGGTAACACTGACTGATGCAGAAGCCATGTTACCCGCAATGAAGTTATCTCAATTTAACCAAGTCAGGTTGTTGGCACGGATTACCAAAACCGGTTCTGCTATGCCTGTGGCCGGTGATTTGCTCGGTACGGTAGAAAGTGCGGACACTGCAAAGCAACAAAAATATCAGATTGTTATCAATGATAGTGTCAAGTAACCTGTAGATTTTTGAAAATTGTATAACAATTACAAAAACATGAGTGAGCAGCGAATTATTGAACTAGAAATAAAAGTTGCGTACCAAGAAGATTTGTTGCAAGAATTGAATCATATTGTGACGCAACAGCAACAAAGTATTACTGCTTTGGAAAGCGTCTGTAAAATTTTGTATGAACGTATCGACCATATAGACACTGGGCAAAGTGATCAGGTTGTTGATGAACCCCCGCCGCATTATTAAATATTGATATTTTGACTTAGATTTCATTCTCTCAGTGGTTTTAGTTTTGCACTAAAAAAAGGCAGGGTCAGTTAAAACGTCTCAGGCTGGATTAATTGCAGATTTAATTACTGTTAACAGGTAAGGGCATTTGATAAAAATTATAAAAACTTGCCTATTTCTGTTGATAATTGGCGGACTAGGTGCTTTTTTTATACGTACGCCAGCCGGTCATCTTTTCGAAGAAGAAGTCGGCTTGAATTGGTTGTTTCAACTTCGCGGTACTTTGCCGCCACCTGCAGATGTTATTATCGTTTCTATAGATCAAGTTTCCGCGCTTAAACTTGGACTTTCAGAAGAGCCCAAAAAATGGCCTCGAACCCATTACGCCACTCTTATAGACAAGCTTAGACAACAACATCCGGCAATCATAGCTTTTGACATTCATTTTAGCGAGAGTTACGAGCCTGAAAAGGATGCCGTTTTTGCTAAAGCCATCATTCATGATAAAAATATTATTCTGGCAAGTGTAGTAAAACGTTTTTTCGCTTCAGTGCCTCAGAGTCCAACAAATGCAGAAATGCAAAACGTCAGATTAATTGAGCCGACACCTTTATTGGCGAAAGCCAGCCTTAGTACAGCGGCATTTCCTTTGCCGAAAACAGCCTCTACAGTTAAACAATATTGGTTATACGCCTCTGACCGACCCACCTTGCCGTTATGTATTTTTCAGTATTTTGTGGTCAAAGAAGCGTATGCAGAGCTTATGCAGTTACTTAAACAGATAGAACCAACCGCTTTTCTTAAGCTGCCTGGTACTGTTGACCGGTTTTTTCATGAGAGTAGCGAATTGGTTGATGATATTCAGATGTCTCTAGCTGTATCATCCGATCAGTTGCAGCAACGCATAGTTGGTTCACATTATTCGGTTAAGGTTAAGCAATTGCTGGCTTCATGGTTAACCCTACTGCAACACCAAGACCGGCTGTATCTTAATTTTTATGGTGATATCGGCGCGATTACTACCATTCCGTTTTATCAGGCGTTAACTCCAGAGAAACTTGAAGCTAATTTGTTCAAGAATAAGATTGTTTTGGTTGGGTATTCAGATAATTTGGAGCCAGAAAAACAGCAAGGGTTTTATTCAGCTTTCTCTAAAGCTAGCGGTCAAGTCATTAGTCCTACTGAAATTGTGGCGACGGCAGTAGCCAATTTTATAGACCAATCCTGGTTAAATCAATTGCCTAACCATTTAGAAGCGGCACTGGTTCTAGTTTGGGGCGTAATTTTAAGTGGAATGTTTCGGTTTTTTTTATACCGCTACGCGTTACTATTATCATTTGTGTTTGTTGCAATTTATATCGTGTTCGCTGGGTTTATGTTTACCACCAAATACATTTGGTTGCCGTTCGCCATACCCATGTTACAAGTTGTCGTCGTGTTGGCCTTGGAGTCAGGTAGGTATTACCGCAAAATCAGGAAAGTGACAAGCTATTATTTACCCAAAGAAGTATTTAAGATGAACTTACATAACTCAAATATGATGAGTGAATACGGTATACACATGCAAGGCATTTGCATGGCAACAGATGCAGGGCAATATACGTCATTGTCGGAGTTTGTTAATCCGTTACAACTTCATAAGGTGATGAATGATTACTATGCGGCAATATTTCCACTGGTAAAAAAACACGGAGGACTGATTTCCGATGTAATAGGCGATGCGATGTTAGCTGTGTGGGCCGCCCCTAAAATTGATAACAAACTTAGGGTTAATGCTAATCATGCGGCCTTAGCTATCAAAGCGGCTATTGATGGCTTTAATGCACAAAGTGACTACAGTTTAGATACTAGAATCGGGTTACATTATGGTGAAATGCGTTTAGGTAATATTGGTGCGGCAGATCACTTCGAATATCGCGCGGTGGGTGATACGGTCAACACCGCAACTCGTATTGAAGGTTTAAACAAGTTGTTAGGTACGCGCATTCTGGCATCGGCTGAGGTAGTAGAGGGTCTCTCTAGATTTACTTTCAGGGAGTTAGGTACTTTTCTGTTAAAAGGCAAAAAAATCCCGATAACCATTTTTGAGTTAACTGATAATCCCGTAGCAATTGAAAACGTATCATCCGAGTATCTTTTGTTACTAGCTAAGTTTGGGCAAGCACTGAAATTATTCAAAGCTAATCGTTGGCAGGAGGCTTTGGCGTTATTTATAGAAATCAATAAAAGCTACCCCGGCGATGGCCCCACATGTTTTTATATCAGCTACCTACAGTATCAGACAACATTACCTGATCTAGCATTAAATTTTAGCAAAGAACATGCCGGTATTATTGATGTCGGTAATATTACCGCTTGGTTGCAATAGCTTACATAACGTGATTCAATCACAATTTGACGAAAAAATGGGTTGACCGTTAAGTATTGCTTACAAACTAGGAGTAAGTATTGGGAAGCAGCATGCAACTATTTATCCGATGGCCAAGGCAGGAAGCTTCTAAATCGATTATCGGGTTTAAAATTAGAAGAATAATATGGCAAATAAGTTAATCATTCTGTTGTGTCCGTTTTTATTACTGGCTTCTAGAATCTTAAGTGCCGAACCTAATTGCAGCCAAGTCGTCGCTAAGGTTGCATCTGCACAAGGGGTCGTGGTATTGCGGCCTTACCAATCCAAAGAATGGCACAGAGTCCAGAATAATGATCAAATTTGTGCCGGTGCAACGATACGGACATTATTGCGGAGTCGAGCCACTTTAATTGAAAGCAGTTTAGCGGTAATCACGTTAGATCAACATTCCACGTTGACCTTTGTTGCACCACCCGCACCAGACAAGGTTTCATCATGGTTCCTTAATATCATTGAAGGTAAATTTTTGTTCAGGAGCCGCGAGACCCAACGGTTAAATATCCAAACACCATTTATAAATGCCGTACATGAAGGCACCGAATTTGTAGTGGCAGTGAATGACAAAAAAACAGAAATTTCAGTATTAGATGGCAAGGTGGCGGGTGAAAATACATCTGGCAAAATTAAGATAGCTAAAGGTTTTAAGGGCATTGCCGAGGCTAATCAGACGCCATTCGTGCAAACGTTGGCCATTACACCAGAAGATGCGGTGCAATGGTCACTCTACTATCCACCAATTATTGATACTAGCCAAGAAAGTCAGGTAAATACCGCTTTGAATCCTGCTCTTTCTGCTTATCGGCAAGGTGACATTGTTGGTGCGTTGGCCAAATTGGATGCTTTGTTAGCGACTCAACATGGCAACCAGTATCCAACCTTGAAAGCGGGGCTCTTGCTGACAGTAGGTCGGCTCGATGAGGCTGAACCCATAATTACTCAAATGTTGCAGCAAGAACCTAATAATAGTAATGCCTTGGCATTACAGTCGGTAATAGCTATCGCTAAAAATCAGCAATCACTGGCATTGGAATTAGCTAATAAAGCTCTCGCTGCTGATCCGAAATCAGCTACTGCCAAAATTGTGCAATCCTACGCTTTTCAAGCGATATTTAATATTGATGATGCTTTAAAGTCTGCCCAAGAAGCGACCCGATTAACACCAGACAATGCGTTGGCCTGGGCACGGTTGGCGGAATTGCAATTATCTCAGGGCGATCAGGATGCCGCTTTAAGTTCAGCGCAGAAAGCCCAGGCGATCAATCCTAAACTCGCCAGAACCCAAACGATTTTAGGTTTTTCCTATTTAGCAGAAACCCAAATCAAATCCGCCAAACAAGTTTTTCAAGAAGCGATAGCCCTAGACTCCTCCGATCCGCTGGCACGTTTAGGTTTGGGTTTGGCAAAAATACGTCAGGGGGATGTTGAGGAAGGGAAGGCTGAACTGGAAACAGCGGTTAACCTTGACCCTAACAATGCGGTGATACGTAGTTACTTGGGCAAAGCTTACTATGAGTTAAGGAATAAAAATTACGCAGGAAAAGAATATGAAATCGCCAAGCAAATGGATCCCAAAGATCCTACGCCTTACTTTTATGATGCCATCCTTAAGCAAACGATCAATCGCCCGATTGGCGCTTTGCATGATATGCAGAGGGCAATTGAGTTAAATGATAACCGGGGCGTGTACCGCTCCAAATTGTTGTTGGATAGTGACAATGCGGCGAGAAGCGCGAGTTTGGGGCGGATTTATAATGATTTAGGCTTTCAACAGCGCGGTTTATTGGAAGGGTGGAATTCTATCAACCAGGATCCAAGCAATTATTCCGCACATAGATTGTTATCGGATAACTATGTCGCATTGCCCAGGCATGAGGTGGCGCGGGTCAGTGAATTACTGAAAGCCCAGTTATTGCAGCCCGTAAACATTACCCCCGTGCAACCTCAAGCGGCGGAATCGAATATATTGATTCTGGATACTTTAGGTTCGTCGATTACTTCTTTCAATGAGTATAACCCCTTGTTTACGCGCGACCGGTTTGCCTTGCAAGCGACCGGTTTTTACGGCAGCCGAAATACCATGAGCGACGAGGTGGTGCATTCCGGTGTTTGGGATAAATTCTCTTACAGTTTGGGTCAGTTTCATTATCAAACCGATGGTTTCCGTCCCTTTAACAGGCAAGATAAAAATAGTTACAACTTTTTTGCACAGGCTGAAATAACCCGGAATACCAGTGTTCAGGTTGAGTTGCGCCGGTCGGAAGATAAATACCAAGATGTTGGGCAAGGTTTCAATGTCGATAAGTTTTCTACCATAAAGCATGGCGATAAGGATACCGATGTCATCCGTGGAGGTTTGCACCACAAATTCAATGCCAATAATGATTTTTTAATATCGATTTTACATAAGGAAGAAAAAGCGAACTCGTTAGACGATAGTCAAGGGGTAACAATAGAACTGTCTCGGAAAAATATTGGAACGCAATATGAGTTGCAATATATCTACCAGCATAATTTCTTTGATATAACGGCGGGATTCAATCACCTGATAAATCAAACCAATATCGCGAAAGTCCTTATTCCAATTCCCGGTTTAAATCTAAACTTTAATTTAGACAGTGAATTAGAGCACAGCACTTACTATCTTTATTCCAATATTAAATATGTGCCGAAATTATTAATTACTGTCGGCTTTTCTCATGATTTCTATCGGGACATTCCAGTAGACGATCCTAAAATAGAACGAAATCCATTAAGCCCTAAATTCGGTTTAACCTGGACACCGGCGAAAGATACGGTATTCAGGTTTGCCGCATTTCAGACTTTAAAACGCGGGATTATCCAAAAACAAACGCTTGAACCTACGCAAATTGCCGGATTTAACCAGTTTTTTGATGATATGGATGCCTCTATTTCGAGACGGATCGGTTTTGGAATTGACCAAAAAATTAGTAAAGATTTTTTTGTAGGTGCTGAAATTTCTAAGAGGTATATAAATTTACAGGATACCGATGTTGCCGCTGATGTAATTGGTGGAACAAAATGGAATGAAAAAAATGCTCGGGCTTATGTTAACTGGACGCCAAACACCGATTTATCGTTTGGGCTGGATTATAACTACGATCAATTTAATAGAAATTCATATACTTGGGATATGACTGAGGATAATAAATCACCCAGTTTTTTTACAGAATTGGAAACCCATAAAGGGCGGCTATTTGGCAGTTTTTTTCATGACTCGGGATTGATTTCGAAATTAAGTTTAACATATTTCAATCAAACCGGAAATTTTTCAGATGGGCAGGGTAATCCACCTGTGCCGGATAGTTCGCAAGCCTGGTTATTGGATGCAGAAATGGGCTATCGGTTGCCAAAACGGCATGGTTTGCTTACGTTGGGAATGAAAAATTTATTCGATGAAAAATACAATTACCAGGGCACAGATGTAAATTACCCCACCTTGCCACAAGGACGGTTTCTATATAGCCGGATAACGTTATCGTTTTAAAAATTCTACAGAGGAGAAAAAAGTGGATGTTTCTGCTGAAAATGGGCTGAAAAGCTTCTTGGTCAAGAATAAAATTGGTTTAGCCGTTTTATTCGCTTTGCTTAGTGGGCTGGGACTATATTTTGGACTGTTCAATAAAGAGGCTGAACCTGAGAAGCTTATGTCTGCGGTTAGCTGTCCGAGTACTACTTGTACCAACCATTATAGAAAGATAATAATTTCACCAACCAAATATTATTGTCAGGCATGTTAAAGCACCTTTTAATAAGTTAATTTCGTTCATAGTTCGACAAGAATTCACCACGAACGAAATCAACCAAATGCCGTTCGTCCTGAGCTTGTCGAAGGCCTTAATCATAGGTTTCTTTTTTCTAAAAAAGGATTCGATCTGTAAATCCCTGATAATTCTATCCGTTCCCAAATAATATATTTGGGAACGGAGTTTTAAATCATCCAGCTAGGTAACTTTGTACTTACGAGATTTATTTTAATAAATCACCTTTTTTTCTTTTAGAGCCGCATAAATCTCATCCATCGATTGCTTTTCGGTATCGAAAGTTAGATCAGCACAATTGTTGTTTTCAATGCACAAGCATAACAACCCCGCATTTTTTATAGCGGTAGCCAATTCTGTATTGGATGTGTCCATAATGGTGGCGGCATGGCCATTATCAAACAATTTCCGTTCCAGTTTATAAGCAAAATCTTTCGCGTTCGCGCCGGTTAAGCCAATGGCCGTAGCGGATTGGTTAAATCGGGCGGCGCGTTCGGCAACGCTGACGGGTTGCAAAACTTCATCGCCGGTTGCGCCGGTAATCATGCCCGCGCCAACGGTGACATTGGTGAGCCGGTCAACAATAATAAACGACCCCGTGCCTTTACTGGTTTTATAAGGGTCGAACACGACAGGCGCAGTCATGGAAACGGTGCATGATCCGATTTCGTTCAGGTTAAGTTCGTTCGCGTCGTGATGTTCCAGGGTATTCACATCAATGCGGTGATGAATCATGCCGATGGAACCGTACACGCTGCGTGTCGCCAGTTTGAGCGTATATTGACGACCGGGAGTCATCGGCTTTTCTGTCATCCAGACAATGGTCGCCTTAAATTTATCGGCAACGATGGGTTCACGTTTTTGTTGGCCGATAATCAGGTCGCCGCGGCTAATGTCGATTTCATCTTCCAAAGTAAACGTGACAGCCATCGGTGGGAAGGCTTCCGCCAAGTCGCCATCATAAGTGACAATGCTTTTGATAAGGCTGCTTTTGCCGGAGGGTAGGGCGGTAATGCGGTCGCCCTTATGGAAAATGCCAGCCGCCACCGTGCCGCAAAAACCACGAAAGTCGAGGTTAGGGCGGTTAACATATTGCACTGGAAAACGCGCGTCTTCAAAGTTACGGTCACTGGCGATAGTCACTGTATTCAGCGTTTCCATCAGCGGAAGTCCGGTAAACCAGGACATGCTTTCGCTGCGGTTAACCACGTTATCGCCGTCGAGTGCGGACATCGGGATAAAGCAGATGTCGTGTAAATCCAGAGTACTGGTGAAATTCAGATACTCCTGTTTGATTTTGTTGAATACCGACTCGCTGTAATCTACCAAATCCATTTTGTTAACCGCAACAATGATATGTTGGATGCCCAACAAGGAGGCGATAAAGCTGTGACGTTTGGTTTGGGTTTGTACACCGTAACGCGCATCGATCAGAATGATAGCCAAATCGCAGGTGGATGCGCCGGTCGCCATGTTGCGGGTGTATTGCTCATGGCCTGGGGTGTCCGCAATGATGAATTTGCGGGTGGACGTGGAAAAATAACGGTAGGCGACATCAATGGTAATGCCTTGTTCACGTTCAGCCTGCAAGCCGTCCACCAGCAAGGCCAAATCGATTTTCCCCGCGCCGGTCGTGCCGGACTTGACGCTATCGGCTTGCACTGCCGCCAACTGGTCTTCATAAATCATTTTGGAATCGTGCAGCAAACGCCCGATCAAGGTGCTTTTGCCGTCGTCGACATTACCGCAGGTTAAGAACCTTAATAGTTCTTTGCGTTCATGTTGCGCCAAATAGGCGTTGATATCAGTGCTGATAAGTTCGGATTGGTGGGACATTGTTCTCTATTTTCCTGTATTCAATGCTGGCAACGGGTTAGAAATAACCTTCGCGTTTTTTCTGCTCCATCGACCCGGCTTGATCGTGGTCGATCAACCGGCCTTGGCGTTCAGACGTTGTGGTTAACAGCATCTCTTGAATAATGTCGGGCAAAGTCGTGGCGGTGGATTCTACCGCGCCGGTTAACGGATAACAGCCTAAGGTCCTGAACCGCACCATTTTCATTTCGATCTTTTCATCAGGGTTGATCGGCATGCGCTCGTCATCAACCATGATCAACATACCGTCTTTGTTAACCACAGGACGTTCCTTGGCGAAATAGAGCGGAACAATCGGGATATTTTCTAGGTGGATATATTGCCAGATGTCCAGTTCAGTCCAATTGGAGAGCGGAAATACCCGGATGCTTTCGCCTTTGTCTACCGTGCCGTTGTAAATATTCCAGAGCTCGGGGCGTTGGTTTTTCGGATCCCAACGATGGTTTTTGTCGCGGAAGGAATAAACCCTTTCTTTGGCACGGGACTTTTCCTCATCGCGGCGCGCGCCGCCGAAAGCCGCATCAAATTGGTACTTATTGAGTGCCTGCTTAAGCCCATCTGTTTTCATGACATCAGTATGTTTTTTACTGCCGTGTGTAAATGGTCCTATACCTTGATCGACCCCGTCCTGATTAATATAAACCAGCAAATCCAGCCCCAGTTCTTTAATCATCTTGTCACGAAATTCAATCATTTCCTTGAATTTCCAGGTGGTATCGACATGCAACAATGGGAATGGCGGCACGCCGGGATAGAAAGCTTTCATAGTCAGATGAAGCATGACGGCTGAATCTTTACCTATCGAATACAACATGACGGGACGCTCAAATTCGGCCGCAACTTCGCGAATAATATGAATACTTTCAGCTTCTAGCTGTTTAAGGTGAGTTAGATTGTAATCGTTCATCGAATGAAGTGGGTTTACACACCAATATTTTGGGGTGAATAGGAAATGATGCTAAAAAGTAATATTTTAGTTGGAATGCTTGCCCATTACCAGAACTGCTTGTTTTTTGCCTGAATATGACTCAAATGATGAAACATTTTCGCTAAAAATAGCTACGCGGATAAAATAGGCTAGTAACAACATTATCTTATCGGAAGTTATGAAATTCTTCGTGTTTTTGCTAGGTTTGGGTTTATTTAGTTTTAATGTTGGTGCAGCAGAACCAACACCTATCAGGATTGGTGCGCAAGCGACAGGTACCTTGGCTTGGGAGCTTGCCGTTTTACAAAATGATACACAATTTAGAAATGCTGATTTTCGTGTTGAAACTCGGCAAATAGCTAATGCAGAGGCGGGCAAAATTGCTTTGCAATCGGGTGCAGTGGATATGATTGTATCAGACTGGATCTGGGTGTCGCGATTACGGGCTGATGGCGCTGACTTTACTTTTTATCCTTACTCAACAACATCGGGGGCGTTAATGGTGCCAGAAAAAAGTCCAATTCACTCGGTAAAGGATCTAAAAGGTAAACGTCTTGGTATCGCAGGTGGAGAGCTGGATAAAAACTGGTTGTTATTACAAGCAGTAGCCCAGCAGCAACAGTTTGATTTGAACACTTCGGTCGAAAAAGTATATGGCGCACCGCCCCTGATTGACCAGCAACTTAAGCAGGGTAGGGTTGATGCTGCACTGAATTATTGGCATTTTGCCGCCAAACTTGAAACCCAAGGTTATCGTCAACTAATTGATGGTAAAGACATATTGAAAGCTTTGGGTATTAAGGGGTCCGTGCCCGCCATCGGCTATGTGTTCAAACAAAGTTGGGCAGCGGCACACAAATCAGGCTTGAATGCTTATTTGCAGGCCAGCTTGAAAGCCAAACATTTACTATGCACGTCTAATGCTGACTGGCAAAAAATTGTCCCGATCACTCAGTCTACGGATAAGGCAGAACAAGATAAGCTACGCCAGCGATATTGTGAAGGTGAAGTCCAACATTGGGACAATGCTAAGCAAGAAGCTGCTGAACAGATTTATACGCTGTTGCGCAAATTAAGTAATAATCAGTTAACCGGAAAATCAGAGCATTTACAACCGGGAACTTTTTGGGTCATCGAATAACAGGATTGTTTTGGTTAATTACAAGAAAATTCTGCCGGTAATATCGCTGCTGGCACTTCTGGTCATATGGCAGGTTTTGGCGGCAAGCCTTAATAGCGTTACCTTACCTACACCTATCGTGGTTGCTAACGTGTTGTGGCAGAATTGTCAAAATGGCCAGTTACCCTATCACTTAGGCGCAACGTTGTTACGGTTAATTATCAGCTTCACTATTGCAATGATATTGGGCTGTACAATTGGCATCATGCTTGGTCGTAGTGAACAACTCAATGCTTTTTTTGATAACTGGCTAGTGATATTTTTGAATATCCCTGCTTTAGTCGCTATGATTTTGTGCTATGTCTGGTTAGGGTTGACTGAGTTTGCTGCAATATTAGCAGTGATTATTAATAAGTTACCGAACGTTGTAGTAACTATCAGAGAAGGTGCGCGATCGTTAGACCAAGATTTACTGGAGATGGCGCGTTGTTACCGGTTCAGCAAACGCGACACCTTACAACATGTGATTTGGCCGCAGTTATATCCTTATGTGATGGGGGCAACCCGGTCAGGATTGGCGTTAATTTGGAAAATTATTCTTGTGGTCGAGCTATTAGGCCGCAGTAACGGCATGGGGTATCAGTTACATTTATATTTTCAGCTTTTTGATGTTGCCAGTATTTTGGCATACACCATTTCCTTTGTTGCTGTAATCCAATTATTGGAATGGTTAGTACTAAAACCTCTAGATAACAGAGTGCAGCGTTGGCGGCGTTAGCTTAAATGATTGAAATAGATATTAAAAAAAAGAGCTATCCGGCTAAGGGTCGTGCTGGGCAGCATATTGCTATCAAAGACTTCGAGTTATCATTAGATTCTGGTGAATTTGTTTGTTTAGTCGGGCCATCCGGCTGTGGTAAAACTACATTGCTGAACATTATTGCCGAGTTGGATGATGATTTTAACGGTGTTGTTAAATTTAAGGGAACAAGGTCACGATCAAAAATCGGTTACGTTTTCCAAAATCCACGATTATTACCCTGGCGGACGGTACGGGAGAATATCGAGTTGGCAGTTAACGACCCGAATGAAGCCGATAATATCGACGCATTGCTTGACGTTATGCAGCTAAAAAAGTTTGAACATGCTTACCCAGAGCGTTTATCGCTAGGTATGAGCCGACGGGTCGCGATTATACGGGCGTTTGCCATTAACCCTGGCTTGTTGCTAATGGATGAGCCTTTTGTTTCACTGGATGCTCCAACGGCAAGGCAAGTCCGTGAATTGTTAATCGAGTTATGGCAACATCGCCCGCATACCGTGTTATTTGTTACCCATGATCTAAGAGAGGCTATTGCGCTGGCTGACAGGATCGTATTTTTGACGGCTGCCCCGATGCAAGTGGCAAATCAGGTGCAGATAACAATTCCGAGCTCCGGGCGCGGAAATGAAGCCGAAATTGAAAAATATAGGGGAAATCTTTTAAAAGCTCACCCTGAACTTATTGATCTGGCTAGGTAATGGTTAAAATCGTACTGGTGTTAGGCAATAATTGTTGACTACGAGCTGAATAGGCTAGGCATAGACACCAAAAAATAAGCTGTTAAACTAATTTTCAAATTAATGTGCTAATAACAATAACAACAATATAAGAATTCACGAATGACTAAAGCTATTGTTTTAACAGGTATTACTACCACAGGAACCCCTCATTTAGGCAATTATGTCGGCGCTATCCGGCCAGCAATTGATGCCAGCAAAGATCAAAATGCCAATCCTTTTTATTTTTTGGCAGATTACCATGCGTTAATTAAATGTCACGATCCTGAGCGGGTTAAACGATCGAGTTTGGAAGTTGCTGCAACTTGGCTAGCATTAGGTTTGGATACAAGCAATGCTGTGTTCTACCGCCAGTCCGATGTGCCTGAAATTCTTGAGCTGACGTGGCTGTTAAGCTGTGTAACCGCCAAAGGGTTAATGAACCGGGCACATGCTTATAAGGCGGCGGTCGCCGAGAATGAGCAGGGCGGTGAAAGTGATCCCGATAAAGGCATTACGATGGGCTTATTTAGTTACCCCGTGCTGATGGCGGCGGATATTTTGATGTTCAATGCCAATAAAGTGCCCGTGGGTAGGGATCAGGTGCAGCATATTGAAATGGCGCGTGATATTGCCGGTCGGTTTAATCATATTTTCGGGGAGCATTTTACGTTACCTGAAGCCGTGCTGGACGAAAATGGCGCGACATTATCTGGTTTAGATGGCCGAAAAATGAGTAAAAGCTATAACAACACCATTCCCTTGTTTGAGCCGGAAAACAAACTAAAAAAGTTAATCAACAAAATTAAAACTAACTCATTAGAACCCGGTGAACCTAAGGATACTGAAGGTTGTACCTTATTCAGCATTTATCAGGCATTTGCGAGTAAGTCAGAAGTGGAAGAAGTCCGTAAATCGTATGCAGAAGGCATTGGTTGGGGTGAAATGAAAAAGAAGTTATTTGAGCATATTAACGAACATATTTCTCCTGCCAGGGAACGGTATGAGGCTTTGCTGGAAAAGCCGGATCATATCGAAGAGCAATTAATCGAAGGCGCTAAAAAGGCCAGGGCGATTAGTGTGCCTTTTTTACAAGAATTGCGCCAAGCCGTTGGGATTTGCAGGATTTCTGTATGAATATATACCGTAAAGCAAAGTTTAGCGATTGGTTACGCAAATCCTTGTTATTTATTCGCCGTCGCCCAGTAATTTGGGTGGGCTATACGTTATTTGTTGCAGTTGTGTTGTGCCTATCACGAGTGTCTTATGCCTTAGGTATCTTAGCCTCTGTGGCGTGTTTGTTTGTTGGGGTAGGTGTCGCCAAGTATATCGACATGACGCATTATTCCCCGCAAAGCTCACCCAGGTTGTCCTGGGCTATTCAAAAAAGCTTACCATTAGCGATAATTATTGGTGGAATGATTGTTGGTTGCTGGTTTGTTTTTTCTGCTATGGCAAATATTTTGAATGGTGAGCCTGGAATGATTGCAAAATTTTTCTTTGATTGGCAATTTACCTCGCAAAACCTGCACCGCCAGACCAGTCGGGAGTTGGCTATTTGGTTATATGGTTATGCGAATATCACCCTAATATTTGTGCTGATGATGATGATGACTTTTGCAAGTTGGTTCAGTTATGCCCTAATGTTATTTAAAGATTTTAGCTGGAGCCGTGCTAAAGAGGCCGGTAAACAGGAAGAGGCTAGTTGCCGGGATGCGCTTTATAAAACGCTGGCTTTTCTTGTGGGGGAAGCTATTTTATGTACAGAAGTTACTCCATTTTTAACTCCGGTTTTATACATGTTAACGTCTACGTTTATGTTCATTAGCTATAAAGATTATTTTGAGAGATAGTTTGAATTATCAGTAATCGGGTAAGCTTGGATTAACGTACTCAGATTGTTTTTAGGTAATTTAATGCGCAGTTGAATTACGTCTGAAAAATCTTGGTTAATAATTTTGCCCTCCAGTTTTTTTAAATAGTACTCAAAAGCTTGTATTTGGTTATACACAAGTACCATACTTATCTCGGCATATTCAACGTATGGATACAGCACTGCGCCTTCAATGACTTGTTTTGCCGTATTACCGTAAGCCCGGATTAATCCGCCCGCACCAAGCTTCGTGCCGCCAAAATAACGGATGACTGCAAGCAATACATTTATTAAATCTTTGCCTTCTATATGCTGAAAAATTGGTTTGCCAGCGGTGCCACTAGGTTCGCCAGCATCGTGAAACCGGCTAATGAAACCGCTTTCAGTTTTAATGCGGTAGCCATAAGTAATATGGCTGGCATCTTGATATTGTAAGCTTAACAATTGCAGGTTTTTGTGGATGGCTAGCTCATTTGTACAAGGTATAAGAACCCCTATAAACCGTGATTTTTTTATGATTTCTTCAATGTGATAAGTTGATTTTATGCATTGCATAAAATGGGAGATGCCAATCTAGTTTTGCGGCTAAATAAGTTGCCCTAAAGCAAACGCACCCAAATATGTGGCGATAAAATAAATTAATGATAGAACCATGCTGGCAGGGATGTTAATGAGTAACGAATGTTTGAAGATATAAGATACTATCGCGTAGTACCACACGATAATAACGGAAAAAATGTAGTAACTCCACGGGTCTTCAGAAACGGTTAACCAAACCATTACTGGAATAATGAAAATTGCAACGACATTTGCAGAAAATATGATGGCAGTGCAGACTTGTATATAAATATATAAGGTTTTGTTTAAAGACAGCATGAGGCCAATGAAAGCCAGCATTAATGCGACTTGGAGAAGTACTTCATAAATCGATTCAAAAGGGTCATCCGTCATATTGGCTTGAAGCAAGTAATAGACGACAAAGTAAATAAATAGACTCTTCCTAAACAGACTGGTTGATCTGGGCAATTCCATAGGATCGCCGTTTAACCAGCATACCGCTAAATATTCGCTGAAAATATCCATAATCGTTTATTATTATCGTTATTGGAACAGGAATTGAGCGTTCATAGGGATTATGACTTCAACTATTTAGGGTCTTTGTCACGATAACTACTGAAGCTATCGTTTAGATCTTGCACTAAAGCCTTGGTTTTGTCGGTTAATTGAGAAAGCCTAGCTTTGCTTTTTTTGTTCCAGCCAGCCGGTTCGGAAAATGTCAGCATCATTCTGGAAAAAGTCAGGTTGGATTCAAATAACTCACCTAGGTTTTCCATTAAATGCAATTCCTTTTGCCGGTCATTGAGTTTGTTGATAATAAAACGAGCCTGCAGCTTGCTGATAATCAAATGCGAAGGCAAGTAAATGCTGATAATAATGAGCAAGATAATGGAGCCAGACACCGGGTCGAGTAACATGTCGATAATGCCGATTTGCAGTTCTGCTAACACCAGCAATGTGGCAATTGTGCCAAGCACTAACATGCTGGATAAATTGACCCGATCTTTCCACATAGAAATAGCACGTTTTACTTCTGGAAAAATTACTTCTTCAACTTGTTGAATATCTTTTTCCAATGCACGTAATATCCGGTAAGAACGGTCATGTTCAACGTTGCTCAATCGCTGATCGATTTCGGCAAACTGCGCTATCGGTTGGGCATTTGGGCTATGTTCTACATTAGGTAAAAGGACAAATTGACCCGCATTAATACCAATATCAGCCAAGCGACGTTGCCACGACGAAATTATTTCGCTATTGTTGGTGGGGTAAAAAGAGGCGGACGGGGCATCAATCAAAAAAATGAATTTGTTGCTATCCTGGTGTAGATGAATTTGCTGAATGAGTTCCTCTGTTAATGAAGACGACACTTCAAAAACATCGCAAAAGACTAAAACCAAGTCAGAATTTTCTATAATATGGCGTGTGAACATTGACAACACAGGGCTGGCAGAAGCTGCACTAATATTAGGGGCAACGATAAATAATTTACCCTTTAATCGTTCACTGTTAACCGTTTTTAGTTCAAGATAGGAGTTAATCTTTTGGCCTTCGCCCGGTTGTAGCTGATCAATTTTTTTGCTGATTTGATAAAAGGGGAATCGGTGGTCGACGTCTAATGCCGTTCCCGGCAAAGTCGCAGATATGGCCTGGTTGTTATTTACCAATACCGTAAATTTCTGGCCGGTGGTTTGAATGCCTGAGTAGAGGAGATCGCTACTTAGATAATTGTTAAGAAACCGTGATTTTGCTGTGGAGTTGCCGCCGATCAGACTCACTATCGGCCACCATGAATGTTTACTGGCAGTGGTCTCTTCGCTTTCAATCAGGCCTAAATCATATTCTACCTGATCTAGGCCATGGAAAACTTTAGTGGCGTCCAACAAAACCGGGTTTTCGTTGGCGAAATGTTTTTCCAAGTTAAGCAAATATTTGCTGACTGTTTTTTCAGCCATTTGGTAGCCCCATTTTGTTTAGTTTTATTGGTATGAAGTAGGTCAAAGTATACACCCACAATGGGTGAATAATAAAAACGAGCTCAGTTCTGTTAGCGATCTGCTACATTTAAATTTTGGTATTGCCAGTTCATATTAAAGAATTTTATTTTGCTGTTGGCAATCCGGTTTATGCGTTTCATAATAAGCGAAAAAATGAAAAATATTGATTTAAATTTAATTTATAGACGTAATATTTCTCAATCACTAATGATGGTGATGTTGGTTTTATTGCAAGGTTGCGCGCCGCTTTCATTTTGGCATTACGGGCCGGATAATCAGACTATGGAGGTGTTTAAGCAGCGTGTCGAAACAGCGTTTCGCTTAGAAAACAGATTGACTAGCGAAGTCATGCTTATGCAGGACAATGACGACGATAAATCTGATAGCCAGGAGTCTATCTTTGCAGCAGAGCAAGTGATGCAAAAAAATTGTAGTTACCTTAACGAATATGCTTCCCGAGATATTGATGGTCAAGGGGCTGGATTTTTATTGCAGCATCGTGTTGAAAATTCATTACTGGATTGCGAAAATGCTGCCCAACAGCTTGAGTCACTTTTACAGAAATAGTTAAGTTATATTAATTTTTTAACTTCCTTTGTTACTTAATACTGATTATTTTCTAATAAAGCTATTTGTAGGTATTAGGACAGAATTTTGTGCCGGCTTGCTATTATCCAGGTCAGGGTAATCTAGCGTGTAATGCAAGCCACGACTTTCTTTGCGCAACAGTGCGCACCGGATAATCAAATCGGCAACGATCACGAGGTTGCGTAATTCCAGCAAATCGCTGGTAACCCTAAAATTACCGTAATATTCTGAGATTTCTCGAGTCAGTAGCTCTGTCCGGCTCATCGCCCTATGCAGACGTTTGTCAGTTCTGACAATACCCACATAATCCCACATAAAATGCCGTAGCTCACTCCAATTGTGCGAAACGACGACTTCCTCATCTGAATCGCTGACTTTGGATTCGTCCCAGTCAATAATAGCTGGTGGCTTAGGGATTTCTGCCAGTTTATTAAGAATATCCTCTTTGGCACGATCAGCGAAAACTAAGCACTCTAACAATGAATTACTCGCCATCCGGTTAGCACCATGTAGCCCTGTCCAGGCAACTTCGCCGATAGCATACAAATTATCAATGTCAGTACGGGCATGGCTATCAGTCATTACTCCGCCGCAGGTATAGTGTGCAGCGGGAACTACTGGAATCGGCTGCTTGGTGATATCAATGCCAAATTTGAGGCATTGTTCGTAGATGTTCGGAAAATGCTCGAGGATGAAGTGTTCAGGTTTGTGGCTTATATCCAGATAAACGCAGTCAATCCCGCGTTTTTTGATTTCATGGTCGATAGCGCGGGCAACAATGTCGCGTGGCGCTAATTCACCGCGCGGGTCAAAATGCTGCATAAACGGAGACCCATCTGGCAATACCAACTTACCGCCTTCGCCGCGCACGGCTTCGCTAATCAGGAATGATCCGGCATGAGGGTGATAGAGGCATGTCGGGTGAAATTGCATGAATTCCATGTTGCTGACGCGACATCCAGCGCGCCACGCCAAAGCGATGCCATCACCGGTTGAGCTTTGCGGGTTTGTGCTATATAGGTAAACCTTACTGGCACCGCCAGTCGCCAAAACGACAACACGTGCAGAAAAAGTATCAACCCGTTGTTTTTCCGAATCTAAAACATAAGCGCCAATTGCTTTGAGCGCAGAATTGTCGGCGGATTTAGAGGTAATTAAATCAACAACATTACGGTTTTCAAATAAATCAATATTGGCGTGTTGTTGTGCTCGCTCGATTAGAGATAATGATACCGCTTTACCTGTAGCATCGGCAGCGTGAACTACTCGTCGGTGGGAATGTCCACCCTCGCGGGTCAGGTGCAATTTAGTTTCGCCGGTTTTAACTGTTTCTTGAGTAAACTCAACGCCTTGTTCCCGTAGCCAGTTAATCGAATTTTTGCCGTGGCTTACCGTAAGTTGAACGATTTTAGGGTCACAAAGCCCTGCGCCGGCATTTAGGGTATCTTCAATATGCGATTCCAGAGAATCTTCAGCGTCAAAGACAGCTGAAATTCCGCCTTGTGCATAGTAAGTGCTACCAGTCGTCAAGGCGGATTTGGATAAAACTGCAATGCTTATCGGTTGATCTGCCAATTTCAGCGCCAAACTAAGACCGGCACCACCACTACCGATGATAAGGACATCATAAAAGTTGCCGGTACTTGTCATAAATATATTATTTTTCAGTTATTGATGGGTAGATTATTAGGCGACTTAGCGTTAAAGTCAAAGACACTCGCTTAACTGGCTGAATTTGTGGATAATAGGCGGAATTTTAGCAAGCATTACTACTAATTCTGGCTGGGCTAGAACTTTTTCCAATTATTTTTGTCATAAATTACGAATCGATACCCTGAGTGAATAACCGAACCAGAAACAACGAACAGCTTGACGAAGAATTGGTTGCGCGAGTTCAACGGGGGGATAAGTCTGCTTACGATATTTTGGTGCTTCGCTACCAACATAAAATCGTACAGTTGGTTAATCGTTATGTAAAAGATCATAGCGAGGCGCAGGATGTGGCACAAGAAGCTTTTATTAAAGCTTATCGGGCTTTAGGCAGCTTTCGCGGTGAGTCTGCTTTTTATACGTGGTTATACCGCATCGCAATAAATACAGCGAAAAATTATTTGGTATCGAGGTCTCGGCGAAACTCTGATTATCAAGTCGATATACAAGATGCCGAGGCTCTTGAGAATGCCCCGCAATTGCAAGGGTTGGATACACCCGAACGTAATTTGCTGGGTGAAGAAATTGTAAAAACGATTCAGGCGGCGATTGAAAACCTACCCGAAGAAATGCGTGTGGCTATCACGTTGCGTGAATTTGAAGGTATGAGTTATGAGGAAATTGCTGAGGCGATGGATTGCCCGGTTGGTACGGTTCGTTCCCGAATTTTTAGGGCTCGGGATGCGATCGATAATAAATTAAACCCTTTGCTCGATTAAGGTGATGTTCGATGCATAATGAAGCAAATCAAAAAATATCCATGTTTATCGACAATGAACTGGATTATGATGAAAGTCTGGATTTATTGAAAAAAATTAGAACTGATGACGTGCTTAAAGCGAGGATGATGCGATACCAAGCTATTAGCCATACCCTGAAAACTGAGGAGTTCCAGCAATTGCGAAGTGATTTTTCCGATAAAATTTCGCAACAAATTAAGCAAGAACCAGTTTACTTCTTACCTAAAACTTCTGTTAAGCCCCAACGCAAAAAGATGTTTGCTATCGCTGCGTCTACTATAGCGGCTGTTGTTTTGGTGGGTGAAGCCATTAAAAATCATCAAGATGAAGCATATCCTACGATAGCAGCAACAAATGTTACTGCACTCCAACAATTAGCTGGTACTTCTATAGCTACTCTTAAACCGGAGGAGAAAGACCAAAACTCGCGTCGGCAACCGATGAACGCACAGTTTAACGATTACCTTCGGGCGCACAATGCTAGTACTTATACTAGCGGTGAAGTTAATATCCAACCTTACGCCAGAGTAGCTGCTTTCGGTAAGGATTAACCGTGGTAAAATTCTTGGTTGCTTTGCTGATAGCGGTTGCGGCTTCAGTACAAGCTGAAGAATCCCAGCAGTTTACTGCTAAGCAAATTTTGCAACGCATGGTTAAAGCCATGGAGTTATCTGATTACCAAGGTACTGTTGTTTTTTTGAAAAATGGCAACCTGGAAGCAATGAAGTATTTTCACTCATTTGAAGATAATCATGGAAAAGAGCGGTTAGTCTCTGTTAATTCACCTCAACGCGAAGTTGTCAGAAAATCTAATGAGGTGAGTTGCTTATTTAAAGCTACTCAACGCCTGGTTGTTGATAAGATACCTTACCAACATTCGTTTATTGTCGATGTGCCGAAAAATTTGGATGAATTGGACGGTACTTACCAATTCCAATTATCCGGTGAAGAAGATGTGGCTATGCAGCCCACTTATATCGTTACAATACAGCCTAGAGATGAATTACGTTATTTACGTAAAATTTGGATTACTAAAGCTCATTTTTTGCCGGTAAAAGTTGCAATTCATGATTTGGATGGAGGTGTGCTTGAACAGGTGGTATTTAGCGATATTCAAGTTAATAAAGCAATTTCAGGCTTTGTAAACGAAGCTGGTGATTCTCGATTTACAGGTAAGGAAACCAAGCTCGATAGGCAAGTAGAGCCTATGGAATTTGAAATATCCACATTACCCGCAGGATTTAAGCGTATTTTTTTCAGTAGAGAGCCTATTCACGATTCTGCCCAACCGGTCGACCACCTGATATTAAGCGATGGTTTTGCGTCGGTTTCTATTTATTTCGAAATTAAAAATGCAGAGGCTTCTGAAGGCTCTCATCTTCCTGAAGGTATAAATTCTGTTGGTGCTGTAAATTCTATTAGTAGGGCTTTAGCTGATAATCAAGTGACTGTACTTGGTGAAGTGCCCGCAAATACAGTTAAAATGATCGCTGAAGGTATCCAGTTATATCCCGCGGGACATTAGTGAATAAAAATTACGTCGGCTGATAATGTCGCGTAGCTTGTTTTTTTCCTTAAACTTAAAATATCCTTTCTTTAGTTTCTTTGAAAGCGATTAGGGTTATGCCGTAAGATTAAGCTATTTTTTGATAACTACAGGTACGTAGTGGAGGTTGTATGCTCAAAAGAGTGATGTGTTGTGTTTTTTTGCTGGTTTTAATCAGTCAAACTGCAATTGCGCAGTTGCCAGATTTTACTGAGATGGTTAAAACAAATGGTGTAGCTGTCGTAAATATTAGTACGACACAAAAAGCTAAACCCATCGCTAAGGGTATGCCTAAAAACCAACAAATACCAGAAGGGTTGCCGCCTGAAATGGAAGAGCTTTTTAAGCATTTTTTCAATAACCCTGACGGTGGCGGCGAATTTGCCCCCGATAGCGATACCCAATCTCTAGGATCAGGTTTTATAATTTCGCAAGATGGTTACTTATTGACTAATCATCATGTAGTTAAAGATGCTGATGAAATTATTGTCAAATTATCTGATCGCAGGGAATTGGTCGCCAAGCTTATTGGTTCTGACGCACGCACAGATATTGCCTTATTGAAAGTACAGGCCAACGGTTTACCTACTGTAGCTATAGGCTCACCTGGCAACCTGAAAGTGGGTGAGTGGGTATTGGCTATAGGATCCCCCTTCGGGTTTGAACAATCAGTAACGGCGGGCATCGTCAGCGCTAAAGGCCGCAGTTTGCCTGGTGGTAATTATGTACCTTTCATCCAAACCGACGTGGCAATCAATCCTGGAAATTCTGGTGGGCCGCTTTTTAATATGGATGGTAAAGTTGTTGGGATAAACTCGCAAATTTATAGCCGCACAGGTGGTTTCATGGGCTTGTCTTTCGCGATTCCAATGGATGTTGCCATGAATGTTGTTGAGCAGATTAAGAAAAGTGGTAAAGCAGCTCATGGTTGGTTGGGTGTACAAATTCAAGATGTCACCCGACAATTAGCCGAATCCTTTGGTATGAAAAGTCCTCACGGTGCTTTGGTAGCCAAAGTTATGCCAAATAGTCCGGCTGAAAAAGCTGGATTACAAGTCGGTGATGTTATAACTGATTTTAATGGCCGGCCTATCGAAACATCTTCTGATTTGCCGCCTATGGTAGGTATGACAGCGATTGATGAAGCGGCAAAACTTACAGTTATTAGACAAGGCAATACTAAAACCGTTGATTTCAAGGTCGGCTTATTACCAGACCAAGAAGAAAAATCACCGGTTAGCAAGACAGAAACAAAACCTAGCAATCGCTTGGGGATTATCGTTACCGATTTAACTGATGAACAACGGGAAGCGTTAGAAGGTTCTAAAAATGGCGTATTGGTTCAGGATGTTGATTCTGGAGTTGCAGCTGATGCGGGCATTCAACCTGGCGATGTAATTCTGCGCATTCAAGACAACTCAGTACGTAATGTCCACGAATTTGATAAAATTATTAAAAATCTGCCTGCCGGTAAATCAGTAGCAGTTTTAATTCAGCGGCGCGGTAGCCCCGTTTTCTTGGCTTTGAAAATAAAATAAATAATTCGTGGATTTAGAACAGATAAGAAATTTCTCCATCATAGCTCACATAGACCATGGTAAATCGACGCTTGCTGACCGGTTCATCCAATTATGCGGAGGACTTTCCGATCGGGAAATGTCGGCGCAAGTGCTTGACTCTATGGATATCGAGCGGGAACGCGGCATTACGATTAAGGCACAAAGTGTAACGCTGGATTTTAAGGCCAAGGATGGCAAGACGTATCAGTTGAATTTTATTGATACGCCCGGTCATGTAGATTTTTCTTATGAGGTTTCTCGATCATTAGCTGCCTGTGAAGGGGCGCTACTGGTGGTTGACGCGGCTCAAGGCGTAGAAGCACAAAGTGTTGCGAATTGTTATACAGCAATTGAGCAAGGCCTTGAAGTTGTGCCTGTGCTAAATAAGATAGACCTGCCGTCCGCCGAACCTGAACGTGTGCAAGAGGAAATCGAAGAAGTTATAGGAATTCCCGCAGACGAAGCACTAATGATTAGCGCTAAAACCGGTTTAGGTGTCAAAGATGTCCTGGAACAATTGGTCATTAAAGTACCGCCGCCTAAAGGCAACGTAGCTGGCCCCTTGCAAGCATTGATTATCGACTCTTGGTTCGACAGTTATTTGGGCGTTGTTTCCCTAGTTAGGATTGTGCACGGAAGTATACGAAAAAAGCAAAAAGTTACCATTATGTCAACCGGAAAGTCTTTTCAGGTTGACATTGTAGGTGTCTTTACGCCCAAAAGGTTGGAAAAAGATATTCTAAATACCGGCGAAGTGGGTTACGTGGTGGCCGGAATTAAAGATATTTTCGGTGCGCCGGTTGGCGATACTATTACCTGGACTGATAATCCTGCGCCAGAGCAACTTACCGGTTTCCAAAAAGTCCAGCCTCGTGTTTTTGCTGGTTTGTATCCAGTCAGTTCCGACAATTACGAAGATTTACGTCAAGCATTAAATAAACTAAATCTTAATGATGCGGCTTTGCAATTTGAGCCGGAAACATCGCAAGCTCTCGGTTTCGGGTTTCGTTGCGGATTTTTAGGGATGTTACACATGGAAATTGTGCAAGAGCGGCTGGAACGGGAATATGACGTCGATTTAATTACTACCGCGCCTACAGTTGTTTATGAAGTCATCACTAACAACGATAAAGTATTGATGATTGATAACCCTGCTAAATTACCAGATATGGGGGAAGTCAAATGTATCAAGGAACCGATTATACGGGCTAACATATTAGTGCCTAACACCTATTTAGGTAGTGTGATTACGCTTTGTATTGAAAAACGTGGTGTCCAAAAAGACATGCAATACGTTGGTAGGCAAGTATCTCTTCATTTTGAGTTACCTATGAGTGAAGTTGTGCTTGATTTTTTCGACAGGTTAAAATCGGTAAGCCGGGGGTTTGCGTCATTTGAGTATGAATTCCTACGTTTTCAGGAAGCGCCCTTGGTCAAGCTAGATGTATTGATTAATGCGGATAAGGTTGATGCGTTGTCAATTATTGTACATCGCGACCTTAGCCAAGTACGCGGGCGGGATTTAGTTGAAAAAATGAAAGAGCTTATTCCTAGGCAAATGTATGAAGTGATAATTCAAGCAGCTATTGGTTCTAAGGTCATCGCGCGTTCAACCGTAAAAGCGATGCGAAAAAATGTCACAGCTAAATGTTATGGCGGCGATATTACCCGTAAGAAAAAATTGCTAGAAAAACAAAAAGCCGGAAAGAAGCGGATGAAGCAAGTAGGTAATATCGAAATACCTCAAGAAGCCTTTTTAGCGGTTTTACAACTAAATAAAGAATAATAACCTGATGTATTTTAATAATTTTTCGGATTTTTCGCATGGACTATGATTTTTCCTTTTTTCTTTTTGTTGCAAGTCTAGTTACTGGCGTAATTTGGGGGGGATATCTAATCTACCTTAAATTAAAAGGTTTGGCCTTTAATGAAGAGAATGAGCCGGTTCTTGTTGAGTATGCCCGGTCTTTCTTTCCAATTGTTGTCATCGTGTTCTTGTTGCGCTCTTTTTTGGCAGAGCCTTTTCGGATACCCTCTGAATCGATGATGCCAACTTTGTTGATTGGTGATTTTCTATTGGTAAACAAGTTTACCTATGGTATTCGTTTGCCGGTTATCAATAAAAAAATCATCGAAGTTAATGAGCCGCAACGTGGCGATATCGTGGTTTTCAGGTTCCCTAAAGACCCTACTGTAGATTATATTAAAAGGGTGATAGGTTTGCCCGGTGATAAAGTTTCCTACTATGGAAAAAAATTGTTCATTAATGATAAGCCAGTAGAATTGCTCCCTCTAGGTGTTTATGAAGGTATTGGCCAAGGTCGCAATATGACCGGTAGCTTGCACTTGGAAGAAGATTTAACCGGTGTTAAACATAGTATTCTGGTGCAAAATGAAGCGCAAACTATTGAAGGGACTTACGTGATACCTGCTGGCAATTATTTTGTGATGGGGGATAACCGCGATAATAGTAACGACAGTCGTTATTGGGGTACTGTGCCAGAAGAAAATCTAGTAGGTAAAGCTTTTTTCCTTTGGATGAGTTGGGATTGGGATCACCATGGCATTGGCTTTGACCGTATCGGCACCGTGCTAAAATAAACTACACTGAAGTGTACGAAAAATGGCAATCTTGTAATTTTTTGATATCAGCACTGGAGAGTAGAAAGATGAACAACACAGCTAAAAATCAACATGGTTTAACGTTGATTTCGTTAATTTTTTTGTTAGGGCTAATCGCATTTTTTGTTATGTTAGCCCTGAAGATAGGGCCTATTTATTTGGAGCATAGCAAAGTAAAATCGGCTTTGGCAGAGATAGAGCAGCTTAATAATCTCGAATCGAAAAGCGAATACGATATAAGAAGTACATTTAATAAACGGTTAGGCATGAACTATGTTGATAGGCTCAAAGCCGATAATATCAAAATAGCCAAAAATGGTAACTATATGAAACTTGAAGTGGTATACGAGGTTGTCGAAAAAATCGCCGGTAACCTTAGTGTGTTAGTCGAGTTTAATGATGTTGTTGAGGTAGGTCACGAGTGATAAACCCCCCCGAACTTCTAGCTAAAAGATTGGGTTTACGGTTTCAACAGCCTGATCTTTTAACTAGAGCGTTAACACATCGCAGCGCAGGGTCGAAAAATAATGAAAGGCTCGAATTTTTGGGTGATGCTATTTTAGGTTTTGCAATAGCGGAAAAGTTATACAGCCTATTTCCTCAGGCTGACGAAGGTACATTAAGTCGATTACGTGCAAGTTTGGTGAATGAAGGTTCGCTTGCTGAGCTAGCCAGAAATGACCAAATTGGTGAGTATTTATATCTAGGTTCAGGTGAGCTTAAAAGTGGTGGTTTCCGTCGTGACTCCATTTTGTCAGATGCTTTGGAAGCAATCATAGGTGCGTTGTTTATGGATCAGGGAATAGCCGCTTGCCAAGAATTAATCTCCCGATTATTTGCTGAAAAACTTCAAGGATTATCCTTGCATAACTGGCAAAAAGACCCTAAAACACAGCTACAAGAGTTGATGCAGTCAAAGCGAATGGAGCTTCCAGAATATACCTTAGTTGATACACTAGGATTAGCGCACGAACAAACTTTTAGGGTGAGGTGTAGTGTCTCGTTGCTCTCTGAACCTTGTATTGCTACTGGAGTTTCCAGAAAGAAAGCTGAGCAAGCAGCAGCAGAGATGATGCTTTCTAAAATTCAGCAGAAAGCCTCATGAAAAGTGGCTTTGTTGCTTTGATCGGGCGACCCAATGTAGGTAAGTCGACATTACTTAATCATCTGCTAAAACAAAAAATTAGTATTACTTCACGCAAGCCGCAAACAACCCGACATCAGATCATCGGTATTAATACTTATGAGCAATCACAAGTCGTTTACCTGGATACTCCGGGAATGCACCATGGTGATAAAAAAGCCTTGAACCGTTATTTGAACCGGACTGCCGACAGTAGCCTATTAGGTGCTGATGTTGTGGTTTTAGTCATTGACGGTTTAGCGTGGCAAGAATATGACGATATTATCCTAAAAAAACTGGAGCAATTGGATTTGCCAGTGATCCTTGCCATCAATAAGGCCGACAGGTTAAAGGATAGGGATGCCATGTTGGTTTTTCTTGCAGCAGCACAGGAACGTTTTCCATTTAAAGCTCTAGTGCCAGTATCTGCTTTAAAAGGCAATAACCTTGTAGAGTTAGAGAGTGCCTTGATTTCGTTGTTACCTGAAGGCGAGCGAATTTATCCCGAAGACCAGGTGACTGACCGCCCAGAACGGTTTTTGTGCGCAGAAATTGTCAGGGAAAAATTGACTCGGCGATTGGGTGCCGAGCTTCCCTATGAGCTAACGGTAGAAATTGAACGTTATGAAGAGCTTCCCCATGTTGCCAAAATATATGTCGTTATTTGGGTAGAAAGGGCTTCGCAAAAAACTATTGTTATCGGCACTGACGGTGACATGCTAAAAAAAATTGGCACCGATGCCAGAATTGATATTGAGAAGCTGATTGATAAAAAATGTTATTTAAAACTGTGGGTTAAAGTGAAAAGAGGTTGGTCTGATAACGAGAGGGCTTTATTAAGTCTGGGATTTAATGAGTGATTATATCGTTCAATGTCAGCCAGCTTATATTTTGCGGCAGCAGCATTACCGTGAATCAAGCCTGATTCTTGATGTATTAACCCAGGATTATGGCCGGATTTCGATGCTTGCCAAAGGTGTCCGCAAGCCTAAATCCAAAAATGTAGCGGTCTTGAGGACATTCTTATTGCTTAATTTGTCTTTTTTAGGCAGAACTGAGCTTAAAGTTTTGTCAGATGCTGAGGCAATCGAACAGCTTCAAGAAATATCAGGGCTAGCACTTTATTGTGGTTATTATGTTAATGAATTGATTTATCGGTTTTTACATAAATTTGATCCTCATCCTGAAATATTTCATGATTATAAGGATTGTTTGGCTAAACTTAGCCAAGGAAATGAAATAGAAGCGACGCTAAGGGTATTTGAGCTAAATCTTATGGAAAATATAGGCTATGGAATTCAACTTAGTTATGATTCGAAAAACCAAAAAACTATTGATTCTAGTAAAAAATATTTATTTGACCGTGAGCATGGCTTAACAGAAAATTCGCAAGGTTTATTTTCTGGGGAGACACTGCTTGCCATGCAGCAGCGACAATTTACCGATCCTACAGTCCGGCAGGAGGCTAAAAAACTGATGCGAATTGTGATTGATAGTCATTTAAACGGTCAGCCATTTAAAAGCCGTGCCGTTATCAATAATATAATCAGACGTTTATAATGCAAGATTATGCCTAAGAAGCCGATTTTACTGGGAGTTAACATTGATCATGTGGCGACTATCAGGCAAGCGCGTGGTACAAAGTATCCTGATCTGTTACAGGCTGCTCTAGTTTCTGAGCAAAATGGCGCGGATAGTATCACGGCGCACCTTAGGGAAGACCGACGGCATATTCAGGATAAAGACATTTTCTTATTAAGAGACATGATACATACTCGCTTAAATATGGAAATGGCTGCAACTGAAGAAATGGTAGCCATTGCTTGTAAGGTAAAGCCTGATGCGTGTTGCCTAGTTCCAGAAAATAGGGAGGAGTTAACTACAGAAGGTGGATTGGATGTTATCGGGAATAGTAAGTATTTAGAGCAGGCGTGCGCTGATCTGGCCCGTTCAGACATAGAGGTTTCATTGTTTATAGCGCCAGATTTAGCTCAAATTGATGCCGCAAAAGCGGTTGATGCCCCCGTTATAGAGCTACACACCGGGAGTTATGCCGATGCTGTAAGCCTTCAGCAAAAAAGCTTGGAGTTAGAACGGCTAACAACAGCGGCAAGTTATGCACATACTCTTGGCTTACGGGTAAATGCAGGTCATGGTTTACACATTCATAATGTTGGTGCGATCTGCCACATACCAGAAATATGTGAGCTTAATATTGGCCACTCTATAATTGCTCAAGCGTTGTTCTTTGGTTTGGCGCAATCAGTCAGCCAATTAAAACAAATCATACAAAATGCTCGGTTAGAAGCATAGCTAGCTCACAAGAAAAATGCGGTTTAAATTTTTCCAGTTTACCTCCATAGGCGATCGAAAAATAAATCAAGATTCGATGGCACATATTGTCAATAAAGATTATGCGTTGTTCATCGTCGCTGATGGTTTAGGTGGACACTATGCAGGGGAAAAGGCTTCAAAATATTTTTGCAAAGGGATGACCAAGTTAGCAAAAAAATATCATAAGTTAATTGCTCAAAAACCTTCTGAAGCGCTATTTGTGGAGTGGATAAATAACGCTGTTGATGAAATGGCAAAGCTGTTCGGCGACGATCATTGGGCAGATGAGGCACATACAACGTGTGCGGTACTTTATTTGGATAACAATGTCACCATGACGGGGCATTGCGGTGATTCAAGAATTTACCGGATGAATCCAAAAGAAATATTATGGCGTACCGAAGACCATTCAATTCCGCAGTTATTGCTTAACGAAGGCATGATTACAGAACAGGAAATTGCGCGGCATCCTGAGCAAAATCAACTGACTCGAACGATAAACATCAAAACAAAAAGCTCAGTGGACGTTAAAATTCATCCTGTAATCAGCACCGATGAAACTTTTGTTTTATGTAGCGATGGTTTTTGGGGGAAAATAAAACAAGATGAGTTGTTGCAACTTGGTGACTTAAAAAGCAATAAAGAGAAACTAGCTAGATTGGTGAGGTTATCAATCTACCGATCTATTGGTAAGAGTGATAACGTCACCGTATTTTCAGTAAAATGCTTAAGTCGTTGAAATAGAATACAGCCTGTTTGATCAGGTATTGGGGAAGCCGTATTTTTGCATACGATAAAGCAGAGTGTCTCTCGTCAAACCCAGCAATCTTGCCGATTTGCTCCGATTACCTTTTGTCATATTTAATGCTTGCTGAATCAAATTAGCTTCTAAATTCTCAAGCTGTAAGCCAGTGGCCGGTAGAATAAAATCGTCTACAATTGGTTTGGGATGAAAGCTGTTTAATTCTAACGGTAAGTTGGCGGGCTCAATTACCTTACCTGCAAGTAAAATGCTCAACCGTTCGCATAAGTTTTTTAGCTCTCGGATGTTTCCAGGCCAATTATAGGATTTTAGAACTTTTAAGGATTTTTTACTGAACTGTGGAGCAGAAATTTTATGCTCAGTTTGAAAAATAGCCATGAAATGTTTGATTAACAAATCTATATCGCCAGTTCTTTCTGATAATGGCGGCAATTCTAACGGGACAACATTTAGGCGATAATATAAATCACGCCGGAAAGTACCTTGAGTAATTTGTTGGGATAAATCGGCATTTGTTGCGGCTATAATTCTGACATCAACATAATAGGGCTCAGTGTCACCAACGGACAAACATTCGCCCGACTCAATAAACCGCAACAATTTCGCTTGAATAGAAAGCGGTAATGAGTTGATTTCGTCTAAAAATAAAGTGCCGCCGTCTGCGGCTTGAAACAATCCTTCGGTATTGCTAATTGCCCCAGTAAACGAACCTTTTTTATGGCCAAATAATTCGGATTCAATCAGGCTCTCAGGTAAAGCGGCACAATTTAGCGTTATGTAGCTTTTTTTTGCGCGTGCGCTTGATTTCTGGATCGCATTTGCCAGGATTTCTTTGCCTGTACCCGTTTCGCCTTTCAGTAAAATTGTTACATCAGTGGCTGCGGCAATGCGTGCGTTACGAATAAGAGCATCTAATCCTGGGGATTGCCCTACGATTGACTTGAAATAATCCACAACGGCCTCTCTAGTGAACACTATGTATTGTTATTATTGCCATTGGATTTAACCAAGGCATTGCGGCTAATAGTGCAAGGCTAATCATAAATAAGCCGACAGCTTGTTTAAATTTTTGCATTCTTGACAGCCTTGTTAGCACGCTTGTCATTATACCGATACCCATAACGGCAGGTAAAGTCCCTAAACCAAAAGAAAGCATCGTTAGTGTGCTTTTGGCCACATCTCCAGTGGTCAAGGCCAAAGCCAAAGCCGTATAAACTAGGCCACAAGGTAACCAACCCCATACCATTCCAAATAAAAAAGCTTGGACTGGGTCTTTAACGGGAATAAGTTTTCTGCCGAAAGGCTCAATTTTTTTCCAAAAATGAGTTCCAGCTTTTTCGATATAGGCGAAATGTGGAAGCCATCCTGCAATATATAACCCAGCACCTGCCATAACAGCAGCTGATAGTAATTGCAATATGCGATAACCGTTGATATCGGTAACAGGCGCGGGGATAAATGATTCTACAATACCAGCTATAGTACCAGCCAGAGAATAACTGGTAATACGACCTAAATTATAGTTAAGGACGAAAGGCCATAATAATTTTTTACTGTTACGTACATTAGGACTTAAACTCAAAGTGAGCGTACCGATAATTGAGCCGCACATCCCTACACAGTGCAAACTAGTCGCAAGTCCCATTGCAAAGGCAACGATATAAGACGATGTAAACGCTGGGTCAAAAGTCATGACTGAGTTGTTTCGGCCGTTGAATCGAATTTAATTGTTATAGTTATAATTAACGATAGTCGTTACGGTAATACCAAGCAATTACAAAAATATGCTATTTATCTGATTAGACTAGCACAATGTAGTCTGAAGTTGAATTGAAATATGAGTGATAAAATGGCTGAGAGATTTTTGACTTAAAGATTATGACCACTGTATTAATCCAAATGGCCTTGCTGATAGTATTCGGTGTGGGTTGGCAGCTGCTGAAACCTTTAGGTTTAAGTGCTAATGAAACCCGAAAAGTGTTAACGACTACCGTCTATTATTTGTTTTTACCCGCAATGATATTGGACGTATTGTGGTCGACCAATATCGGTTGGCACTCGTTGCAATACACATTACTTGCTACAAGTAGCATTATGTTTGGCATGTTGTGTATGTGGGTTTTGGGGCGTTTGGGGAAATTTAAAAATGCTGGGCTTGGTGCCATGATATTGGCGGCAGCGTTTCCTAATGTGACGTACTTGGGTTTACCTGTAATAGAGCAAACTTTTGGCGCCTGGGCAAAATCAGTAGTTATTCAGATTGATCTTTTTGCAACGTCGCCTTTCTTATTTACTGCCGGTATTGCTGTAGCAAGACATTACGGCAAAGATACCTCGAATTTTGGTCAACCCTTTTGGGTATTTCTAAATGCCCCACCATTTTGGGCGGCCGGTATTGCCGTAATTCTAAATGTTAACCAAATTACTCCGCCGCTGTGGCTGATTGGCGCGTTAAAATTATTATCGGGGGCGGTTGTACCTCTGATGTTATTCTCATTAGGCTTGGCCTTAAACTGGTCAGCCGTCAAATTCAAAAGTATCCCTTACATTGTGCCAGTTGTTATTATAAAAATGCTCTTGTTACCCCTGTTTGCGTACTGGGTTGTCGGGCAATTAGCTATAGAAAACTCGGCTAAAGCGCCAGCTGTGCTTGATTTGGCTATGCCCAGTATGGTAATCGGTTTGGTGTTGTGCGACCGCTATCACTTGGATAGTTCGTTGTATGCCATGGCAGTGACGGTGACAACCTTACTAAGCATGTTTTTTTTGCCTTTATGGCACCAATTTTTGATGAGTAAATTTTAATGGCGAATCCAATGTTTGAAGTGCTTTCGCAAGGTGATGAGATAGTTACCGGTCAAGTTGTTGACACGAATGCGGCGTGGTTGTCCCAGCAAGCCATTGAATTAGGCTTTGATGTGACTTGGCATACGGCTGTTGGCGATAGGTTAGATGATTTGGTGCAGGTGTTGAAAGATATTTCAGTCCGTGCCGATTGCTGTATTTGCACCGGTGGATTAGGCCCTACTAGCGATGATTTGACTGCGGAAGCGGTCGCACAAGCATTCAATTTGCCCTTAGTATTTGATCAAAAAGCCTTCGAGCAAATTAGCAGTTATTTTATCCATCGTAATCGTGCGATGCCGGCGTGTAACCGTAAGCAAGCCATGTTGCCAGAAGGGGCGGGGCGATTGAATAATGCCATAGGTACAGCACCTGGATTTGCGCTGCGCTGTGGTCGGTGTTGGTTTATGTTTTTACCCGGTGTACCCAGTGAAATGCGCTTGATGTTTGCAGGGGAAGTTAGGCCGCTTTTAGAGCAAGGGTTTACTTTAACGCCCTCCGAATTAATTACCATAAACACCATTGGTATTGGTGAGTCTGATATTCAGGAACGCTTGAATGATGTCGATATTCCATCAGACATTAAGCTTGGTTTTCGCGCCACATCGGGTGAAGTCCAGGTAAAACTGCTGTTTCCGCAAGGTTATCCAAAAGCAGAAAAGGAAAAACTAACCACAGCCCTTGCTGACAAAATAGGCGAATTTGTGTTTGCAGTAGGTGAATTAAATAAGTCGCCGACCGATATAATCGCAGTAATCGACCGATTAATTTCAACCCAGAATAAGACCTTAACTGTTGTAGAAACGCTAAGCTGCAGCCTGGTAGCAACTAAAATGCAAGGGTTTAACTGGCTGCGAACTGCTATTTTTCAGCAGTCGCCCGCTAACTTGGCATTAACTTACGGTATTAGTTTTGAATCTAGCCAGTTAGTTGGTGCAGCGGAAGCAATTAGCCGTGCCATACAAATGCAAACTGACACTAACATGGTTTTAATCCAATTGGTGGCAACTGATGTTAATTTGGCACTAAGCGGTGAGCAAGCAGCACAAAGTTGTACCGGCTTATTAGTTGAAAATGAATTTTATTATGTTGAGCGGCACCTGTCCGGCAACGCAACACGAAAAAAAAACCAAGCCGCCATAACAATGCTCGATATTTTGAGGAAGTATCTCCAACAAAATTTGGATTCCTGGTTAAACCGCCATAGATTTAAAACACTGTAGTCACCAGGAAAATTGCAATTTCAGCCATTAATACATATTCCAAAATCTTAATAAATTAATGGGCCAATTTTGAAAGTGATGCCGGTTTTTTTTCTTGATGCTGCATTGTTTTTTTTATCTTTGAGTATTTGTCTTGTAACAAAAGCTAGTTTTGCCTTAGATATAGCTACCTTAAATGTAGGTTCAATTACAGGACAGGGTTGGAAGTTGGAAGGCGTTGTGTCCGCGGTTGTGGATATTAACCAAAAGCAGCAGCAATTTAAGCTATCAGCAAAAAAGCTAATTTTACCTAAACCGTTTGATGATCTTAAGCTTGCCGAGATTCGTTGTGATCGATTTAGTTGGCAACATGGCGAGGTTAGCTGTGTTAGGGGCAGGGCATCGCTACAATCAGCTTATTGGAGATCGCCTTCGGCTCGTTTTTCTTTTCATTTGGGCAAGCAAACCAGCAACTTTACGTTGGAAGGTATTCACTTCATAGGAAGTCGTTTAGCATTTACCGGAGAAATAAATGGACAAAACTGGGTAGCTAACATTAAGGCAAAACATGTCAGTGACGAGCTGTTTAAAAAATTGTTGCAGGCTACAGGAACTAAACCAATACAGGCTCAAGTGACTCATGGCTATTTGGATGTTGACGTAATTTTTTCCGGTTACCAAAAAAGTCTAAAGACGATTAACGTTTATGCGGATATCGACGGATTAACTGGCCAGCTTCAAGATGGAAAGGTCGCTGCAGAGAAGTTGAAGTTACAGTGGTATATCGTCGCAAAAAAAATATTGGATGCTTGGGACTGGCAAAGTGAAGCTAAAATTTTTGGTGGTGCATTTTATATCGATCCGCTTTATATAGAATCGGGAACGCAACCAATTCGTTTAACTGCGCAAGGGGGTTGGAACAGTCGTACTAACCAAGTTGTAATTAATTCCTATGATTTTCTGCATCCTAATGTTGGCGAGTTATCGGGCAATGCATCCGGTTTTTACCGCGATAAATTCAAGATAACTAAAGCCGAAGTCAACTTACATAGTTACTCCTTGCAGAGCTTAGTCACGACTTACCTTCATCCGTTTTTTACTGATTCGCCTTTAGCCGGATTGACGATTTTGGGGCGTTTGGGTGCAAAGTTGACTTTTAACCAAGAAACATTGGCTGATGCTACGATAAATTTCAACCAAGTTTATGTTGAAGATGAGATAGGAAGGTTTGCCGTCGAAAATGCTTCAGGCTCAATCAATTGGTCAAGTGATCCCAGCCAAATTAAACATTCAGAAATTATTTGGCAACACTTAACCTTAAAAGGTGTACCACTTGATTCAGCCAATATACGCGTTAATAGCCAAGGAAAACACTTTGAACTGGCTGATAAAGTTAATCTGCCGGTTCTAGGTGGTTCTATACGCATTAACCACCTTACTTGGCTAGGTAAACAACAGGGTGAGCCAGATCTGTCTTTTACAGGCGCTATTGATAATGTCTCGTTGGAAAAATTATCCAAGTTTTTAGGTTGGACACCTTTATCTGGCAATATTAGCGGTCAGATTCCTGGGGTCAACTACCGTAATAAAATCTTAAGTTTGGATGGAGAGCTGTTGGTGAATGTCTTTGATGGCATCATCAAGGTTAACAATTTATCTGCGTCTGGGTTATTCAGCGATTTTCCAAAAATAAACAGCGATATAGCAATTGAGCACCTTGATTTAGAACAACTCACCCGTAAATTTGAATTCGGGACTATCACCGGCAAACTTTCTGGCTATATCAACAATCTGATATTAGAAAATTGGCATCCGGTCGGCTTCTATGCCTGGTTGGGTACGCCGGATGACGATAATTCCAGTCATAGTATCAGCCAAAAAGCAGTTAACAATATTGCCAGTATTGGTGGCGGCGGCGCTACTGATTTGTTATCACGGAGTTTTTTAGGGTTTTTTGAGACATTTCGCTACGATAAAATTGGTGTGGGTTGTTATCTACATAACAGTGTTTGCCAGATGATGGGCGTAGCGGCTGAGCAAGAAGGTTATTACCTGATTAAAGGCGGTTGTCTGCCTAGGATAGACGTGCTGGGTTATAATACTCAGGTTAACTGGGATGTGTTGGTGGAACGTTTGGCGCGTGTGGCCTCACCCGATAAAGCCATCATCCAATAAATAGGAGTAACTATGAAACATTTTTCTTTTCTTGGCGTGGTAATGCTGACGGCATGTGTCACAATCAATATTTATTTTCCTGCGGCAGCAGCAGAAAAGGTTGCCGATGAGATTATCAAAGATATTCAAGATAATGCGCCGCAAAAACCACAAGAAAAACTGGAACCTAAAAGTGAAAACGCTGAATTGCAGACTAGTTTTTATAAGCTTATCGATCAAGCGACAAACCTTATTATTTCACCCGCGCAAGCAGCAGATGTTGATTTATCAATAGATAGCCCTGAGATTCGGCAACTGACTGCGGCAATGGAAAAACGTTTTGTGGCATTGCAAGGGTTTTACGCATCCGGCATTATTGGTATCAAAGCAGATGGCATGTTAACCGTAAAAGACGCTGCCAGTGTGCCCCTAAAAGATCGCAATCAAGTGAATAAACTTATCACGAGTGAAAATGCTGACCGGCAAGCGCTTTATCAAGCTATCGCCAACGCTAACGGCCACCCGGATTGGGTAACTCAAATCAAATCAACATTTGCTGCCCGCTGGGTTAGCAATGCCAAATCAGGTTGGTGGTATCAATCCGCCGGTGTCTGGAAGCAAAAATAAACCAAGTAGAACAACAAATGGCCAGAACCCGAAAAAAACTACCGGAAGCGCCAGTAAAGGCAACTATTGTCTCGTTAACCCATGATGGCAGAGGTGTCACGCATGTGGACGGCAAGGCCGTATTTATTGATGCAGCCTTGCCAGGTGAAGAGGTTGAGTTTCGTTATACCGAAATTCGCCGTGATTATGCCGAGGGTAGAGTGGTTAATGTTTTAACTGCCTCGGAACATCGCGTTCAGCCACATTGTCCGCATTTTGATATGTGCGGTGGTTGTAGCTTTCAACATGTGGATTCGCAACAGCAGATCGTAATTAAACAAGATTTGCTGATTGAGCAATTTAAACGTATTGGCAAAGTGACTATTCCAGCGCTTTGGGAGCCGTTAACCGGCTCGTATTGGGGTTATCGTCGCAAAGCGCGCATGGGTGTTAAATATGTGGCAAAAAAAAATCGGGTATTGGTAGGCTTTAGGGAAAAACGTCAATCTTATCTTGCCGAGTTAGATAGTTGTCCGGTGATGTATCCCAAAGTCGGCAGCAAACTTGTTGAACTTGGCGAAATGATAGCCGGTTTAACCATTCGAGAAAAAATTCCGCAAATTGAAGTTGCGATTGGTGATGAACAGTGCGTATTAGCCATACGCGTCCTTGAGCCGCCGACAGATGCCGACCAGGAGCGGATGAGGCAATTTGCTACGGCGCATGATATTACTTTTTGTCTTCAGTCCAAAGGGCCGGACACCATAGTACCTCTTGATGGTGAGCCACAAGTCATCCCATCTTACGCTTTACCAGAGCATGGAATCGAATTCAAATTTCGGCCTGCCATGTTTACCCAAGTAAATTATGAGATTAATCGTCAAATGATTAACCGGGTTTTGGCAACTCTGCAATTAACTAAAGATGATAATGTGTTGGATTTGTTCTGTGGGTTGGGTAATTTTACTTTACCGATGGCTAAATATGCGGGTTCTGTTGTAGGTATTGAAGGTGATTTACCCTTGGTTAATCACGCGAAAGAAAATGCTCACCATAACGGAGTAGATAACGTTGAGTTTTATGCGGCGGATTTAACTAAAGACATTAGTGACCAGCTTTGGGTCAAACGTAAATACAACAAAATACTGTTGGACCCATCGAGGGCAGGGGCATCAGAAATCCTGCACTTATTTAAGCAATGGCAACCTGAACAGGTTGTTTATGTTTCCTGCAATCCTTCTACTTTAGCTCGCGATGCGGGAATTCTTGTTAACGAATTGGGTTATAAGTTGGCCAAAGCTGGGGTAATGGATATGTTTCCTCAAACGGCGCATGTAGAGTCTATGGCGTTATTTGAAGTGTTATTGTAAATAATATCAAATACATAAGATATAATTTGGGTTCGTAATAAAGAAAAACACATCTGACGTTACCACATCAAATCATCCGGTACCGCGTAATCAGCATAAGGATCATGTGTGCTTGCAACCCCATCATTGGTTTTATTCATTACTATGATACTGGATTGGTCACGCACTTTTATTTTTTCTGCGGTTTCGATAGGTACGATTTCATAACGCTTATCTAGCTTCACAACAGCTAACTTGCCTTGGGTTAGCTTTTCCCGAATTGTTGCAGATATATAGAGTGTTTTTACTTTGTTGTTATCGGTAAAATGATATGCAATATCGTCATTATCCTCTTTTGGTAACCGATGTTGTTCAACTATCTGTTTAACTTGGGCAGCTAGTTGTTTACGCTCTTCTTCTAGTTTGCGTAATTGATTTAGTTCGCGATCCCTTTCAGCTTGTTCAAGTCGAGTATTTTGGGCTTGTTCTTTTGAATCATTAACAGTTGCGGCCTTATTATGCTGTTGTTGTTTCGTCTGCTTATGTTTTTCCGATTTTGCAGCCCTCGCTTGTCCCGCGCCGACCAAGCCTGATTTTAGTAATTGCTCTTGTAATGATAATTTTGCCATTTTTTCTACTCCGTAATAACTTTCATTTATATTTTACGGCGTTAGAAAAAGAGGTCAAAATAATTAAGTATCATGGCTATGAACTTGCCACATAGTATGGAATTATGACACCATAATTCAAAAGATCTTCATTATTTGGTAAGCCATAGCCGATAGTATCCTCGCGGACACCAGCCTTAAACGATTTCCTTTTTACCTTGTGTTTCGCGTTGGTGATCCTGTGGTCGAAGTAGTTAATTATCTCTTTATGCCAGTTTCCTATCGTCCATCCAGATCAGCAAAATAGCTACAGATACTGGTTGAGATTGACTCTTTCTAGTCCATATAAGCCGTTTCAGCTTGTTTTCTGGTTAAGTTATTACCAGATGTGACTTGTGCCCCAGAGGGTATAAAAGCGTTCCTTGGCGTGATAAAGGTCATGCAGCACAGGGTAGTTTTCAGTCCATCCTGACAACAGGAACTCTTGGCTTGCATCCAAGTCGTGCCTTCGTCTGAGCATCAAGAATCGGTCTTTTTTAAGCAGCTTGATCTCTCCATTGGTTTGTGGCTTCTGAGGTCTTTAAACTCCTTCTCAATCGCTTCATTCGCCATTTTAAAAACGTGAAACTTATCAATGACTATCACCGCGTGGGGTAGTACAGCAGTAACGGCATCACGATAGGGTCGCCACATATTCATTGCGACGTATTTGATTGTTTTAAAATATTTAATACGGTACAAAGCATTGATGACGATCTGCTTTTTTCGGCTACCCAACAAATTGAGATATTCAGTTAGTCATACGCTGACTTGTGTGAAAAACAACTGGCTTTACGCTTTTGCAACCACCGCAAAATCCCCGTGACATACAAAACCAACGGCGCAAAGCCAACCAAACACCACAAAACCCGTCCCGGCTGGCCTAAAATTTGCCCATCATGCAAAGGCCACAGTAGATTCATAAAAGTTTCCCCTGGGGTAAACCGATTTGGGTCTTGCACCGCCAGCACCTTGCCGCTGTATTGGTCGATCCACACTTTGCTGCGGGGGCGCTTACCGTTGGCTTCACCCGCTTGTCTTTTCGAAATCATATAAACCCCGTCCTTACCATCTGGTGTCACAATGCCGCGTAATTCCGCGCCGGGGAAAACTTGCTCGGCAATTGCGACTGCTTGGGCGATGGAGATGGGCTGCATGGATTCCACTACCGTGGATTGAAGTGCAGGATCTTTTAAGTGATCCTTCTTAACAGTAGAAAAAACATTCACCACCGGCTTGATATAGTCTTCGTAGCTAAATGCAAAGCCTGTAAACGCAAGAATCAGCAGCAATGCTGCGCTATAAAAACCAGTGGTTTTGTGCAGGTCAAAATAAAACCGCTCCGGGCTGGCATGAGGTTTAATCGTTAATGCCTGTTTAAACTTTCTGCTTCGCGGCCACGATAAATACAATCCAGATAAACAAGATATAAACAGAAAAATACCGCAAAAACACACCACATCAAAGCCTATTTCGCCAATTTCCTTACCAATTCTGCCCGCATAAAAATCGGCATGTATTTCGTACATCACGCCCGGTAATGTTCGTCCCCAAAGAGTCTGTTCAACAATTTTTCCGCTGTAGGGATCGACCAAAATTTCCAGCGGTGCAAACAACTCGTCGCGGGTTTCTTCGGGTTTTGGATAATACACCCAGAGATAATTACCACCATAACCTGGCAACAACACCGTCCAGCCTTGGGTTCTTTTTGGATGTGCGGCTTTAACGGTTTTTAGAATGTCATCCAGATTGCGCGGTTGCACTTGGTTTGGGTTAGTTACAGCGGGCAAGCCCCATTCCCTAAGTTCGGAATAAAAGACATTACAAGAACCGGTTATTCCCAATATGACAAAGACAAACCCGACCGTCAGTGCAAGCGTTAAATGTATGTTGAGCCAAAATTTGCGGATGTTTTTTCGCGAGAAAATGTCCTTTTGATTGCTTGTGCTTAACTGTTTATCCATAGTGTTTTATGACGAAAATGTTGATCCGTGCGCCCACAATAATAACTTGCATGATTATTGAGTTAAAAATAAAATACACACATATATGTACACACAAAGGGAGTAATCCATGTCAACCTTAACCACCCGTATCTTTAAAAACGGTAACAGCCAGGCAGTGCGGATTCCGCAAGAGTTCCGCTTGGATGTTACCCAGGTTGAAATCAGCCGGAATGCCAATGGCGATTTAGTCATTCACCCGCTGCCCATCGACCGTGGCGCGGCCTTATTGGTGGCACTCACTGCCTTTGATGACGATTTTGTTAGCCAGCTTGAGCAAAATCAACAACAGCAACCCACCATGCAGGATCGGGAAGCGATATGATTTACATGTTGGATACCAATATCCTCATATACCTCATCAAAAACAAACCGCCCTCTATCGCCGAGCGTATCAATACCCTGGATAAAAATGCCGAGCTTTGCATGTCTTTTGTCACTTATGCCGAATTACTCAAGGGCGTAGAACGGAGCACCCGCAAGACACAGGTGTTAAATCAACTAAATCAACTTACCCAAGTTATCCGGGTGCAATACGACACAAACGCTGGCTTGTGCGCACACTACGCCACGCAGTTTACCCTGCTTAAAGTAGCAGGCACTCCGATTGGCGCCAATGACCTTTGGATTGCCTGCCATGCACTTTCTCAAAATGCCACGCTCGTCACACATAACCTGCGTGAGTTTGAACGCATTACAGGGTTAAATCTGGAAGATTGGACAACATAAAGCTGTCTTGGTTAGCACCGTAGGGCGGATTAGGCACGCAACCCCTGTAGTCTCTGGACAAGTAAAGATTTTCCGCGTGCCGTAATCCGCCATTTCGATGACCTCCGCAGTTGGTGGATTACGCCGCGCCCGAACAAAAATGGCAAATCAAAACTCAACCAAATTGCGCGGCTAATCCACCCTACATTTAATACGTCTTACGGCCTTAGCAACCCAAAAATTTAACTCATAGTTTTATCAGAAGTCATAACCCACAGTTACCGCCCAATTAAACGGCGCTTGTCTTTGGACGGCGAAGTTTTCTAGCGTTTCATAATATTTTTCATCGGTCAAATTGCGAAGGTTTAAAGCTAATCGTAATTTTTCGTATTTATAGAATAAGCCCATGTCAAAGCGGGTATAAGCAGGCAGATTTAAATTGAAGTTTGGCAAGGTTGCTTCCCTTTCACCGACATGGACTATACCAAAACCTGCCGATAATTTGCCGGGGATCATGGTTAATGGCATGTCGTATAAGCCCCACGCATTCGCAGAAAAGCGGGGGACACCATACAAACGATCGCCAACCCTGTCTGAATCGGCCTTTTCAACAGTTGCATCCAAAAAGGTCAGATTGGTAATGATATGAAAATCATCTGTCACTTCACCGGTCAAGCTAGTTTCAATACCCCGGCTTCGCTGGTCGCCATTGCTGACCCGAAAGTTTGTGCCAGGGACTGGAACAACGACATTTTCCCTTAAAATATCAAATAGGGATAAAGTGAAATCTAAACCTTTCCAAATCGAGTGTTTTAATCCTATTTCATGCTGTGTGCCTCGGTCTGCATCAAACAATTTACCGTTCCGGTCGATGCCGAGATTTGGCACAAAAGATTGGCTGAATGAGTAATAAACCGACGTGCTTGGCGATATTGTGTAAAGCAATCCCACACGTCCGGTATCGGAATCATCGGACTGGCCTTCACTTGAACCAGAAAGCGGATCTTTGCGACCGGTTTCGACTTCATCATGCCGCCACCCTGCTAACAAGCGCCAATTACCCCATTTGACTTGATCCTGTAAATAAATACCATAGCTATCTGCTGTGTCTTGCGAACCAAAGGAAACTGCTTTGCCAGGTACTGTGCCGTTATAGCTAGGATTTACCAAGTTCAATCCACCATCATAAAAATTAAAATCGCCCACATAACCAAACAGCGAATGAATGCGCTCGAACCCTGCCAAGACTTGATGATCGACTTCACCGGTTTTGAAATGTCCATAAAGCTCAGTTTGTGAAACGGCGTTTTCCTGATGTTCATCCGGCTCTTGGTAAGCAAAGCGGCTTAAGTTTGTTATTGGCTCGCTTGGGTTCCTTGAAAAATCCGAGTTGATGCTCAAAAAACTTCGGTCAGTACGGGAGTAATACAGGCCTTGCCGGAATTTCCAATCCTCGTTAAATCGGTGTTCAAATTCTATATGATGGGTATGATTAAAATTGTTCAGGTAGGTAAAAGGTTCCGACAGGGTTCGATTTACCGGTAAACTCAAAGAATCCGATAAGTTAGGCAATCCGTTTGACCAGCCGTTTTGTTTGGTTTCCTGGAATTCGGCTTCATACATGATTTTAGTATCAGGTGTAATCTGATAAGTAACGACAGGCGCAATAAACCAGTTTTGGGAGTTTTCAAAGTCGAAATAACTATCCGCAGTATCCCCTGCGACGTTCAGTCGTAAACCTAAATTGCCGATTTTTTTATTGGCATCAATCGTTCCGCGAAATCTATCAAAACTGCCTCCGGTTAAATTGGTGCTGATAAAATCAATATCAAGTGGCTTTTTTGTTACGGTATTTACAGAGCCTCCGGGCTGGTTTGTCCCGTACAAAACCGATGCAGGTCCTTTTACAAACTCGACCCTCTCCACATTGGCTAAATCACGTGGGGTGTACACTTCCGTTAAACGAAATCCGTTACGATAATTTAAAGCGCCATTACTAAACCCTCTGATCAAAAACCATTGCGACGGGGCATTGCCATAACCTACGATGGGTTGGACTCCCGCTACCACCTCTGCTAAGTCATTTGGCTTTTGCATGCCCCTATCTTGGATCAATTTTCTGGGAACAACCTGAACGGTAGCAGGCGTTTCAAGCAGCGGCGTATCCGTTTTTGTTGCGGTACTCGCATGGCTACGCTGATAGTTTGGGTTATTGATGTCATTATCCCAAGCCGGATCATAAACATCCGCATCGGCTTCCACCGTAACTTTAGGTAAGGTGGTATCGCTGTTTGACTGCGATTCGGGCGTTTCTTCGACATTAGCCGTTTTCCTAAAGTTGGCATCTGGCGCTTCCACCGTCACGGTTTTAGCATCAACAAAACGGTAAGTCATGCCACTGCCTTGCAACAGTTGGGATAAGGCTTGCGCCGGGGTCAGGCTGCCGTCCACGCTATCGGTTCGGAGACCGCGTATTTTTTCGGCGGTGAACATCAGCTCAAGGTGGGAATCGGTGGCGAATTGCATCAGGGCATTGTTGAGCGACTGTGCCGGGATGTGGTAATACCTTGCGTTGTCGCCCGCCATGACGGCTATCCCCGGCATTAGGCTTAGCAAAAATATGCTGAATAATGCACCTTTATTTCTGTGTGATGGTTTTAGGTTTTGAGCCATGTGTCCCTCTGTTTATTATTGCCTTTGAGACCTAATAAGACGGATGACCAGAAAAATCCATTACCGGCTGCGGAAATATTTTTTAAGAGGATAGGCTAAAGCTGTGGCTATATCGTATTAAACGTTTGTTTTTAATGGTATTTAATAAAATATTGATACTTGAAATTATTAAAAAACTATATCGCTAACAATCCTGACTTTCTGAAAGGGGCATAAAAATTACTGGCATGGTTAGATGAGTTCTACCAACAATTCACCTGCGGTCAACTTTTCTTCGACTAGAGGCAATAATCGCCCAAACCAAATAAATAATTCCTTGCGCCGTGTGTTGCCTACCCTTATCCAGACCAATCGCACAGGGTTTTCATCAGAGTTATGTAGAATGACAAAATCTTCGTCTTTGCTGATAATGATACTTTCATTCTGCTTGGCCCATGCCCAAATAAGTTTATCTGAGGCTTGCATCATCTCTAAATCGGCAACATGTTCAGCTTCATGCCCCAGTTGCTGTAGCATTCTCGCCAAGCCTATGGGCAATTGAGCATCCACCAAAAACCGCATTTCAAGCAACCCGTAATATGGGGTGATCCATTTGATGGGCGGCGTAAGACAAAGCGGCTTTAATGTCATCCGCCTCAAGATAAGGATAATCTTCCAGTATTTCAGCGGTAGTGGCATCTGCTGCCAATAAATCTAAAATATCCTTCACTCTGATCCTCATATTGCGGATACAAGGGCGACCGCCGCATAAGTTTGGATCAACCGTGATTCTGTTTAATAATGTCATAATGTATTTATCCCGATAGCGCTTAAATAGTGATTGTATCTCATCGGAACAGCAAAGTTTACATATGCCGTAACCGTAGGGTGTTGTAATCATTTATGCGTCTGCATGCCAACTTGATGTGCAGTTGGTGGCATCCGACGATCATTTCCGGGATTTGCCAGAAGCTATTGATTTCTAAGAATAATGAAAGGCCGGTAGTATCTCTCCCAGCAGCGTTATCTTGCCCGATGATTATTACCCATGTAACACTATCCACCAAGGCCCCAGCCGGGTTTCTTGCAAGCTGAGTATTTTCCTTACTCTGGCCAGCACTTCATCAGGCTTATCCAGGGAAAACACCCCAGTCACATGCAGGTTTTTTAGTTGGGCATCCGCTAAAAATATGCGTCCCACCCGGTAACGGTCCAGTTCGGCAATCAATTCACCTAAAGGGCGGTCGTTAATAAACAGGCGGCGCTCTTGCCACGCCGATACTTGGGTGAGATCGGTAGCCGATGGCGGTTGCAGTTTTCCACCCATGGGGTAGATAAGCTGCTGGCCGGTGTTGACCTGGACTTTAGAGTCCTGCGTTATGTTATCCGCTTCAACCCAGGCGGCAACGGCGTGTTCTTGGACACTCACGCTGATGTTATCGGCGGCTTTTTTGTAGATGTCGAACACCGTACCCAACGCACGTACATGCAATTGATCGGTTTGGACTTCAAAAGGACGGGCTTCTTTGGCAACGGTAAACCGTGCCTGTCCGTGATGAAGGGTGATTTGCCGTTTATTTGTTTGGTAGTCCACCGACACCGCCGTGTCCGTGTTCAGCAGGATACGGCTACCGTCGGCAAGCTGGATGTCGCGGATTTCTCCGGTATTGGTGTGGTAGTCGCTGAAATAGCTGTCGAAAAGGTGCGCTTGGCTAGGCAAGACTAGCGTAACCGCAAACAGCCAGGCGGCAGCCAAGACGAGTGGTATTGTCAACCAAGGTCGGTAATTCCATGGTGGCGAAGATTTAGCCCTGCTGATTTGCATTGCCTGGACAGTAAGGCTATTTGTTGTAGCTGAGAGCGGCAATTGGGCAGCCAATACCATGTTATCAAACAACCGCTCGGCTTTGGCAAACGCGTCGGCATGGGCGACATCTTGCGTTAACCAGTCCGCAAAGGCATGGCTCTCCGCGTCGCTGAGGTTTTCATCGCGTAACTTGACCAACCAATCGATAGCTTCTTGCAAGGGCTTAGGCGGCATGGCTTGTTCAGGCTCTTGTGGCATCAAGATTCCAAAAAACTGAAAGGGCTGCCCAATAAGACGTATGAGCCACGAAATCCATTACTGTTCATTTGCAAAAAATCGGCTAGGGTCAATCGCTGTCGTCCAATAACTTGGCGCAATGGTTTAAGGCTTTGGTCAGGTGTTTGTAGACCATGGATTCTGAAATGCCTAATTGGCAGGCGATTTGGCCGTAGGTTAGCCCGTCCATGCCATGCAACAGAAACGCTGCACGGCAATCCGGCGACAACTCATTTAAGGTGGCATTTAATTGTTCAAGATGCTGCCTTGCCATGACAGTTTGCTCCGGGCCGGGGGCGTTACTTTTGAAACTCTCGGTGAATAAGGCAGGTTCAACATCGACAGTAAAGCTGTTCCTAAGCTTGATTTTACGTTGGTAATCGGTGGCTAAATTGACAGCGATCCGGTACGCCAGCGCCCTGGCATTGTCAGGTGGATTTTCTTTTACGAATTGGTAAAATCGGAGGAACGTCTCTTGGGTCAGGTCGGCAGCGGCTTCAGGACATTTGACCCGCTTGGTCAAAAAATTGAGCAACTCATCGGCTAGGGCTTCACTCCAATACAAGCCGAGGTCAGGAGACTGGGTTTCTGTCATGTAAATAATGGCGGGGCTTTTATCTTAAATTTCCACGTATTATCTAATGAAAACGCTTCCAAACGCTAATTTATAGCATTAAATTTTTGAGCCTTAATGCAATGTTTGCCTCATGATCTGGTAAAGGCGGTTGTCGGTAGGTATTGTGTTTACCTAAATTGCTTGTTAAGAATCCTTGACTGGAAGTTCTGAAAATATGAATTCCACATAGTTCTGCGATTTTGACATAGGATTTGGATTATAGTTTTCTGGCATTTTCCACACGATAATGCGAATCCCCGTTAATATTAGAAGTTAATCAAACGCTTTTAAATTAATTCGAGACGGGATAATCAATTAATTCAATTCTTAGCAATCGAATGTACTAAGAATTGATTTATTTTAAATATCATTTTGTGGGATGAAATATTGTTTAGCATTTCATCCCACTAGTGCAATAAGGCTTTAAGGTATTGTAACTGATTTGCTTAAAATGTTATTGGCCTCATTAGATTCCGTAATGCGATTAATATCATCAGCCTTAACGCTAATAGTATGTGCCCCACTAGGTATGACGTATCTTGCACCACTCGTGAAAAGATTCACAGAAGCGCCTGGAGCCAAAGAGGTTGTTGTGGCTCCCCAAGTCCTATTTACACCATCAACAGAATACATTACACCAATTGTTACTCCGGCAGGCGTAGCGACAGTACCCTGGTTTTTTACAGTACTGTAAAAGGTGCCGCCGCCGTACGATAAAGCGGTAACTATTAGATCAGGAAATTGTGTTGTAGTAGTGTTGTTAACTGTAACTGTAACCACGCTGCTAGTTGTTGTGTTATTGCTAGTATCACGAGCAATAGCAGTCAATGTATGTGAACCATTGGCTACTGTAGTGCTATTCCAAGTAACGCCATAAGGTGCGGTAGTATCCTCTACGCCTAGGTTAACCCCATCCAGTTTGAATTGCACCCCAGCCACTGCGACATTGTCAGTCGCCGTTGCTGCTACATTAACTGCCGCCCCTGTAACCGTACCATTAGCTACTGGGTTACTAATAGACACTGTAGGTGCAGTAGTATCAGTCGTTGTATTGTTGACCGTAACAGTGACTGTGCTGCTGGTTGTAGTCAGGTTACTGGTGTCTCGAGCAACAGCCGTCAACGTGTGTGAACCATTGGCTACTGTAGTGCTGTTCCAGGTAATACCGTAAGGTGCGGTAGTATCCTCCACACCTAGGTTAACCCCATCCAGTTTGAATTGCACCCCAGCTACCGCAACATTGTCTGCCGCCGTTGCTGCTACATTAACTGCCGATCCTGTAACCGTGCTATTAACTACTGGGGTGCTTATAGACACTGTGGGTGCGGTAGTATCGCTACCGCCCACAGTAATCGTTTGCGAAAGGGTATTGTTGGTTTCGTCAGACTCAGTAAACCTTTTAGCATCATCAGCATTCGCTCTGATAGTGTGAGTACCATTTGGGATGATGTATTTGGCACCGCTAGTACCTATCGTTACCGAAGTACCTGGGGCTATAGTCCCAGTAGTTTTGGAGCCGTACGTTTTAAAAACACCATCTACGGCATAACCTACACCAATTATTATGCCCGAAGGTGTGGCTACAGAGCCCTGATTTTTTACAGTGCTAGTGAATACGCCATTAGAATATGTTAATGATGTCACTACAACATCAGGAAGTGCGGGTGTTACGGTATTGCTGACGGTAACCGTGACTGCATTACTGGTTCCAATAGATCCAGCATTATCTCTTGCAACAGCAGTTAATGTATGTGCCGCATTAGTGGCTAAAGTGGTGTTCCAAGTTGTGGCATAAGGTGCGGTAGTATCCTCTACGCCTAGGTTCGCTCCGTCAAGCTTAAATTGGACTCCCGCTATGCCATCGCTATCGTTTGCATTTGCTGTGACAGCGACACTTGTCCCAGAGACAGTGCTGCCAGTGGTTGGTGAGCTTATAGAAACAATAGGTGGAGTGTTACTGGTTGTTGGAAGGCCAGGTTCACTACCGCCGATTTGTTTTACATAAGCAGTCACTTGGGTAATCTCAGTATCGGTTAAAGTTACTGCAGTGTGGGCGCGGATGGCTGCATTAACTGTTGTTGCCGAACCGTCATGTAAATAGGGTGCCGTATTCCACACATCCCTTAAAGTCGGGCTGTCTAGAGCAGTTAACGCACCATTCAATCGTTTACCACTGCTGGGTTTAATTGTGCCTACATTGTGCGGTACGCCTGCAGGACTGTCTGTAAACGTTTGGCTACCATGGCATTGGGTACAATTTGCGCTGATAAATAGGGCTTTTCCTGTTTCTGCCTCTGTGGTTAAGGTGTCATCGGCATTTCGTTGTGGACTATTTGCAAAGGTAGTTAGCGACCCCACATACGCTGCCAGCGCATCAAGATCAGCACTTTTACCTGCTTTTGGTGTGCCTAGAGTATCTGATGTGGCAGCGAAATCAGTGTCGCTCATCAAGCCTGTACCTCCCGCTAGATTGCGGATTTGGCCTTCAAAGTCTTGGATTTCGTCAAAGTTGCCAGACCAGTGCAATATGCCATGACCCGTACCACTACGGCCACGTAAATCAATAGTATTGCGTAAGCCTTCACCAAAACCGGTCAAGTCCCATACCCGACCATCATGACCGCCATCGTTGTGGCATACCGCGCAGCTTACATAGCCGTCGCGAGCCAAACTTAAGTCCTTAGCGTCGTAAAATAGTTGCTTGCCTCTTAGTACATTTGCAGCCAGTTTTTCCTGGTTACTTGCCGTAAACTGTGCAACTACTGGAGGTTGTGGGTCACCCCAGCTTAGTACACCGCTAATATCAACTACGCTCACTGTGCGGCTCATAAAGTTATTTACATACAGCTTTTTACCGTCTGCTGAAATTGCCAAGCCATCCGGTGCACGACCAACATTTATTTTATCTATTAGAGTGCCGCTGTAAGCGTCTATAAAAGCAACTTCCTGGGTTGTTTCTAAGGCTACAAACAGATAATTGCCAGTGCGGTCATATACGGCGGCGCTACCTATCCCTGAGTTATCAAAATCGATACGTTCACCATAGACTTCAGCGAAGGTACTCAGGTTAATCTTAGAAGCAATAGCCCTTACACTGTTTTGGAAATTAAGGTTGTTGCGATTGCGTAGCGAACCACGCTTGATATTGTCTTGCTTGGATGGTACCCAAGCACTCAGCCCATCAGGCGAGATTACAGGCACTCCGAGGTAATTAGGTATTCCTGATCCCCGTGCAGTATCATCCAGCATATTGCTATGTTGTAAGGTCAAGGTTTTATTAACCGTCATGGTAGCCGCATTAACGATAACCACTTCACCACCCTTGGTGCTGGTATCAATATTGGCTGTCGCTTCCCCTGGCATTGGTGGGGTAATAAACCGGGACACCAATACTTTACTGCTATCGGCGGTAACTGATAAATGCCGTGGATTAGCGCCGATATCAAGGCTGGCAAGTTGCGCGCCGTTTGTAGGGTTAAGTTTAAGCAGTTTGCCTGTCGCCTCAAGGACAATGTAAGCTGCACTATCATCTGGGGCAAATGCCACCCCAAAAGGCTGTGAGGCAAAGGGCAGGGTTAAAGTTTGTACAACAGTTAACGTGCTTGGGTTAATAATTGATACCGAAGCACCTTGTTTATTGGTTACCCAAATTCTGCCGTCTGGTGCTTGAGCGACTTCTCTTGGCGCTTTACCAACAGCTATCTCACCCAGTTTGACATTGGTGTTGGCGTTGAAAGCACTGATTGTGTTGTTATCTTGGTTAACTACCCACAGCCGGTTACCGTCATCGACCATGATATTAGTAGATGAGGTCGGGCTTTTTGCGGTATGTGCCAAGTAGATAGCTTGGATAAGCGAATTATTGCTGGTTGCCCCTGTATCATCTATGGCAGTAACTTTAATCGGATAGAGGCCAGGATTGGTAAAGGTATGGTTAACAGTCGCATTTGTAGAATAAACAGTTTCGGCTGTGCCGTCACCAAACGACCATTTATAACGCGGGTTAATTCCGTTTGTTACACTGGCTGTTAACGTTACTGCATTACCTACGGCTTCTGGTGCTGTAGTGACTGGATTAAAGTTAAGTTTATTAAACGTTACAGTCCATTTTAAATTCAAGGCTGATGAAGCGTTTTTGTCATCTTGGACGTTGATTACAACACTTTTTACAGCTGCTGTGGTCAGTGTTCCCCTTATGGCACCGGTAGTCGAAGATATAGTTAAACCAGCAGGTAAACCTATGGCGCTAAATGTTAACGGGTCGCCCTCTGGATCTGTCGCTAGTACTTGAAGGTCTATAAAATCGCCTACATGGCTATCTTGATCAGTAATTGAGGTGACTACTGGCGGTTGGTTGGCATCCAAGCGATCACGATACATAACCCCTATACTGTCTAGGTAAGCACTAGCCCGACCAGTAAAGCCAACAATTTCCTTGCCATCAGGCACGGTGTAGTCAAAAGTAGAGCCAATGGAGTCTGCAGATGTTGCCGTGCCATAATATTCAAATTTACGGCCAGTATTTGTTTCAAAGCCAATTTTGCCTACTTGGGTGCCGTGGACACCATAAATGCGTACCAAATATTCATCACTTGGCCATATTACATTTTGGGTTGTTCCTGCTGTGCCACCATGATTAGTTAATGCTCCGCTATTTAACACAGCCTGGATACTTTCAATTTTGGCACCAGCGCGAATATTAATGCTAGTCAGAGACCTATCAGCAGAAACTATATCTGTAAATAGGGTACCACCAGCACCTCCGAAAACAGAAGAAGCGATGGGCGGTTGTTGGCTACTGACAATGCTCCAAATGAATTTGGTAGTTACTGTATAGGTGCCATCTGTTGCTGAAACAATAACGGTGTAATTACCTAGCGTCTTAGGTTTGCCAGTTATTTGGCCGGTTGCCACGTTTATGGTTAGACCAGATGGTAATCCAGCAGCCCCGAATGTCAATGTAGTAGCATTAGGGTCAGTTGCCACAACATTCAAGGTTACATTTGTATTTGCTAAGGTAGTTTGCGCATCAATGTTTTGTATTTCTGGGGAGTTAGTCGTTCTTACCTGGATTACTTTAGCGATTGACGGCACGCCTTGATCATTCAAAGCAAATAACATCCAATAGCCCGGTGACATGATATTGGGGTTGGTATGCAAAGATAGTATGTACTGGCCATCGCTGGGAGATGTAAATGGTACATTCAGAAACCGGGAGTCAGAGTTGAGTGCATGCGTGGTTGATGACATCCGTATCATCGTAAATTTAGTTGTCCCAGACGTGGCTGATACAGTAATTTTTTGGCCATAAGACACTATGCTAGGTGAGCTAGTGATCTGAGGGCGTGAAGTTACCGGTGTGCCATCCGCATTAAATAGATATGGTGGGGTATAGATTTGAGAGTTAGGGTGATCCGCAGAGCAATTACACAAACCGCCACCACCAGACCAGATTTTACCATTGGGTAATAACAACGCCACAGAGTGGTAGTTTCTGGGGATACTGTGTGGCGCGACTTTCCGCCAGCTTTGATCGGCTGGATTCCAGATTTCTGGTGTCAATATTGACGTGCTAATCCCGTTGATATCTTTATCACTGAATTTTTTGCCTGACGTGTTACCACCAATCACCATAACTTCACCATTAGGTAATGAAACCTGATTGTGATAAATCCGGGGGTAATTCATGTCAGGAATTAGCGTACGGGTAGGTATTGGGCTATTTAAATCAATAAGCGCTGCTTTTGTTGTGCTAGTATTTGCCGAATCGTAAAGAGCGCCACCAGCTTGCAGAATTTTACCTTCATTAAATAATACGCTTGGTGTATTCGCTGTATTCCAGCTATTTGCAATACTGACCGGGATGACGCCGCCATTACCTTCCATATCAATGTAATGCATTTTAGGTGTGTGCCCGGAATGAAAAACCTGGCCGTTAGGTGCTAAATGTAAATGCGGTAACCAGTTTTTCGGTTCACTACCAACAATGTCGCTGTAATTAAGGATTGCGGACTGCAAGCTTGCGCCGCCCATATATGACCAGCCTTCACCTTCTGTCCACATTTCAGGGTATTGACTGCCGGGTTCGCCAACTGCACTAAATACGTTGCCATTTGGTAAGGCAACTGCGCCGTTATACCAGCGACCGACATGCATGTCATTGATTCGGGACCAAGTTTTAGTTACAGGGTTAAACGTGCTGGTCATCCTAACTGATGCAGTATTTTGAGTGTCACCACCAGCTACAAGTACCCGGCCATCCTCCAACATGACAGACATGCCGCAAAACAATGCATGGGATGTATGGTCGTTTTGAGTAATGATATTGGTAGCTGGATCCAAGATTGCTGAATAGGTGCTAGTACCTCCAGTGAACTTGAGTTTTTCATTCCCTCCCCATGCCAATATTTTTCCGTCTGGTGTGTTTGCGGCTGAAGCAAAAGCAAAAGGCCAGGTAACGACCGGATCCCACGCGCCATCAGTTGCTGGATTATTAGTCGCCGCATATGCTGGGTTTACTAGTTCGGAGACTATGCTGTTACTTAGTCCGTGCAACTTATTGGAGAACTGTTGCTGCCAATGATCGATAAATAGATTAGGGGCTTGAGATTCGCTTATCCGGGCTTGGTCAGCCAAATAAGCATCTTCATTGGCATGGCTATCTACTAAGCTAAGATCACCGTGAGCGTAACTTAACCCTGAAAAACCACACATAATGATGAACAAATATATGAGTTCACAGCGCGTTTCTTTAATATTCATTGTAATGACTCTATTTAAATTAAATAACAATCCACATGTTGCATTAATTTCGGAGCTCCAGATTGGAAGCGGGCAAAAATTGCAATGCCCATGCTGTGGTTCCGTTTTTTAATGCCTAAACTACTTTCTTGAATGGTGCAAGAGCTTTTAGATTTGATGCGCTAAGTCTTCAAGACATTAACCACAAATAAAAACTAAGCTTTATTTACCATATAATTTCAATGATAAATAAATTACAACTAATCGATTTGATATACATCAGTAAAATTACCTTTATTTTTGTGAACTAGTTCACTTGTAATTTTTTTGTTAATGTGATTTAAATAAAAACTAAACTAACAAAACATAGTTTAATAATTACCTAGAATGATAACATCGTAACCACTATTGAAGGTTTATAATATACGTAAGAATACTTAGGTTGTAGGTTAGCCTTTTTGGGTAGCAGTTTAAGAAGTTAGTCTTAATGAAAAGTTAACCCGTAAGATTTATTTTTGCCAATAGGACCCTAATTTTCAGGCAGTTTTTTGATAAATCCTTAAACCACTGTGGCCAATCTTAGTTATCGTCCAATAAAATATTTTGCCCTAGTATTCTTTTTAATGATAATATTCGGCTGCATTAAAGGTTATCCCGACTTGGTTGGGTTTCGTTAAGCCAACATAGATTGGCATTTTTTTAAGTAGAGTGTTTTATGTCAGATCAAGTAGTGGGAACTGTGAAGTGGTTTAACGACGAAAAAGGTTTTGGTTTTATTGCCCAAGATGGCGGAAAAGACGTTTTTGTCCATCATAGCGCGATTAATGGCAGTGGTCGTAAAACACTGAAAGAAGGCCAAAAAGTAACAATGGACGTTGTTCAAGGCCAAAAAGGACCTCAAGCAGAAAATGTTACACCTGCTTAAATTATCTTCGTAAATACGTTAAAAGTTTACATTTTTTTAACGTATTGATAATTGAGTTAATTGGTGTAACAGATTGGTTCTTAGTGTTTATTTAACAAGAAGTTTTAACGTTTGCCGAATAGATTATATGTTTTTAATTAAAAATATGTAGTAGATTGATAAATTTTGGTCTTGATGAAAATTTGTTTGTTATTTTTAGTGTCTAATGTAATGGTAAAGCAAAAATTGAAATTATTTTAGATTAGTGTGCCTCAAACGGATATTTTTGTCCTGAATTCCTTTCTCATTAATGATGTGAGAGAAATGGCCTGCTCAAATTGTAAGATTTGACAGCTAAAATACAGTGACTATGTCACATATTAATTGCTTAATAAAATGTTTCTCGTTTTTGCCCGCTTGTAACACTGTATTAGCCACGTAGTTAATTGTTAATTTTATATTAGAGCTTATTAAGTAGAATCTTTCAGCTAATGTGGATGAATACTTTGGGTTTTACTATAGCCGACATTTCTGTATTTGTTGAATTATGTCAATTTATTTATTGTATTTGACCATAACTGGATTAAGTGTAATACTTGAATCAGCAGTTTAGGTGATAGTAAGAAAAAAATAAATAATTTTTCTACAATTTTCAAGACTCATATCCTATCAAAACCCTCAGCCCGCAAGCTTTCTCCAGTTTTTCAAGTCTGGTTATCACTGTCGTTTAGGCTGAAATTTGAAAGTGTTTTTTCCGCGACATATTTCCAATTTACTCACCACCAGATACTGTGATTGATAATTTGGTAGTAATTAGCGATTTTCTGAGCTTATTTAATTAATGACATTCTCTACTCTCGGCTTGTCCGAACCCCTTTTACGCGCAGTTAGCGGCCAAGGTTACACAACTCCAACACCTATCCAGTTGCAATCAATTCCGGTTGTATTATCCGGTAAGGATCTGATGGCAGCAGCCCAAACAGGTACCGGTAAAACCGCCGGTTTTACCTTGCCGTTATTACAACGCTTATCTCAGGGTGAGCGCGTACAGCCGAATGCGATTCGCGCCTTGGTATTAACGCCAACCCGAGAATTAGCGGCGCAAGTTGGTGAAAGCGTTGCTACATATGGTAAACATTTGCCATTGCGTTCTGCAGTAATATTTGGTGGTGTTTCGATTAACCCGCAAATGATGGCACTTCGTCGTGGTGTTGATGTTTTGATTGCTACGCCAGGACGTTTACTAGATTTATACAGCCAAAACGCAGTCAAGTTTTCACAATTGGAAATATTGGTATTAGATGAAGCGGATCGGATGTTGGACATGGGGTTTATTCGTGACATCAAAAAAATCATGGGCTTACTGCCGAAGCGTCGGCAGACGTTGATGTTTTCTGCAACTTTTTCTAACGAGATTCGAAAACTCGGACAAGACTTATTACATAATCCAGCATTCATAGAGGTTAGCCCCCGAAATGCCGCTGCAAATACGGTAAGTCAATGGGTGCATCCGGTCGACCAAAAACGTAAACCGGAATTGCTCAGCCATTTGGTTCACCATCACGGCTGGGAGCAGGTATTAGTTTTTACCCGAACTAAGCACGGGGCTAACCGCGTCGCCGCAAAATTGGAACAGGATGGCATTAAAGCTGCTGCTATTCATGGCAACAAAAGCCAGGGTGCTCGAACAAAGGCACTGGCAGATTTCAAGCAAGGTGGTGTGCGTGTGCTGGTGGCAACTGATATTGCCTCTCGCGGGTTGGATATCGACCAACTTCCGCAAGTTGTTAACTTTGATTTACCTCATGTCGCCGAAGATTATGTTCACCGTATTGGACGTACCGGTCGTGCAGGAGCCAATGGGCAAGCCGTATCGTTAGTCAGTATTGACGAAAAACCTTTGCTGTCGGGTATAGAAAAACTGATCCGGCAAGTGTTGCCGCGCGAGATGGTAGAAGGCTTTGAACCAGATGCTAACTTTGCTGCTGCCCCTATAACACAAACCCAAAAAAAACCACGGCCGCCACAAAAAACAACAGTTAAAAAGGGCTTTGGTAAGCCACAGGGCAAAGCAGTATTACCTGAAAACCGCCGTTCAACAAGAACGAATAGGCAACGCAGAAGTTCAGCTAGTTGATTATGTAAGGCGTAGTAGAATAGATTCGGTATATTACGCCTTTCTCTATCAGATAAAGTAAAGCGACCATGACTAGTATGATGGATGAAAGGCTATGATTTTGACCTCTCTTCACCGATAAGCTCGTAAATATGTCGTAAACTAGTTGCTTTACGGTGAAAGTAACACGACATTATTTAAAAAAAAATTAATTTTTAAAGCTTGTGCCTCCTACGGTAATATTATCAATCTTGAGAGTGGGTTGGCCGACACCCACGGGTACACTTTGACCGTCTTTACCACAAGTTCCTACACCGCTATCAAGCTCTAGGTCATTGCCGACCATTGATACTTTGGTTAAAACATCGGGGCCGTTTCCGATTAAAGTAGCCCCCTTAACAGGGCGGGTAAGTTTTCCGTTTTCAATGAGATAAGCTTCACTAGCGGAAAAGACAAATTTTCCGGAGGTAATATCCACCTGGCCACCGGAAAAATTCTTAGCATATAAACCTTTACTTACGGACTTGATGATATCTTCAGGATTATCTTTGCCCGGTAGCATATAGGTGTTGGTCATACGTGGCATAGGAAGATAAGCATAGGATTCACGCCGACCATTACCGGTAGGTTTTACCCCCATCAATCGGGCATTCAGGCGATCCTGCATATAACCTTTGAGGATACCGTTTTCTATAAGCACAGTTTGTTCGGTGGGTGTGCCTTCATCATCTATGCTTAATGAACCTCGCCGTCCTGGTAGGGTGCCATCATCAACTACCGTACACAAATCGGATGCAACACGCTCACCGACCCGCCCGCTGAAAGCCGAAGTGCCTTTGCGGTTAAAATCGCCTTCCAAACCATGTCCAATAGCTTCGTGTAGCAAAATACCGGGCCAGCCCGCACCTAATACCACCGTCATATTGCCAGCGGGCGCATCACCAGCCTCAAGGTTAACCAAGGCTAGCCGGACAGCTTCTTGACCATATTTTAATCCCCTATCTTCTTCGAAGAAATAACGGTAATCGGTTCGTCCACCACCGCCCATACTGCCTTGTTCACGTTTGCCGTTTTCTACGACAATCACGGACACATTCATCCTGACTAAAGGCCGGATGTCGGCGGCTAAGGAGCCGTCTATATTGGCCACAAGTATGCAGTCGTGTTCGCTAATCAGAGATACGATAACTTCTTCTATGCGGTGATCCAGCTTACGGGTTTCTGCATCGATTTTATGTAGAAAATCAATTTTCTCCTTATCGGCCAACGAGTTTAAAGGATTAGCCGACGGATAATACTGAGGCCAACGGCCAATGTCATTCATCCCGACTTGTGCAACTTGGCCTTGCCGGGCAATGGATTTAACGTTGTCTGCGGCGTCTAGTAAAATGGGAAGATCAATACGGTCACTATAGGCAAATCCGGTTTTTTCTCCAGAAATGGCGCGAACTCCAGCCCCCTGTTCAATGCTATAACGCCCTTCTTTGATGATACCACCTTCCATTACCCATGATTCAGACTGGCTTGCTTGAAAATAAATATCAGCGTAGTCAATTGGCGCACTTAGCAGACGACTCAGGATAAGTTGAATGTCGCTTTCCTGCATACCTGATGGGGCAAGAATAGTTTGTTTTGCGAGAGCTAGTGATTCCATAAGTTTTTAGGTATTAAAAAAAAGTTGTGCGGATTAGGTCGTGTTTAGTCTTCTTTTACTTCGTCGTGCAAGCTGTCGAATAGTAGGTCGGTTAGGCTTGCAGAAGCATCATTCGACTTATCGGTGCCATCTTTAGCACTACTGGAATCAGTTTGTTCTTCTTTATTTGCGATAGCAACGTTTAGTTCGGTTTCATCACCTTGAGAATCTAGCTTTAACAGATATATGGTGGGTTTATGATGGTTACTGAATAAAGCGGTTGCTTGACTAAATAAACCACTACCGTCATATTCAACATAATACATGCCCTTGCTACGATCTTGGTCAGCAATCTTCAATTCATGATGTTGTAAAACTCGATCGACCAGCAACCAAGACTCATCATATGGCCGCTTAATACGGAGTTTGTTGCTTTCACCATCAACTTTGTAGACATCATCTTTTAAGCCTTTCCCATGCCGTCTTCTTGGTATATCAACACCGTTAGATGCCGCTTCCGTATCGTGTTTGTCAACAGTAACACTAGGTGGGCGCTCTAGCTCCGACATGTCGCGATAGTGACCCTCATCATTACTTGAGGCACATGCGGTTAAGAAACCACAAGCCAATAAAAAAATACTGATTTTAAATCTAACCACAATGAAACCGCCGATGATTAAGTACCGGAAAAGCGTTACGCACTTTGCCTAAACGCTCGAGATCGATTTCTGCGGAAACAAAACCTGCTCCCATTTTGTAACAATCCAGAATGACGCCCCACGGGTCTATTATCATGCTGTGCCCATAAGTTTTACGGCCATTAAGATGAAAGCCGCCTTGATTAGGGGCGATAACGTAACATAAGTTTTCAATAGCGCGGGCACGTAACAAAACTTCCCAATGCGCCGAGCCGGTTTTGGCTGTGAATGCTGAAGGAATTATTAATATATCCATGCCTTTTTCCTGCATAGACCTAAAAAATTCAGGAAAACGAAGATCATAGCAGACTGCTATGCCTAATTTTCCGAAAGGCGAATCCAATACTAGAATTTCCTGGCCTTGTTCTATACTATCGGATTCTCGGTAAACTTCTTCAGATTCCGGCACCATAACATCGAATAAATGCAGCTTATCGTAACGTGCGACCCTTTCGCCCAAGTCGTTATAGATCAGGCATGCTGCACGAACTTTGTTTTCGTTATCCCCTGCGATCGGAATCGTGCCGCCAACCACCCAAACACTGTATTTTTTCGCGACTGTAGCGAGGAAATTCTGTATAGGCCCGATGCCGTCAATTTCTTTTACGGCGAGCTTGTCTTTTTCTTTGTTGCCCATCATGGCAAAATTTTCTGGCAAAGCCACTAACTTTGCGCCCGTCTTAACGGCTTCGGCAATGAGTTTTTCCGCCTCTAATAAGTTTGAATTGACACTAGGGCCTGATGCCATTTGGATGGCTGCGCATTTATTCATTAGCGTTCCTTATTGTTTCTATTTTCATTTTACCCATGGAAAATCAGTGATACTGCTCCAGGTTTTTTGAAATATACCATCGTTTTCATGTAATGGTTTGATGCTGACATTATCCCAACTACCTTTTACCAAGTATTCTCTGCCGAAGAAGAAGCCTTCCTGGTTTTTTCCGGTGACTGATTTTCCAATGAAATCAGCTATTTTTCCCATAATTGTACCAGCAATGGGTACCGCATCCGAGCTTTTAGGTACAACCTTGATTACATGGTCAACAGTTTGTGTAATAAGGTCAGTATCGCCGGTAATTGTAATTTTGGCAGGGACAGCATCGATAAATAAATTCTGTGTCACTGCTTTGCCGTTATGTAAATTAAAGTCGCCATTAATACTGTTAAAGGCTAATCCTTCATCGAATATATCGCTAAAATCAAGTTGTAAGCGTTTAATCCATTGTTCAATGGCTAATATGCCCAGAACACGACCAAAGCCGGGTTCAATGCTAAGTATCCGTCCGCTTTTCAAGTTGACCTTCATGTAACCACTTAAATCCCCTACGGTTAGTTGCCAAGGGGCTGAATTCCAGTTTAACCGGAAGTCTATTGTCCCGCTGGTCTCATTAAAATCTTTGGTAATATTTAGTTTTCTAAAAAATAGATCAGCCCTTTTCATAGTCAACTTTCCCTGGATTTTGGTGGCTGAGCTTAGGTTTATATTTTTCCAGTTGCCAGTCAGATCCAATGTTTCATCTTGACCTTCCAGGCTTAAGCGTTTGATATTGACGCCTTGCGGTGTGCGTTGCGTTTCTAAAGTCAACTCGCCCAGGTTTGCCGACTGCCATAACGTTTTTTTGCTATGAATGTTGGGTAATGTTTTTATTTCTTGGCCGGAAGCATTGCTTTGTAACTGAAACTGTTTTAGGGCAGATAAATTTATCATCGCCAAATCGAGGGTTGTTGGTTTTGATAATGTTAAATCTATTGGAATTTGTACGTTGCCTTGTGCCACTAAGCCCTCTATTTCACCTTTCCAATAATCGCCGTTACGTTTTAAATCCAGACTAAATGTACCTAGCCGGGTTTTTTTCCAAAGTGCTGAATCACTATGAATTTTGATTGCAGAAATATGCATAACCACATTTTTACCGGATTCATCAGTGGTAGCTAACCAGTCCTGCAGCGGTAATTGCGGTTTATTTATTTCTAATTTGATACCGGGCGTAAGTGGGAAGTTAACTGTGCCTGATCCCAGCAGCACATGCCCGGAAAGCACTTTTTGGTTTTGGGTTGATAACCGCAACGCTGCCTGTAATTCGTTGTTATAGTTTATCTTAATAGGGATTTCTTCTTTGCCAGTAAAGGTTATTAGCCCAGATAATGGTTTTTTTTGAGCTTGGGCCTTTACTAGTCCACCAGGTAAAGACAACTCTATTCCGTCTAGATCAGACCTAAAATTAGCTTGTAAAGTGGAATTGGCAACACTAATATCAGGTAATATCAGTTGTAATTGATAGCCGCTTTCACCACGCGCCCAGGTGTAAAGTGGTTGTTGCAGTAATCTTTCCACATCTTGGATGAGGAATTTACCGTTGAGGTTGATTTGTGTTTGTCGGGTGCTGTTATTGTTAATATTGATTTGCACTGGTTTTGCTAGGGCAATCGCCTTAATATCATTCGCAAAAATACCCTGATTATCGAATGTAATTTGGCCATTAATTTTAGTTATGGGTATATCTATCAGATTTGTGGCTAACTTTGCATCGTTTAGTAAAGTAACAGCTTTGACTTGAATCTGTTCTTCAAGCTTGAATGGTACAGTCATATCTAATGATACCTTGGCTGCCCCTGATATTTTGGTTGTGGCTAAGACTGGACTAACCCGGGCAGTGAGAGGTGATTCTTGAAGTGCCTCAAGCATGTCAACAATTTCCCCTTCCCCTTCGCCTTTAACTATCAGCCGTGGGTTGGCTATTAGATTTGGCATCATTATTTCAGTTTTGCCAATTTTTATCTTGCCGGTTTGGCCGTGTTCAAATGTTCCAGTAATATTGTCTCTGTTGAAGTTTACCTGTCCTGTGATTCCGTTAATTTGCGGCCAGTCCTGATGGTATTTTAATTCGACCTCACTTAAATTTAGCGCCGCCTGAAATACACCGCTGCCATCATTAAACGGAAAGTTATCTGCGTTGCCATAAAATAATAGGTCGCCTCTGGTTATCTTACCGCTGCGTAAAGCCAGAGTTAACCAACGGTTTAGTTTTTCATTCATTAATTGCGTCGGCAGGTAATGCACCAGAAGGCTGACATCATCGCTTTTTAAAGAGGTTTGCAAATCAATAAACGGTTTTTCTCCCGTCTTTGATAAGTCTACTTGTAATCGGTTTTCACTATGGAACGCAGGACAATCAAGGGTAATAGACGAACCTGATATTTGCCAATTGTCCGCAGTTTGTCGCCAGTTAAATAGACCATTAATGCGGTCAAAACTCAACGGTCTTGCAAAGGTGTTTTCAGCCAATATTTTTACATTATTACTATTTAAAACAACGGCACCTATCTGATCTGTCCCCTTTATTTTGCCATCAAGATTGGCTATTCCTGACAGAGTGGTAAAAGGTTTAAACGTTAAGCCTTGAAACCGTCCGGCCATCGCAAAATTGCTGGTTTCCGGTTCTGCATACAAGGCAAAATTTTGTAGCCATCCTTTCAGGTTGGCCATATTTAACTTCTGCATGTGTTGCTTCGGTAAATTACCGATGAATTTGGTAAGTTGCGAGGCTTCTGCTAAATCCAACTGTGTGGCAAACAGTTTAAAGTTGCCGTTTGAGCTAGCGCCAGTTGTACTACCCATGGTGACGATGGCATCCCGCCATTTAATGCCAGAGTGATAGTCAGTAGTCTCAGTTTCAAGTTGAAAATGACGGAAATCAATTTGCCAAGCATTTTGACTTAATTCGAGGTCAAATTCAGAATCCAATTTTTTAATCGGCAAGTGACCATAATCTTCCCTTGCCAATACTGCTTCTTTTAAGTGTGTTATTCCGTATGTTGAAATAGGTAGGGCATTACGCCATTCGCTCCAGATTTTGAAGTCTGCGCTCCCCGAATTGATATGTATATCTTCCGGTAGGTAGGCAGAGACCAATTCTGATAATTTAATATCATGACCTTCAATAAAAGTGTGACCCACAAGTTTTGGCGAATCCTCAGCATCGCCTTCAAAATTTGCCATCACACGTAAATCGCCGCCATAAGCTGGCGGTAGGCTACTTATCAGATTAAGTCGATGTTGATCACTACTATTTCTGATTGAAAGATCCATGTCATCGAATACTATGGGTTTACTATTATGTAAACGGTCTTGCCAAGTAATTCGGCTATGCAATAGGGTGTATTGCCCTTGAAACAACCAAAGAGGTTGTCCTGGCTTTGGTTTCAACCCATCCACTGCAAAATGACCCTCGTTATTGCGGTAAACCGATAATTCGGCTTCAACTAAGGTGACACTGGACGATGTTAGTAACTCCTGGTTAAGCACAAAACGGCCTAAATCAATCCCTAGACGTATTTCTTTAATGTGAATAGCTGGTTTTTCAGTAACAATTGCCGGGGCAATATCGATATTTTTTAATACCAGTTCCGGTGTTATTCCGCGCATATTAGCACCTAAACTGCCAAGTTTGACTGGAACACCTACGATGACCGCTATGCGGGTTTCCAAATCTGCTTTGTATTTATCTATACCTACTAGCATAAGACGGACAACACTTAAGCCAATTGCCGTCAGCAGCAATGTCCAAAAAATAAGATGCCGGGTTGCTCGGGTTACATGATGAATCATATTGCTTAGGTATGGATAAACCGGATCTTAATTATGGCTAATAGAGAGGCAAGGTATCGGATTAACACGGTTCAAGAGTGTTTTTTCGCAAATTAAATGTCTAATTTTTCTAGTGTTGAAAACTAAGTAATATGGGTTATAGTAAAACCACATCATATTGCTCTTGATTGTATTCTGCTTCTGCCCTGAATTTAATTTGAACCCCTAAAAAAGTTTCTAATTCGGCTAACATGTCGGCTTCCTCATCAAGCAACATCTCTACCACGCTGTTAGAGGCCAATACCAACAAGTTCTGGACTTTGTATTGCCTGACTTCGCGGATAATTTCCCGGAATATTTCCAGGCACATTGATTCTGATGTTTTTAGCACACCACGGCCACCACAGGCACAGCAAGGTTCGCAGAGAATATGCTCTAGGCTTTCCCGGGTACGCTTTCGTGTCATTTCAACTAAACCAAGTGCCGAGACCTCGGTGATTTTTGTTTTGGCACGGTCTTTTTCCAGCGATCTTTCAAGGGCTTGTAAAACTTGCTTTTTATGGTCTTCACTCTGCATATCGATAAAATCGATAATGATAATGCCGCCCAAATTTCTCAGCCGTAACTGCCGAGAAATAGTTTGGGCCGCTTCCAGATTGGTTTTAAAAATCGTTTCCTCGAGGTTTTTACCACCCACATAACCGCCGGTATTTACATCAACAGTTGTCATCGATTCGGTTTGGTCGAAAACCAAGTGACCACCTGATTTTAAAGTAACCTTACGCTCAAGCGCTTTTTGGATTTCATCTTCTACGCTATAAATATCGAAAAGCGGGGAGTCGCCGGTATAGTGCTCAACGACAGGGACTATTTCTGGGACAAATATGCCTGCAAATTCCACTAAGCGATGATAGGTTTCCCTTGAGTCTACTCGAACCCGCTCAATGCCTTCCTTATATAAATCCCGTAATGTCCTGACACTTAACGGCAAGTCTTTATGGATAAATTCTTTAACTTTAGCATCGGCGATTTTTGCCGAGATAGATTCCCACAGTTTTAGTAAAAAAGTCATATCTGCAATCAGGACGGCTTCTTCGGCACATTCTGCTGCTGTCCTGGCGATAAAACCGCCACATTTATGTTCTTTTCTAAAAGCCTCCAAACAAGCTTTTAGCCGGGCGCGCTCCTCTTCAATTTCAATCCGCTGTGAAATGCCGGTGTTATTGGCATAAGGCATGTAAACCTGAAATCGGGAAGGAATGGAAAGCTCAGTGGTTAATCTGGCACCTTTAGTTCCTAGCGGGTCTTTGACGACCTGGACGACAAGATGTTGGCCTTCGTGTAGGTAAGCTTCAATATTTTCTGAGCCTTTCCGCTCTAAATCCCGTGCGCATAAATCGGAAAGATGCAAAAAAGCTGCCCTTGGTAATCCAATATCAACAAATGCTGCCTGCATGCCGGGCAATACCCTGCATACTTGGCCTTTATAAATGTTGCCTACTAGCCCACGTTTGCGGCTGCGTTCAATAATCAGCTCCTGCAGGACGCCGTTTTCGACTACTGCAACCCTGGTTTCCGGGGGCGTTACATTGATTAATATTTCTTCACTCATGCCAGTAAGTCGATGCCTTGGTTAGCCAAAAGCTGGGCGGTTTCGTAGAGTGGCAGCCCCATTACCCCAGAATAACTGCCTTTAATTTGTTCAATAAATCCAGCCGCCAAACCCTGAATAGCGTACCCGCCAGCTTTGTCTAACGGCTCCCCAGTTTGCCAATAACGGCGAATTTCTTGTTCTGATAATGTCCTGAATGTTACTTCTGTAACACTTAATGCCTGCCAATGTTGGTCGCCCCGTAATGAGATTGCACTCAATACTTGATGTGACTGCCCCGATAAACTTGCTAACATTGCCACACCGTCTTCCATGTTTTTTGGCTTTCCTAATATTTGCTTATTGCTAATGACTACGGTATCAGCCGATAAAATGGGTAATTCATGCGTGATCGAAGACTTCGCTAATGCTGATTTTTCAGCCGCAACGCGCTGCACATACGCAATCGGGCTTTCTTTTTGGTGCGGAGTCTCGTCAAGGTCAACAGGATAAACAATAACTTCGATACCAAACTGCGCCAATAATTGTTTGCGACGGGGCGATGCAGAAGCCAGTATTATTTGATGGGACATTAACGGTGATAGGGGTGATTATTCAAAATGCTCCAGGCACGGTAGAGTTGTTCTGCCACAATAATTCGTACCAATGGATGCGGAAAGGTCAGCGGTGACAAACTCCAGTATTCATTAGCCCTGGCTTTTATTGGGTCAGCCAAGCCTTCCGGTCCACCGACAAGCATGGTAATGTTTTTCCCGCTTTCCAACCATCTTTTTAAAGCGACCGCCAAATCCGTTGTTGACCAAGCTTTCCCGGATAATTCTAAAGCAACTATGTGAGAACCGTGAGGAATAAAAGTATTCATCCTTTCTCCTTCCTCTTTAACTATTTTGGTGACATCACAACTTTTGCTACGACGCCCAGGTACGATTTCTTTTAGTACTAATTCACATTCTCGCGGTAAGCGCTTGGCGTATTCTTTATAACCTGTCTCCACCCAATCAGGCATACGGTTACCCACAGTAATCAGATGAATTTGCATATAGGCAAGGGAAGGTCAGTTTTATTGGCATTAAACGGTGGTCTTAAGCCGTAATTGTTTGACAAGTGATTACGCCAGCGAACCCGATGTTATGTTAGTTAATTTAATCGGTCTTGTTCTGAGCTGGGCATTCCTGCTCGTGGTTCCAGCCATTCTTGTAAAAAATCCAGAAGTGACCTAACTTTCATCGACAGGTATTTCCGGTGTGGATAAACCGCGTGAATATCAAGTGGTGGTAATGGGTAGTTTTCCAGCACGACTTTCAAAAGGCCTTTTTCAATATCGCCACCAACGATGTAAGTGGGCAGCATGACCAGTCCCAAGCCGTTAATTGCTGCAATACGAGTAGAATGAGCCGCATTAGCTTGCATCCGCCCAGAAACCGTAATAATTTTTAGGCCGGCTTCCGTTCTAAATTGCCATTTATGGCGCGGCGGTATAGCCCAGTTAACTAAGCAGCTATGGCCGGTTAAATCCTCTGGTGTTTTCGGAATGCCGTATTTGGCAAAATAATCGGGTGAGCCGCAGACTACAAGCGGGGACGTTGCTAAACGTCTCGCTACCATGCTGGTGTCAGCTAATGCCCCCAAAATAATTGCCACATCAATGCCTTCGTCGATCATATCGCCAGGGCTGCCTTGTAAGGCAATATCAATTTTGATGTCTTTATGGATTTTCAGAAATTCGACTACCGCCCGGCTTATATGTGTTGCACCTATGACAGGCGGCGCACTAATTTTAAGGGTGCCTCTAGGTTCGGTTTGCAAATGCGAGACCGCTGCTTCCATATCCTCAATGTCAACTAACACTTGCTGGCAACGTTCTAAATAAGCGACACCTACATCGGTTAAGTTAAGGCTGCGTGTTGTCCGGTTAAATAACCTTGAACCTAAACTCCCTTCGAGCTGCATGATATGTTTTGTTGCCATGGCACGGGAAATCCCTAATTCACGCGCACCTGCCGCAAAACTGCCCGACTTGGCGACTCGAACAAATACAGTCATGCTGGTTAATTTATCCATACCTTTTCCTCAACAGTTTTAGATGCCGGTTTTGCCAAAAATTGGGGCTGCCAAAAACATCAAATGATTTTTTCCAAATAATTTACGACTAATTGTAAGCTACGTTGCCCTCTAAATTCATTGATATCTAATTTATATACTGCATTACATAACCTAATACCCAGCCATTGCTCAGGATTATCCACAAAAAAAGCGATGGCATCGTGCAACGATTTTCCATCACATTGGCGCATAACGAGTTTTAAATGCTGTTGGCCTACGATGCGCACTTGGATGATTTCAAATTTTCCGTGGAATAGCGGTTCTGGAAAGTCATGTCCCCAAGTTGCCGCATTGCGCATAAGCTCAGCCAACGGTAACGTCATATCCTGCTCTGTCAATTCCCCATCTGACCATATTCTGGGCTCCATATCTACGGCAACAAGCCGTTTGGCAACGGCTTCGGCAAAAGCTAACGCAAATGCTGGATAATCATGCATCTTTAGCGTTAAGCCTGCTGCCATGGCATGTCCGCCGAATTTACTCAATAATTTGGGGTGACTGGCCGCAATATCGCTTAGTACATCGCGAATATGCACATCAGGTATGGATCTTGCGGAGCCTTTAATAAGGTCATTTCCTGCCGGCGCGAAAGCAATCACTGGGCGATGTAATTGATCTTTAATGCGTCCCGCTAAAATGCCAATGACGCCTTGATGCCAGTTTTCATCATAGAGACAAACACCTGCCGGTAAATGCTTTTCATCGGGTGTCACCATTAAGTCTAACAGAGACAACGCTTCATGTTTCATTTGGCTTTCGATTTCTTTGCGGTCATTGTTAAGGTCGTCTAGCTGTTGCGCGATACACTTAGCCTTATCAGGATCGTCCGTTAACAAGCAGTGAATTCCTAGGGACATATCGTCCAAACGTCCGGCTGCGTTTAGCCTGGGACCTAAAGCAAATCCTAAATCCGACGCAACCAAGTTGTGCGGGTTACGGCCAGACACTTCGATCAGTGCCAGTATACCTTGATGGCATTTTCCGCTACGTATCCTTGATATACCTTGATGAACCAAAATTCGGTTAATGTGATCCAGTGATACTACATCGGCAACGGTACCTAACGCCACATAATCAAGTAATTGCGCTAAGTTCGGTTCCGGTATTTGTTTAACCTCAAACCATTGGTGTTCACGCAATCGGCTTCTTAAGGCCAGAAGCACGTAAAACATAACGCCTACACCAGCCAACATTTTACTGGGAAATTTGTCATCTGGCAGATTTGGGTTAACAATGGCATCTGCAGGTGGCAATGTCATGCCAGGCAAATGATGGTCAGTTATCAACACTTTTATTCCGGCCTTCTGCGCGGCAATTACGCCATCAATACTGGAAATACCGTTATCTACGGTAATAATCACGTCAGGATTGTGCTGTTTGACTAGCTCAACTATTTCCGGGGTTAAGCCATAGCCGTATTCAAACCGATTTGGTACAACGTAAGACACGTCATATGCGCCCAAAAGCTGCAAGCCTGCCACCGCCAGGGCACAACTTGTTGCACCATCCGCATCGAAATCCGCCACAATAGTAATTTTTTGGCGATTTTCAAAAACATCAAGTAGTTGGTTTACCATGGCTTCCATACCGGTTAGCAACCAAGGTGACGGTAACTTATCCAACGTCCTATCAAGTTCGAGCGTTGATTTAACCCCTCTGGACTGAAAAATACGTTGCAATAATGGGTGTAAATTGCCAAATTCACCCTTGGTTTTACCCACAGGTCGAACTACGATGGTTTTTTTAATACGTTGAGAATACATTAAATATTTAGGACGAGCCCTAGCTGGTTAACGAATTAAGCGATGCTTTATAAGTTATTTCTGAATGGTTTATTATACGGACAAGTAAGCGGTGTTTGATGCAAATACATTCACAACACTAATAATTTATACTGTGTAAGATTAATGTAGGGTTTCCAGGTAGTATGATCAATATAAACAAATTATTCGGTGCGTTTGTGTGATTCGGTGCGCTCTGATTTTGGCGTCAGTTGGTGTCACCTGTTTTTTACTGGCGACAGGCCTTGAGTTTATGCATTTTGTTTTACTAGCCGAAAAAATGTCAAAGCTAGGAGCGCTAATTTTTTTAGCCTCTTTTTGTATACTATTTATTAGTGGGCTTGGATTGATAATGTGGTTATTATTGTCACAGTTATCGCGATATTTTTCTAGCAACTCCCGATTGGAAAGAAAATTGCTTTTTTGTTTAAACCGTTGGGAGCAACAAATACGGATCTTTGAATTTAAAAAAGCTAAATTACTTTATCTCACCCAAAAAAAACGGAAACTTTTGTTAAAAAAATGGGGTGATGCTTGACCTTTTCTTTCAGCAAAAACAGTTCTAGCGGTTATCGATGAGTTACATTAAGCAACGTTTGAGTCAGTTTCTTACCCTTTTTCATTCAATTAAAGATAGTAACCTTGCTTGGCAGTCTGAAAACCAAGAGAAATCGTTAGAGCTCTCCCGTCGTAAAACGCTTGCCAAAAAACACCTGGCTGGTGAATTGACAAAGAAACATGTTGAATTAGCACATGAACTTCGGTTGATAAAGACCCGGCAATCAGCGGAATTAATGATGCTAAAAACAAGGTGTGCTGAAGATATCAAAGATTACGGGCAATATCTTAGTTCACTTGAGCAATTAAAGTTTCTGACCAGGAACAGTTTTCGGCATTTACCCGAACCCTTGGTCTTGACCATTCACCATCATGCAAAATCCTTATTGAACAAGATGTGGGAAGCTGAAAGTTTAGATGACAAAATCAAGCTTGAAACACAATTGATTAAATTTATGATGACTGTTAATGAAGAAGCGCAGTTGAGTACTATCTCAACAACGAAAAAACATTTGCCGGAAAACACCTTAAAACTTATCGAAAACCGTGATGTATAGTGTGAGGTAGGTAGCAAAAAGTAGATTTTTAACTTGTTATGGCTTGAAAAAATAAATACACGCCTTATGCTTTAACTATTAATTATAGAAATAATAGTGACACAATTTGATTGTGTCTTTTCCGCAAGACGTGTGCGAGGCAACCTAAAATGGCGAAAGAATCCCTCAAACCTACTGTTAAATTAGAGCCGAGCAGTACGGCAGACACTGAAAACGATCAAGATGAAATTTTTGAGGAAAGTGAAAATCTTCCTATCGATAGCAATCTTGATCCAGCTCTTATTAATCGAGATGCCCGTAGGAAAATAGAAATTTATTGGGAAAAAAAGCGTTTGCGTGATCAGTTTGAAGATTTTGACGAATCTGAGTTCGGCTTTTAGTTAAATACAGCTAGATCAAACAGTAATCATTCTTTTACCTAAAAGAACCATAGTAATAAAATATATTTCCTCAACCAGCTAAATTAGGCAATAATCGTAGTTCTTACGAAAATATGCGCATTTAAGCAGATGTGCTTTTGGGCTATAGATCGCTTAATCACTGCGATGTTAGCTAGATTTATAACTAATTGAAACTACGAGAGGATTTACTATGGGTTTATTTGATTTTGTAAGAAATATAGGTAAAAAATTGTTTGATAGTGATGGTGAAGCAGCTGAAAAAATAACCGCAGATATAAATGCCGATAATCCAGGGATTAGCAACTTAAGTTGTACTTACGATGACGGTAAGGTTGTTTTATGTGGTAGTGCTGCCACGGCTGAAGCCGCCCAGAAGGCTGTGCTTATGGCGGGGAATGTTAAAGGGGTTTCTGAAGTTGTTAGCCAGTTGGAAATAGCCGGAAATGCTGAAGCTACTGGCAGCGCCGCGCTTGAACCGGCTAATGTTGAATATTACATCATCCAAAGCGGTGATTCATTATCTAAAATCGCGAAAAAATATTATCAAGATGCAAATGCCTACCCTAAAATTTTTGAAGCTAATCGCGAAGTGATTAAAGATGCTGATTTGATTTATCCAGGGCAAAAAATCCGCATTCCTTTAGGTTAAAAATGATTTGTCTCTAGGCGGATTCAACTGTCTTTGTAGTTTTGGTAGCTTGTTGAGTTAACGCCCAAATAATATGTTCCTGCACCAGATCTGATTGGTGCGGGAGTTTCCTTTTTAATGCGGCCATAACCCATTCTGATTTAGGTGCATTACCTAAAGCGACAGCAATATTCCTTAGCCAACGCTCGTAACCTATTCTTCTGATAGCAGAACCTTCAGTTTTGGTGTTAAAGTCTTCTTCAGACCAAGCAAATACGGTAAGTAATTCTTGCGTGTTGAGTTGATGTCTAGGCTTAAAATCTTGTTCAGCACTTAATTTGGCAAAGCGATTCCATGGGCAAACAAGTTGGCAATCATCGCAACCGTAAATGCGGTTGCCGATCAACGAACGTAAATCTTCCGGAATCGAGCTATGTAATTCGATAGTTAGGTAAGATACGCAGCGACGGGCATCGACTTGATATGGTGCAACAATTGCTTGTGTTGGACATATATCCAGACAAGCTTTACATGCGCCGCAATGATTGGGTGCAGGCAAATCAATAGGCAATGTTAGGTCGGTAAAAATTTCGCCTAAAAAAAACCATGATCCGGCCTTACGGTTAATTAAATTAGAGTGTTTACCTATCCAGCCTAACCCCGCTTTTTCTGCCAACGCTTTTTCTAGTACAGGTGCGCTATCGACAAAGGCTCGATAACTGAATGAGCCGATTTTAGCTTGGATGCGATCTGCCAATTTTTGCAAACGGTTACGCATAAGTTTGTGATAATCTCGTCCTAGTGCATAACGGGAAATATAAGCGGATTGAGGGGTATCCAGATTGCTTTGTAAGTCAGCATTAACTTCGGTTTGGTAATCCATCCTGAGCGAAATAACCCTTATCGTGCCAGGCTGTAATAATTCAGGCTGACTCCGTTTTCGACCATGCCGATGCATATAATCCATGTCTCCATGGAAACCTTTTGCAATCCAGTTGTCGAGGTGTTGCTCAGCATCGGCAAGATTAGTGTCGCTAATGCCAACCTGTTGAAAACCTAGCTCCTGTCCCCAGATTTTTATAAGTTCGGTTAATTCAGCTAAATCTTGCGAGTTGTATGTGCTCATCTGATGATACAGGCATATAATTATTTATACTAAAAATGGTCAACCATAACATGCAAAACTTACCTAGCCAATTGTATAGCGTAACTCAAGTCAGGGAATTCGAGCGTATTGCGATAGAGAATTGCGGAATTTCCAACTACGAATTGATGACCCGTGCAGGGCAAGCAGTTTTCAGCCAGATTATCAGCCATTACCCACATGCAAAACAAATAGCTGTATTTTGCGGGACTGGAAATAACGCTGGTGATGGTTTTGTTGTAGCTCGATTAGCATTATTAGCAGGGCTGAAAGTTATAGTGTATTACCTAATAGACCCCGATAAATTGAAAGGCTCAGCTATGGAAGCCTATCTCGACTTTACTAAATCCGGTGGAATAATTAGTCAGTTTTCTGATGATATTAAGGTAACGGAGGACATTGTTGTCGATGCTTTATTGGGCACAGGGATTATAAGGCCGGTAACGGGGCTGTTTAAGCAAGCAATTGAAGTTATGAATAAAAGTTCAGCGACTAAAGTTGCGGTCGATATCCCCAGCGGATTGCAAGCTGATACTGGTATGGTATTGGGTGCAGCTGTAAAAGCAAAATATACTGTGACATTTATTGGTTTAAAGCAAGGGCTTTTTACGGGAATGGCTGCCGATTATTGTGGTGAAATTATTTATGACTCTTTGGCCGTGCCAAATCAGGTTTTTAATCAAGATAATGGAACAGTGAAGCGAGTACTTTCCAAGTCATTGGCTAAACGCAGTCGCTGTGCACATAAAGGTGCTTTTGGGCATGTGTTGATAATCGGCGGTGATGTAGGGTATTCAGGTGCGGTAAAATTAGCAGGTGAAGCGGCTCTAAAGGTAGGTGCCGGCTTGGTTTCAATAGCCACACGGAGAAAACACGCCGGTTACCTCAATATCGATAGGCCAGAGCTGATGTGCCATGGAATTGATAATGCTGATGAATTGGTGAGTCTGATTTACAAAGCAAGTGTGATCGTTATTGGTCCAGGCTTAGGGCAGAGTGAATGGGCTAAAACCATATTCCAGTCCGCTATGTTGACAACAAAGCCATTAGTGGTTGATGCTGATGGCTTAAATCTATTAGCCCAATTTTCCTACAGTTGCAAAAACTGGGTGTTGACCCCGCATCCTGGCGAGGCGGCAAGATTATTAACTTCGTCTACAGCTAAATTGCAAGCTGATAGATTCACGTCTGTTCGCGCTTTGCAAGCAAAATATGGTGGAGTTGTGGTGCTGAAAGGTGCTGGTACGTTGGTTGCCGCTGACGAAGGTATAGCTGTTTCAAATACCGGAAATCCCGGTATGGCATCGGGTGGAATGGGTGATGTGCTTTCAGGGGTGATTGCTGCATTGATAGCTCAGGGACTTCCTCTTTACGAGGCAGCGCAACAAGGCGTTTATATTCATGGGTTGGCGGCAGACATCGCTGCGATGGATGAGGGTGAAAGGGGGCTTTTAGCGAGTGATTTATTGCCACGTCTTAGACAGCTAGTGAATTAAATGCAAAAATATCTGAAAGATACTGAAAAAACCGAGATGTTTGGTGCGGAGCTTTACCATTTGTTACCAGGTAATAGTTTGATCTTTCTCCAAGGTGATTTGGGTGCAGGTAAAACGACGTTGGTTCGGGGTTATTTACGTGCTGCTGGGCATGCAGGGACTGTAAAAAGCCCAACATATAACGTGGTGGAGGAATATGTTGTTGCAAGAAAATGTATTTATCACTTTGATTTATATAGAATTAATTATCCTGAGGAACTTGAGTGGATAGGTATTAACGATTATTTAGATCGAAGTGCAACGTGTTTTATAGAATGGCCTGACAAAGGTCAAGGTATCCTGCCGAAGGCAGATTTAATTATTACATTCACAGTAGTTGGCAATGGCCGATTAGTGGAAATGTGAAAAACAGAGCAAAATAAAAAAATTATTTTTCGCGCTATTTAAAAACAATAACATATTGCTATAATCTAATTCAAACTCTAGATATTGGATAAGGTTATGCAAGCGCGTCAATTGGTTTTTGGGTTGGTAATAATATTATTGATGGTGAGTAGATCCAGTTATGCTGAACAAATATTAGTTGACTCAGTTAGTTACAATACATCTGTCGATAAATATAAGCTTATTTTTGCTGTATCGGATTCACCTAGGCACCGTGTGTTTGTTTTAGATAACCCATCGCGTTTGGTTATAGACATCAAAAATGCCAAGGTACCAAGGTTACTGGTACAGCCATCATCAGGGCACCCTGTTTTTGGGAAATTACGTGCCGCCGCTAAAAATGCTTCCGATTTACGTATTGTTGTTGAGTTGAAACAAACTGTCAGTGCAAAAACTCATAAACTGTCTTCTGATAATACCGATAATAATCATCTGGTAGTTGATTTAATAAATAAGCAACAATCTGCTCAAACCAATAAATCTGAAAAGATAGCCAAAAAAGAAAGGCAAGATTACCTTGTAAAAACAGTAAATACGAAAAATAAAAACAAGCGTTTTATAGTGGCGATTGACGCTGGTCATGGTGGCGATGATCCTGGTGCACTAGGATCTAATGGCACCCTAGAAAAACAAGTAACTTTAGCTATCGCGAAAAAATTAGAGGCTTTAATTGATGGTCAGGCCGGTATGCGGGCAAAATTAATCCGCAAAGGCGATTACTATGTAGGATTAAGGGAACGGATGAAACTTGCCCGGCAGCATAAAGCTGATTTGTTTATTTCTATTCATGCCGATGCTGTAGACAATACCGAGGTTAGAGGCGCATCTGTTTATACGCTATCCAGAAACGGTGCTTCTAGCGAGGCAGCGCGTTGGCTGGCAAATAGTGAAAATGCCAAAGAAAAAGTTGGCGGAGTAAATTTAGACGATAAAGATGAAACCTTGGCTCATATCTTATTGGATTTGTCGCAAACGGCAACACAGCAAGCTAGTACCACTTTGGCAGAAAAAATCCTTAAAAATTTCCGCACAATTGGTGATATACATAATCAGGATGTCCAGAAGGCTGGTTTTGTGGTTCTAAAATCACCTGATATCCCGTCTATTTTGATTGAAACAGCCTATATTTCAAATCCATCTGATGAATTAAACCTGATGAGTAACCGGTATCAAACCAAAATGGCGAATGCGATTTTTAAAGGGGTAATAAATTACATCGATCAAGTACGGCCACCTGAAGTTAATCGAATCGCAAAGGTGGAATAATATGTTGTTAAGCATAATGCCTTATGATTACTTTTTTGGAGTTTAAAATGGATATACCTACTTTTTCTGAGCTTGTAATTGGAAATCCTGCCGTGTTATTTGTTGTCGGGCTTATTTTTGGTTACTGGCTACGAATGTTTCAGTCAAATTACCGGTTTAAAAAACCTAAACGTTATCAACAAGTGCGCGTAGATCTTACTGTGAAGCCGGCGGTTATGGCTGAAAAGTTGAAGGAGCCTTCTTTTGAATGGTCCGATACTGTCGTACAAACTTTTACCAAAAGACCACTAAACACGATTCAAATTGACCAAAGTCGCAAGGCTTGATTTTTTATATGGAAGCTATGTTCTAGGTCGGTTGGGCATAGCTTACCTTTCAGGGCAACACGACGACAAAGTCTTGTTTATTGATTGAGCGATGAGAAGTCAAAGCGACAGACGGATCGCGCACTATGCAATGGTTAATTTAGCGGGCTGCTCGTCAAGTGTTTAGATGTTTTTCACAAGACTTCTTGGTTAACGCAATGCAAGTTGAAAAGAACGATTAGCCAGGATAAAAAATCGAAAATATCTCGTCGAATTGGTCGTGTACCTTATCGACTATCATACTCAATTCATCATCAGTAATACCCCATCTGTTGAGATCGGTAATAGCGTCTGATAAATCCATTTTACTGATTAAGTTAGCCGTTCTAATAAGGTCGGCAATAAGGTAGTACGGATTGGTGTTATCTGGTTGGCAGTGTTGGGCAATGGTTTCTGATATAACTATAGGCAAGTTCCACAATCTAGCGAGTTCTGCACCTACATCGTAATGATTAAAACCGAGCACTTTTTGTTCGGCATCTACATCAACTTCTCCATTTTGTTCAGCTTGCAGACCGATTTGACGTGCTAGGTCTGGGATTTTACGATAAAAAACAAGTTTTCCGATTTCATGCAGTAAACCGCAAATAAAGATCGATTCTTTGTTTTCTTTAATTGGATTAGTTAAAGCTAGGGAGAGTTCTTTTGCTGTGATTGCGCTACGCAAACTCATTGCCCAAAAATCGTGCATACTCTCCATGCCTGGCTGAGCCGAAAACTTATTAATAATAAGTGTTGCCAGGACAAGGTTTTGGAGTTCTTCAGAACCAATTATGGAAATTGCATGGGTCACTGTGGCTATGCGGCCAGGAAAACCAAAATACGCACTGTTTACCAACTTCAGTAATCTCATGGTTAAAGCGGGATCTTTAATGATTAAATTACCAGCATCGGCCAACGATTTGTTCGGATCTTCAAGGACTCTTTTAAGCTCAATAAAAAGATTAGGCGGCGAGGTAAGTTGAAGGTCACCTTTAAATAAATCAGTTATAGTTATATCGGCGGTTTCGGTTTTTGTCATTGGTAAAATAAGCTTTATCCTTAAAAATTATGGGTCAATTCAGAGTATATTTCCGAAATTGGAATATTTTTATGTTTGTTATATTTTAGCAAACCTCAATTAATCTTAGGATAGCTTAGAAATAAAGCAAGTAGGGATGAAATGGTTAAATTAAACAAAACACTTCATACAAAAGCCTACCTTGAAAATTAGATGGCCTTAATCCGTTTACCTGTACTAGCGTTAAGTATTACTACAATTGAGCCGTTAGCGGAATGCCGACGTAAGCGGTTATAAAAGACTTCGATATATTCAAAGATAGAACGCCGTGCTTGTTCCCTTTTTTGGTAACGCTCGTGGTAAACCAATTCAGTTTTAAGCGAGTGGAAAAAACTTTCTGCCACCGCGTTATCCCAGCAATCGCCTTTTCGGCTCATGCTTTGCTGGATGGCATGAGTTTTAAGCAAGGCACGATGGGATTTTGAAGCATATTGGCTGCCACGGTCGGTATGCCAAATTAAGCCTTTAGAAGGCTTCCGTTGCCAGATTGCCATTTTCAAAGCTTCATTGACCAGTGGTGTCCGCATATTGTCGGACATCGACCAGCCCACAATTTTGCGGGAATACAAATCAATTACGGTCGCCAAATAAAACCACCCTCCATGAGTCCAAACATACGTGATATCGCCGGCCCAAACAGTATTGGGTTTGTCGACGTCAAATCTTCTATTTAATAAGTTAGGTGATAGTTGCTCGTTGTGTTTTGAGTTCGTAGTGGCCTTAAATTTTTTACGCGTTTTGCACCATAATCCCAATTTGGACATCAGTTTACCAATACGACGCTTGCTGACGTTTTCGCCCCAGTCTTTTAAATCATCTTGGATTCGTTTTCTGCCGTAGGTATGACGACCTTCATAAAATGATTTTTTGATCAACTCGCCCAATCGGATATCTTCTTTTTCACGGACAGATTGAGGGGTATTTTTCCACGCGTAATAGCCACTTCGCTGTACGCCCAACATTTCGCACATCGCAGTGACATTGAAGGTGCGCTGGTGATGCTGCGCTTTAATCCAGGCATACTTCATAGCGTTTGAGCAGCGAAGTATGCCGCCGCTTTTTTTAGGATTTCACGATGTGCCTCCGCCAATGCCAACTTCTTTTTCAGTTCAACTACTTCACTGCGTAACCGAGTTAGCTCGTCATTCCCCTTGATGCTTCTGGAACTGATTGCTTGCCTTCAGCCACCAATTTCACTGCGGCTGCCTTGAATTCTTCGGTATACGTTTTTCTGGTTGTGTTTGTCATCAGCTTGCACTTTTTCCTCTGTAGAATACTTCAAAAAATGTGTCCTGATTAGTGTATATCGATCATTGTTATCCATGAACAGATTGGAAAGCATCAAACCCATGCCTTTATTTACAAAGGCAAGCCGATAATTCAGGTTAATACTAAAGCATTGGCACAATACTTTAGATAGGGCGGGTATTAAAAACTTTCGCAGGCTTGATTTACGGCATACATGAGCAAGTTTGCACGTTCAAGAGGGAATGCCTTTTAAATATCTTGAAAGAACTAGGCGGTTGGGGAACTATCGAAATGGTGCGGCGATATGCACATTTATCCAGTGAGCATTTATCGTCCTATGTGGACAAGCTGTCCGATTTACATGCTGTTGAAACTGGTGAAAAAGGCTACGGTGTGCCTACATCTAAATAAGCAAGTAACTTAATTTGAAAATAAATAAGCCATTGATTTAAATGGCTCCCCCGGACGGGCTCGAACCGCCGACCTAGTGATTAACAGTCACCCGCTCTACCGACTGAGCTACAGGGGATTAATTCAAAGAAACATTTTTTAACATTGGCGCGCCCGGAGAGATTCGAACTCCCGACCGCTCGGTTCGTAGCCGAGTACTCTATCCAGCTGAGCTACGGGCGCTTTGTTAAGCCGCTTATTATGATTCTATACTGGCTTTTTGTCAACCAAGTAACTTGGTGCGCTGGATTTTATTTTTCATATTATATGGCGGAGAGAGAGGGATTCGAACCCTCGATGGGCTTTAAAACCCATACTCCCTTAGCAGGGGAGCGCCTTCAGCCTCTCGGCCATCCCTCCAAAAACTTTAGCTGTCTGAGCTTGATGAGTCGGATTGCTCTTTTTTAATTCTTTCGTAAATTTCTTCCCTGTGAACAGAAACTTCTTTTGGTGCGTTAACACCTATGCGAACTTGATTCCCTTTAACCCCGAGGACTGTGACGGTCACTTCATCACCAATCATGAGTGTCTCTCCAACCCGACGAGTCAAGATAAGCATGGCAACTCCCTATTTATATTAAAAACCCACTGCACTTAACAGCATCCGATCAAGAGCGAAAATTATATCAGTTTTGTATCATAATGAAAATGCGATATTCCGCTAAAACGATCACATAACCCAATTTAGGTATAAATATAGCAGGTATGTATTTTTTGGTTTATCAGAACAACAAACAGGTGTAAAAGTAATGAGACATAAATCATCAATTTACAATATCTTGACTTCAGATCAAAGAAGGCTGATTTATGGAAAAAATTAAATTTTCTGGGAGTTAAATCAAATGAACTGGCGACAAGGTAAAGAAGATAAGATCTATACTGATGCTGAGATTCAAAACCGTTTGCAAGCAATATTACCGCATTGGTATCTTCAAAATGGCTGGATTCGGCGTAAATACAAAACCAGCGGGTGGAAATCGACGTTAATGGTCGTCAATACGATTGGGCACCTTTCCGAAGCAGCATTCCACCATCCTGACCTGACGGTGTCCTATGCTTTTGTGATTGTTAAATTGGTGACGCACTCAGCTAAAGGTATTACTGACAAGGATTTTGAGTTAGCAAAGAAAATAGAAGATGTCGTTATGTGGCAACCTGCTAAGGAAGAGGGTGCGTTGGAGGGAACTCCTGATGATCCTAGGTTTAAATATCTAAAATATGAGTAGTTTTTGAGTAAGTACCAGTGGCAAGTAAAGTGTCTTAATTTGATTTACATCAAAAGCATGCGAAAGTTTTTCTTATATACTGCTCTGTTAAAATAATAAACAGCTTTGGCTTTTACGCAATGCGTTGATTGTTAGAGTAAATTGGTTGCTGGTAGGCAATTAAACTTTTAGAGAGAAAGCTAATGAATGAAGAAGAGCGTAAGCGTATTCTAGAAAGCTCACCTGTTGGGACATTTGCGTTGATGGCCCTTGTTCTGGGTAGTATGGTGATTGCCTGGATGTTCCTATATTTCGGTGTGTTTCTCCCGCGCGGTTTAATTGATTAAGGGTTGATATGCAAATTAATTCTTATATCCGTGAATTCAGCAATTTTTTGCGAGAATCTTGCACTCAATTCCAGTCGATTCATGTTGATCATTTAGAGCGGAAATGGATAACGATAACGTTGCTGACTATCGGCTTACTAGTGGGTATTATAACTATCGATGCACTTGTCCATAGCGTGAATCCACCTGGCAAAGTCGAAACAATCGATTCTGCGAAACTTCATCTGAGCAAAGAATTTGCGGAAAGTAACTTGGGCGTCCAGATTGATGAAAAAGGCGATATCGTAATTAGAATGGTTGCCGGACGTTATTCCTTTTTTCCTAAACATATCTCAGTGCCCGCAGAAACCAAAATGACTTTCCGCTGGGTGAGCATGGATGTGTTGCATGGTGTTCATATCCCGATGACTAACATGAGTACAATGATTGTGCCGGGTTATGTCGCCCAAATAACCACCTCATTCCCCAAGCCTGGCGAATACCCCGTGCTATGCAACGAGTATTGCGGTTTAGGGCATAACCACATGTGGAGCAATATTTCTGTGATCGCTAAAGAGGACTGGAAGTCTCCGGCAAAATTAATTGCAAATAAAGGAGAAAACCATGAATGATGTGCCAGAGCGTAAGTTAGCGTTAACCCATCTCTGGGTTGCATTTGGTGCGTTTATTGTTGCGTGTTTCCTGGGCGAGTATCAAGTATTAGAGCGTAGCGGGTTTATATCGGCGTTAGACTCGCCCACCGTGTATTTTGCTTCGGTCAGTACGCATGGGGTACTGATGGGTTTTGTGCTGACAACCTTTTTTATTATGGGTTTTAGTTATTACATTGCCACAACAAGCCTTAAACAACCAGTATGGAATTTAAAGTTAGCCTGGTGCGGTTTTTGGATTTCGCTGATCGGCACTGTGATGGCCGCAATTCCATTATTAACCGGTAAGGCATCGGTTTTATATACATTTTATTTACCGATTCAGGCGCATGTCGCGTTTTACTTGGGAGCAACTTTATTGGTTGTGGGTTCCTGGGTGTGGGTCTTCATCATGCTAATGATGTTTAAACAGTGGAAGCAAGATAATCCAAAAGAACCCGTCCCATTAGCTATGTTTGCCACCACGGCTAACGCTTTGTTGTGGGCATGGACGAGTGTCGGTGTGGCGTTGGAAGTGTTATTTCAAGCAATACCTCTGGCCTTAGGCTGGATCGATACAGTTGATGCCGGATTAGCTCGTACACTCTTCGCTTGGACATTGCATCCGATCGTTTATTTCTGGTTGATCCCGGCATATACCGCTTTCTATGTGTTTGTACCCAAACAGGCCGGTGGTTATTTATTTAGTGATGAATTTGCTCGAGTGGCTTTTATTGTTCTGGCGGTGTTTGGCTTACCTATCGGTTTCCATCATCTATATATGGATCCTGAACAAGCCCAGGGCTGGAAATTGTTACACGGAATTGGTACATTAATTGTGTCGTTCCCAACATTGTTGACCGGATTTACGGTAATTGCGTCCCTTGAAATTGCTGGACGTTTACGGGGAGGGCAGGGCTTATTCGGATGGATTGGGAGTTTACCTTGGACAAATCCTATGGTGCTGTCTGTTATTCTCTCGTTGCTGATGTTAATTTTAGGTGGTTTTGGCGGGGTGGTTAATGCCAGTTATGCCATGAATGCTATGATCCACAATACCGCGTGGGTACCTGGACATTTCCATCTTATTTTTGCGGGTACAACCGTAATAATGTATTTTGCAATCGCCTATTATTTGTGGCCTTTGTTGGTACGAAAACCGCTATTTTCCAACTCAATGGCGCTCATCCAGCTATGGACTTGGTTTATCGGTATGAGCATTTTATCTACACCTTGGCATGTCCTGGGTCTTTTGGGTCAGCCGCGCCGGATCTCTACCGTAGTGTATAACTCCTTGCTTACACTCGCTTGGAAACCTTATGAACTGGCTATGATATTTGGTGGCATGATTATGCTTGGTTCGGCATGTTTGTTTATCTACAACCTCTTCAAGACCCAAGCAGCCCAACCTATCCCCGATTTTAATGAACAAATCGAATACGCTGAACCTATTCGTCCTGTCAGGGCATTACCTGAATATCTTAACGATTTTAAGCTATGGAATCGGGTTATAGCTGTGCTTATGTTTATCAGTTTTGGTGTGCCCATTTTGCAGTTCTTTATTATGGATACCTTTGGCTCTCCAGGATGGGGGTATTAATTATGTTACATATACTGATAGTTTCTTTGCTTAGTGTGTTACCTACTTTGGGTAGTGCAAGTGAATCTGGCTCTCAAATTGCCTGGACAACCGAGATGCTAGATCTGGTAAAAAAAGGTGATCTTCAAAAAGGTGGCAATTTAGTCCAAACTTGTAAAGCATGTCACGGTGAGCGTGGCGAGGGCATAAAAGCTGAAACTGTTGATGGAGAGACTATTCCAGGCGTACCAGGATTAGCCGGACAACTTGCCAACTACACCTTTAAGCAACTCCGTGATTATGCGAATGGTGACCGTGAAGATATATCAATGACGGGAATCGCTAAAAGCTTAAGTGAAAAAGACGCTGCTGATATTGCTGCATGGTATGCCTCCTTAGCGTTGCCTAAACACGAGGGCAACCCACAAGAGCAAAATCTTGATCGTGCAAAGAAAATGGTCGCTGAAGGTGATGGTAAACGTATTTTGCCGCCTTGTTTTGTCTGCCATGGTGCTGAAGGGCAAGGTGAAAAAATGGATATTCCTAGTCTGGCAGGCCAACAACCGGATTATTTTGAGAAGACTTTATTAGCTTATAAAAACGGCAAACGCCATAACGATATTTATAGTCGTATGCGGTTAATTTCTAATCAATTAAGTGATGAAGAGATTAAGCAGCTGGCGATTTATTACCGGCAACTTAAATAAAGAAATAAGGCTTAGGCGTTGGATGTCCTAAGCCTTTTTTGTTTACACGACGTGATAAACAAAAAATTCGGCGTGAATAGATAAGCAGCGAACTGGGGCTTCTCCGCGTATTACTTGTCTTTAAGTCAATCTGACGCGTGGGTCAACCAACGTATAAGAAATATCAGTCAATAGTAAACCGATTACATATAACACCGACCCCAGAAAAACCATTGCTCTGACGATTGCAAAATCCTGGCTATTAATTGCATCAATGGTGTAACTGCCTAAACCTGGAATACTAAAAAAGGATTCCATAATCAAACTACCCATAAACAAGGTCGGTAATACCACGACGACGCCAGTGAGTATGGGGATCATGGCATTGGGTAACACATGGCGAAATAAAGTTTGGGTTTCAGTTAACCCTTTGGCACGTGCAGTGCGGACATAATCTTTTTCGACCTCCTCCAAAAATAAGGTGCGATACCAGCGTACACCAGATCCTATCCCTGAAAAAACGCCGATCAATACCGGCAAAATCATAAATTTAATTGCGGCAAGACCATCGTCGTAGCCTGAAATGGGTACCCACCGGAACACTTTGGCAATTATAAATTGACCGCCGATAATGTAAAACAAGGACGATACCGACATAAGAATGACGCAAAGAACCATTCCGCCTAATTCTATTGCGCTCCCCCTAAATAGCACGACCATTAACGCTATACAAATATCGGTAACTAAACCTATGATTAAGGTCGGTAACGCTACAGTTAGGCTTGGTAAAGCACGTTCTTTGATATCTGCGCCGATGTTTCTGCCGCTGTCTGAGGTACCGAAATGAAATAAGAACAGCCCAACTGATTTTTGATAAAAAATGGTATTGGTTAGCTTTTCGGTGCCGTCAACTTTTTCATTCCATAACAGCGGTACGTCATAGCCATGCTGTTGTTTCCAGTTATCAATGGCTTGCTGGGTGACATGTTTTTGGCCAAGCTGCATACGTGCCATATCGTCGGGGCTGTTAACAATAAAAAACAGCACAAAAGTGAGGATATTAACCCCTATTAAAATAGGTATGGCATAAAACAACCGTCTGATAATGTAGTTAATCATTGCAATCTTTTCCGGGTACGATGACGATAAGCGTTCACAGCATATCCGCCGATGACCATAAAAATAAATCCAGTTAACGCTAATGGCCAAACAACAGGTTGGTTCCATGCCTGCCGTTGTTCAGTTCTTGTGGCGGTATCTAGCTGCTGATATTTTAGGGTGTTGTTAGCGATTACATGGGGTTTGCGGTTAAGAAACCAACTATGGAACAGGGAGAATTGCTTTGGATGCACTCCGAAAATCCAGGGTGCATCGTGACGGACAATCTCTTGCATTTGCTGGATCAACGTGAATCTTGCCGGGCTATTGTCCATATTACGCATTTGCTCAAATAAGCGGTCGAACTCTGGATTTTGATAATTACTGGCATTCTCACCACCAAATTTAACTTTCGCATTACCGCCATATAACAAGAAGAAAAAGTTCTCAGGATCGGGGTAATCGGCATTCCAGCCCCAAACAAAAATCTGCGCATTACCTTTCCGAATCTTGTCTTGGAAGCGGTTATAGTCGGTAGCGCGGATGACCAGCTTTATGCCTAGTTTCTCAAGTTGTTTACGATACCAGTTAAACATGGGGCGGTCATCAATACTGCTCGAAGTCGTATCAAAGTAAAGGATTAACGCCTCATGCGTTTTGGGGTCGATGCCATTGTCATAACCTGCTTCCCTTATTAACTGCTTTGCTACTTGCAAGCTTTTTCGTTGCGGGTTGCCGTTTATCCAGTCATATACGTAAGAATTGACTCCCACTTTACCCTCCTCGTAACCGTAAATACCTGGCGGCAATACACCTTGTCCACTAATCCCTCGGCCATTTCTGAAGATTGAAATAAATTCCTCATAATCCATTGCGATTGAAATCGCTTGGCGCAGCTTTCTGGCTTGTTCGGTAGTGCCACCAATCGTTGCATCCAACATATTGAAACCCATATAAAAGGTTGAAGGTTCAACAGAAGTTTGTAACACTATTTTTTTATCTAGCATTGATGGCGTCAGTTCTGCGTTGCCCCCCGTAAACTGAATCGCTTGGTCGAAACTATCCGAAGCAATGCCTGACGCATCAAAATAACCTTGTAAGAATTTTGTCCACCGTGGAATCGTCTCTTTTTCCAAAGTGAAAATAACTTTATCAATGAAAGGCAATGGCTTACCGGCATCATTAAGTAAGCCTTTGGCCTGATCTTCTGGCTCACCTTCAGTTGGATAAGTCTCCAGGTGAAAATTGGGGTTTTTTTCTAGGATCATGCGCCGGTTAGGATTGTTCTCCGACAACTGATAAGCGCCGGTGCCGATGGGATACCAATCTAAGGTTATATTTTTATCGGCTAACCCAGGCTGATCGTAAAATAGATCAGCTTCCCATGGCATCGGTGCAAAAAATGACATGGCTAACCAATACATAAATTGTGGGTATTTACCCTTAATACGGATGCGGTATTGATAGCGGCTAGTAAGAGTAACACCAGTCATCGAAACATTTTTTAGTGCGGTTTTTGGCAGTTGTTTGACTTTTTCCGAATATTCACCAAAACCCACAATGTAGTTTTTCATCATTTCCCCAATGGGTGATTGCGTTTTGGGGTGCGCCAGACGTTTAATCTGGTAAACATAATCTTCAGCTGTTAATTCCCGGGTTCCGGTTTCGGCAAAATCTGCCAAGGTACTTAAGTTATCTATCTCTGCCTGATTTAAATGATGATAACAGTATTCGCCATTAGCCGCTTTTGCTAAAGCCGGATGGGGTTGGTAACGGATATTGGGATTGATCTCGATGATGTAATCGGTAAAGGCAATCTCTTTTGCATCGGCATTCGCACTAAGTTTTTCATCTTGCTTGTTAAAGTAATTAATATCCGGCAACTTAGCGGCTGTTAACGGCACGAGTTCGTACGGGCGTTTTAAATAATGATACTGAAACGGTGGTTCATAGATTTGCGCGAGAAACGCATATTCGTTTTCGCTGTAAGCCACCGCAGGGTCGAGATGTTTAGGGCGCTCGTCAAATGATTGATACAAAATTGCCTGCCCATTTTGTTCCGCAGGATAAGGGTTATTAAGCTGAATGCCATCGCAAGCCGCAAGCAAAATAATAAGCATTAGCGCGTAAATGCGGAATAGTAGGTTGTTATACAAAAAGCTAGACATCACAATACGGGTCGTGGATACTTTAAATCTTATTGTAACAACAAAAACAACGGGAGATGACAATGGGTTTTATGCAGGGCAAACGAGTTTTGATTGTAGGTTTAGCGAGCAACCGCTCTATCGCATGGGGCATCGCACAAGCCATGCACCGTGAAGGCGCTGAATTGGCGTTTACCTTCCAAAATGAAAAGCTGCAAAGCCGTGTCGAAGAAATGGCGGAACAATGCAATTCAAAAATCACACTCGAATGCGATGTCAGCATAGATGAACATATCGACAGCGTATTCGACCAACTGGGCAAGCATTGGGACGGCCTGGATTGCATCGTGCATTCGGTCGCCTTTGCGCCGCGCGATGCACTTAATGGCGATTATGTTGATGTAACCACCCGCGAAAACTTCAAAATTGCCCATGATGTAAGCTCTTACAGCTTTACTGCGTTAGCGAAAGCGGGCAGGGCGATGATGGCGGGGCGTAACGGCTCGTTGTTAACCTTGACGTATCTGGGTGCGGAGCGCGCCATCCCCAACTACAACGTCATGGGTGTCGCCAAAGCCAGCTTGGAAGCCAATGTCCGCTATATGGCAGTAGCATTAGGGCCTGAAGGTACACGCGTTAACGCCATTTCCGCAGGTCCTATCCGCACGTTGGCGGCATCCGGCATTAATGATTTCAAAGCCATGCTCAGCAAAGCCGCAGATACCGCGCCGTTGCGTAAAAACGTAACGATTGAAGAAGTCGGCAATGCCGCCGCGTTCATGTGTTCTGACCTGGCTTCCGGCATTACCGGAGAAATCACTTATGTTGATTGTGGCTATAACATTGCTGGGTTGGCATCGGTTTAAAGGATGTTTAATGTAGGTTGGGCTGTACCCGTGGGTATAATAAAGTACAAAGCCCAACGTTTGCAACGGCGTTTGTGTTGCACTCGAAGGGCATAAAGGCACCATTTAATTCAGCCCAACCTACCAACCTAATATGGGTTACTTTGGGTCGAAATTATCTTTTAAATTTCAGATTTGGAGTATTTACAAATTTGCTGCCCTAATAAATATGTGATCGGTCTACAAAAGACTGTGATTTATATATTGTTATATTTTAATTTTTTTGGAGAACATATCATGGCTACTCTCCGCTCGTTTTTGATCATAATTACTGCGTTTTTGGTAATTGAGTTACCTTTAAAAGCCGACGATTATGGCGCGATGCTCCAGCAGTCATTGCAGCAATCTGACCAGTTAACTCAGCAGATGCAGCAAGCGCAAGCCAATATAATCCAGCAGAATTTACAAAATCCCCAAGTTCAGGCCATGTATCAGCAACACCTCGCTCAGGGAGGTAGTATGACTCCTGAACAGTTTGCCTACATGTATGCGGCGACAGGTGGCTTTTCCCGTCAAGGCATGACCAATTACAACCGTACCACCCAAGACATTCAACAGCGCGATCAAGCGTCCATCAATGCTTATCGTGACAATCAGTATAGAAACAACCTTGACATGCAAAATAGGTTTCAGCGTAATGATGAAATTGCCCATCAACGCGGCAATTTACTAAATGGCACCACCGACTACGTTGACCCCAATACAGGTGCACAATACAACCTTTCGCATACCGCACAACCGAATACGCAAACTTATAACCCTAACACGGGGGAGAGCTTCTACCGCGACGGACAAGGCAACTACCAACGGATAGACCAAAACGGATGGCAAAATGGCCTGGAAGAGGTCGAGTAAGCGGAGCTGTATGGTGGGTCGAGACTAACCTTTCAAGATTTTAACAATAACCAAAGAGGAAAACTGATGTTATTACTACTTAAAAAATCCCGAATGATTTTGTTAACCATGCTTATGGTTAGTTCAAGTGTGGCAATGGCGTTCGATTTTGCACCGCCACCGCCACCACTCTACCAAGGCTTAATAGTGCCTTTGTATCCAAACTACGGCGGTTATCCCAACAATAACCCGGGTAAGGCGGTCAGAACCCCGCCCAAACCAGCCAGTGTTGCAACCAAACCGACTTTAGCACCGGCGGCAGTAGGTAAGCCAAAAGGCCCAGCAAAATTGGCTGCCAGACTGGCCTTAACCCCTGCACAGCGCGTCAACATCATTAAGGCGTTTGAGTTTTCGCTAAATACTTACGTTAAGCTTGAACAAGCGCTCAAGATTCCTAAAAACGATGTGGCGGGTGCGTTAGCAGCTTATTTGGTAGGTAACTATGCGGCTTACTATAATGCCAATATTTCCAATGCCACCTTCGTAACGGTAGTTAATCAGATGCGTAACTTGCTGATGAACATTCCTAAATTCAAAAAAGCAACGCCACTCGTCAAGCGAGACATTTACGAGCAATGGGCGATAGGCGGGATGTTTATGTATCTTGCAAATCAGGAGTTGAAAAAACAATCAAATAATAAGGCGCTTGTACTTAAAGTGCGGACATTGGCAAAAACCAACCTTGAGAAGTTTCTTGGCGTTAAAGTGGCTAAAATTCGGTTAAATAGCCTAGGATTGATCCTATTACCTTGATTTGCTCAAGGCTAATGTCGCTACTCGACTGGAACCACAGGATAGCTGAGGTATAAAGGGCGCAGGTGCGCCTCGTTCCTCAGCACATCCTAATTTACTAAATTTGGTGATCACTTTATGGGTAGGCCATATGTATTGAGGAATGATTGATTTGTGCATTTAAAACAGCATGCAAACTGAAAGCAAATTCATGAAATCTGCTCCACGCGGAAGAGAAAATCAGTTACCAAATGCCGACGTCCTTCTTGAACGGTAACATAGTGTATTTTGCGGCGTGGGATAACTAAATCGGGTTTTTTTATCCCTGCGCATCGGGGATTGTGGCGTTTCAGCGAAGTAAGGCGCAATAGAGAAGGAGTATTGCGCCTTGGCCTTAATTACTTAAAGTCAACAAAATTGATTTTTTCTACACCATAGTTATCACAAGTACCCGTACCTACAATCGTTACGTTTCTACTATTTACGGCTTTCAAAAAGCCTGTTGTCCAGTTAGCGCCCAAGCTGGTGCTGGCGTTTTCATAGGCATACCAATCCGGATATGACGCACATGGGGAAGCATGAGGGCCAACAAATATGCCTACTCGCGAAGTCGTTACACCAGCATTCATTCTTACTGTCTTTGGTATACCATTAAAACCACTTGCATTTGCCAAGATTGGTAAAAGTAATGTTGATGCTAAAATTAAACCTGAAACTGTAGATTTCATAAATAACTCCTTAATAAATTTACTTTGAAAATAAGTGCTGGCAGATGCCAGTTCTTCTTGCCGACCTCAAATGATATTAAGGTCGTGTTGATCATAAACATGGGGAGGGGAAGCGTCTGTAAATTATTACCTGTTAATATGCGTAATTTTCCACAGACATACTTTAAGGAGTTTGTTTGTGAATTCCTGATTGAGTCTTACGGACGAGCGGTATTTGGTTGATCTCATCAACAGTAATTTATAACGCGTGTAAGATTCTAATTATTTTGAGGAATGTTCGATTTGTGGGTTAAATCCAATATGCAAACTAAAATCAAAACCATGAAACCCAACCAATCACCACCCAAAACTATCACTGACTACATCGCGCTATTTCCTGGCGAAACTCAAGAATTGCTAACCCAAGTCAAGTTAACCATTAAAGCGGCGGTACCCAACGCGGAAGAGAAAATCAGTTACCAAATGCCTACTTTTTTCTTAAACGGTAACTTGGTGCATTTTGCGGCGTGGCGGGAGCATATCGGCTTTTATCCCGGCGCATCAGGTATTGCAGCATTTCAAAAGGAATTGGCGAATTATAAAAACGCCAAAGGTTCGGTGCAATTTCCATTCGACCAGCCTATTCCTTTTGACTTGATAACCCAAATTGTTAAGTTTAGGGTCGATGAAAACCTTAAAAAGGCCGATTCAAAAAAGAAAAAGTACTAAATAAAAAGGGCGGTTAAACCGCCCTTTTTATTCTGCATTAAACAGCCAAGCCTATTTCTTGGCGGGTTCTGCTGGTTTAGCTTCCGCTGGTTTACCGGCTTCTAACTCTGCTGCTGGTTGCGCAGGTTTATTAGCGTCAGCAGCAGGTGCAGGTTCAACTGTTGCAGGCGCTGCGCCAGCCGCCGCTGGGGCAGGTGTTGCAGGTTTTGGTGCTTCTTTCGGTAATAAGACTTCGACTTTGGCTTGCTTGCGCAGATTTTCAACCATAGTCTGAACCTTTTGGCGTTGTAGCATTGGGGTTAACTGTTCTTTTACAGCTTCCAATGCTGGCGGATTTTGTTTTCTGCTGTCCTCCAGCAAAATGATGTGATAGCCAAACTGGGTTTTTACTGGCGTTTTAGTATATTTGCCTTTTTCCAGTTTAGCGACGGCTTCAGAGAAAGGTACAACCATTTGGCTTGGGCTAAACCAACCTAATTGGCCGCCATTTTGGGATTCTTTGGCATCCAAAGAGTTTTTATTCGCCAATTTGTCAAACTTGCCGCCTTTATCAATTTCAGCGATAAGTTTTTTTGCTTCGTCTTCGGTTTTAACCAAGATATGGCTGGCTTTGTATTCGACACTGTTGGCACCGCCAACTTTGCTGTCATATTCTTTTTTTACTTCTTCGTCGGTAACCGGATTGGTTTTCAAGTAGTTTTGTAAGCTAGCTTGAGTCAATAATGCCTTTCTTGCTGCGTCTAATTGGGCAATGGTTTCAGGGGTTTGGTCGAGTTTTTTCTGTACTGCGTCTTGTACTAACAATTCGCGTTGGATTAATTCCTCTACCAGTTTTTCTTTAGGAAATGCAGGAGACTGGCCGTGGCTGCGTTCTGCAATATCTTTTTCTAAATCTTCTAAAGTTTTTTTACTGATGTATTGGCCGTTAACGCTGGCAATAGCATCTTCTTTTTTTACGGCAGGGGCAGTAACGCCTACTGGTCTATGATCGCATCCTGCCAGGACTGCTGTACCTGCAATGAGTATGGGGATAAGTTTTTTATTCATCTAAAGGTTCCTTATTATTTTCTGAGGGTGAAAGTGCATTAATGCCTAAGGCATGAATTTCCTGGGTCATCATGTCGCCTAATGCTTTGTAGATGAGTTGATGCCGTTGTACCAACGATTGACCAGTAAAGGCATCCGCAACAATAGTGACATGATAGTGTCCGCCACCGCTCCTGGCACCGGCATGGCCGGCATGGGCAGCGCTGTGGTCAATTACTTCTAGGGATTGGGGTGAAAAAGCTGCTTTTAATACTTGTTTTATAGTTTCTGATGTCATTGGGGAAAGACTTTTTTAAAAGGTTTTACGGTTACTTTGGAATACACTTTTGCGAGTAGGTAAGGGTCGGTATCAGCCCACGTTTTGGCATCCTCTAAGCTATTAAACTCAGCGACAACCAAACTGCCACTAAATCCAGCCGCGCCAGGATTTTCGTTGTCTATGCAAGGATGCGGTCCAGCAATAATCAGCCGTCCCTCTGCCTGAAGTTGTTCAAGCCGTTTAAGATGCTCGGGCCGGGTTGCCATACGCAACTCCAAGCTATCTTCGACATCTTCACTAATAATCGCGTATAACACGGTGTTAGTCCTTAGTATCTGGGATGTGTTTATATAAGAATGCCATTTGCAATACAATAAACAAAAGCATTAAACCAGGTACGCCAAATGTTTTAAAAGTAACCCACTGGTCAGTGCTATAACTGTAAAGCACATAGACGTTAATACAGCCAACAGTGATAAAAAAACAACCCCACATCAGGTTTAAACGTCGCCATATTTTAGGTGGCAACGTAAGACTTTTTGACATCATCCGTTCAACAAAAGGCGTCTTGCCGATGAATTGGCTGCCTATAAATGCCAGTCCGAATAGCCATTCAATAATGGATAACTTCCATTTAATAAATTGCTCATCGTGTAAAATGATGGTTGCACCACCCATAACTATAATCAAGCCCAAAGTGATCCATTGCATGGTTTCAACTTTCCGATGTTTGAACCAGCTATATCCTACTTGTAGTAAGGTTGCTACGATTACCACGCCCGTCGCAATGTAAATATCGTAAAGTTTAAATGCGATAAAAAACAAAATTATGGGGAAAAACTCGAACAACTGGCTCATGCTTGGAGTAATAAGGCGTTAAGTATTAGGCTAAAGGATTTGTGATTGTAGGTAACGGATTAAAGGGTATATTCTAACGGATAACTACTTGTTAATGGTTTATTTTGAAATGCTAAAATAAATTTACCGGTTGATTTTATTAGTCACGGGTAGGAGTAATTTTGCAGCTAACAGTTCAAAATTACCATAAAATTTCTTTTATTGTACGGTCAATAATATTCAATGTACATGTTTTTATTGCTAATTCTGATAGATATAAAATTTAATCATGGAGAATTTAATGGACGATAGCGTTAAAGTCCACTTAGAAGCGGCAGCGTTTAGGCGTTTACTTCAACATCTGCAAAGTCATCCTGAAGCCCAAAATATCGACTTGATGTTACTGGCTGATTTTTGTCGGAACTGCTTGGCGAAGTGGTACACAGCCGCTGCACAAGACGCGGGTGAGGACGTGAATTATGAGCAGGCGCGCGATATTGTTTACGGGATGCCTTATAAAGATTGGCAAGCAAAATTCCAAATTGAGGCTACGCCAGAACAGCTGGCAGCTTTAGCAAAAAAAATGAAAGTGCAGTCATGAAATCAGAAGAAAATTATGATGCCTTATTTGCCGGCGTAATCGGCAAAGAATATGAAATGCTCCGGCTTGTCTGTCCATCGGCGGCTGAAATGAGCCAACTGGTGGGGCAGGCCGTCGGTCAATTTCCAGCGGGAGGTATCCCACTTAACGTCGTTGAGCTTGGTGGCGGTACAGGTATTACTACGTTGGCAATACTTACAGCAAGAGATGACATTAGTGTGGTTAGCGTGGATAACGAGCCGACCATGCAAAGTCAAGCTAAGGGAAATTTAAAAAATTGGTTTGAACAGGGCAGATTAGTATTTTCAGAATTCGATGCTTTATCCGCGCTAAAAGCCTTGACGTCGGATAGTGTCGACATCATTGCATCAGCATACACATTACATAACTTTCTCGATAGCTATCGGCAGCAGGTTGTTAGCGAGATATATCGGGTATTAAAACCCGGTGGGCAGTTTATTAATGGGGATCGTTATGCGCTTAATGATATCAGCGAACACACCCGTATGACCCAGAAAGAAGTTGCCGGTTATTTTAAGGTTTTCACCGAAATTAACCGTTTGGATTTACTGGAGCATTGGTTAATCCATTTATTTAACGATGAGTCGGAAAACCATGTCATGCGGGAAGCAGTGGCTTTAAAACAATTAAAGGATGCAGGTTTTGTAGACATTAAGCTCACGCATAGAGTCGAAGTGAATGGCTTGGTCACTGCAATCAAGCCAAAACAATATTGATTTGATCGTTTATATTTTAAGCCGTAGCTTGAAAAAGATCGCATTCGCCAAGTGTCAAAGCGATTTTTTAAGCTAAAAGTTAGATATTTTTCACAAATTTACGTGAAACTTAATGGCTCAACATTATGCCTAACACGTCGTATGCTAAAATGTGTCTTAATTTATGCCGCATAACCGGATAGATATTAAGACGTTATGGACGTGTTTACCCTAACACTAATTGAAATCAATTTTATTTTGCCCCCACAAAGAACCTAAATGAAATTTTGCAAATTTGCTTTAACTTGTCTGCCGCTAATTCTGGTGGGTGGATATGCTTCGGCGACGACCTATCAATTACCTGCAAATCCGGGCGACACTGTGATTTCTGAAACTCAACTCGGTGAGAGCACAACGATGGCTACACCGGGCGAAACGCTTTTGGACGTGGCTTTGCGCTACACCTTGGGCCAAACTGAAATAGTTAGGCTTAATCCTAAGCTGGATCGCTGGTATTTGAAGAAAGACCAAGTGGTGCGACTACCTAACCGAAGAATCCTACCTGATACCCCACATAAAGGTATCACCCTTAATATTTCTGAGTTCAGGATGTATTACTACCCACCGGGTGAACCTGGCACTGTCAGGTCTTATGCCCATGGGATAGGCCGTCAGGATTGGAAAACGCCACTTGGACAAACCAGTGTCGAGCGCAAAGTTAAAGACCCTGTATGGCATCCACCTGAATCAATCCGTAAAGAGCATGCTGCTAATGGTGACCCATTGCCAGAAGTTGTGCCAGCTGGGCCACATAACCCTTTAGGTCAACACGCTCTATATCTTAAGTTGCCGGGTGAATACCGTATCCACGGCACAGATGTTGATAAAATTTACGGTATAGGCATGCAAATTACCCACGGTTGTGTGCGGATGTACCCTGAGGACATAGAAGCTTTGTACAACTCTGTCCCCGTTGGAACGCCTGTCTATATAATCAAACAGCCGATTAAGGTGGGCTGGCTAGATAACCAGCTTTATGTGGAAGCCCATCCTGACCTGGAAGGCGAAGAAATGAGCCAGAGCGAACGTTATGACGTGGCATTAAAACTCATCCATAAAGCTATCGGTGAGGAGGAGCCAGAAATTGACCAAATAGTGCTGAACAAAGTATTGAAAGATCTGGATGGTGTGCCAATGCCGGTTTACGAACGGGTTCCTGAAGCTGTACCTGCCTCTCAGGAAGCCCTTATACCTGAGCCAGCAGCACAACCTCAACTGCCCACGCCTGCTAAAAAAGCCGCGCCCGGTGGGTATTATCGCGGCAGCTGATTTGAGTATTCCCTTTATAAGTTTTTTGGTCGTAATCAATATCCTTTCACTAATAAAGCCGGGAGTGGGTAACACAACCGGCTTTATTTTTGCCGTTAAAACACCGATTTATTAAAGTGTTCACAAAAAGAAAATACACAGTTCTCTAATCGAGCTAGTGCTGATCATAAAAAATGCCTCCCCTTCGTTTTGCTAAAAAATCTCCCGCAAAAAATACTTAAATTTTTTTTGAACTTACCAAACCTTGAAAAAGGGGGGGCTCAAAAAAGTGTGTCATATGACACACTTTTTATGAAAAATAGGTCATATGACACACTTTTTTCTGAAAGCCTTATGTGACGTGGCCTTCAGAGAGGGTAAAAATTAATTAAACTGTGTTATATGACACACTTTTTTGAAATATCGCAAAAAAGCACTCGTTTTCGTAGGATTTTTTCGAAAAAATAGTGATCAGTCATTTTTTCGAATACCCAGCAGACTCATTAAATTTAGTTAACTAATCCCTATTTTATTCAATGGTATAACGAGTTTTATTAACTATTAATATTAAGAATAAATTGCAATCAAAAACCTCCTTTTTTATCAAAAATATTGGCATGAATAGTGCTTATATTTAATTCGTGACTTGTTGGTCACATCTAGACTTTAGATGTACTTTAGAAAACCTATACGTCCTAAGGAGGACTTAATGACACACAAATTTACTAAATTAGCACTTTGCTCAGTAGCAGCATTGGTGGTAGCCGGCCAAGCCTTCGCGCATACTGGTGTCCGTGATAGAGTCACTGTAAGCTCAGCAGCAGGTGCTGCCAGCTACAACGGTTTCACTATTACCCATGGTTGCGGTGGTGATAGCGGCGATGCGTATCCTGTGATCGGTCAATCTGCGGTATTCCCAACAGGTGAAAGGGTGGTATGGCGTGAAGGCGCGGCATCCGCTACTAATCCAAATTCCAACGTTATTGCAATTGGCGGTGGCGCTGGTATTTTTGACACTATCGTGCTTGACCACACTGGCGCGCCATTGCCTGATGGCGGGTTGAACCTGCAAGTGACTGGCTACGCCAGCGCGAATTCAGCGTTTACTACAGTACAAGAACTTCTTGACCCTAATGCATTAAATCCTGATGTTATTGAAGGTTTGATCTGGAAAGACGGTGCCATGGAGCCGAAATTAAACACAGTTACCGAATTCAAAGTCACTGTGCCAAAAATCATTAATCCTTCCGTTAAGCAAGTAAACGTCCGTATCGGTGTCATCAACTATTGCGACACTAACAAAAATGCCGCTAATGACAACCAAGGGCCTTGGAAAGCGCCTAAAGATGCCTATGGTCGCGCTATCCCAATCTTGTCGACTGCAGCAGCACCTGACCAAATCAACGTAGCTAATGCAACTGTGTTTAGCACACTTGTCGCAGGTAACGGCGACAACAACCGTCAAGATTGGTGGTTTGCAAAACCTTTCGGCGGCAGCTTGTTGTATAACGATCCAGAAGTATTACAACCAACTTACTGGACTACTATGACTGTCATTAACGCCTCAGCAACTGGCAACCGCGTTGTCTCTATTGAGCCAACGGGTGAAGCATTTGACGCAGTCCTGACCGGACCAAATACCCGTCCGTTCACCAAAGGTGTTAAAAACTTTTAAGTTTAATTCATAAAAGCATTGGGTTTGTCCAGATAATCTCACCTGGATAAATTTAACTTGCCATTCCAGGGCTCGAGACGAAACGGTCGTGCCCTGGAATTTTGCGTTTCTGAAAGGAACAAGTTGAAAAATTGTATTTTGTTTGGTTATATAAATTTAGGTCTGATCCCAGGGTTGGGGTCTAGTGAGGGCGATATAACAATGGTTTTTTGTCATTGATATATACGCCAATAAACTGGTAAACAATGCGTTTGCCCACGCTTAAGTTTGATGGAAATAAATTTAAGCATTGTAATAACAAATCCGTATATATAACGGTAAGAGGATATAAACATGAAAAAAATTACATTATTGGCCGGCTTGCTGGTTGCCTCTGGATTTTCCAGTGTGGCCTCCGCGCACGATTATCTAGGTGCTCTCGGAAATGCGGCAGCAGCGACCGACAAGTTCTATATTACTTGTGCCGCAAATGCTGGCATCGCTAAAATCACTTACCAGGTACAACGCACTACCGGCGTTAAAAATGTTTCAGCCAAAGCTTATAGTCCGGTTGGGGCATTAACCACGTCGGCAGGTGCAGCTTTTGGCCCTGAAATTACGGTAAACACTGGCGCAGGGGCTAAATTTTTTGAAGTCAAAAAGAGCCCGGCGGAGGCTGGCACTCGTAACTATCGGCTGAGAATGCATTGCAAAGATGCAGGCAACGGCCATGATCCGGCCGACCAACCTACTTCAGTAATGTATGTACAAAATCAATAAGTTTTTGATTTTGACTTGATGGACCAAGACAGCGTCGGTACTTTATATAAAGTTGCTGACGCTGGATTTAGGGTAAAAATAGTTAAAAATAACCTGTTTAAAGTGTCATAAAATGATGGTTAACCACAAAATAAGCCCGTATTTCTGGAATGACAATGAAAAGTAGGTGATTCATTTTTTGACTTCATATGTTGAATTTAATAATGTCAAAAACTTTGACACTTGTTGGGTTCGAATCGGTTTTCGTTTTTTGCATTTATCGAACTAACTATTTTGCTTTTTACCCTTTTTGCTAACTGCAAATTAATTGTTACTAATACATGATTAAGGGGCTCAGTGACTAACTCCACTAACAATGGAAACAGGAAATAATGATGAAAAAAACAAAATTTTTGGTAAGCATTTTATTATCCGCCGGTTTTTCCAGCGTGGTCTATGGGCATAATTATAACGGTGCTCTAGGAGTAGCTGCTTCCGCCACAGACAAATTTTATATTACCTGCGGCAGCGGCACTGCCAAAATCAGTTTTAAGATAAAACGCGGCACAACAGGCATAGCAAATGTGTCGGCTAAAGCCTACAGCCCGGTAGGCGCTCTAGCAACTTCGTTTGGGGCAACTTACAGCCCACTTGTAACAATATACACCGGCGCAGGGGCAAAATTTTTTGAAGTTAAAAAAGCGGCCGGGATCGCTTACGGGGTTCGCACCTATACGTTGTACATGGACTGTTTTGATGCAACTGGAATTCATAATCCAGACGTTCAGCCTGTTGCAGTGACTTACATTCAAAACCAATAAACAATTGATTGGATGGTCAATGCAGCGTTTGTATTAATTAACCAGCTCGACTTTTATGCAGGTAAGCATAAATCCAATGAAGCAAGGCGTCTCGTTGATATGCAACAAAATTAAGCCTGATCTTCCCTATATAAAGATACTGGCCAAAACAGCTTTTCAAGTTCAGTAAACGACCACCGGCTAGAAATAATGGCAACAAATTTAAAATTCAAAGATCAAAACCGACACTCAACTGCCAGCTTGGTTCTGGTAATGGGCGTCACGGCCATCACCACAGCAATACTGCTTTTGGTTTTTATCCTTCCCGTTTATTTTGGTGCTGACCCATTAGGCTGGGGAGCTAAGCTTGGCATTATCGGTAAACCTGTTTTAAACACCACAGCAGGTTTAGCCAGTAATCCGCCTTCTTTGGTTCAGCCTGCCATGTCAGAAACCAACCAGGCCAATGCTGTTGCATTGGCGACAGACACTAATCAAGCTGATGATCCTTTGTCGACAAGGCAGGAGACAGTCCAATTGACAATTCCCCCAAAACAAAGTCTGGATTACCGTTTAAAAATGGAACGCGATTTTGAGCTGGATTATGCCTGGAAAACTGATGGCAAACCGCTTTATGCCGAATTGCGCGGCGAGCCAGAAAAAGCTAAAAATGACGAATCAAAAACCTTCGGCAAGCCCTTGCTGGGTAATGCGGGCAAAGGTTTTTTCATTATTCCATTTGATGGCCAGTTCGGCTGGCATTGGCAGAATAAAACCGACAAGGAAGTGAAGATAAGGTTAACTACCAAGGGCCATTATCAGGTTGTTGGGCAGTTGTCCAACCTAATGCTAAATTAGTTCGTAGGTTGGGTTAGCCCGATAATGTGTCACCTATCCTAAAATAGAAAGTTAAATTTTAAAAAGTTTAAAAATGCAAAGTAATTTCTTTGCTTACCATAGAGCCAGGGAAGAAAGCTCTAAAAATTGATATTGAGGCAACAAATGAGAATGAAACAACCTGTAGAAAGAACCCTATTGTTAACCATAGTCTTATGGTTAACCGCCTGTATGCCAGTGCAACCCTGGGAACGGGGCAACCTTGCCAAGCCGCAAATGGCTTTAGACCCTTACCCGCTGCAAAGTGCGCTTCGGGCGCATAATTACGGAAGCAGGGAAGCGGCGGCGGGCGGCAATGCGGCTCAAGGGGGCGGTTGTGGCTGTTATTAAAAATAAACTTCAATCCTTAAAAGCCTTGACGGCAACAGCACTATCCTTACCTGGCATGATGGCGCAACCAGCCTTCGCTGCCGAAGGAGACGAGGTGGATTTCCAGTACAGCCATTATCAGGAGGGCAAGCGGGATATTTCCGTTTACTACTTTGACCAAAATACGGGAACTGAGTCAATCCAAGGCAGTAAAAGTTATAACCCGATAGAAGTTGAAGGGATACATGGTAGTGCGAAAATATCCTTAACAGACCGCATCAAATTTGCATTTAACTATACCCAGGATACTTGGGGCGGCGCCACTCCGGTTGCGACAACGCCTTACCTTGCGACCGGCAATAGTCAATACAAAGTTGGGGCTGTAGCAGGCGCATCTCCCTATGCGACTTCCGGTGCCGCTTTAGACAAGCACTATGTAGACTCTCGCTCTAAAGCACTGTTTGCAACTGAGGAATTTGATCCTAATACTGGTTTACCTATTTATAAGACAGACACCCAATTAACGCATGTCATGGCGATGGCTTCGCCTGAAGTGCGCAAGCAAGGGGATTTCAAGCTGAGTTACGATTGGGATAATGCCGGTTTAAGCGTCGGCGGCGGCATCTCGGTAGAGGACGATTACGAATCCCGCTTTGGCAATATTGGCGGGCGTTTTGATTTTAACCAAAAACAAACCGTATTGAATGTCGATTTAAGCTATACCAACAGCGATACCAACGCCGTCCTGGATCATGACGACTACACACTCAAAACTCTTATGCCGGAAAATCAATATACCAATCCCAAACAAGACGAATTGAGCAGAGGAATTATTCATGGCACACGGCAGGATTGGGCAACCCATTTGGGACTCAGCCAAGTACTCAACAAAGACATCATAATCAGTGCGGATTTTAACTATACTCGTAGTACGGGTTATTTAAGTAACCCTTACAAAGGTGTCGCCATTGCTTTTGCTGACTTTAATTACGATCCGAATCAATTAATTACGCCTTTGCCTGATGGCGTATTTCCGGCCAGAATAAATTTTTTTACCGAACAACGCCCGGAAGTCCGGAATCAATACGGCCTAGGTGGACATTATGTGCAATATATAAATCCCCTTGATGCTGCGTTGCATTTTAATTACAACTTTTCTGACGACGACTGGGGCATTCAATCCCATGCATTTGATGCTGATTTGGTACAGCCCTTGGGTAACGGGTGGTCGATCACGCCAAGAATCCGGTATTACTCGCAAGATGCGGCAAGCTTTTATAGTCCATATATTATCACTCCTCAGGCTAAGACTACGCTTATCAAAAATGGAATTGATGACAATTATGTCTACACCGGAAGTGACGGTAAAGATTATTCTTGGCGAAATGATCCTGCAACCGGCGCGCCTATTATGGATACTAATGGCCTTCCAGTTTATTTTGATGCACAAGGCAATCCCGCTCCTCCTTCTGTAATAATTTCCGATGCCATAAAAGCAGTTTCATTCGATCCTAATAAACTTCCTAAAAACTATTCCAGTGATCATCGACTGTCTGGTTTCGGCTCGCTAAGCGGTGGGGTGACTATTTCAAAACAGTTCGCCAAAGGGCTGACTTTAGAAACCGGCTTTGAATATTACACCCATCAAGGTAGCTTAAAAATAGGCGGAGGGGGCGAAGCGAGTTATGCCGACTTCGATTATTGGCTGGCGAATGCGGCCATCAAGGTCAACCTGGATGCCTTGACTTTGAATCACGGCGACCCGGAACATGCCGGACATCATGGCAATCACCACCACGCCGCCCATGCCCCGGCAGGTATCATGTTCGATCACATGCTGCCGGCAGGCGGATTCATGGTCGGTTACCGTTACATGTGGAATAGCCAGAGTGGCGGAATGTTAAACGGAAGTAGTAGCATCGATGACGTTACGCTAAAAACCAACGGCTGTGCAGGTGACCCGTGTTATTTAACACCCAGCAACATGACCATGAGTATGCACATGATGGATTTGATGTACGCGCCCACGGATTGGTTAACCTTGATGCTAATGCCACAGTTCGTCGATATGCACATGGACATGCGCCCAATTGACGGACAATCAGCTGCTGATGTACAAAATGCTGGTGCCGCAGCCCCCCATTTTATTCATCATTCACAAAATCCACACGAAACCGGCGGTATAGGCGATTTGGGGATGTATGCCTTGTTTAAAGTTTTCGATAACGGCACACACCATCTTCACACCACGGCTGGGCTTAGTGCACCAACGGGTGATGTTAATATCCAAATGCGCAGAACACACCAAACCGAAGGCGGTTTTATGGACTATGGGATGCAACTCGGCAGTGGCACCTGGGATTTTAAACCTAGCGTAACTTATACAGGCCATAGCAAGGAGTTAAGTTGGGGGGTTCAGGCCAATGGGGTTATTCGCATGGAAGATAAGAACGACTCCGGCTACCTTTTGGGTGACCTTTTCCAAGCCACTGCCTGGGGTAGTTACAACCTGACTAACTGGCTTACGGCTTCCTTGCGCGGTGCATATACCGTACAAGGCTCAGTTGCTGGTCAATATAATGGCTCTAACAATGGACAATTTATAGACCACACAGAAGTTGACCTAAATGGCAGCGAAACGACCTTTTACAGCAGCATCCTCAAATTCGGCCCGCAAGACTACCCAGGCAATTACGGCGGCAGGTTTTGGGATGTCGGTTTCGGCTTAAGTGCCTTAGTGCCCGGCGACAACATTTTGGGCGGTAATCGCCTTAGCGTGGAATGGTTGCAACCGGTACATACCGATTTCAACGGCTACCAGCTTGACCGGGATGGCGCGCTGTCGGCGACGTGGAGCGTAATGTTTTAACCATGTTTTTTTCACTGCTGTCACCTGGGTTTATTCTTTTACTTACTCCTGTTTTGTTGGCGGTAATCTTCAGCCTATTGGGGTTATATACGACACCACAGTGCAATCCAGCTCGAAGAAAGCTCAGGCTACGCTTAAAAACAGGAAAGCCCCCATGAATCGCACCTATGCGTTTATTCCCGCCGCCCCGTTAACGAATGGTGTATGTTCTAACTCGAGGGAAAGTTTATGATGATGAAAAAATGGTTTGTTTTTTTCGCATTGTTGGTTTCAATACGCCTCGCCTTTGCCGTGACGGAAAATCCTGCGACTGGCAAGCCAACTACCGAGATTATCACTAAAGGAGAAAAAGGCAGTGAATTTCAGCTGGAAGTGCGGCAAATGCCGCTAGTTCAGGTGCTGAAAGAACTCTCTACTAAAACGAGTATTCCCATTCATTATTCGGTATTGCCAGAAGGATTAATTACAGCAACGTGCGTGGGCAATTCATTAAAACCCGTTCTGGAGTGCCTGCTTAACCGCAAAGCCGATATTATTGTGCGATATTCAAAAGGAAAAATCACTAACACTAAAAATGGACAAATTGCTGAGGCCTGGGTTTTAGGTTCCAAACTGGAAGCTGTACCCAACAGCGCTTTATGCATAGCAGAAGGTAAACAGGGCTCAATGAACTTTAATGTTGCTGAGCAGGGTGACAATACCGATACGAAGACAAAGCCTAATCAAAGTGACTATTTGCTTAAAATCGTGCAAACGGGCAATCCTACCGAGCGTGCCGAAGCGATCGGTAATTTGTTGGCCATCGGCGCACCTAACGACCCCAAAGTAAAGGCGATATTGGAAGAAGCGGTGCATGACCAGGATGAAAATGTAAGGGCACAAGCGATTTCAACCCTCACCCATCGCGATGATTATGATGAAAACGCGAAGGTAATCATTCAGGAAGCGCTGCAGGACAGTTCTGTCGATGTGCGAATGATGGCCGTCGATGGCATAACAGATGACGTGGGCTTATTACAGCAAGCAGCCAATGATAGCGATGAAACAATAAGTGCTTATGCTACCCAAAAACTCGAAGAATTGAGTAAACAGCAAACTAAAAGGCAATAGGCGGTCACGATGGTTTTAAATCCTTAAGATAATACGATTAAATTATTTTTAACAACTGACAAAATGGGTGTTTTTTATGAATAAGCAATGTTTAATCTTGGTGCTATCTGCAACAGTGGCATTATTGTTAAGCCAAACAACTTCTGCAGTAACAGTAGGTAGTAAGATGCCTGAATGTGCGCTGTCACCGATTGGCGAAGGCCAAAATGTTAACCTGAGCCAATACAAAGGCAAAGTGGTTTATGTGGATTTTTGGGCATCATGGTGCGGACCTTGTGCAAAATCCTTTCCATTTCTTAATCAAATGCACGAACAGTTAAAAGATAAAGGTTTACAGGTTATTGGGGTTGATCTAGATGAAAATCTGGATGATGGCAAAGCTTTCCTGGCTAAATTTCCTGCCAACTTTACTGTACTGGCCGATATAAGCAAACAGTGTGCGAAAGATTTTGATGTGCAAGCGATGCCTTCGTCTTACATCATTGATAAAAACGGCTCAGTACATCATGTGCATTTAGGTTTTAAAGAGGGCGAAGCAGAAGAAGTTAAAACGATGGTGGAGAAATTACTCAATTAAAAACCTAGAGTGATTTTGAGAATTGCTCTGCAAAAATAAGGCATTTTATTTGAAGGATTATTTTTTTCAGGGTTATGGGAGCCGCTTTTAGCCACCATAACCCTAACAATATGTCTGCGAAACTGGCAAGGATCCAGTAAATCAGTAACAGAGTAGATACGGTGTTATAGCACTGTCATGCCGAATGAAATGAGGAATCCTAAGCCATTAAATTAGTTAACAATGCCTAGGATTTCTCCCTTCGGTCGAAATGACATTCTGAAGCCATTGTATTGAGAAGCACAAAGAGAAGTTTTAGCTAAGTTATGTTGTTGACATTCCGCGTGAAGCGAAATCTCAAACCTATAGGCATGCTAACTATGTATAGGATTACTCCCTCTGGTCAAAATGACATTGTGATTAAGCCACTGTATTGGCCAGTACAACAAAAAGTGTAAACCAATAATACCGTTGTCATTCCGAGTGAAGTGAGGAATCCTCGGATTTTATTTTTTGCTGTAATTTTGTAGCTAGATAAACAAAGTACTTACTTTGTAAACAACAACACCTGTAGAGAAAACGCTTATAAATTGTGGGGGTATATATGCGATTAATAACTCTAAGAACAAAATCATTATTACGGGTAATCAGCATTGGGTTGACGGCCTGCAGCTCTGTGCAACCGTGGGAGCGGGGTAACCTTGCTAAGCCGCAAATGGCTTTAGACCCCTACCCGTTGCAAAGCGCATTACGGGCGCACAACTACGGTAGCCGCGAAGCCGCAGCGGGCGGCAATGCGGCGCAAGGAGGCGGTTTTGGCTGTTATTAAAAAAAATACTGTATCGCTGAAAGCATTGACGGCAACAGCATTATCCTTGCCCGGCATGATGGCGCAACCCGCCTTTGCCGCAGAAGGAGACGAGGTGGATTTTCAGTATAGCCATTATCAGGAAGGCGCACGTAATATAAGCGGCTTAACTTATAATTTTGATGGCACACAATCCGTTGCCACGGTTAAGTCATTCCAGCCTATTGAAGTCGAGGGTTTGCATGGCAGTGCCAAAATTAGCTTGAGTGACCGGGTTAAATTTGCTTTCAATTACACCCAGGATACTTGGGGTGGGGCAACGCCCCTGTCTACGGCACCTGCGGTGTCGGGCTCCAATAATTTTCAAACTGATCCCAACGACAGCACGATTGTAACCGGTGCCACCCCTTATGCGACACCGGGTACGCTATTGTTTCTGGATAAAAACCTTAAGCCTCTTTTGGGAGTATCTACCCTAAATTTTGATCCGATTACGAATCAGGAAATATATAAATTTTCAAAAAACAACCAACTGACCCATGTCATGAGTTACGCCTCGCCGGAGACGAGAAAACAAGGTGATTTTAAGTTAAGTTATGACTGGGATAATGCTTCCGCAAGTATTGGTGGCGGTATATCTATTGAAGACGATTATGAATCGCGCTTCGGCAACCTCGGCGGGCGTTTTGATTTCAACCAGAAACAAACCACCTTGAATATTGATTTAAGTTATACCAACAGTGATACCAAGGCAGTTCTTGACCATGATTCTTATACGATTAGCCGCTTTTCCAGAAGGCAGATTATTGATAAAAATGAAGACACCAATGCCAGAATCGTGCAAGGAAACCGGCAAGATTGGGCAACCAGCTTAGGGCTTACCCAGGTGTTAAATAAGGATGCCGTCGTTGGTGCCGATTTCAGTTATACCCGGAGTACCGGTTATTTGGATAATCCTTACAAAGCGGTAGCCATAGCGTTCATTAAAGAGGATCAGCAAAATTCATTCTACACGCTGCCGGAAGACGGCTATCTTACGCATTTGGTTAATTATTACGAGCAACGGCCTTCTGTCCGCAATCTATTGAGCTTGGGCGGACGCTATATTCAATACATAAATCCACTGAATGCTGCTCTCCATTTCAACTATCACTTTGCCGCCGATGATTGGGGTATTCAGGCGCATACCTTTGAAGCTGACTGGGTGCAACCCATCAGTAACGGCTGGACTATAACGCCAAAAATACGCTACTACTCGCAGGACGCAGCAGATTTTTATGCGCCGTGGTTGTACTCCACGCAAGATGACGGCTCTGTTACCGCGAATGGGCAACATGGGCGTGATTTCGATGCCCGTACATTGCGGGATCCCAGTAATCCTAATAAAGATTTTTCACGCTATTTCTCTAGCGACCAACGTTTATCCGGCTTCGGCGCATTAAGCGGCGGGCTGACTGTCACTAAACAATTCTCCAAAGGCTTAACGCTGGAAACCGGTTTTGAGTATTACACCCATCAGGGATCGCTCAAAATTGGCGGCGGTGGTGAAGGCAGTTTTGCCGATTTCGATTACTGGCTGGCGAATGCCGCGCTCAAAGTTAACCTGGATTCGTTATCATCAAGTGGCGGCGGTCATTCTGGACATGGGGAAGCCGGAAACCATCATCACGGCGCGGTGGAGCCGGCCGGTGTTATGTTCGCCCACATGTTGCCCAAAGCGGGCGACTTTATGGTGGGTTACCGTTATATGTGGAACAGCCAGAGCGGCAACATGTTTAACGGCACGGAAGCCGTCAACAATGCTAGCGTGGTTGGTGGCGGTTGTACGGAGCCAAATAGTTACGGGTGTTTCCTGACCCCAGATTCTATGTCCATGAGCATGCACATGCTGGATTTAATGTACGCGCCAACAGATTGGTTAACCTTGATGTTGATGCCGCAATTTGTCGACATGCACATGGAAATGAGGCCAGTCTTGTCATCGACAATTGGGACTGTTATAGGGGATAGCCATAGCCTAAATGGCCACTATACCCATCATATCCAAAATGCCCATGAAACCGGTGGCATCGGTGATTTGGGGATGTATGCGTTGTTTAAAGTAGTAGATAACGACAGGCATCATCTTCATGCGACGGCGGGCTTCAGTGCACCCACCGGCGATGTCAATATCCAATTACGACGCAATCATGCTATTGACGGCGGTTTTATTGATTATGGTATGCAGCTGGGTAGCGGTACCTGGGATTTCAAGCCCAGTATTACCTATACCGGACACTTAGATGAGTTTTCCTGGGGCGCGCAAGCTAACGGCACGGTGCGGATGGAAGGCAAAAACGAATCTGGCTATCACCTGGGTGATATGTTCCAAGGCACGGCCTGGGGCGGTTATAACCTGACCAGTTGGCTGACGGCTTCTGTGCGTGGGATTTATACCGTTCAGGGCAGTATAAAAGGCCAGTTTACCGGTTCGGAAGGCGGGCAGTTTTCGCAACCCAACGGCAAATTCCAAGGGGCAGACGGCTTAACCAGTATCTATAAATACAGTCCGAACGATTACCCTGCCAACTACGGTGGCCGCTTTTGGGATGTCGGTTTTGGCTTAACTGCCATGGTGCCAGGAGATGGCTTGTTAGGAGGAAACCGTATCAGCGTGGAATGGGTGCAGCCAGTACATACCGATTACAACGGCTACCAGCTTGACCGTGATGGCGCGTTGAATGCCACTTGGAATGTGGCATTTTGACGTAAAGCTTGTTTGTTAATCTGGGGAGGGCAAATATAACCTTAGCCTAATTCAAATTTGGCTTCAGGGAGGAAGTCATTTAATGCCGTGAGGCTATGTGATATTGCGTAGTCTCTGGCATCTATCAGCCAAGACCTTCTTGGCTAAAAATGTTGCAGGCTAAGCAAGTTTGCAATGATTCAAGAAACTTTACGTTAGCTTGCTAACTAAACGAGGAACATAACATGAAACACTTTAAATTAATTGGAAGCCTATGCTTGTTAATTACAACCGGGTTCGCTAATTCTGCATTTGCCCATTTACAATCAGGTACGGTAGGTAGTGCGACATCCGGTAAGGCGGCCACAGATGTCATTCTAATTAGTTGTCTAAAAGGCCCAGAGAAACCTGGCGCTCCTATCGTTACGCCAACCCGGTTGGCTTTTCATATAAAGGATTTAGCGCCAGTTAAGGCACCAATTGTGAGCACCCAAGCAAGTAAAATTGGTAAATCTTCACCGATTTACACCGATCCTGTTGATGGTGATGCTTACTATGGCCCTAAAACGTTTGTGTCGTTTTACGCTGGGGCTGGTGATTATTCTTTAAGAGTCAATAAATCGGCTTCAACAGTTATAGGCATGGAGGCTTATGTTGCGGAGTTTCATTGCTGGGACAATGCGGGCAAACATTCAACGATTAAATGGAAGTTAACCCAAAATCAGTAATTTTGGATAGCTGCTTAACATAGTCTTGGTGACTGTAAATAAGATTAAAAGACAAATTATTTATTTTTTAATCTTATCCGCGTTATCGAGACTATTTCCTCTCAACGGGTGAGATAGGAATATTTAAGAAAATTTTGATAAAGTTTTCTGAGGTGAAATAAGTGTGACTGCGACTTACAAAAATATAAATAACAAATTTAAAACCAATGAAAGTGGCAAAATATTAACTGCCGCCGCCTTAATGTTGCCGGGTATTATTTCGTCAATATCCTATGCGGCTGATGGCGATGAGATTGATTTCCAATACGGTCATTATCAAGAAGGGAGCAGAAATATAATCATTTCTAACCCATCTGATCTTAGCTTATCTGGCCAGAAAAATTCAGATCCAATAGAAGTTGAGACTTTGCATGGTACCGCAAAAATCAGCTTATCTGATCGAGTCAAATTTGCCTTTAATTATGTACAAGATACGTGGGGTGGCGCTACGCCAATTGCCTCAGGGCCTGCAGCGCTTGGATTGAATGCTGGAATTGCTTCGCGAAATACTAATGTAATAACCGGCGCTTCACCGTTAGTCAATTCACCCTATAATGGTTTTCTTACTTTTTTTGATAAAAATTATGCAATACACAGCCAAAACATTGGTACCGGAGAAATTGTTAAAGATAACCGGTTAACACATATATTGGCGACAGCCTCGCCTGAGGTGCGTAAGCAAGGTGATTTTAAATTAAGTTATCAGTGGGATAATGCGGCTGTCAGCTTCGGCGGTGGTATCTCTGTTGAGGATGATTATGAGTCCCGTTTTGGTAATGTGGGGGGGCAATGGGATTTTAATGAAAAACGCACCAACCTTAACCTAGGTATAAGTTATACCAATAGCCAAACCAATGCGATACTCAGCCACGACTCCGTCCCTTATACGGAGGGCGATGGTTTCTACGCTGAACATGTCAAAACCAGCGGTAGGGAAGATTCCCAAGTGTTATCTGGAACTCGACAGGATTGGGCGGCCAATTTTGGGGTTACCCAAATTTTAAATGACGATGCGCTCTTGTCCGCCGATGTTGGTTATATCCGTAGCACGGGTTATTTATCTAATCCGTACAAATTAACTGAGGCGGTATTTGTTAATCCGGACGATTTTTTGTCTAGTGATCTAGTTTCACCTAATGCTGTTGCTGCTTTTTTGGAACGGCGGCCAGAAGTCCGTAATCAGTGGAATTTAGGTGGGCGCTATGTGCAATACATAAAGCCATTGGATGCCGCTTTACATTTTGAATACAAATTTTCCGCTGATGACTGGGGGATACAAGCGCATAGCTTTGAAGCGGATTGGGTTCAGCCCTTGGGCGATGGATGGGCGGTTACACCCAGCGTGCGCTATTACTCTCAAGATGCGGCAGATTTTTATCATCCGTATTTATTGGTTAAAAAAGCTTATAACTCTGATGGTGTAGATTTAAATGCTAATTCCAGTCAACTGCCGGCAAATTTCTCAAGTGACCAACGCTTATCTGGTTTTGGTGCTTTAAGTGGTGGGGTGACTATCAGTAAGCGCTTTGCCAAGGGGCTAAGCCTTGAGACTGGCTTTGAATATTACACCCACCAGGGCTCTATGAAACTGGGCGGTGGTGGGGAGGGCAGTTATGCTGATTACGATTACTGGGTGGCGAATGCGGCACTGAAAGTGGATTTGGATACACTATCTAAGGGTATGATGCAGGCGATGGGCGGCATGGATCATTCTGCCCATGCCGGACATGATATGTCAAAGATGGATCACAGCGGGCATACTATGGCGCAAATGGATCATTCAGCTCATGCAGGGCACGGCGGCCATCATCACGGTACCGTTGCACCAGCAGGCGTAATGTCCAGCCACATGCTGGCTAAGGCAGGCGACTGGATGATCGGCTACCGCTTTCAATGGAGCAACCAAAGCGGTGCCTTGCGTAACGGCACAAGACCTGTCAGCGACCGGGAACTTATCGCCAAAGGTTGTCGCGGCGGCGTTTGCGCCCTGGCACCGGACAGTATGCCCATGAGCATGCACATGTTAGACTTGATGGTTGCCCCCACCGACTGGCTCACCCTCATGCTGATGCCGCAATGGATGGACATGGACATGAAAATGCGTGCATTAGACGGTGTGCCGCCCTATGACGATAATGTGCCAAGCAGCCATATTGCCCACCATGCCCAAAACGGCCACGAGAGCGGCGGTTTTGGCGATTTGGGTATGTATGCGCTGTTCAAGCTTTATGACGACAGTACCCATCATCTCCACATTACTCCCGGCTTTACCGCGCCGATCGGCGATGTTGATTTACACCTGCGCCGCGGACATCAATCTGACGGTGGCTTTATGCATTATTGCATGCAACTTGGCAGCGGCACCTGGGACTTTGCGCCCAATCTGACTTATACCGGCCACCTGGACGATTGGTCTTGGGGAGCGCAGTTAAACGGGGTTGTCCGAATGGGCAACAAAAATAAGTCCGGTTACAGGCTGGGCGACATCTTCCAGGCCACGGCTTGGGGTGGTTATAACATCACACCGTGGCTTACGGCTACTCTACGTGGAGTTTACACCACTCAAGGCAGTATCCGCGGACAGTATTCCGGGTCTGAGGGTGGTCAGTTCATAACCGGCACAGATAAAGACGACAATCTTATTTACAGCAGCATTTTAAAATTCGGCTCGATGGATTACCCTGATAACTACGGTGGACGTTTTGGTGATGTGGGTTTCGGCCTGAGCGGCATGGTGCCATCCGGCGATTTGGCCGGTATCCATTTTAGCGTCGAGTGGCTACAACCTATCTACAACGATATGAATGGCTACCAGCAAAATCGTGACGGCACTTTGAACGCAACTTGGGGTATCATGTTTTAATGGATTGCCAGTCTATCATTACGCTAAAACGAAAGGAAACCAGTGAAGTATTATCGTACTGAGTTTAAAGCGATGGGTACGCCCTGCGATATCCAATTATTTGCTCGCACGGAAGCAGAAGCAAAGCAGGCCGCGGATATAGCGATTGCCGACGTAGTCCGCCTGGAAAATGTGTATTCACGCTACAAACAAACTAGTTTTTTATCGGAAATCAATCGGGTAGCCGCAGTTGGGGGCACTATTGAAGTGGATGAAGAAACGGCTTGTTTACTAGATTATGCGGTAACGTGTTATCAACAAAGCGACGGTTTGTTTGATATTACTTCGGGCTTGTTGCGACGCGCCTGGAAATTTGATCAAAATAAGTTGCCCGAACAGTCCTTATTGAATGAGTTACTGGAAAAAGTAGGCTGGCATAAAGTGACCTGGGAAAAGCCACTGCTTACTTTTACAGTATCAGGTATGGAAATCGATTTTGGTGGCATAGTGAAAGAGTATGCGGTAGATCGTGCCGCAACTTTATGTTCTTCCGAAGGTATTCGCCACGGCGTAATTAATTTGGGTGGTGATATTAAAGTGATTGGGCCACGCGCTGATGGCAGTCCGTGGCGGGTTGGTATTCGTCATCCGCGTAGCCGCGATGGTTTACTGGATACCTTATTGCTCTACGAGGGCGCATTAGCCAGCAGTGGTGATTACGAGCGCTGCATTATCGCTAATGGTGTGCGTTATGGTCATGTGTTAAATCCAAAAACCGGTTGGCCTGTCCGACATTTAGCCGCTGTTAGTGTGATCGGCGAATTTTGCGTAGTGGCGGGCAGCGCTTCTACCATTGCTATGTTAAAGGAAGGGCAAGGTACAGATTGGTTACAAGATTTAGGGTTACCGCATCTTTGGGTTGACGTCAAAGGCGAAGTAGGTGGCTCGTTGTGTGAAAAAAACAATGCTTAGTCACGCGTAATAATAGAAAATAGCGGGTTTTATTAAGCAGAGAGGAGTTTTAAATGAAGAAGTCATACCTCAAATCGGTGCTTTTTAAGCGGTATGGTGTATTTACCGTGAGCATTCTCTGCGTGTTTAGTTCAGCTACATACGCGATATCTCCAGATCCAGTTCAGCAGTTAGTTACGCCTAATCCAGTAATTAGCAAACTCAAATCATCTCCTGTCTTTGAAGGTCGCGGCGATGGTGTCACTATTTGTCCCGTGACTGGCGAAAAAATCACAACAAAAGCCTATACTTACAAGTTTAACGGTAGGAATGTATATTTTTGCTGTAAAGGTTGTTTGCAAAGTGCTAAGCATCAGCCTGACAGGTTTATCAAACCCACGCTAGCAGAGCAACAGGCCTCAGTTAAAGCTTATGTGGCAAAAATGCCTATTGCACCTAGCGGCGAAGACTTTTGTAATGAATAACAATAAAAAAGGGTATTAATATGATGGAAAACTCTAACGAAAAATTGGGGAATCTTTGGCTTTATTTAATTGTATTTGTAACTGGGGGATCGGTGATGGTTATCGAACTTCTGGGCACAAGGTTAATTGCACCATTCTATGGTGCGAGCCTCTACGTATGGTCTTCTCTAATCTCAGTCACTATGATCGCCCTGGCAGTTGGCTATTACGTTGGCGGCTATTGGGCCGACCGCGTACACCGCTCGGATTTATCACTTATTATTACTTTAGCTGGATTTTTTACGATACTCATCCCTTGGGTGGCAAGACCCGTTTTGTTGGTAACTGATCCCTTAGGACTACGTGGAGGGGCATTTGTTAGCGCATTTGTATTATTTTTCCCTAGTTTAACTATGCTTGGTATGGTTGGTCCGTTTGCGATTAAGTTAGGAACTACGCAACTGGCGGGTGTGGGTAAAAGTTCTGGATCTATTTATGCGATTAGCACGTTAGGCAGTGTAATCGGTACATTGATACTTGGTTTTTACTTATTTCCTAAAGTGGGTTCGAGGCAAATTTTAATCTGCCTGGGTTTCGTCTTAATCTTTTTGGCGCTTGTTGTCGCTGTGTTTGAGCAAAAGTGGTTCCACAAAACTGCGGCGGTAACGTCTTGTTCGATTATTGCTGTAATTGGCTTGTGTTTACTCCCCAAAATTATTGGGGCAGGGCATGTTGATGTCGATCCTAAGTTTAATGTTTTATCTGAACAAGAAAGTTTGTATGGCTATGTCCGGGTTATTGAGGAACCGAAGCGCGATCTGAGATTTTTGACCTCAGATGCCTCCATGATTGGTGCTGCAGATATATCAGATGGGGTTAACCGGCTGACATATCAAGACATTGTGGCATTAATACCAGCAATTAAAACCGACATAAAAAAAGTATTGCTAATCGGGCAAGGTGCCGGTCACATGGCAATGACGTTACGAGACCGTTATAACATCGTCACCGATACCTTGGAAATCGACCCGGCAGTAGCGGCAGCAGCGACAAATTATTTCGGTTTTAAGCCAACTGGCAAACAGATTGTCGGCGATGCCCGCTATGAAATACGGCATTTAGCCGGTCCGTACGATTTGATTATTCATGATTGTTTTACCGGCGGTTCCGAGCCATCACATTTATTGACAGTAGAAACGTTGCAGCAACTTAAAGGCTTATTGGCTCCACAAGGCCTATTGGCCTTAAATTTTGTTGCCTTTGCCAAAGGTGAAGGGCAGCAAGCCTTGGCTTCGGTCACAAAAACCGTCAATCAGGTTTTTTCTAACCAACAACTATTTATTTCAGAGCCTGGCGAAGAATTTAGTGATTTTATTTTTCTGGCCAGTAACTATGCAATTAATTTGGCTTCATCTGCGCTTACTCAAGAACAAAGCGACTGGTTAAACAAGCGAATTTTTCCTTTCGATGCCAGCCAAGGGCAAATCCTGACTGATAACCTTAATCCCCTCGAACACTTACAAACCCGTAAATCTGAACATTATCGCCATGTCTTGGTCGAATGGTTTGGTAATGGGTTGCTTGTACGCTAATTTTTATTTTTGCTAACCTCGGCTCTTCGGTTTACTGCGATAACAATCCACCCACAGTAACATCAAAAACTGCTAGACTTGTTACTTATTAAAGTATCTAATATTTACTTTAACTAAATAACATAAGCCCATGTTTATAGTTTAATTTTTCTGTTCACTTATAATTTATCTTGTTGGTTTTTTCGTGAAATCAATAAGTTATCAATGTAGCTGAGTGTATTGAAAAGTTTATCTAAGTAAACAGGCTAGAAGGGGGTGCAATATGAGAAATTTTCGCGCAGTCTTAATTGTTTTTATAACCGTGATGAGCTTTTTTTTGTGTGGATTTAAAAAGCACACGAAAAAACATAGCGTTAGCGCAGTTAAACAATCTGAAATTAGCCAACAAAAATCGCTGGACCTAACTGTTCCAGAAAAAAATACTATATCGGAAGCTAATCCAGTTAAATTAACGTTGGTTCAACAAAATGCCGATGACAGCCTATTCGGCTCAGAAAATAATAAGTTACAGTCAGTTGAGCTTAAAGGCCAAGTGATTATGTCGCAAGAGCCGGAAGCAGGAAAAACTAAGTCAGCTGACGGTGCAGGATTAATGATCAATCTGCATCCATAGAATTAAAGGCACTAATCAAATAAGTGCTTGATCTTGTAAGCGGTTAATTTCATCGCGGAGTTTTGCAGCTTCTTCAAACTCCAAATTCTTCGCATGCTTGTACATCGCATCCTCTAATTGCTTCAGTTTTCTAGCTAAGTCTTTGGGTGATTTCACCTGATACTCTGCTGTTTTTTCTGCAACTTTGGCGAATGATTTATCTGATGCACTAAAACCGGAGCCTGGAATAGCGACTTGCAGAATGTCGATAATAGATTTTTGTATACCTTTCGGTTGGATGTTATGTTCGTTATTAAAAGCATGTTGTTTACTGCGGCGGCGATCAGTTTCATCGATGGCGCGCTGCATTGAGTTTGTAATCTTATCGGCATAAAGGATCGCTTTGCCGTGCAAATTACGGGCAGCGCGGCCTATGGTTTGAACTAATGAAACTTCAGACCGCAAAAAACCTTCCTTGTCCGCATCCAAAATAGCCACTAACGAGACTTCTGGAATATCAAGGCCTTCCCTAAGCAGGTTAATCCCCACTAACACATCAAACTTGCCAAGACGCAAATCGCGGATAATTTCGACCCGTTCTACCGTTTCCACATCGGAATGTAAATACCGCACTTTGATATCATGGTCGTTAAGGTAATCAGTTAAGTCTTCCGACATACGTTTGGTTAACGTTGTAACTAACACGCGTTCGTTAACCGCAACCCTTTTATGTATTTCCGAGAGTAAATCATCAACTTGGCTGGTTGCAGGACGGATTTCCACGATCGGGTCGAGTAATCCGGTTGGACGGACGACTTGTTCTACAATGGCACCGGAATGGGTTTTTTCATAAGGTCCAGGGGTGGCAGAAATATAAATCCGTTGTGGCGATTTAGCTTCGAATTCATCGAACATTAACGGCCTATTATCTAAAGCCGAGGGTAGGCGAAAGCCATATTCCACAAGAGTTTCTTTGCGTGAGCGATCACCTTTGTACATTGCTCCAATTTGGGGAATAGTGACGTGGCTTTCGTCAATAATAATAATCGCATCATCACTGAGGTAATCGAACATAGTGGGTGGTGACTCGCCTGCTCTCCTACCTGATAAATACCGAGAATAGTTTTCTATACCGGAACAGTAGCCAACCTCTAGTATCATCTCGATATCGAATAACGTCCGTTGTTCCAGGCGTTGAGCCTCCACTAATTTGTTAACAGCGTAGAGTTGCCCCAGCCGTTCTTTAAGCTCGACCTTAATTAATTCAACCGCCGCCAATAAATTTTCGCGTGGGGTGACATAATGGGTTTTCGGGTAGACCGTGTAACGCACAATTCTGCTGATAATTTCGCCTGTTAACGGGTCGAATAATGACATGCGTTCAACTTCATCATCTAGTAACTCGACACGCAAGGCTTCTTTTTCTGACTCAGCGGGATAGATGTCAATTACATCACCGCGCACCCGAAACGTGGCTCTGCGTAGTTCAATGTCATTGCGGGTATATTGCATTTCTGCTAAACGACGCACGATGTCCCGTTGGCGAATCATGTCGCCCTTAACTAAGTGCAAAACCATTTTGAAGTAGGATTCCGGTTCGCCTAAGCCGTAAATCGCAGAAACGGTTGCTACTACGATGGTATCTCGGCGTTCGAACAAAGCTTTTGTTGCAGAAAGCCGCATTTGCTCTATATGTTCGTTTAACGATGCGTCTTTATCGATATAGGTATCGGAAGCGGGGACGTAGGCTTCAGGCTGATAATAATCGTAATAAGATACAAAGTATTCCACGCTGTTATCGGGAAAAAATTCCTTCATTTCGCCATATAACTGGGCAGCCAGTGTTTTGTTGGGAGCCATTATCATACTGGGACGTTGCACTCGACTAATGGCATTGGCGATTGTAAAGGTTTTACCCGAGCCCGTTACGCCCAATAAGGTTTGGTGTAATTCGCCATCATTTAAGCCATCAACTAACTGCTGGATAGCTCTAGGTTGGTCACCCGCTGGTTGGAATGGACTATGGATTTTGAACTGTTTTTCCACGGATCTTATTAATCAGGCTGTTGTCAGAGGAAAATCGTGTTATTAAATATTGTGCAAAGCCGGCACCTAATGTATCGGCAACCCAATCTAACATTTCTGATGATCGTCCTGGCACAAAAGACTGATGCCATTCATCTGAGACCCCGTATAAACTGCAAAAAGCCAGAGCGATAATAGGTGTTAATTTTGAAATTTTCACAACATGCCGCAAAAAACGCCAAGCAAGAATACCCATCACAAAATAAGCCACCATATGATGCAGCTTGTCTTGCAATTCAAATACCATTGGCATAGGAAGGGATTGTTGAGCCGAAAGCCAATAAATTAACGAGCAAAAAGCGATTAACGCTAAACTGTCAAAAATTTTAAACATATTTTGTCCTAAGTGTCTCCAATGAATAATATTTATAAAATTGCCGAATCCTGTTTGTACAGTCCCGCGATAGAGACGAAACTGACATTAACTCATCATGCGAAATCTCTTTTAAATGGTCAATCACTTAATTTTTTTGATATAAATAACCCAGCTAAACCGATTGGCTTAGTCCCTTTTCCCGAAAAACCGATATTACTTTCCCCTAGGCATATGCCTAAACGGAATTTAACCACTCAAAATGGCGTGATTGCATTTTTTCACGCCATAGCGCATGTGGAGTTTATGGCGATATTATTGGCGTGGGATATCATTTATCGGTTTCGTGGTTTACCCGTACAATTCTATCAGGATTGGTTGACAGTTGCCGATGAAGAAGCGCAACATTTTGAGCTGATCCGTAATTATTTGCAAACAATGGGTGTCGATTATGGCGATTTACCCGCGCATGGTGGACTTTGGGAACATGCCACGGCAACCGCAGACGATTTGTTGGGGCGTATTGCATTAGTACCAAGATGCATGGAGGCGAGGGGATTGGATGTGACTCCTGGCATCATCGAACGTTTTAAAGCACTGAAAAATGATACCGCTGTGGCTGTTTTAAGCCGAATTTTAACTGACGAAATTACCCATGTTGAACGCGGTTCTTACTGGTTTAATAAATTTTGCGGGGATCGCGGGTTAAATTCTGATTCAGCCTACCAAACATTAATCAAAAAGTATTATTTGGGTGGTAAACCTAAAGGCCCTTTTAATATGAAGCTGCGTAAAATTGCCGGGTTTTCTGATGCCGAACTGGATTGGTTGCAAGCAGGTTGATACAATATGAATCTATTGATTTTTTTCCTATTTTTGCAGGATTTACACTCAAAATAAGGAAATTTTCCCTATCTTTTTTAAATAAAGAATAAACCTTACTCATGTTTGCTCAATTCACGGATGGACTGAACCAGGGAAAATCCCCAACCAAACAGCGAGATATGCTGTTATTACTATCAGCTACCCTCTGTTCCGGCATTTTGCACGGCTTGATTGCCTATAATTGGCAGCCACCTGGAGCAGAAGAATTAACCGCAAAAGCACCACAGGTTGTTGAAGTGACAATGGTAACTTTACCACCACCTAAACCATTGCCTGTCGTAAAATCAGTAGAGCCACCCAAACCCAAGGTGGTTAAACCCAAACAACCGGACAAGCCGAAACCTAAAACGCCACCTAAAGTTAAGCCACCAGAACCTAAAGCACCACCTAAGGTAATGCAGAAAACTTTTATTGAGTCTGCGCCGGAAATTAAATCCGCCAAGCCCACAACTTACACACCAGTTCCGGTATTTGCACCGCCTGTAAAACCGAAACCGGGACCGATTGCGACAGCCAAGTCTGGGGCAAGCAATAACCAAAGCTCAGGTGCATCTTCTGGTGTAGTCGCTTTGTCGCGGGTTAAACCGAAATATCCAGCCCGTGCCCTGAGCCGACGCATTGAAGGTTATGTGACTATCCAATTTACTGTAAATGCTTCAGGCAGTGTTGAAAATGCTGTAGTCAGCAATGCTGTGCCACCCGATATTTTTAATGAGTCGGCACTTAGTGCCATTAGGCAATGGAAATTCAAACAAAAAATTGTGAACGGTGCGGCAGTCAGCCAACGCGCAGTGCAGACACTCAAATTTAAACTAGATAACTAAATTCGTATTTTTGACCACGCTTTATCTACATCAAGGACAATTTCATGCTTTCACTCTCTTCCAGCGACATAGTACAACTTACCTTATGGGTGCTTATTGCGTTTTCATTGATTACCTGGACTTTAATTTTGTATAAATTATGGGTTATTTGGGCGATTAACCGTGGCAGCCAAAGCTATACCCAGCAGTTTTGGGCAGCGAACGACCTTGATACGGCGGCAAAACTCGATCAGGAATCCAGTGCATTAGGCCGTATTGCTGGTATGGGATTTAAGGCCTTGCAAGATATAAACAACAATACATCGCCTATGCTACAACACAGCGGCGATATAGAATCCATCATTGAGCGGTCACTCCGCCAACAAATCAGCAAGGAGCGCAAAACACTGGAACAAGGCTTATCCATGCTGGCCAGTATTGGCAGTACCGCGCCGTTTGTTGGGTTATTTGGTACCGTATGGGGAATCATGCATGCGTTGCAAAGCATCAGTAAAGCCAAATCCGCCAGCCTGGATGTGGTCGCAGGGCCCATCGGTGAAGCCTTAATTGCCACGGCTATTGGTATTGCAGTCGCCATCCCGGCCGTATTGGCCTATAACTTTTTTATCAGACGCATTAAACTGGCTGAGGCTGAACTGGAATATTTTGCATCGGATTTATTAAATCTGATGATTATGACGGGTGGCAAAGCCAAGAGCGGAGATAAGTAATGGCGTTTAAACCAGATTCCGGCTCTGATCGGGAAGCAATGAGCGAAATCAACGTTACACCATTAGTTGATGTAATGTTGGTGTTATTGGTTGTTTTTATTGTGACAGCCCCCTTATTGACACAAGCGGTGCGGGTTGACCTACCGCAAACCGAAAAAACTGACATTCCTCCTGATAAGCATTTTGCTTCAGTTGAGATAGATGCCCAAGGAAAAATTACCCTCAAGGATTCACAAGAACAAATAATTTTCAATGGGCAAGCTCAAGAGTTGTCGAAAAAGGATTCGCAAGAGCTAACTGCAAATGGCTTGCAATTTCAACAACAATTACAAGTGTTGTTGAAAGCTGATCCAGAACTTACCGTGCAATTTCAGGCTGATAAAAATGTCGTTTATGACAATGTGTCAAAAACAATGGCGGTTGTGCATAATGCCGGCATAGGTAAGTTAGCGTTCATTACTCGAGAATAGTTTTAACCTTGGTTTGTGCTGCGCTATCTAAACACTTTAAGCGGCGATAATGATGTTAAATAGCACGAAGTTTGTAACCATATTATTTGCGGCTATTCTAAATAATGTGCCTTTATAGCAGTGTTGTTAGAGCAGTGACTTATATCTTTAAACAAAGCGGATTTTCTGATGGAGGTAGGATAACAGGCAGTTTTGTTGGGGCTGACACCTATCTGAAATACAATGGGGAAACTGGGATGCCTGATGGGATTATTGAAACTTGTAGTGGTGGCCGAAGTTGTGATGTTGAGCAGAATGATAAAGTTACTAACTTCACTATTCGGTTTTCTGGAAGCACGTTCTTCGACAAATTAAATAAATTGTCTATTGCACAGGGCTTTACCCAAGGATGGGGACTGACTTATAAAATAGCTTCCAATACGCTTTCACTTGGTTATGGCTCTTGTACTACAACATGCCTCCCCTATTGGAATTACCACGGTACGAATTATCTTTCTGATGCAGTAAAAGGTGAAATTTTTTATAGCGAGGGAGGTGCCGAACTGAGGTTGTAAATATTTCTGTGTAACTGCCATCAGTTTAGTTAAATATACTCTTGCAGCCGATCTTCAAATTCAATCATAAACCGGTTCAAGGCGGATTTCCAATTCTTGATCGGCATCGTCCATTTTTGTGAAGCCTCTTGGATTGCCAGATATACGACTTTCATGGCGGAATCATCGGTTGGGAACAGCTTGCGTCTTTGTACCGCTTTACGGATGACACTGTTCAACGATTCGATGGCGTTGGTGGTGTAAATGGCCTTCCTGATGTCTTCAGGATAGCCGAACAAGGTGTTAAGGTTATGCCAATGCGTCCGCCAGGAGCGGCTGATTTGCGGGTATTTGCCATCCCAGCGTGCGGAGAATTGCTCAAGCGCCAATAACGCTTCTGCTTCGGTGACGGACTGGTAAATCAGTTTCAGGTCAGCCGTGACCGCCTTATAATCTTTCCAGGGCACATATTTCACTGAATTGCGCACCAGATGGACAATGCAGAGTTGTACCAGGGTTTTAGGGAAGACGGCATTGATGGCCTCAGGAAAGCCTTTCAGGCCATCCACGCAGGCAATGAGGATGTCCTTGACGCCCCGGTTCTGGAGTTCGGTCAACACCCCCAGCCAGAATTTGGCGCCTTCGTTTTCTGACAACCATAAGCCCAGCAGTTCCTTGCGGCCTTCCATGTTCACGCCCAAACCCACGTAAATGGCCTTGTTGAGCACTTGTTTATCCTGGCGGATTTTCACCACAATGCAGTCCAGGTAGACGATCGGATAGACGGCATCCAGCGGCCGGGACTGCTGGGCAATGACCGCGTCGGTCACCTTTGAAATCAGCGTGGCCGATACCTCGGCACCGTACAGTTCCTTAAAAGCGGCAACAATCTCCCGTGTCGTCATGCCCTTGGCGTACAAGCTCAAGATTTTGTCGTCCAGCGAGGTAGAGGGTTGGCCGATATTCCGGTTTTTTTCGCAGAAATACATTTAACTTATTGTTTAAAATTCATTAATTACCACTTTCTATTAATTCCGCCTTCCCAATTGTTCAGGCTTGCGTTAGGTCGCAATAGAAGTTATGAAAACCGTCGGTAAAAGAAAATAAGGGTATTCGCATTATCGTGTGGAAAATCCCTAAAAAGCAACAGTGAAGTTTTATGTCAAAATCGCAAAACTGTGTGGAATTGGTCACAAACCTGAAACTGCTATCTTCGGTGTCCTTTTTAATGACTCCCGCTTAATTGCCTAGAAAGAGGAAATAATCGATGCTTTGATTAATGGCTAATTTATTAGCCTTGGTGGGCGATTCATTGGATAATGCTCAGCAATATGCAAAACAAACTGGCGCACTCGCACATTTAGACAGAACTTCCGAAACAACAGGTAACGTAAGAGACAACCAGAAAACCTGAACACCACGCGATGACATCCAATTCCTTAACCTTGACCTTTCCCCAAGCAGGAGAGTCCGACACTCCGGTAAATGAACTACGCGGTATCGAATCCCTTCAGGTCGAACAATTATACCTGACGCATAGCGCGGAACTGGAAAAATTCCTGCTTGCCCGCACTCGCTCGAAGGACATCACGGAGGTCATCATGCAGGACATCTATCTGAAATTGATGGCGATACCGGACCTCGGCATTATCAAGCATCCGAACGCCTACCTGATCCGCCTTGCCAACAATTTGCTCATCGACCATATCCGCCACCAAAACCGTCAACGGCAGCACTTTGAGCAACGCCCTGTTGAGGAAATGGATTACACCTCTCCCGAACCTTGCTTGGCAGAACAAGCGCATTATGCCCAATTGCTGGCTCAGTACCAGCAAGCCCTGGGCGAATTGCCGTCGGAGACCCAGGAAATTGTCCGGCTGCACCATGTTGAAGGCTTGTCCCAACCCGAAATTGCCCAGAAACTAGGCAAGTCGTTGAGTTGGATAGAAAAGTCCATCGCCAAGGCATTAATCCATTGCCACAACCGCATAGGCGATATCAATTATTGACACAGTTCGAGTACGGCATTGACCTCTCGCTGTCGTCTTCCTCCTTATAACTACAAAAATAATTCATCTGCATTGCAATGCGGCGTGATGTCGCTAGTCACCTAATGACAGCAAATTAGAGAGGAAAGATGATGAACAACAACCCCGAACAAGACAAAATCGACCAGGAAGCGGCGGCGTGGGCCGCTAGGCTGAACTCCGGCCGCGTCACCGGCGAAGACAGGCAACACTTCAACGCCTGGGTCGCCCAATCGCCCGCCCACCGGCAAGCCTTTTTTGCAATGCGAAACCATTGGCAAAACCTAGGTCAAGCCGCACAGCAATCGATAGAACCCATAGCCCAACATACAAAATCCGGTAAGACTTGGATGATGGCCGCCGCCAGCGTGTTGCTGGCGGTTTCGTTATCGCTGGGTTATCCCATGCTGCAAGATGCCGTACTGGCAGACTTGATGACCTCTACTGGCGAGCGCAAAACCCTAAGCCTGGAAGACGGCAGCAGCTTATATCTTAATACCGATACTGCCGTGGCCTTCGATTTCAGCCCACAACAACGCACGATCCGCCTGCTGCACGGCGAAGCCGAGGTGCTTGTCGCCCATGACCCGTCACGCCCCTTGGTCATTGTTTCCGGCCATCATGAATCCAGGGCCTTGGGGACTGATTTCAGTGTCGCCCGCATCGGGGAAACGTGTACCGTCACCGTCTTTGAAAGCATCGTCCAAGTCAGCGAACACAACAATGTCATTGGCCTACTCAAACCAGGGGAGCAACTTCAAGTCAGCGATGATAGCCTGCAACCCATCAAAAAAGCCGTAAACCTGAAAGAAGCCAACGCTTGGCGGGACGGCAAGCTGGCGTTCACCGCCCGCCCCCTGCACAGCGTCATCGCTGAAATCAACCGTTACCGTCCAGGCCGCCTGTTCCTGCTCAACAACAACGCTGCCAACCGCCCGGTGAGCGGGGTGTTCGAGATCAGCCAACTGGATGAATCGTTGGTGGTGATCGCCGACATTTTAGGGTTGAAACCCGTGCAAGTGAACGGTTACGTGGTGGCTTTGTATTAACGCTGCTGGTGCGCGTCAACGTAAGCTTTCAAAACCGCTTGCATCCTGGAAATATGCCCCCGTCCTTGGCCTTTAAAGAAATCGACAATCTCACGGTCAAGGCGCAAGTTCACCGAGAGCTTGGATTCTGGCAAGACCAACTCGGCCTTCGTCCAATCGGGAAAAAAATCGCGTTCGCCCTCATCGGTAGCGACAGCCGCTTCGAGTTCGCCGTCGCTCATCGCATCGGCCCTGCGCCAATCCGTGAGGCTTTCGGCGCGTTTTGCCCTTAATTCAGCCGCCGTGTAGCTTTTGATATTTTTGTCTTTCCTCATATCGTGACCTCCGAAAAGAGATGATCCTGATTGCCTCGTTTCGCATCGTATAAACAACGGTAACAAAACGTCCTTCCAGCATTCCGATAGCCAGCTTACGCTCTTCGCTGCTATGGGTTGATGGGACAACAACATGCGGAGTCTCGAAAACGGCAACGGCATCTAAAAAATCGAGGCTGTGCTTATCAAGGTTAGTTAACCGCTTTTGATTGTCCCATTCAAAACGCATACTTTATTTTATATACAAATAGTATAGAACTGCAAGGCGTGTTTCAGGGAATCACAAAAATTCTAACAAATCTAGTACGGGAAAGCCCAACCTGTAGCGTCTACCTCCCTATAAGCCAAATTTTCAAGGGAGACCAGCCGCTTATGACGACCCAACATCAACCGATTACCTTATTAACCCAGCTCATACTGTTTTTCATTGCCGCCCTGCTGATTATCCAGAGCGGTGCGGCCGTAGCTGGGGACGATACCCAAAAGCAACAATACAACATCCCGGCCCAGCCCTTGGCCGATGCCTTGCGGACGTTCAGCGAGAAGAGCGGTCTGCAATTGCTGTACGACGCCAACTTGGCGGCGGGCAAGTTCAGCGCGGGCTTGCGGGGTGCATACCCGCCCCAGGAAGCCTTAGGCAGGCTATTGGCGCAATCCGGCCTGGAGTACCGGATAAAGGGCAGCAACATGGCTACCTTGGTCAAGCCCAATGTTGCCGATAACCACTTAATACCGGTAGCGGACACACCAGAACCGCAATCTAACGGCGGCGAAGGCCAGGTGATGCCCAAAGTCATGGTCGAAGCCGATGCGGATAACCCTTATGACGATCCCACCTGGCAGATCGACCCTTACAACAGGGATTATGTCTTGCCCAAAGCCACCGCAGGCACGAAAACCAATACGCCGATCATGGAAACGCCGTTGAACGTACAGGTGATTTCCAAGCAGGTGTTGAAGGATCAGCAGGTGATTAGCTTGGATAAGGCTTTGCGGAATGTTAGTGGCGTAAATACGTATAATAAGGCTGGTAATCTGGCTACTGGCGAGTTAGCTGGGCAAATTTCTTTACGCGGCTTTCCAACCCAAACAATCTTCCGTAACGGGTTTAGAATGGATAAAAATGGCAGTGGCCAACAATTTGCCAACGTGGAGAGCGTGGAAGTGTTGAAAGGCCCGGCGGCAATCTTATACGGGCGGGTTGAGCCGGGCGGCATGGTCAATATCGTTACCAAGCAGCCTCGGGCGACACCCTATTACTCCTTTAACCAGCAGTTCGGCTCTTACGACCTGTACCGTACCAGTATCGACGCTACCGGCCCGTTGACCAAAGGCGACACCTTGCAGTACCGGGTGAATGCGTCTTTCCAAAGCAACAATTCGTTCCGTGACCTGGTCAGTGGCGAGGATGTGTTCTTTGCACCTATCCTTAAATGGAACATAAGCCCCAAGACCCAGGCAACCCTGGAAATGGAATACAACCGTTCACTGACCAACCAAGATGCGCAAATCTTGCCTTTTAACGACGAGACTAACCATCTTACCGAACTTTCGCGTAGCCGGAACCTGGGCGGGCGAAATCCGATTGAGACCGAAAATATATTCGTGGGTTTCAACTGGTCGCACCAGTTCAACTACGACTGGTCAATCAAGCACCAAGTGGCTTTCAGGCGGCAAGACTCTGTCTTTAATCTTGACGAAATACCTTTTCAACTACTTGGAGATACACTCAATGGCTCTTCTTCTCGAGGTATTGCTACAGCCGATACTTATGCCACCAATCTCGACTTGACCGGACACTTCAATACTTGGGGGCTTAAACACACCTTGTTGTTGGGCGGAGATTATTATCGGTTTGACACCTCCTCCGATACAAGGTTTGCCGACACATCCAACTCATTCAGTAATCCCGTCCGTCCTGCCCTTGTAACGGGAGGACACTTTAGGTCGACGAATACTCAAAACACTGATAATTACGGCCTGTACCTGCAAGACCAGATCAAGTTGCCTTATGACGTGCATGTCACGGGTGGCCTGCGCTACCAATACGTGCATTCTACTACTGGAGGTGTCGAGAACACTTCACAAACAGACGATGCCGTCACTCCTAGGGTAGGCATCTTATGGCAGCCCAAAAAGTGGTTGAGCCTGTACAGCAATTATGCGGAGAACTTTGGTGCGAATACCGGGGCATTTAGTTTCGGGGGGAAAGACTTGGTGGGTAACGATTTGCCGGGCAAACCATTGCCGCCCGAGAGCGCCCAACAATGGGAAATCGGCGCCAAGACCGAGCTGTTCGATGGCCGGCTGCGTGCCACCTTGGCGTATTACGACCTGACCAAGCAAAACGTAGCAACGAGCGACTTTACCCCTGGACACAGTTGTTTTGGTGGGGGGGTTGGAAGCTGTTCTATCGCAGTTGGCGAAGTCCGTAGCCGGGGGCCGGAGCTGGACATCCAGGGCGAAATCCTGCCCGGCTGGAATGTGATTGCCACTTACGCTAACCAGGATGTCCGCGTTACCAAAAGTACCAATGCCGGTACGAGTGGCTCTCTTTCTGGGTTTGAAGAAGGTAATCGCCTGCAATTTGTACCGCGCAATACGGGCAGTGTGTGGACGACTTATGAAGTCCAGCAAGGCGACCTAAAGGGCTTTCAGATCGGTGGCGGCGTGAATTTACAAGATAGCGTGGTGAATGCTGACAATACCTTCAAATCCCCCGGTTTTGCCCTTGTGGGTCTGATGACCGGATACAGTTTTGATTTTGGCAAACAAGCCAGGGTCAACCTGCAACTGAATATCGATAACCTACTGGATAAAAGCTATATTTCCAATGCGTCGCCTTCCCGTTACGATCCCATAAACGATTTCGATTATAACATTGGCTATGTCACTTTCAGCACCCCGCGCACGTTTATGGGGTCGATTAATGTGGAATATTAGCCGTCGATTTGTTGGGGCAAAAGATTTTTTTCCCCCTACGTTAACGTCCGTAATCCACCTTACCGTGCGGTATCTTTTTTGTGAAACTGGAAATTTGAAAACAGGATACTTGAAAAACTAACAAATGAATCGATACTTTTGGGTACTGATACACCGCTATGTCGGGCTAACAATGGCGTTGTTCCTTATTGTAGCCGGATTGACCGGAAGCATCTTGGCTTTTTATGATGAACTAGATGACTGGCTTAATCCGGAATGCTCCCGTGGACATACTCGGATCGCCCTGCAAGACAAGCCGCTGCTCAATGCCTTCGAGTTGTGCGAACGTGCACTTATGTCAGTGTCCCATGCACGGATCACAAACATTGATTTAGAAGTAAAACCTGACGAAGCCTATACCGTTTACCTTGAGCCCAGTATTGAACCAGCCATCGGGCAACCTTATCCACTAGATTTTGATACGCTCAAACTTAACCCTTACACCGGAACTGAGGTTGCCCGTAGTAAAACTTTTGGCGGCGCACCTGGCGAATTTCAATTTCCGATAACTCGCAAAAATATCTTAGCTTTTATCTATGCTTTACATTTTAATCTTGCCTTGGGTGAAACTGGCGGGTTGGTGTTCGGTGTTGTCGCGTTGGCCTGGACGATGGATTGTTTTGTGGGGTTTTATTTGACGTTTCCGCCTAGGCGGAAACAATCGCTTTCTTTGATTGAGAATGCTGTTAAAGCCCTCTCCAGAGGGAGAGGGTTGGGTGAGGGTAAATTAAAAGGCAGTTTTTTTATTGAACCCCCTCATCCTAACCTTCTCCCTCAAGGGAGAAGGAGTAGGACTTTTTGGCAACGCTGGAAATCCGCTTGGCTTATCAAATGGCCTGCTTCTGCCTCACGCGTAAACTTCGATTTGCACCGGGCTTCTGGCCTGTGGGTTTGGATCATGCTGTTCATCATTGCCTGGTCGAGCGTCATGTTCAATTTGCCCCAGGTTTACAATCCGGTAATGGGGGTATTGTTTAAACACCCTCCTGAACACAGTCAGCAGACGGTGCTACCAGTAACTCGGCCTGTAACTCCCGCCGATTTCCGCAAGGCACATGCCATCGGCAAGCGGCTCATGGCCGAACAAGCCAAATTGCATGGGTTCACAGTCAAACGGGAGGGATGGGTTCAATATGTTGAGGACGATTGGTTGTTTCACTACAGTGTAAATAGTGACCGGGATGTTTCAGGCCAATGGGCGCAAACTTCCATCTCTTTTGATGCCAGCACTGGCAAATTAGCGCAGCTAAGACCGCTACCCACGGGTGAGTATTCTGGATTAACACTGCAATACTGGCTCTGGACTTTGCACATGGCTCGGATTTGGGGCTTGCCCTACAAGCTGTTCGTCTGTTTCATGGGCTTGGTGACTACCATGCTATCTGTTACAGGCATTTATATTTGGTACAAGAAGCACCGGGCAGCGCGGCTGAAGCGGAAGATGTCGAAATATAAGGGGATTGTAACGTGAACACAAAACGAGTCAGTATCGATACTGGTAAATTGCTTAGCCCACCCTTTGCTAAACGCAACGGTGTACCCAAGGGCACTTGTGAGCTTAAGGTTATAAAGGCAAAAATAACTTGTCCGCCTTACCCAACCGGGGAGGGGTTGATGTGCCTTATCGCGCCCGTTCTTCCCGCAATAGCTCGCGCAACGCTTCTTTCACACTGTCCGCTTCAAGTCCACGGCGCAGGGTTTCGTTGATGAGGGTTTGGTATCCTCGCCCACCGGCCTTGGCTTTGTAGGCTTTGACAATGGCTTCATCCAGCATGATCGTAATGCGCTGTTTACCTAGGTTAAGTTCCGGCAACACTTGCCCAATGGGCTTTAGCTGCCTGAATGATTCGGCGTTTAGCTCCGGGCTGTCAGCGTCCGGCACGTCTGCCATCGGCGTCGCATCCACGACCGACCAGTCGATTTTATTGGCGTTGGCTGAGTTTTTTTTGTTCGCGCTCATTCGCTTTCCTCAAAGAAATAATACGGATTTGGTAGTCGGTCGGGGCGCAAAAAACCACCACCATCAAGCGTCCCTCAAGATTGTTATAACCGATAAACCGCCGCTCCGGGTATGGTTTACGGGTGTCTTCAATAACCACCATCGACGTGTTGAACATCGCTTGCGCCGCCAGCAACGGCAAACCACGGGTTTCAATATTGGTTTGATTTTTGGCAGGGTCACAAGTGAATTCCATGCACATTATTATACATATTATTATATGCTTATCAAATCGCTTTGGGTTCGTTATGGCCGCCGACATCGAATGATGATCTCAAGTAATCCATGGTCAGATTTTCAATACCCCATGCTGTGTCGCGCCATCTTGGTTAGCCTTTTAGTAGCCTGGACTGCTGTTAAGTGTCCGGCACATGCCGACGAACCGACACCCGTGCAGACCCGGTTACTGTCCGAATTGGCGCTGTATCCCGAATCCACCGCACCCGCCCATGTTGTCAGCCTCAACGATGCCGCCATTGCCGCCCAAGTGGCGGGCCAGATCGCCGAGGTGCCGGTACGGGTAGGCGATCAGGTCAAGGCCGGGGCGGTTTTGGTGAAGCTGGCGTGTACGGATTACCACATAGAACATGAAAAACTCAAAGCCGAACGCCAAACGGTACAAGCCAAGCTGGGACTGGCACAGTGGCACCTCAAACAATCGGAATTGCTAGTAGGTCAACGCACCTTGCCGATGGAAAAAGCCCAGGAGCGCCGTGCCGAGTTGGCCGTGTTGAAAGGCGAACTGAACGCCCATGGCCATAAGATCAAGGCCGCCGAACGGCAACTGGCGTCTTGTTCCATCAAAGCACCGTTTGCCGGAATCGTGACCGAACTCAGCGTTGCCGTCGGCCAACTGGTCGGGAACGGCACAATGGTCGCAAAACTGCTCGACCTGAGCCGGGCGGAAGTGTCGGCACAGGTTAACAGCCACGATATTGCTGCGTTACAGTCGGCAGGCGGTTTATCCTTCGACCATGATGGCAAACGCTACCCGTTGATTTTACGGGCAATCCTACCCGCCATCCAGAGCCAAACCGGCAGCCAGGAGGTCCGGCTGGACTTTAAGGCTTCACCTGCCCGCCCTGGGGCAACCGGACGTTTGGTTTGGCAGGATAAGGTGCAACACATTGCTACTGAACTATTAGTTAAACGCGGCGAACACTTGGGGGTGTTTACCGTACAGGGCGACAGCGCCCATTTCCACCCGCTGCCCGATGCCCAGAACGGGCGGCCTGCGGTGATTGCCTTGCCACCCGATACGCCGATTATCGTGTCCGGGCAATACAGCCTGAATGACGGTAGCAAAGTGACGGTGAAAAACCTTGGCTTGAAAAATGCTGCAACCAAGGAAATTACTAAGCCATGAGCGCCTTGCAGCCAAGAATTCTCAGGAAGCAAATCCCGTTGTCATTGCCTGGGATAAATATGTTTATCTTCATCCATTTGGCAAGGATGCCCGGCCATGTGGCTTAACAAACTTTACCATAACCACGTTTTTGCCACCCTGGCTTACCTGTTGGTGGTGGTGTTGGGCTTGTTGGCCTATCCGCAGTTGCCCCGGGAACGGGCGCCGGAAGAGCAGTCCCATGTGGTCAATATCACCGTCACCTTACCCGGTGTCTCTGCCAAGGCTTGTCTTTTGGCGGAGGTGCAACATTGCGCGATGGGCAAAATGGATTTGGCGATTCACCACCGGCCAAAATCCCTGGTTATGCCACTTTTGACCTAATGGCAGGCTATGACCGTCAAGTAGGCGACGCTAAAATTTCCGTTCAGTTCAATATCAATAATCTCCTGGATAAGCACTATTTTTCTGGCATTAGTACGTTTGGAGAAGGTCTTGTTGGCTTTCATCCGGGCTATGTTGACTTTGGTCAGCCGCGTACGTTTATGGGGCAGATTAGTCTGCAGTATTAAGACACTACGAATTCGCCGCAAGAAATACACCTTAATCGGAGCAGTGGGGTTGCGTTTCACCCGCAATTTTCCAAGCCGCTTATTTGGCAAGCTTATCAGGTCTGGCTATGGCTTAGGCAGGGGAGCGGTTTGCTACACGCAACCGCTCCCCTGCCGACTCGTAAGTCGCAATCCATAAAAGGTTGTATGCAGAAACTGTTAACTGACCTTTACCCTATATTACCAACCATGATTCGGCCTAATCCAAACACAGTGACTGTTAACTTTTAACTCTCAACTTAGATTATTATGAAACGCCAATTTTGGGTATTAATTCACCGCTATACCGGTCTTTACATGGCCTTTTTCCTGATCGTGGCGGGCTTAACCGGCAGCATTTTAGCGTTTCGATATGAATTAATGTATTGGCTGAATGCCGAGGATTTTTACGTACCCATCCAGGCAAAGCCCATGCTTGATCCATTTGACCTAAGGGAGCGGGCTTTGTTGGCATTGGAACCGGGGGCAAGATGTAACCGGGTTGATGATCCTTCCGGCATCGAACCCGGCACAGTATATAAGTTGTATTGCGATCTTCCAACCCACAAAACGAAGGGCGAAGCTTATGAATTAAAGTTAATTAGCTTAAACCCTTATAGCGGCGAACGTATCACCTCGAGCTTACCTCGCCTAGAGGAAAATGTAAGTTTTTGGCCATTGACCCGCAAAAACATTATGGATGTTATTTTTGATCTGCATTTCACGCTGCTGCTGGGTAAAGTAGGCATGAAGATTTTTGGAATCGCCGCTTTGATTTGGACAGTGGATTGTTTTGTAGGGTTTTATTTGACGTTGCCAATTCGTCATCGTAAACCTTCTTTTGCTTCCATTAACGGCAATACTAGACAATCTCCGTTCGTCCTGGGTTTGTCGAAGGGCAACAGGGAAGCATTTGTGGTTTGGATGTTCATGCTTCGACAAGCTCAGCAAAAACGGTATAGAAAAGTAACAACTCCTAAAAGTGAGATAGTCGAAAAAAGCTTCTGGCAACGCTGGATATTAGCCTGGAAAATCAAATGCCCCAGTTCAACCCTGCGACTTAACTTTGATCTGCACCGAGCGGGCGGCTTATGGTTTTGGCCTTTCCTGTTTATCTTCGCTTGGTCATCGGTTATGTTCAACCTCGCAGATGAAGCCTATGCCCCGGTCATGAAACTGCTTTTTGAAACCAGAGAGGGTGATCCTTACGAGGCTGCTCCTAATCTTGCTGAACCGCTATACACTCCCCCTATTGATTTCAGAAGCGGATATAAGATCGCAAAGCACCTGATGGAGTAACAAGCCCAAAGGAAAGGTTTTAAATTGTATGAATACAGAGTTTTTGACTACGACCCAGCAAAGGGACTTTACGAGATAGCGGTGCGAAGTGATCACGACCCAACGGATTACAGAGCAGGAACCCATCTATGGTTTGACGCGACGACTGGCGCATTCAAAGGCATTAGCTTGACCGGTGAAAAAACCGGGGACACGATAACTGGCTGGCTGGGTAGTTTGCATATGGCTCAAATTTGGGGTTTGCCCTATAGGATTTTCGTTTGTGTTTTGGGGTTGGTGATTACTATGTTGTCGGTGACGGGCGTGGTGATTTGGTGGAAAAAACGCCAAGCTTCAAAGAGCAAGCCCCGCAAAGTCTTGACCGGGGCCAGGATAAAGATTCAACCATGATCCCATGTGCTTAAGCATAATCTGGACGCTTGCCCATGACCGGCATCCATGAGACTGCCTATCCCCGGCTGAAAGGTGACTATAGCGAACACGACCTGGCGGCTATTTATGCCCCAACTGAGGACGAGTCGCGGTTCGTCAGGACGCATTACCACCAAGCCAACCAGCGTGCCTTTGTGCTGGTCCAGCTTAAATTGTTGCAACGTCTGGGCTATTTTGTCCCCTTGTCGTCATTGCCGGGTGTCCTCGTAAAATACATTTGTAATTGTGTTGGCTTGAAAACGCCTAACAAAGCGGAGCTTGCCAAGTATGACCAATCAGGCAGAAAGACCCTGCACCGCCAACAGTTACGGGCGTTGATAGGCATCCGCGCTTTTGCTGCCGATGGGGAGCATTGGCTCGCCGACCAAGCCTTGCAGGTTGCCCAGACCAAGCAGGAATTGCCGGATATCATCAATGTGCTGGTTGAATCGCTGATCCAGCAACGCTATGAATTGCCCGGCTTCAGCTATTTGTTCCGGTTAGCCCGCAAATCCCGCGCCCTCGTCAACGGGCAGATTTACCGCCGCGTTTACCAACAGCTTTCACCCGCCCTGGTTGCCCGCTTGGACCGGCTGCTAGAAAATAAGCCAGGCCAAAGCCAAAGTGCCTGGGACAGCCTGAAGCAGGAACCGAAACAGCCTAATGTCAGGGCGATGACCCAGTATTTGCAACATATTATTTCGATAATGGAATTGGCGGAAGATTTGCCAAACCTTGGGGATATTGCCGTTGCCAAGCGCAACCAAATGGTTTGGGAAGCCCGCGCCCTGGATTTGGCGCAATTGCGGCAACTTAAGCCGCTGAAACGCTATACCCTGATGCTGCTGCTGATCCAGGCACAGCTCATAAACGCGATGGATGACATCGCGGACAGTTTCATCAAAATCATCCGCAACTTGCATAATGCCGCAGAAGAACGTCTGAAACAGTTCCATTTACAAGAGGCGGGGCGCACCGAGCGTCTGATCAGCCAATTCCGCGCCGTATTGACCACCCTGGATTCCGAAGCCAGTGCCGATGCGCGGATGGCGGGTATTGAACTGGCGCTCGACGGCACTCCGTTGGCATGGATCAATGAATGCGACCAACACCTGGCCTACGCCGGTAACAATTATTACCCCTTTATGCTGGCCAGCTATGCCGGTAAACGCAGTTTGCTGTTTAAGTGCCTGGATATTTTAGTTCTACGCTCAAGCTCGCAAGATGACAGCTTGCTGAAAGCCATTGCCCTGATCCAGAAGTACCGTTCCAGCCACCGTGACCGTATTGTCTTGGTTGAGCGTGAACTCAACGCACTGTCTTTAGCGTGGCTACCCGACAAATGGCAACGGCTGGTATTCGGCCTGCCTAACCCGGCAAGGATCCACCGGAAATACCTTGAACTGGCAGTGTTCACCCAAGTGATGCTGGAACTCAAGTCCGGCGACCTGTATGTCGAGCAAAGCGGCGATTATGATGACTACCGCCAGCACTTGGTGAGTTGGGAGGAATATGAACGTGAGGTGGCAAACTATGGCGTGCTGGCCGGATTGCCGGTCGATGCGGACACCTTTGTTGACCAACTCCAGGCACAATTACGGGAATTGTCCGAAACCGTTGACCAGGGCTTCCCGGATAACACGTATGTCGATATGGATGATTCTGGCTTGGTGTTGCGCAAAGCCGAACGGCTCAAGCCTGTTGAGGAAATAGGCAAAGTTGATTTGGCGATTACGGATGGGATGAAGGAGGCCAGCATCCTGGATGTGCTGACGGAAACCGAGAAGTGGCTGGATTTGCACCGGCTGTTTGGCCCGTTGTCCGGGTTCGAGTCTAAAATCGACAATCCGCGTATGCGTTTCATCACGACGCTGTTCTGTTACGGTTGCAACCTGGGCCCAAGCCAGACCGCACGCTCGGTGAAAGGCTTGAGCCGCAAGCAGGTGGCGTGGCTGAACCTGAAACAGGTCACCGAAGAACGGCTGGACAAGGCCATCGTAAAGGTCATCAATGCCTATAACCGCTTTGCCTTGCCGCATTATTGGGGGTCTGGACAGTCCGCGTCGGCGGATGGCACCAAATGGAACATTTATGAACAGAACCTGCTCTCTGAATACCATATCCGCTACGGCGGTTACGGCGGCATCGGTTATTACCATGTTTCCGACAAGTATATTGCGCTGTTCAGCCACTTTATCCCTTGCGGGGTGTATGAGGCGGTGTATATCCTGGACGGCCTGATCAAGAACCTGTCCGATGTCCAGCCAAATACAGTGCATGGTGACACCCAAGCCCAAAGTACGCCGGTGTTTGGCCTGGCCTACCTGTTGGGCATTGAGTTGATGCCGCGTATCCGCAATATCAAAGACCTGACGTTTTATAAGGCCGATAGGCACGGCCAATACCAGCATATCGGCAGCCTGTTCCGGGGGACGGTGGATTGGGAACTGATACGCCGCCATCTTAAGGACATGCTGCGGGTCGTTATCTCGATCAAGGCCGGCAAGATCGCCCCGTCAACGATCCTTCGGCGTTTGGGGACAGCCAGCCGTAAGAATAAGCTGTATTATGCATTCAGGGAATTGGGCAGGGTCAACCGCACCCTGTTCCTGCTTAAGTATATTAACGATGTGGAACTCAGGAAAACCATCCATGCCGCCACCAACAAAAGCGAGGCATTCAATGATTTCGTGCAGTGGCTGTTCTTTGGCGGCGACGGCATTATTGCCGAAAACATACGCCATGAGCAGCGCAAGGTGATCAAATACAACCATCTGGTAGCGAACATGGTGATATTGCACAACGTCCACCAAATGACCAAGGTATTGAAGGCCATACAAAAGGATGGCTATGCACTAAATGAGCAATTGCTTAATGGATTGGCGCCCTACCGCAAGCACCATATCAACCGGTTCGGCGAATACCCCCTGGATTTGGACAGGGAAGTTGAGCCAATGAACTACAACGTCAGGTTTGACCTGTAATTCATTGGGTTAGGCCATTTCCTGCGAAAAAAACCGGAATATCGGCCAACCCTCAGGTAAAACGGGTTTGGTGCTTGCTGACCAGTTGTGGCACAAAGCTGCTGTCCCGGTCACGGGGGATAGCGACGTCAAATTGGCCATCTTCGGTTCTTAAGGTCTTGCTGGAAAAGCCATTGCGGCAATTCTCCGTGTCCGACTGCTGATATTTGCCGTACCCCAGATGCTCATCCAGTTCGGCATTTAACGCTGCCTCAACAGTAATTTTGGTCAGCATTTGGCTGAATGCATTGAGGTCTTTTTCGGTTTTTATGGTTTTAGCCGCCTCGCGGGCAAACGCTTCAAGTTCTGCTTTGTTCATGATGCTTATCCTCTCCTAATAAGGGAATCAATGATAAGCAATTACACAAATTAATTTACAGTCTCGCCGAACCAAATTTACCTATAATCTATTTGACAACAACTCAGCAACTTTCCGTATCTCAAGTTCCATTGCCAGGTTCCTTATGATTATTTGCCGCAGGAATTGCTGGGTTATTGCATATCTCTCGGCGAAGAGCCATTAATTAGTGAAGCTAAAATGTATTTTAGTTAAATGCTTCCCAAAATTTTGGTTGAATCAAATTACATTGACGTAATCTCTGACAACAGCTACTGCATAGCTTAAAATATAATCTTCCCCATTATTCACATCGTGGGTAAAGACGTACGGACTAACACGCTACGTAAATAACCAATTAATTAACGCGTTTCAACTTGTTCACAAACAAGAGTATTTTGGTTCCAATTAGATAGCTTTGGGTTAATTTCATGATAAACCCTTAATGTTTTTTCAAATACTATTTGCTCGTCAAACTCTGCTATTGCTTTTGCCCTTCCAGCCGATCCCATCTGTGTGGCCAGTTCTGGATTTGTTATCAACTTACGCATGGCGTCTGCAAGGCTAATCGAATCTCTTACGGGGACTAAATAACCATTTAAACCATCATCTACCACTTCACGGCATCCTGGTGCATCGGTTGTTATTATTGGTATACCAGCTGCAGCGGCTTCAATTAGCCCACGTGGTAAGCCTTCCCGATAACTTGGTAGTACCATAATGTCAGTGGTATCTAACAAAGCTGCCATATTAGACAAATGTCCGAGCAACTTTATTGAGGGGATATTACGCCATAACTTTAAAGTTTCTTCAGGTACAGAAGCAGGATTGCCAGCATCAGAATCGCCAACAATTATAAATTCAGCATTAACCCCTTCATCATGAAGCAGTTTTGCGGCTTCTACAAATTCACTTATTCCTTTATCCCATAATAGCCGGGCAGCAAAAACGACCTTTACAGGCTCTGCGGGATTTTGTTTAATGGCATTTTTGGGGTTAAATTTTTTGGTGTTTACACCTGAACCAGCAATTACCCGAATATATTTATCTGAAACAAGTTCAGCCGATAAAAATAGCTCCCTATCATCAGGATTTTGTAAGATTAATCGACGATTTGAACCATTCATGGCTACTTTTAGAAACAAGCGGACTATGGGGCGCAAGAATTTTGCTAATAGATCCTTACCGATAAAAACATAACCTAACCCCGTCACGGAAGCGACAACATTTCGTGTTCTGGCAAAATGGGCAGCCATTCCACCATAGACAACACATTTAATTGTAAAGTGATGTACTAAATCTGGTTTTAGCTTTCTGTAAATACATGCCAATCGCCATAAAAACTTAAGCTCCATAATCGGATGCAGGCTGCGCCGCTCCATTGGTACGAGTATCCATTTGAACCCTTCAGCTTCCAATTTTTCACCATAAGGTCCTGGGGGCGAAACCATAACAACATCCATACCCCGTTCTGCCAAATATTTTGCTAGGCCTAGCCGGAAGTTATACAAATACCAATCAGTGTTGGCAAAAAATAGGACTTTTTGACGAGTAGCTCTCAAGTGTTCTTCCCTGGAAAATTAAACTTATTGAAACAAGTAATAGAAATAATAAGAACATATTTATATTAATATTCAGTTAATTTATCTAATTACTCTTTACAGCTATTAATTATAGCTTATAGCTAAGCCTATATTACTATTTGGCATTGAACTAACTGGAATTATGAAGAATTATTTGTCTGCATTAGTATTACTTTAATGTTTGCCAGACAGTTAATTAATCCGGATCAGACTATTTACAAATTAAGTTTACAAGGTTTCTTGTCGATGCTAATAGCATGTTTAAAGATAGACTAAATTCCTTGTATTTATTTGATATAACGTTTCTTGTTTCGGAACGCAATTTATTTAGGATATCAAAAATATCTAATTACACTTCCAACAAGTAATTATGATATCAGATTTGAGGGATAGCTGATAGCCCCATTGTCTACCAGCCATCATTAGCTGAAGTTACAAAGTAATTAACACGATAATAATATTCACTCTAGGAATCGCTTTATTGACTGCCCACCATTTCGGCCTACAGCTTTAATTTCCATAAATTTATCTTTGGCATTGCCAAGTTTATTGGCTTCGACCTTATGTCCATTTGTAACAAACAATTGTGGATGGTCAAATGGAGCTTTTTGGTAGCGTACGCGTTCATCCGTTAATGATAATAAAAACGCTTCCAGGTCGGCTTTTTCTTGGTCGGTGTTAAGCAGCACGTTTAAGTGGGCAACATCCGAGCCATCAAGTTGCTTTAATCCCGGGTAGTCACCGCCTCGACTGTAAAAATCAAGTACTCCGCGCAAAGTTAATGTGCCACCGTTATGGAAATAAGGTGCAGTCAATTCTACGTTACGCAAACCGGGTACTTTCATAAAGCCATCAGCGACCACAGGGCAGGGCAAACCATTCGCACAATTAGGCACGGTTGCAGTACGGCGAATATTGGCTAAAGGATTGCCAAATGGATCCATGCCGCCTATCCCGACGTCTTCTGTTGAGGGGCGTACGCCAATGTTATTGAAGCCGCGGTCAAGTGCTTGTTCTTCGCGAATTCTAATGGGGCTTGCTTTAACGCGGGTAACGGATGCACCGGTCATTTCAGAGCCTTCATGACAGTTAATACAGCGGCCTCGGGTTTGGCTGCGGAAAAGATCAACACCTCTAACAGCTGCTTCAGTGATAGCGGTTGTATCGCCATCCATAAAGCGGTCGTAAGGCGTATCGTTTGCCACCAAAGTTGCTTCATAGAGTTGTACTGCCAAACCAAAAAATAAGGAAAAATTATATTCCATCAAATTGTAGGTATTGCCGTTGCGTTCATGATGTCTATCTGTAGCAAAAAACGGCATGGTTTGGGCACCTTTAATGCCTTTTGTAGAGTTCCACCATTGCGGTTGAAACGCTGCTTTTACCATTTCAGCGTAAGATTTTACAGTTAATCCTTTATCTGGGAAACGGCTATAAGAACCTAACACGCTGTCAGTTTTATGCACTTGCTGAAGTGCTAACGGTCGCATACTAAGTAACTTGCGTCCCACATCTGGAAAAGTTCTGCCAGTAGCACTCATCTCAAAGTCTGAAAGCGGTGGACCAGAAGCTTGGGATGCCAAACTCGCGTTATTGATACTTAACTTGACGGCTTCCAGTTGATTAGGGGTTGTTGCCCTAAAAACTTTGGCTTCCGTATCGCGGTTACCCCAAAGATTAACACCATTAAATTCGTGCTGGGCGCGGCCATCAAAAAAATTACGGAAGTTGAAAACCGAGTTTATAACCGTTGGGGTATTTCTTGGTTCAACCCGTCTCAAATTTTGTTTGCCAAAGATAAAACCGTCTTTATCTAAGATAAACTCTGTTTTATCAATTTCTTTTCCAGATTCAGTTTTAACAAATTTTGCCGCAAATACGCCCTGTGACGAAACAGTATCGTTAGAGTCGAAAACTGGCTCAGATGCTCGATTCAAAAAATCACTGAGCTGACGAAATGAAAAATCAGTAGATGCCAATTGACCATTAGGACCAAAATCGAATCCTAAATCAGGGGCAGGGGAGCCGTCCTGATTAACAGCTAAAGTGTTAGGGTTGATTTGGTTCTTGGAACGGCTATCAGCACCGGCATTAAAATGGCAGCTCGCACAAGCCGTAATGCCATCACTGCCAACCCGCATTTCCCAAAATAAGGCTTTACCCAATTCTATGGCTTTTTGCTTATTGCTAACAAACTCCGCAAGGTTTGTCGGCTCAGGAACAGGAATGGTCTTTAGGGAAGGGGGGCGATCAGGGTCTGCAGCTTGAGCGGTAGACAGCGTTAATATCGTTATAAATGCAGCAATTCCTGCTGCCCGAAAAGTACTGGCCATGTTTATTCTCTAATAAAATGATTAACGTTTTACCGCATTGGTAACACCGATTACGCCAAAGTTATTGCTCCAACGGCCAACAAACGATTTTTTGTCTTTGTGTAGTTGGACTTGAAAGCTTGAAATAACAGGGACAGATGCAAAATTCATATCGAATTTAGCTGAACAATCTTTGCTAATAGCAACTTCGCCTTGAAATGGGCCGCTAAAACCGTTACTGAAATCACAAGCACCCTGCGCCAAGCCATTGGCAACATTAAACTTGCAAATACCCGTGTGCGGATTAACTAATACAGCACCTTGGTAAGCGACCCATTTGCCATTAAGGTCATTGATATTACAGTTTTCACTAGCAGTTACTAGGTTGCTAAACGTTAGCAATAAAAGAATGGTTGATACGGCTGGAGATATACGTTTCATAATTGTTATATTTATTTGAAATTGAAAACGTCATCCTTGACGCCAATCTATCCCTAAGAGATGCAAGGACTACAAATTAATCGTCAGTCTTGATTGTTGCCCGATAGCCGTGGTTGCCCGTATAGGCATAGCAGGTTGGGTCAAGCGCATCGCAGTTTCCCGCAGGATAAGAAGGTAAAACCTTCGGAGTGCCACCAATCGCAACGCTATAGCGCCCTGCTTTCAGGTTGCCTTCGTATACAGCAACGGGTTTGCCTTTTTCATTAGCAGCAGTGCCGATAAATTGAATGGTTGTCCAATCAACATTACCTGATGTGTTATAACGATGATCTTCACAGCTGGTATTGTCCCAACCAGCATAAACCGACAATGCAGGAACCAGCATATTTCTGGCTGTTGCTATTGTTGACCCGTTGGTAAAAGGCACACCTTCCTGGCGTTCAACTTCAATACGCACGTGCGCTTTACGAGTAAGTTCAAGTGCTACCCAGTTTGAGGTATGAGTCCAGCCAGTTTCTGGTGGCTCATATGATGGAGGTGGCTCATTAAAGCTTTTTGCGCCAACCTTGTTGACAAAACTGACTTTGTCATTCTTACCCATTTTAACAGTCCACTCGTAGCTGATACCACCATCTGCACCAGTAGGCGAATCATTAATAGCGCAATCTGGATAAGAAGGCCCTGCAGGAACTGGATCAGCATAAAGCACAGAACCAGCTGAAGCTGTTGCGCTTGCGCCAAGTGCCACGGCTAATAATGCCGCACTGCTAAAAGTTACTAGTTTGTTACCACTTATAGTATTAAGCATAGTGTTTAATTACTCCATAATTTAAAAAATACCTATCAAACAACTCCTAAAAATACTTAGCTTAATTGCTAAGTGAAGTTGTTCGACATATCGAATTATGCAAAGGGTATGCCATAATCATAAGCCACTGATTATTAGATTTATTATTTTATATGGACTGAAATCTATAGAAAAAGTGAGTCATATGACACATGTAATTGCGTGATATGACTCACTTTTTTGTAACCCTCTGATTTATTGATATCTAAAATTAGAAATAAATAGAAAAATGTGTGATATGCCACATTTTTAAGAAACGTTAAAACTAGAAATAGCTAGATTGTATGATTAATATAAGTTCGCATTCTTAGTAGTTACGGAAGTAATGTCTGACACCATAAAGATGGCTGACATCCACCTTGTCCCTAACTTGATTGGCTTTCTTCCAATACTCCCAAAATAACTCCATTTCAGGAAGTGTGCTAAGCATCTGACCTCTTGCAGTCGGCTAACGCACGATGATCCAAAAATCTGCCGCATAACAAGGGTCAGGTATTACGTAACTTGATAGCCCGTTATAATTTTTGTCAGAGTAGTTCAGGACGATGCCATAAGGACATCAAAAAAATAGTTACCGGAATGCCGAATAGTCCAGTTATCAACTACACTTATTGCTTCGGCTTTTTAAGGTTTGAAGTCGAGTTAATGGTATGCATTGAACCTCGCGGCTTTAACTTAGAAATAATTCAAACTTTAAAGGGTCGAAGCAATAAGTCAACTTAGCTTATCTGCCAGTATCGATAAACCTGCTGAACAATTTTTCAAGTAATTTTTCGTAAAGCCGAACATGGAAGTATTAACAGACCTGAAAGCTATACTCCACTCCAAACGCGCAAACATCTACTACCTGGAAAAATGCCGCGTCATGCAAAAAGACGGCAGAGTCCTCTACCTAACCGAAGCCAAAGACGAAAACTACTACTGGAACATACCTATCGCCAATACCACCGTGGTATTGCTGGGCACAGGTACTTCCATTACCCAAGCCGCCATGCGCATGCTGGCCAGTGCCGGTGTGCTGGTTGGATTTTGCGGGGGAGGCGGCACACCATTGTTTAGTGGTAGCGAAATTGAATGGCTAACCCCACAAAGCGAATACCGCCCCACCGAATACATCCAAGGCTGGCTAAGTTTCTGGTTTGACGACAATAAACGCCTGGACGTAGCCAAAGCCTTCCAACAAGCCCGCAGCCAATACATCAAACGCATCTGGGACAAAGACCGCGAATTAAAAGCTGAAAATTTTTTTATCGACGATAGCAACATCAGCAACGCCATAGCGAGTTATGCCAGTCATATTGAAACCGCCACCAAAGCGGGAGACTTGTTGCAAGGCGAAGCCCTGCTCACCAAACAACTCTACCGCTACGCCGCCAAAACCACCCAACTGCCAGACTTCACCCGCGACCACCAAGGCAGCGACATCGCCAACGGCTTCTTAAACCACGGTAATTACCTAGCCTACGGACTGGCCGCCACCACACTCTGGGTACTCGGTATCCCGCACGGCTTCGCCGTCATGCACGGAAAAACCCGACGCGGCGCATTAGTGTTTGACGTCGCAGACCTGGTCAAAGACGCCATTGTCCTGCCCTGGGCCTTTATCTGCGCCAAAGAAAAAATAACCGAACAAGAATTCCGCCAACAAATCCTACAAAAATTTACCGAACACAAAGCCCTGGATTTTATGTTTGAGCAGGTTAAACAGGCCGCGTTAAAGGAACAACTTGCAGATTAATCCATCAATGACCATTCAACCAGTGGCAGTCCAACGCGTGCGCAATCGAAGCCAAGCGCTTATCTCTGGTCCAAAGTTGCACATCGGGTGTCAAAAAAACCGAGGCCAGCAAATGCACGTCAACCCAACCAATCCCTTTACCCATCAACTGTTTGTTATTCAAGAAAAACAGCGCTTCATCATGACCGACTACTTTTGCCTGGGGCAAATCCTGCCAAAGATCGAGCAGCAGCGAACGGTTGCTCAAATTGCCGCAAGCCAACTCACCAATAACCATCGGATGGCTAACAACCCTGCCCGATTCAAGCAGATGGGCCAGCGTTTGGTCTTTAGCACGCAAATGATCAATCCAAACCGACGTATCCACCAAAATCATCACGGCTCCAGTGATTCTGGTTGTCGCCTGGGCACGGCCTGCAGATTAGGTTCCGAGCCTCCCAACATCGCCAAGCGCCGCGCACTTTCACGTTCAATCAGCGCCTTCAATCCCTCACGTAACAGAGCAGATTTTTCATGGATACCGCTTAACTCAACGGCTTTAGCATACAAACCATCATCAATATTTAAAGTAGTACGCATCAGCAATCACCCAAATCATCAAATAAAGCATCATTATATGTCTATTTTGATGTCTGCAATACTAACCCGAATCATAAAAGAGCCAACTCTATGATGGTCACCTTCGTCAGCCAATGCCAAAAAAAAGCCCTAACCCGCACCCGCCGAGTACTGGACGCCTTCGCCAACCGTATAGGCGACAACACCTGGCAAACCATCATCACCGAAGATGGCTTGATTGCCGTTAAAACCCTGCTGCGTAAAACCGCTACCAAGAATACGGCGGTGTCTTGTCATTGGATACGGTCGAGGAGTCGGAGTGAGTTGGTTTGGATTGTGGGGAATCGGAAGCGGTTTAATGCGGAAGGGATTGTACCTGTTAATTCAACACGGAAAGCTCTTGTGACTATTGAACATGAAAATGATTGGCAGTTACTTTTGCCATTAATTAAACCTCTATCAGCCTTGGCAGCGTTGTTCCATGATTGGGGTAAAGCTTCGCAATGTTTTCAAGCCAAATTGCAGCCGAATAAATCATCCCAAAAAATCGGCGATCCTTTACGCCATGAGTGGGTTTCTTGTTTGTTGCTGAATGCTTTTGTGACGACTGAAGACAACAAGCAAGATATGACCGATGCCCAATGGTTGACACGTTTGGCTACGGGTGAGTTTGATGAGTCTTCATTAAAGGCGCAAGCCGCTAAAAATTGTCCAGATCCCTTGCGAGGTCTACCGAAAATTGCGGGATTAATCGCTTGGCTGATTTTAACGCATCATCGTTTACCGTTACCCATTAAAGAGTCAGACAATGAAAATCGCTTGAAAGGTTGGTCAGATGCCCCGGATTTTGCAGAATTGCTCGGCATGATCAACGCTGATTTTGGCTATGCAAATCCCAGTAAACCTGAGGAACTTAAAACTTGTCTGGTTTTTGCACAAGGCTTGCCGAATCAATCCGCATTATGGTTAAAACAAGCCAAAAAATGGGCGGCAAAATTACAAGAGTGTCTGCCACAATTGGAACAAAGCATAGCCGATGGCAGTTATCGGCTGATACTACATCATGCGCGGTTGTGCTTGATGTTGGGCGATCATCATTATTCTTCTCAAGATGAACCGGAAAAGTGGGACGGCAATAACGCGCCGATTGCCAATACCTATAGCAGAGATATTACTTTAGCCAATCAACAACTCATTAAGAAAGGCACGCCCAAACAGAAATTAGACCAGCATTTGTTGGGTGTGGCTAATAGCGCCCTAAAAACGGCGCACTTATTACCAGTGTTTGAGTTTGAAAACGAACCTGATTTACAGGTGTTTGACATCGCTAAGCTGAAGCAAAAAAGCAAGCAAGAGAAGTTTCAATGGCAAGACAAAGCAGTCGAAAAAATCAAAACTTGGCGGGAGACTGAAAATTTAACCGCTACGCGTTTCGGTTTTTTTGCAGTCAATATGGCCAGTACCGGTAGTGGCAAAACTTTGGCTAATGCCAAAATCATGCAAGCCTTATCCAAACAGGGTGATAGTTTGCGGTTTTCATTGGCGCTGGGGCTGCGTACCTTGACCTTACAAACAGGCGATGAGTACCGTGAGCGTATTGGACTCAGTAATAGTGAATTAGCGGTGATGATTGGATCACGCGCGGTGCAGGAATTACACCAACAAAACCTGCACCCTCAAAAGCAGGATAACACCGACGCGGAAGCCGGATCAGAATCAGCCGAACAACTTTGGGAGGACAACGAAGTTCACTACGATAGCGCAATCCCAGAAACCAGTATCGCGACGGTCTTAAGAGATGACCGTTGCAAAAAAATTCTCTATGCCCCCGTGTTAGCCTGCACCATTGACCACTTAATGGCAGCGACTGAAACCAAACGCGGTGGACGCTATATTTTGCCGTGTTTACGTCTGATGTCCGCCGATTTGGTGATTGATGAAATTGATGATTTCGACGGCAGTGACTTGGTTGCCATTGGTCGGCTCATCCATTTAGCCGGCATGCTGGGACGAAAGGTGATGATTTCATCGGCAACCATTCCGCCTGATTTGGCGGAAGGCTATTTTAATGCCTATCAAGCAGGTTGGCGGTTATTTGCTCAAACCAGAGGAGTAAAAAGCCAAATCGGTTGTGCTTGGATAGATGAGTTTACCACTCAAATAGACAACATTCAAAACGCTGACATGAGTAGTTACCAGCAAGCACACCTGCGCTTTATCAACAAACGCAGCAGCAAATTGCAGACGTTGGTTGCCAAACGTATCGCAGAAATTGTTAACTGTACGCAACAAACCAGCGAACAAGAATATTTTGCCATACTGCAACAAGCGATCATCAACCAGCATCAGCGCCATGCCCAAACTGATTCCCAAACAGGCAAACAAGTGTCATTTGGGGTGGTGCGTATGGCAAATATTCCGCCCTGTATTCGTTTAACACAGTATCTCGCCGAGGCAACTTGGCCTGAAACTATCGACATTCGGGTGATGGCGTACCATAGCCAGCAAGTGCTATTGCTCCGTAGCGAACAAGAAAAACATTTGGATCAGGTACTCAAGCGTAACGATCCACAAGCGGCATTTAAAATTCCACAAATTCGGCAGCATTTACATGAAAGCCCAGCCAGTAATGTGATTTTTATTTTAGTTGCCACACCGGTTGAGGAAGTTGGGCGTGACCATGATTTCGATTGGGCAGTGGTTGAACCTTCTTCTTATCGCTCAATTATCCAATTGGCGGGGCGGGTGCTCAGGCATCGTGACCTTATCCCGAAAACAGCAAACATGGCATTGATGCAATTCAATTTAAAAGCATTATACCAACAAAAGCCTGCTTATTACCGTCCTGGATACGAGAGTGAACATTTCCGCCTAGCCAGTCACGACTTAAAGGATTTAATCCCCAGCGCACAATTAACCTGTATTAATGCCGTGCCACGTATCCAGAAAGATATCCAAGCAACCCCCGATAAAAATCTGGCTGATTTGGAACATGCCAGTATCCAACGGTTGCTAACATCCTATCAAAGCAAAGGCCCGCCAACCTTGCAAGGTTGGCTAACAGAATGTTGGTGGCTAACCGCCATGCCGCAGCGCTTAAGTCCGTTTCGGCAGCAAGATGGCCAATTAACCCTGTACCTCGTGCCTGATGATAAAAATGACTGGGCATTAAAGGAAAAAACGCCTAAAGGAGATTTAATCGACATTGAAGGATTGTACAAAATTGAACACGACCAAGCCTTACCTTCGTGGCATAAAAAATTGTGGCTATATCGAGATTATGGTGAATTGTTAAATGATGTTGTTGAGCGGAATAAAGAGAATGGGGGTGGCATGACAATCAATTATGCAGCATTGCGCTATGGTGAAATCAGCGTGCCAGTGTATGGGGACGAATTGCTAACGGGCAAAGGTTATGTTTATAGCAACCAGTTGGGGCTATGTAAAAAGTCGTAACTGCCTAAAGCAAGGTTTTTATAGCTGAAAAAGGCAACACTAGGCGATTTTTGCTGGTGGATAACGGCCTAAAACCGAATTTTTCGTAAAACTGAGCAGCTTGTTCGTCTTTGGCATCGACGATCATGCCCAGAGTACCGATTTTTTCGGCTGCTTCGGCGGTGATTTTAAACGCATGATAAATGAGCGCATCTCCGTAGCCTTGTTTTTGAAAGCGTAAATCAACTGCTAAACGGCCTAATAACAAAAAAGGCGCGTCCGTATAGCTGCCCAGTTTAGTGTTAGTGGGTAATTGATCGGTTGGTACGGAATGGGCGCAAATAGAGTAATACCCAACAATCTGCTGCTGTTCGGCCAATACATAAACGCGGGTTAAGCCACGCTTTTGGTCTTGATTGGCGTATTGTTGCAGATAAATATTGAGCGCGGCTACGCCACAATCAAAGGATTTTCGTTGGTGTTTTTGGGTATCTAAACGCTCAAAGATCATTCAGTGTCCATTATCCTTTGATATGTTAATGCCGCTTTTTTCATGCGTTCGGTTGGTTCGGGTGGGTTATCCAGCATATCGAAAAACAGTTGCCAGTCCTCTGCACTAAATCGGGTTTGCTCGTGCTCTGCAATGACTGATTCGGCTTTTTCTCGGATGCTTTGGCGGATAAATTTGCTTTTATCCAAATCAACATAACTTCTGGCACGTTCTAGTAACTGTAAGGTCACGGTATCCATGCGGATTTTTAAAACATTTTCTTTACTTAATTCAATGCTCATATATCACCCCACTTTTATAGGAGTGATATTGTACCCACAAACTAAGCAAAAATCGCCAGATTTATGGGTACATTAATTAAATTAAACTGCCTGTGCGGCAGTGAACAAAAAAAATACAACCTAGATAACACATTTCTAAGCTGCCTGTACGGCAGTCAGAACAATCATATCATTTATTTTTATAAATACAACTTATATAACACAGGTTGAATATTTGTTGATTCTAACCTATACTTTTTTTACCAACAATTTAGAAGGACAGCATTATGTTAGATCCCGCTATCCAGACTTTTTTATCCGAACGCCAAGCCACTTGGTTAAAAGATAAGCTCAAATCTTGTAAAGACGAAACAGAACGACAGGCACTTGAAAGCAATGCCAGGGAAAAATATTCATTATCGAATTGGCTACCCGATGCGGCTAAACGCGCGGGGCAATTGTCTATGGTTAGTCACCCTGGCAAGTTTAGTCATCCTAGTGCTAAAACTAGTTCAGTTATCGCCAAAAGTTTGCCGAAACCTGATGGCTTTTTACGCACGGGCAACGCCCAAGCGGATTTTGACGTGTTTGGTAACGCGGCCGCTTTAGATGTATTTAAATTTTTGTCATTGGTGCTAATCGATGGGCAAACTGTATTGGCGCATCTTGAACAAGACAGCGAAACCATTAAATCGCAATTTAACTTACCATCAGCACCTTTTGTTGGACTGCAACAAGATTTAATGGCTATCAAACAAGCTTCAACTGCCGTTAAAACATCTGACAAAGTAAAGCAAATTTATTTCCCTGTAGCCGAAGGTTATCACCTGTTATCAATCCTCACCCCGTCCGGCTTAATGTTCAAGTTGAAAGAACGCATCAACACACTGCGTTTTTCCGACGCTGCGAAACTGGCACGAGAACACCGGCGCAATCAACAACATCATGAACAAGGATTTGATGAGTTGTACAACCTGACTGTGATTGGTTTTGGCGGCACAAAACCGCAAAACATCAGCGTGTTGAACAACCAAAATGGCGGTACTGCCTATTTATTGTCATCAATGCCTCCTTCATTAAAAACGCGTGGACTGCAACCCCCAAAAACTGATTTTTTTAACAACAGCTTATATTACAAAAATTATCAGGACAGCTTTAAGTCCTTACACAAGTTGCTGCAAACCGACTACAACAATATCAACATCCGTGAAGGCCGCGATAATTTGCTGCATTTTATACTTAAGCAAGCAATGGATGAGGACGTGACCGAAAAGCTCTGGCAATTGCGCCAACTGGAAACCGGTTGGTCAGCAAAAACCAACCTTTCAATAGCCCAAAAAATCTGGCTGGATAACACACACGCAGAGCAGCGCGACAACGATGATGCTTGGCTGGATGAGATTATTGGCGATTTTGCGCGTTGGATTGTTTTTGCTTACCAAAAGACCGTTGGCAAAGAACAAGCTGTTTCACTGGGTGATATTGAACTGGCGCATTTCAAGCAACTGCTTGATCGTTATAAGGAGGATTTACGATGAGAAGCTTATTGTTACTGCCCAAGCTGAAAATCCATAATGCTAACGCACTGTCCAGCCCTTACACCATTGGCTTTCCTGCCATGACTGCATGGCTGGGTGCGGTTCATGCACTACAACGGCGGCTTAATCAAGCAGGTCATGCTGAATTGCGTTTTACCAGCGTGGGCGTGGCTTGCCACGAGATTACCCTGCACACGCACCAAGGTCGGGGCGATTACGTGCAGTCTATTATCGGCACAGGCAACCCATTGGATAAAGACGGCAATCGTCCCTCGTTTATCGAAGAAGCCCGTTGCGATCTGATCATATCATTAATTATTGAATACGCTGGACTAGAGCGGTCAGTCAGTGCCGATGGCTTTATCAAAGCCGTTGTCGAGCAAATGCACTGCTTGAAATGGGCGAGCGGCGATTTAACACAGTGCATCGAACCCAAGTTTAAAACCATAGAAGATGAAAAATCCCTGCGGCAACTGACCCGCCAACTGATGCCCAGTTATACGCTGATTGAACGCCGTGAACTAATGGCTGAAGCCATGCAAGACGGTCAAGATGCGATTGATGCGTTGTTGGACTACTTGACCGTTCAAAATCGTAGCCAACTGATTGACGATAAAGTCGAGTGGACAGCAAGCCGCAAAGCCAAAGGTTGGCTGGTGCCTATTGCCACCGGATTTCACGGCATCAGCGAGCTGGGCCAAGCTGAGAACCAGCGTGATCCCTATACGCCGCATCGTTTCGCCGAAAGTTTGGTGACGCTAGGCGAGTTTGTCATGCCGTACCGTATCAAACAGTTGGACGACATGCTTTGGCACAGTCATTACGACATGGAAAACAACTTATACCTTACTCAACAAAACCAACATTAATCACACAAAGGAAACACTATCATGGCTAGCAAAGACAGCATTAAACCTGCATCGGTATTGGCATTTGAGAAAAAACTGGTTCCCTCCGACGGGCGCTTTTACGGCACCACATGGGACAAAAGAACCGAAGCGGCAACCTCGCTTAAACTGCAAGAAAAATCCGTGCGCGGTACAATTTCCAACCGCCTGAAAAAAGCCCTGCAAGATGATCCTGCTAAATTGGATGCTGAAGTGGAAAAGCCCAATTTACAGACGGTCGATAGCTGTGCTTTAGGCAGCGACCAAGACACCTTAAAGCTCAGCTTTACCTTAAAAATTCTCAGCGGTGTCGAAAAGCCTTCTGCCTGTAATAGCACCGAATTTGAGGCCAGCTATCGAAATGCCGCCCAAAGTTATATTGAGAGCGAAGGTTTTACGGAACTTGCCAAGCGTTACGCCACAAACATCGCCAATGGACGGTTTTTGTGGCGTAATCGGGTCGGTGCGGATCGCATTGAAGTCAGCGTTAAGGTATTGAATCAAGGCGAAGATGCAAACTGGACATTTGATGCTAAAGATAAAGCGATAGGCATTAAAAACTTTTCTAACACCCAATCTGATATTGCAGCCCTAGCGACCAAAATTGCTGACACCTTAACAGGTAAGCGTGAGTTTTTATTGTTGGAAATTAACGCTTATGCACAAGTGGGCTTGGCACAGGATGTTTATCCTAGCGAAGAGTTGGTTTTGGATAAAGGCAACAGCAAATCCAAAAAAAGTAAAATCCTTTACCACATTGACGGTATTGCCGGTATGCACTCGCAAAAAATCGGCAATGCGCTACGCACGATTGATACTTGGTATCCGCAACAGGAAGACGGCGAATCCATAGGCCCCATTGCCATTGAAATTTACGGCGCAGTGACCAATCTTGGCAAAGCCTACCGTGGGCCAAAAGACAAGGCGGATTTTTATACGCTGTTCGATAAATTTGCCCGAGGCGGCGCATTAAGCACAGATGAGCAGCATTATGTAATGGCAGTATTAGTGCGCGGCGGTGTGTTTGGCGAAAGCGGTAAGGACTAAGCAATGGGCTTCTATTGTGAAATCACACTACTACCCAATCCCGAAGTCAACAGTCACTTCCTTTGGTCAAAAGTCTACCAACAACTCCACCTAGGTCTAGTGGAACTGCAAGACGGGCAAAAGCAGGTGCTGATTGGTATCTCATTTCCAGAATACAAAGTAGGCGAGAAATTTAGCTTACTCGGAGAAAAATGCAGGTTGTTTGCCCAAGATGAAGCCATTCTCATGCAATTTAACGCGGGAAAGTGGTTGGCTCGGCTAAGTGATTACGTGCATTGCACCAGTATTCGGCCTGTTCCTGACAAGGTCATTGGCTATGCCACGTATCAGCGCGTGCAACCTAAAACAAACAAGGAGCGATTGGCGCGGCGTTATGCCAAGCGGCATCAGTTGGATTTTGAGACGGCTTTAAACGGTACGGTTAATTTAACTGGCGACTCACAACCCAGCGCTGCGTATAAATCACAGTTTCGATATTGCGATATGTTGCCGAAGCCTATTCCATTACCGTTTATTCGCTTAAAAAGTTTAAGCAGCGAGCAAACGTTTTGTTTGTGGATTAAAAAAACCGAGGCCTCACAACCTTCAGGAAGCAGTTTTAACAGCTATGGCTTAAGTGCTACGACCACGGTTCCTGAATTTTAACCCAAGTTTTTTCGCTCTTTAAAAATGTGATATAAAACAGCTGGTTGCATAGCAGGGTATTTTGTATGGGTATAAAAGGTAAAAACCCCTGTATACTGCTATGCGACTGGCTTTGGTGATTTTTAAAGTCTGTTCACTGCCGCACAGGCAGCTTAGAAAATCGACACCAGGAGCTTCATGCTTGTGGGTTGGTTCACTGCCGCACAGGCAGCTTAGAAAATTACTCCGGCTTATCATCGCCGCTAGGATTAGTTCACTGCCGCACAGGCAGCTTAGAAAATTAGTAAAAATTTTCCCAGCGTTATTGTATTGTTCACTGCCGCACAGGCAGCTTAGAAATAACGTTATTGATTGTGGCAATGGCATTAAAGGTTCACTGCCGCACAGGCAGCTTAGAAACTCAACGCACTCCTGACCCTAACGTTATTGATGTTCACTGCCGCACAGGCAGCTTAGAAAGTTACCAATGCCGCTGGTAATGTTGTTAACCTGTTCACTGCCGCACAGGCAGCTTAGAAAACCTTGGGCTTCGTACATTTGAACCGCATCACGTTCACTGCCGCACAGGCAGCTTAGAAATTCCGCTTATACCGCTATATCTGGTTACCTTGGTTCACTGCCGCACAGGCAGCTTAGAAATTACGTCAGATTTAGCTGGTTTTGATGTTGATGTTCACTGCCGCACAGGCAGCTTAGAAAAAATCGATGCGAACGAAACCATTTTCCCCAATGTTCACTGCCGCACAGGCAGCTTAGAAATTCAAAATGGCATTCTGCCCCGTTATCAGCACGTTCACTGCCGCACAGGCAGCTTAGAAATTAGTTGTTTTGGCATACTCATAACGTTGTTAGTTCACTGCCGCACAGGCAGCTTAGAAATGTGATTAATTGTGAAATAGGCAATGTTGGCTTGTTCACTGCCGCACAGGCAGCTTAGAAACCGACAAAACGCGGCGAACGTTGGGAGATTATGTTCACTGCCGCACAGGCAGCTTAGAAATGCTGTTTTGCCAGTTCAATTAACTTATTAGTGTTCACTGCCGCACAGGCAGCTTAGAAAGTATTACCAAGAATTGCTAAAACTTGAAGATAGTTCACTGCCGCACAGGCAGCTTAGAAATAAGCACAACGAAGCAATGGCACATTATTTTGGTTCACTGCCGCACAGGCAGCTTAGAAATTCTTTTTATCGGCCACCGGCGCTATTTGGTTGTTCACTGCCGCACAGGCAGCTTAGAAATAAATGGCTTCGTGTTGAGCTTGAATTACTATGTTCACTGCCGCACAGGCAGCTTAGAAACATTGCTCTAGGCCAACGCCTATTGCATGTACTGTTCACTGCCGCACAGGCAGCTTAGAAATAAAGCATCAAGCTCAGCCATTTCGTGCAACCGTTCACTGCCGCACAGGCAGCTTAGAAATAACATCTTCCGGTTTTGTGCCTTCCGGTGAAGTTCACTGCCGCACAGGCAGCTTAGAAATTCTGTAATGGATGGTGACATATCAATAACAAGTTCACTGCCGCACAGGCAGCTTAGAAATAGCGTTTCTAGGAAGTTGCCCTGGTAAGAGTGTTCACTGCCGCACAGGCAGCTTAGAAATATTTTCTATTTGTCTATACAAATAATGAAATGTTCACTGCCGCACAGGCAGCTTAGAAATTTACAATGTGATAACTCAAACCCCCGTGCAAGTTCACTGCCGCACAGGCAGTTTAGAAATAACACCACCGGCAATGTCTTTGCCATAAATCGTTCACTGCCGCACAGGCAGCTTAGAAATAGCCACAGCAATAAAAAACACCTGATTTATGGTTCACTGCCGCACAGGCAGCTTAGAAATATGCTTTTAATGCGCTCATTGCTTGCTAACTCGTTCACTGCCGCACAGGCAGCTTAGAAATAATGTTTCAAGCAACGTCCTTTCATGTTCAAGTTCACTGCCGCACAGGCAGCTTAGAAATGGTGGACAACTGCACTCTTTGTCATATTCTTGTTCACTGCCGCACAGGCAGCTTAGAAATATTGGCGTTGAAAACTGAATATCGTAAGTAAGTTCACTGCCGCACAGGCAGCTTAGAAATTACATGGTAGTTGAAGATGAACACACTGGGTGTTCACTGCCGCACAGGCAGCTTAGAAAAGATTGATACGATAAACTTAATCGAAACACTTGTTCACTGCCGCACAGGCAGCTTAGAAATTCCGAAGTCATAGCGGTAACTGATACGTTTAGTTCACTGCCGCTAGGCAGCTTAGAAACAAAGAAAGTGGATAAAACCGCGCTTGAGTCTTGTTCACTGCCGCACAGGCAGCTTAGAAATCTATATGTTGCGCTTACCCGACCAGCTATGAGTTCACTGCCGCACAGGCAGCTTAGAAATTGATAAACGTCAGATGGGAAACGGTCAGAAGGTTCACTGCCGCACAGGCAGCTTAGAAATCTAATACTAATTAATTTGAGATATGGAACATGTTCACTGCCGCACAGGCAGCTTAGTAAAGGAAACGGCGATTTAAAAATCGTCATTGCCTAAATGCACCATGGGTATATATTATTATTTTATTACCACCTGATAAAAAAAATTATGCAAAATAATATCTCGCATAATGTATATTATGTAAAATACAATGCATTATGTAACCAACGTGAAAGTACTGACGCACTTTAAATATTTGCCCGATAATTACGCATAATGGAAAACAAGGCTAAGAAATCGTACAAGCCATGGATAATAACTGGGATTAGCAGGTTTCTTTCGCCACCATAATCCAGCGCCAATCCTAAATAGATGCTGACTAGTGTTGCTAAGACAGTGTACAAAGGCGTTATGGCATGTACCAATCCAAAAATTACGCTGCTAGCGACTAAACCCACATGCATTCCCCAAGCGTTTTCTAGCCAGGGTTGCAATACACCACGAAATAACAGTTCTTCTGATATTCCAGCTATGGCTGACAACATAAATAAATCAGCCCAGTTACACTGCCGTAAACCGGGTGCTAATGTTTGAAACAGCATTTGCCTAATTGAAACAACGGACTTTGCGTTTAGCTGTTCCAATACCAAAAACAACAAAAATAAAGGGAGAGTTCCAAAAATACCATAAAAAATTGCAGCTTCAGAATAATACAAGTTGGCAAATGGATTGACATCAGTCAGCCAACCCAAAGCAATTGCTACAATTATCAGCGCGGCTTCAAATAAGCATGCGGTTTTAAAGAAGCGGTTAGCACCACTATCAGGCGTGTTTTCCATTTTGTATTAGGCTTTTGGCAAAGTTACACCGGTTTGTCCTTGGTATTTACCGCCACGATCTCTGTATGAGGTTTCGCAGACTTCATCGCTGCCAAAAAACAGCATTTGCGCCACGCCTTCGTTGGCATAAATTTTTGCAGGTAGATTGGTGGTATTGGAAAACTCTAAAGTAACATGCCCTTCCCATTCCGGTTCCAGCGGGGTGACATTAACAATAATTCCGCAGCGGGCATAGGTGGATTTACCCAAACATATCGTCAATACATCCCGTGGGATACGAAAAAACTCGACTGTTCTTGCTAAAGCAAACGAATTAGGCGGGATAATGCAGACATCAGATTTAACATCGACAAAGCTGTTGGGATCAAAGTTTTTTGGGTCGACAATAGCTGAATTTATATTAGTGAAAATTTTGAATTCATCTGAACAGCGCACGTCATAGCCATAACTCGATGTACCATAAGAGATTACTCTGCCCTTTTCCGAATCGCGTATTTGGCCTGATTCGAATGGCTCTATCATCGAGTGTTGGTTTGCCATACGGCGGATCCATTTGTCTGATTTGATACTCATAAAATATGTTAAAGGTAATATTGGTTGAATAATTAAATAAAAATATTGAGCCGACTCTGTAATCGGACAAGATTGTATTTATGTTGCCATATACTTGACATCTTATCATCTTCGATTGATTGATGATCGTCACTGCTAAATGAAAAATATCCCTATTTATTTGCAAGTTGTGTAGTCGATTGGAATATTCATTTGTAACTAGTTCGCGTAAAATCACATATCAACATAAATCGTATTACGAGGTAAAGCATGAAAATAATATTATTTCTGGCTGGGCTGTTTATTGCATCAGCTACTCTTGCGGAAAATACCTGGCAAAATACAACCATTTCAGAACCTACCATCCAAAAAATACAAGCGGGAAAGCTTGACTATAAAAAATGCGTTGGCGAGCAAATGCAAAAAACCACTTATGCAAACATGGATAGCCGTAAAGCGACCGATCAAATAATCAAGGAATGCGAGCCAGTACTTGCCAAAATGCGTGAAATTTATACCAACGAAAAAATCCCTGGAGAGATTTCTGATCGCCATCTGCGCCAAATTCGTACGCAAATTTCGCGCAATGCCCTGGAAGGATTGATGTTTGAACAAGCGTCGCGTAACGCAGGAAAGCCATGAGCTATTTAGAATCAATTATTAACACTTACCCTATAGACCTTTCATTAAGGCCAACGACTTTCGATTTATGGCATGTATGTCTGGCAGGTACAGTTGCAACATTGATGGTATTTATCATGTTAATGTTAATCGCCATGCTGATCGGAAAAAGTAGACGAAAAAATCAAGAAATTAAACCTGTCGAACCGCAAATTAAGATCATTGAAAAAATAGTCGAAGTTGAGAAAATTATCCAAACTCCTATGCCGGAGCCAGTTATTTTAAAAGAAGCAACGCCTGATGCTGCACTGCAAGTATTAAGCCTGTTACAAAAAGAGGCTCGGTTTATTGATTTTATTAAAGAAGACCTGACCAGTTACAGTGATGCAGATATAGGTGCAGCTGCCCGAGTTGTTCATGAGGGTTGCAGTAAGGCTATCAAGGAACATTTTACTTTAGCACCGGTGTGCACCGAACTGGAAGGTAATCGGTTAACAATACCTGTAGGCTTTGATGCCGCTACCATACGCTTAACCGGAAATATCATCGGTGCAGCGCCATTTACCGGGACGTTGGTACACAAAGGTTGGCAAGTGACTGATATACACCTCCCAAAATTAACCCAAAGTCATAACGCCAATATCATTGCGGCAGCAGAAGTTGAATTATAAACAACATTTACTGCCCTATGTTTCGATGTAGCTTGTAACTTAGCATTGATAACCCCATATTATTAACTTCCCGGTTTTGCTGACGCTTTGATGAATAACTCTACTAACCCGCGCTATTGTGTTGGCATTGACTTGGGTACGACCCATTGTGTGATGTCTTATGCTGATCTTGCTAACCTGGAAAATGATGAGTTTTCTCAGCAGGTTATGGTAATTCCTCAATTAACTTCACCTGGCGTGGTTGAAGAGTTGTTGCAATTACCATCGTTTATTTATCAGGCGCATGACGCTGAATTGGCCGAAGGTTCAACTGCCCTGCCCTGGACGCATAAATCCGAGCATTTAATTGGTGAGATTGCCCGTAATTTAGGCAGTAAAACCCCAATTAGATTAGTTTCCAGCGCAAAAAGTTGGCTTTGCCATACTGGTGTGGATTGTAAAGCGCCTTTATTACCGTCTGATTCGCCAGATGAAGTCTTAAGAATATCGCCATTTCAAGCAATGGTGGCGTATTTGCAGCATTTAAAAAGCGCCTGGCATCACGCGCATCCCGATGCGCCGCTTGACCAACAAGACTTAGTTATCACTGTTCCAGCGTCTTTCGACCCGGCAGCACGTGAATTAACGGTAGAAGCGGCTAGATCTGTTGGTTTGGGTCATGCTATCTTGCTAGAAGAACCTCAAGCCGCCCTGTATAGCTGGATTGAAAATAGTGGTAAGGATTGGCGCAAACAAGTCCAGGTAGGCGATATTATTCTGGTAGTGGATATTGGCGGTGGAACGACCGACTTATCGTTGATTGCGGTAACGCAACGTGAAGGTAACTTGGAATTTAACCGAGTAGCTATCGGCGATCATATTTTGTTGGGCGGTGACAATATGGATTTGGCACTGGCTTACACGGTAAAAATAAAACTGGAAGCAGAAGGCAAAGCTTTACAACCCTGGCAGTTACAGGCATTAACGCATAGCTGTCGGGAAGCTAAAGAAAAACTTTTCAATAATTCAGAACTTGATGCTATGCCATTGGTTATTGCCAATCGTGGATCATCATTAATCGGAGGCACACTGAGAACCGAACTCACCCGCGAAGAAATTACCAACGTGTTAGTGGAAGGCTTCCTCCCTAAAGTATCTTCGAGTGATAGGCCGATCTATCGAGCACGCACCGGCTTACGTACTGCAGGATTACCATATGCGCAGGATGCAGGAGTTACTCGGCATCTGGCAGGTTTTCTAGGTAAACAACAAAATGCTGCTGAAGAGTTGGATGGTATTCAAGCTAAAGAACATGCGAGCTTTATCCATCCGACGGCTGTCTTATTTAATGGTGGCGTATTAAAAGCTGAGATTTTGGCAAATCGCCTAATGTCGATTATAAACACATGGCTACAAGAAGAACAAGCACCGACCGCAAGGTTGCTATCCGGCAATGATCTTGATTTAGCGGTTGCCAGAGGTGCTGCTTACTATGGATTTGTCCGCAAAGGGAAAGGTGTCCGCATTAAAGGGGGGACTGCCGCAGCTTACTATGTAGGCGTGGAAAGTGCCATGCCCTCAGTGCCGGGTATTCCACCTGAAATGCAAGCACTGTGTATTGCTCCTTTCGGCATGGAAGAAGGAACACAACAGGAAATGCCCGACGAAGAATTCGGTTTGGTTATTGGTGAGCCCGTCCGCTTTCGCTTTTTTGCATCAACTACCCGCCGAGAAGACAATACGGGCACACGATTGACACACTGGAACCGGGATGAACTTTTTGAACTTGATGAAATTGAAATAACCTTAGAAAAAGAAAGTCGCAGGGCGGGTGAAGTCGTACCGGTGCATTTATGCGCGGCAGTAACTGAAATGGGTACACTCGAATTGCAAGCGGTCTCCCGTAATGATCAAAACCGATGGAAGATAGAATTTGATGTCAGATCGGATAAATAAGTTTCCCTATCTGTGCTAAACAAACCGCCAAAATATTATGTTGGTATAGACTTGGGCACTACCCATACGGTAGTGGCTTATGCCAGGCAAGATCAACCAGCTGACATACAATTGTTTGAAATTCAACAGTTGGTGGCACCCGGTCAGGTGGCTCTAAAACCGTTATTACCCTCAGTCCGTTATCATGCAGCGGATCAAGAATTGTCAGATGATGATTTTATTTTCTCCCGAAACAATAATCGTGCTGTCATTGGCGAGGCGGCGCGATTATTAGGTTCAAAAACAACAGGCCGTTTGGTGACCAGTGCCAAAAGCTGGTTATCGCACCCTTCTGTTGATCACAATGCCGCCATATTGCCTTGGGGCAGTAATGAAGACATTACAAAAATATCGCCTGTCGAGGCGAGTGCAAGTTATCTAAACCATATTTGCCAAGTGTGGGGACAGCAATTTCCAGATGCTCCACTTGAACAACAAGATAGTGTTATCACGGTTCCAGCGTCTTTCGATGAAGGTGCGCGCTCACTCACACTCGAAGCCGCCCGACTAGCAGGGCTAAGCCAAGCGCGCCTGTTGGAAGAGCCGCAAGCGGTTTGCTACGATTGGCTGCATCGACATACAGGAAATATCCAACGTGAACTGACGAATATTAAGTTAGTGTTGGTGTGCGACATAGGTGGCGGTACTACTGATCTTACCTTGATAAAAGTAGAACCTGGGCAACCCGAACCCAAATTAACCCGAATCGCGGTCGGCGAACATCTGATGTTGGGTGGCGACAATATCGACTTGGCCTTAGCACATCTGATTGAAAGTCGTTTATCTAAGGCGTCTTCTAAATTATCCACTGCCGATTTTTCACAACTGATTGAACAATGCCGGATCGCCAAAGAAAAGTTATTATCCGAGAATGCACCTGAACAATTTACGATTACTTTACTGGGCAGTGGTTCAAAATTAATTGGAGCATCGCGGTCTGCAACGATTACTCAGGATGAAGTAAAGGAAATAGCTTTGGATGGTTTTTTTCCACTGACAACACTTAACGACCTGCCGATTAAAAAGCGTAGTGGTATTGTTGAATTTGGCTTGCCTTATGCCGCAGAATCCGCAGTAAGTAAACACATTGCCGCATTCTTGAACCTGCACAAAATTGCCGCGCAAGCTGCATTGCAGGGCACAGGTATTGTGCCTGATGCTATTTTACTTAATGGTGGGCTCTTCCGAAGTCAGGCGATTACGCAACGGGTACTTGAGTTATTTGAGTTTTGGCGTGCCGCACCTATATTGATCCTTGATAACTATCATCCTGAGTTATCGGTTGCCTACGGCGCGGTAAGCTATGCGGCCGCAAGACATAGCAAACAACTTAAAATCGGCGGCGGTGCAGCACGCAGTTATTTTTTGCGCGTTGATAGCGATTCAGTTAATCAAGAAGAGCCTGCATCCCAATACGGCATTTGTGTGTTACCTAAAGGTAGTGAAGAAGGTAAAGAAATTATTTTAAACGACCGCCGTTTTGTCTTACGTACAGGAGTGCCAGTACGTTTCGATCTGGTATCGTTTACAGGTGATAATGCTTTTAAAGCGGGAGCAATAGCAGAAATTACCGATGATTTCCATGCCTTGCCGCCGCTCACTGTCGCTTTTGATACTACTTCCACAAAGACTAATGACAAAATTGTGCAGCTTGGTATCACCCAAACTGATTTAGGAGTCCTCAGGATACAATGTGTCTTGGAAGATAAGGCAACTCAACCTATATCAGATTCTAACTTAACAACAGAACGTTGGAATGTGGAATTTAACATCCGCAAACAAAGCCACACGCCTATAGCGACTCATTCCGGTTTACCCCAACAATCTTATGCAGCTTGTGAGCAAATTCAGCTTGTATTTGGGCCGAAATCAAAACAAATAGATCCCAAAGCAATAAAAAACTTACGTGCCGATTTGGAAAAAAATCTTGGTGACCGTAGCCAGTGGGATAGCAATCTACTTAGAACCCTGTTTACTTCCTTATGGGAAGGTAATAAATACCGTCGCCGTTCCGAACACCATGAACGGGTCTGGTTAAGTTTAACCGGATTTTGTCTTCGTCCTGGTTTCGGTTGGCCGTTAGATGATTGGCGGGTTAAAGAGCTTTGGGGGAGTTATCCACAAGGCCTGCAATTCAGTAACGAAATCCAGAACTGGAGTGAATGGTGGACACTTTGGCGACGTATCGCTGGTGGTTTAGACGCGACTGCCCAAGGGCGAATATTTAGCGACATTGCTAATCTCATCAATTCAGCATCAGCAAGGCAGCCAAATATTGCTAAACTTGCAAAACACCGCAGTTACGAAGATATCGTGAAACTCGCTGGGACACTTGAACGGCTCCAAGTTACCGATAAAATCCAGCTTGGGGACTGGTTGCTGAAGCGCTTGCAAAAACCTAATGAATCGCGGCAAACATGGTGGGCTTTGGGTAGAGTTGGTGCTCGCCTGCCCTTTTATGGCAGTACCCATAATGTTATTTCTGCCGATATCGTCAGTCAGTGGCTTGAGTTTTTGTTAACTGTAGATTGGAAAAAAACACCAGAAGCTGGATTTGCCACAATGCTGATCGCCAGAAATAGTGGTGACAGGGCGCGTGACATTGATTTATTGTTACGGACTAAAGTGATTGAAAAATTAAAAGCCGATAAAATGCCCCAAGCCTGGATTGGGATGGTTGAACATTATCAGGAGCTTGATAAGACTGCCGAAACCCAGTTCCTAGGAGAAAGCTTACCCCAAGGACTCAAATTAATTGATAAGGGATCTAATGAGTAATTATAACTTAAGTTGCATATAACCGTATATAGATATACTTATTAACAATTTGCCTATGATTTCGTTGATAACTTATTGAACAAATAAGTAATATTACTTATTGCCATGGTATAGTTGATTTTTGTATCCTAGTACCTAGTTTTAGTTAACCTATGTATAAGAAGATAATATCCCACGTTTGTTTTCAGATTTTTCCGTGTTTCGGTAACTCCGAATTTAATTTTGAAGCAAAACTATCCGGAATATGAACTATCATTACTTACCTTATTTCATGATTTTTATAAGGAAATGCCATGCCAATCAGCCGAATATTTATACGCGTTTTCCATCGACGCACACGGTTTGTTAGTCAATTCCTTTATTAGCACAAACAAACTGGATAACCATGTACACAAAATTTTTCGGTCTTATTAAGAAACCTTTTTCACTTAGCCCTGACCCGACCTTTTTATATTTAAGCCCCAAGCATAAAAAGGCGCTAACTACTTTGAAATATGGCCTAGTCAGCCAAGCCAGCATTACTGTGATTACCGGCGATATAGGTTCCGGAAAAACAACGTTAATTATGACCGTGCTTGCGAAAGTTGAAAACCAATGTACGGTGGGTTTAATCACAAACACCCATAGCTCTTTTGGAGACTTGTTAACTTGGGTGTTAGCCTCATTTAACATTCCGCATGAAACAAAAAATAAGGCTGAGCGCTACCAAATATTTGCTAACTTTCTTTCAGAAGAGCATAAAAAGCAACGACGTGTAATTTTGATTGTCGATGAAGCCCAAAACATGGATATCGAAACGTTAGAAGAACTCCGGCTTCTTTCCAACGTTAATATTGCCGATCATATTAAATTGCAAATGATTCTCGTAGGGCAACCGGAATTGGTAGATAAATTAAACCAACCCGAATTAGTCCAATTTGCCCAACGTATTTCTATTGAATATCACTTAAAACCACTCAACTTTGAGGAAACCCAAAATTATATTGTGCATCGTCTACAAATCGCAGGTGGCGACCCAGGTATTTTTACTGAAGCCGCTACTGCTACGGTATTCTACTATACAGAAGGAGTTCCTCGCCTTATCAATAATATATGTGATCTGGCAATGGTTTTTGCTTTTGCCTCGGAAAGCCGTAAGGTTTCCTGGAAAACCATAATTGAAGTCGTCAATGAGCGTAAAACTGGTGGCATAAAACGTTTTAAAGGCACCATCAATGCAGAACCTTCGTTAATGGACAAAGCTGCTGAAGCTGAAAAACTTCGGCGCGCTATCATGGAAAAAACCAAAGTTGATATTTCTAAAGGACTTTGATTTGTCGTACTGATTTATAATAAAACATGCGGTATTAGCAGAGTTTTCTAGCGTCCCATCTTGGGGCGCTATCTTATCAAAGTTTGGGTATTGCAAAATGCTTGACTACCCCAAACGCCCCTCTTACACTCCAGTCTCCCAACAAAAACAATAAATGGTGGAGTTATGGCACGTATCAAATTAGATTTTCTCTCAAAAACCCTGGTGCTATTGGGATTATTTACCTTAATTAGCAGCCCGCCAGCTTTTGCGGCAGCATCACAAAAAATTGAGGTTTTGCATGTGTTCGACGAAGCATCCAAACCGGACGGCGCATTTAAACCGAGTTGGTTAATTCAAGGCAAAGATGGCAATCTATATGGCAGTACGTTTGGGGGATTTGGAGATAAACCAGGGAAACTATTTAAAATTGACCTGACCAAACCAATACCAGCTTATTCTAATTTTTTAAGTTTGAGTCTAGACAACCTCCTAAATTTTAATCATTTTATCCAAGCTAGAAACGGTAGCTTTTATGGTGTAGGTTTGGGGCGAGGCGCATTTGCCGGTCCTGAATATCTATTCAAAGCCCAGTCCCAGATATCGCCACCTTTGTATTCTGAGTTAATGGCGTTACCAACCTATCGGAGTGACGCTATAGGCACGAGCGAATTGCTTCAAGGCAACGGCGATATATTTTATGCCACTATGTCTAGAGGGGGTGATGTTTTTGATATTGGCCAAGGAATCCGTTCAGCTGGGATGATTGTCCAAATTAATGCAGCCAGTTTAGAGCCATCTAGGCAAGTTAAAGTGTTACATAAGTTTAATTTTGTCAACGGCGCTAATCCATCCAGCGGCTTGATTCGTGGCAAAAATGGTAAACTCTACGGGACAACATGCAGTAGCGGTGCTGTTATAAATGGCGTAGTTTCCCCAAATGATTACGGGGTAATCTACAGTTTTGACCTGACTAAAGTAACACCTGCTTATAGAGTGCTACACCGATTTAATGGTACAAATGGGGGCTGTCCCCAAGGTTTGTTCCAAACTGCTGATGGTAAACTTTATGGCACAACAGATAATGGCGGCAGTGCTAATCAAGGTGTAATATTTAGTTTAGATTTTACTAAATTCAAGCCTGTTTATCGGGTGTTGCATAACTTTAACAATATTGTTGATGTTCATGCACGAGGTCGACTTGTCCAATCCTGGGATGGTAAGTTTTATGGCACAACCCTATCAGGGGGAAGGCTTGGCCAAGGCACACTATTCCAACTTGATCTATCAGGTCATACCCCGCGTTACATTGTGATACATGAGTTTGATGGTAAACGTTCTGGCAGTCGGCCAACTTTAATTAAAGCAAAAGATGGTAATCTTTACGGTATTGCACAAGCAGGTCCATTGGGTGGTGGCTTAGTTTATCGGATTAAATTATCCCCCAAACCAAAATAGTAATTTAAACGCTACGGTAACTTAACTTATACCAACGTACCTAGCGCATTTAATCATACCCGTTTAATAACTCCCAGCTATGCTGGGAGTTATATCAAGAAGTGCAAGCGCACATATAGCTTACGGTAAGGTTTTGACCTTTAGAATGTTACTGTAAGCAGACTTGCCTACAGTATTAGCCGCCCGCACTCGATAACTATAATTTGTGTTGCGGCTAAGATTAGAGCCTGTGTAGCTAACAACATTAGCACCTACTGTCGCTATCTTACTAAAGCTTGTGCAATTTAAACCTTTGCAGCGTTCGATAAGATAATTTTTCTCATCAGTAGCATTGTCGACCCAACTTAACACTACTTTGCTTCTTGATATTGCACTACTGCTAAGGCTAGTCGGTGCTATAGGGATTGTCACGACTGGTATAGCTACCGACGATGTGCTAGCCGTTGCCGTATTTGAATACGCAGAGTTTCCCGTCGAGCCATACGCACTGATCCGATAGCTGTAAGAGGTTGCAGGGGCTAATGCCGTATCGCTATAGCTTGTAACATTTGCCGCTAATGATGCAATTTGCGTAAAATTAGTACAGCCCACACCTTGGCAGCGTTCCAGATATTGCGTAGTTTCATTAGTGGCGTTATCTGACCAACTTAAATTGATTTGAGTGGAAGATGTGGCATTAGCTGCCAGATTGCTTGGTGCTAACGGTAATGATACAGGAGGCGGCAAGCTAGACGGTGTCAACATAGCGTAATGCGCTGTGCCCGCTGCATCTAAGGCACTTGCTAAAATCTGGCCAGCATCACTAATATTGAAAGCCGAAGTTAAAGTCCAACCTGTTGGTAAGCCAGTAACTAAACCATTAAGATTAGTTAAACTACCCGTGGCGGTATCACCGATTACCGCATATCCATTGATGTTGCCAAGAACAGTTGTCGTTGCTGACTCAAAACCCACGGCTTGACCCGATGCGTTAATGCTAAATAATGAACTCTTTAAGCTTGGTTTCCCAAGATCCGTATATGTTCCTGCCACGGTATCCCAAATTACTGCGTGCATTATAGGAACCCCCCCCGGAAAAACACGGGTCGCAGTGCCGAATGCATAGGGGTATTCCCCAGCAGCAAAACCGTAATCGTTTACAGCGTGAGCTGCGCTACCGCCACTACCAGGATTGATGACTGGCATAGCTGGATCCTGGAGATCCTTTAAGCCCGATGGCGTGCTAATAAATGCGTGCCAAGTGTCAGAAAGCAGGCAAGCGCCGCTCGGTGAGCTTCTGCCTACAATTTGACCACTCGCGTTCATCGAATAGGCTTGCGTCCAATCATACGTACCACCACCAATCGAGCCCAATGATTGCAATGCCCCGCCGTTTATATTGCCAACAAATGCGCGCCAAGAGCATAGACTAGTGCCGCTTTTATTGCCGAATACTTTGCCGGTATCATTAATACCTGCACCGATACCTGCTGAAAAAGCAGTAGATCCTGGTGACATGCCTAAATCTATGGCTGTACCATCTGCGTTTCGTACAAAAACATTAGGGCTGACGCCAGTTGTTGAAGCCGCAGGTAATACCTGCCCTATTGCCTGGCCAAAGGTATTAATCGCTATTGCTGAAGCAAATGTGTCTCCATTTACCAATGCGTCTATATTGGTGATAGTACCCGTAGCAATATCGTATAGCTGTGGCGTATGAACCTGTACGTTATTAATCGTTGTTATTGTCCCTGCATAGCCTAAAACTTGCCCATTGGCTTTGATTGCAGACGGTACAAAATCACCAGTTCCTACGTTGGTAAAGTCAGTTATTGAATATGATGCAGCGGCTGATGCGTGTGTGCTACCCGTTACCATCGCAAAACCCAACGCTAACGAAAGCAAATGTGGTTTTTTATTGGTTGATCCTGCATTATTTTTATTTTTGTACATTATCCATCCTCTAAAATACTAATTATTCCTGCTAATAATCGCTACTAAAACAACCGAAATTAAATTTATCAGCACTTTAGGTTTGTGTAGCCATCGTATAGAGCACAAAGATGAGCTTAGTTTAAATTTATTTATCTTTGCTTAATTTAAAGCCAATACTTTTAGTTTTTTTCTTTGTCAGTTCACTTATTCAAAACATAAGCGGTATAAACCTATACAAATACAACTGCTAAGATTTTATCAAACCTGATGCAACCCTTCGGGTCTGTGTAGTGAAGTAGGAATTTATAAACAAAAAAGGATCGTAGTGTTAAATCACTACGATCCTTGTCAAAACTATGGAATACTTACGTGAGTATTAATTAAAGCCTACGGGTAAATTCCATTGTGTTTTAAGGTATAAGCTTATCTTCTTAACGTAGCATCTGACTTTTGCCGTTTCATAGCCGAATCCTTCCGCCCCTTCCACTCTCCCTTAACGATATTAATTTTTGTAGTCAAATTAGTATCAATCGTTGTTTTTTCGGTAGATGTCGGCAGTGCGGTCTGTTCCGGATCATCGTTTAACTCGCCTAAAATATCAGTAGGCTGAATCGCTGTTGAAGTTATCGTATAGTTTGCCACAGGGGCATCTATTCCAGCGAATGCAGATACAGATAAGACGCAACAAATAATAGTTATAGCTGTCTTCATAGTCTTTCCTTTTTAAAGCAGCTTATTGCAGAACAATAAACTGCACTAAATTTTTAAAAATTGCGCCAACCCTAAGATTTTTCTATCCTAAAGTTGGCGTTCTTTGTTACTTATTAGCCTTACGTTTAATGCACTATCATAGGCCGCATCATGTCATGGTCTTCATGCTCTGTGATGTGACAATGCCAAACGAATTGACCTACACCTTCAAATTTCATCCGCACTCGAGTAACCTGACCTTGCACAATCTCACCAGGCGCACCGGCGGGAATGTGTGTTTCTGCAGGGTAAGCAATTACGGTCTCTTTCCAACCTTTTTCAGTTACTAAAGCTGGTGTTGCAGGGGTGGCCGCCGGACACGTTAGGTTACCTTGGACTTGTGGTGTTGCCGAATAACATATGTTAGTCAACGCACCAGTAGCTGACAAAATAGCACTAAAGGGTTGCCGTTCAATGACTTGAAACGCCCCGTCGTGAAGATGGACTGGGTGCGCATCAACAGAACTGTTGAAAATAGCCCAGGTTTCTACCGTATTCGCATTAGGTTGCTCAGTAATAGGGCTGGTCCAGTCTAAAAATCCATCATCTACCGTACCCAAAATTGGATTTACACGTCCGAATACATCAGCTTGCTCGCCAAGTAATACTTGATGATGCGCTGGTTGAATAGGATTGTAATTTGGGCTTGTGGTAGGAGGCGCAACTGTATTAACCAATGCAGAAATCGGTGTCCGTAATGTGGCTGGAACTACCGCATTAGGCACTGCTGCATTTAACGGTAAGTTAACCCTGAACTGCATGATTTGGTCGGTAACGCCCACCGTAGGTGCCGCACCTGGTGCGGCACAAGCGCCCGTGTTTGTTGATGTTCCAACAGCAGGACACGGCAACGTTCTACCGTAAGGTATTCCCGCCGAGTTTTTGATCGTAATGTTTTTACCCAATAATGCAGTAAAGTCAACAATCACATCATAACGTTCAGCCGGACCTACAGTCAGTGACGTTGTAGTTACTGGCCCGTTCAAAAAGCCACCCTCAGTACCAATCACTTGGAATGATACTGGCGTAACCGTGCCTGCAACTCGCATGGTTAGCGTGTAAAAGCGCGCATTGGATCCGTTTAATATACGGAAACGGTATTTACGTGGCTCTACTTGCAAGTAAGGCCAGGCAACTCCGTTTACTACCATTACATCTCCGAAAAACTCTGGGTTAGCACTAGGATTTGCGGCAGAACCTAAACCAGTATTGATATCAATATCAGGATAAGCTAACTCTCCTGTTGGTTTAAACATCTTATCTTGCAAGACCAATGGCACTTCATAGCCACCCGATGGCAATTGATTGTTATTAATCATCGCCATTTCGTTATCGTCACGGATCAAGTACAAGCCAGCTAAACCCGCATAAACGTTGTTACGGGTCATGCCTAACGTATGATCGTGATACCACAACACGGTTGCTTCTTGATTATTGGTGTAATCGAAAGGGTTTCCATTAAACGGCACAGTAGGATTAGCTGACGTTGCGCCACCAATTGCCCCGGTAGGAGAAGACCACGCTTCTGAATAACCGTCACTGGCTTGGTCGATAACTTGGGCGCCATGTAAATGCGCCACACCCCGAATATCTGGCTCTATAGCACCAGGATTCAGCGTGCCAGCTGGAAGACCTAACACACCAAACGGATCGGTTAACCTGCCTGCCATAGCGCCGTGAATCGTATGGTCAATCGGCGCTAAATGCAGAGCAGTACCGGGGCGAGAATCCGTATATTTGACTTTAACGGGTTTACCCAAACCGGAAATATTGCTGACACTAGTCGAACGCGCTTCAATCGTATGTGCTGGATAAGAATACGTATCTGGACGGGCAGGGTCGCCGTACGCGAATACATTGGTCGCAGGAAACCCTGGTGGCAATATTTGCGACTTAACCTGTTTAATATCCAGATTATAGGAGTCAGTACCCACTACAGTAGTTGTATTCGGCGTATGTTTAAAGAACGCTGCATTAGGATTTGGTAACGGCAACGCATACTTAGTGATAACCGCAGGGTCAAGCACTGGGAAGGAGTACGAAGGGTTAGCCAAAGCCACTTTCGGCACAAACGCCGTAACTGCAGTAGTTACCGCCAAATTGACTGGACCGTTGTTAGCCACATTACTTTCGCCTACAACGGGTGCAACCGATGCAATAAATGGCGATGCCAGTACACCGGCAGTAGCTGGCGTAACTGGAATTCGTAACCGGGTATTCGCACCTGCCGCCAAATTTTTATTATAGGTACAAGCCACTATTTGACCTGTTGTCTTACATATCCAACTATCGGCAATCCTTGAGAACTTCAAGGGAGCAGTTACACCAGCCGGTATAGTAAAGGTAAGATTGATCGGGGCATTCGCAATGCTTCCGATATTATTTAACCGCACTTCAAGCTGGCTCATAACGGTTGCCTGCAAAGCAGGTGTAGGCGTTCTAAGTTGAAGCGATAAGTCTGGTGCAGCAACCACTGTCGTGGTGACAGACGTGGACGTTACTGTTCCAACAGAACCGCCTCCAGATACGTTTGCACTCGTTAGTTTGGCACCAGCTGTCGTAGGATTGACCTTTAAAGTCACTACATCAGCGGTATTCGCTGGAATACTGGTCGCCCGGTTACACGTGACGACTTGTAATGCGGCCGTACACGTAAAACCACCCGCAGAACCTGAACCGGCAGGCACAAAAGTCAAACCGGCGGGTAGTGTGCTTTTAAGGACAGTTGTTCCTATTGTTGCGTTAGCTGACGTATTAGCAACTGTTGCGGTATAAGCATATGGCGTTCCGACCATGCCATTCACAGGGCCCGCCAAAGATAGCGAGAGCGTCGGTGGCGGTAAGGTGCTAATCACAGTAGATACGGCATTAGACGTAACCGAAAGGGGGATTAACATGCCACCACCAGAAACAGTCATACTTACTGATTTGGTGCCCGTTGTGGTTGAAGTCAGCACAATAGGAAAGGATACCGGGATGTTACGGGGTATCGATTTTGTCCTTTTACAGGATACAGATGTTGTTCCTGTGCAGGTGAAACCGGAAGCTACACTACCGGATGCTGCTGCAACCATAGTCATGCCTGTAGGTAATGTTTTGCCTACAGTCGTAGTGAATATTGATGCCGTCGTTCCGGTTTCAGTTAGGGTAGCTGTGTAAGTTATGTTGGTGTTAATACCCGCTCCAATTGGTCCAATCGGGGCTAAAGTTAAGGTAAAAGTTGTCAAGGCTGAGGCTGCTTGCGCTGCTCCCAACAATAAAGCTGAAACTATTACGGATGAAAGTTTTGAAACACGTGGATTTGATTTCAATGTCTTCCCTTGTTTTCTCTCTTTAAATATTCCAACAACTGCTGAAATAGGTGGTTTCATAATATTGGTATCCAATGATTATTTATTATATTTATCACCAAATCATGGGTTTATAACGTTTTATCTTCAACAAAAATATAATTTAATCTAAAAGAAACGTTCTATATATCCATGTTTTGAATGGCTTATTTTTCCTTTAACTAATTCATTACTCTATTTTATTTCTCCGTTGTTGAATTAATAGGCTGTAAAATTGCGCTGGGCAGTCAATATGCAAAACCCTTCTGGTTTACAACTTAACTAAGGTTTACTTGCTGTCCCACTTGGTTAAACCTCCATTTAGCCGGACATTTTTCAGATTTTTTCAATTAATTCATATAAGTAGAAGCCCCTATATAAATCACGCGATCTTATGTCAAGCTAACAGTGTGCTCGGGACTTCTGCATCACTGTTCAATTCAATCCTGCGAATTGTTAATCATTCCTGATTAGACACATGAGCAGTATTTAATCTGTGCTTAATATAACTAAAAAATAAAAATATGCTGTTTAATTAGTAGTTAATTTTTGGTTAATTAATGGTTATTTATTGGTTATTTAACAGATATAGTGAGTTGATAGATCGATATGCAACCTATTTCCAGGCGTTAGTCAAACGCATAATTTTAGTCAGCTGGGAAATATAAAAGACGTAACTTGCTTATTTAATTGAACTATTCTTTAAGAAATGGGAATTAACTTGCAAATCATAATGTCTTAAGCAGTAAGAAATGCACCTAAAGCAGCGATCCTGATAAACGCACCTGCTTAATGATCCGTTAAACTAACCTTTGTTAACATGTACTGACATAGCGCAAAGTAAGAGTGAATGCCGCACTAGTATTTAGCAAAAACGTAACTACTATAAGCAATATGATATTGCTTTGACATAACCACCGTTTAAGTTGCAACTGATGATATTTGTATGATAGATGGTAAAAATAATGCCGTAGATGTATCAGGTATGATTTCTGATAAAAACGAAAACAAGCACTCTTTACAGGATTTGGCATTGCTTGCCGCCGTAGTAAAATGTACCGATGATGCAATTATTACAATATCGCTATTAGACCAATCTGTTACTAGCTGGAATCTCGCGGCGGAAAACATGTTCGGTTATACCGTGGATGATGCCCTTGGCCAATCCGTCATGTTTTTTATTCCGGAAAACCTATTTGATAAGGAATGGTGCATTTTTGAAAAATTAAGGGATGCCGCCGAATTTGACCATCACTTTGAATCCCAGCGTAAACATCAAGATGGAAGATTAGTTGATGTTTCCATTACCGCTTCGCGCATTAATGATGAATGCGGCCGTATTATTGGCATTTCTAATATCATAAGAGATATTACCCACCAAAAGCAGAACGAAAGTGACTTGCTGAGTGCCTACCAATGCCTACAAGAGCAAGTAGCAACCACAAAAGAAAATATCAAAAAAAATAGCGATCAACATGCTCTTGATAAAGCACTTAACCTTATTGAGACTAGCGTCCTACCCTTTCTGGAAAAGTTGAAAGCACCGGCTATAAATGAGGATCAAAGCAACCAGTTACTTAAAATTATCGAAACTAATCTTCAGAATTTATTGCTCTCCAATGAGAATAACCCTAACCTGATTGCTGCTTATCAACAGTTATCCCCTGCTGAAAACCAAGTAAGCTCCTTGATTCGGCAAGGACTTAACTCTAAAGATATTGCTTTAACATTAAATATTTCGAAAGAAACTGTTAATGTCCACCGCAAACATATCCGTAAAAAATTAGGGTTGGATAACAAGGCAACTAATCTAAATAGTTATTTACTGTCGTTGCGGCACTAAGTACCGTCAGAAGTTCGCATACCTATATCGGGCACTAAGTAACCCAAGTTAGGACAATACAGGCACAGCCGCTAACAGTTTTTTGGTGTACTCATGTTGCGGGTTGTATAGGACTTGCGCGACCTGCCCGAGCTCAATTATTTTGCCTTGTTTCATCACGGCGACATCATCGGCAATTTCGGCGACAACAGCCAGATCGTGGGTAATAAACAAATAGCTAATGCCTTGTTCGTGCTGTAAGGTTTTTAGTAGCTTTATAATTTGCGCCTGCACAGAAACATCTAATGCACTCGTAGGTTCATCACAAACTATTAACTTTGGCATTACAGCCAATGCTCTGGCGATACAAATTCGTTGCCTTTGTCCACCGGAAAACTCATGTGGATAACGTAGTGCGGCATCCTCTGGCAATCCGACTTGCCTTAATAAGCTATCAACCCGGTTTTTGCGTTCTGCCGCTCCAATTTTTGGATGTAATGCCCTTAAGCCTTCGCCAACAATATCACCCACAAGCATTCTCGGATTCATTGAAGAGAAAGGATCTTGAAAAATAATTTGTATATTTGTCCGGTACTCCCGAAGTTTTTCGCCGGTTAAAGCGCTTAATTCAACACCGTTAATGGTTACTGTTCCCGAAGTTCTGGGGATAAGATCGAGTAAGCTTTTGCCTAATGTAGTTTTACCACAGCCTGACTCGCCAACTAAAGCCAAGGTTTTCCCTTCTTGGATATGGAAACTTACGCCATCAACAGCACGGACATGGTCTACGACGCGCTTAAATAGACCTTTTCTGATCGGGTAATAACAAGTGAAATCTTGTACTTGTAATAATGGCTGGCTACTTTGCTGGGTGTGCGATAAGCAACTTTGCAACAATGGAAGTGCGTTGATTAATTTTTGGGTATAAGGATGTTGCGGATTTTTGAAGATATCGTCAGCCCTGCCCTGCTCTACGATTTTTCCTCGTTCCATAATGGCAACACGATCAGCGATTTGGGATACCAGCGCTAAATCATGACTGATAAACCAAAGTGCCATGCCAGTTTGCTGCTGGATATTTTTTATCAACCCAATGATTTGTGCTTGTACGGTAACATCCAAGGATGTTGTCGGCTCGTCGGCAATCAGCAAATCAGGATTACCTGCTAGAGCAATCGCAATAACCACCCGCTGGCGCTGTCCACCGGATAATTGATGTGGGTAGTCGTTAACCCTGCTTTCAGGATTAGGAATTTCAACTTGCCCTAATAATTCCACGACGCGGTGATCAATTGCGGTTTTAGCCAAATCGGCGTGGGTATCGATTGCTTCGGCTATTTGTTGCCCAATAGTCATTACCGGATTTAACGATGACATCGGCTCCTGAAAAATCATCCCGATACGCCGACCACGTAGCTTGCACACGTCCAACTCGGAAAGCTGCATTAAGTTAACATCATCCAGCTTGATCGTATTCGCTTCCAGATGTGCATTATTAGGCAATAGCCTTAATACAGATAGGGCGGATATTGATTTTCCAGAGCCTGATTCGCCGACTAGAGCGAAGGTTTCCCCTGAATTTATGCTAAAACTAATATCATCAACCACCTTATGCGCGTGATTAAAACTAACGCTAAGATTGTCAACGGTTAAAAGGGGTTTAGTCATAACTGGGGCTGTGGTGGGTTAGAGCCAACCAACTAACCACTGGGATTTATTTTGTAATACTTTCCAATCGATTTCATATTGTCGGTTGGTGAGTACGGCTTCTAACACACAACCGGTAATGTTGTTATCAACATCACGGATTATATCAGTGACCAAAAAGTGCTTTTCCTTCATTTGAGGGATGGCCGATGTCCACTTGCTAAGTAATAGTTTGGCAGGATTAATCTGGTTACTGATGAGTTTCATAGCAATATTAGTTATGCGGCACTACGCGGATCAAAGGCATCTTGCACAGTATCGGCAAATAAATTAGCCGCTAGCACCAAAATAAACATAAACACAAATGCAGCGCTTAGGGACCACCAGACAATAGGCTCGCGTGCCATTTCCAAACGTGCCCCGTTAATCATATTGCCCCAACTGTACATAGTGGGGTCAACACCAATATTGATATACGACAGCACCGCTTCGGCTAATACCAGTGAGCTGAAATCAAGCACGACAGAAATTAACACGATGTGCATTACATTGGGCAAAATGTGCCGTAGCAAAATCGTGGGCTGCTTAACGCCTAATGCCCGCGCCGCTTGCACATATTCCATTTCCCGGAGTTTCAAGGTTTCTGCCCTTAACAAGCGACATAAGCCAGTCCAACTGGTAACACCGAGGATCATACATAAAAAAAGCAAGCGCATATCGGCGCGGACAACTACGCTGGTAAATTCTGATTCATGATTTGACATATACACCTGCACCATCAAAACGGATGCTGCAATTAATAATACTCCAGGTATCGAATTTAGTGTGGTGTACAAATACTGGATTAAGTCGTCAACCCAACCCTGGAAAAATCCGGCAAGAATGCCAAATAAAACCGCTAAAGGTAACATGATAAGTGTAGTTAATGTCCCGATAACCAGTCCGGTGCGGATGCTTTTAATCGCTTGGTAGAAAACGTCTTCACCCACCTTATCTGTGCCCAATACGTGATAGTAATTAGAAAGATAACATAAGGTGTAACTTAGGGTAACCAGAATAAATAAGGCTAATAACACTGAGTTCAAAGCAAAAAACCTGGGATACCCACCAACGAGTAACTTGCTTAAACCAAACCATAAGCACATTAATGCGAAAAATAAGAGGCTACCCTTGAAAAGCCCTAGGGCAGTTTTAGTTATTACATCCATTGCAATATCTTGCTCCGGATTCAAGAGGTGTTCCCCACCATATTGTAAGCGTGGATAGCTCCAGGTTATTTGCCCATTACTACCTGGAGCCATCTCCTTACTATACAGTGTGGCAGCAAAAGGGGCAGAATAGGTTTTTTCGGTATGTTCCTTCAGTTGCTTTGTAAAGGTGTCGAGTAGACTAATAATCTCATTGCTGTTTTGCTGCTTCGATTTGAAATGGATGGAGTCCAAAAGGCCAATGGTTAAAAAGAAAAGCAAGATCACCATCGAAACCATGCCGACCTTGCTCCTGCTTATTTTTTTTAGCGGCCGCTGGATATGATCTTTATCATGTAATAAATAGCCAAACGCGATAGTGGTTATAAGTAACAAAAATATCAGTGCATCTGTCCATAAAATTACCATAATTAAATCAGCTAATTAAAAATTTCCTGGAAAAAATTTTTCATCGCCAACCAAGACCGACGGTCTGCATTGGCTTGATAAAGAAAACCACCATTGGGATCATTAGCAACGGGGTTAGTAAAGGCATGCAAAGTATGCCCATAACTTACAAATTGCCAATCTGCGCCGGCTTGCGTCATTTCTTCTTGAAATGCTAGGACTTGTTGGGGCGGGGCAAGAGGATCGTCGTTACCATGTAGAGCAAGCACTTTGGCTTTGATTTTATTATCCGGGCTGTTGCCTGGCGAATTTAGCAATCCGTGAAAACTCACAACACCTTTTATATCTGCGCCACTTCTAGCTAAATCAAGTACGCATAAACCGCCAAAACAAAACCCAATTGCCGCTATGTTGTCCTTATCAACCCACTCGAGTTGCTTAACAGCGGACAAGGCAACCGTTATCCGTTGTTGTAATTTCTGGCGATCTTCCATAAATGGCTGCATTAGTGTGGCATTTGCTTCAGCATTCCTGCCGAGCACACCTCTTCCATACATATCTAGGGCAAAACCCACATAACCTAACCCAGCTAATTTCTTTGCTTTTTCAGCGACGAAGTTATCGCGTCCGGCCCAAGTGTGCGAAATCAGCACGGCAGGTCTATTTTCTATGACGGCATCATCAAAGGCATAATAGGCCTCCAATTCAACATCATTATCATAATAACTTAGCGTATTTTCGATAATTGCCATTTTTGTGTCTAGTTAAGTTGGCCAGAACGCTGAAGGGTTTCCAGGAAACCTAAAGATGCGTCTTCCACCATATCTAAAACCTGCTCAAACCCAGTCTTACCACCATAATAGGGATCAGGTACTTCTTTGATTCCTAAATGGGGTGCGAAATCGAGGAAGTATCTGATTTTATGCCGATGTTCTTGCGGGCAATCATTGATGACAATAGCAAAATTATCGTCATCCATTACCAGGATATGATCATAATATTCAAAATCACTACTATGAATTTTTCGGGCACGTAACTGTTGGATTTCCACCCCACGTTTTGCAGCGGCTTCTTTCGACCGTTCATCCGGTGGCTTACCAACATGATAAGCATGGGTGCCTGCCGAATCTATAGTAAATTTTGGGGTGAGTTTTTTATCGGTTATTAGCTTTGTAAACACGCCTTCCGCAGTGGGTGAGCGACAAATATTACCCATACAGACAAACAGCACTTTAATGGTTTCCATATCGTTCCGATTAATGATTTTATTTGCAAGCTTTCAAAAAATAAAAAATGACAAGAGATAATTTATTATAAAAAACAGAAAAATACCGACAATTTTTTCTGTTGTGGAGAGGTGTTGCCAATCGCTGGAAACCGCGATTTTAAAATTCACCCAATCTGTACTCACATCAAATTTTAAGCTCTTAACCAGTTCAACAAGCATTTTCCAAATAAAATAAATGAAGATGCCGCCAACCACGAGCATGATATAGAAAACAATTATTTGAGTCTCATGCAGATCTGTCTCAAATTGATGTTCTATAAAATGGTCAAGCGATTCCTCAATGATTTCAGCAAAGAAATGGAGTGTTTCTAAAATAGTGTGAAAAATTACATCGTAGAAACCCACAAAGATGCTTACTGCTATACCTAAAATACTCAAATGAAAAAAAAGCTTTCGATACACGTGGGTATGTAGTGGCGTCTCACTCATTAGCATTATCTCAGTACAAGTCTACTTGGAATTAACCCACCCAAACCCTGGCATTTCTGAAGAAATGCATCCAGCCGCCATATTCTTGCCAATCTTGCGGATACCATGAGTTTTGGATTGTCCTAAAACACCTTTCAGGATGCGGCATCATGATAGTAAAGCGTCCATCGGTTGTCGTCAATCCAGTTATACCGAATGGTGAACCATTGGGATTAGCTGGAAACTGCTCAGTAGTGGCACCATAGTTATCTATGTAACTTAAAGCTACATTTTGTGTAATCGTTTCTGGCGAAAACCCTTTTGCAAATACCGCTCGACCTTCACCATGTGCAACCACCACAGGTAACCGTGAACCCACCATATCTGCAAATAAAATAGACGGCGATGGCTGCACTTGTACCATCGCCACCCGCGCTTCGAATTGTTCTGACGTATTGCGTACGAACTGTGGCCAATAGTCTGCGCCGGGGATGATAGACTTTAACCCAGACATCATTTGGCACCCGTTACATACACCTAAACCGAAGCTATCTTGCCGCGAAAAGAAAGCGGCAAACTCGTTCCTGGCACGGGCGTTAAATAAAATTGATTTAGCCCAACCACCGCCAGCGCCGAGTACATCACCGTAAGAAAAACCACCACAAGCAACCAAACCAATAAAATCGGCAAGTTTAACTCGACCATGGATAATATCACTCATGTGCACATCTATTGCGGCAAAGCCCGCCCGATCAAACGCTGCGGCCATTTCGACATGGCCATTAATGCCTTGTTCCCTCAAGATTGCGACTTTGGGTTTTGCGCTGTGGATGAACGGCACAGTAATGTCTTTAGTGACATCGAAGGTTAACTTGGCATGTAAACCAGGATCGTTGTCATCGGCCATCTGTTCGAATTGCTGACGTGCGCAGTCCGGGTTATCACGCAGTGCCTGCATACGGTAGCTGACTTCTGACCAAAGGTATTGTAGTTCTGCCCGAGTTGCAAAATAGATAAGCTTATCTTCATGATGGATAGTTAACTGTTGTCCGGTTGCTATTTGACCAATGATGTGGACATGATTGGCTAAGCCCGCCAGATTAAAATTGGCGATAATTTCATCTGTATCCTGTTTGTTAACTTGTAATATTGCTCCTAATTCTTCACTGAACAACACTGCCAGAATATCGCTACCGAGATTATCAATATTAATGTTAATACCTAAGCGGCTGGCAAACAGCATTTCAGAAACGGTAGCCAGCAAACCACCATCCGAACGGTCATGATACGCCAAGATTTTATTTTGGCTCTTGAGTGTTTGGATGGATTTAAAAAATGCTTTAAGTAAGTCAGGGTTATCGAGATCAGGCGATTCGTCACCCAACTGCCGATAAACTTGTGCTAATACGCTGCCACCTAAACGGTTTTGCCCACACCCTAAATCAACGAGAATTAATACGCTATCGGCAACATCCTGTAATTGCGGCGTTAAGGTTTTAGTTATATCAGTCACTGGCGCGAAAGCCGTTATGATTAATGATAACGGCGCACTCATGGTTTTGTTTGTGTTGCCATCTTGCCAAACAGTCTTCATGGAAAGTGAGTCTTTACCGACCGGGATTGCAATTCCAAGTTGCGGACATAACTCCATACCAACGGCGTTTACAGTGTCGAATAAAGCAGCATCTTCACCTTGATAACCTGCCGCTGCCATCCAATTAGCAGAAAGCTTTATGTCGCTTAGCGATTCGATTTTAGCCGCCGCAATATTGGTTATGGCTTCAGCGATTGCCATCCGTCCGGAAGCGGGCGCATTAATAGCAGCAATAGGTGTACGTTCCCCCATTGCCATGGCTTCGCCGTTGACGGCATAAAATCCAGAAGCAGTTACGGCAACATCAGCTACCGGCACTTGCCACGGGCCAACCATCTGATCCCGTGCGACTAAACCGGTTACTGAACGGTCGCCAATGTGTATTAAAAAGCTTTTGTCTGCCACAACGGGAAATGACAAAACCCGTTTTACGGCATCATCCAAATTAACCTCGCTGAAGTCGAGCTTATTATTTGTTGGTTTAAGCCGTGTAACGTCCCGATGCATTTTCGGAGGCTTGCCAAAGAGTACCGACATCGGTAAATCAATCGGTTTATCCCCTAACAAGATATCGTTAAGTTGCAGATGTTCCTGCTCGGTTGCCTGTCCGATAACCGCAAATAAGCAATGTTCGCGCTCACAAAATTGAGTAAACATTTCCAGTGCTTGAGGCTTTATAGCCAGCACAAAACGTTCTTGGGCTTCGTTACACCATATTTGCATGGGCGACATGCCAAGGTCTGCATTTTTAACATCCCTTAATTCAAATCGTCCACCTCTACCACAATCGTGAATGATTTCCGGTACAGCATTCGATAATCCACCTGCACCTAAGTCATGGATAGATATAATCGGTGAGCTATCACCTAACGCATTACAGTGGTTAATTACTTCCTGGCAACGTCGCTGCATTTCAGGATTTTCGCGTTGGACGGAGGCAAAATCAAGGTCTTCTGAGCTTGATCCGGATATTTGCGAAGAAGCCGCGCCACCACCTAAGCCAATCAACATCGCAGGGCCGCCCAAAACAATAATTAACGCACCTGGCGGAATAGGTTGTTTATCTACCAGCATGGGACGGATTGAGCCCATGCCGCCCGCAATCATGATAGGCTTGTGGTAACCAATGTACTGGTTATTAACACCGGTAACCGGCTGCTCAAATGTGCGAAAATAACCGGCAAGATTTGGCCGACCAAATTCGTTGTTGAACGCTGCACCGCCAAGCGGGCCTTCCAACATAATCTGCAAGGCAGAAGCAATCCGTTCTGGTTTACCGTTATCATCTTCCCAAGGCTGAGAAAAATTAGGGATTTTTAAGTGTGATACTGAAAAACCAGTTAAGCCAGCCTTAGTTGCCGAACCTCGCCCCGTTGCGCCTTCATCACGTATTTCACCACCCGAGCCGGTCGCTGCGCCTGGGAAAGGTGAAATAGCGGTAGGGTGGTTATGGGTTTCAACCTTCATCAGCAGATGCGATTTTTCACCGCAATAGCCGTATTCACCAGTCATTGGATTACGAATAAAAACTTGCGTGTCACAACCTTCAACTACAGCGGCATTATCGCTGTAGGCTGACAAAACCCTCTCAGGACTCTTATTAAATGTATTCCGGATCATACCGAAAAGAGTTTGCCCTTGTAATACACCATCTATTGTCCAATCCGCATTAAATATTTTATGGCGACAATGCTCAGAATTAGCCTGGGCAAACATCATCAGTTCTACATCAGTTGGATTCCTTCCTAAAGCATTAAAACTGGTGAAAAGATAGTCAATTTCGTCATCAGACAATGCCATCCCTAATTCAATATTAGCCCTAACTAACGCCGCCCTGCCCTGAGTAATCACATCAACTTGTTGTAAAGGTTTAGGTTGATGTTCGGCGAAGAAATCGGATGAAAGCGCATCAAAGAACACTGATTGGGTCATCCGGTCATGTAATAAAACGGATAAACACTTTTTATTGTCATCAGATAATTTTTCGCTCGCGGTCAGCGTATATTCAATACCGCGCTCAACGCATCTAACCGAAGTCAAACCGCAACGCTGTGCAATCTCAGTTGCTTTACTGGACCACGGCGAAATAGTTCCAGAACGAGGGACAACTAAAATTTTTTCACCAATACTTTCGCTTAAAACCTCTTTTGACCCATAAGCCAACAATTCAGTTAACAAGGAAGCTTCGGATTCAGCCGGATATTGTTTGACATCGACAAAGTGGGTAAATCGGGCGGTGACAGCCGTTAAGCTAGGCTCAATCGTCTGTAGTTGCGCTAATAATCTATTGATACGAAATGACGATAAGGCGGAAGAACCAGGAAAAGTAAGCATGAAATATTTAATTGTATTAATTAAAATTAACCTTAAGGTAATCCATTAAGATTACCTCAGATCTTGCGCGAGTTTTATATTAAAAAGCTTGAATGGCGCTGTGGTATTTAATATTGCCAACATAAATTTCTATTGTCAGCAGCAAAGCATTTATTTTAGATTTTCAATAGAACCCGATGGCTTATCTACCTGCTTGGAAAGATCAGCATTAATTGTATCAGCTAATAATTTAAGCAACCGTAAAGCCGCATCATTTTTCAAGACGGGCAGATGTTCTTCGTTTAACACGGACAAATCTGTTCCTTGTTTGTTTTCGTCTAGCTTTAGCAGATATTTTTCATCGTTAGTGTTAATACCTTGAAAAATAAAAGCTAACTCATCGAGAAACGAATCGTCTTTAGCTTGCTTTTCATCAGGATCATACTGAATAGAAAATTGACCTTGGCCGTGATTTCGCTCGGTTACCTCAATTGAATTACGGCTCAAGGCTTTATTCACTACCCGCCAAGCTTTCTCAAAACCAGCGCCTAGACGTAGGCGGCTTTCACCGTCGTCGTATTTGATGATTTCTACCGATGATACTATCACACGATCATCCGTTTCACTGTTACGGGCTTCGACCTGGGTAGCGTTAGCTGCTGCGGGGTCAACCAGTGAACTTTTATCCGAGGTGTTTTCAGAAGACGCAGATACTTCAGTCCCCGTAGTATTAGCAGTAGTTGTTGCAGCAGCATTGTCTGACTGCTGGTTTTTTCTTAATTCTGCCGGCCAATTAAGTGTTGGTATTTCGGTAGTGTACTGATAGTCCCGCTCTTTATCTGGAAAAGCTTTTTCAAGATAACTACATCCCAACAAATCATTAGCAACTAAACTGAACAAACAAAACCTAATTATAATATTCATGATATTCAAACGTTAATCTCGGCTTGTTGCATGGCTTCTCGGACTTTATCAGAACAATCTGGGCTTAGCCAAGTAAGTGGCAACCGAATCCCTTTCCTCATTAATCCCATTTCTGCCACAGCCCATTTGACTGGGATCGGATTTGCTTGGATAAACAAATGCTCATGTAACCCGGTTAATTTATGATCAAGTTCAAGTGCTTTGCCAGAATCGCCGCTAATCGCCGCCATAATCATATCATGTACTAATCTGGGGGCAACATTACCGGTAACGGTGATGGTACCGTTACCGCCCATTAAGCAGCATTCCCGGCTGGTGGCATCATCGCCGCTGTAGATGGCAAAATCAGGCGAGGTTGACTCTCTAATGGTTTTGATTCGAGATAAATCACCGGTGGCTTCTTTTATCCCAACAATATTGCCCAGTTTTGATAGCCTGACTATAGTTTCGGGTAACATGTCACAAGCCGTACGACCGGGTACGTTATATAAAATCTGCGGAATATTGACTGCTTCGCTAATCGCTTTATAGTGCAGATATAAACCTTCCTGAGTAGGCTTATTGTAATATGGGGTTACGATCAAACAGGCATCAGCACCAACTTCTTTGGCACGGCGGGTTAAACTGATAGCTTCGGTTGTCGAATTGGATCCGGTTCCTGCGATAATAGGAACTCTGCCGCCTGCATAATCGATGCAGGCTCTAACTACTGCACAATGCTCATCTTCATTCAGCGTTGCTGATTCTCCTGTGGTACCAACGGCCACAAGTGCATCGGTATTTTGTGCAACATGGAATTCGATTAATTTTTTTAGACTGTCATAGTCTACCGCACCGGCTTCATCCATGGGTGTGACTAATGCGACGATACTACCTTGAATCATTAACTCTCTCGATCAGAATGAATATTATCAATGGTTCCCATTATAACAAGCAAACCGTTAAAATAGGTAAGCTGAGGCGAATCCGATAAATAAATACATTACGGATAATATGTAACGAACGTATTGTACATATATTGATTATTCCAATTTTTATTATCGGTATGCTTTACAATTATCGTAATGTTTTTCACAAAATTCTCATAACACTTAAGTATTCCTTCATTCAATATGCCTTTACTGCGTCTATCCAACATATCCATTGCTTATGGCACCCACGCCCTACTAAACAAAGAAAACTTCCAGCTAGATATGGGTGAACGTGTTGGTTTACTAGGCCGTAATGGCGAAGGAAAGTCTACCTTAATGAAAATCATCGCTGGCAATGTTTTGCCTGATGGTGGTGAAATCTGGAAACAACCCGAATTAAGGTTGGCTTGGCTTGAGCAATCGCCCAACTTACCTGATGAGTCCACTATTTACGATGCTGTGGCAAGCGGTTTGGGTGAATTAGGCGCGATAATTACCCGTTATCACGCGTTATCGTTAAGCATGGACTACCATGACCCCAAAGCACTACAAGAACTAGGGGATTTACAGCATAAACTCGAAGCCCTGCATGGCTGGCATTTCAACACCAAAATTGAATCAACCTTGACTAAACTGGATTTACCCGCTGATACAAAGATTAAGGATTTATCTGGCGGTTGGAAGCGCCGCGTTGCCTTAGCAAAGGCGCTGGTCATCGAACCACAAGTTTTATTACTGGATGAGCCGACTAACCATCTTGATTTTGAGAGTATTACTTGGCTGGAAGAACAATTACTCAACTTCGATGGCGCAGTGCTTTTCGTTACTCATGACAGGGCATTTTTACAAAAGCTGGCAACCCGTATTATCGACCTTGATCGAGGCAACTTAGTGTCGTGGCAAGGTACGTATGATGATTACCTTCGACGTAAAGCCGCGGCTTTAGAAGATGAAGCTAACCAAAATGCTGAATTTGACAAAAAACTGGCGCAAGAAGAAGTTTGGATAAGGCAGGGCGTAAAAGCCCGTCGCACCAGGAATGAAGGTCGTGTAAGGGCACTTGAAGCATTACGTAAAGAACGGGCGCAACGTCGCCTTCAGCAAGGCACTAGCAAATTGGGTTTAGCAAGCGGTGATGCGTCGGGTAAAAAAGTTATTGAAGTTAAAGATATTAGTTTTAACTATCCAGAGCGACAACTAATTACGCAATTTACCACGCTGATTCAGCGCGGTGACAAGATAGGTCTTATTGGCGCGAATGGTGCGGGGAAAACTACCTTGCTCAAGCTGTTACTCAAGCAATTGGATCCAACTAGCGGTAATGTAGAGCACGGGACTCGCTTAGAAATCGCTTATTTTGACCAGCTACGCGACCAACTTGATCCCGATATGACGGTTGCTGATACTGTCGCCGATGGGAATGATTTTGTCGAAATAGCCTTTAACAAACGCCATGTTATGTCTTACTTGGCTGATTTTCTGTTTGCACCAGCAAGAGCAAGGTCACCGGTTAAAAGCTTGTCAGGCGGTGAAAAAAATCGACTTTTATTAGCACGGCTACTGACTAAACCTGCCAATGTACTGGTCATGGACGAACCCACTAACGACCTAGATTTGGAAACACTTGAGTTGCTTGAAGAAAAATTGGTCAATTATACAGGCACTTTGTTATTGGTAAGCCATGACCGAGCATTCCTGGATAACGTAGTCACTAGTGTTTTCGTGTTAGATGGCTCGGGAAGTGTGGATGAGTTTGTTGGGGGGTTTAGCGACTGGCAAAGTTATAAACAAGGCCTCCTTAAAAGTGAAGCTGACAAAAAAAAGCTTGAAAGCCAAAGAAAACCAGCAGCATTTAATGAAAAGCAGGACTTATCTACAAAAAATCCAAGCAAAAAAAAGCTGAGTTTTAAAGAACAGCAAGAACTTAACGACTTACCAGACCAAATTAATCAGCTTGAAAAACTTCAATTTGAATTAAATCAGCTGATTAACGCCGCTGATTTTTATAAAAATGACCAATCAATGGTGTCGCAAACCCTTGCAGAGCTACAAACTGCCGAAGCCAAATTGGAAGAGGTCTATCACCGTTGGGATGAACTTGAAAACCAACAATCAGCTTAAAAAAGCGATTATTTGCTACATGCTAAATAACAATATATAAATCATTGTTTATATTTGGTTATAGGTGTTTCTTAATTAAGAAACATGAAATGTTAAGAAAATTTATAAAACGAAAGTCATTGCAACAAACAGAAAACTGGCTTATCCTTGCCGCCCTTGCCCAACTGAGTAAATACTAGGTTTGGCAAGCAATCAAATATGAGGAGAGGTGGCCGAGCGGTCGAAGGCGCACGCCTGGAAAGTGTGTATACGGCAACGTATCAAGGGTTCGAATCCCTTTCTCTCCGCCAACCAAGCATTTCAAGACGGGGTTATTTGACCAATAAGACGGTTTGTTCCATTACATCCCTGTAACCCTTGGTATTAGCGGCTTACAGCCGAAATATCGATTTCAAATTCGCCAATCAGTTTTTATAACCTATTGGATATTAACAATATGTTATCGATTGTAAAATTCATGGTTTTATCTTTTGACTAAAGAAGTAGAAAATTCTCAAGTTTGTAACAATCCGCGTTGTAATTGAATGCACAACCAAGCCGTTATAATTCCCCACAACCAGCGGTCGCCCATTTCGAAAAACACCACCCAATCCACAAACCACGGCGCGGATCGCGGCTTTTTACCTGCAATATACTTGCTCCTGAAATATTTTTTGCACTGGGCGGCTTCGAGTTCTTGCAGTTGTGCTTCAAGGCCGGCTATTTGAGCAAGCGTTGATGGCAGCAGTATGCCAACCACTCGCCGCCAATCCGCCGAAGATCGAAGTGCTTGCCAAGCCTTCTTCAAGATGAAATAGCCGAGGATCGAACTCGGAGGCAAATGTCTTGATCCGATCCTCGTCGATACGGATTCGCGTACTGATACTAAGTCGCAGCCTCGGCACCAGATTATCTAGATTGTAAATGACCACAGTCACCCCTCCTCTTTCGGTTGTAGTGTCGTAAGAATCCGCTTGCGGCACACCTCCAGAATCTCATCTGCCAACGGCGAGTCATCCGGGCAGGCTCGCGACAACACCAATTCACCTACCACATGAGCAAATGTATTGATCATCTTTTCCCGTACCTCGTTCTGATCGAGTGCGCCCACCGTTGTGCCTTGGAGCTGAAATGCGCGGTCAGGCTGCTCTCTCGATTCCCTCCGCAAACGTCGCCTTGATGTCCTCAGATTGACGTGCCGCATCGCCACGGTGCAGTCCACGCTACGGGCATCACGGTGTTCCCGGAACATGTAAAGCTTGACGAACGCATCAAGGTCTAAGCCGCCGTTGATTGTCAGGCTCTGCAAAACTGCCGCTTCGGCCATCAGATCGGCCTTGGAGCGAAAGTGTTTGTAGGGGTCAACACAGAATTCGGAATATAAACCCCGTTAAGAATTTTACGGCAGGTATTACCTCAAGATGTGGGAGGAAACGTAGGCTAAAAACTTCCAAATGATGCAAAGGTTAAATTTATCGAGCAGTAACGTCAAATTAACACCATCCTTTCAAGCACTATATATAGACGTATATTAATATAATTTATCAATATATAGTGTTTCTTATTTACATCCCTTCATTACGGATGCTACATTAACTACCATACGGTTCTCATGCTGATTTCTTGAGCTGAGATAAAAGGGAATTTGGTGATTAATTAATAATCTAAATGCCAAAGCTGCCCCCGCAACTGTAATCGGAGAGTATGTCGTCAACCCCGCCACTGAGTCGTGAACGCTGACTTGGGAAGGCCGACGATATACAATGACCCGAAAGCCAGGAGACCTGCCGTATATTTTTCAACACGTTTGAGGCGGGGTGTCCTCGGCAGATGGACTATAATTCGTTGCGACTTTGTGTCAACTCATTACTTTCCGCCATGCTGGTCTTTAAGACTGGCGCTCAGTTCAGTGAATAATTACCGGTAAGCTTTGAAAACCGAGTTTTAAAAGCACCTGAAATGTTGCGTCTTTTTTGAAGTCATTCCCGCTCCTAATCTTAAGGAGCTATCCATGTACTATATTGATACAACAGCGTCCATCGACGCATTGTCACAACCTAGGCAACACCCCGCCACCAGCCCTAGCTTACAAGTGATCCGTCGCAATGGTGCCGCCGTCGCATTTAACCCTGAAAAAATCTCTATTGCCATGAGCAAGGCGTTTTTGGCGGTGGAGCATGGCCAAGCCGCTCTATCCAGCCGAATGCGCGAACAAGTGATGCTACTGACTCAGACGGTTGTCACCGCACTAATGCGCCGCTTACCATCCGGCGGCTCGGTGCATATTGAAGATATTCAGGATCAGGTTGAATTAGCGTTAATGCGTTCCGGTGAGCATGACGTGGCAAAAGCCTACGTCCTTTACCGGGAAAAACGTACCGCAGAGCGTACCAGCCAGCCACACGATACGCCCCAATTGCATATTACTGTTGATGGCAACAGGCAGCCACTGGATATTGCCAAGCTAATTGACATGGTGACGGAAGCCTGTCTGAACTTAGGCACTGAAGTTAATCCCAAGATTGTCGTCGAGCAAGCGGTGCGCGATTGTTATGACGGCATTTCGCTTAATGAAGTTCGCCGCGCCTTGATCCTTTCTGCTCGCAGCCTGATTGAGCGTGAACCGGCTTACAATTATGTCACCGCTCGTTTGTTGCTGGATATGGTTCGCGCTGAAGTGCTGGGCGAAAGTGTAAACCACGCTGCGATGCAAACCCGCTACGCCGACTATTTTCCGCACTATATCAAATCAGGCATAGATGCAGGTTTACTCGATAAGCGTTTGGCTCAGTTTGATTTGACCAAGCTGTGTCAAGCATTTGAGCCGGACAGGGACTTCAAATTCGGTTATCTTGGCTTGCAAACCCTCTACGACCGTTACTTTTTGCACATCGAAGAGCGACGTATTGAGCTGCCACAAGTCTTCTTCATGCGCGTGGCGATGGGTTTGGCGATTAACGAGATTGACCGGGAAGACCGCGCCATCGAATTTTATAACGTGCTGTCCAATTTCGATTTCATGAGTTCTACACCGACCTTGTTTAACAGCGGCACGGTGCATTCGCAGCTTTCGTCCTGTTATCTCAGCACGGTTAGCGATGATCTGGACGGTATTTATCAAGCCATCAAAGAAAATGCCTTATTACAAAAATATGCCGGGGGTATCGGCAATGACTGGACGCCGGTGCGGGCTTTGGGCTCGCGTATTAAAGGCACCAACGGCAAAAGCCAAGGCGTGATTCCCTTCCTGAAAGTCGCCAACGATACCGCCGTGGCGGTCAACCAAGGTGGCAAACGCAAGGGCGCGGTGTGTGGCTATCTGGAAACCTGGCACCTGGACATCGAAGAATTTCTGGATTTGCGTAAAAACACCGGCGACGACCGTCGCCGCACCCACGACATGAACACCGCACACTGGATACCCGACCTGTTCATGCAGCGCGTCAGTGAAAACGCCGAGTGGACATTGTTTTCGCCATCGGAAGTACCGGACTTGCATGATAAGTTTGGACAGGCATTTGCCATCGCTTATAGCGAATACGAGCGCCGTGCCGATCTGGGTGAAATCAAACAATTTAAGCGAGTTTCAGCCTTGCAACTGTGGCGCAAAATGCTGTCCATGTTGTTTGAAACCGGCCATCCCTGGATTACCTTCAAGGATGCCTGCAATATCCGCTCGCCGCAGCAGCATGTCGGCGTGGTGCACAGCTCAAACTTGTGTACCGAGATTACCTTGAATACTTCTGCCACTGAAATTGCGGTGTGCAATTTGGGTTCGGTGAATCTAATGGCGCATTTAAAGGAGGAAACCTGTGCTGAGCACAGCCGAAGCAATGGCAACCTGGTGTTAGATCAAGCCAAGCTAAAGGCAACTATAAACACTGCGATGCGGATGCTGGATAACGTCATCGACATTAATTTCTATGCAGTCGGCAGTGCTCGTAATTCCAACTACCACCATCGTCCGGTGGGGTTGGGCATTATGGGTTTTCAGGATTGTTTACATGCACTGAGGATTCCTTATGCCTCAACGGATGCGGTTGAACTTGCTGATAGCACTATGGAAACAGTGTGTTATCACGCTTATTCGGCTTCAAGCCAGTTAGCAGAGGAGCGTGGCTCTTATTCCAGCTTTAAGGGCAGCTTGTGGGATCAAGGCATCTTGCCGCTGGACACCCTGGACTTGTTGGCCGAAGAGCGTGGTGGACAGGTGGATGTGGACCGTACCGCCACACTCGATTGGGAGGCGCTGCGAACCCGGATTCAACAACACGGGATGCGTAACTCCAACTGCGTGGCAATTGCCCCTACCGCTACCATTGCCAATATCGTCGGCGTTTCCGCTAGCATCGAACCGAACTATCAAAACCTGTATGTGAAATCCAACCTGTCCGGCGAATTTACCGTGGTTAACGAAGCGTTGGTCAGTGAGCTTAAGGCATTGGACTTATGGGATGAAGTGATGGCGGCTGACATCAAATATTACGACGGTTCGCTGGCGAAAATAGACCGCATCCCCGCCGAACTGAAAGCGCTTTATGCCACGGCCTTTGAGATTGATCCAACCTGGCTGGTGGAAGCTGCGGGTCGACGGCAAAAATGGATAGACCAGGCGCAATCCCTGAACCTCTACTTTGCGGTTCCGTCCGGAAAAAAGCTGCATGACACCTATATGCTGGCTTGGCAGCGTGGGCTGAAAACCACGTATTACCTGCGTTCATTAGGAGCAACATCAGCGGAGAAATCAACAGGGATTGGCGGTGAGTTGAATGCGGTTGTATCGGTTATACCCTTAGGGGCACAAGTGCCGGAGACTAAGCAATGCTTAATCGACGATCCTGGTTGCGAAGCCTGCCAATAACACTTAATCCAACCGTAACTATCCAAAACTTTCTCGTTTTACTGTCATTTCGACCATAGGGAGAAATCTTGAATAATAAACCATGAGTAAAGGGCGGTTTAAGATTTCTCCCTATGGTCGAAATGACAAAACCTGGTGATATAAGTAGAACCTGCAAATACTGGACTGAGTTATTCGGTGTTAAATGGGTACAAGAATTTAATTTGATAAGGAAATAAATATGCTCTTATTTGAAGAAGAAATAGTATTGCCTGGCGAAGCCATAGCAGTTATGGCAAAATCTGAATCATTGTCAGGCGCTACAAACTTAAGTAACGTGAACCAAACGTCTGTATCTAGCCGCTTTAATGCCAATGATAAACGCGTAATCAACGGCAAAACCGATGTAAACCAGCTCGTGCCGTTCAAATACCATTGGGCGTGGGATAAATACTTGGCGGGATGCGCCAATCATTGGATGCCGCAGGAAGTCCCAATGAACCGAGACATTGCTCAATGGAAAGACAGCACGGCACTGACCGAAGACGAACGGCTGATCGTCAAACGCAACCTGGGCTTTTTTACCACGGCGGATTCGTTAGCTGCCAACAATATTGTGCTGGGAACTTATCGCCATATAACCGCCCCCGAATGCCGCCAATACCTGTTGCGGCAAGGCTTTGAGGAAGCCATCCATACCCATGCTTATCAATATATTGTCGAGAGTTTGGGTCTGGATGAGAGTGAAATATTTAATGCCTATCGGGAAATTCCCAGTATCCGGGATAAGGATAATTTCCTGATTCCGTTTATCGATACCTTGACCAATCCGAACTTCAAAACCGGCACACTGGAAGCCGACCAGCAACTGTTACGCTCATTGATCGTGTTTGCCTGCATGATGGAAGGCCTGTTTTTCTACGTGGGCTTTGTGCAAATCCTGGCGTTAGGAAGGCAGAACAAAATGCAGGGCGCGGCGGAGCAATACCAATACATCCTGCGTGACGAATCCCTGCATTGCAATTTTGGTGTTGACCTTATCAACACCATCAAACTGGAAAACCCACAGTTGTGGACGACTGAGTTCCGCAATGAAATCAAGGAACTCATGCAACAGGCCGTAGAACTCGAATACCGCTATGCCGAAGACACCATGCCACGCGGCGTATTGGGACTGAACGCAGCCATGTTCAAAGAATACCTGCGTTTTATCGCCAACCGCCGCTGCCAACAAATAGGCCTGGATACACTTTATCCTAGAGCCAACAATCCTTTCCCGTGGATGAGTGAGATGATCGACCTCAAGAAAGAGAAAAACTTTTTTGAGTCGCGGGTGACAGAATATCAAACAGGAGGGGCACTCAGTTGGGATTAGATTTTAGAAGACGCAATACGGCTGTCGCATTGCGTTCGATAGGCTATTTTATTAGTTTTTTCTGAATACCAAGCAACACTCGATTGTCGATTAAAACTTGTAAGATAAGCTTCCTACATAACTACCCCGGCTACCGTACCAGCAGTCACCCCGCGATAAACAGGTGGAAAGGTAGCTTTCATCAGTGAGGTTATTGGCGTTAAAGGCAACCCGCCAATCTTTGTTTTCATACGCCAGCATGGCATCGAATAAGGTGACTGCCGGAACATTTAACTTCCCTGCTTCATCGCGATTGGCGCCGATATAACGGACACCGCCGCCAACCTTAAAACCACTAATGCCAACTAAAGAAAATTTATATGTTGACCATAAGGAGGCGGTGTGTGGATGAATTTCGGCAATGTTGCGGGTTTCGCCCGTAATGTTATCTTTCGTGGTTGCGTCGGTATAAGCGTAATTGGCAATCAGGTCGATGTTTTCGGTGAGATTGGCAACGCCCTCGAATTCGATACCCCATGCGTGAGCAGAGGATTTTTGCACACTAAAATTTGGGTTAACCGGATCGCTGGTTAAGCGGTTGGTTTCGGTCAAATCGTAAGCGGAAAGCCGTAAATAACTGTTCGAGCTCTCGGGTTGATAACGCAGCCCGACTTCATATTGCTCCCCGCGCTTCGGTTTGAAATTATCATCTAATCGGGTAGTTCCTAATTCCGGATTGAACGATTGGCTGTAACTGACATAAGGTGCAAGTCCGAGATCGCTTAAATAAACCAAGCCGACCCTTCCGGTCAGCGCGGTATCGCGCTGAGCCTCGCCGCCTTCGGTATGGTTATCCAGCCAATCGTGCCGCAAGCCGCCCGTTAGCGTCAGATGCTTGCCGAACTTAATTTGATCTTGCGCGTAAACACCGATTTGATCGACGGTCTGATCGAGCAGATCGCTAGCAACCGGCAATTCGCTGGCGGGTACTTGTCCGTAAACCGGGTTATACAGGTCGAATAAGGTGGAACTGAAACTGAAGCCGTTCCGCAAATCGATAAAGGAATGAAAATAATCCACGCCGGCCAATAAGGTATGGTGGCTAAATCCTAAATCGTACTTGGCTTCAAGCTGGTTATCCAAGGTAAAGTTTTCTGCGCTTTGCTGGTTGACCCAGCCGAAACGCTGAACTTTACGCTGGCCGACTGGGTCAACGGGAAATTGATTGTTGCCGACACCATAGAAAATGTCCGGATACAAGCTTGTATAATCAAGATCCATGTCGGCAAAGCGGCCGTTTTGCCTAAAAGCCCAGTGCTCGTCGAATTGATGCGCGAACTCCCAGCCGATCGACTTTTGCCGGATATAGTAATGATCGAAACCCGGCTCGCCGGTAAAACGGTTGTCTGGGATGAAACCGTTCGGGTTATTCGATATCGTACCGGAATGTGGCGGGAAGGCGCTGGTTGCGCCGTGCGTACGGTCTTCCCTGAAATCGGCTAGCAAGGTCAATTGGGTTTTATCGTCCGGTTTCCAGGTTATAGAGGGCGCCAACTGCCAACGGTTATTACTGGTGAAATCGACCTGGGTATCGGTGTCGCGCACCAAGCCGACAAATCGGTACAGCCAATCGCCCTGTTTAGTTAACGGCCCAGTAAAATCAACCCGCGCCTGCTTGCGGTCAAAATTGCCGTATTGCAGTTCAATCTCGCGTTCCGCGTCTTGCTTTGGCCGTTTCGAACGCATATTGACCAACCCGCCGGGTGTGCCGGAACCGTACAGCACAGACGCAGGCCCACGCACCACGTCGATTTGCTCCAAGGTATAAGGATCAGGCCGAGGAATGTTGAAGCCTTGAGAAAAAACCCGCAACCCATCCAAGTATTCCGTATGTTCGGTGCCTCGGATAAACAGCCAGTCGCCTCGGTTGTCCAAGCCATAAGAATCGGCGGTCACACTAGGGACGTAACGCATGGCTTCTTGCAGCGTTTGTACGCCACGGTCGGTTAACTCTTGCTCAGTGACTACCGAGATCGCCTGTGGCGACTCTAATAACGGGGTATCGGTTTTGGTAGCAGTCCTGCTGCCATTGGCTACATAGTCTTCAGTCATCTCGGATGGCGTGACCGCCGTATCTTCAACTTTCACCTCTGGCAGAGTAACATCCGCTTGAGCTTGATTTATTGGTTGTTGACCAGATGCTGAAATAGCGGGAACCCTTAGAAGCAATGCAATCAGAAAGGTCGAATAAGGTAATTTATTGAGTATCTTGTTTTTTCGCATGGTATTTTCCGTAACGTAAGCATTTATTGGTTAATAAGGCTGGCTACAGGCGATACAGCGTTGGCTGGCAAAAGAATAATGGATGGGTTAAGAAGAATTCATTGCTTAACCCTATTAGGATAGAACATGACAATAAGTGGCACAGACAGAAAGCTAAGCGCCAGATATTCAATGAGGCCGTCCTTTATCAAAGCTCCCACTAAACCGACCAGAGTCAATACACCTAGCATAGAAGGCCAGAAAAAGATTTGCTTGAGCGTCTTAGCTTTCACTTCAGTTGTCCCCAGGAAAATATGCCCCTGTCTGTGTCATGCTCGCTTCTATTGCAATCGGCTTATCCGCGCGCTTTTTCCACCACAGCATTAAGCCCGTCCAAAGCACGACCATCGTCATCAGGTCGAAGACCAGCCAAATGATCTTGAGCGGCAAACCGCCGTAATCACCGAAATGCAAAGGCTGTGAAATCAATAAGGTTGCCAGATACCAAGGAACTTCGCGGCTGTCGGTCAATTTGGCGGTTTGGGCATCAATCAAGACGGGTTTAAACAGGCGCGAGGTCAAGGGGCTGTCGCCGCGCATGAACATCCCGTAATGGTGCGGACTGGAGAAATCCGTCCCAGGAAAAGCTATAAACCCTAAGCGCATGTTCGGCTCCCGTGCCTGTGCCGCCTCAACCGAAGCTTGCAAGGAGGCGAATTGGGTTGGCTTTGGCAAGCCTTTATAAGGTGCAGTCATGGCGGACATTTGGTCGAACTGCCAATATTTGATCACGAGGTCAGACCAAGCGTTAATGATGCCGGTGACACCGACCACTAGCATCCATACCAAGGTCGTGATGCCAATGAAATTATGGGTATCCAGGCGTTTTAGTTTTGGCGTACGGTCTTTACGGATTGTGCCGAATTCCAGGCGGCGCATAAACGGGGCGTACAACACCACGCCAGAGATAATTGCGATCACAAACAACAAACCCATAAAACCTAAAAACAACATGCCGGGCAGTCCCGCGAATAAATCAACATGCAGCTTAAACATAATGTACATGAAGCCTTCGTCAAACTTCGGTTGAGCTAACACCTTTGCCGTCCTAGAATCCACCACAACTTGCTTAATATCGTCTTCCGATGTCGGTGTCTTGCCTAAGCTGACAGTCCAGGTCTTTTCTTCGCCACTATCGCGAAAAACAAACTGGACGGCAAGTTCAGGATATAAAGCTTTGGCGCTGGCTAAAATGTCATCCATGCTCGCAAGCTTTACGCTATCGGGTAAGTCGGGCGTTTTGACTGCTTTGCCCGACCATTCATTGATTTCTTCATAAAAAATGAGCGGAATTCCGGTAATGCAAAGCATAAGCAGGAAAACGGTACAAATAAGGCTTGACCATTTATGCAGCCAACTCCAGGTTTTCAGTGATTTCAGCGACATTTGTTGATTAACAAGTCCACGTTATTCAGGCTTACTGATAAATCCCATTTTGCTTACCCCAGACGCTTCCGCATCCGCGATCACTTCTGCCAGAATTTGATACCGCGTATCTTTATCGGCTCTCAAATGGAGTTCGGGCTGGGGATATTGCCCGGCAATGAGTTGTAATTTTTCTTTTAATTCGCTCTGGTTGATGATCTTGTCATTCCAGTACAACTTACCCGCCGCATCCAGTGCCAATGAAACGACTTCCGGTTTTTCTGGTTGGGTTTGGCTGTTGGTTTTCGGCAAATCGATTTTCACCGCATGGGTTAACAGCGGTGTGGTGATGATGAAAATCACCAGCAGCACCAGCATGATGTCGACCATCGGCGTGGTATTGATTTCCGCCATTGGCTTTGTGTGGGGGTTATAACCTCCGAATCCGCCGGAACCCATCATGACAAAACTGCCATGTTTGCTTTGCTGGATGCTGCCCTGATTGCTGGCTTGCCTACTTGCGAGGTTCCAAGCGTCAGTGTCGCAAATATGTCATGGGCGAAATTCTCCAGTTCCGCCATCAACAGGCGGTTATCGCGGATGAACGCGTTATAAGCCAATACCGCGGGCATGGCGACCGCTAAACCGAAAGCGGTCATGATGGAGGGCTTCGCCGACTGGGCCAGCCACCTTATCGACAGTCGCCTGTCCGCCAACTGCAATCGCACCCAGCGCATGGTAAATGCCCCAGACAGTCCCGAACAAGCCGACAAAAGGCGCAATACTGCCGATGGAAGCGAGCAGGGTTAGCCCTGACTCCAGTTTGATTGCCTCATTGTTCATTGTGCGGCGTAAAGTTTGGCCGATAAATTCGTCACGTTTGTGTGTACTGTCAGTATTATCTCTGGCACAATACCCATACTGCTCGGAAGCATGAAGTCCCTGAAAGGTTAGTCGAGCATATGTGCTAAACGCTGGCTTGGCTTGTCCGTTTAATAACGGTGCAATTGCTGTCTTTATGCTGTCGTGGTCGAAGAGCATGCCGTAAGCCAAATCTGGCGTATTATTCCCTAACGAGGCCGCTTGATGCTCGGCTGGTTTTAGTGTTGCCACAAAATGGGTGTTTTGTCTTCTCAATCGCCTTAACTGAACGGCTTTAACGACCATTAATGTCCAACTGCCGATGGACATGGCCAACAAAATAGCGGCGACGATAATCGATACCATGCCGCCTTGACTGATGAGTTTCAAGAATTCGATTTGCATCATTAACTTATCCTCCTAAAGAAAATTTAATAGGTACTACGACAGATGCGCTAACTGCTTGATCGCCGCGTTTCGCGGGAACAAAGCGCCATCGCCGGACTGCATCAAGCGCCGCCTCGTCAAGCCGTGATGAACCGCTGCTGGTTTGTAGGGTAACTGAAACCGCCGCGCCGTCTGCCGATACCATGACTCGTAACAAAGTCCGTCCCTGCTCGCCCAAACGCCTCGACATTGCAGGGTATTTGGGTGGTGGATTATGCAAATAGCCTGCATTAAAGCTGGGGGCTTGATATTTCGTATCAGCAGTGTTGGATTTTGTATTGTTTGTTATCTGAACCGCAGGGGTCGAAGCAGATTCTTGCTTGTCGGAAGTGATCGATAATTTTTCCGTAGCCAGCCCCTCATTCGTAGGTTTCCGTTCTACAACAGTTGGTATTGCAGTTTTCGTAGGCACTTTTTTATCGGGCTTGATTTGGGCTTTTTTTGTTTTATTTTGTTTCGGTTTTGGGGTAACTGGTATTTTCGGTGTCGGGCTGGGTGCGTTGGCAATCTTGGGTGTTGGGTTGGCAGGTTGGCCGTTAAATAGGCTGACCATAATCGGCTTGGGAAGTGTTTCGGGAACAACAACTTGGGATTTGTTCTTATGCAAGGCGAACAACACAGTGAAATGAGCAAAAGCTACAAGGCCAAAGGCGAACCAAGATAGTTTATGGCGAGCGGTAGCAACGCCATAAGGATTCCTTGAAAAGACGGCTCTTTTATCGCATTCCATAAAATAAGCGTTTGCAGCCGGATATAGCAGCTTAGTGAACAATTTTGCTACTCACAGCCTGTCCCGGCTCATTCACGGCGGCAAAGTTATCCAGCCGATTAAGCCTGACTTTGGCTTGATTCAAAACCGAACTGAGCGAATGCATCGATTCTGGGTTAAGGCGTAAGGTTAACGCCCCAATATTCAATTCGAGTGTATTGCAATCCTGACAAAAAACGACATCACAATCATCGTTTCCGGCCAGCCGAGTTTTGAAATGCTGTTTCTTTGAGGTAACTGAATCCATTGATTTTACCATCCAAATGTCCGGGAACCTTCTGTTTTATCGCTAAACAGATTGAACCGCGTGGGTTATTTACATTGGCTGGCTGGGCAACGGTAAGTGTTGCGTGGCTGGCTGGTTTTAATACGCTTTGTACTTTGCTGTTAGCATACTCATCCAGATGAATTAAAGGAGAGAGGCCAATGAAAATTAGGACAAGTCACCAACAACAAAGTACAAAACGTACAAAACGTACAAAAAGGCTTATTTCGTCAGGATGAGCTTCCCTTGTCGAGTCAACCGTAACCGGTACTCTTCACCGGCGTGCTCTATTAAAACCTCGCGTGCTGTGCCGAATAATTCCACACTGTGGACACGCGGCCTTGCCACTGGGGTTGAACCGTGTTTAATAGGAAGCTCATAGTCTCCAGGGGCAATAGCAGAATGAAGCGGTCTTTTCATTACTAACACTTAATAATTATCATTGTATTGTGTGAACGGAGATTACAGCTTTCCAATCAGTGCGTGGTTTTGTTTTCTTCGTCAATATTTTTTCTTTGCTCCAATACGATTGCGGTAATAAGTTGCCACTGTTCAAGTAGCTGTATATACAGTCTCCTGCAATCAGGGGAAGCTGCGACATCAGGATGCTCAATCACCAAGCGTATATGCCTGACGATAAAGTAGGCAAGCTTAGGGCATTGATTCTTAATAAACCGAGTTATCAAAAAACAGAGGGTTGAATGCAATTTAACAAATGATATATCGTCAGTTTTGTTCTCTTTGATGAGGGTGGTAAGATCATCCAAATTTTGTTCCACTGCTGCCTCTTTATCGAACAAATTCATTTGCTTCACTTACATATTCAGGGTTATTAATACTCATCTGAATGTCAAGAACATGCGCTGGGTTGTGTACATGTTGGGTCAACCATGCAGTTGAATCGATGACATATCTCTTTTGTTCGGAATTGCTTATGTTTTTTAGTGAGCCCAGCAATCGGTAATACCTCGCAATATATAGGGCAACACACGGATTCTGTTGGCAATTAAATTGGGTTTTTAAGTATTCAATCGCAAGTAATAACACCTCTTGCTTATCGTTATCAGACATATCAGTTACTCCTTGAAGATCTAATCTTGCTGCTCAGTGAAGTTAAAAATAATTGCCAAACAATCTTTTTTGCCTGTTTATCCAAGCATTTAAAATCCATGAGATGAATTGATCCCTCTTTAATTAACGAAGCTAATGTGTTGGGCGAAATGGCGATGTTAACCAAGTTTTCTTCCATTACTGTAGAGGATGTGTCATTTCTTTATATAAATGATAATCATTCGTATTTATAAAGTCAACCCATTATTGCACTTTATAATTTCTACTAAATATAGGCAGTTTTATCCCGAATTATATTGAGCACAATTGTGGTACGGAGAAATGCCGCATTAACTCCATCAAAGTGTAATCATCACCTATCCGTAGCGGCAATATTAATTTTTTCAGATATTTGAACGAGTATGAGCAAAGAAATCATTGTCGTTTTCTTCATTAACCCTGTTTACTGTGATTGAGAGAAGGTTTAGCATCATATCTTGATGAAGTGAATATGATTAAGCAGACAACAAACAACCATCCTTAACTAATCCGTCATCGTCGGCGAGCCAACACAGTTGTTACTTATTTATCTCCTTGACTGTGCATGCCCAATCAACCACTGGATATAATCCAGATGCACGTCTTCATGACGGGTGGCTAAGTACATAGTCTTAGTCAATGGTAGGTCTTTAAATCGTAAACTGATTACGTCCGGATTTTTGATCTTATCAGCCAGCAACCATTCCGGCAGCAGGCAAACACCGCGTTGGCTGGCGGCCAACAGCAACATAATGTCGGTTTCTTCCACGGTGATATGGGTGAGTGGTTCAATTCCGGCGGGTTGTAGGATTTTCCTGAACATATCCAGACGTTCACGCTCAACTGGGTAAGTCAAAATCGTTTCCTGTTGCAAATCAGCCGGTTCGATCATTTTAAACCCCGCTAACCGATGAGCTTTGGCAACGATCAGCACCAATTCAAAATCGAACAAAGGTTGGTAATGCAGCACACCGTTAAAAACGGGGTCGGAAGTTAACACCGCGTCCAGCTTGTATTGTTTGATCGCCTCAAATGAATTGAAGCGGTAACGGGAGGTAACTTCAATCGCCAGGTCCGGCCAGGCTTGCAGATAAGGCTGGAGTATCGTGCGGAACCATTCATAGCAGGCATGGCAGTCGATGCCAATCGTCAGTTTGCCGGTTTTACCTGCTGCTAATAAGGTCAGGTGCTGTTCGGCGGAGTTAACTGTGGCAATCACCGATTCCGCGACTTCGGACAGGTACTGTCCGGCTTGCGTTAGTACCAAGGTGCGTCCCTGTTTGCGCCAGAGAATAATACCCAAACGCTGCTCCAGGTTTTTCATCTGGTGCGACAAGGCCGATTGAGTTAGATGCAATGAGTCAGAAGCGGCATTTAAAGTGCCGTATTGTTTAAGCGCTAACAAGATGCGTAAATGGATCAGTTCCATATTGATGAATTTTTCTCATTAAAGAGTGAGAAACTATCAATATTTTTCACAAATAACAAGCCCTACAATGCTGCTTTCATTTTTAACCAATGGAGCTGTAGCAATGATCAAAATTCACAACCTGGGGTTTCCTCGCTTGGGGGAAAACCGCGAACTAAAATTTGCTCTGGAACGCTATTGGCGTAATGAAATAGGTCGGGACGAATTAGAAAAAATCGCTGCCGAACTTCGCCAACACCATTGGAAACTACAAGCCAGTAGCGGCCTGGATTTCATTCCGGTTGGTGATTTTTCTTATTACGATCAGATCTTGGATACCAGTATCATGCTCGGTGTAATTCCTGAACGTTTTGGTGCAGCGACGAAAGCTATAGATCTGGACACTTATTTCAGGATGGCTCGTGGTCAAACTAACGATGGCTTACCTTATCGCGCCTGCGAAATGACCAAATGGTTTGATACCAATTACCATTATCTGGTACCGGAAGTGACAAAGGATCAGCAATTTGCGTTATCCAGCAGCAAGCTATTCGATGAAACCCGCGAACTGCAAGCTTTGGGTTATCAGCCGAAACCGGTTTTGCTGGGGCCTTTGACTTGGTTGTGGCTGGCGAAAACGACCAGCGATTTCAATAAACTCGATTTAGTAGATCGTTTGTTGCCGGTTTATGGCGAAATCCTGCGCCGCTTGGCAGACCAAGGTGTGGAATGGGTGCAAATCGACGAACCGATCCTGGTGCTGAATTTGCCCAATTCCTGGAGAAACGCATTTGAATCCGTTTACAACCGCTTGCAAAGCGCCCCGGTTAAAATGCTGCTGACGACCTATTTCGGGGAACTGGGCGAAAACACTTCTTTGGCCTACAAGCTTCCTGTCGCAGGGCTGCATATCGATCTGGTCAGGGCACCGGAACAATTGACGGCGGTTTTGGATAACTTCGCCAACCATAAAGTGCTGTCATTGGGGCTGATCGACGGGCGCAATATCTGGCGCACCGATTTAAACGCGGCACTCGGCACCATCGAAGCTGCCAAGAAACGTTTTAAAGGTGAGCTTTGGCTAGCGCCGTCCTGCTCCTTGCTACATGTACCCATCGACCTGGAACACGAAACGGCTTTAGACCCAACCATCAAACCCTGGCTGGCGTTTGCAAGGCAAAAACTGACCGAACTGGAAGTCTTGCGGTTGGCGATAGAAGAGCCGACCGCAGCAGAATCGGATTTGTTGGTTTCGGCGAATGCCATCCGTTCGCGCCGGGAATCTACCTTGACCCATAACCCAGCCGTGCAAGCTGAACTCACAAAGATCAATGACGCATTGACGCAACGCCAGAACCCATTCCCGGTAAGGCGCGGGCAACAACGCACCAAACTGAATCTGCCGAGTTATCCGACCACGACCATTGGCTCATTTCCGCAAACACCGGAAATTCGCAAAGCTCGTGCTGATTTTAAACGCGGCTTGATCAGCGAAACCGACTATATCAGGCAAATGGAACACACCATTGAATTCTGTGTTAGGGAACAGGAAAAGCTGGGGTTGGATGTGCTGGTGCATGGCGAAGCGGAACGCAATGACATGGTGGAATATTTTGGTGAACAGCTGGACGGTTTTCTGTTTACAGCTAATGGCTGGGTGCAATCTTACGGTTCGCGCTGCGTCAAACCGCCAATCATTTACGGCGATGTGAGCCGACCCAAGCCAATGACCGTGCGTTGGAGCCAATATGCCCAATCGCTGACCGACAAACCCATGAAAGGCATGTTGACCGGGCCGGTCACTATCTTAAATTGGTCGTTTGTGCGTGATGATCAGCCAAGATCAACCACCGCTTATCAATTGGCTCTGGCGATACGTGAAGAAGTCAACGATCTGGAACGTGCCGGTATCCCGATTATCCAAATCGACGAGGCGGCGTTTAGGGAAGGCTTGCCGCCACGTCAATCACGTTGGCAGGGCTATCTGGATTGGGCGGTGCGGGCTTTCCGCATTTGCTCAAGCGGGGTAAAAGACAGTACCCAAATTCATACGCACATGTGCTATTCGGAGTTCAATGACATCATTACCGCTATCGCCGACATGGATGCCGACGTCATCACCATCGAAACCTCGCGTTCTAATATGGAATTGTTGGATGCCTTTATCGATTTTAATTATCCGAACGAAATCGGGCCGGGTGTCTACGACATCCATAGCCCCAATGTACCAACTACTGACGACATGGTGGCATTGCTGAAAAAAGCTGGGGAACGAATCGAACATGACCAGTTATGGGTCAATCCTGATTGCGGGTTAAAAACGCGGCAATGGCAGGATGTTAGAGTTTCCTTGGCCAATATGACCGAGGCGGCCAAAACTTTAAGATCCGCAGTAGGGTAACTTCAAAATCCATAAACAAGGTTGGGGGTTTTTCAGTAACTTTGATGTGACTACACTTAACCGGGCACATTCCTTAAAATATTTACAAGAAGGAGTGTCTATCAATGAGCCATGAAAAACCGAAAGTCTATACAGCTGAATTTTGATAGTGCCGCTATTTTTGCGAAATATTTTTCCGGGCTCCTGCTCGAAAAATCAGCAAAAATTACGCGGCAGCCCCAGCCCGTCCTGCTACTCTCGTTTTATGCCCCTTGTGGGGCATAAAACGAGAGTAGCAATGACTCGACGCGATTTCGGAATGCTTTGCATTTTCACTCCGCTCACGCTACGTTTCCAAGATTTTCAGCGATCGTCGGTTACCCTTGCTAATTGACGCTCAATCAGAACCAATGAAACGGTATAACGTTTTTTAACTGCCATGTCTGCCATACTGGCTGCGTCTAGGCTTTAAACCTTCCAACGATAATTGTTGCTGTTTGACTACTGGGATATTCCGCAACAATTCCTGATTGCTAGCTATTGCTAATATTTTTGACCGACTTTCTCGAAAAAAACCTATAAACATAATGATTCAGACGGCTTCGAAGGCAAGCGGGAAACATTAAGACTTAGTGTTTATCCCAACATACGCTGAAAATCTTGAAAATGGGGGGAACATAGCAAAGATTTTTAGTCCAGGAGCGATAGGCTGGGGCGATTTCATGGAGCCGTGCCAAGGGTACAAAGTGAAATTGCAACGTATTCCAACATCGTGCCCAATCATTTGAGCAAAGACATCACGTAGCCGAGAGTGCCGCATGATTTTTGCTGATTTTTCGAGCCGTGAAAATCTTTCGCAAAAATAGCGGGCTATCGGACGATGATTTAGTCACGATATTAGCGAAACTTATGGAGAAAATGGCGAATTGAAAGATATGTTGTGGGACAAGTCACAAATCAGAAATACCCCAATTATCATGCAGTCCCAGTTAGGCTACTATTAAAACCACAGTAAACAGATTGGATTAACGAAATGATGAGTTATTTTTTGGCAATATTAGGCGCTTTAGTTGCTTACTTACTCTACCGTGCTACTGTTAATTGGTTTTTAAAGGTATGCGATGCTTACGATGATTTGGACCATAGTTTTTTAAGGAGTGATTACGAGTAACTATGATTTTTACTATGGCCTTAAAAAAAGCCAAAACTAGATTATGGTTAAAAGCGTGTATTGTCGCTTAAGTACATACTTCTAAAGAAGTCCGGTTTGTTTGTTGGCTTTTTTATACCTTAAAACTATTTGGAGATACTAAGTTGTTTGTACGTCTGTCTAGCTTATTTTTATGAATATTCCCTGTCATTTTTAAAAGATCTGTTTAGCAGCATCCTGGGGAAGAGCACTGATTTTTATGTACTCCCCCCTTGGTTTCCGAAACAGAACGAATTGTGCCGGTAGCGCAATCCCAAGGTTTACCTGGAATACTCATAGCAGGGGTGATTCCTATAAAATGTTCGCCATAAGCGGCTCCGGTTAATAAACGGTAAGTACGCTCGCACACCGCCATTCGTTGGCCACGATAATAGACATGCCCGTCTTCATCATAGATTTCAGTGAAGGGTCCCCTGTAGATAACAGCATGACCTTTATCAATGCAAGGGTCATTTTCTGGTTTAACAGCGGTAATAGTAACAGAACGGAACTCGATTCCCTCCACAACCTGCCATGGATTAGCTTCCCATTTATCGTAGCTTACTGCTATAAAACCTGCTTTTACGAATGCTTGAAGAAATTCGTGTTCCTGCAATGCACCGGAAACACAACCGCTCCATAAATCTTGATCATGTTTTAAATTTTCCGGTACTCGTTCGTCACTGATAATATCGGATATTGCGACCCGCCCACCAGGCTTCACTACCCGGAAAATTTCGTTAATAAGCTGTTCTTTATCACTGTCATGAACTAGGTTAAGCACACAATTAGACACCACCAAATCAACAGAATTATCCTTAATTAGCGGGGAGAGATTACGTTGCTGTTCCTGCCAAGCGCGTAATTGGATGAGATCTTTAGATTTGGAAATTGGATTCTGCGCAAGATAGGCATCCATAGCCGATACATTCAAGGCTAAATCCTGGATTTGCCCTTTAACAAATTCCACTCGGTTTGAACCGAGTTTCTTCGCCATCTCGCCTTGATATTTCCGCGCCAAAGCCAACATATCGTCGTTCATATCCACGCCGATAACTTTGCCACTGTCACCCACCAATTGCGCAGCCATATAGCAAATTTTTCCAGAACCCGAACCTAGGTCGAGGACAATATCACCTTCTTTGACATATCGGGATGGATCACCGCAACCATAATCTTTATCAATAATTTCTTGGGGCAATAATTGTAACAATGTGCGGTCATAATCGACAGGACAACACAGCTCAGCTTGCCTGGACTCTGCGCCCTTGGAATAACGCTCAAATACGCCAATCTCTACTGTCATGTTTTCTTCCTAAGCTTTATTTAAGTCTGAACGATGTTATTCTAAGCTAATGCACCGGCACAACTACTGCCCTGACCGGCGGTGCATCCGTAGCAATGTTGTTTAACCGCAATTGCAGCGCCGGTCAAGGATTTCGTTCGTAACTCCCGCAAATGTGTTTTACGGTTTAGATTTGCGCCCAATGGCAAGTTTAACATTTGATTGAAATCACAATCGTAAACAAATCCTTGCCAATCAATACTTATAGTATTTCGGCACATTACACCCGGCAGATTTTCAGCGCGGAAATTGTCTTTTAGTAGTTTTAAATAACTATTAAATAAACTTTTAGTAATCAACATGCTACCAAATCGTTGTATCGGCAGGTTAGTCATTGCATACAGCTTATTGAAAAAAATGCCATATTCATCTAACAAATGCTGTTTATAAGCGCTTTCCAAGGCCTGTTGATTCGGTGGCAAACTGTTGTCTTGCGGATTAAATACTAAATTCAGTTTTAGCGAATTACCCTCGCACCCATATCCTAATAAATTCAATCGCTTTAACGCCAAAATGCTGGCATTGAAAGTACCCTTTCCCCGTTGCCGGTCAACATTATTTTCAAGATAACAAGGTAAAGAAGCAACGATTTCAACTTGGTTTGCCGCCAAAAAGACTGCTAAATTTTCATAGCCAGGCTCTTGCAAAATAACAAGATTACAGCGGTCTATTACTTGAACGCCCATTGACCTGACTTTCTCAACTAGATACTTAAAATGGGTATTCATTTCTGGCGCACCGCCTGTTAAATCTATTTTGTGGATACGCTCCCGATCAATAAAATCAAGAATCAGATCGACTGTTGGTTTATCCATCAACTCAGTACGCTTAGGCCCCGCATTTACATGACAATGTGTACAGCTTAAATTGCACAGATAACCCAAATTAACCTGTAAAACCTCTAAATTGCCCCGTCTAATGCTGGGAAAATCTGTAGGTTCTAGATAAGCTAAGGTATCGTGCATAAGTTATTGGCCTGTAGAAAATTATCACCATAATAAACCCTGGCTTTGCCACCGGCTTTATCGACGACTAAACCAACCGCAAACATTATGACATGATGATTACCTGCAAACGGATTCGGCAAGAATTTATTTTTAGGTAAGTTACTTGCTCATACGTAATTAATTACTTTAATCTCCCAAAAGATCAACCTACCGCTGACTACTAACATAAATTTGTGCAGTGAAATCGTAGGCTGCATTAGTAATGCTCGTTCGAATTAGATAATGGATTGTCGATTTACCAATGCCAATTCATCACCGAAGTCCTCCCTAAAATCAATGTGTTTTCAATAGAATTAAATGGATGCAAAATCAGTACTTTCCACTTTAATACCGATAACTCATTAATTTGCGCTAACCAATATTGCGTTTGACCTTTAAATTCTTTAGTTTTCCGACTTGATAACGAACTTGACGAAAAAATTTTTAGATTCGAGCTTTTTTTAAAGGTACAACTGCTTTAATCAAGAATGTAACCAGAATAAATATAGTTAAATATCAGTTATTTAATTAATAATAAGACTTGATTTCAAACAAAAAACAATTTACCAAATAGATCAATTGACCTCATTAATATGTCCAGAATACGGAAAGAATATTGGATAACCAAATAAAAAACCGGCATACGCTCTAGTTTATTTTTCCTGTTGTTATATAATGCCGCTTCTGTAGATCTTTATCGATGCCTCGGTGGCGAAATTGGTAGACGCAAGGGACTTAAAATCCCTCGGGGGAAACCCCGTGCCGGTTCGACTCCGGCCCGAGGCACCAAAATAAATCAATAGGTTACTACATACCTTAGAGTTCTTTCGCTGAAAATCTTGGAAGCGGAGTGAAACGTAGCGAAGAATTTTAGTCTCCAGGAGCGATAGGTCTGGGCGATTTCATGTCCGTGCCGAAGGCGCAGAGTGAAATTGCAAAGCACTCCGACATCGCGTCCAGTCATTGCGCAGCGACGTCACATAGAGATGTGGTGCGCGTAGCAGGACGGCTGGGGCAGCCGAAGGCAATAATCGCCGAGTCATTTTTTCTGATTTTTCAAGCAGGATGACCGGAAAAATCTTTCGGAAAAATAGTGGCGCTATCGCAACCCAAAGATACTCCTTAATGCCGCAGTTATTCATCAAATCCCGCATTTCTTGTTTATAATTTTAATTGGCATTCGTCGGACATACAAAAATTGCTGTTGTTGCTTTATCTTTATCGGTTAACAATACACTTGCTGAGGGTGTCGTTGAGGGCATGTTATAACGCAAACATTTAATAAATCGCCGCTTGGCCTGAACCAATGCTTCAATCAAGCTAAGCTCATCGGCATTGTCATAAGATCCAGTTATCTGTCACCATCATCAAAGCGATTTCTTCGAAACTTGGAGTTCCTAATTGATTGACCCCGAATGTCCCAATAACCATCAAATGTCCGTTAGGGTTGTCAGACCATAACCTCAATTCAGTTTCGAACTGATTGCAAAGGATCTGGTGCCGGTTCCTGTTCAAGTGGAGTGGAAAACCCGGCAAATGCTTGATGACCCTTTTGTAGCCAAATCGTGCTGACGCAATGTCTTTGATTTCGCCAATAATCAGCATGAGTTTTGTATATTTGCCACTTACAGATAAGCATTGAAGAGCAGCAAGCCGACAGTTCTGCTACGCTCAACCCTATCGCTCATGGCACTATAAAAAAATATTAGGGGATTCTGTTCCACTCTTTGCTCTATCCCGGCTAACTCGCTAACGCATCCATTATGTATTCTGTATAACAATATTCGGAAACCGCGTACTAAAATCTTTAGCCTTCAACGCCAATTTTGCCGTTGCTTTACGGGCAATAGCTTTGTACATCTGAGCTGCTTGGCTGTTGGGATCAATGGCAACAGTTGGCTGGCCGGAATCGGCCTGGATGCGGATGTTGATATCAAGCGGCAATGCACCGAGGAAATCGACATGGTTGGTTTCCGCCATCACCACGCCGCCGCCAGTACCAAAGATAGCTTCGCTATGACCGCAGTTGCTGCAAATGTGCATGCTCATGTTTTCCACGATGCCTAATACCGGCACATTCACTTTCTGGAACATGCCTAGGCCGCGTTGGGCATCAATTAGGGCGATGTCTTGCGGTGTGGTGACGATAATTGCACCGCTAACGGGAATTTGTTGCGATAAAGTCAATTGGATGTCGCCAGTACCAGGCGGCAGGTCTACAATCAGGTAATCGACATTGTCCCATCTGGTTTCATTGAGCAATTGCTGCAAGGCGTTGGTGACCATCGGGCCGCGCCAGATCATGGCTTGGCCTGCGTCCACCAGATAGCCGATCGACATGGTTTGAATGTTATAGGCAATCTTGGGCAGCATCATTTTTTTATCTGGGCTTTCAGGATAGCCGGATAGTCCAAGCATGGTCGGAATGCTGGGTCCGTAGATATCGGCGTCCAGAATGCCAACCTTTGCGCCTTCTGCCGATAACGCCAAGGCCAGATTGACTGCAGTGGTAGATTTGCCCACACCGCCTTTTCCAGACGCTATGGCAATGATATTTTTGATGTTAGGTTGCGGTTTTAAGGCTTGCTGGACGGCGTGGGAGATGATTTTGGTCGAGACTTCAATGGTAATAGAGCCAATACCATTGAGGGTTTTAAGTTGTTGTTCAACAGTCGCTTTCAATTCATTATGAAAACTTAAGGCTGGATAACCGAGTTCTATTTTTACAGAGACAGCATTGTTTTCGACGCTAATGGATTTAACCGATTTTGCGGAAACAAGATCGAGACCGTGATTTGGGTCGACGATGGTTTTAAGGATATTTTCTACGTCGGTTTTAACTATTTGCGTCATTTGGTTGGTGTCCTGGGGGTATGCAAAATCGTTGTTAAGTTATGGTGCCCCCTTTTCCTTCTTGGAGAAGGGACTGCCCCGTTCTACTTCAACAGCATTTTAGTTTATTGTTGGGTTAGTCTATTGCCGCGTAAAAGTTAGTGATTTTATAAAATTTAACTAGTCCTTTTTATTTTACAGCAAATCAATTCTCCATGCCGCACAGCTTCCCAATATCACAAGAAGTCTTTGTTTATGACATAATAGGCTTTTGATTTTGACCTGTTTTGTTAGCTCCCATGTCCATTAGAAAAATCCTTGTCACCAGCGCCTTACCTTATGCCAACGGTCCGATCCACATCGGTCATTTGGTCGAATATATACAGACCGATATTTGGGTGCGTTTCCAGAAGCAACGCGGCAACCTGTGTTATTATGTATGTGCGGATGATACCCACGGTACGCCGATCATGTTGAGGGCGGATATGGAGGGGATTTCTCCAGAACAGCTGATTACCCAGGTGAGTAAGGAACATCAGGCGGATTTCGATGAATTCGGTGTGGCTTTCGACAATTATCACAGCACCCATTCAGAAGAAAACAAAACGCTTTCGTCGTTAATCTATGAGCGGTTACGGGATGCCGGACATATTAACTCGCGCAGCATTACCCAAGGTTACGATCCGGTCAAGAAGATGTTCTTGTCTGACCGCTTTATCAAAGGTGACTGCCCTAAATGCGGTGCAGTTGAGCAATATGGCGACGGCTGTGAAGTGTGTGGTTCGACGTATTCCCCTACCGACCTAAAAAATGCCGTATCGGCTATTTCAGGCGCAAAACCTGTTCCAAAAGATTCCGTCCATTATTTTTTCAATCTGGAAAACTTCAACGATATGTTACGGGACTGGACGACTGCCGGACATTTGCAGCCCGAAATAAGCAATAAACTGGCTGAGTGGCTGGATGGTGGATTGAAACAATGGGACATAAGCCGCGATGCGCCTTATTTCGGTTTTGAAATTCCTGATGCACCAGGCAAATATTTTTACGTTTGGCTGGATGCGCCGATTGGTTACATGGCGAGTTTTAAAAATCTTTGTGATAAGCAAGGGTTAGATTTTGACGAGTTCTGGCGTAAAGATAGCGATACCGAGCTGTACCATTTTATCGGCAAAGACATTATCTATTTTCACGCGCTGTTCTGGCCTGCCATGTTGAGTGGAGCGCAGTTTAGGACACCCAGTGCGATTTTTGCCCACGGTTTTTTAACGGTGAATGGCGAGAAGATGTCCAAATCCCGTGGCACGTTTATCAAGGCAAGAACTTACCTAGATCACCTAAACCCAGAATATCTGCGCTATTATTTTGCCGCCAAACTCAGTGCAGGAGTGGATGACATTGACCTTAATTTCGATGATTTTAGCCAACGGGTAAATTCCGATTTAGTCGGCAAAGTCGTCAATATTGCTAGCCGTTGTAGCGGTTTTATCAGTAAGCGGTTTACTAACCGCTTATCTGAAAACTGTTCAGAACCGGAATTATTTGCCGACTTTGTCAACGCGAACGAAAACGTTGCTGAGTTGTACGAAACCCGGGAATTTGCCAAAGCCATGCGCGAGATTATGGCCTTAGCAGATAAGGCCAATGCTTATATCGACGATAAAAAGCCTTGGTTGCTCGCCAAAGAAGAAGGCAAAGATCAGGAATTACATGATGTATGTTCGATGGGAATTAACCTGTTCCGCGTACTTACGGCTTATCTTAAACCGGTGTTGCCGGCCTTGGTTAGAGAGGCTCAACAGTTTTTGGCGATTGAAAACCAACACTGGGTTGCCGGAATGCAGCCATTAAAAAACCACACCATCAATGAATTCAAGCCACTGATGACGCGGATTGAAGCCGACAAAATCGCGGCAATCATCGAAGCATCGAAAGAAAGTCTGGAAAAAACCAGCGATAAAGCCAAAGACGAACCCAAAGCCAAACAATTTGAGCCCATCGCCAACACCATCCAGATCGACGACTTTGCCAAACTGGATTTACGCGTCGCCAAGATCATCAAGGCGGAATCTGTAACGGAAGCGGATAAATTACTGAAACTAACCGTTGATATCGGCGATGAAACCCGAACTGTGTTTGCCGGTATCAAATCCGCATATAAACCGGAAGACCTGGAAGGACGGTTAACGTTGGTTTTAGCCAATCTTGCGCCAAGAAAAATGAAGTTTGGCCTATCAGAAGGCATGGTGCTTGCTGCAGGGCCAGGTGGAACAGATCTATTTGTATTGAGTCCAGATATTGGGGCGATAGCGGGGATGCGAGTTAAGTAATACAAACTAGAGCCAAACCACAATTAGAATAAACTATTTAGTGCATGCTAGTTTTTCTTTGCCAACAGAGCAGTATAATAAAAAACGACTAAAGCTATATTGATATAAATCAAAGCTCTCTCATTTTGATAGACTATCGCTCAAAAAAACGGTATTCTTATTAAGCCTGAGTTACAAGTTTGATCTTAAGGTTTACAGTTTGTATTCTTGGATATTTATGTTGACTGGATGCATTTGGCTAACCACAGCTTACAGTTGATTTTTTATGTTTACTCATCGGGTAAATAGGTACATTGAGGAAAATTAATGAATTTTAAAAACATTTTAGCGGCATTGCTGTTGTCTTTGTTTTCATTTGGTGTTGTTCATGCGGCGGGTTCGCCAATGAATGAGGATTTTACTACCTTGATTTCGCTCTCTGAAAAGATGATTGAGGCGGGTAAGCAATCTGATTCTACTGGTTTTGTAGCTGCTGCTAACGAAGCATCTGACGCTGCTAAAGATCAAGGATTAAAAGGTAATTCACCAATCCTGCAAAGAGTTGGCTCAAAATTTAAGCAAGCTAAAAAAGCTGTTAAAGGCGGCGATTTTGCAGCTGGTATTAAATTTGCCGAAGACGCAATTACTGAAATGAAAAAAGAAAAACCACCTGTACAATTTGGCGGTGGTACCTAAGCTATCAATCATTAAATTTATTTAGTGACTAAAAACCCAGCCTATGCTGGGTTTTTTATTAAAGAATTTTTATATAAACACCGACATAAAATTATAAACTTCACATCTTAGGAATTTACTGGACTATATTCCCTAATGACATTAACTCACTCCTATTTGCAGATACGTTTTAACATTGGTTCTGAAAACTTCACTGCACTCTTGTTTATATTAACAGCAGTGGTGAAATATTTGTATATCGAATTCTTTATTATTTTCGCCCAAGATTGGCACGACCCCGAAGTTACCCCCAGCCTTATTATTCTTCACTTACAAGATTTTCAGTATTTAGTGGATGAGTAAATTTACCAGCTAAGACGAGGTTACATCCCCATTACCTCGGCATCAATTTGATTAACGATACCACTTGAGGCGAGTTCCAAGCCTTGTTTGTAACAACTATTTGCCCGGTGTTCTTCACCTTGGATTGTCAACAAATCTCCGAGGAGACGGTAAGCTTGCACATTGGGGTCTGTGGCAATACTTTTATTGAGATATGTCTCAGCCTTAGCATAATCTTGGCATTTAAAACTTAATTTACCAAGGATAGTTAGCAGTAAACAATCTTTTGGGTGATGCGGGAACCATGTTTCTGCAATTTCCAGTTGTTTTGCATTATCTCCCGACTGTAGATTACCAAACAACATAAGTAGGGTCTCATCCCAACTTATAGTTAATACCTCAATCAATTCTTTTTCGATCTCAGCAGCTAGCCTCTTATCAATCATTGCTGCAAAGTAAATCGCCGCAACAGTAGGGTTTTTCTTTATGTGATTGGGGATTTCAGTCCACAATAAGCGTAAATTATCGACATTACCTTCTTTTATGGTTTGTTTTAATAATCCACCGAATGCATCAACTTCAAGTTGTTTGATTTCATTTTCCATCAACACTTTATTTTTATTCAGTGTTGGTAGTAACTTCCTCAACCCTTGCCAGTCACCTAGATGTTGATAAGTCTTGTGCATCAGCTTAAGGACGCTGGCATGGGTCGCGTCGATCGAATGCAGCTTTGTTAAGGTTTCTATTGCCTTATCGAACTGATTTGCTGAGAAATGTAGTTCTGCTTGCGTCAAGCCAATTGCAACATCAGACCCTGGGGCGTGCGTAGCCGCTTTTTTTAGATATTCATCCCGCTTATCGTAAGCTCCGCGCGATTGGGCAGCTTTTGCAGCAGTCAAGTAGTGGATTAACGGTGCACCGCTATTGGATGCATGTTTAATTAGCACTTTTTCGGCCTGCTCCCAATTGCCTTCGGCAGAGCCTACTAAACCGGCAATCAAGGCTTCTTGCGAACGGTTGAATTTTATATTTTTACGACGATTTTTTAGTTGCCAGGGCAATCTTACGAACCACCCTAACAACCTGAAAAATACATAAAGCAAATAGAACCCAATAATCAATCCCACCAAAAAAACAATCAGTGAGGATTCCATTGACCAGCTGCCTATACCAATGATGACATAACCTGGATTATCATACGACTCAAGCCAATGATGGACACCAAATACTAATCCGAGGGTAACTACAAATGAGATTACGAAAAAAAGCCAATTTTTCATGATAATCTCACTCTGCTTTATCGGGGGTCATAGGCTCAGGTGATACCGCAGGACTCACTACTTTTTCTGGTTCTGCCGGCTGCACATCTTTTTCTTTCTCAGTAATGTTAGGATCAGTGTTGTTAACCGGTTTTGGCTCTTCCGCCAAGTCTAAAGCCTTATCAGTTTCAATTCTTAACTTAGTCACATCTCTTAACATTTTTAAAGATTGGCTAATATCAGGAAATTGGGTGCGTAATTTAACTAGCTGTAATTTATCTAATTCCGAAGTAAAATGACCTAAAGCCTCATTGTTAGTAAAATGTTGCATCCCCCACCCCGTAAGGTCTTTCAAGCTGGCTTGAAATAGAGAATCGTCTTGATGCACCAAAGCTATTTTTACTAATTCCAATTTGATCTTAAGTTGTTCGCGAATGAAGTCAGCTTGTTCTTGGGTTAAGATTTCTTTAATAGGTTTTTCTGAGCGTTTTATAGTAACAATGCCTTCCAGCCCATGGATTGCAGAATTAATTAAATCATTACTATCTTCGCTAACCGCAGAATCGTTATTGGATTCTTCTGGCGGCGTTAAGGGTTTGCCAGCATAAGGTAATGCCAATGCTAATTTAGCAACATCGACCTCCAATGCTTGTAAACGTGAATATAAACCTACCATATCGGGAGGGGTTATACCTTGGAGCAATGAGATTTCTTTGGCAATTTGCTCGCGTATTTTAATCGTACCGGTATCGCCGCTTTCCCGTAACCGCTGGTCGGCCGCTTCAAGAGCCGCGCGGGTAGTGTTAACGTCGCCAACCAGATGCAATCTTTCATTCGCTACACTCAGCAGATATTCTGCATCGGCAATTAACCAATCACCACGGGTTTTTCCTAATTGACGCTGTACCTGTAAGACTTTATCGCTTAACTCCTTGCGGGTAGCTTCCATTTTCTGACCATGAAGATCTGAAAACCCTGCCAAAATCTTGTTGAAGTGTTCGTCTTTACCATTAAGCTCGGCTTGTAAAGTCGATATATTTTGTTGAATAGCCGTTAGCTGTTTTTGATAATCGTTGATTTGCTGGGTTAGTTGACCTTTAACTTCCCCGCCTAAGCCTTCTTGTTTATTGCGCAGTTGCGTCAGAAAATAAAAGCCAGCGGCTGCCAATCCAATAACTAATGACAAAATAAGGATCGGGAACAATATTCCACTGCTAGAGCGGGAGGTAGCCGCCTTTGGTTTAACATCAATCTGCTTGCTGCTGACTTCCTGTTCTGGTTGTTCGCTTAATTCAGCCACGCTCATCCCCGTTAATTATCGCAATCATCGTATTAAAAATCGCTTGATCTGAAGGATTTTCAGTCACTGCGATCCGCAAAAAACCTATATTTTCAGCTAAACGCCTTATTCTATCGCTAATAACGACCAATTGAACCGCTTTTAACCGATACTGGAAGTTTATGCCTAGCATTGTAATTAAATTTACTAATGCTTCGCCGCTGGTAACCACTACTGCAGCTAATTCATTATTTTCTAACAAGCGGCTTACTTGAGAGGTCTCTTGTTGTGGCATAATCCGCTTATATACATCTAAATATTCGACAGTAGCCCCTCTATTACGAAGTCCACTAGCCAATTCTTCACGCCCCCCCTGCCCTCGTATTATGAGTATCGACTGGCCTTTTACGTACTGCATTTGCGGCATTGCAAGTAAGGCTTCACTATCGAAACCAATATCAGGCAACAATCCAACTTTCATTCCAACCGACTCCAACGCTTTAGCTGTCGCCTTGCCAATTGCCGCAATACCAGTTTCGGAAAACTCGCGTATTTTGCCATCATTCGCTTTGAGAGCAAAATTTACTGCATTTGCACTGGTAAAAATCAACCACCGAAACTTTGACAATTTTTCAGTCAAATTGGTTGCTGAGATTTGATTTTCCAAGCCTACTATCTCGATTGTAGGAAAACGGACAGGGATACCGCCGTGCCGTTCTATAACTTGACATAATGTTTCTGCCTGATGGGCAGGACGTGTCACTAAAACATGGGCTCCTTGTAACTCATTCATTACAGACTAAGCGCTTGCAAAATTTTATCTGCACCTTGCGCCAGAAGATCTTCGGCAATATGCCGACCTATGGCCTCTGCTTGGGCAAAAGTACCTGAGAACTCACTTCTATAAATCTGGCTACCATCAGGACTGCCAACTAATCCACGCATAAATAATTGATCACCCTTAATTTCTGCAAAACCCGCAATTGGTACCTGACAACCGCCGCTTAAACGAGCATTCATTGCACGTTCTGCGCTGACGCAAAGCCCCGTGGCTTCATCATGCAATTGCGTGAGCATGGCATTCAGTTCAGCATCATCAGATCGGCTCTCAATGCCAATTGCACCTTGGCCTATTGCTGGCAGACTAACATCCGTAGCTAAATTTTCGGTTATACGTGCTGCAAAATCTAATCGTTTCAAACCTGCCGAGGCCAAAATGATAGCATCGTATTCACCTGCATCTAATTTTGCCAAACGGGTATTAACGTTACCTCTTAACGTCAGGATTTCCGATTGCGGAAACCGATTCTTGATCTGGCATTGCCGCCGCAAGCTGGATGTACCTATTTTGCCATTAGTGGGTAGTTCGTTGATAGATTTATACGCATTGGAAACAAAAGCATCCGTCGGGTCTTCCCGAATTAAGATAGCCGCCAAATGTAAGCCATCAGGAAATTCAACAGGCACATCTTTCATGGAATGCACAGCGATATCCGCAGCCCCTTCCAGCATACCTGTTTCAAGTTCTTTTACAAACAGCCCCTTACCGCCGATTTTAGCTAAGGGGGCATCCAGAATCTTGTCACCTTGCGTGGTCATTTTGACTAGCTCGGTTTTTACACCGGGAAAAGTGTTTTCAAGTAATGCCGCAACATGTTCGGCTTGCCATAAGGCAAGTGGGCTTCTGCGGGTGGCTATGCGAATAATATTGATCAAAATGAATCTCTGCTTATTGTTTTTATTTTTAACTGGGTATTCTAGCCAAAATGTGAAGAGTTAGTGTTGGTGTTTATCTAATATGTTTTGCGACCAATCGAAAGCAGCTCTCGCCAACTCAGTAGAATCGGCCATATCATAAGTAAGTGATACTTTCGATAACGATATTAATGGCTTTGTCGCCTTTTTTAACCGATCATTAACACTTTGCCATTCATCTGATTGTGGTGGTTGTTCGATCAGAATTAAATCCAAATCAGCATGATCAAGTTCACGCAATTTACTATAGAGCAATTGACCATAATCGTTTACATACTCAGGCATCCGAATTTCCTGTATGAAAAATTCTGAACCTATCTTAGTGCCGTAACTCATAATTCCAATTTTTTTATGCTTTAATCCAAAATCACTACCTTGGAGCATCTTTTGTACTTGGTCACCCGAACATAAAAGCGCCGTTTTATTCGGGGCATAATGCACCTCCATTTTTCCCGGCGCATGAATTAGTTCATTTTCTTCAGGTAATTCCAACTTCATTTGCAGAAACTCTTCAATTTCAGATTTACTGATTTGCCCAGGCCGCAACAATCTGGGTTGCGCTCCGCTTAAGTCCACAATCGTCGATTCCAAGCCGACCTGACACGCGCCACCGTCCAAAATCATATCGACTTTATCGCCCAACTCTTCTTCAACATGGCTGGCTTGCGTAGGGCTGATACGGCAAAATCGGTTTGCGGACGGCGCGGCAATGCCGCCGCCAAATGCCTGTAATACGCTTAAAGCGACTGGGTGAGCAGGTACACGCAAAGCAACCGTATTTTGTCCGCCCGTGACTTCCATCGGCACATCAGGGTATTTTTTAAGGACGATCGTCAACGGCCCAGGCCAAAAGCGCTCCGCCAGCTTCCAAGCAATGTCAGGGATTTCAATTGCCCAATCGGTAAGAGCGGACTTATCCGGGATGTGGACTATCAAAGGATGATCGGCAGGACGGCCTTTTGCGGTAAAAATGCGCTTTACCGCTTCAGGATTTTTCGCATCCGCTCCTAAGCCATAAACCGTTTCAGTCGGGAGCGAGACCAGACGACCTTGCCGTAATAAGTCGGCTGCTTTATTGATTGCTGCTTGATCCGCAGTTACAGGTTTCATTTTGCCGAGGACAATTAGACCAGCGGGTCGATTTCAATCAGCACTTCATCAGGGTTTGCAGGTTCACCCTTGATAACATGCACGGCTTTCACCACACCCCCAATAGGTGCGGTAATCTCGGTTTCCATTTTCATCGCCTCGGTAATCATGACTGCTTGACCAGCTACTACCGATTGCCCAACTTTAACCAGCACTTCCAGCACGTTACACGGCATACTGACGACCACATCACCGGGTGCGGTGGGCTTGCGGCGTTTGCTGGATATAGTGCCTTTGACCGCGCCTTGGGTACCACCTTCCAACACGATTTCGTCCAGGGTTTCAACGACAATTTCTTCCGGTACACCATCCACCATAAAGTAGAAATGCCTAAGCATCTGATTTTTTGGTCCCGCACCCGTGACTTTGACGTGGTAACTTTCGCCATGCAGGGCGACATTGAATTCGGTGGGCGCTTTTTTGATAAGGTCGTCGTCCGCCCTAGATTCAATCGCCAGAGGCTCCGGCACTAAGCTTCCTGCGGCTCTTTGCTCCAGAAATAACTTACCGACTTCGGGAAACATGGCATAACTCAACACATCTTCGTCATTGCGAGCCAGTCCACCGATTTCTACCCGTAGCTTATTTAACTCAGGCTTCAAAAGATCGGCAGGGCGGCAATCCATCATGTCTTCTTTTCCAATAGCCTTATTTTGCAACGCTGCGCTCACAGACGCAGGCGCTTTGCCATATCCGCCTTGCAGATAGCGCTTCACCTCATTGGTGATGGTTTCATAGCGTTTGCCCGTCAACACATTGAGCACAGCTTGTGTTCCGACAATCTGTGATGTCGGTGTAACCAAAGGGGGATAGCCCAAATCCTTGCGGACTTCGGGGATTTCCTTATAAACCTCGCCAATCCGGTCTAAGGCATTCCGCTCTTTTAACTGGTTTGCCAAATTGGAAATCATGCCGCCTGGAACTTGAAACACATGCACTTGGGTGTCGATGCCGGTAAATTCGCTTTCAAATCGGCGGTATTTTTTCCTGACTTCGGCAAAATACTGGTTTACAGCCTGTAACTTATCCAAATCCAAGCCAGTGTCGAACTCCGTGCCTTTTAGCGCTATCACCTGCGCTTCCGTCGGCGGATGGCTAGTGCCGCCCGACCAGGACGACAACGCCGTATCAATATACCGGCAACCCGCTTCAATCGCCTTCAATTGGCACATTTCTGCTAAGCCTGACGTTGCGTGACAATGTAAGTGTAAAGGAAGGTCAACCGCATCTTTTAAGGCTTTGACCAACTCGCTGGTGGCATAAGGGGTAAGCAGGCCCGCCATATCCTTAATGGCGATGGAATCACAGCCCAGCTTCGCCAATTCCTTGCCTAACGTGACAAAGCTTTGCACATCATGCACGGGACTAGTGGTATAGCAGATAGTGCCTTGGGCATGTTTGCCGCTTTCTTTGGTCGCTTCGATAGCCGTCCGTAAATTGCGGACATCGTTCAGGGCATCGAAGATGCGGAACACATCCATGCCGTTTTCTGCCGCCTTATGGATAAAAGCACGCACCACATCATCGGAATAATGCCGATAACCTAATAGGTTTTGTCCGCGTAACAACATTTGTAAGCGAGTTTTAGGCAACGCGGACTTAAGTTTGCTTAAGCGTTCCCAAGGGTCTTCCTTCAAAAACCGCAAGCAAGCATCGAAAGTCGCGCCACCCCAGCACTCCAGCGACCAATAGCCGATGTCGTCGAGCATGGCGCAGCCGGGCAGCATATCTTCCGTGCTTAAGCGGGTGGCGATTAGGGATTGGTGGGCATCGCGGAGGATTACGTCGGTGATTTTGACTTGTTGGTTTAGCATTTACTTAATTGGGATTTTTTTAAGATGGAGTTATTTTAACCGAAGTGAGGGGAATTGGGGTGGGATGATGGTTTGTAGAAACCAAAGATTATTAAAAAATCCGTTCGTGGTGAGCTTGTCGAACCATGAATACTTGAATATGACTGTCCTTCGACAGGTTCAGTACCCACAGGGCATAAAGACAAACGAGGTTTAATAGTTTTACATGGCTATTAACAAGCCACAGGTTGCAGAAACACCGGCTGGTGGGTGGCGCACAACTTCAACAGACGGTTAGGGATTTGATTTTCCCAGAAACGCCGGTTCAGCCGGTAGCAAAACTCGTCCAGGTATTCCTGCATGTAGCGGCCTGATACCCCATGGTAAATGCCGAGCACATAGCTTTTGAAGTTGCTGATGACAATGTGTACCCAAGGCAACCATTCGTCGGCTAATTCCGGCGGCGTAACTTTGGCAACGTGATGGTGACTTTCGGCCAGCACCTTGAGCGCGGCGATGGCTTCTTGGGCAAAGGCCTTGACATTGTCCTGGGTCACTTGGTCGACGGCTTTCATGGCGATTTATGCCCCAGAGGGTACAAACCCTGGCTTCCCATTATTGGGTTCGCACGCGACCAGGATGGCTGTCTTGCCTTCGGCACCGCGTCCGCGCTTGCCAGGACGCTCTTGTGCCCCAGAGGGTATGCCACCGACAAAAGCATCACCCAGTTCGATAATGCCTTCCCGCAGGTACAGGCGTTTCTGGTCGCCCATCGCCACCCGCAGTTTCCGCAACATCCGCTGGGCGGTGATCCAGGACACGCCGATTAGCTTGGTCAAGCGCAAGGCCGAGATACTGCCTTTGTCTGTCGACATCCAGTAGCTGCACCAAAACCACTTGACCAAGGGCAGCTTGGTGTTGTGGAACACGGTGCCTGCGGTGATTGAGGTGTGATGGTGGCATCCGGCACATTCATACACGTGGCGGGTTTGCAGCAGCTAGCCTTTCCGGTGCCCGCAGCACACACAAACAAAACCATCCGGCCACCGTAGTTTAACCAAGGCTTGGTTGTTGCCATTCCCAAAAACTCGTGACTTCTGCTTGCATGACAGCTCTCCAGGTTATCAGTTCAGAAGTTGGATTTGGTGACCTGTGGTAAGTTCATAGCCATGTAAATTAATTACACAGATTAAATTGCTGACAGAAATTACTTTAATTTAATAATTCCCAAACCGGTTTAATGTTTGTTGGTAATGGTGCTAACCGTCCTAATTCTATCCATGGATTTTTGGGGTTATGGAAGTCGGAACCTACGGAACCAGACAAATCAAAAGCAGTTGCATAGTTTGAAATATGCCTAATTTCATCCGTAGTTGAACGCCCAGTCACAACTTCAATCGCTTGCCCACCTGCTTGCTTAAATGCGGTCAATAGCCGTTTCATCCAGTTTGCTGTCAACTTATAGCGTGAAGGATGCGCTAACACCGCAACACCACCGGCTTGAGCAATACAATCAATGGCAGATTCCAACTCTGCCCAAACTGTAGCTACGTAAGCAGGTTTGCCTTGCGCAAGATAACGATCAAAAGCGTCTTGGGTATTGGCGACATGGAACTGTGAAACCAGGAAATCGGCAAAATGAGTACGGGTGACCATGCTATCGCCAGCGGATTTAGCTACCCACTCCAATGCGCCAGGAATTCGTTTTTTTTCCAACTTGGCAGCAATTTTTGCTGCCCTGTCCGTGCGAATAAGACCCAACTCCTGGGTGATTTTTACTAAGAGCGGATGATCTGGATTTATTCCCAATCCGACAATATGAAAAGATTTATTTTGCCAACTAGTCGACAATTCAATCCCATTGATCAGCTTGATTCCTATTTCATTCGCAGTATTTCTGGCTTCATGCAACCCCGCTGTTGTGTCGTGATCAGTTAATGCCAGTGCAGTTACACCTTGCTTACGCGCCCGCAGTAACAGTTCAGTTGGCGATAAAGCCCCATCCGATACTAAAGAATGGCAATGTAAATCATATACCTCGATCATTTTACGCTAACAACTCTTTGGCTAAGGTTGAGGGAAATTAAGCAAATATTGATCGTTTTTCCTTTATTAACTAGTCAAATATTTTAGTCATTTTTGATCATAAATATGATTTTTCTGATATTCAGCCTTATGACAACCCTAGTACATCCTGCATATCAAATAACCCCTGCTCTTTTGATTTTAACCATAATGCTGCCCTTACAGCACCATTAGCAAACGTCATTCGGCTGGTTGCCTTATGGGTAATTTCGACACGCTCACCCTCATCAGCAAACATAACAGTATGTTCGCCCACTATATCGCCGGCGCGGATGGTTGCGAAACCGATAGACTTACGATCCCGTTCACCAGTAATACCTTCGCGCCCATAAACAGCGCAGTCTTTTAAGTTACGGCCTAATGATTTAGCGATCACTTCGCCCATGCGTAACGCGGTACCTGACGGCGCATCCACCTTATGCCGATGATGGGCTTCGATAATTTCGATATCAGTATAGTCACCCATAACTTTTGCTGTCATTTCCAATAATTTAAGCGACAAATTAACACCAACACTCATATTAGGTGCCAATACAATCGCTGTATCCTTGGCTGCTTCAGCGATATTAGCTTTCTGGATATCACTATAACCCGTGGTACCGATTACCATTTTTTTTCTATTCTTACGGCATTGTTCGATATAATCCATCGAGATATCAGGTCGAGTGAAATCAATCAGGACATCAAGCTGCGATATCACTTCCTGCAGATCATCGCTGACAAATACACCTGCTGCCCCAATACCGGCCAATTCTCCGGCATCCTTGCCAATCGAGGGACTTCCTGCTCGCGCTATTGCTGCCGTTAATTCCATATCATCTGACTGGTTAACTGCCTTGACTAAACTCAAGCCCATGCGTCCTGACGCACCGACGATTGCTATCCGCATTATTTTATCCCGTCAATTTATCAAAAAAGTTTTTTACACCATCTGTCCACGAGTGTTCCTGCGGGCTATGTTGTTTTCCACCGCCGGTCAGAGACGCATTCAACTGCTCGACCAAAGTTTTTTGTTCTTTGGTCAAATGCACCGGTGTTTCAATATTAACCTTACAGATCAAATCGCCAACTGCACCCCCACGCACGGGTTTTACACCCTTGCCACGTAACCTGAACAATTTGCCGGTCTGCGTTTCTGCCGGGACTTTTAACATAACTTTGCCTTGTAAAGTCGGCACAGAAATTTCATCACCTAAGCAAGCAGCAGCAAAGCTGATCGGTACTTCACAATAAAGGTTAGCACCGTCACGGGTAAAAATCTTGTGATCTTTAACATGAATCTGCACATACAAATCTCCTGATGGCGCGCCGCGTTCACCCGCCTCACCTTCACCAGACAACCGGATGCGATCGCCAGTATCTACACCTGGCGGGATTTTTGCGGACAGCGTTTTTGTTTCTTCAACACGCCCTGCCCCACGACAACTACCGCAGGGATCTTTAATTTGCTTACCAGAACCGTGACACGTCGGACAGGCTTGTTGGATTGAAAAAAATCCTTGCTGCATCCTGACCTGACCATGACCGTGACAGGTTGAACAAATAATGGGACTAGACCCTTTTTTTGCTCCCGTGCTGTCGCATTCTTTACAGCCAACCAAAACTGGCACTCTAATTTTGGCTTCGGTGCCCGCAACGGCCTCTTCTAAGCTGAGATCGAGGTTATAACGGATATCTGAACCACGTTGTGGGCTGCCGCGCTGCCGTCCGCCACCACCACCGAAAATATCACCAAATACATCACCAAAAACATCAGAGAAACTTTCTGATGTAAAGCCACCACCGCCACGCCCACCCATGGAACCATCAACGCCGGCGTGACCGAATTGGTCGTAAGCAGAACGTTTTTTAGCGTCAGAAAGCACTTCGTAGGCTTCCTTTATTTGTTTAAATTTGGCTTCAGCCACTTCAGGATTATCCTTGTTCCTGTCGGGGTGGTATTTCATCGCCATACTACGGTAACTTTTTTTAATTTCCGCATCGCTGGCGTTTTTTTCAACACCTAATAGTTGGTAATAATCTTCTTTAGCCATAACGTAGTTAACCGCCTACGAGGGCGGTTCTATTTTTGTACCAATGGGGCAAACCAAAGCTTAGGGGATTAAGCTTAGCCTTGGCTTGCCTATTAAGTTAATACGCGTTGCAACGCGCGGTTATTTTTTATCGTCGTCTTTAACTTCTTCAAACTCAGCATCAACTACGCCATCGTCGGCGGATTGTGAAGATCCAGCATTAGCAGATTCACCGCCAGTATCACCAGATTTTTGTGCATAAACCCGTTCCGCTAACTTACCCGACAATTCAGCTAAAGCGTTGGTTTTAGCCTCAATCGCTTCTTTATCTTCGCCCTTTACCGCTTCTTTTAAAGCTTCAACAGCTGATTCAATAGATGCCTTCTCATCCGCGCCAATTTGATCAGCCAACTCTTTCAGAGATTTTTCAGTGGCATGAATCATACCGTCAGCTTGATTACGCGAACCAATCAACTCTCTCAATTTACGGTCTTCATCAGCATGGGCTTCCGCATCTTTAACCATACGTTGCACTTCGTCATCCGACAAACCACTGGACGCTTTAATTACAATGGATTGCTTTTTACCTGTTGCTTTGTCTTTTGCAGAGACATTCAAAATACCATTCGCGTCAATATCGAATGAAACCTCAATTTGCGGTATGCCACGCGGCGCAGGTGGAATTTCCGCTAAATCGAAACGACCCAGCGATTTATTCGCTGTCGCAATTTCACGCTCACCTTGCAATACGTGAATAGTTACTGCAGTTTGATTATCGTCAGCGGTAGAAAATACTTGCGAGGCATTGGTCGGGATCGTAGTATTTTTTTCAATCAGCTTGGTCATCACGCCGCCCATCGTCTCGATACCGAGTGACAAGGGAATAACGTCCAGCAACAATACGTCCTTAACATCACCCGCTAAAACACCTGCTTGAATTGCCGCGCCCAAAGCGACAGCTTCATCAGGGTTAACGTCTTTGCGTGGTTCTTTGCCGAAAATGTTCTTAACCATTTCCTGCACTTTAGGCATACGGGTCTGACCACCAACCAAAATAACATCATCAATTTCATTTGCTGACAAACCTGAGTCTTTCAAAGCCGTTTCGCATGGTCCTTTGGTTCGGACAATCAGTTCCTCAACCAGTGACTCCAGTTTAGCCCGGGTTAACTTAACATTAAGATGCTTTGGTCCACTTGCATCTGCTGTAATATAGGGTAAGTTCACATCAGTTTGTTGGCTGGAAGACAGTTCGATTTTGGCTTTTTCGGCAGACTCTTTTAAGCGTTGCAGCGCCAACGGATCGTTATGCAAATCAACACCGGTATCTTTTTTAAATTCACTTACCAAATATTCGATGATGCGGGCATCAAAGTCTTCACCACCCAAAAAGGTATCACCATTGGTCGATAACACTTCAAACTGGTGCTCACCGTCAATTTCGGCAATCTCGATGATGGATATATCAAAAGTACCACCGCCTAAGTCGTAAACTGCAATTTTAGTGTCGCCTTTGGGCTTGTCCATCCCGAAAGCTAAAGCAGATGCAGTTGGTTCATTAATAATCCGTTTAACTTCCAAACCAGCTATACGACCAGCGTCTTTAGTAGCTTGACGTTGTGAATCGTTAAAATAAGCCGGTACGGTAATTACTGCTTCGGTAACTTCTTCACCCAAATAAGCTTCCGCATCTTTTTTCAGCTTCATTAATACTCGGGCAGATATTTCAGGTGCAGCCATCTTTTTGCCGTTGACTTCAACCCAAGCATCACCATTTTCTGCCTCAGCAATTTTATAAGGTACCATCTTTATGTCTTTTTGGACGACATCATCTTTAAAACGGCGACCAATTAACCGCTTAATTGCGAACAAAGTGTTCTTAGGATTTGTGACGGCTTGCCGTTTAGCAGATTGGCCAACCAATACCTCATTATCGGTATTAAAGGCGATAATCGAAGGTGTCGTGCGCGCACCCTCACTGTTTTCGATGACTTTCGCCACCCCGTTTTCCAACACGGCAACACATGAATTCGTGGTGCCTAAATCTATACCAATAATTTTTGCCATTGAATGCTCCAGACTTGAATTTACTAAATAAGTTTACGTTATGACTAATATGGGGGCTTAAGGAATAAGTTCAAGCCTGATCGTGATTTTCTGAGTTATTATCTTGCGCCGGCTTCTCAGCTGCTTTTGCTACAACCACCAGTGCAGGACGTAACAACCGCCCATTCAACATGTAACCTTTTTGGAAGACATTAACGACACTATTCGGGGGGGCATTTGGTACTTCTTGCATCACCATAGCCTGGTGCTGCTCTGCATTGAATGTCTCGCCTTTAGGGTCAATCGGAACTACATTAAATTTGGTAAACACCGACTCAAATTGTTTAATAGTCAGCTCGTTACCTTCACGAAACTTTTTGACATCGTCACTATCGCCAGTCGCCGCCAATAAACCTAATTCCAGGCTATCCAATACGGGCAACAATTCCTTTGCAAAACCTGTTAATGCGAATTTATGGGCATCTTCCAGATCTTTTTGGGTGCGGCGCTTCATATTTTCCATTTCAGCTTGCGCCCGAAGCGCTTTATCCCAGTTTTCTTGGGCTTTTTGCTCCGCTGCAACCAATTCTTTTTTTAATTCTTCAATTTCTGCTTCCGGGGCAAGTGGCTCTGCCAACGCTTGCTCTTTTTGCTGGATATCCTGACTTGCGTCAAAATCTTCTGGTGACTCTGTCAAATCGTGTTTTTTACTCATATTTTTACTGCCTTAAGGGGATTAGGTTGTATCGATAAAAATGGAATTTTATTTATGATGGGGACGCGGCTTTAGGATTCAAGGCTGCACCCAACAATTTTGCAGTTATATCAACGAATGGGATAATTTTTTCATAAGCCATACGGGTCGGGCCAATTACCCCTAATACCCCCACAACTTCATCGCTAACAGAATAAGACGATGTTATTAGGCTACATTGCTCAAAAGCCTGGTAACCAGATTCCTCACCGATAAATATCTGTACCCCATCGGCTTTCATACATTGGTCTAACAAGTGTAGCACCGATTGTTTTTGGCTAAAGGCCTCGAATAGTTTCTTAAGATAATCCCTATCGGCAAGTTCGGAGAACCCCATTAAATTAGCCTCACCTGTGAGTACATAATCGTCTTTTTTGCCAGTCATTTCTAATGCCAACTGGGCTATTTTTATAGCGTCCAACATACCTTGATTCAAGTTCTGCTGGGCTTCCTGCAATTCATTTAATACAGCCTCACGGACACTAGCTAAACTGCGGCCTGCATAGGTTGAATTAATAAAATTAGCGGCTTGCTGTAATTCAGCAGAAGAGAATTTCTTATCAGTTTGAATGATTTTATTATGGACTTCTTGCTCATTGGTCACAAATATAGCGAGTACTCGAGTGTTAGACAAAGACAAAAATTCTATTTGCCGAAAACAGACTATTTCCCGTTTCGGTAACGTAACAATACCTGCCATGTGGGTCAATTCAGCTAACAGTTTAGACGCTATGCCAACAGCATCATTTGGGTCTATTTTTTCTGCTAAACCTTGCTGTAAACGGCTTAAATCTTTAGCTTCAGGGGATTTAAAGGTCAGCAAAGAATTAACAAACATGCGATAACCACTGACTGTAGGCACTCGACCTGCCGAAGTATGGGGCGAATGAACTAATCCCATTTCTTCTAGATCAGCCATCACATTCCGAATAGTGGCGGGACTTAGTTTTAATTCTGACCCTTTCGACAACAACCTAGACCCGACAGGTTGACCATCGCTGATATAACGCTCTACTAACAGCTTTAATAACTGAAGCGAACGCTCGTTTAAAATCTGGTTATTAGTCATTGATATCCCCAAGGCTAGCACTCTTATTGCCAGAGTGCTAAAACTCAAATTAGCAGTAGACACCTGTATTGTCAATAACTAATAAAATTGCATAACCTTTCGGAATTACTAAATTTTACCAGTAACTGAATTGCCTTACATCTATTCAACAAAATCAAGATATTGAAAAAATAGAAAACAAGGTTGTTACTCCCCTAAATCAGCGTATAGTTTTGATGTTTGCAATGCTAGGAGCTGCAATGAATTTAGAACATTTAATACCAATGTTTCGGAAACATTTCTTTAAAAAACCGTTGGATATACTACTTTACACGATTTTTGCAGTGGCGATTGCCACGCTTTTCAATTTGTACCAAGGAATAAATGATGACGATGGCAATTGGGACGAATTTAAAGTCCAACACCACTGTCAAATAAAACGTAGCGGTGAAAGCAATTTACAATCTACTTGGGAATGTGATGACGGAAAGACTTACTATCGTTGGCGGCAACTTAAAAGTTAAGACGGCATCCTAAATTTTATAAAGAAAAACCGTCTTCACTTAGCCTAAAACGGGAATTACTTGAGCTTGAAAGCTTCCAGTTTCTCGCTTAGCTTAACAGAGGCAACACCTAAGTAAGTACCAACTACGATTGAAATTGTTATGACTAACAGAGGGTTACTTAAAGAAATACCGGTTAAAACTTCTTTATTCAATTTATCTGGAGTTTGTAACAAGTAAGCAAATGTCATGGAATAACCAACAACACTGCATGGAATCGTGGCAAGTTGGGGAAGATTCGCCGCCAAACATAACACAATCACAGCCGCACAAACGGTAAATCCGGCTTTTAATGGGAACAACCCATCGGCAGTGAGTTCAGTCAGCATCATAGCTGTGATCCATGCCATCACTACACCGAAAATACTACAAGTAATGTTTTTGCATACAGCTTCTTGGTTTGCACCCAACAAAAAATGCACAGCCCAAGGAATTGTTGCCGCCCATATAAAGAAGAAACCATTGGCAGGGCCAACTGCCAAAAATGTTGCCACGCCCGCCAAAACACCAATACTTATAGAAAGTGCTGTTAATTTATCCACACGAATTCTCCAGAACCCACCTCAATATAATTATTAGCCAGAATCATAGTGAGGTGAATCTATGATATCTGGCCTAAAGAGTGTAGACGTTTGCTCACGCCTTCGCGGAATATAGCAGATATTGTTTGTGAGTTAAACGGGAACTGTTCGTGGCTTTGCCAGATCATTGTCACTTTGAACCCGACATTTCATTATTCGAGTGCATTGACAAACTGTGGGAGTATCCAGATGAAGACGACTCCAGAGAATTTAAATTTGATATGTATTTTATAATGCAAGATTAAAACGCTAAGAAATAACCATAAAATAATTGATTATAAAGCATTTTTAGCCGGAATATGCCTCAGGGAAGGTACCAAGTTCTAATTTTTTGTGTCGTAATCCCAAGGGTAAAAAATGTGACTACTTAACTCCAGAAACTAAAAACTACCAAATAAGCTTATACCCTTTTTAGCTGAACTTTCTTTCGTAAACTTACCATTAAACTCATCAGTGCCGAACCAAACAGCCATATACTGGCGGGGACTGGAACCGCGTTATGCTGCTGGCCAACTGATAAGCGACTGTCGACACCAATATGTAAGGTATACCCTTGTCCGGCAATCAAGCTTTGACTAGCATACTGGCCAACGGCTACAAAATACTGGCCTGGATCAGCGAGCGTCATATTTAAAAAAGAATCCCATGGAAACTCAGTCCCAGCATCGAACATTTCACCCACGCCATTAAACCCTATACGAATGCCACTGGCATCATACACATCAATCCAGGACCATAAATCGCCTTTAGCGAAATCTATGTCAAAAAATGCTTTGACGTTAGCCTTATCGGTAGAAAATGTATACCAGTCTTTTCCAGATACACCCGTAGTTGCTTCAGCTGAGGCGTGAAAATATTTAGTATCAGAATAATCCAATGGGTTTGTCGCATTTTGGTCAAGACTCAAATCGAATTTTGAATTCACATTCAAGGCTTTTTCTATTGAATCGTTTCGTGTCCTGTCGTTGACAGTAACATAGGCCGCTTGAGCCGAACCAACAGTCAAGATAAATGCATAGACCAGAAAACTACAATAGGTATTAATCATTTCAAAAAACCCCGGAATTCAAAAAATTACGCGACTAACTAATTTTCTGTTTTGATTTTTAACCTAAGCTGTCGTTGGCAAAAAGCTTGGCACTTTGCCCGTTCACCCAGGATAAAATCTACTGTTTACAGTCGCTTCTCACAGCAGGGATAAGTATGGATAGGTTTCCGCAAAATTTTGTGACAGCAATCACATAAACTGAAACGACAGAAAGAATACGATTTGTTTTTTGAAACTAGTAGATAGTACTTTTAACCAATACCTGTTAAATCAGGCAATATACATCGCATCCCCATAACTAAAGAACCGATATGACTGCTGGATTGCATGCTGGTAAGCACTCGTTATTTGTTCATACCCAGCAAAGGCAGCAACTAACATTAACAATGTGGACTCAGGCAGATGAAAATTAGTCAACAGAGCATCTACAGCTTTGAATTCATAGCCAGGCGTAATAAACAAATCGGTATCACCAAATCCCGCTTGCAACACTCCGCTTCTAGCGGCTGACTCTATCGCCCTTAATGCGGTGGTACCAACGGCGATTACCCGCCCACCCTCAGATTTAGTTTTAACAACTGCAGCCACCGCTTCGTCAGAAACAGCAAAATATTCACGATGCATTTTATGTTGAGTTAAATCTTCTACCCGCACAGGTTGGAATGTACCGCTACCTACGTGCAGAGTTACAAAAGTGGTCGCAATACCTTTAGATTTAATTTTATCCATCATACCATGATCAAAATGCAAACTTGCCGTCGGTGCCGCCACCGCACCTGCGTGTTTGGCAAAAACACTTTGATAACGTTTAATATCAGTTTGGTCGTCACCCCTGGCTATATAGGGAGGTAATGGGATATGCCCAATCTGCTCCAAAATATTAAGCAAAGCGACATTCCCCTTAAACTCAAGTTGGAATAGATCACCTGCCCTGCCTTGTACTTCACAGAAAAAGCCATTCGAAAACTTAATTAAGCTTGCCTGCTTAGGCGACTTACTGGCTCTGACATGAGCTATCGCATGGGTTTCATCCAGTATCCGTTCGATGAGAATTTCAACTTTACCGCCAGTTTGTTTTGTCCCAAATAAACGCGCCGGAATAACTTTAGTATCGTTAAATACCAATAAATCTTGGGGGTTAATTAAATCTATAAAATCGGTAAATTGTTTATCGGCTACCTGCCCTGTCGTCCTGTGCAAAGATAGAAGTCGACTTGCTCCACGCTCAGGCAGAGGCCGCTGAGCAATTAAATCTTTGGGTAAATTAAAGGTAAAGTCACTTTTTTTCATGGTGGGCGATATTATCAGATTAAATATAGAAACACACACAAAATGCACTGGTATTTTTAGAGAATTATCCTTATAATGCGGAGTATGTGCCGGGATGGCGGAACTGGTAGACGCGCCGGATTCAAAATCCGGTGATGGTGACATCGTGCCGGTTCGATTCCGGCTCTCGGTACCAAAGAAAAAAAGGACTATAGAATTTATTCTATAGTCCTTTTTTTTTCGCCTTAAATTCCTGTGACTCACTTTAAAAAATATCTACTTAAGCCCTAGCTACCAGAGCTAAAACAAAAGCAATGTTTTATTTACTTGAAATAAGCAATACCCTTCTCAATCTACGGCTCAACATAGCAAAAACATCCTCGCCAGTCGTTTTTAATTGATAAGCTGACTTAGCTAAATCTAACGGAAGACCAAACATCTAATCAGGACAGCATGTTTGAACAATCCTCGTGGATGCTGTTCCTCAAATACCTTGACGATTTGGAACGCGACAAGCAAACGGCGGAGGAACTGGCTGGTAGAACCTATCAGCCCATTATCGACGAACAATACAAATGGCAAACTTGGGCGGCGCCGAAAATGCTCGATGGCAAGTTTGACCATCACAAAGCTTTAAGCGGTGACGACCTGAAGGATTTTGTTGATCACCAGCTTTATCCTTACCTGAAAAAATTCAAGGCCGATGCCACCCGCGCCGACACCATCGAATACAAAATCGGCGAGATTTTCAGCGAACTGAAAAACAAGATTCAAAGCGGTTATAACCTGCGGGAAGTACTTAACCTTATCGACAACCTGCGCTTTCGGTCGAAAAAAGAGAAACACGAATGTCGCATCTCTACGAAGACAAAATCAAAAACATGGGCAATGCTGGGGGTAATGGTGGCGAGTATTACACTCCGCGCCAATTAATCAAAACCATCGTTAAGGTTGTCGCACCGGAAATCGGCAACAAGATTTATGATGGCGTAGTCTGTTAGGCGGACTTCTTGGCGGAGGCGTTCGAATACCTAAAAACCAGTAAAGAGTTGACCACCAAAAACTCTGAAATGCTCGTCGGACATCAAACCATAGCCTTCCGCCACTGCCATTTATGCCCTGTGGGCACCACCTGCCTGAAAAACTCCCGTGTCAGCACTTCGGTCAGCAGACGATCACGGTTCTGCGAAAAAATCGAATGTCCCCACCCCACTCATCTATGTTCAGGCCAACAAACTAAGGGAACAACAGGTTAAAATCCAACTGCTCCAGCAACTGTCGTTAGCTACGGACGGTGTAGAATATTTGCAACAAACTCGCCCGCAGCAGCCTCTCCGGCGGGATGGGAGACCGGCCTGTCCGACTGTAAAGCTTTTCGAATTCACCGTCCATGCTCAGCAGGAAGCGAACCAGTCGCAATAGATGGTCTTCGGGGACGCGCTCTTTCAGCGTCTTATAGCAGAACCATTCTTCTTGTTGCATATCTTGACCGCGAAGGAGTACAGGAAGCGTAACGTGAGTGGAGCGGAGTACGACGACCCGCGGATAGCCTTAGGGCCGGGCGTTTTGACGGAGTTGTAGCGCGAGCGGAAGCGTAGTCAAAATGCAAGGCCATCCGGTACGGCGTCATATATGGTCTACCCCGTATTGCAAGACAACTTTCGTTCATGACAAAAAAAGATATTGCTGCCATATATCCGGCCTTTGAGTTGAGGTTTCTTATACCACTGGCCCTGATGGAATTCGCACATTCCTGCCTCATCAAGTCATCGGCTTCTAAAGAGCCCAAGACGCCGTCAGGTTCATAGGAATGCAGGTGCTACCGTTTTTGCCATCACTTAAATTTTATCTACGCAATTTGTTTCAAGCCATTTTTTCTGGCTCTGTTTTTAAAACCAATACCCCAATACCGGCAAGGGTATGCTAAACCGCACGGCCCATAGCAAAGCCCTACGATTGGAACCTTAAACTAATGCTCTTTTCCAGACATTGGTTAGGCGTGCTTAGCTTGGTATTTTTCCTTGCGGGTCAGCAAGGCCCAGGCAATCCGTGCATTTTTGTTCGCCACCGTGACATTGGAGATGTTTTCTCCACGCCTTTGCTTGATGTCACCAATCCAGCGGTTCCGTTTGTCCGGGTCCTTGTGCGCCACCCTGACCACTGATCGGCCGCCATGAATCAATAATGTGCGCAGATAACTGTCTCCCCGCTTACTGATACCCAGCAGCGTCTGCTTGCCGCCGGTAGAGTGCTGTTTAGGCACCAGGCCTAACCAGGCAGCCAGTTCCCGGCCATTTTTGAAGACCGATATGTCGCCAATGGCAGCGACTAAGGCAGTTGCAGTGAGCAAGCCCACACCGGGTATTGTCAACAGGAACTGGCAATCTTCATGCCCGGCACTCAGCGCAACCAACTTTTGTTCCAGTGCATGAATGCGTTTGTCTAAATGAACTAATTCATCGTACAGCTCACTGAGCAATTCCCTAAATAAGGCGGTTAAAACGTTTTCCGCGTCTTCGAGAATACTGGGTATGGCTTTTCTGACATGACTGATCCCTTTGGGGATCACTACGCCATATTCCAATAATAGCCCCCGCACCTGGTTTGCTTGGGCGGCCCGCCTGGCAACTAACTGACTACGGATACGGTGCAAGCTTTGTAAGTCTTGTTGCGATAGGCTCTTGGTCGGGACAAAGCGCATCGCCGGACGCTGGACAGCTTCGCAGATGGCTTCAGCGTCAACGGCATCGTTTTTGTTGGATTTGACATAAGGCTTCACAAACTGGGGCGCAATCATGCGCACGCAATGACCCAATTGTGTAAACTGGCGTACCCAATAATGCGCGCCGCCACATGCCTCGAGCCCGATCAGACAAGGCGGGAGATTGGCGATAAACGTGCTTAATTGATTACGTCTGAGCTTCATTCGCAAGATAACACGGCCTTGCCCGTCCACGCCATGCAATTGAAAGCTTTGTTTCGCCAAATCAATGCCCAATACTTTTAATTCTCCAGCTTCGTTCGTTGCGTTATTCTCTTTCATCGCCTTACCTCACTGTTGTATTGATGTTGTTAAAAAAACATCATGGCCTATGCTAGGCCAGGTAGAAAGTGGGGTAGACCATTCCATTAAGTCATTTGGGCAGCCGTGGTGCGCAGCGTACCGGAGGGGAGTTGTGCATCGTGGCGAACCGAGGAAGAACGCGGGCAGCCCAAGGCATTAATCGCCACGTGATTTTTCGCCGCTAAAATCGGATGGATCCCATTTTAGCTTTCGCAAAAATAGCGACTCTCTTTTCGTCGATTCCTGTCAAATTGCATGACAATAATATATCTCTCAACACCTTCGGGTTTTTCAACAACCTGATAGATAAGATTTTATTTACCCCAAAATGTGCTGAAAAGAAATAATTCATCCCTACGTTTGGGGCTATTTTAGACTCGTTAAAATTATTAGTAGGATGTAAAGCTTTGATAAAATCAATATATTAAAAATGTTAGCAGTACTTTTAATGCGATGGCTTTGCGTACGAATCGCATGTAACTTACTAAAAATTTCAATAAGTTAGACTTATTTTTATTTATAAAGGCTAACGACAACGTGGCTAAACATAGCAGCCGCCCATTTAGTTTTTAAGTCATGCTTTTTGCATAAATTGCTAGATGGTCATTGCTTAGATGGACATATCGCCAAACCATCTATGCTAATGAAAAACATAAATTAACTTGCATGAATGACAATATAACAAACCACTGAGTCCACTTGCCTTGTGCATACGGGGTCTTGCCCTTGGCTACCGTCCAGCGTCAGAGTTGGCATCAGAAGCGAGAGGGAAGGCTTAATCTGTAGGACAAAGTTTATCCCTACGGGCACAAACAAGCTCTTTCCCTCTCCTCTCGATGTCAAGGTAGCTAACCATGACAGGTTGGATTTGCCACACGACTATAGGGGTTGTTTATTTACCTTCACTCAAAGTAATGATTCTATTGCAGCACATTCTTTCGCATTCAGTTGAAAGCCAAAGATAGACAAGTCTTCCTGCATGTGGGCTGACGAGGTCGTCCCAGTCAAAGGGACAATCCCGATCTGGGTCAGATACCGTAAAAACACTTGAGCGGCGCTGCATGCGTATTTTGTCGCCATGCTTTGTACCGAATAATCCGCCAATGCCTGGGGATTGGCAGTCAATGACCAAAAGCTTTGGTAGATGATTCCGTTTTCTTTGCAAAATGCCCGGATAGCGCGGTCATAGCCCGTATTAGCATAAAAGCGATTTTGGATGATGGCCGGTTTGATTTCGGCAGACCGATATAAGGCCTCCAAAGTCTCCAATTCATAGCAATTGCTGATGCCCAGTTGTTTAATGCCGCCGCTTTTGACTAGTTTTTCCATCGCCCGCCAAACCTCCAAAGTTAGCTGTGGGCTAGTCATAGGGGAGTGCAACACTAGGCAATCCAGGTAAGTTGTCTGCAAGTTGGTAAGGGAAAACTCGAACGATTGCGAGACTTGATCATTTAGGCTCGCCTTGGGGTCATAAGGGATACGTTGGGGATCTTGCCCGTCCAAGGAAGTAAACTTGGTTTGCAGGTAAAGCCCAGGCCGTGTGACCAAACCACGGTTTATGCAAACCGCTATTCCTTCCCCTACACCTGCTTCATGGTAATGTTTGGGTTGGCAAGCCGTGTCGATCCCTCTAAAGCCCGTCACAATGGCTTGTTCCACCAGTTGCGCGGTACGTTCTTTTTTCCAGGCCGTGCCGTAAATGATCTTCGGCATCCTGATACCCGCTGTGGTCGTAATGAAGTCGTCAGGTTTCATTTTTGCCCACCCAGTGTGTGGCAGTAGGAGGCTGGTAATTAGCAAAGCGCGCTATCAACAAGTCGGGCGTTTGTTCTACCATTAACAGGGCATGGTGGTGCTTTTTAACAAATTGTTCTTCCAAAGCGTGCCCCAGGAATCCAATCAGCAAATCATAATAACCGTCAATGTTGAGCAAGCCGCAGGGCTTATTGTGAAAACCAAGCTGCGCCCATGTCCAAATCTCAAACAATTCTTCAAGTGTCCCGATGCCGCCGGGTAGGGCAATAAAGCCATCGGCAAGCTCGGCCATCAGCATTTTCCGTTCATGCATGGATTGGGTGATGTGCAATTCCGTGAGGTTTTGGTGGGCAACTTCCTTGTGTGCCAAGGCTTTTGGGATGACACCAATGGCTTGGCCGCCGAGCTTTAGGATATTATCGGCCCAGATCGTGTAAAAACGACATGGTATAATTTAGGTGTCCCAATGAAGCCGGAGCCAAGTTGATGAAACGGTTTATAGAAGGTGAATGTCGCACCCAAACCACCTTGATGCCAGAGAGTCTGGACGACTATGTTTCGGAAACCAATCCGGTACGGGTAGTCGATGTTTTTGTTGATGAACTGGATTTGTACAAGCTGGGTTTTAGCCGTGTAGAACCGGCGGTTACCGGCAGGCCATCTTACCACCCCTCAATCCTCTTAAAGCTTTACATATACGGTTACCTCAACCGCATCCAATCCAGCCGCCGCCTGGAAAAAGAAGCCCAACGCAACGTGGAACTCATGTGGCTGACTGGGCGTTTAACGCCTGATTTCAAGACCATTGCCAATTTCCGCAAAGACAACGGCAAAGCTATACGCGGTGTCTGCAGGCAGTTTGTGGTGCTCTGCCAGCAACTCGGTTTATTTTCAGAGGCTATGGTGGCCATTGATGGCAGCAAGTTCAAGGCGGCCAACAACCGAGACCGGAACTTTACCAGTGCCAAGCTGGAACGGCGAATGAAAGAGGTAGAGTCCAGCATCAACCGCTACCTGGCGGCACTCGATACGGCTGATTTGCAAGAGCCTGCTGTTGCCAAGGCACGAACGGAAAGGCTCCAAGACAAGATTGCTGCGTTAAAAGAGCAGATGAAAATGCTCAAGGACATCGAAGTTAAGCTCAATGAAGCGCCGGACAAGCAAATCTCCCTGACCGACCCGGATTGCCGTTCCATGAAGACACGGGGCGAAGGCATTGTCGGCTATAACGTTCAGACCGCAGTGGATACCAAACACCACCTGATTGTGGCGCATGAAGTAACCAACGTCGGCGTTGACCGGGATCAATTGACGAACATGGCTAAGCAAGCGCGGGTTGGGACAGGCACGGAAGAGTTGACAGTCGTTGCCGACCGCGGCTATTTCAAGAGCGAGGAGATCCTGAGTTGCCACCAGGCCGGAATAATCCCCATCGTACCGAAGACCGTCACTTCCAACGCCACGGCCGCGGGACGGTTTGGCAAAGCGCACTTTATCTATGATGATACGAACAACGAATACCGTTGCCCTGCAGGGCAGTCTTTGACTTATCGTTCATCACGGATTGAAGGTGGCTTAAAAGTGCACCGTTACTGGAGCTCATCCTGTAGGCAGTGTGCAATTAAAGCCAAGTGCACCCCTAGTACCGAAAGGCGAGTTAGCCGTTGGGAACACGAAGATGTCCTTGATACCATGCAAACCCGCCTGGACCTTACCCCTGACAGTATGCGTATCCGTCGCCAGACGGTGGAACACCCCTATGGAACGATCAAGCTGTGGATGGGCTCGGCGCATTTCTTGATGAGGACATTAAAACACGTCAGCACTGAAATGAGCCTGCATGTGTTGGCTTACAATTTGAAGCGGGTGATAAAAATACTGGGCATCAAAGGCTTGATGGAGGCCATCAAAGCCTGGGCAGGGCTTTTTGATGACCATACAAACCAAATTGTGGCTATATCATAAGCGCTCAGGAGCGGTTTTTAAAAAATCGCCCACCCATAAAATATAAAAAAATAACCGCCACTCAACCAATAGGGCGCTATTAAAACAACCAATAGGCTTGCCGGAAAAACTTTAATATGTTTTTACACGCTCTGGGCCAATATCCCCATGATACCGATACCGGCGCCACCATAAACCAATGTGATATTGCGGCTGACCAATGCCTCGGCAAGTGATATTGCCGATGAAGCGTAGAGCCCACTTCGCCCAGGGCTTGAACCGCAATAGATGCAGAGACTGCTAACTGACGACATAGTGGATGTTTATAACGGTTTTTTCGGGTTTCATTTGGCTTATTCCTGATATGGCAAAGACCGGAAGAAAAAATGATAATCAGACCCGAATTAAAACTTGTCAAGGACAATGAATGGCATCGGCACTTTCCCACGTCGCGGTTCCGGCAGTCCTGTACGCCAGTTTCAAGAGCGATACGGTAAATTTAAGATTATTTTTGTTGGCCGTACGTTGCTCAGCTTTCTCAGTGGTTGGTGTTTGTGGTAAGAAATGCTGACTGGTAGAGTAGAGATGTGGCGCGGTAGTTTTAGATGTTCGCCTATCTGTTGCCGCCCCTTTCGTTAGGCGGTGCCTCACTAGCAAAACCTTAACCCCGTTTCCACACCCCCCTCATCGAACCGGACTGGCAGTTTTCCCGCATCCGGCTCTCGGACAAGATATCACGCTTACACCCACGGCTGGTCGCACCCCAAGCGGGTCAGGCGTACCAAACCTAAGTCTCGGTAAAGGTACGAAGGTGGATAGCCTCCGCCCGCGCGCTTTCTGACCTTGTACTTGTTGCGTAACCACCGGCGCAGCCGCATCATGGTATAGTTGTCAATTGCCCGGTAGGCCTGTTGGGTCGTCCCCACTTTAAAGTAGTTTGCCCAGCCCCGCAGCACCCGGTTCAACTGCCCTACTAGCACGGCGGTCTCTTGCCACCCCATGTTAAGAACCGTCATCGCATGGATCTTTTCGACCATGCGCCGAATACTTTTCTTTGAGGGCCTGTAGCCCATGTAGGCCTTGCCCGTTTGGCGCTTATACATCCGACCAAACGTGTAACCCAGAAAGTCAAACTCCCCTTCCGGCACTTTACAGACTCGTGTCTTTTCCTCATTTACCGTCAGCTTTAGCTGCGCCATAATGTCATGCAACCAATGCAAGGCTTCTTCAGCCTTGCCACGGCGGCACAAGATCACTAGGTCATCAGCATAGGTCACGATCCGGCTGCCCAACCGCCGTTCCAGCCCCAGTTGTTTCCATCTCAACACAAACCGTCGCATGTACAGATTCGACAGCAAGGGCGAAATGGGTGAACCTTGGGGTATGCCACAGCGGTTGTCCTTGGCTTCGGTCGTGCGTATCTTCCGACCTCGGCCGTCGGTTTCTTCCACGGTGCACTCCAGCCATTGCTTGATCAAGTTCAGCACTCGTGGGTCAACAACCCGGCGTGCCACCGATTTCAGCAACTCAGCATGGGGAATACTGCCAAAGTAGTCTGCCAAGTCGGCATCCACCACTTCTTGATACCCCCGAAATAAATGATCCTTGATTTCACCCACCGCCTGTTGCGCATTGCGTCCAGAACGGTAGGCATACTGTTCCGGTGGAAGGTCGGCTTCAAAGATCGGCTCCAGCACTAGCATCGCTGCCGTCATGCAGACCCGATCCCGTAGCGTCGAGATACCTAGTGGCCTCAACTTGCCATTGGCTTTGGGGATATACACACGTCTGATTGGATTCGGTCGGTAAGTCTCCTCCCTAAGCGCAAGCGCCAGTTCGCCAAGCCATCGTGACACGCCATACGCTTCGACATCCTGGAAATCCTGGCCATCCACACCCGGTGCGCCCTTGTTGGAGCGGCACTGGGCATAGGCATGCGCCAAGATGTCTTCTCGGTAAATCTTGTCGTACAACGCGTAGAAACGATAGTCGGCTTCAGCCTTCGCTTTTGCGTGTAACGCCATCTGCAGTTTCTGAACTCTTATCGGAGTTGATAGGTTGCCCAATCTCCTGTCCCTCCCTACTTATTGCGTTGATCTTGAACCAAGGCCCCTTCCCTCCACCGGCATTACCCGGCTTCCCCAGTACTACGGGCCTCTCCGCCACCCCAATGCGCCCGGCCTGTCCCTCACGGGCGTCCGGTTGGCCGTCCCCGGCCACGCAATGGGACTTCCCGTGTTGCGTGTGCTTACCTTGTGTACATGCAATCGGCACTACCCCGGCGCAGCGTCTGGGGCTATTCTTCGCTCAATTACCCCAGACATATCAACCTTCCCCGGTATGGCTGACGGGTCGGCCTGCGCATCGTCCTTTTCGAGGTTTGCTCACCGTTCACTCACGTTAAAGCCTGCACACTCGCTAGGCCGCCTATAGCGACCCTTTAGTTCGGGAGCTTCAGCCATTTCGTTACCTCCATGACTGCCCCGAATGCTTCCGGCCGGAGCGATTTAGCCGGGTGGGTCTCTCACCCACTGGTAAAGCACCGCCTTAGCACGGCGCACGCCATGAACGGACTATTAGTAAACCCGTGGTGCATTTCGGAAAAACAAAAAACTTGCTCATTTCCACGGAGTGGATACCATTTAGTTTTCGCCAAAAAACAAATGTTATGAGCAACTTAGGTTCAAGCTATAGCAAAATTTTAAGTCTATTGTACGAATTGGAAAACCGTGACAACTACCTAAATCAAATCCGTACGCCCAAACTGTCTGATAAGCAACTGATTGCGCTCACGTTCGCCGCCGAAAGCTTAGGGCTGGACTCGGAACGCCACATGTTCAGGCAGTTGCCAAGCACTCTGCACGGCTTGGTCGACCGCTCCGTGTTCAACCGGCGAAGGCGCCAGCTCGCCGCCCACATCGAGCGCTTCCGCCAGCGTTTGCTCACTGACCTGGCGCCCACCGGAGACACCTACTTCGTCGACAACATGCCCCTGGAAGTGTGCAAGCTGGGTCGCGCCAAGCGCCTACGCACTTGTGCCCTGTGGGTATTTGCCAGGAAACCGAGGAGACCCGCCCTGATTTCGGCTATTGCGCAGCGTACAAAGGCCTATTACTTCGGCTATAAACTCCATGCCGTGTGCACACCCCAAGGCGTGATTAAAACTTTCGACCTTCCAAAAGCCTCCACCCACGACATCCATTATCTAAACGACCTCAAAACGCAACTCGACCACTGCGTCCTGGTCGGGGATAAAGGCTACCTGAGCCGACAATACCAAGATGACTTGTTCGACACCGCCGCCATCCGGTTAGAAACGCCCATGCGCCATAACCAACACGATTACAAGCCGCTCAACCCGCTCTTGCGCAAGACCCGAAAGCGCATCGAGACCTTGTTCTCGCAACTGTGCGACCAGTTCATGATGCGGCGCAACTACGCCAAGCCTTTCCAAGGACTCACCACACGCGTCCTGTCCAAACTAACCACATTGACCTTGATCCAGTGGCTCAATCGGCGCAATGGCTACCACCTCAACAATTTAAAAATCGTCATTGCCTAAATGCACCACGGGTTTCTCAATATCTTTTTTGGTGTGCTGCTTGTTGGTAAATGGTGAGGGCTAGTTTTTACCAGCCAGGTTCAATAGTTATCTTAAATCTAGCTAGTAATAGCTCATAGTATTTACGATTGATTACATAATATAAAGCGGATAAAGCTTCTACCTAACGGATGAACTTCCTTAACTGCAAAAGGATGTTGTAACAGACAAAAAAGATGCACTCTTTTTGTGCTAAAAAATTTCAATAGCTAAGCAATATAGTGCTTTTTATTAAATCTTCCATCGTGGATATTGATAATATTTCGATTTTTACTTGGTTTGGATTGTACCAATAGTTAGTCAGTTATTTATTTAATCTCCGAAAAATATCACAACATCAACATTGGCCTACCAACCTTTGTATTGCTGGTAAGATTCAAACCAATTGTTTTTGTTAAGCTTACCATCATCATCCATCTGCCGACTCAAACACAGTTTTGTAAAGTGAATTTAATGGGCTGGCGAAAACCCGTCGCAGCATGGGCTCAAATTCGCTAATAGGCAAAGTTTCGGCGAGGGAATCAAAGGCAGGACTATCATACAGCTCACAAAATTCGGCTGTGCGTTCAAAGTGGATATGACTTCGAAATTGCTCACGCATGTTTCGATCCATCCCAATATGGTGAAAGAAGTAGTAGCCCTGGAAAATATTATGATACTGGATCATCCAAAGATTAGCTTCACCCACAAAAGGCTTAAGAATAGCGGTCGCCATGTCCGGATGATTGTAAGTTCCTAAAATATCGCCAATATCGTGTAATAGCGCGCAGACGATATATTCCTCGTCCCGGCCGTCGCGCAATGCACGAGTGGCCGTTTGCAGCGAGTGAGTATATCGGTCTACCTGAAACCCTCCAAAATCGCCTTCCAGAAGTTTAAGGTGAGCCATTATACGATCAGGCAAACCTTTGGCAAACCGGCCAAATTCACTGAGGATTACTGGCCAATCTTCACTCTTACTCTCTTGCAGAGAATTAAATTTGGCATGCGTGTTCATAGACATAATCTCCTTTTAAAACAATTTAAGAAGATATTGTAATCTTACAACTATTTTAGCCTTACCATATGGGAATAAAAGTTTCCAAACCTGCAAGATCCGGAAAATTACTACTTCTTTAATGCGATAGTCTCAACCCGATCAACAATAACAAGCTTGATTTTACCTTCTTGGGCTAGCCAACCGATGCTGCGTTGGATGACTTTTTCCTCTTCTGGCAATTCCTTGGACAATTTTGCTACCGGGGTTACGCCATTTTTAGACAAATAATGCCAAATGCTACCCGCCGTTAAACCTATACGCTGAGGCATAGCTATTTCTGGAGCCGCTTCGGAAATAGGCTGCTCAGCTTTTAATTTAATTGCTGGCTTAGGGATTTCCGATTTAGTAGGCACTTTCTGGCTTGGACTTGCTTTTTTGGTCTTTGGTTCTTTAGCAACTGCTGCTACAACAGGCTTTTCAATTTTAGCTTTAGTTGCTGATTTTTCGATAGTTGTGTCTTTTGGCTTTTTCATAGTGAAATAGGAATTAGTTAAAAAATAGGTGGCCACCATTTAAGCATAAAATGCCTTTCTTTTATGAGATTTTAGCCGAATTTTTGAATAAACATAAGTAGAAACCTAAAAGAAGTTTTCGTTACCCTTTAACTTTATTGACGAAAGGCCAAGTTATAGCAGACATTTTAGATTTAATAGCGTATGGCGATTTGACCATCGTTCAGTCTTGCAGAACTGGCAATTTATTGTGCTACTCGATATCTGAGTGGTATTGACCAGCCTGTGCTAAGTGAGAGACATAACCTACCGTGTTAGCTCAAGACAAGACAGCTTTTTTAGTTGAACAACAAAAATCATAGCAAGTGAACACACTTCATCAGTTCCTCATTAATCATTGCTACAATAGTAGTTAGTTCGGTCAAGCAGAAATTGGCTATAGACTTTTATTTAACTCACTAGCCCTAACCTTCTTATTTGAAATGCATATGCAGATAAAATCTACTCCTAACTTACGCGAATGCTTAATCTACGAACCCAAAGAATTACAGTTCGGTACTAGCGGCAGACGCGGCGAAGTCGTTCATTTGACCCAGCTGGAAGTATTTATCAACGCTGTTGCAGAACTCGAATTTCTCCAATCCTTGCCACAATCAGATGGCGGAATTGTGCGCGGAGAAGATTTTTATTACGCACGGGATTTGCGTCCAAGTTCCAGCGCGTATGTCGTCGAACAACAAGGACGAGGCGAGTTGGCGCAGGCGATTGAATTAGCTATACGATACGTCGGAATGGTTCCCGTCAATGAGGGCTTGATCCCAACACCAGCTTTAACCCATTTTGCTTTGAAACAAGGCAAAGGCAGTATCATGGTCACAGGTAGCCACATTCCATTCGACCGTAACGGCTACAAAACTAATACATCAAAAGGTGAATTGCTTAAACAACATGAAGCCCCCATTAACGACAAAGTAAAAGAAGTCCGGAGCAGGTTCTATAACCAACTTTTTGACGATTCGTTTTTTGGAACCGATGGCCTACTGAAAGAAGGCTCTAAGCTTCTGTCAAAGGAAGACAACCAGGCCACAACTGTTTATCTCGACCGATATGTCGATTTTTTTGGTAACAATGCCCTTTCCGGATTAAAGTTGCTCGCCTACCAGCATTCAGCGGTTGGACGGGATATGCTGATCGTGATTCTGGAAGGACTGGGGGCTGAAGTCGTCGCGGCTGGACGTAGCGAGACCTTTGTCCCCATCGACACCGAAAATATGGATGCAGATCAGCTTGCGGTTATTCAAGCACTTTATAACAAAGCAGCAGGCATTTATGGCCGGTTCGATGCCATCGTTTCCACCGACGGCGACAGCGACCGCCCGTTAATTCTTGGTGTAGACCCCGCAACATCAAACGTCCAATTCTTTGGTGGTGACCTAATTGGCATGCTGACAGCAGAACTACTAGGTGCTAATGCCGTTGTAGTGCCGATCAGTTGTAATGACAGCATCGACCACGGCATACTTAAAAATATCACCGAACCGAAAACCAGAATTGGTTCACCCTTTGTCATCGCCGGCATGGAAAAAGCGCTAGCTTCGGGTAAAAAGTCGGTTTGCGGCTGGGAAGCCAACGGCGGTTTTCTGACTGCGTCAGACATCAACATGAATGGAAAAATTTTGAAAGCGTTACCGACACGGGATGCTATTTTACCCATATTGTCGGTTCTCTCAATTGCCAAACGCGATAATTTACCGTTAACCAATATTTTTTCACGGTTGCCCAAACGGTTCAGTCGCGCTGCCTTGATTAAAGAATTCCCCAGGACTTCAGGATTGAACATCGTCAAACGGTTTTCTCCGGAGAACAAATTGGTGAAAACCGTTATGTTTAATGAGCATTCCGCTCCGACATTTAATGATGCCGATAATCAGAGAATTCCCGCCCTTGCTGTTCAGGCAGATGAGATGAATGCTATAAAATTACAATTGGAAACAGTCTTTTCTCCGGCTATTGGATTTGGCCACATCAATCAGATGAATTTTGTCGACGGTGTGCGAATTTATTTCAAGAATGGCGACGTTGCACACTTAAGACCTTCAGGAAATGCCGATGAGTTACGAATTTATGCTTTAGCCGACACACAAATTCGCGCCAATCAGATTGCTAGTCTCGCTGTAGCCGAACCGGATGGTTTGTTACGGAAACTCGCTAGTATTACTATATGATTATTTTCCAACAACTTAGTTAGGAAAAACCGCGCAACAAAAATATCGCTAGGTGTGTATGTAATATACGTAAAAATAGGTCAAGACCACTATTACCGGCCTCTATCTATTACAGACAAATCGATTAAAACCCGCTAGCTAGCGCGGCATAGCAGGTTTTAATATAAGATTTTGATAACTTCAGTGGGCTATCTCAGTTTTTTGGTAAGTTTCCATTTTATTAAAATTGAGATACCTATAAGTATCGTCCGAAGTTTCGCTAATCTGGTTAGCATACTGCATGTATTCTTCAACCGTTGGGATTTTACCCAAGATTGAACATACAGCCGCTAATTCGGCAGAAGACAGGAACACATTCGCGCCATTACCTAAACGGTTTGGAAAATTACGGGTCGAAGTTGAAACAACAGTTGCGCCTTCTTTGACACGCGCCTGATTACCCATGCATAAGGAGCAACCCGGCATTTCCATCCGCGCTCCCGCTTTGCCGAATGTACCGTAGTAACCTTCTTCGGTTAACTGATTTTGATCCATCTTGGTTGGAGGCGCTACCCATAAACGGGTTGGTAAATCACCTTTCTGTTTTTCCAGCAATTTACCTGCGGCTCGGAAATGGCCAATGTTGGTCATACATGAACCCAAAAACACTTCGTCGATTTTGGTACCGGCAACTTCGGATAATGGCTTAATATCATCCGGGTCATTTGGGCATGCCAACAGCGGCTCCTTGATTTCGTCCATGTCAATTTCGATGATTTCATAATATTCGGCATCGACATCCGGTTCCATTAACACCGGATTCGCCAGCCATGCTTCCATATTTTTGATTCTGCGTTCAATGGTGCGCACATCGCCATAACCTTGGCTGACCATCCATTTCAGCAAGGTAACGTTAGATGTTATGTATTCGATGATAGGCTCTTTGTTCAGCCGAATTGTACAACCACCCGCCGAACGTTCTGCAGAGGCATCGGACAACTCAAACGCCTGTTCCACTTTCAAATTCGGCAAACCTTCAATTTCCAGAATCCGGCCAGAATAGACATTCTTCTTGCCTTTCTTATCTAAGGTTAACAGGCCGCGTTTTAAGGCAGCATACGGAATAGCATTTACCATATCACGCAAGGTAATGCCGGGTTGCATTTTGCCTTTAAAGCGGACTAATACCGATTCCGGCATATCCAGCGGCATCACGCCGGTTGCTGCAGCAAATGCCACCAATCCTGACCCTGCCGGAAACGAAATACCCAATGGAAAGCGGGTATGCGAATCCCCGCCCGTACCGACAGTATCAGGTAATAGCATCCGGTTAAGCCAGGAATGGATAATACCATCACCAGGACGAAGCGACACCCCACCCCGGTTCATGATGAAATCCGGTAGGGAATGATGCATGGTGACATCAACCGGTTTGGGGTAAGCAGCGGTATGACAAAACGATTGCAGCACCAAATCGGCAGAGAAGCCAAGACAGGCCAAGTCTTTGAGTTCATCGCGGGTCATAGGCCCCGTGGTATCTTGTGAACCAACGGTAGTCATGTAAGGTTCACAATAAGTATTAGGACGAACTCCCGCGACTCCACAGGCCTTACCTACCATTTTCTGCGCCAGCGTAAAGCCTTTGGTACTGACAGCAGCATCACCTGCTCGCTTGAATACGGTAGATGCACCCAAGCCTAAAAACTTGCGGGCGCGCTCAGTCAAGGCGCGCCCGATGATTAACGGAATACGTCCACCTGCGCGCACTTCATCCAATAACACGTCAGTTTTTAACTCAAACTGGCAAATCACTTCTTCGCTACCGTGCCGCTTAACTACGCCTTCATAAGGATAGATGTCGATCACGTCGCCCATGTTCATCTGCGTTACATCGCACTCGAACGGCAGCGCACCGGAGTCTTCCATTGTGTTGAAAAAGATAGGCGCAATCTTGCCACCGATGCACACGCCCCCTTCACGTTTGTTAGGAATATAAGGAATGTCGTCGCCCATAAACCAAAGTACGGAGTTGGTTGCCGATTTACGCGAAGACCCCGTACCAACTACATCCCCGACATAAGCGACAGGAAAACCCTTTTGTTTAAGTTCGTTAATTTTCAGCTCGGCATTGGTGATGCCTTCGCGCGGCATTTTCAACATCGCTTTGGCATGTAGCGGAATATCAGGGCGCGACCACGCATCCGGCGCGGGCGATAAGTCGTCAGTATTGGTTTCGCCCGTGACTTTAAACACTGTAACCGTTAATTTTTTTGGCACTTCCGGCTTTGCAGTAAACCATTCCGCATCTGCCCAGGATTGGATGACTTGTTTAGCGTAAGCTTTACCTGTTTCAGCTTTTTCTTGCACATCGTGGAAGGCATCAAAGATTAACAAAGTATGCGATAAACCTTTGGCAGCAAGCGATGCCATCTCTTTGTTATCCAGTAAATCAGTTAATGGAGAAACGTTATATCCGCCGAGCATCGTACCCAATAATTCGGTCGCGCGTGAAGCCGTTAAAATTGGCGAACTGACTTCACCTTTAGCCACAGCCGCCAGGAAACCGGCTTTAACATAAGCTGCTTCATCCACCCCTGCCGGAATACGGTTTGCCAACAAATCCAGCAAAAAAGCATCTTCACCTGCTGGCGGCTGCTTGATTAGCGCAACCAACGCTGCCGTTTGTTCAGCATCTAAAGGCTTCGGGACGATGCCTTCAGCGGCTCGTTCGGCTACGTGTCTACGGTATTGTTCTAGCATTTAGGCATTCCTCTGTATCAAAATCAGCTCAATTAACACACGAACTATCTTCGTTGGCTAGCTTAGAAAAAATATTTACTCCATCGCCCCAACAATCGCATCACCCATTTCTTTAGTCCCTGCTTTAGATTGCGGGTTCAAATCCGGAGTGACATATTTCCCTTCGTTGACCACTTTTTCGATAGCGGTTTTTACCCGTGCGGCGGCTTCAAATTCGCCTAAGTGGTTCAGCATCATCACGCCAGCCATGATGACTGCGGCAGGATTTGCCAGATTTTTGCCAGCAATGTCTGGTGCGCTGCCGTGGACAGCTTCAAAAAGGGCTGCATCGTCGCCAATATTTGCGCCTGGAATTAAACCAAGCCCACCCACCAAACCGGCAGTTAAATCAGATAGAATATCGCCGAACATATTGGTGGTCACAACCACATCAAACTGCTGCGGGTTCATCACCATGTGCATACAGGCGGCATCGACAATTTTTTCATCAAACTGGATTTCGGGATATTTGGCTGCAGTTTCCCGTGCGACGTCCAGAAATATGCCCTGGGTATACTTCAATATGTTGGCCTTATGGCAAACGGTCACTTTTTTGCGGTTGTTGTCGCGGGCATATTTAAAAGCGTACTCGATCACGCGTTTTGAACCGGAGCGTGTGACCACAGCCAAACTTTCGGCAATGTCTTTTTTTGGGGTAAGGTAATGTTCTAAACCTGAATATAACCCTTCAGTATTTTCCCTTACGATAACAATGTCAACATCATCATAACGGGTTTTTACACCGGGCCAGCTCACCGCCGGCCGGACATTGGCATATAACTCATACTTTTGCCGCAGCGCCACATTAATGCTACGAAAGCCAGTGCCAACCACGGTGGTCAAAGGCCCTTTGAACGCTAACCGGGTTTTGTCGATGGATTCCATGGTGGCATCGGGTAGTGGCGTTTCAAACTTATCAAATGCCGCCATCCCCGCATAGGCTTCTTCCCATTGTATCTTGGCACCGGAAGCGTCGATTACCTTGACGGCTTCATCCATAATTGACGGGCCAATTCCATCGCCTTTGATCAGCGTAATTTTATGCATATATGACTCCAAAAAATATTCATCGGGCATCCCTCAAAACCACTGCACCAAAGGTGCGAGTAATCCTGAGCGTTTGTGTAAACAATAATAACTTTTACCCGATTATATCTGAATAAAACTGCGTTGAAGCCCAATAATTCAAGAAGATTAGGGCACAAATCATGAACAATCTGTATCTTAAGACAAAACAGGCAGCATTTGTTATGATTGGATCTGGTCAACACACTGTATTTTCGATTAATCGCAGGAGTTAGTATGAACCGTCCTATCCCACCCGCCAATGGCGCTAAAATCACTTCCAAGAATGGCAAACTGGTTGTGCCAAATAACCCGATTATTCCGTATATTGAAGGGGATGGCACTGGGCCTGACATCTGGCGAGCTACGGTGCGAGTGTTGGATGCTGCCGTTGCTAAGGCTTATTCTGGGCAACGTAAGATTCATTGGCTGGAGGTGTACGCTGGCGGTAAGTCCTTTGAGCTATTCAATACTTGGTTGCCCGATGAAACTATCGACCTGTGCCGAGAATTTCTGGTATCCATAAAAGGCCCGTTGACAACTCCAATCGGTGGCGGCATTCGCTCGTTAAATGTTGCATTGCGGCAATTGCTTGACTTATACGTCTGTCTGCGCCCAGTACGTTGGTTTAAGGGCGTACCTTCACCTGTCAAACGGCCTGATCAAGTCGATATGGTGATTTTTCGGGAAAATACCGAAGACATTTATGCGGGCATTGAGTTTGAGAAAGGCAGCGATGAAGCCAAGCTATTTTTGAAGCTGCTAAAGGAAAACTTTCCTAAATCTTACGAAAAAGTCCGCTTTCCTGAGACTTCCGGTATCGGCATCAAACCCGTCTCACAGGAAGGCACGGAGCGTTTGGTACGCGCTGCGATTGAGTATGCGATTATCAACAAACGCAAGAGCGTGACGATTGTCCACAAGGGCAATATCATGAAGTTTACCGAAGGCGCGTTCCGCAACTGGGCTTATGCGCTTGCGGAACGGGAATTTCCTGAGCAAACCTACACGTGGGAACAATGGGAACGCACCAAAGCCGCTCAGGGCGAAGACGCCGCCAATGATGAGCAGAAACAAGCATTAGCCAGCGGCAAAATTTTGATTAAGGATGCGATAGCGGACATAACATTACAACAGGTGTTAACACGTCCGACGGATTTCGACGTGATCGCCACGCTGAATTTAAACGGCGATTACTTATCCGATGCACTGGCGGCGCAAGTCGGCGGTATCGGCATAGCCCCCGGCGGTAACATCAATTACCAAACTGGCACTGCCGTCTTTGAAGCCACACACGGCACTGCACCCAAATACGCCAATCTGGATAAGGTTAATCCCGGTTCGCTAATATTATCCGGTGAAATGATGCTGCGTTATATGGGCTGGACGGAAGCCGCCGATGCCATTATCAACGCCATGGATGCGACCATTGCCAGCAAGCAAGTCACTTACGACTTCGCCCGATTGATGGAAGGTGCGACGGAAATAAAATGCAGCGAGTTTGCGGATGCGATGATTGGGAATATGTAGGATGGATAAGCAAAGCGCATCCACCAAAAACCAATGACCGAGTACCGTCGACTATTTATCCCAGGTGGCAGCTATTTCTTTACCGTTGTCACCTATCAGCGACGGCCAATCTTCAACGAACCTTATCATGTTGATTTATTGAGGGAAGCGTTCAAACACGTTATGGAATCCCGGCCCTTTACGATTGATGCGATAGTCATTTTGCCCGACCACCTTCATTGTCTTTGGCAATTACCGGACAACGACGACGATTTTTCCGGGCGTTGGCGGGAAATCAAAAAATACGTCTCCAAGCGCATTGGCGCAGATGGCAAACGCCCAAGGGAAAAAGACATTTGGCAGCGCCGGTTTTGGGAGCATGCCATCAGGGACGAAGACGATTGGCGACGGCATGTCGATTACATCCATTACAACCCGGTCAAGCACGCATTGGTTACGTCCCCGGTGCAATGGCCGTATTCGTCATTCCGTAAGGCTGTAGCAGCAGGTTGGTACGACAGTAATTGGGGAGCAAATGAACAACCGGAAAATATCAAAGATATGAATGTAGAATAGGGTTCCAATATACTTGGATATAACGAGTAGGATGGATAAGCGCAGCGCAGCGCAGCGCATCCATCATTTGCAAGAACGAGCAGGGTGATTGATTTTGATGGATGCGCTCTGCTTATCCATCCTACTTACTATTTATTTTAGGAATATTTTGATGGACAAATTTGAAGTCAAATATCAAATCTTCATTTCTTCGACGTATACAGACTTAATACCTGAACGTCAAAAAGTTATTAACTCTATATTACAAATGGATCATATCCCCGTTGGCATGGAAATGTTTAATGCAGCTGATGAAACGCCATGGGAAATGATTAAAAAGCAAATTAATCAATCTGATTATTATCTGGTTTTGATTGCTCGTCGTTATGGTTCTATGGTTAGAGGAAAAAGCTACACAGAAAAGGAGTACGATTATGCAGTAAAAAAAAATATCCCTGTCCTTGGTTTCATCTTAGATGATGAAGAAAAATGGCATACAAAATGGATTGATCAAGACCAAAACATAAAAGACAAATTAGAAAAATTTAAGACCAAAGTCCGAAAGAGACAGTGCAGAACTTGGAAAAATAAACATGAGTTACCATCTATATGCATTCAAGCTTTAAACGGAGCAATTAAAAATAAACCACAAGAAGGCTGGGTTAAGGCATCAAAAGCTAATGATGATCTTAAAAAATGGAAAAAAATATGTCAGTTTGAAAATTATGGTTTATCTAAAATAGTACATAAAAATGATAGTGGCGAATGTGTATTTAGCTTGAATCAGTTTGTACATAAAGCGAAGCGTGGTCAAACTATGTATTGGTTAAATACTTGGCATCCTTTTTTTGAAGAAGTACACGAAGCAATCGAAAAGGCTTCAATTAATGGAGTTAAATTTAAAATACTTGCTATTGACGACAATTCGCTTACTTATAAGCTCAGAAGTGCAGAAATATCAGAACAAATACGTAAACCTGACGATAACAACCAAACCATAAGGATGTATCTTGATCGATTAAAAGAAATTAAAGAAAAACACCTTGAAAATATTGAAATTAAACTATACGAAGATTTACCGTTCATGCCGATATATATGCTTTTGGATGAAAATGATCAACCTATTGAGGCTTACACCGGATTTTACACCCGTTTATGTTCACAACACTTTATTCATCTCCATTGGCTTGATAATGGTACACAGAGCGAAGGAGATAATACAAGATCAAGTCAATGGGTTCTTAAGCAATTTCAGGATTACTTCGAAAATAAGTGGGACACGCAAGCGGTACGCTTCACTTCTCGAAGCAGTATCCTACTAATTATTAAAACAAAACTTTGTACTTTATGATTAGAGGTAACGTATGCCAATTAACATCACCTGGGTTGATAACTGCGAAGGCGCTGAAGAAGTTGAAAGACTTTATACCCCTGTCTGTACGCTTAAAATCCATCGTCGGCAGGATGTGATTACCGACATAGAATGGGATTTTTCACAATACGCTGACGCAACAGATAATAATAAACAGTATCTCGATTTCTGGCCTGAGCCAAAACAAACCATCAACCTGAAATTGTTAAAGCAAGGTACACTCCATCAAAACAAAGTCTGGGCGGAGCTGCTAAAAATCCCCTTGGGTTCCACCTTGACCTATTCCGCCCTGGCAAAAAAAATCGGCTCCGCCGCCCGTGCAGTCGGCAACGCCTGCCGCACTAACCCTTATACGTTGCTTATCCCCTGCCATCGGGTTGTTGCAGTGAACGGCATGGGCGGATACAGTGGTCATCGTCATGGTGAATACATGCTTATCAAAGAAAAATTGCTGGCGTATGAAGCTAATGCCGTTAAGCTAGGGAGCGTTGAATAAATGCAAATTGTCATTCCGACCAAAGGGAGGAATCTTAATAAGTCATGGAAATAATCTCTATTTTGGCAACCAAGATTTCTCGTTGCACTCGAAATGACCATTTAGTTAGCACTTTTACCTAGGATAGTCAGCCTCCTCTCTCCTGCTGGCAATGCCGTTTTAAATGTTGATATTGTCATTCCGAAGAAGCAACGCGACTGAGGAATCTTTTGCGCTTAAGATTTCTCGGCAACCGCTCCTGCCTCCATGCAGTCGTCCCGCTAGTCGAAATGACAACATCCATCCTTAACTTAAGGACATTGTCCCTGCTAATGAGGCCCTGAGGTTAATAATAATTAAATAAAGAATGATATTTTTAAAATTCCCCTCATCCTAGCCTTCTCTCTTAAGGAAGAAGGGGCTAAATTACATTGAATAAACACATTAAAGATGATCACTGCCCTATTGTGCAAAACTCCGCATTAATCGACCAATTCTTGGATGCCGTTTGGGTGGAACAAGGCTTGAGCGAAAACACCCTGTCCGCTTACGGCAGTGATCTCAGGATATTCGCCCACTGGTTAAAATCGCGCTCCATGCTAGAGGTAAACACGGGCGATCTGTCCAGATTTATTGCCAGCCGCTTTCAAGAAGGCATCGGTAGCCGTTCTTCCGCCCGTATATTGTCAAGTTTGCGGCGGTTTTACGGATATTATATTCGCGAAAACAACATTACCATTGACCCGACTGCGCTCATTGAATCCCCGCATATCGGTAGGCCATTACCCAGTTCACTCACGGAAGACGATGTGGAATTGCTGCTGAACGCGCCGGAAACCGCCCTGCCCTTGGGCTTCCGCGATAAAACCATGTTGGAAATGTTATATGCGACTGGATTGCGTGTATCGGAGTTAGTCAACTTGACATTGGATCAGGTCAGTTTACGGCAAGGCGTCGTAAGGATTGTAGGCAAAGGCAATAAAGAACGCCTAGTACCTTTCGGCGAAGAAGCCATGAGCTGGCTGGAAAATTATCTTGCAGAAACCCGGAAAACCCATTTGGGTGAACGACAATGCCCGTATGTTTTTGTGACAAACCGGGGCGACAGCATGACCCGGCAGGCGTTTTGGCATATTATTAAACGCCATGCTAAAAAAGCGGGCATAAGCAAACACTTATCCCCACACACCTTACGGCATGCCTTCGCCACACACTTATTGAATCATGGTGCAGATTTGCGAGTGGTACAATTGTTGTTGGGACATTCAGATTTATCGACCACCCAAATTTATACCCATATTGCCCGCGAACGCCTAAAAGACTTACACTCAAAATTTCATCCACGAGGATAACAGCAACATGCCGCAACAAATCCATCCAACCGCCTATATTGCTCCCAGTGCAAAACTAGGAAATAACGTCACCATTGGCCCCTTTGCCGTTATTGAAAATAATATTGAAATCGGCGATAGCTGCCATATCGGTGCCCATGCGGTAGTGCAGCCTTATGTAAAAATGGGTAAAGGTAATGTATTGCATCCCCATGTTATCCTCGGTGATTTACCACAAGACACCAGTTTTAAAGCAGAAACGGTAAGCTGGTTAATCGTTGGCGATAACAATGTATTTAGGGAGGGTTTCACTGCGCATCGTTCAGCAACAGAAAATGGCGAAACCCGAATCGGCTCAGACTGTTTTTTTATGAACAATAGCCATGTCGCCCATGACTGCATCATTGGTGACGGCACTATTTTTGCCAATAACGTCGCAATAGGTGGCTTTGTTGAAGTGGGCGACAAAGTTTTCTTGGGTGGTAACGTCGTTGCACATCAATTCTGCAGAATCGGCTCATACGCCATTGTTCAAGGTACAACCGGCCTAAGCATGGATGTTATTCCCTTTACATTGATCGGCGGCCATTACGCTAAGCACTACAAATTAAATACCGTAGGATTGCGCCGCGCAGGTATAACGGGGGAGCGCTACAATGTGCTTTCTACCGCTTTCCGCCGTATCCGAATTAAACAACCCTTGGACGGACTGGAAGAAACACCTGAAATTAAATATTTAAAAGAATGGTTGGCGGTAAAATCCAAACGTGGTTTGCATGGTTTTATTGATATTTCCAGCAAAGCCGAGAAGTTTGATTAGAAAATCGATTAACAAGACTAGCTATTAAGAACTTGTATGAAAAGAAAAATAAGCTAATTCTTGTTAAAGCTTAATTTTGATCCTAAAGGAATTAGATTTAAGGAATTGAATATAAAACTATTCCCTCCTTGGTAAATTCACCCAGGAGGGAATGGCTACTTAATACTATCCTTTAAAAAGTATTAATTTCCCTTACTGTCAGATACGGACGAATTATGAACCGTTTCTGTCGCTAACCGACCCAAGAATGTAGCATCAACTACACGAGGTACAGTTGCAGCCGGAACGGCTATGGAGGCTGACCACCGACCATCTAGTCCAATTTTCGCAGTACCAAGTGGTGTATTGCTTTCGGCATCAACTATCTCAACTGGCTCTAATATAGCCGATTGGCGTTTGCCTGGCCTTGATTTCGACAACCATTTCACTTGACCGCAAACTTCAAGTTTGCCTGTTGCATCATCATAAACCGAACTCGTCACATAATGATCAGAAACAATAGGATCAGGCGTTGGCAAGTTGTTTGTTGGTGGCAGGATCTCAACCTTAATATGGCGTTGAACATGACTATCGCCTTTACTACCGCCGGAAGTTTTACCGCATATTTTAAACTGCATTTTTTTACCGGCTAAAGCAGTAGGGACTTGCCAAAGCAGAACACCTTCCTTAGATCGCAGGGATGGATTGTAAGTATCATAAAATTTGGCATCTTTCGGTAATTTAGACACGGCTATTTCAGTCTTACGGTAATCACCAAAAACAGCTATACCTACCCGCATCATCTTTCCAGCATGGACAGTAATTTTACCGGGATCTGATATATTCAGACCAGTCTTATTGTCATGGTCATGATCATCATCATCGTCTTCATCCTTGTCATCACAGGTTACCAATGGGGGTAAAATGCAAACCCCACTTATCACCTTTTTAGGCGAAATACACGATGTTGGCGTAGGCACGACACAAACGGCCTTAGCATCACGTGTTTGTCCGGTTGGACAAGGTGGTAAGACGCAAGTATTCGTAGAGGAGTCAACTACTTTGGGTGCAACACAACTGACTGGTGGTGAAGGTGGCACAACACATACACCTACCGTATTTCGGGTTTGTCCTGTTGGGCATGGCGGCAATACGCACTTGTTAGTCGCTGCATCCCGCACTTGTGGTACGACACACACTACTGGCGGCGGTGGTAACGCAACACATATACCTACCGTATCTCTGGTTTGTCCTGTTGGACAAGGTGGTAAGACGCAAGTATTCGTACCAGAATCAAGCACTTTCGGTGCAACACAAACTACTGAAGGTGGTGATGGTACACAAGCACTCGCTACGTTAGGGACATTAACAGGTGGACAAGGCGGCAATATACAAGTATTAGTTGCTGTATCACGCACTTCAGGTGCAGTACATACTATAGGTAATGGCGCTGACGCAGCACAAATATACGTTGTCGTATCAAGAGCTTGTCCGTTTGGGCAACCATTAATCAGATTAGTAAGACGAGTAAAACCGACGGTATCTAATCTGTAGGCTGCTTGATAATTGGGTTTAATATTATTTTTATTCCCGATTGCACCGTTATGACAAGTTGCACAACCAGCCGTGACATCAATACCTACTGATGAGACAGCGTCCAAGATATCAGGCCTTGCAGAAGCATCAGTTACAACCAACAAGAATGCCAACAACACCAATATTGCCCTGGAAAAAACTTTTAACACATTAAGCTGGAGCATAGCTTACCCTCCATAATACATATATTCTTCATAATGATTTCCTGTAAAAATAAAACAAATTGACCAATCCTAAAAATGAAACTTTACAGCTAAAACCACCTAGTTTTTTAGCATGGTTAGACTTAGGCTAACCAGAAAATATTAAACATCGCTTAAAAGATATATTTTTTAAATTAAATAAAGTAATTGTTATATTATTTTTAATAAAATTGTATAGACACAAATTTATTATTTTATTTAGCTTTATATAAAGTAGAGCTAACATTAATTTATCTGCAAAATATAAATTATATTTAACTTATAAAATAATGCATGTGTACAACTTCAATAGGAGATTTATAAATAGCTATCAGCTTTACAACTAATTTAAAAATGGTAAGATCAATCTACAATATACTTAACTTATTTACACTGAAAAATAACACACAAACCATGTGTATCAATCAGATTAAAATAATAAAAATTAGCTTTACCTATTCTTACGATAATTTATTAATACTTTTGATTAAATATAAAATTTAAGTTAGCTTGAAGACTTATAAAATAAATATTACAACTACTTTATAAGATAGCAGTAATATAATTTTTTTATTACTTACCAATTTATAAAAATTTATTACTTATAAATCCCTGAAAAAGCCATTTCAAATCATCAATATCTAAAGGGTATAAAGACAAACTGGTATCTTACTAGATTCTTTAATAGTAAGATTATTAGCTTATTAAGAGCTTTCTTAGTTTATTTTTAATACCTCTCAGTCGTGGCTACAGTATGAAAAAGATACTTTCGATCACTATATTCTGGCTAATATGCCTAACTTCCGCTTACGCCGCCATCCCCAAGGCAGACATCCGTATCACGCCATTGCAAATCGGTCACTGGCCTGCACAATACCGAGTGACTTTAAGCATACCCAAAGACCACCATGCCTATCTGGACACTGGGGACGACAACATGTATATCCCAATAAAAGTCGATACCAGCGATAAGTCGGCAAAATCTGGGGTAATCATAAGCAAAATAGAAACACCGGCAGGCAGTCATGATAGCCTGTTTAAAGCCCATGTATTGCGGGATAAAGGTGAACTCCTACTTACCGTCACCCAAACGGGTGCTGTCCCTAATCCATCGAATACTGCTGATATTGGGATAACGTACCAACTATGTAACGAACAAACCAATGTGTGTTTTCGTCCGCAAACCGAACACTTGAGCCTGAGTTTACCCACTGCGCCACCTTCCCAGGTTAATGCATCCCCTGAAGATCCGGTTAGCTTGATGGATAAGCTGTTACAGCTTTTCAAAACTAACCAGGACAATATGCTAATCATGTTTGAATTGATGTTTATGGCAGGGTTACTGTCAGTAGCCACACCTTGTGTCTACCCTATTCTGCCGATCACATCCATGTTTATCATCGGTCGGGCTAATGGCGAAACCCGTAAGGAAAAGCAACACGCCGTAGCTTACCTGGTCGGCATGGTGATTACGTATATGATCTTGGGGTTGGTTGCTGGCATGACTGGTGGCGTATTTAATACTTTTATGCAGTCCGCTGGGGTTAACTTGGGATTTGCGGTATTTTTCGCATTTTTTGCAATTTCTTTGCTGGGATTTTATGAGTTGAGCTTTATGCAAAGCCAAATACATACCCTGGATCAGCATTCCTCCCAAGTCAAAGGCGTAACCGGTACTTTATTGATGGGCTGCGTTGCCGGTCTGGTCATTTCGCCTTGCGTCGGCCCTATAGTATTCGCCTTGTTATTGCAAATTGCCGACAACATTGCCGCTAAAACCGATGCCTTAGCTGCGCTTAACCAGACTTTAGGGTTTTGGGATAAGTTGAAGATAGCATCCCAAGGCAGCATTATGATGGCTGGATTTGGCTAGGGTGTAGGCATACCCTTTTTTCTTGTTAGCACAGTCAAATTCAAAAAGCTTCCTAAAGCGGGCTATTGGATGAACAAAATCAAATACGCTTTCGGCATGATGATTTTGTATTTTGCTTATACCTATTTGGAAAAAGGGCTGGGCATACTCGGTACCGAACATTCAACCGTACTCGTGCTTACTCTTGGAATGGCCTCAATCTGGTTTGCAATCATCCATTGTAATGCGATCTCCCTAATGCCTCACGATGCCTTGCCAAACCAGAAAGCCCGCCATTTTGCCGGGATTGTCTCGCTATTGGTCGGTGGTTGGTTAGTAATTTCAGGGCTGGGGCAATTACCCTTTATCAATCAGGCGCAGCCATTAACCCTGGCGCATCATGCAGGTAACCCGCAAAGCACTGATTCGTCAGTACTTCCGGCAAATAACCTTGTACAAGAAGAAGCCGGGATTAATTGGTACAGGAGTTTTGAGGCCGCAAAAAAAGTAGCCAAAGAATCTGGCAAACCTATTTTTGTCGATTTTTATGCGAGCTGGTGTGCCAACTGCGTTGAATTCAAGAAAGAAACTGCAAATAACCCGCAGTTGAACCAATCCCTACGGGAAAAAGCCATCGCGGTTAAATTGGTAGATAAGGAGCCTGAGTTTGAGAAATTCCGTGCCAGCCACGAACATCGCCCATTAAAGATCGGCTTGCCTTACTTCGCGATAATCACCCCGGACGGGAAAGTAGCTTGGTCCGGTACTGATTATAAAGCTACCCAAACCATAGTCTCCGAGTTGGATCGGGTATCTTCCTGCTTGGTCAATCAGCCACTGTCCTGCTGAATTAAAGTATTAAATATTGTGGCTACACCTCGCAGCCACCACATTTTTGTCATTGTTCGATATTATAAACAATCGTCACTACCACTTTTGCCAATTTGCTGATAGTAGTTTTGTCATACACACCACCGTAATCATCAGTGTCTGTATTGCCGCCTGCGGCATAAATATAAAATGCACCTTGCGATGCCGAACGCATCAAACCCACTTTCACTTTATCCTGTTTAACAAACTCCTCGGCACGTTTACGGGCGTTCTCAGTCGCGGCGGCAATCAGGGACATTTTTATATCCTCCAAACCGCTAACCAGGTATAACGGCGCAGTTGCTGTGACCGGATGGCCTTCTGATTGTAAAGCCAGAAAATTTTTGCTGGCGGCGGTTACTTTCGCTAGGTCTTTGGTCGTAATTACAATATTCTGGCTGGCATCGTAACCTTTTTGCTCGGTCTTTGTACCACCTTGCGGCAAATAAACGGTTTCCATGTGTGCACTTACTGTTTCGCCACCTTCCTGCCAACCTGACTTATCCAGCCCCTCTTTAATCAAAAACTGGTCTAATACTGGCCGTTCTGCCCTTAACTTATTTAAAGCCTCCGCAAATGTCGGCTCATTAACCGACACGGTCACCGTCCATTCGGCATTATCAGCTTGCAAATCTTTAACCGCCAAACCTTTTACGGTAATCGACTTCTGGCCAGATGCTGCTTTTTTGGCTTGTACACCTAGGATGAAGGCAGCGCTGGACATGCCTAGAGCGAGTAAAACACCCAAGACGGCCATAGCTAAAGTAGTTGATTGTTTTTCCATATTGGAATTCCCGTGATGTAGCTATTGCAGACTTAACAAAAACCCTTATCTATTCAAACAATTTTTTATGCAAAATAAACCCGGCATAGATAGCAAAAATCATCACTACCGCCTCGAAATTACCTAAGCCTAATCCACCTACCACAGGCCCTGGACAATAGCCTGTAATTCCCCACCCCATGCCGAAAAGTGCAGCGCCAATAATTAACGGTTTATCAATAGCCGTTTTGGTGGCTAGATAAAACTTAGCATCTAATAAGGGTTGTGGGCGTTTGAGTATGATCCTGAAGCCGATAAATGTCACCATTAAAGCACCCAACATCACCAAGATTAAGCTGGCATCCCACGTACCCGCTAAATCCAGAAAATTTAGCACTTTAATGGGATTGGTCATTTGCGAAAGCGCTAATCCGATACCGAATAAGATGCCACTAATTAGGGAAATTAAAATAATTTTCATATTATGCTCCAATAACATGCCTGATAAGGAAAACGGTAACAAAACCGCTCGTCATGAAGGTTAAGGTTGCGGCAATCGAGCGTACGGACAAGCGGGCTATACCACACACAGCGTGACCGCTGGTACAACCATTGCCCATGCGTGTGCCAAACCCGACTAATAAACCGCCAATGACTAACAACAAAACTGGAAAACCCGCGCGGGGTTGATAAAAATCAGGTCTTATCAGATTGAATAAGAATGCGCCAATAACTATCCCTACCAGAAATGCGATTCGCCATAAGGTTTCTGCTTGTTTTGGTGACAATAAACCACCCATAATGCCGCTAATTCCGGCAATACGTCCTGTAAACAACAGCATTAAAATTGCTGCTAAACCGATCAAGATACCACCGGAAAAAGCAGAAACAGGGGTAAAATTCTCCAAAGTCTGCCCTCTATCGGTTTGGTTGTGGTGGCGTATATAAGCCAATCATATTACCTTCAGTATCCGTGATTAGCGCGATAAACCCATAAGACCCGATTGAAAACTTATCACGGCAAATACTCCCGCCATTCTCAACCGCTTTCTGGGCTTCAACTGCACAATCTTCGCAAGGGAAATACACCAGCGTACCGCCCCCACCCGATGCTACCCCTTCCATTTTAACCAGTGCACCAGAAGCCCCTTGCGCATCGAGATGCTTTGGGAAAGCAAGCATATCTATCGAAGCATTCGGGCTTTCTAGGTTTTCCAATTGCAAATTAAACACGGCTTCATAGAACTTTTTTGCCCGCGCCATATCTTGCACATAAATCTCAAACCAAACTACAGGATTAGTTCTCATATTAATTTTTCGGTTAATCAAATGCAAAGACTATTTTAACGCGTAAAAGTTTTAATATGACCCGATCAACTGAATGTTTTGCGCTATAAATTATTTTATAGACAAATAATGCACCTCAACAAATGAGATAAGGCTTATGAATAAAGCGAGGGAATTCGTTTTTTATCAGATTAGCGTGTTTACGAGTAACCTGAAATATTTTGAAAAAAACAAACCACAACCACAAAAACAAGCCCTAGCCATATAACTAAGCTTTTAAATCGATCATTCACTTCCGGGTATATATTTCGTTTAGGGTAATCTAGCGGTGGATTTAGTGCTTGTGAACTTTCACCTTCAGATTGTGGTGGTTGTGTAGTCATATCAATTCCCATTAGTAAAATTTGCAAGAATTACATTATAAAATCGGCAATTTTACTTACCGTTAACAATAATTTATCCTGCTATTGACAATGTGCAAATGCAATACGTGCATTAGGGGGATTGTACGAATTTTATAGATTAGACAAAGCAGCAATAAAGCCTTACAGAGAACCAAAAAAACTCATAAATTCATAGTTAGGTAAGGCTATGCGCTTTGTGTGCGAAGAGCGTAACTATTGATCTAGCCTATTTGCACAAGGTGCGTGGAGCCTCGATGCTAACTATACACTTTGTACCGTTTATTTTTGTCCAGTAAAAATAACGTACGCCGTCAAATTATTTGTAAATAAATAATGCTGGGAGATACCCACTTGATAATTCGCCGTTTGCCCCTCTGTCCGCAGGCCTAGCCACTCGCTAGCTTTTTGAATCGGGCGCAGACGTTTCGCCACTTTGAGCATGTAATTGATGGAATCCATAGTTTCCGGCATAAGATCACGCATAGTTACATCATGAAAGCCGTTTTGTTCTAACATCCCGCTGAATTCATCCTTAATGCACAGATTGGGGACAGCCCAACCATTTAAGCATGTCAGAATTTCATTCCATTCTGTTTGATTGAACTCGCGCCGGGTAAAAAAACCATCACAAACCACAACACGTCCACCCGGGCGTAACACACGCCAAGCTTCTTTTAAAAAATCACCCTTATTCAACGCGTAGCAGGAGCTTTCTAAAGCCCATACCACATCATATGATTCGTCCTCAAACGGCATTTGACAAAAATCCGCAACTTCAAAATCGACCAATTCGCCGACACCTTGCCGCTTGGCGTGTTTTGCACCGTATTTCGCCTGTTGTTTACTGACGGTTAAGCCAGTTGCCCGATTACCGTAGTTTTTCGCCATCCAGATACTACTACCGCCCACACCACAACCGGCATCCAAAACACGGTCAGTTGCCTTGATGTTTGCCGCATCGTAGAGAACCTGGTTTTTATTAACTAACGCTTCATGATGTTGATAAGGCGTTGGTTGATCCCAATAGCCATAATGAAAGGCCAAATTTTCGCTATTACACCAAGTGAGCAAATAATCCCAGTAACATTCATCGTAGTAATGGGCAGTGTCTTTACGTAATGATTCACCGGATGGTTTAGCGGGCAACTCTCGATTGTCTTGATTGGATATCAGGGTGTACATGAATTAGGTTAACTTGTTGCAATGATTTAAACGGCTGGGATTATACCAGCCAATTTAATAAAATTGAGATTATCAATTAGAGGTTGGTTATGCCTTAGTGCAAAAAAGATTTTGCAATCAACACAAAGCCTGAGAACGCTAAAAAACCGGCAAAAATGTGGCGATATCTATCATGTTCAATCTTGCTAAAGAACGTCGAATCAATCAACTCAAAAATAACGGTAGCAACTAGGATATAAATAATGTTACCAAACACAGGTATATCAATTTGATTACGGCTAAAAATCCCTAGCGTCAGCAATTGCACGACAGCAAAGGTACTATAACAAGCTGCGATGGTTACACGGGCGACATCCTTGGGGTAATGTTTATGATGAATTAACGCAGTTAATAATGAGCCACCTAAGTTACTCGTACCGTGCACAACACCCACAGTGAGTAAATACAACTTTTCATAACGCATTAGTCGATCAAGGATGCACTCAACCGTTGGTGAGATCGACTTAAACGCAATGAACAAAAGAAAAGGGCCAATGACCAGACCGATATTTATCCGCACATGCGTCACCAAAAATAAAAATGCAGCAATCGGTGGTAAGGTTAACCACATAACTTTACGTAATAATTCCAAATCAATATGTGCGTGATGTTTGGTGATCTGCATAATGTTCATTGCTAACGATATCGGCAAAAGCACCACTAATACATCAACAAATGGATAGCCGAATAAGAGCATGAGCGGGGTACCGATTAGCAAGACACCCGCACCAAATACAGATTGAATCACCGCAGTAAAAGCGACAATCAACATGATTTCCAATGACATAAATTTTCCTTATGATGGATTGTTCGATTTAAATAATAGAATTTGATTATAGATTTGGACAGACCACATTACAGTTCACAGCATTTTTTCAGATGCTTCTTTTACTTTAACTAAATGCCTGCAACTGATTATATCGCAGGGTGATTTTATTTTTCATTAATGTAATGAGTCATAACTGTATGTGTCTATCTCAGAATGCTATACATTCTTACATGCTGCGGAATGCAACTAACGCCTATCGGGACTTAAAACAATAAAGCTGTAGGTTAATGGTGAGCTACGAACCTACAATGACCGAAAATAGGATGATTGTCAGGATATTAACGCCATTTACCCGATGATATAGCAAGCCGTTTATTCTTGCCGCTATAATGGCACGCCAGCTAACACTAGAAAAACCATCGTTAATCCAGGACAATCAATCTAAATATTCAGCGCGGAAAACCACACATCATGAAACATATCCTGATTACCATCTTCGTCATCCTTCTATCAGCCTGTTCCAGCGCCTATTACGGCGGCCTGGAAAAAATTGGCATCCCCAAGCGTGAAGTAATGGTCTACCGTGTAGCAAAAGCGCGGGACACGCAACAAGAAACCAAAGAACAATTCAAATCCGCTTTAGAACAGTTCACCGCCTTAACCCGTTATCAGGGCGGTGATCTTGACACTATCTATAAGCGCCTTAATAGCGAATATGAAGACAGCGTCAAGCAAGCGGATCTCGTCAAAAAGCGGATTAGCGATATTGAAGATGTGTCCGATGCCTTATTCCGCGAATGGGAAACCGAAATTACCCAATACAACAATGCCTCATTCAAAAGCAGTAGCCAGCAAAAACTTAACACCACCAAAGTGCAATATCGACAATTGATCACCGCCATGAAAAACGCGGAAGCCAAACTGCCACCGATTTTGTCCGTATTCAAAGATCATGTGATGTTTCTAAAACATAACCTTAACGCAAACGCCATAACCTCATTAAAAAACGAATTAGGCTCGATAAAGTCAGATGTTTCCAATTTGATCATCGCAATGGAAAAATCGATTAATGAAGCTAATGCGTTTATTAAAACGATAGATAAAGCCGATTAACCTAGGGCGATTTAAGCTTTAAGGAGATTTATGTTAGTTACATTCGAATGTAAAGCGTACTCAAACATCACGTATTTTGGCGATATTGCTAAACAGTTATTGCACATGATTGGACATAGCGGCACCATTCCCAGCGCCATCTTAGCCGACGATGTAACTTCAGCGTTAGCTCGCCTGCAAGAAGCCCTAGAGCAACACGCTAGTGCTCAGCCAGTCGCCGATCAGGAAGATAACAAAGAAGAACCTGTGCAATTAGCAACGCGCGCGCTACCGTTAATTGAACTGCTTAAGGCCGCAGCCAAAGAACAGTGTGCCGTTATGTGGCATTGAAATTGTTGTAGGTGAATTTTGTTCGGGGCACTACCCTAACAAACATATACCTTTTCAAGAGGGTTCAAAAGCGTCACCATCGACAAAACGTGAGTCGCGAGGCAACACACCCCGCGACTCAGGATTAAAATTAAAATGCAACAGACCGCAAAATAGCCTTGGTTTTGCTATCGCGCATTTCCATTTTGCCCTTGCCGTTAATATTGGAACCCATAACCGCAATCTCATCAGCACCATTACTATTAATATCAGGAACCGCAGTGATCGACCTGGCCTGATAGTTTTTATCCAGAAACGGGATGCTGTTAATCAGGGTAAGATTATTCTTAATATCCTTAATTTGCACCGTGATTCCGCTAGCCGTGTTAATCAACACGCCAATCTCAGGGGTAGTGTTAGTGGTTTGAATATTTTTTAATGCGACGACACCTTGCGACGCTTTAGTGCCGGCAGGAAAAGTTAATTTGCTAAGAAAGGCTTGAGTCGCGGAATCTTTAACCAGCACAGTATGAGCAGCCGTTTTCGCATCTTGATATAAGGCCGCAAATTCAGATACCCCATTTCCGTTAATATCGCGAACCACAGCGCTGCCAAGAAAGTTATTACCGCTCCATTCGCAGATGTAGCCTTTGGAAGTGCCGACTGGAATGTAGATTTCATCTCCCCATTTTCCATCTTCGCTGCGTACCTTCAGGCCACCTGAAGATTGCCCAAGGAATGTATTATGCCAATTGACATAATTCCAGGCTTCACCAGTAAGCCATGTCCATTTCCCGACGACGTAAAAACCGCCAATATTGTATGAACCACCCAGAGTATCAGCCGGGTTTAAAAAACTGGCTTCGACAAAGGCTGCTTCGCTGACAGTAGGGATCGTCACCAAATGTGCGCCCAAGGCTTCACATCTATACTTCGATGAAGCCCAAGAAACACCCTTTAAATCAATCCGTTGATAATAATGCCCGTTACCCGACCACATGAGTTTTGCCGAATCGGCATGGGCATTGGCCGCCAGTAACAAACCGGCTATCGCCGCACTAAGATGTTTAATAGCTTTACCTCGAAATGGGGAATTCATTTTTTTCCTTGGTTTAAGTTGTTATGTTTGGTTTTAATGCTGTATTTTCATACTGCTGGTTATGTAAAGCATTAGGGATTCTTTATGCCAATTTAACATTAGTGGTATTTAGGCCATCCGTCATCACAGCACAACTTTATCTCGTGATATCCGATAGGTTAATGGGCTAGGCCAGCTGTATATAGAAAATCTAATCCGTTTGGGGGATTATTTCTTAATACAGAGCACATTGCGCACCATGTCATCCGCACTACAATCATAGTTGCCAGTTGGTGCAGTAGCTTGCCATTTGACGTTGGTAGCGCCACGATCAATAGCCGAGACAGAGACTTGCTCTGGGCTAATATTCCCACCAATTGAGCGCGCAGTTTCCCTTTGTAAGTTATCCCCAGTAGAGGCGCAGCCATACATCATAGCTATAACCATTAAAATACTTACATGTTTAATCATAGTTTTCATTTTTACTCTCCGTTTAAAAAATCATGTCTAAGTTAATATGGTTAGTCTTAAGATAAACAAGACGCCTTGAGCGAACCGTATCTTTTGGGTTGATTAAATTCAGTTTGAGAATATAAACTCCCATTCACAACTAATGAAATACATACAAGGCATTACACGAAAAAAAATAGCAATTTTAAGTGCCATAATTTCAACTATTAATAAACCATTATCTTTTACTGATCGTTATCTTAGCCGGCTTGCTGACTAGTTTTCCATCCGTTACTTTATATCTGAACGAAACAAACGGCTTACCATAACAAACGTTTGGTTTTATAACCATCCGACCATTTTGATATAACTCAACCTTGTGACATGCTAAGTTAAACCTAAGAGGCTTTGCTGCCGTTGCACCAAATACAGATAAGATATTACCTTCCGCATCTTTATCGTTAGCCAATAAGCCGGGGGCAGGAATAATCACTGGATGTTTACCATGGAAGCGAATGGTGTAATTATCATCTAGTGCAACTGGTGCAGTATTAAGCGGTTTAATATCAACATTGACAGGATTGCTTTCACTCGCCGCATTACGGTCATCACCCACATATTTGGCGGTGATGATATGCGACCCTACCGGTAAATTCGATATTGATAATATTGCCGTACCGTTGTTAATAGGGGCAGTCCCTAAACTCAAAGTATCGGCAAAAAAATTGATGTTACCTGTGGGTACAGGCGATTGCGGTGAGTCAGCATTCACCGATGCCATAAGTGCTATTGCATTACCAAATTCTGCGGTAGCAGGGTTAGCACTTAAATTAGTAATGGACGGCGACTGTGCAATATTAATTTTATAAACAACGCCATACCCTAAAGAACTATTTGAACCCGTAGTTGATAAGTACAAGTTACCATCGCTACCTGCAACTAGATTATTTGGGCGGCCTTCTGACTCAGTAAAATCATGTAACACGGCAAATACACCGTTAGCATCCAGGCGATAAAGTATGCCAAAACCAAAACGGCCAGCCGCCCCCGTCGTGCCGTAGACGCTCCCGTCCTTTACTGGAATAACCTCCCTGGGTGCTATATTATTGCCATCTGTACCACTGAAATTGTGCAGGTTAGTCAGAATGTTATCGGTCGAAACTTTGTAAATTGCACCAAAACCATAACGCCCTCCGCTTTTCGAAACACCGTAAAGACTATAATCAAAGCCCTGGTTAACATGGACATCCGGGCTAAGACCCGTTGCAACGGGATAATCGAATCTGAACAGTTGGCTGACAAAATCATTTTTATCTAGTTTATAGATTGTAGAATCTATTTTATATTCTGTAGAACCTTCAACAGTCATCAAAGTTGCAGACTCACCGGTACCATAAAAATTACCGTCCTTGCCCAGATTCAATCCCGGCCTTATCCCCAGCATAAAAAAGCCATATTTCGTTTCATCTTTGAAACCATAGTAAGAAATGGTGTCTGTGCTCAGATCTATCTTAACGAAGTATTCTCCAACAGGACGCTCCGCAGTTCCATAGAGGATCCCGCTATCGGGTCTGATTAGAAATGTTGAATTATGCAACCAACTCGTAGAGCCTAGATCGCTAGCTTTATAAAGGAGCTTAATACTAGCATCTGGAGCTATTCTATAGATTGTCCCATGTATGGGTAAATCACTATCACGAGCTTGTAAAGTACTGCCATAGATGCTGCCATCGCTGGTAACGGCAATCCTAACATTAGTATTCCCCCAACCTTCATTCAGTGGATTGAAATTATGGATTATCTTGAAGTTTAAATCGGAATCGAATTTGAAAATTATCCCACCGCCACTTGAGTTTGCGGTTCCATAAAGCTTGCCATCATTCGCCCACGTTAATTCGCCAGGGCTATTGCCATCAACGTTATCGAAAGTATGTAACACTGTCATTGAAACAGCAGGATCGGCAGTAGGAATAGATGTAGCCGCATAAGCCTCTAACCATCCTAGCAGACATAATGCAGCTAGCAGAAGAGTCTTGAACATCTGAAAACGTAACTTACCAGTCACAAAAAATAATCTATTCATACACCAAATCCCTATTCAAATTATTGTCCTAATTTTAAATATTTTTTATTTTCCTACAGGTTTAATCAGCTTAATCCCCAATTCTTTCAACTGCTCATCCGTCACCACCGCTGGCGCACTGACTAAGGGACACGCCGCTGATTGGGTTTTGGGGAAAGCGATCACATCACGGATGGACGTTGAGCCGGTCATCAGCATGACTAATCTATCCAAACCGAAAGCCAAGCCGCCATGTGGTGGTGCGCCGTATTTGAGAGCATCCAACAAGAAGCCAAATTTTTCCCGCGCTTCTTCCTCTCCAATGCCGAGGATTTCAAACACGGTCGATTGCATGGCGGGGCGGTTGATACGGATGGAACCGCCACCGACTTCGGTACCGTTCAGCACGAGGTCATACGCGCGCGACAAGGCTTTGCCGGGGTTGGCAACAAGTTCTTCTACGGAGCAACTCGGCGCAGTGAAAGGATGATGGATGGCATTGTAACGACCTGATTTTTCGTCCCAATCGAACATCGGGAAATCGACAACCCACACCGGTTTCCACTCGCCTTCGAGCAGGTTAAGATCATGCCCTATCTTGACCCGTAACGCACCCATCGCTTCGTTAACGATGCTGGCTTTATCCGCGCCGAAGAAAATTAGATCGCCATTTTGTGCACCAGTTTTTGCCAGGACACTTGACCAAACTTCTGCTGGGGCAAACTTGACGATTGGGGATTGCAAACCCTCAATTCCGGCGCTTAAGTCATTAACTTTGATATAAGCCAAACCTTTCGCGCCATAGATACTGACATACTTGGTCAAGTCTTCAATATCTTTACGGCTAAGTTTTTCGCCGCCATTCGGTACACGTAACGCCACTACCCGCCCTTTCGGGTCATTAGCAGGTGCGGAAAACACTTTAAAATCGACTGCTTTCATGTCGTCGGCTATATCGACTAATTCCAGCGGAATCCGCAAATCTGGGCGATCAATACCATATTTAGATACAGCTTCCTGATAGCTCATACGCGGAAACTTCGCATCCAGTTCTACGTTAATCACTTTGGCAAACAACTGGCGGATCATTTCCTCCATAATCGTTATGATCTCGTCTTCGTTCATAAACGAGGTCTCAATATCAAGCTGGGTAAATTCAGGCTGGCGGTCAGCACGTAAGTCTTCGTCGCGGAAACAACGCACGACTTGATAATACCGATCCATGCCCGCCACCATTAATATTTGCTTATAAAGCTGGGGCGATTGCGGCAGTGCGAAAAAAGAATTTTCATGAGTACGGCTAGGTACGATGTAATCGCGAGCGCCTTCCGGTGTGGCTTTGGTCAGATAAGGCGTTTCGATCTCGAAAAATTCGTTATCATCCAGAAAATTACGCAGTACCCGCGTCACATCGCGGCGGACTTTCATCTTTTCTTGCATGACAACGCGGCGTAGGTCGATGTAACGATATTTCAGCCGCAGTTCTTCGTTAACCTCGATTTCGCTTTCGACCGGGAACGGCGGAGTTTCCGACTCATTCAGCACTTCGATTTGCTTAGCGAGAATTTCAATTTCGCCGGAAATCATATTCAGGTTAACCGTACCTTGGGGGCGATCACGCACGATGCCCGTAATGGAGAGCACATATTCGCTACGGACATGCTCAGCAGTGGCAAACGCATCGGCAACGTCAGGGTCAACGACAACCTGCACTAACCCTGCCCTGTCACGTAAATCGATAAAAATTACGCCACCGTGGTCGCGTCGCCTGTGTACCCACCCGTTTATCGTAACGGTTGTGCCTAGTTGTTGTTTATTTAATTCGCCGCACTTGTGGGTACGCATTCTGATGTCCCTGAAAATTTATGTGAATAGATGGTTAAAGTTAAGCAGTCTTTCCGCATGCGCCTGAACAGCCGCCGCTACTGGCGCTAGTCGAGGATGTGCTAGATGGTGCAGAATCCCCAGCAACATTCTTTTTACTACCACTTTTAAAGTCGGTTTCGTACCAACCGCCGCCTTTTAGACGGAAACCCGCTGCCGAAATTTTCTTTACCAATTCGGGTTTATTGCAGACGGGGCAATCTTTTAACGGTGCATCGCTGATTTTCTGCAACGCTTCATACGCATGGCCACAGGACTGACATTCATATTCATAAATAGGCATAACAACTCCAAATAAAATCTAGTTTAACGCATGTCTTATGGGGATTGGATTGGGTTTTTCAAGACATTTCGCTATAAAATGGGGCTATTTTACAGACTGCCTATCAATAATGAAAACTTTAACCATCACAAAACCTGACGACATGCATTTGCACATCCGCAACGGGGACATATTGAAAACGGTATTGCCCTACACTGCGGAGCAATTCGCCCGCGCTATCATCATGCCCAACTTAAAGCCGCCAGTGATCTCGGTTGAACAGGCGTTAAGTTACCGGGATGAAATTATAGCTGCTGTTCCCGAAGGCATAAGCTTTACCCCATTGATGACGTTGTACCTTACCGCATCAACTACAACTGATAACATCAAAAACGCAGCCGAATCTGAAAATATTCATGCCTTTAAATTATATCCTGCCGGCGCAACCACCCATTCCGATGCTGGTGTAGCGGATATAAATGCCGCTTACCCACTATTTGAGGCAATGGAAAAGCACCAAATTCCTTTACTGATTCACGGTGAAATCACCGATGCAGACTGCGATATTTTTGATCGGGAGCGAATATTTGTTGAAAAATATCTAAACGATATTGTTAACCATTTCCCAGGATTAAAACTTGTTTTGGAACATGTCACCACATCTGAAGCCGTGCAATTTGTCGAAGCCGCCAGCCAAAACATTGCGGCAACTATTACCCCGCAACACTTACTCTACAACCGTAACGCCCTGCTAGTTGGCGGAATCCGTCCACATTATTACTGTTTGCCAGTGTTAAAACGCGAACAACATCGGTTAGCTTTACTTAAAGCCGCGACCAGCAGTAACCCTAAATTCTTTCTAGGTACTGATAGCGCCCCGCATATTACTGAAACCAAAGAAAACGCTTGCGGCTGTGCTGGTTGTTTTAGTGCGCCTATTGCCTTAGAACTCTATGCCGAAGCCTTTGAGTCGGTTAATGCATTGGAAAAACTGGAAGGTTTTGCGTCATTTTATGGCGCAGATTTTTATGGTTTACCGAGAAATACTGGCTCAATTACGCTGAAAAAAGCCGAATGGAATATACCAACGTCCTACGGGAACAGAGAAATTAAGGTGACACCACTCAAAGCAGGTGAGCGGATTAGCTGGAAAATAGCTGAGGATTAATCATTTTCAAATACTATTTTTTTTTGACAAGGTATTTATCTGATATATAACTTATTGTGTAGGCTACAAAATTTATACTCACGATAGCCAATCAAAGTGGTGGTAATTATGTTGAGATTAGTATTTGAAGCGGTATTGATTATCGCTATAGTATCTGCTTTATTTTTCATGATGAAGATTACTGGGCAAGAAAATCAGGGTGAACGAATCATTCCTGATGAAAAAGACGAAACAGATTCAGAATAGATTTTTATTTAAGCAAAAACATTATCTTATCTACTTCGGTTTTTCAATCGATCTCTTTATTTTGTGGAATAAAAAACACCAATAAAACGCCTAGCGCTAAGATGACCGAAAGCACAAATGCCGGGACTTCAAACCCGCCACTTAGATTTTTCAGCCAAGCCACCGCGTAAGGTCCAACAAATCCACCCATATTGCCGATGGAATTAATAAGCGCTAAGCCAGATGCTTTAGCCGCACCGTCTTTAAGTAAGGCATGCGGTAACGTCCAGAAGGGTGCAAGGATACTCCAGATACACGCCGCCGCTATACTTAGCGCCAATAGCGCTAGTGCGGGCGTAGCAGTAAGGTGCGGGCTGACAGCAAAACTGATGGCTGCAATCCAACCACAGATAGCTATATGCCAGCGACGTTCTCCGGTACGGTCAGAATGTACACCAACAATCACCATAACAATTACAGTCAGCAGATAAGGTAGGGCTGTCAGCCATGCGGTATGGACATTATCAAACCCAGATACGCTTTTGATTATTTGCGGCAACCAAAGGCTAATACTGTAATAACTGAGTACGACAGCAAAATATAACAAACCCAACAGCCACACTTTGGGATGTAATAAGGCTTGTTTTAAGTTACCGGCATGTGTGCCTGCTGAGACAGTTTGCTCTGCTTTCAGGGTTTGCTCCAGCCAGCTTTTTTCATCATCGCTTAGCCAAGATGCTTTTGACGGCTTGTCGGTTAACCAAAAATATAAGGCCACCCCTAAAATAATTGACGGAATACCTTCCATCAGAAACAGCCATTGCCAACCTTGCCACCCCAGATAACCATCCATTCCGAGCAGCCATCCCGCTAACGGCGCACCAACTAAGCCGGATGCGGCGGTAGCCGTGATTAACATAGCGCCGTATTTGGCACGTACCGTCGCTGGAAACCAGTAACTAAAATATAAAATCAACCCAGGAAATGAGCCGGCTTCGGCAATACCTAACAGGAATCGCATGCAATAAAATTGCCACGGGGTTTCAATAAACACCATACAGCTAGAGATGATGCCCCACGTTATCATGATGCGGGTCAACCATAATTTAGCACCCATTTTTTCCAACAATAAATTGCTGGGGATTTCAAATAGCGTATAGCCCAGAAAAAACACGCCCGCGCCAAAACCATAAACAGTATCGCTGAAATTTAGCACCTCACGCATTTGTAACTGCGCAAAACCAACGTTCATTCGATCGAGATAAGCCAGAATGTACAACAAATACATCGGCGGCAATAACCGCCAGGCCAGTTTTCGGTACAGCAACTGCGGGTCGACTGTCATATCTTATTGTTTTTCATGGTTACTTCGGAACATCTCAGTTTTAAACATAAACACGCCATTTTGCCATTTAATGATGGGAAAATTGATCAAATATATATATGCCAAACCACATTATGTGCTTAAACGGCCCTAGTTGGCTGCGTTATTTTTTCATTTGCCTTATTAATTAAAGTGGATAAATTAAACCCATAAGGTTAAACCCCTTCTTAATAACCGGCTTTCCAAATAATCAGGAGAAATCGTAATGCAATTCTTCGACACTACTAAGCCGGTCATTGGCAAAGCTGTTATCGAAATCAGCAAACCCGTAGATTATGTATTTATTTTCGTAGGCGAACGATTTTTCGATAACTACCCCAAATGGGCATTAGAAGTTTCCGTGTTCAAACCACTTGATGGAAATGAAGTTTTTGTTGGTGCAAAAGCCCAGCAAATCCGTATGGAACAAGGCCAAGAAGTGGAATCTGTTTTTGAAGTAACGGAGTATGAACCAGCCAAAACATTCACGCTTATGGGCGTGGAAGTACCCTACCGAAACACTTATCGATTTACCGGCAATAATCAACAGAATTTAACAGAGCTCGAATTTGCCTTCGAGCTACTTGAGCTGGATTTATTTATGCGGCCATTTGAAAAATTGATCCGCATGGCAATTGAAGAAGGTGCAGAAAACACCGTCGCTAATATTAAAAACCTTATTTCCGACAATGATAAAGGAGACAATGCATGAGTTTTGTTGTTGATAAAGATAACGGCTTAATCCCACAAATTCTTTCGTCAATCTTGGACGAATGCGTAAACGGCGTTACCCTGTCCGACCCTGACCTGGAAGACATGCCTATTGTGTATGCCAATAAGGCTTTCGAGCGGTTAACGGGTTATGCACAAGAGGATATCATCGGCCATAATTGCCGATTTCTTCAAGGCCCAGACCGTGAACAAGAAGCCCGTTATCAATTAAGGGAAGCCATCAACAAACATGAACCTTGTGAGGTTACTTTGCGTAACTACAGGAAAGATGGTGAGTTATTCTATAACCGCCTAAAAATAAGCCCGTTATTTAACCGCAAGGGCGAGGTTATTTATTACATGGGCTTGCAATACGATGTCACTTACCAGATCAATGCCAAAAATGAAATTCAGGAATTAACCCGTGTTTTAAACGATACGTTATCACCTGGCGCTGATTTCTGATAGATTACTGTATGATCTTAGAATAATTTAAACGGGCATTGGTAAATCAAATCCAAGCTTAGTAACGCTAAATACGGAGTTGATAATATGCAAAATGAAGTACCTGGAATGTTAGTAAGTCAAGTATTGTTTGGCTTTGCATTGCTTGCTTTTGCTGCGTTGTTGATCATGGAAAAATTAAAACCTTATCGGCGTTTTACTGGGAAAATTGATAAGGAATCGATAGTCACGAATACGACTACCTTTTTGTTCAACAATGTAATTATGACGGCTCTACGAGCCACCTCCCTGTTTTTCGTCGCACAAAAATTTTCCTCGCATGGCTTACTGGGTAATATGGCAAATACTCCAATCAAGTGGGTATTGACTTTTCTCCTTTACGACTTTGCTATCTATCTTTGGCATGTGTTGAGCCATAAATACGAATTTTTATGGCGCTTCCACAAAGTACACCACAGTGACAAGAGCTTTAACGTATCTACCGGATTCCGATTTCATGTATTCGATTTATTTTTGGAAATTCCTTACAAATGTCTATTTGTCATTACAATCGGCGTTGATGCCTACGTGGTTTTGGCGATAGAAACCATCCAATTATTTTTCATATTCTTCCATCATTCCAACATTACATTCAAACACGAAGCACAGCTTTCCAACTACATCATTACGCCATGTTTGCACCGGACACATCATTCAACGTTACGAAAAGAACATGATAGCAATTACGGCATTGTGCTGGCATTTTGGGATAAGATCTTTGGCACCCGAAAAGAAGTAGTACCAGAAAAAATCGGCTTGGATATCATTGTTGCAGAGAATTTCTTACAATTGTTTTTCCTCGCCTTCATCACCGAGCGTAATGTCAGAAAACTGCTGCAAATAATCCCAAGAGGACGGAAATAATAGGTAAATTACTGGATTTATCTTTCAGAAAAACCACGCATATATAGAATCTAATAACAACAAAAGAGGCTCCATCATGAAAACACGTAAATATCTATGGCTAATTGCATTAACGGTTGTTAGCGGCACGTCCTGGGCATACGGCGGCGGCGGAAGTAGCAGTACAAAAGCCTGTGATAAGCCTAAGTTTAGTGAGTTTACCCCCTCGGAAAATGCCGAAGTTGCGCCTGGCTCCGAGTTTAAATTTAGTGCATCAAAAAATACTTATCCAAATACCATTAAAGTCGTTGTCAAAGACCATCCAATAACCATAAAAACCGAGACCAACGCTAACGGTACGTTTGATATAACCGGTAAGTTGCCTGAATCGGTAAAAGGCTCTTATGCCAGAATCGCGATAACTGCCGATGCCCAAAGCAATTGTAAAGGCTCAGGTGGTTGGTTAGTTAAAGTTATCCAATAATTTAAAAACAAAAAGCACTAACGCTGTGATTTACCTTAATTTAGGCGCAATAAATGAATTGTTATTGCGCATTTAAATACAAATAACTAAAAAGATACATCCCACTGAACCCAAAACCGTTGGTCTGATTGATTAGTTCCACTTTGAGGGTCTTCGACCATTAAGTGACTTACTTGGAAATTCAACTTGTTGGAATGCCCATTTAAGAAATAAGTCATTACACCACTGGCTTCTTGCTGTAGATCATTATCAACATCACGATTTGGATCGACAAAAGCATACCGACCAGCAAATTCCAGATTTTTTGGCATAATCGAAATAATGTAATGCGGAAAGAAGCCAGCTTGTATTAAACCACCCATCAAGTTTGTGTTCTCTTTATTAATCTTGTCGCGCACATCTTTAAGATGAAATTCGTGCAATAACGAGAAACCCCGCCATTTAAACCGTACTTCTTCCACCATCTGGTTAATACGATATTGCCCACTTCTCCCGACTTCAAAACCAGGTAAGGCACGGCAACTGTCGTTTGCTGTTTCAAAAACAGTACATTTACTACGGTTAGTTGCAGCAGCTACGGCAATATTAAGTGCCGGTTTTTCATGATATTCCACATCCGATTGCGAAAATGGCATTTCCCCACCCAACGCATTCCACTGCAAGCGGCCTGACCACATCATATCGTCGTCATCATTACTGCGTTCACCAACCCCTAAGCCACTGAATACGCCTGCATAGTAACTAAGATCATGCCACGTACCAGGAAACAAGTTGCCATAAAGCTGCACTCCTTGTTGACGATCTACGGTGAAAATTTCGTTCACAATTGAGCGATTAACAAATTGTTGGTTACCGGAGGATGAAACCCGCTCATCGTTATAAAATACTTTTCCGCGACCTAGCCACAATTTCGCCCAACTATATTTATCAATCGTTAAGTTTAAGTCCCGCATAACTGGCTGTGACCAGTCATATTGAAAATAATACTTAAGCCAAGGCCACATGATATGTCCCCTGATTTTGGTACGCGCACGACGGATCATAAATGAATCCGTGCCGGGTTTTTCCAAGTCATCAATGGAACGTGGATCGCGGTCAAAAGGAGCCGCATAGCGGAACTGTATCCGATTTTGCAATGCCAAGGAAAACTTGCCGTTCTCGGTTTTAAACTCAAAGCCGTTTTTGCCATAACTTACCCCGGCAGGCAGCATGGATTTTTCTTTCGATTTCCTAGTGTCTTGTTGCTTTTCCGGTTCCGATGCAACCTTATTTTCCGCTGTTTGTACGTCCTTATTGGCAGGATTAGACGCCATAGCACTTTGCTTTTCAGGCTGGGCTACTGGGTTATTGCCAGCGTTTACGGGCGACGATGCTTGCTCGTCTATTTTTTCAAACTTGCCCAGCTTTACCCGGTTAGATCCAGGTTTGGTAAAAACCTGGTTAGTCACGGGATCTTCATAAAGTTCCAAAGCGTTAGCTGCGTTACTTAAGCCTATCGCTAAAGCGATAAACATTGATATTGTTGTTATTGAGAGCCGCATTTAATTTTCCGAAATAAAAAATAACAAGACCGTCGCTAAAATACTCACCTGACCAAAAATAAAGCATAACCAGTTGATGTTAATCAAGTTATAGCTATTAACACTTTATTAATAGGGCGTTCTAAACGCAGTTATTATAGGGAAAATTAGCTTTTTGTATGACAAATTTATTACTTATGACAGACAAACAAGAGCCGACAAGCTTTTAAACTGTTAAGAAAACGGCTTATTTGTAAAGCTCAACCGCCAAAAATGAATGGCTAGCCTACAAGCAATATCTAGACAAAAAAAAATGGCACCCGAAGGTGCCATTTCTAACATGCGAACTTATAAAGCAGCTAGGTTAGTAGTTCCATTGCACCTGCATTCTTGCCATGTCTCCCGAAGCCTGACCCAGATTAGCCACATTGGTACGATCCATTGTTGAATAAGCCAGGGTAACTTCCAGCGCTTTCATAATTTGGTATTCAACACCCGCTTCCAATTCATCGACTTTAGTATAAGGACTGTTACTTGCTCCTTTCCAAGCACCACGATAAGTTTGCCACTTTACATATGGGATCAAAACGCCGTCATCACGAAACACATGATCGATTTTATACATAGCTTGCACATAACCGCCATGCAAACTTCTTCTTTCTATCGAACCAGTCCCTTCAGGATTCAGCGCAGCGCCTTTACCCCAGTTCCATTCGGCTTGTAAACCAAAAGGTTGCGGGAATAGAACGGCATGAACAGCATAGCGTTCTTCTCGTACACCGCCCGATGGCTTAGTATCGGCAATATCATCACCTTTTAATTTTACACCAGTGTCAAACACTGTCATATCACCTGTAGGAACATCGAACTTACCGTTGATGTAATCAGCCCCAACCTCCAGGACTTGACCAGTAAATGGATATCCAAGAAAACCTAATTCAATTGGATACGTGCTATGCGCGACAACATACAAGTCATCGTTTGTTTCATTGCGGTTTAAACCTTGTCCATTGTAAATGCCTAAACCAAGTATTCCGTAATCACCTGATGTTTTTAAGCCTTTCTTACTTAAATCTTTCCACAGTTTTTGCACATGCTCTGGTGTCCAATAAGCCATCAAACCTAAATCACGTTCACTAGGAACAGCACTATTCAACGCGTCGGCTCGGTCAAGAGTTAAACGGTTTTGTGATGACTGTAAATTTTCCCAACCGAAAGGTACTTTGGATTGGCCTGCACGAATCCGGTATTCATGCTTTTTGTCGAAAGCAAGATCAGCGTAAGCGTCGCGAAGTTGTGCAAAGTTTTGGTTATCAATGGTAGACGAAACGCTAGAAGCAAAATCAGGCTGAAGGTATAACGATACATAGTCATTGATATCGCCGGAAAATACTAAGCGGACTCGACGAAAGGAAAAGCTACCGTTATTTTTGATACCACCGTCTCCAACTGAACGCAATTCTGGGTCATCGCCTGCGACGCGGTCACCCGAAATAGGTTGGTTGTATCTTAATTGTGTATAACCGCGGACATTAATTTTATTGAACCATTTTTCGTCATTTTTAGCCCGTTCTTCCCGGGTCGCCACCACGCTCTCTTTCAAAGCTTTGATTTCATTTTCCTTTAATTCTAAATCTTGCTTGATAGTTTGTATTTCGGCATTTTCGCTCGTTAATTCATTATCACTACCATGATGTGTGCCATCGTGTTTGGAATAATCATTTTTAGGCGTTACTTGTTCGAACGAACCCATTAACTGCCGTCCAGAACCCGGTTCTGCATAAATCTGTTTAGTTTTGGTATCGACATAAAGGTCAATTGCATAGGCGTTATAGGTTGCTGCTACGCTTAAAATTGTTGTTATTGCCAAAGGCAATCTTGATAATTTCATGGATACTCACGCTGAAGTTAAAAAAAAACTGAGGCAAGAGTACCTGTTAAATATGACAGTTTTATTACAACTAAAAGTCAATTACATAAAAAGCAACAGTGAGACTGCCAAAAACTTCAAAAAACAACGTTCATCTCATATTTGCAACAAGTGAATATCACCTAAATTGCCAAACTTCTTATGGCAGATAAACTAATTTATTGAATATGACTTCAGGTGGTTTTATGAAAATTTTTATAAAAAATGTAACTTTGATAACAGTATTGGCCTTCATCAGCCAAAACATATTTGCAGCGTGTCCAGAATATCTGAACCACTCATTTAAAAAACTCCATTCGGAGAAACAGCTCAACATTTGCGATAGTTACGCGGGAAAACCGTTATTAATCGTAAATACAGCCAGTTACTGTGGCTATACCCCACAATTTGCTGGCCTGGAAAAATTGAACAAACAATATAAAGATAAGGGGCTGGTCGTGCTGGGTTTTGCCAGTAATGATTTCGACCAGGAAGATAAAGAGGAGAAGAAAATTGCTAATGTGTGCTACCTCAACTACGGGGTAACCTTTGACATGTTGTCTCCGATACATGTGACTAGCGCATCGGCACATCCTTTGTTTAAGGAATTAGCCACACAAAGCCGAGCACCTGCCTGGAATTTCAACAAGTATTTGGTAAGTCCCGAAGGTAAAGTGGTTAAGTATTTTGATAGCAATGTCACCCCAGAGTCTGCCGCTATGAAACAAGCGATTGAGGGATTGCTGGGTAAATAATCCTGATTAATTGACCTCGCCTTATCTTTGGTTGACCCTGAAGATAAGGTCATATCCACATACAACGCAAATAACTACCGAAATCTTCATAAATAGTAGCCATCCTTAACGGATGAATGCGGTTAGAATATAAATTAACCCTTAGCACAGCCCGTATCAACCTGTGTTACCCTATTTACTTACCTACCCTTAACCGTGTCAAAACTAAGCCATTTTTTTAGTACCGAGGGAGCATTAGCCAAAACTGTAGACGGTTATATCCCGCGCACAACTCAACTGGATATGGCTCGAACAATCGCTGAAGCCATCGAAAACGGGCAAAATTTAATCGCCGAAGCAGGCACCGGCACCGGTAAAACCTTTGCTTATTTAGCGCCTGCCATTTTATCCGGCAAAAAAACCGTGGTTTCAACCGGTACTAAAAACTTGCAAGACCAACTTTTCAACAAAGATTTACCCCTTATCCGCAAGGCGATAAATACTTCATTTATAGCCGCTTTGTTAAAAGGCCGCAGCAATTATTTATGTACGTATCGGTTGCAAAATCATATGGAATCATCATTAGGGGTAAGCAAAGAAGATGCGGTTGCCCTGGTAAAAATTAAATCCTGGGCGCAGCGTACCAAAACTGGCGATATAACAGAAATGACTGAAGTCAGCGAGAGCGATCCAGTCTGGTATATGGCAACATCAACTGCTGATAATTGCCTCGGCCAGGATTGCCCAGATTATAACGACTGCTATTTGGTTAAAGCCCGCAAGAAAGCCCAAGAGTGTGATTTGTTGGTAGTTAACCATCATTTATTATGCGCGGACTGGTCTATCCGTGATGGTGGATTTGGCGAATTGTTACCCAAAGCAGAAGTCGTGATTGTTGATGAAGCCCATCAACTAGCAGAAACTGCATCTAATTTCTTGGGGACGCATATTGGCGGCAAGCAACTTACCGAATTGGCCAATGATGCGTTAATGGAATATTTTAAAGATGCAACCGACATACCGGAACTGCGCACCGCTTGTGAAGACCTGATACGCGAAGTTAAAGACTTACGGTTAGCTTTCGGCATTGAACTCAAACGCGGGGACTGGCTGGATATAACATCTAACGCGAAAATTATGTCCGGCCTTGATTCTGTTAAAGGGCAGTTAGACAGTTTGCGCAAACAACTTCTATTGGCATCAGTGAAAACCAAAGAGTTGGATTTGTGCTACCAACGTGCTGAGGAATTATCCAGCCAGCTACGTGACCTCATGGAAGATAATTCCGAAAAATGGATACGCTGGTACGAAACCCACCGCAAAACCTTTACCTTAAGCCGAACCCCGCTAAATGTCGCCAATGAATTTAAAAGCTTCATGCAGCAACACAAAGCCACCTGGATTTTTACTTCTGCGACGTTGAGCGTAGGCCAACGCTTTGACCATTTTGCCAACAATTTAGGTCTAGCCGATATAACTGGTCATCACTGGGAAAGTCCGTTCAATTATCCCCAGCAATCCTTGTTTTACCATCCGAAAGGCTTACCCAAGCCGGATGATCCTGAATTTATACCTAGCATTATTGAATTCGTGGTACCGGTGTTGGAAGCCAGCCGGGGTCGTGCATTTTTCCTGTTCACCAGCCATCGGGCATTAAAACAAGCCGCTGAACTTTTGGAATATCGGATCAATTATCCTTTACTCGTTCAAGGTAGCAAACCTAAAACCAAACTGCTTGAAGAATTTAAAAAGAAAGGCAATGCTGTGTTACTGGGTACTGCCAGTTTTTGGGAGGGTGTAGATGTCAGAGGCGAAGCGCTGTCGTGCGTAATCATCGACAAACTGCCGTTTTCATCACCCGGCGACCCGTTGCTAAAAGCACGCTTAGCGGCGATTAGCAACTCGGGTGGCAACCCGTTTTTTGCCCATCAATTGCCGTCCGCAGTCATCGCCTTACGGCAAGGCATTGGCCGCTTGATCCGTGACGAAACCGACCGTGGCGTACTTATGGTTTGCGACCCCAGGTTACTAAAACGCTCTTATGGGCAGACTTTTTTGGATAGTGTCCCTCCCATGCAACGCAGCAGAGAAATTTCCGATGTTAGGGCATTTTTTGAATCGAAATAGTATCTGAGGCTTGATATCTCTAGAAGAAAACGACCCACTCAATTTGACACATACCAAACATTCAACCCGTTTAGCTCATAAAACTATAGATAATTTTCATACCATAATCTTTAAAAACGTTGAAACTTAGTTTCATCAAAAATCAGCTCAGCCGCATGGATGCGTTTTGCAGACCCTGAGGGCCTGGAAGCCTTAGATTTAGGGTGATCCGGTAGTTTTGGATTGACGCTATGCCTCTCAGGTTGGCCTATATTAAAAAACACCATCAGTTCTTGTAACTGTTCGGTTTGGGCATTCATCTCTTCAGCGGTTGCCGCTAATTGTTCACTGGCAGAAGCGTTTTGCTGTGTAATCTGGCTCATCTGGTTCATCGCTGTATTGATCTGGTTAGCACCGGAAGATTGCTCCATGGATGCGGCCGATATTTCTTGCACGAGATCGGAGGTCTTACCTATGCCGGGGACGATGGTATTAATCAGCTCACCGGCACGTTCGGCAGCTTTAACACTGCCTACCGCTAAGTCACCGATTTCCTGAGCTGCCACTTGGCTGCGCTCGGCGAGCTTTCGCACTTCAGCTGCGACCACAGCAAAGCCTTTACCGTGGTCGCCCGCCCGTGCCGCTTCAATCGCTGCATTCAAAGCCAACATATTGGTCTGGTAGGCGATATCGTCAATAATACCAATACGGGCGGCGATTTCTTTCATCGCATCTACAGTCTGCTTGACGGCTTCACCGCCTTCCACCGCTTCTTTGGCAGCTTTGGTGGCTATACCATCGGTCACTTTGGCGTTTTCAGCGTTTTGGTTGATGCTGGATGCCATTTGCTCAATGCTGGCCGTGGTTTCATCAACGCTCGCTGCCTGCTCGCTGGTCGCTTGCGACAAGGACTGTGACGTGGCGCTAATTTGTTCGGAAGCATTAGACAGTTGGTTGGTTGAACTGATTACTTCGCTGATAATGTCGGTCAAGCGGGTCATGGTTTCATTACAACTGTCTTTGATGACCTTGTAAGACCCGTCAAAATCGCCTTCTACAGGTTGCCTTAAATCACCCGTGGACATACGTTTTAAGCTGCTGACCGTTTCGTTCGTGACCGTTTCGACACTTTGCACCATCGTATTTATCGATTCGCTCAGGTTTAGGAAAAAGCCCTCTTTTCCCGTCAAACCAATCCGTTTAGCCAAGTCACCTTTCGATGCGGCATTTACGATTTCTGCCACTTCATTTTCAATGGCAACCTCAGCTGTGCGGTCTTTCCACTCGACAACACTGCCTAAACGTTCGCCTTGGGTGCTGATAACCGGATTGGCCGTAAGGCCAAAAGTACGGTTGCCCACCTTGATCTGGGTACTAAAAGTCGAATTGAATGTCGTCAACAAAGCGCGTTGATGGCCGGGATTTTTGTGGAATTGATCAATGTTAGTATTGAGCAATTTTGAAGCCGTAAAATTAGGCAATACTTTACGCAAGTCAGCTTCTGCCGCCGACAACATCTCGACAACCGATTTATTGACATAAATAATGTTTAACTCAGTATCGGCGATCATAACGTTGGTAGAGACATTATCTAACGCTATTGAGATCCGTAAATTCTCGCTAGCAATTTGTTTTTCACGGCTAATGGTTTGCGCAAGCTGGGTTATGGTGTGGTTGACCGTCCCCTTAAATTCTTCAAGTTGCCCTAGGTATTCACCTTGCACCGTCCGCGTGAGGTCACCTTGTGAGACCAGCAACATGACTTCGGCAACTTCATTCAGAGGCTGAGTAACTCCGTCAAGCGTGCTATTAAACCCTTCAGCTACTTTACGGAAATCACCTTGATGTTTAGATACATCAATACGCTCATCCAACCGACCTTCTTCGGTTGCCCTGGATAATTCTCCAATGTCCTGAATCAGGAATTGAATAGCCTGCGTCATATGTTGCATTGCAGCCATGATGCTGTTTGAATCGTTTGCTTTAAGGTCTATTTTGGTACTCAAATTTCCAACAGCAACATTATTGGCCAGCTCGGTAACATAATCCGGCTCCCCACCTATTTTTCTTAAAATAGAACGAGTGACCAAAAAACTAATCAACAAGGATATTGCTATAGCCACTACAATTGAAGCAATGGTAACTTGTAGCGTGTTGGTATATTCCTCTGCTGATGTTTGGTAAATATCCTTAACTACCCTCAGCTGTAAATCAACCAGCTCTGAAATTTTACTACTCACCGGATCGATAGCAGTATATAAAGCCCCGTCGAATTCTGCCAAGCGACCAGTAACAATTCCAGATTCTGTTTTAAGCTTCGACTCCAACCGCTGAATTTCAGCATTAGCCACATCTATATTTTTTCGGGCTTCATTTGCGAGCCCTTTTTCTTCTACTGTCAACTCAGTTGAAATATACGCATCCCATTCTTTCTTAATAAGCAATTTAGCGCTTTTTATTTCATCCAAGGCATCTTCAGCAGACATCAAACCTGCATTGGTTTTATTAACTGTGTCAATCATATTAACCGCATAGGCATCAGCGATTACCTTAAGACTTTTTAACGGCACTACCCGGTCTAAATAGATGCTATTTACACCTTGATTGACCGCTTTTATACTAAAGATGTTATGAATGGCTGTTGCTAGAAAAAATAGCAAGATCACCAAAAAACCTAAGCCAACACGTTCTCTTACTTTCAAATTGGAAATCATTTTTTTTCCTTTAGTACCGTAAATTATTTAATATGTAATCATTTCCGTTATATCCAGACTTTCTAGAAATATCACTGGATTTGTATAACTTTATCATTGCGTTAATTACAATATACCGAGCAGATAATTCATGTGCGCGTGATGTTGCAGGTATCTTAATCAACATAGGTGTTACAAATCTGCTAAGTCGCTCGCATTTCTACCCACAAATGATTGCCCTAACACGATTAATTCGCTGACAGATAGGACAGTATTCCCCTAGACTATTGCTTGTCGCCAAGATGGCTACGTAACGGTATGCTTACAACAGCACTACTCGCATTTTCTCAAGAAAGTACTGCGTATGTTTTTAAGCATAGTCATAAGGCATATCCTTTAAAACTGGTAATTAAAGCGAAAAGAGTTAGTATTTTTTCAATGAAAAGTGGCTACCATTTATCATTAAGCGCAATACATAACTGTCAGAATAAATAAACTTAACAGAATGGTGTTCTTGATATCTTGATATTTAGAGAAAAGCTATGAGTGCAATACAACTGTCATGGAATTTATTCTCTAAATTAATTAAAGTTGATTTCACTCATTACAGCCCATAGAAAAGCTATGAGTGCTTCCACTGATACGACTTTTCTATATGTTTCAAAAACATTGAACAATAATGCCGATTTTAATAAAGAGACTTAACGCTGCTTAAAAGTGGAAAAAACTTTCTTTGTCAGAATTTTTAAGCAAGGCACGATAACGTTGTTCTTTACTTCCGTTGCCAGATTGCCATTAAAGTATTTACCTTTTTGCGGGAATTTTTGATCAGAGTCCAAACATTTAAAGTATTGGGTTTGTCGGGTTAGGTTTTTTAAGGCTTAAATTCAATACCGAAAATTTCACGGCATCATTCTTGGATTCAGCCCATTAATCAACTCGCCCAATTCTGTTAAGCTTGACCAGAACATAGTTTGAAGCGCTGTTGCTGCGCTTTAATCCAGGCATACTTCATAGCGTTTCAGTTTTTTCATTGCCTCCGCCAATAACTTTTTTTCAGGAGCAATAGATTGGCTTGACCGCAAAAAACATGCTTCTCGACCTTCAGCCACCAATCACTGCGGCTGCCTTGATATACGTTTTTCTGCAGCACTTTTTCCTCTGCTTCAAAAAATGTAAATATCGATCACTTTGGAATGTGAGCTCCTAGCCGAGCATTGGGCTCCAGCTGGGCTTGATTGTTAACCCAACCTTCGCGCTACTCAGAACCAATCTACTGAAAATATGGCAGGTTTAGGTTAAGATGAGACAAGATCATCATTGGGCTGTAACGCTAGTTCGACTAATTTTACCCAATAGGCCGTACCAATTGGCAAAATGTCATCATTAAAATCATAATGCGGATTATGTAGTAAACAGCTATTTTCCGATGAGCCGTTGCCAATCCATAAATAACATCCCGGCTTTTCCTGTAGCATAAAGGCAAAATCTTCCGATCCCATGCTTGGGACGGGGCGGCTATGAATGCTAGATTTTCCCACCACCGCAGTTGCGGCTTTATAGGCTAAGGCGGTTTCTGCCTCGCTATTTAACGTGACCGGATAACCAGGGTTTTCTGGGTTAAATTGGACATCGAAATCAAAATTGAATGCCTTGCACACTGCGGAGGTTATCCGTCGGATCCTATCGGCTATCAGGTTTTGTACAACACTATCGAAACAACGGAATGTCCCTCTCAGTATGGCTTTATCGGGAATTGCATTCCAGGTATTGCCCGCATGAATTTGAGTAATTGTAACTACCGCCGGGTCGCTAGGGTTAACTGTTCGACTAACGATCGTTTGCAGGTTATTGATTAATTGCGCGGCAGCAACGATGACATCCGTACCCAAATGCGGCATGGCAGCATGGGTAGCTTGACCTTTAAGGGTAATCTCAAAACAATCGAATGCGGCCATCATTGGGCCAGATTTAATGGCAAAGTGCCCCGTCGGAATATCAGGAAAGTTGTGCATCCCGAATACGGCATCGGCAGGAAATAAATTGAATAAACCATCGTCAATCATTTGCTTGGCACCCGCCCGACCTTCCTCGGCAGGTTGGAAGATAAAATACACCGTACCATCAAAATTGCGCTGCTGCGCAAGGATCTTGGCTGCACCCAGCAACATCGCACTATGTCCATCATGTCCGCAAGCGTGCATTTTTCCAGCATGACGCGAGCAATGGGCAAAGCCATTTTGCTCTTGGATAAATAAAGCATCCATATCGGCACGCAAAGCAATTTTTTTGGTGCTATTACCTACCGAAAGTGTGGCAACCACACCTGTTCCTCCTAGGCCACGATGCACTTCTAAACCGAATTCAGTCAATTTATCGGTAATAAATTGTGCTGTGTAGATTTCTTCAAACGCGGTTTCCGGATATTGGTGTAGATGTCTGCGCCAGTCGCGCATGTCTTCATGTAATGCTCGAAATGCAGCTTAAATCTGACACAATACCTCCATAGCAAATTTAATATTGGATCGGGCTTGCTGTTCGTACCGCTCGATAAATACTTTGGTATTAAAGATAGCTGGTTTCACTAGAAATTTTCTCAAAATTTCAGTACGTTTGCCTCTAAATATTTCGTCGGGCACGTGAGCATATTCCCTACGTATTTGCTGTTCGTATTCGCTATAGCGTTCAGCATTGGCTCCTAGAATAGCTAAATCGACATCAATCAAGATTTTGGTGTCATTATCTTCCGGCTTAGCATGAGATTGGGTCGCCATCACTAGATAATAAATACGATCAGCAATAGCCCTACCAAAACCAGCGTTTAATGCGCTAGTTCGTCCCCAATCTGCACTCAATCGCTCATTATCGTGACGTAAAGGATCATAAATCGCATCGTGAAACCATAACGCAAATTCGATTTCGGCAGGATAAGTTGCCAAATCGCGTAGTTCAGCCAATTTTTCCAGACATTCAGCCAGATGTTGTTGGTTATGATAATACCTGTGCGGCTGGCTATAACTGGCAATTAGCTCATCGTAAAGCTGAATAGGGGATTGGGTAGCGGCTCCACTAAGTTCTTGCCATGTCTGTTGCCATTGTATAAATTTCATCATAGGCCTTAAACGGTAACAAACTTAGATGGCTTAAAACAAGAAACGAAGCTATTGAAAATATTTTTCTGTTAAAAAGCACACACCGCTCGCACTCTAAGCGAACTGTATTTATTGTAGCGATCTTGATCGCCATTAAGGAAACCTTGGATCCATGCACTATTAATGTCGAGTTCTGAAGAACTCCAATAATCGTCGTTTACAAATCCACTCACCACTTTTCTTTGTTCGTATAAAATTTTTAATTCAAATTTGGTCGGTAAATGCCATCCGTTACCATAGGCCTTTGCAACAATAACGGCATCACTCCATATGAATAAACCATTTTCATCAATCGACTGCGCTTCCAAACCATGCTGTCCAGTAGTATCAACAAAAAAGATTTTACCGCCATTCGGTCCAATATCGCCTAACTGGTAAGTTGCATCTGTATTTATAGCTATACTTTTTCCCTGTGCTGCACTGGTATTTTCTACCGCTAATACAGCATAAGCAAATACCAAGTAAATCAGCATCCAGACTGCTGTAATTTGTTTATATCTAATCATTTTTTATCACTACAAAATGTTTATTGTTACAACCTAATTGAAGAGATACCACCATCAATAGGCAGGACTTGTCCGGTAATCCAACTCGATTTTTCCGACAATAAAAAAACCGCCATGTGGGCAATATCTTCCGGCGTACCAATACGTTTTAAAGGATGCCGGACTGCAGCCGCGTCTTTCTTGCCGTCGTCCCGCAATAAACGTTCAGCTAAAAGTGTATCTGTTAAAGACGGCGCAATAGCATTCACCCGGATTTTAGGTGCCCATTCTGCCGCCAATGATCGGGTTAAGCCTTCAACTGCACCTTTTGATGCGGCTACCGTAGCGTGATAAGAAAGCCCGGTTTGTGCAGCAACAGAGCTAAATAGCACAACAGATGCTGAATCGGCGGCTTTTAAATTAGTTTGATAATGCTGTAAACAGCGAACAGCGCCGATCAAATTAAGTTCAAAGTCATTCCGGAAGTCATCAGCTTTTAGGCTGGAAAACGGCTTCAGATTGATGGTGCCCGGACAATAAACCAAACCGGACAATGGTTCGTCAATACTGGGCAGTTGATCATTTATCACAT
>CBDFHL010000006.1:0-110364 GCA_965247625.1 Methyloglobulus sp. | reverse complement strand
TTTACTGGAAATACTTGATATCACATACATTTAAATAAATGCACGCTATGAAAAAGTATCCAGTTAAATTGACTAGGGTAAAACTGGATATTAGCTGTGACATCAAATATCACTTGCCGGAAGATAGATATGCTGAATAAAGGTTGGCTAGCAATTGGATTAGACGGGCAGAAAATTTATTCAGCTTTCATCAGGCGTTAATTGGTGATATGTCCCACTTACAGAAAAAACTAATTCACCATGAATACTAAGGTCAAACTAGATAGGCCTTCGGTAGCTGGATTTGAACATGTCAACCGCTATTGGGATCGTGAGCGTGAACTCATCGCGGCTAAGATTTTGCCGGGAGAATACTATGTTACCCATCAAAATGAATTGATTACGACCGTATTAGGCTCCTGTGTTTCTGCCTGTATCAGGGATAAAGAATCGGGGATTGGCGGGATGAATCACTTTATGCTCCCGCAAACTAATTCAGGTAAAGGTGCAGACACTATCGTTGGCATTGCTACCCGCTATGGCAATTACGCAATGGAGCACTTGATCAACACCATTTTGAGCAATGGCGGTAAACGGAAGAACCTGGAAGTGAAGGTATTTGGCGGTGGCAAAATCATTCCTGCGTTAACCGATGTTGGCATGAAAAACATCAATTTTGTATTGGCTTATCTCGACCAGGAAGGCTTAAAGCTATTATCGCAAGATTTAGGCGATATCTATCCTAGAAAAGTGGTTTATTTCCCTAGGACGGGGAAGGTCTCGATGAAAAAAATTCAAGATTTACATAATGACACGATTATCCAACGGGAGCGGCAATACATCACTTCGCTTAAGGGCGCCCCCGTTGTTGGTGATGTTGAGCTTTTCTGACATCTGTGGGTAATAAACTTGAATAAAATAAAAGTGCTGATTACCGACGATTCACAAGTGATCAGAAATGTGCTGACGGAAATCCTTAACTCCTCGCCGCTTATCGAGGTGGTGGGTACAGCCGAGGATCCTTATGTTGCCAGGGAGCTTATTAAGCAACTCAACCCTGATGTGTTGACCCTCGATATTGAGATGCCACGGATGGATGGCATTACATTTTTACGTAACTTGATGCGGCTCAGACCCATGCCTGTGGTTATGATTTCAGCCCTAACGGAAAGTAATGCCGAAGTTACCTTAACAGCACTATCCTTAGGTGCCGTAGATTTTATTGCCAAACCCGCAGGGGACACCGAGGAAGGCATGAATGAGTATGCTGAAGAAATTATTACCAAAGTAATTGTGGCCGCAAAGTCTAATTTTAAAAAAGCTGAATAACCCCCTATTGTGATTAACTTATTTAAAACTAGACTCAGCTGATATTGACTATTTTTTAAGAGAAACGGATGAATAAGATAAGAGTATTAATCATCGATGATTCGGTGTTAATCAGAAAAATGCTGACGGAGATCCTTAATTCATCGCCTGAAATAGAAGTGATTGGTACCGCTGCGGATCCCCTTATTGCCCGGGACATGATTAAACAGCTCAATCCTGACGTGTTAACGTTGGATATTGAAATGCCGAACATGGACGGCATCACTTTTTTGCGTAATTTGATGCGGTTACGCCCCACACCGGTCGTGATGATATCAACGCTCACTGAAAAAGGGGCGGGCGTTACCCTGGAAGCCCTGACATTAGGGGCAGTAGATTTTATTGCCAAACCTAAAGTTGATGTCATCAATACGCTGAATAACTATGCCGAAGAAATCATTGGTAAAGTTAAAATGGCAGCCAGGGCCAATATTGGTAACTATTCCAATAGTACGTTAAAGCCGCCTGAAAATATAAATAAAACAGATCCTGGGAAAAGACGGCCCTCTAACAACAACAAAATTATTGCCTTAGGGGCATCCACAGGCGGTACGGAAGCTATTAAAACTGTCGCTAGAGGCTTGCCGGCTGATACGCCAGCAGTAGTTATTACCCAACATTTACCCGCTGCATTCAGTGAGTCGTTTGTCCGCCACATAGACTTAATTACTGCGATGACGGCTTGCATCCCAAAAAATGGCCAAGCCGTGGAGCCTGGCCATATTTACCTGGCACCTGGGGACAGGCACATGGAGATCGTGAGGGATGGCGCCAAGTATGTTATTAAATTACTTGATACAGAGCCCGTTAACCGCCATAAACCCGCTGTTGATGTCATGTTCCGTTCAGTTGTGCACAGTGCCGGCGCAAATGCGATTGCGGTGTTATTAACGGGGATGGGGGCGGATGGTGCTGCAGGCATGAAGGAATTGCATGATGCCGGGGCAAAAACCGTGATTCAGGATGAACAGACTAGCGTTGTGTGGGGCATGCCTGGGGCAGCATTCAAATTGGGGTGTGCAGATTATGTGTTGCCGCTAGACGACGTTGCAGCCAGGATTTTGGCATTGACCCAATAAAACCTTAACGCAACGGGTTGTCTTAGGATCAATTAACGTTGGGCACCTAATAAATTGTTTAATACTATTATGGTTACTATAAACCGGCGCATGGTGATATATGTCTCATTCCAATTCAAAAAATCCCGATCTTGATTGGAGTCAGGTTCGTGAGACCATTAAATTATTAAATCTATCTGCGGTCCAGGTAGACGATATTTTGCAGGAGAGCGAATCATCGGTAAATACGTTGACCGATTCGTTTACCGATATTGTAGAAAGTATGCAAACTATCACAAATCATCTGATAGCCCTTGAAGCCTCGGGCACAAAAGATGAGGTATTGGATTGCTGTTCCGAGACTAAAGCCAAAATCCAAGCAGCGATTATTGCGTTCCAGTTTTACGACCGGATGCAACAATGCCTACACCATGTGACCTCGAATTTAAGGGGGCTGTCAAAGCTCGTGGAAAACCCTGACCGCCTTTATAACCCGACGGAATGGCATGACTTCCAGGGGCAAATACGGTCACGGTATACGATGGAGTCTGAAAAGATGATGTTTGATGCCATCATCAACGGAAAGTCTATAGATGACGCGATTGCCGCAAAAAATAATCTGTCAAAAAAGCAAGCCGACGATATAGAATTGTTTTAGGGGCCTGCATATCCTGCTTACCGGGCTTTGGCACCATGTAAACGGATTAATAATGTCGCTTCATCCTGGCTTAGGCCGGAAGTTTGCATTAATTCACCCACGCTGGCCCCGCCCCGTACTTTTTGGATAGCTTGGCTATAGGGGTGGTTAGACGGCTCGTTTGGCAAGGGCACAGGCGTATTCACTTTTTCGGTTAATTGCTCAATCCGCTCCGCCATCCATGCAACCCGCTCATCTATCAGTGGTGTTAAGCTACACAACTCACGAAATTCATTATTCAAATTATGGGCAAACTCAGACAGGTCTTCATAATCGTTTTTTAGCTTTAGATGCTTATGTACCAGCCAAATTAAGGCGATTAAAATAATAACCACTAAGCTACTGACGATAGCTAAGGCAATAGTTATAAAAAAAGGGTCAATCATCATATTATTTCATCGATATGTTCAATGTGCCCAGGTCTCTCTTGCGTTTCTGGGTCGGGCCGTTTAGGCATTTGTTGGTTAGCGGGGTGGTCGTCCTTTTTAATTTTAGTCGGTTTTATAACCGGATAAGTCATAGGCACGGGCTTAATTTCTAGCATAACAGCTTAAATAGTGTATTAAGGTTGGTTGGCATTAGGTTCAGACGTTGGTTTCAGGTTTAATAATTTGGCCCGTTCTGCATCATCCGTCCCATACCGGGCAAAGGCTTGGGACATTAATACCATGGTAACCCGCCGGTTTTTAAACCGGCCTTCTTCACTGGTATTATCGCCAATTGGATGAAATTCGCCATAACCTACTGCGGATAAATGGGTAGGGTCAATACCAGCATTAACCAATTCCTGCACGACGCTTGTTGCACGGGCGGAAGATAACTCCCAGTTAGAGGGAAATTTTAGGTTACTAATCGGCACATTATCCGTATGGCCTTCGACATTTATCGCATTGGGCAGTGAATTGATAATTTGGGCAATTTCTTTTAGTACAGGTTGCGCTTTTTTTGATAGCGCTGCCTCACCACTTAAGAATAGCAGTTCACTATTCATTTCCAACTCTATCCAGTAATCATTACGTTTTACGGCAACAAGGTCATCTTTAATAAACCCACCTAAGCCCTGCTCCAGTTGGTCGGAGACTTGGTTCAAATGCTTGCGTTCTTTCAAAATCTCGTCACTTAATTCGCGTCTTTTTTCAACTTCTGGTTCAGGGGGATTAGTCGATGGGGCCGATTCAAACGCGACGGCGAGTTTGTCCAATAGTTCGGTTTGACCGACTTCGGACGCTGGCTTAATTTGGACAGGATCTGCTTTTTCTGGATTAAACCCCAATTCTGTAGTGTTTTCAATTGTCGACTTTATTGGGCTGCTTGGCCTAGTTGATTCAAATGGCACTGCAAGCGAATCTGTTAACGAAGTTGGGTCAAGTTCAATGGACTGGCTAACCTTATCAGTCGCAGAGGATTTTGGGTTTAACTTCCATTCACTCTCATCTGGACCAGAGAGTTCTTTGGTGAATGGCTTGGCTTCAAAAGTAATGTTTAATGGAATAGTTTCTGGGGTATTTAAGGATGATATATTCTGAACAACAGGATTAACGGCCGCTTCTGGTTTAATCTCATTTGAAAATGCATTACCCAAGGAGTGGGATAGGCTTTTGTATTTCCCTACATTGACTGAAGAGATGGAATACATGACGACAAAAAATGCAAACAACAACGTAATAAAATCTGCATAAGACACGATCCATCGGTCATGGTTGTTGGCATCCATTAATACTTTTCTTCTACGCCTAGCCATATAACCTAATTTGTTGGTAGGTAAGTATTTAATTTTAGCTCAATATTTTTTGGATTTTCGTTTTCGGCGATAGCGGCAATCCCCAAAGCAATCATTTCTTTAACCTGGTTCTCAGTAAAAATATGTGCTTTCAATTTATTGGCGATAGGTAAAAAAATAAGGTTAGCTGAGGCCACTCCGTAGATCGTCGCCACAAAAGCCGTAGCAATCCCTTTACCTAGCAAGCCAGGGTCGCTTAGGTTCTCCATAACATGGATTAAGCCCATGACTGCGCCGAGAATCCCGACGGTAGGTGCGTAACCACCCATCGCCTCAAACAGGCGCGCGGCTTGGTAGTCCCGATTTTCCCTTATATTTATTTCCAACTCCAACGTGTCGGTTATTACCGCAGGTTCTTTACCATCGACTAATAATTGCAAACCTTTTTGGATAAAAAGGTCTTCTTCTGCCTCAATTAGGTCTTCCAGGCCTAACAAGCCTTTTTTACGGGCCTGATGGCTCCATTCGATTATTTGGGCAATTTGTTCCGCCATATCTATTTTAGGTGGGCTAAAAATCCACAAAGACATTTCTAGGCTCCTTAGAAATATCCGGGGCGGGAATTGCAATAACGTTGCGCCAAACGTCCCACCAAAAACAATAATAAGGGCAGGCCCATTCAGTAATGAACTGACATCACCACCATCCAGAAAATTCCCAAGCAATAGCGCACAAAGGCTCACCGATATGCCTATGATGCTTAAAATATCCATTTTTAGTTTTGATAGCATGTTGAGCAAAATATCTTATGATGACCGATTGTAAATTTTCATTTTTACCGGGCATCCGTCCATTCGGACAGCCTTGACCGTAACCGCAACACAGCCTGGGTACAGATCTGGCTCACTCTGGATTCGCTGATATTCAACACTTCACCGATCTCACGTAAGTTGAGTTCATCGTCATAATAGAGTGAAATAATCAGCCGCTCACGTTCGGGTAAACGCATAATTTCAGTTGCCAAGGCTTGCTGAAAGCCATCACGCATTAAATCGCCTAAGGGTTCATCCCCTTGGCTATGCGATTCATCAAAATGATGGTCTTCGTTATCGGTGAGTTCTTCAATACTGAATAAACGGCAACTGGCGGTATCTTGCAGGATATGGTTATATTCATCCATAGCAATGCCTAAATGGCGTGCTATATCAGCATCCCGTGCTTCCGTTTGTGTTTTGTTTTCAATTTCATGAATCGCATTGGCGACCATACGGGAGTTTTTATGCACGGAACGAGGCGTCCAATCTGAACGCCGTACTTCATCCAACATGGCACCTTTAATACGGATGCCGGCATAAGTCTCAAAACTGGCACCTTGCGAAACGTCAAAATTTTTGATTGCTTCCAGTAAACCCAACATGCCGGCCTGGATTAAATCTTCAACCTGGATAGAGTCTGGTAACCGGTTTATTAAATGATGCGCAATGCGTTTAACTAGGGGCGCATGCTCCATGATACGGGAATCGGTACCGACCGCCTGTACTGAAGCATACATTGCGACGGCACTCATGCGACATCCCTATGGGAATCGTAGCGGATCATCTTCTCCACAAAAAACTCAATAAAACTACCCGCATTAGCTTTCACGGGCCAATTATTGATTTTTTCAGCGATGTCTTTGATGGCAAGCGCTGCCTTGGTTCCTGGGAACCCTACAACCACAGGAATTTGTTTTTGAACGGATTTGCGCAAATTTTCATCGTAAGGCACTGTACCCACAAACCGTAACGTAACATCCAGATAATGGTCGGTCACTTTGGTTAATTTCTGGAACAAGGCCTGACCTTGTTGAACTGATTTAACCATGTTGGTGATAACATGAAAATTGGATAACTTATAGTCCCTGTTCAGTAACTTAATGAATGCATAAGCGTCAGTGAGCGAAGTTGGTTCATCGCACACTACGACTATGATTTCTTGGCAGGCTCGGGCAAAATTGACTACGCTGGCCGATATACCCGCTGCCGTGTCAACAATCAATACATCCAGGTCTTGATCAATCTCGCTGAAGGCATGAATCATGGCCGCTTGCTCAGTGGTCGACAATTCAGCCATTTTCTGGATGCCCGATGCCCCCGGAATTATCCGTATGCCAGAGGGGCCTTCCATCATAATTTCAGGTAAAGTTTTCTCGCCTGACAACACATGGGAAAGGTTAAATTTTGGGTAAACGCCTAGCAAAATATCAACATTAGCCAGGCCCATATCGGCATCCAGTATCGCTACCCGCTGCCCGGTTTGGGCGAGTGCTATACCAAGGTTGACCGATAGGTTGGTTTTACCGGCACCACCTTTACCACTGGTTATCGCAATAACCCGAACGGGATTTGAGTTAGTCATTTTTCGTATTCCTGCCGCTTGATCAGAATGCTTATGCATAAGCTTGGGTCTCCCACGATGAATAAACACTTTCATTATCGAGGTCAGCTTCTGCGTTTGATTCAACAACGCACTGACCAATTAACGTGTGGGCATCGGCGTTATGGAAGTCTTCTGGGACTTGTTGGCCATCTGCGATGAATGACAAGGGTAAGTTGTATTCAATGACCGATGAGATAGCTGAGCCAATCATCACCGCTTCGTCGAGCTTGGTTAAAATGGCGGCCTGTGGATCAAAAACCGAAAAGGCCTTAATCACCTCTTTCATGGCTTTGTATTCGGTTGCAGCAGACATCACCAAATATGACCGGATAGGCAAGCGGTTTTGTTGCAGTGTATTAATTTGCTCAACCAATTTCATATCACGTTGGCACATCCCAGCCGTATCAATCAAGATCAGGCGTTTATTACCAAAGCTATTGATAATATTGCTTAGGTCGTCGGCACAAGAGGCTACCCTTACCGGTACATTGAGGATGCGGCCATAAGTATTTAACTGCTCATGGGCACCAATCCGGTAGTTGTCGGTCGTTATTAAAGCAACTTGGTTGGAACCGTGTTTCAGGATGAATTTTGCTGCCAATTTGGCAATGGTTGTGGTTTTTCCAACGCCAGTTGGCCCGACGAGGGCAACAATACCGCCAGTTTCAAGCAAATTATCATTGGCTATAGGCAGTGCTTGTGCCAGCATTTCTTGAGCTTTAACAAACGCTGATTCAACATCAGTTTCATCGGCAAGTTGGTTAGCCAGTGTAACGCCCAATTTTTTCGAAATACCCATGTTGGTTAGGCGTTGCATCAACTCATTTTTAGGGGATGATACTTGGGGATTGCTTGCCCAATTGATGTTTGCAAATTTTGTATCCATTGCAGACCGTAAATATTTAAGCTCCTTGCTCATTTCCAATAACAAGGAATCAGATAAACTCGGTTGTTTATCTTGGGTGAACTGATTTAAAGCAGCTTCTTTTTTAACCATCGGTGCCTGGGTAGCAGGGGTTGATGTTACTTCAGGACTTTTGATTAATTGCGCTTTTTCTGCATAACCTACATAGGGCGAGGTAAATTTACGTGCAGGTTGGGTAGCGGCTAATGCGTCTGCATTTTTCCGTTCATTTTCCAGTTGGATACGTTTTTTTGCAGCATCAAAATTAGGTAATACCGTTCTTTTAGTGAGCAAATCAGTAACCTTTGCAACGGGCTGTTCTTGTACTTTCTCAGCTGGATTTTGACTCGCTACCTGTTCAGTTTTGATTGGCGATATATCGGCTTTTCTTTGGCTATCTTGTGCCTGAAAGCGTTTAGTTGCTTCTTCCAATGTTGGGAAAACAACGCTCTTAACTTGGGGCTGAGGCGCTGGAACGGTGGCCTGTTCTTGCAGTTTGTTTTGAATCGACTGTTCATCAAAATCGCGTGCTGCAACAATTTCAATGCCACCTTCAACCGCCCGGTTCGACATGATGACCGCATCGGCCCCCAGTTCTTCTTTAACCATCCGCATAGCTTGGCGTATATCTGCCGCAAAAAAACGTTTAATTTTCATACTTTAACCCCAGTTATTAAGTGCGTTGCCCGACAGTTGAAACTACTTTGATCCGACGATCAGAAGGTATTTCGTTATACGCCAGGACATGTAATCCAGAAATTGAATGACGGACGAATCTGGCTAACCAAGGGCGCACATAAGAAGACACTAACAACACAGCTGTTTGCCCTTCCATTTCCATCTTTTGCGTGCTTTCCTGTAATGATTTATGCATTTGCTCTGCTAACCCTGGTTCAATGCCGGCGCCATTTTCGCCTGCCGTTTGTAGAGATTTATGCAATAACTGTTCCAACTCGTAATCTAAAGTAATAACAGGGAGTTCATTTTGTATGCCGCTGATTTCATGGACAATTAGCCGGCCTAATGAGGCACGTACGGCGGCGGTTAAGATGTCGGGATCTTGACTCTTAACGCCGTACTCCGCCAAAGTTTCGGCTATCGTCCGCATATCACGTATCGGCACCCTTTCTTGCAGCAGATTTTGTAATACCTTAACCACTAATCCCAACGGCAGAATTTTGGGCACCAAATCCTCAACTAGCTTGGGTGCGGTCTTTGACAAGTTTTCGAGTATTTTCTGGGCATCCTCATAACCGAACAGTTCATGGGCATGCACTTGCAAAAGATGGCTAAGATGCGTGGCAATGACCGTGCCTGAATCAACAACGGTATAACCCAATGTTTGGGCATGGTCTTTCTGGTTTGATTCTATCCAAAGCGCTTCCAGCCCAAAGGCAGGATCTTGGCATGGTTTACCCGGTAACGTGCCAAATACACGTCCTGGGTTAATCGCCATCTCAAGTTCTGGCATGATTTCAGATTCGCCCACCGTGACACCCATCAATGAAATACGGTAGGCAGTTGGGCTTAAATCAAGATTATCCCGGATATGTACGGAAGGCACTAAAAAGCCTAGCTCCTGGGACAGCTTTTTCCTAACGCCCTTAATACGGGTCATTAACTGCCCGCCCTGATTTTTGTCCACTAATGGGATTAACCGGTAACCGACTTCTAAACCAACAATATCGACCGGCATCACATCATCCCACCCCAGTTCCTTAATCTCTGGCGAGGAACTCGGCGACAATTCCATTGGATGCGTCAAATCAACCAAGACGTCTTGCTTTTGACGTTTGTTAATCCAGTAGGCCGCACCACCTAATATCGAGGCCAATATAATAAACACCAGGTTCGGCATGCCAGGAATTAACCCCAAGCCACCGATCACGCCTGCTGTAATCATGAGTGCTTTCGGATTTTCAAAAAGCTGCGCACTCACCTGTTGGCCAATATTTTGGCCGCTGCTGCCGACTTTAGTCACCACAAGTGCAGACGCTGTGGCCAATAACAGCGAAGGGATCTGGGCAACCAACCCGTCGCCAATGGTTAACAGGACATAAATTTTGCCAGACTCGGCAACACCCAAGTCGTGCTGGGTAACACCGATCACCAATCCCCCAATCATGTTGACGAACAAAATAATGATGCCGGCGATTGCATCGCCCCTGATGAACTTGCTCGCACCATCCATTGAACCGTAAAAATCAGCTTCGGTTGCCACTTCAACACGCCTTGCGCGCGCTTCATCCTGCGTGATCAAGCCTGCATTCAGGTCGGCATCAATCGCCATTTGCTTGCCAGGCATGGCATCCAAGGTAAACCTTGCCCCAACTTCAGCGACCCGCCCCGCACCTTTGGTTACCACCATAAAATTGATGACCGTCAGGATGGTAAAAACCACCAACCCGACTGCAAAATTACCGCCGATGACAAAAGCGCCGAACGCTTCGATAACTTTACCTGCCGCATCACCGCCGTTATGGCCTTCCAATAAGACTATACGTGTTGAAGCGACATTCAACGCCAGACGTAACAAGGTCGCCAATAAGATAACGGTGGGGAAGGCGGCAAATTCGAGCGGTTTCAGTGTGTAAACCACCACCAGCAGGATGATTAACGAAAAGGCAATATTAAAAGTAAACAGCATGTCCAGCAAAAATGCCGGCAAAGGCAACATGATCATGGCGAGGATGATCATGATAACCAATGGCGCCCCTAACTCGGCTTTGCCAAGCAATCTTAACGCCTCTTTTATTTTGCTAAAATCCATACTTAGTTACCTTGTTTAAATTCATCTGGCACCTTAATATTGTTAGGTGGCAGTGGCTCGTCCCAGTGGTTTTCCCTAGCAGTTTTTAAGTGATATACATAAGCCAACACCTGGGCCACGGCCAGATAAAGTCCGTTAGGTATTTCTTTGTCCAGTTCTGTCGAATAATACAGCGCCCGGGCCAAGGGTGGGGCGGCGACGAACGGCACTTTGGCGCCACTTGCCACAGAACGGATTTGTGCGGCAATCAAATCAACGCCTTTGGCGACCAGCTTAGGTGCCCCACCGCCGCCCGGGTCGTATTTTAAGGCGACAGCAAAATGGCTGGGGTTGGTAATAATGACATCTGCCTTAGGCACTTCCGTCATCATACGGTTTTGCGCCATGCTCATTTGGGTACGGCGCTGACGGGCTTTAACTTCAGGGCTACCCTCAGACTCTTTCATTTCGTCCTTGATTTCCTGCAGGGTCATTTTCAACTTTTTACTGTGGTCATAAAGTTGATAAGGGACATCAATCGCTACAATTAATATCAATGACGCACAAAGTACGAGAAAGCAAAAACCAATCATATCCAGTGAATGGCTAATTGACTGCGCTAACGGTTCGGCGCTAAGCCCTGTCAATTCAGCAAGAAAATGTTTAGCCAATACATAGGCAACAAGAACGATAAGCACGACTTTAATGAGCGCTTTGACCAACTCAATCAAGCCATGCATTGCAAACATCCGGGCAATACCTTTTAATGGATTAAGTTTTTCAAACTTGGGCGTAATAGCGTCCCAGGTAAATACCCACCCACCGAGCGCTAAGGGAGCAACAATTGCCACAACGGCCAGTACCACTATAAAAGGCACTATTAGCATAACCCCATCTGCCATGGCTTGTTTTAGGTGGGTAATGGGGCTGGCCGGATCAAAAATAACGTCACGGCTTAATTGGAACTCGGCCTGCATGATGTGCAATAGGCCTTTACCTATTTGTTTGCCCATTAGGAGCAAAAGAGCCGCGCTGGTTATCAGCATGGCAAAGGTATTAAATTCGCGGGACCTTGCAATCTGGCCTTTCTTTCTGGCGTCATCAAGACGCTTACTGGTGGGTTCTTCGGTTTTTTCCTGGTCTGAATCTTCAGCCATAATTTAATCTACAGTCGTAACAAGGCTGGCGAGGTTGCAGAGGCAGGTCATTTATACATTACTGTATTCAAAAAATCTTTTGCCCCTGCCGTTTATAGCCACTAATTAAGCCAGTTAAAGTTTTAGTATTTGTCCGACCAAATCATAGGATTCGGTCAAAACGCCCGTAAACTGCTCTAGAAAATCAGGCAAGGTTAACCAAACCAATAACATACCTAGCATGAGGGTAACGGGGAAGCCAACTGAAAAAATATTCAATTGTGGTGCCGCCCGGGTGGCTACACCTAAACTTATGTTAACCAGCAGCAAGCTGACGATAATAGGCATCGTTAGGAGTAAACCACCGGCAAACATGTGGGTACTCCACATAATAATAGCCCAAATGTTGGCTTTGGTAATGCCATCAATACCTATCGGCAAGCTAGTAAAACTGTCCACTAGCATCTTAATTAACAATAAATGCCCATCCAAACTAAGGAATACTAACGTACTGGCCATCACATAAAATTGCGCGATGACAGGCACCTGCTGACCGTTTTGTGGATCAACCATCGACGCAAAACCTAAACCCATACTTAAGGCAACCCCCTGGCCGGCAAACAGAAGTGCTGAAAAAACCAGCTGCACAATAAAACCACTGGTTATGCCAATCATCACTTGGGAAACAGTGACTAAAAACCCTTGGTAACTGAACATCTCAACCATTGGGTAGGTGGGTAATACCGGCATAACCACTAGCGTTATCGCCAGGGAAAGGATTAACCTGACGCGAGCTGGAACAGCACGGAGGCTGAATAAGGGGATAGAAACAAACATGGCAGAAATACGCATCAATGGCCAGATAAATGACGCGACTGATGCCGTAATTTGTCCTTCGGTAAAATTCATGGCTTAGCCAATCAATTGTGGAATTTCCCGGATTAAACCCTGAAAATAATCGAGGAATGTTTGTAGCATCCAAGGGCCTGCAATCAATAACACCAGGCCAATGACAATTAACTTGGGCACGAAAGTAAGGGTGGTTTCGTTAATCTGGGTAGCCGCTTGGAATACGGCAATCACAAGGCCTATCGCCAGTGAAGGAATGAGCACCGGAGCGGTCAGCTTAATGGCAACGATCATTGCATCCTGGCTAACCCTATGGATAATTTCAGGTGTCATATCAGGTCCTCACGCTCAACTAACATAAAAGCTCGCGGCCAGCATTTCCATAATCAAAGACCAGCCATCGGCTAGGACAAAGAGCATTATTTTGAATGGCAACGACACAATCATCGGCGATAGCATCATCATCCCCATCGACATCAAGACACTCGCAACCACAAGATCGATAATCAAAAACGGCAGAAAGATTAAAAATCCGATCTGAAAGGCGGTTTTCAGCTCACTCGTAACAAAAGCCGACATTAATAACGGGAAGGGGACATCGTCAGACGATTGTAGTTCGGCATTTCCGGAAATCCGGATAAACATTTCCAGGTCAGATTCACGGGTTTGTTTCAACATAAACTGCCTGAACGGTGCCGATGCCTTTTCCATAGCGGCAGTTATATCAATTTTTTCTTCCAAATAGGGTTGTACGGCATCAGTATTCACTTTATCGAATACTGGCATCATGATGAAAATCGTCAAAAATAGCGACAAGCCCAATAACACCTGGTTGCTGGGGGCCTGTCCTGTCCCCAAGGCTTGCCTAAGCAAGCTTAAGACAATCACGATCCGCGTAAATGAGGTCATGGTCAACAATAGCGCCGGCAGCACAGTTAATGCTGTCATTAATGCCAAGATCTGGATAGTGACACTATAGGTTTGCCCACCTTGGTTATTGGTGGTGACGGTGACAGCTTGAATACCTGCGGCGTAAGCCGGGCTTTCAATCAGTAGAAAAAAAAGGGTGGCCAAAATTAATTGCCAGAGTAGACGGTTATGCATCAGTACGGACTTTCATCGCTTGTGCCAATTTTTGGGTAAACCCTGTTTCTGCCTTTGCTGGCAAGGGATCGTCTTTCTGTAAACAATCATCGCCCTCCAAAACTAATAAGGTTTCAATCCGTCCTGGGGTTACACCAAGAATGAGCTGCTTTTTCCCGACTTGCAATAAAATGACTTTTTCCCGCATGCCTAAAGATAACCCACCAACCATACGGATTTTTTCAGCACTACCCACGTTTAAACCACTAAGTTTTCGCATTCCCCAAACGCATAGAAAAAAAACACCCAGTACAATGGCCAAGCCAAAGCCCCATGCCGCAATATCTGCGGGAGAAACAGTACGGACAGGCTGTTTTGGCAAACCTGCGTCAGGAATTACGGCTAGGCTGACGCGCTGCCAACATAATAAAACCCAACACAGCAGCAATTTTAAAGGCATTAGGTGAGCCGTTTAACTCGCTCAGATACGCTAATAACGTCGGTTAAGCGAATTCCGAATTTCTCGTTAATTACGACAACCTCGCCATGCGCGACCAGCGTACCGTTAACCAATACGTCAAGTGGTTCCCCGGCAAAACGATCAAGTTCGACAACTGAGCCTTGGTTCAACTGTAACAAATTTCTGATATTAATTTGGGTTCGGCCAATTTCCATGGACAAGGTAACAGGCACGTCCAGAATAACATCAAGATTCAGCTCCTCTGACGAGTTTGCCGGACTTGGTTTTTTTTCCTGCTGCTTTTCAACCTCCTGAAAGATGGCTGCCCTTACATCATCAACTGGTTCAATATCGTCTTCACTCATCATTTTTCACACTAATTAAATTATCGTCAAAATCAGAACTGATTTAGATAGATTCTGTCTTTACCTTATCTATAACCTGTACGGCATAAAAACCTTCTGAAACACAGGCTTTCCCGGTAAACATAGGAATACCTTCTGATTTTAGGGTTACCGTTTTCGGCATTTCAATAGGAATGACATCGCCTTTTTTAAAATAAAGCACTTCACCAATAGTGACTTTTTTTTCCACCAGGAGCGCATTCAAATTCATTTTTGCCCCCATCACTTCATTACGTAAGCCGCGCTTCCATTTAATGTCAGATTCGTCAGAATCATCGCCGATGGTATCCAATAATGCCCTGATTGGCTCAATCATCGCATAAGGCATGACAATATTTATATCGCCACCACCACTCTCCAAAGCAATATTAACTTTGGAAATGACCACAATGTCCTCCGCACCAACAATACCTGCAAAACTGGGGTTAATTTCCGAACTCATAAACTCAAAATTGAGTTCCATCACCGGTTTCCAGGCTTCCTTTAAGTTTTTAAACATCATATCCAGCAATATCTGGACGATACGCATTTCAGTCAGGGTGAATTCACGCGCTTCACCGGCATTGCTATAAAACTGCCCGCCACCACCAAAAAAGTTATCGACCACCGTAAAAATCAGCGACGGTTCAATTTCTATCAATGCCCGCCCCCGTAATGGGGAAAAACGGATAATATTCAGGTTGGCTGGAACATGTAGCTCGTCTAAGTATTGGGAAAACTTCCGGATCTGGATGCCGGACATGAACACTTCGGGCGAACGGTGCAAAAATTTGAACAGGGATGTGCGTAAAGACTTGGAAAACCTTTCATTGATCATTTCCAGGGTAGGAATACGCCGCCGGACAATCCTTTCTTGGCTGCTAAAGTCATAATTTTTGGCGCTGCCTTTATCCTGAAAATCATCGACTTCGGTTTCAATATCACCATCGTCAACACCTTGTAGCAGCGCATTAATTTCGTCCTGTGAAAGTAAGTCACTCATTTATTGTGGCGTTTATTCGTATTGTTTAAAGTTAAAACCAATGTTTTGTGTTTATAAGGTTAGCGCCTTTAGCCGGAATTGAACACCCTAAATTTTTTCAGGCTCACCAAATTTCCAATTTATTTCAAGCTAAACGGTTATTTTGAGATTTCAAATATAAAAACTGTCCTGTTACTTATTTAATAAACCCATACAAGATCCATCTATTCCTTCCCTGAATTACCATAAAATGCAAAATAATGTGAACCCGTGCAAAAAAGGCTAAGCCGCCCATCGAAAGGCTTATCCAACCATGCTAGTGTTAATGCAATTTAGGAAAATAATGAAAAAACAGTCTATCCTATTTTCCAAAGGACAATGATAGTCGGTTAATTTTAGGATAAATCTTGAGTTAAACCAGTTGGTAATGAGAATATGTTATGAATGTTAACAGCCTAAATATAGCACCCAAGCCATCTGGCAATAAGCCTATTGACAGCAGCACCGCCCATTTACCTGAAAACCAAGGGGACCCAAATAACTTCGCTGATGCCTTAAAAGAACAAGATAAGTTTTTTAAAGAACCAAAGCCCAAAGAAGAGCCTCCTAAAGCGCAACAAAGTGTTGAGAAGCAATCTAGTGGCGAGGATGTAAAAGCCCATAGTGATGAAGATCATCAGGAGCTTGCCGCATTACTTGAAAAATACTTTCCGCCGTCAACTCCAGATAAAGGGACTGCCGCAACTAATTTAGAGCCCACTTTTTTTAACTTAACTGATGGGTTGGCGGCGACTACACCAACTGATTCAGTCCCTACGGACGTTAGCGCGGCACAACACCTGGGCAGTGCAATGGCTTTAACTGGCCTTACTGTGGCAAAACCGATGCCTGAAGAGGCTAATAAAGCCACCATGGTTGACGACAGTATGCCATCAGGCGTTTCGCTGCAAAAAGCAACTGCCTTTGGACAGGCAATGCAGCCTAGCGAAGGGGCTAGCTTACCGTCGACGGACAGTGCGGACACATTCAAACAAACATTAACTTCTCTCGCAGGATCTGGGCAAAAAGTTTCAGAAGCCACACCAGAGATACTACCGATTCAAAAACCAATAGATACGCGAATGGAAAGCGCCGTTATAACAAGACCCATCACACATCCTGGATGGGGCAAGGATCTCGGTGAGCAGATCATTTGGATGAACAACAAAGATATTTCGGCGGCAGAAATTAAGTTAAATCCAGCTAATCTTGGCCCAATTTCAATTAAAATTGATGTTACTCAAGATAATCAGGCATCTATTTTGTTTACGGCCCAGCATGCTGAAACCAAAGAAGCCCTAGAAGCCTCGATCCCCAAACTAAAGGAGATGCTCCTTGGGCAACAACTCAATTTAGTCAATGTCAATATTTCCCAAAACCCAAGTAATGGGCGTTCACCTTCGCAGCCTTTCTATGGGACTGGCGGCGATCCCAATAATCAAAATCCTGAAACTATCCCCAATGCACTAGATCCCAGTGAATCCGGCCAAGTTATCAATAAAGGCTTGTTAAGCCTTTACGCATAAACTTTATCACCTAAATACTTGACCTGAAGTTATTGGCTGTAGCATTTAACTTAAGGTTACATGTCATTTTTTCACGGGTTAAAAACAAATAAGATACATAACGGTTAACGCCACATTAAACCCTGCAATTAATTTAAATTTGTTATTTGCTGATTCTTCCCAATACCTCAAAAAACGGTTTTTTTGGTTTACAAAAGCAGCTACTGCCAATTTCTTGAGCTTGTAAAATACAAACCAGGTTACCCGCCACAAAAAATAAAGCCCACCCAAACCCATGAAAAATATTATATAAAAAACAATAATTTGAGTTTCCCGGGTTCGCGTATGAAAAGTGTGTTCAACAAAATGATCAAGTGCCGACTCAAACAGCCCAAAAAGCAGATGGGCGCACTCGAATAAAACATGCGTTAAGCCAAGCAACAATCCCAATACAGCATCAGGCATAACCAGAACGCTTCCAAGCCCAATTAACCACGTTAGGTTGGCTGTTTTTTCATAGGGTAGTGAAGCCATTCGGCCCTCCAGAAATTTATAAAAGCTATAATTTCTAGTTTATACAAAGCCTTAAAAAAGTAACCCTCTGCCATTTAAATCTGTAGGGCAATTCAAAGTATTTCGGTGGTTAGGCAGGTTTTGCCATAAAACCCAAAAAATTAAGGGCATAAACGCATTGCGGCCGCTATCAATATCGCCCCGACAATTATTTGACACTTCTGGAACTAACCCGTTATTTCAACTATATTTCTATAAGTTATATCAAGGTTATATCCCTACGCCACTTAAATCACACAACGATTAACAGTGTTCAAAATATTGCTTTAGATTAACCGGAACAATTGTGAGACGTCACCGCTTGGAAACACAGCTATTCGTGATAACTGGCTTATAGATAGCGTTTTCAGCATTAAATATTGAATGATGAGTCCAGGAAAATGGCTTTGCCGTATATTTTATTAGTTGATGATAATACAACAAGGTCACAACACCTTGAGACTATCCTCCAGTTTATGGAGTACCAGGTAAAAGCAACTGATTCAGAAAGTTACGGTTCTGTTGCCTGCGCATTTGACCAGTTGTATGGCGTTTTTATAGGTAACGGCCTGAATAAACAAGCCGCCATTATTAGCGATATTGTCAGCAAAGCAGAAAAAGCGCCGGTCATTTTAATTATGGATAAAGCCGATTCCCTGCAAGACTCACCAGCGCTTAACAGTAATGTATCGCAAGTCTTGGAATGGCCGGTGACCCACCCCGCTTTAAAGCGGATCACTGACAAAATATCAACCACTTTTGGCGGACAAGAAACTACTGAAGAACCACCTCCAGCTGCATTGAGGCGGGGATTCTTAGACCGCAGAAGTGGATTTGACCGGCGTTTGTCGGCACAAGACCGATTAAAAGGCACCAGCAAAGCCATTGTCAATATCCGTAAAGCAATTGCCCAAGTTGCCAAATCAGATGCGACTGTATTAATCCTAGGCGAATCAGGGACTGGAAAAGAAATTATTGCCCGGGCTATTCACGATGCTTCTTTGCGGAAACCAAAGCTATTTGTACCGATTAACTGCGGTGCTATCCCGGCTGAACTATTGGAAAGTGAACTATTTGGCCATGAGAAAGGCGCATTTACCGGTGCATTAGGGGTAAGGCAAGGCCGTTTCGAAATGGCGGAAGGAGGCACGCTTTTTCTTGATGAAATTGGCGACATGCCAATGCCTATGCAGGTAAAACTACTGCGCGTATTGCAAGAGCGTACATTTGAACGGGTAGGTAGCAATAAAACTATGCATTGCGATGTTAGGGTAATTGCCGCTACACATCGCCGCCTAGCCGAAGAAATAAAAGGTAACCGGTTCCGGGAAGACTTGTTTTACCGGTTAAATGTATTTCCAATTGAAGTATCGTCATTACGGGATCGAATTGAGGATATCCCTTTATTAGTAGAAGACATTATTGGGTGCATGGAAGATGCTGGGCGCGGTTCAGTAAGCTTTACTAACGCATCTATAGCGGCATTGATGCAATATGAGTGGCCGGGTAATATTAGGGAATTGGCAAATTTAATAGAACGGATGGCTATTATTTACCCTGACGAACAGGTCGATGTGGGCAATTTACCGGAAAAATTTCAGCAATATGAAATACCAGCCGAAAACGTTAATGTCGCCCAACCCGTTAAAATCAGCAGAGCCGAGTCGCTGGAATATTTACACCCTGATGACAACACCGATAATCTGCCGGCTGCTTTGGCCCAACTTCCCTCGGAAGGCATAGACTTAAAAGAGTACCTGAATATCCTTGAAAGCGACCTGATACGCCAAGCCTTGGATGAATGTAATGGTGTGGTTGCCCATGCTGCAAAACGCCTGAATATGCGGCGTACAACATTGGTCGAAAAATTACGTAAATTCGATTTGGAACATTAACTTTTAGCCGTACTTTATGTCCCTGCATAAATAATCCCAGGCTAAATTAATGACAGCCATTTTCATGGCTAATAAGAATATATTTTAGCCAGCTGTTAATCAAAAATCGCTGTGGGCGTCATTTTTTTGACATACATCAATAGTTAATTACTACAAAAACCTAGTGCTAGCCCATTAAGCTTAGTGAATTCGCGGCTATATCTACATACTTATAAATGGCATAGATTGTGCTTACTTATGATTATTAATTTGAATAATCGGCAAGGCACCCCATGAGTGACATGAATGTAAACCAGATTTTAAGCCAGATGCGGACTATGTCTCTGCAAGCGGCAGGCCGCCCGGTTCAGGAGACGGGGGCAAGCACCGATTTTTCTTCATTACTGCAACAATCGATCTCTTCGGTTAATGATACGCAGCAAAGGGCTGGAAAAATGGTAGAAGCTTTTGAAAGTGGCTCGTCTAATTTCAGTTTAGCGGAAGTTATGGTGGAGTCGCAAAAAGCAAGTGTTTCTTTTCAGGCCGCACTTCAAGTCAGGAATAAACTCGTTGAAGCCTATAAAGATGTTATGAACATGCCAATGTAATTGGCTATCACGGGGCAGGTACTGTTAATTAGATTATGAGTGAGCAAACCGGTAACGAAATGGCTGAAACAAAAGGCATACAACACGCTTTAATGGCAAAGAGTGATGCCCATCCCGCCGTAAAAGGTTTAGCTGAACTGTCTATCGCAAGGCAAATTGGCATCATGCTGGGACTAGCTTTCAGCGTTGCCATTGGTATTGCCGTTGTACTCTGGTCGCAAGAAGCGTCTTACAGCCGCTTATATTCTGAAATCGGTGAAAAAGATGTGTCCGAAATTCTTGAAGTCCTTAATACGCAAGGCATCAAATACAAGGTCGAAAATGGGTCTGGGGCGATTATGGTACCGACCGAAGATGTTGATGAAGTAAAGCTTAAATTGGCAGGTTTAGGCTTACCCAGGACTAACAGTGTTGGCTATGAATTATTAAGCAAAGACCAAGGCTTTGGCGCCAGTAAAAATATGGAGGCTGTCCGTTTCCAACGCGCCCTGGAAGGTGAAATCGCCCAAACCATTATGTCTATCCAAAGTGTTAAAGGCGCTCGGGTGCTCTTAGCTATTCCGCAACAATCCGTATTCGTACGTGAACGCAAAAAACCAAGTGCATCAGTTATTGTGAATTTATACCAAGGGCGGTCATTAGACAAAGGCCAAATCGAATCGATTATTCATTTGGTCGCTTCCAGTGTCCCGCAACTTGAAGCGGACCAGGTAACCGTTGTTGATCAAAAAGGCCAACTGCTAAACAGTCGAGATGGCTCGTCCGTCAGTAATTTGACGTCAAAACAATTCGAATACAAGAAAAACTTTGAAGATCACCTAATGGAACGCATTGAAAACATTTTAGCGCCATTGGTCGGCGATGGCATGCGTGTCCAGCTTTCCGCTGACCTCGATTTCACCGAAACTGACAAAACCCAAGAACTGTTTGACCCAAAATCATCGGTACTAAGAAGCGAACAAACCTCGGAAGAACTCAACAAATCACCTGGCGTTCAAGGTGTTCCTGGGGCATTATCAAATCAACCCGCTGCTGCAGGGACTGCTCCAGAAAAAACACCCGCTGCAGCGCCGGGGGCAGCGCCTAATTCTGGGATGGCGACAGCAACGGATACCACGCCCAGCTCAAGCGCGAAAAATGCTACCCGCAATTTTGAAGTGGATAAAACCATTACCCATACCCGTTCGGCAACCGGATTACTACACCGGCTGTCAGTTGCCGTAGTGGTTGACGACCAACGCACCGTACAGGCCGATGGTAAAGTAACCAACCAGCCTTATAAACCGGAAGACATTACCCGCTTTACTGATTTAGTGAAACAAGCGGTAGGTTTTGACAATGCCCGGGGGGATCAAGTCACTGTGACTAATGTTGCTTTCAAAGCACCAGAAGCCCCGGAAGCATTACCAGAAATCCCCTTATGGGAAAAACCCTGGTTTCTTAACCTGATGAAACAAGTCGGGGGATTATTGGCGGTATTGCTTATACTTTTTGGGGTGCTACGCCCCACGATGCGTAACTTGTCCGGATTGAATGAAGCGAAAAAGGCTGTTGCTTTAGCAGAGGCGGAAGCAAGTGCAGCAACGGCAGCAGCAACCGGTGAACTTATGGAAGACGGTAAAACCCCGTTAGCAGCGTTAGGCTCGCAACAAGAAGGGCAAGCGGCTTTACCTAATCATATAGATGACTTATTACTTGCTGATGTGCCACATAGTTATGGTAAGCGATTAGAATTTTTACAAAACACGGTTGATAAAGATCCGCAATTAGTTGCGCAAATCCTGAAAAGGTGGGTTAGATAAATATGGCTAAAGAAATGAGTTCCACCGAGCGTGCCGCCGTTTTGTTGTTCGCCTTAGGCGAAACAAGGGCGGCCTCCGTACTAAAACATATGGACTCCAAAGAAGTACAGTCCATTGGTTATGCTATGGCTCGCTTAAGTGATATTTCCCCCGACATGATTGACAGCGTACTGGAAGAAATCATCCCCGCAGTAAAACACCAATCCTCATTGGGCATTGAGTCAGATGGTTATATCCGCTCGGTGTTAGTGCAAGCACTTGGTGAAGAAAAAGCTATCGGCATCATTGAACGAATTTTCATGAGCGCTGAAGGTAAAGGGATCGACCAACTAAAATATATGGATGCCAAGTCGGTTTCTGACATAGTACGTTTGGAACATCCGCAAATTGGTGCGATTATTTTATCTATGCTTGGTAATGATAAGGCCGCTGAAGTACTGGCACGGTTACCTGAAAATCATCGCTCTGACTTGTTATTGAGGATTGCAACCATGCAAGGTGTCCAACCGGGCGCTTTGCGCGAACTGGATGGCATCATGGAAAAACAATTAAGCGGCAGTGTTGCGGTTAAAGCGACTGCGCTGGGTGGGGTCGAAGCGGCCGCCAGCATCTTGAACTTTATGGATAGTGGCGCCAGTAATTTTGTCTTGAAAAAGATTTCCGAGAACGATAACGATTTGGCCTCAAAAATTCAAGACAAGATGTTTGTGTTCGAAGACCTTACTGGCCTGACGGCGCCTGACATGCAAACGGTACTGCGCGATGTCCAAACCGATAGGTTACTGCTGGCCTTACGCGGGGCGAGTGACGACCTCAAAGAAAAAATATACAGCAATATGTCTAAACGGGCGGCAGAAATACTCCGGGATGATTTAGAAGCTTCGCCGCCAGCAAAATTGAGCGATGTAGAAAGTGCACAAAAAGAAATATTGAATTCAGTGAAGCAATTAATGGAATCCGGCCAAATCCAACTCGGTGGTGAAGGTGGCGATGAACTCATCTAAAAATTCTGACTTCACAACTTCCGAACTCGAAACGCTAAGTGTGTGGCGGTTACCGGATATTGCTGGAAAAACCCAATACGGCGAGAAAACGGATCAATCCAAGGCGGCACCACATTTAACGGTCACCGAAATCGAGGCCATGCAAAAACAGGCTTATGATGAAGCCTTTACCCAAGGCAAAGCGGACGGCTTTCAACAAGGCTATGACCACGGTTATGAAGCGGGAAAGAAACAAAGTTATGAAGAAAACACTGAGCTGCTAAATAAAAAAGCTGAAGAATTCACGCGCCTAATGGAAGCCTTGAGCGAACCATTTAAAACCCTGGATGAAGAAGTTGAAAATGAGTTAGTCAAACTTTCAACAGTTTTGGTCGCACAAATCATTCGCCGGGAAATTAAAATGGATACCGGCCAAGTTATTGCGGCGGTTAGGGAAGCCATCAAAGTCCTGCCGCTATCTTCGCAGAAAATCAGTTTATATTTACACCCGGAAGATGCCGAATTGGTCCGTTCGGTGTTGGCACTTGATGAAGCCTCTTCAACCTGGTCAATTGTTGAGGACCCACTTATCACACGAGGTGGGTGCAAAATAGATACCGATGTCTCCCATGTCGATGCCACCATAGAAAATAGGTTAGCGGCGGCTATCGCAAATGTCTTTGGTAGTGAGCGGGATCGGGATAGAAGCTAATGATTCCGAAAACAGACCGCTCCCACATTTGGGCAGGGCAATTAAAGGCATACTCAAAAAAATTAACCGGGACACCCGAGCTTATTGTTGAAGGCAAACTTTCGCGTATGGTTGGCCTGACGTTAGAAGCTGTCGGTTGCCGGGCAGCCATAGGTTCCCGTTGCCGTATTGAGACAAAATCCGGCGCAACAATCGAGGCCGAAGTCGTTGGCTTTGCCGGGACACGCGTATTTCTAATGCCTGCCGGTGAATTGCATGGTCTTGAGCCCGATTGCAAAGTAATCCCACTCGGCAAAAACAGTTTGGCAAGAGTAGGGTTTGGCCTTTTAGGCCGGGTACTTGATGGCTCAGGTAACCCGTTAGATGATAAAGGCCCACTGAAAACCGATTCCCAGATATCGCTGAATGGTACGCCGATTAACCCATTATCCAGAAAACCGATACGGGAGCCATTGGATGTTGGCGTCCGGGCTATTAATTCCCTTCTCTGCGTCGGCCGCGGCCAACGTATGGGGCTATTCGCCGGTACTGGTGTCGGTAAGAGTATATTGCTTGGCATGATGACCAAATTTACGACCGCCGACGTGGTTGTTGTGGGGTTGATTGGCGAAAGGGGACGGGAAGTCAATGAATTTGTATTAAAAATACTGGGTGAAGAAGGGCTTAAACGCGCAGTTGTCGTCGCTACACCAGCCGATTGCCCACCCTTGATGCGGGTACATGGCGCACTGCTTGCGACCAGTATTGCCGAATATTTCCGTGATCAGGGGCTTGATGTGTTGTTGTTGATGGATTCATTGACCCGCTTTGCCCAGGCACACCGAGAAATTGCCTTAGCTATCGATGAGCCACCCGCCACCAAAGGCTATCCGCCCTCGGTATTTGCTAAACTGCCGCATCTGGTTGAACGTGCTGGCAATGCTGATGTCGGTGGCGGGTCGATTACTGCTTTTTATACCGTATTAGCGGAAGGTGATGATACGAATGACCCCATTGCAGATGCTGCACGGGGCGTGTTGGATGGCCACATTGTCTTATCAAGAAGCCTGGCGGAATCAGGCCATTTCCCAGCTATCGACATCGAAGCTTCAGTAAGCCGTGTAATGTCAGATATTGTCGATAACGAACATTTACAGATGGCACGGGATGTCAGGCGGATTTATTCGCTTTATCAACAAAATCGAGACTTAATCAGTGTCGGGGCTTACCAACCCGGTTCTGACCGCCGGATTGACCAAGCTATTGAAAAACACCCGGCGATTGTCGAATTCCTTCAACAAAGCATGAATGAACCGGTCAATATAAACCGCAGCCTGGACGAGCTAAGGCAGTTACTGGGTACGCATAACACGGCTATTAACCCATGACCAAAAAATCACAACGCATTAAAACAATAGTCGACCTTAAAGCGGCGCAAGAACAGGACAGCCTGGAAGCATTGGGCGCATCCCAAAGGAAGCTGATGGCCATGCAGGCGCAAGTCGACAACCTAAAAAAATACCGGCAAGACTATCAGGATAAGTTTAATCGCCTTGGCAACGCCGGCGCCAATGTCGGCCAGTTGCTTGAATTCCGGTCATTTATGGACAAGCTGGATAAAGCCATCGCAGGGCAAGAACAGTCCCTTGACCAGAGCAAAGCCGAATTAGCTACCAAACGGAAAATCTGGGAAAGCATGCACCACCGCACCAAAAGCCTGAAAAAGATTTATCAGGCCGCATTGAAAACTGAACTTAAACAGGAAAGTAAATCCGAACAGCTAGAGCAAGATGAACGTGCATCCCGTTTGGGCAGAAATAACGCCAACAATATGAAGAATGTTTAAACCCGTTGCTTAATAAGCCCAATCTGATTGAAAAAACCTACTGTTATTTATAGTTAGCAAACTCGACGTTTTCAGCCCGCTTTTTAAGCAGCTCCCGCTCAATTTGTAGCATATAACTATGTATGGTATTTTCGAAAGCTGGGGTTATTTGCATAAATTTACAGCCTATCCTTTCCATTTTATTGAGATTATTGGCATTCACTAAAAATTTGCTCCGTATCTCAAAAGACATCATCACTTCTTGTTTATCTTCAAAAATGAGTTTACATTTTTCAAATTGGCCACCCGTCACCAATAACTCTGAAATATCTTCCGAAGCGTTGATAATAGAAAACCCACGAAGGCTAATATCATATAATTTTAAGCTAATTTCCCCATGGCCATTTAAGGCTAACTGGCAACAGCTCGTTGTTGGCACCGGCACACGCATCCGATAGAACTCCCTTTGCTCAAGCCACCGCATTGATGAAGGGATAGGCACTGAGAATGCCAAAACGCCTTGATATTGGGTTTTTGCTAGTTTGCCTGAATCGAATGTCACCAGCGCGCCCATATGCTCCGTTTTGAACAATATCCTTGAGCTATTAAGCGCATTATCAAGCAGCTCTTCATCGCATCCGTCACAGATAAAAACATTATCTTTTTTATTAATTTCAAGGATGGTAGACACAAATTTTTGGCCTCTGTCACCAAAGCTCGCCGTCAGCAAATTTTTATTTTTCAGTAAAATGGATAATTTACTGATTATCTTTTCTGGGGTGCTAATTAAAAAGTCTGATTGAGATTCCATAAATAAGGACAACCGAATGTTTATTGCCAATAAAGTGTCTAATAGACTTTAATATTAGCACATAGTATTTTCTTGGGAGTGCCGCAAAGAATTTTACGGCGAAAGCTTGGCCCAGGACAGCCTATAAATAAAATGTCAGGGTATTGGCTAACGTTTCGCTTTGGGAGACACCATCCCGCCCATAAACGTTGGCGCCGCTTTTCTTGCCTTTTAGAATGTCCAACGACCGTTTAGCATGCAGGCTTAACAACTCGATGCTTGCGCCGTTTTGTTCGTTTAAAAACTTACACTCGGTGCAAATAAGCTGAATTTTCTGCCAATTATTAACCGTTTCAGTGGTTGATAGCCCAGCCAAAGCGGCGCGCTGAAAATATTCATTCATGCCCACCTGATTATTAGGTAGTTTTTCGACCGCTAAAATCTGGCTGAATTGCTGGTTACGTTCTTCAAGCCGGCTGACCAATTGCTTTTTATTAGCAGTACTGCCATCAAGAGATTCCGCCGTAGGGGCAGATTTTAGTATGTCGGCTTCCTGAGTAAGCTGTTGACTAAGTTGTTCCGTCAGAAACAAGATGTCGAGGATTAATTTTTCTGCAAATACCCAGGTATTTTCCATCATTTTTTCAATTTGTCAGACTCAAACATTAATTTTTCATGTTGCATCATTTTTTCTGCAATTTTTTCTGCATTAACCTGATAACTACCCTCAGCAAGTGCTTTTTTTACAGCAGTGACTCGTTCTACATCAATAATCGTAGCAGAAGAGGATGATTCCAAGGTTTTTTTTATTTCTTGCGCCGCAGCCGTAATTGCAATGCTGTCCGTTTTTTCAGCTTGCTTTGTGGTCGCTTTGTTGCCACTATCAATCTCAACCTTTTGGCCGGTGTTGCTAGTGACCGGTGCACGCATTCTGCCCGTTATGCCATCGATAGCCATTTCAATCTCCAAAAATCAATTTTATTGTAACTGTTATCGACAGTGCGGCGAAAAACTTTAATTAAATATAGGCTCTGTATAAGAATTTTCCTAAAGACATCAAAATTTACACACTGATTTCAAATAATTGAATAAAAAAATTATGTGAATTACATATCAAAAGGAAAATTTTTATTAACCAACTATATTTACGCTATCGTGTTCATATATTTATGATCACCGCCCTAGCGGCCTAGGTGCAGTATCCAATCGACGTTTTTTTGAGGAAGCTATGTTAGTTATTGTCGGCTATGTATTAATTGTTGGGGCAATTATGGGGGGTTTTTTAGGCGGCGGCGGTCATGCTGGCGTACTTTTCCAGCCCTTTGAATTTGTCATAATAATTGGGGCAGCGATTGGTGCCTTTGTCTGCGGCAACTCGATGCCCGTCATCAAAGCTTCTCTTGCCCAAGGAACAGGCACATTAAAAGGCGCCAAGGTCAACAAAGCGTTTTATCTCGACCTATTACTATCTTTTAACGCGCTGTCCAGCAAAATTCGAAAAGAAGGCTTACTCTCCCTAGAAGATGTTATTGATGGCCCTGAAATCGAAACTATTTTTACCCCGGCTATCACCAAAGACCACCACTTACTTGACTTTATCCGTGACAACCTCCGCTTAATGGTGACAGGCATTGAGGCGACGGCGCTGGAAGAGCTGATGGACCAAGCTATAGAAACCCATCATGAAGAAGGCCATGGGCCGATTAAGGCCGTCAAAGGCCTGGCCGATGGAATGCCAGCGTTCGGCATTGTCGCGGCGGTATTGGGGGTAGTTCACACCATGGAGTCGGTCAGCTTACCCCCTGCTGAATTAGGTAAATTAATTGCGGCGGCATTGGTGGGAACATTTTTGGGTATATTACTGGCCTATGGTTTTATTTCGCCGGTAGCGAATGTCATGGAGGAACGCTTGGAAGCCTATGGCAATGCCTATAAATGCGCCCAAAAAGGCTTGCTATGCTGCGCCAAGGCGGTTTCACCGACGATGACAGCAGAATATATGCGGGCAATGATCCCATCAAATATGCGCCCCAGTTTTGCCGAATTGGATGAACAACTGAAAGCCGCTAAAAACAAAGGTTAAACAATGGCTGAGCCACCGATAGTCGTTAAAAAAGTAATCAAAAAGAAAGGTCATGGTCACCACGGTGGTGCCTGGAAATTGGCATATGCCGATTTTGTGACGGCGATGATGGCATTTTTCTTGTTGATGTGGCTGCTGGGATCAACGGACGAAGCCACTAAAAAAGGTATTTCCGAATATTTCCAGGATCCTTACGAAGCCTCAAAAATCGATAAAGGTAAAGTGCCAACGCTAGATGAAATCGACCCGACCGAGCTGGATAAACAAGCCGAACAAGAAGATAAGAAACAACTCGATTCTTTAAAAATAAAAATTGAAAAAATGATCAAGGAAGATAAAAACTTGGGGGAGCTCAAGGATCAAATCCAACTTATCACGACGCCGGAAGGCTTACGCGTCCAAATTGTCGATGACAAAAAAACCCCTATGTTCAAGTTAGGAAGTGCCAAAACCGAACCCCAGATCCGCACGATTTTACGGGCACTGGCGCCAGTCATCAATAAACTGCCCAACAAAATTACCATCAACGGCCATACCGACTCCAAACCCTTTCCGGATATAAGCAAGGAGTACACTAATTGGGAGTTATCCAGCCAACGCGCCAATGCCGCACGCTTTGAATTAAAAGGCGGCGGCTATGATGAAAAAAAGGTGCTCAGGGTATCCGGCTTGGCGGACAGTATCCCATTAAATAAAAAAGACCCCCTTGATCCGGTAAACCGGCGGATCTCGATTATCGTCATGAATAGAAAGACCGAGCTACAACTGTTAGAAGAGGTGGGTAATAAAGCGGCGCCTAAAGACAAATCAGCCAAAGAAAAACCCAAAACTGAGCCGGCGGAACATGGCGGTACGGAGGGAGCTGCAGCAACGGAGACAGAAAAAACTGCTGAACCACATCCAGAAGGCGATGAGAAAGCGACGACAGATCACGGAGCAGAGAAATCTGCCGTTGACCCCGCCAATACCGAAGCCGGACCTAAACCAGAGGCAGAATCAAAAGATCAAGCGGCAACGCACGAACCGGAAAAACCGGCTACTGGATCCGCTAATTCTGATGCTGAAGCAGAACCTAAGCCAGAAAGTGAAAAATCACCTGAAACCAAACCTGAACCTGCCGCTGAGCATCACTGATGATTATTTAAATGCGGAATAACCGATTTACATTTCCCATATCAACAACGTGGATTGGTGCATATCATTTATTTTGACGGCCTTAACAGGCGTTTGCCCAGGCACGTTAAAGGTACTGCTTATAAAAAATGATCCAGGCTTCATTTCGGCTTTAGCTTTTTGCCATAGCCGTTCCATTGGTGCTGGCGAAAGATAGGCGAACACGACATCATAGGCATAAAGTTCGCAATCCCAAAAGTCACCCCATTGCACCCGGCATTGCCGATAGCCACCCAAACGGAACCGCAACCAACTCCAGAAAAAAGGCAGCGGGGCTGATTCTATCCCATTGTAATTGCCGTCTGGACGGATACGGGCAAGATGCGCTAACACGCCGCCCAAACCTGACCCAATATCGATAAACGTGAAGCCTTTATCTTGCTTAGGGGGTGGCACTAAATCCTCTAGGGCTTGCCATACCTTCTCACTGGATAAATAGAGCGGCACTTGCGTTTTAAAAGTATTCCAAAACACCAGCAGCAAAATAAAAAATGCGGTAAGGAAGAAGTAAGGTTGGATTTTTAGTGCCAGTGTCATGACCAATGCAGGCAAAAATAAAACTTGAATAGGTAGCCACCATTTTGCCAAATTAGCCCAATAGCTTAATCCGGCAGCAAGCAAACCACAGCCGCAAGCTAAGCCAATTAAAGGCAGGTTTACATGAAAAAACCGGACGAGTAATAATATGCACACAATCGCTCCACCTTGCAGAAATAACGCCAAGATGGCAGGTGGAATGCGAAAGTATTGGGTTAACCGCTGTTGTTTATCTTTACCCATCCGCTGAAGCCTTAGGTAACCACTACTATATTTTTTGATAATATGAACAAACCGTAACGTTTTAACATGGGACTTTTAGAAGATTAACCTATACTAAATTAGCGGAGTTAATAAGCAAATAAGTAAAAGTGTTAACCATGCACGCTTGGAATGCTTATAAAGTGTTATAAATAGTCTTATTTGTGCGGCCAGCTTCGACGAAATTATTAACCACATTTATAAAAATTTCGACTATCTTATTGCTTTAACTGATCACATGACGCATTTGTCGGTCTCATCGCATTCATATAAAATCGGCGGCTATTTAAGGGCAGCGTAACAGGAACAACAATGGATATAAATAACGAATTACTACTCAATAAAATCCTAATTGTCGATGATGTCTTATCCATGCGTAGCCTAACTAAAGCGATATTGCGCGAAGCTGGTTTTGCCCACGTTTTTGATGCCCCAGATGGGCAAGAAGCGCTAAAACTGATGCGGAAAGTTAAAGTTAACCTCATCATCTGCGACTGGAACATGCCAGTAATGAGTGGCCTGGAGTTTTTTAAAGCCGTGCAAGAAGACCCCAAACTGGCGGGCACCCCCTTCATCATGCTTACCTCCTCATCTGAAGGCAGCAAAGTGAAAGAAGCCATAATGGCAGGTATAACGGCCTATATGATCAAACCCTTTAAACCTGCCGATTTAATCAAAAAAATTAGCAGTATGCTTTAAGGGTTCACAACCGCATACCCTTTCTAAACAACTATATCGCGCCTCATTAAATTATCCACAACATTAGCGTTGCGCGACCTATCCTGCCAAGACACTCTTCATATTCACTAGGTTAAGTTGACTTATACAACAGCTTAACTATGCTTTTTATCAAAACCAGTTCAATTAGCGCGCAAGGCAGTATTGATGTCTGGCGAATCTCGCCAAAAACTTTGAAATAGATCCCAAAACAAAGATAGGCATAGCCATTAAAACCAAGAAATACACTAGACTTAATAGAGTTAAAGTTTACCGCTAGTTTAGCGATAGCTGAATATTTTTGGTTCGGAAATCAAAAACAAAACAAGAGAGAGTTAACATTAAAATCATGGTGTTGCATGCAAAGTAATCACGAATCTAGCTCGAATTCAGAATACCTGGCGTTCATGCTAGGCGACGAAGTCTATGGTATAGATATTCTCACAGTTCAAGAAATACGCGCTTACGAACCCGTCACTAAAATTGCCAATACCCCAGATTTTATCAAAGGTGTCATCAATTTACGTGGCGTTATTGTTCCCATCGTGGACATGCGCATCAAATTCCATCTCGATGCCGTAGATTACAACCAATTCACGGTTGTTATTATCCTAAATGTTTGTGGGCGGGTGATTGGTATGGTTGTCGACGGCGTTTCGGACGTCGTTGACCTATCCCCCGAACAAATCCACGCTGCGCCCGAATTTGGCGCCTGCCTAGACACGGAATACTTGCGCGGTATGGCAACGGTAGACGAGCGCATGATCATCCTGGTTGATATTGAGCGTTTAATGTCAGCCAGCGACATGTCACTTATCGCTAAAGTTGCCGCCTGATTGCAGGTAGTTCAAGCACAATTAAGAGGCTTTTATATGGTTTTTTTTAACAACAAAAATGCAGTCCAAACCCGCGTCGATGAAGCGGTAAGCATCATCGAAAAATTGTCAGCTGGCGATTTATCGGTGTCGATCGACACTTCGGGCAACGATGTGATTGCCCCGCTTATGCGGGCATTAAAAAATAACCTGGTAACCCAAGAGCGGCGCATTTCAGAAGGGCGGCGTGAAACCGATACCAACCTCGAACTTAAAGTCTGCCTGGAATTGACCAACAGTTACCTGGAACGGATTTCCCAAGGTGATATCCCGGAGAAAATCACCCAAGAATTCAAGGGTGACTTCGGTGACCTGAAAAACAATATCAACGCCATGGTTGATTCGATGAACGGATTGGTCGAAGGGATGCACCGTATGGCTTCCGAACACGACAAGGGCGATATTGATGTCGTGATTGACACCAGCAGGTTTCAAGGCATTTACAAAACCATGGCTGAAGGCATTAACAAAATGGTTGGCGACCACATTGCTACCAAGAAAAAAGCCTTGGCCTGCGTGAAAGCCATCGGTGAAGGCAATTTCGATGCGCCACTGGAGCAATTTCCAGGCAAAAAAGCGTTCATCAACACTATTGTTGAACAAATGCGCGGCAACCTCAAAAATTTTATCGCCGAGATGAACCGGATGTCGGATGAACATGACAAAGGCGATATCGATATCGTCATTGATGCCAGCAAATTCCAGGGCGGCTTCAAAAGCATGGCCGAAGGCGTCAATACAATGGTCGGCGACCATATTGCAACCAAGAAAAAGGCGATGGCGTGCGTTGAAGAATTTTCTAAAGGAAACTTCGATGCACCTTTGGAGCAGTTCCCTGGCAAAAAAGCCTTTCTTAACAAAACTATCGAACGCTTGCGGGGCAACCTCAAGGGCTTTATCGAAAGCGTTAACTATGTATCTTCCGAACATGAAAAAGGCGATATCGACTTAGATATCGACACCAACATGTTTCTGGGTGCCTATAAAACCATGGCGCAAGGCGTCAATAACATGGTTACTGGACATATCGTGATGTACCGAAAAGCCATGGCCTGCGTCAAAGAGTTTGGCGACGGCAATTTTGATGCCCCGTTGGAAAAATTTCCGGGCAAAAAAGCGTTTATCAACGATACCATTGAGCAGGTACGCGGCAATTTAAAAGCAGTGATCACCGATATTTCTATACTTTCTGAAGCCGCCCTAGACGGGCGTATCCAGACCCGCGCCGACGCGGCCAAACATCATGGCGATTTCCGCAAGATTGTCGAAGGCGTTAATGCCACCCTAGAAACGATTGTTACACCCATTATTACCGTTAAATCCGCGGTCGACTCTATAAGCACAGCGGCTAAAGAAATCTCTGCGGGCAATGCCGACTTGTCGCACCGTACTGAACAACAAGCCGCCAGCCTGGAAGAAACCGCCTCCAGTATGGAAGAATTGGCATCTACCGTTAAACAAAATGCCGACAATGCCAAGCAAGCTAACCAGATGGCTTTAACTGCATCGGATGTCGCCAGCAAAGGTGGCAACGTGGTACAGCAAGTGGTTGAAACGATGGTTTCCATTAACGAAAGCGCCCGCAAGATTGTCGATATTATCAGTGTGATTGACGGCATTGCCTTACAAACCAATATCCTCGCGCTTAATGCGGCGGTGGAAGCGGCCCGTGCCGGTGAACAAGGCCGTGGTTTTGCTGTGGTAGCGAGCGAAGTACGCAACCTGGCGCAACGTTCGGCAGCAGCTGCCAAAGAAATAAAAGGGCTTATTGGGGATTCGGTTGAGAAAGTCGAGGATGGCAGCAAGTTAGTTAGCGAAGCAGGCAAGACCATGAACGAGATTGTCGCCTCAGTCAAACGTGTTGCCGACATCATGGCCGACATTTCTGCGGCATCGGCTGAGCAAAGTTCCGGCATTGACCAGGTTAACCATGCGGTCACCCAAATGGACGAAGTGACCCAACAAAATGCGGCATTAGTGGAAGAAGCTGCTGCCGCTGCTGAATCCCTGGAAGAACAAGCCGATACCCTGGCACAAACCGTGTCCCAATTCCGTCTCGAATCCGATATCCGTTCGCCCCTTAAGCCTCGCGCCGCACAAATGCCACTAGAAACCTATAAACCGGTGTCTCGCCCGGCTTCTGCTAAACCCAGCAACCCAAGCGATGATGAGTGGCTGGAGTTTTAAATCAATTTAAATATTGCCAATTTTTCTATTTAAATCAAGCCGTATCGCTAATTTATTTTTAGCGAGATCATTGAATTGAACTACTTTTAAGTTAACCAAAAAATGCATTATTAGGAACTAATTGTGTTAGATAAAATAACTTTCCGCGGAAAAATTAACATTTTAATTGGCTCCGGCGTAGTCATGATGCTGTTGCTCACCTGCGCTGGTTACATGGGTATTCACAAGCTCGACTTGGCCGTTAAGGAACAAACCGAAGCAGCTTCCCTGCTCCGCAAAGGTAATATGGCGGACATGATGCATGATGGCGTCTATGGCGATGGTATGGGAGCCTTGTATGCGGCGAGCAAAGGGATAAACGACCCAAAAGCCAATGACGAGAGGTTGAGTGCTTTCCAGGAACACCAAAAAACGTTCCAGGAACAAATGTCCGGCTTAGAAAGCAGCCCGCTTAACACCGATGAAAAAAATCATCTCACTCAGGTTCAGCGGGATGTTAACAACTATTTGCAGGCTGCTGACAGTTTAATCAGGCTCAGTTTCCAAGACCGGATTGCGGCAGACCAACAATTGCCTGGTTTTGACGCGCAGTTTAAAACGCTTGAAGTCTCCCTAGAAAAATTGGGCGATATTCTGACAAGTAAAATCAAAGATATCCAAACGCGCGCTGAAGCAACCAACCAAATCGCTTACCAAATCCTCTTCACCACTGGCGTGCTTGGCATATTGGCTCTAGTTGGCTTTTCACTGCTCATTGCCCGCAGCGTCTTCCAACAATTAGGCGGTGACCCGGCTGTTATTCATAATATTGCATCCAGAATCAGCGTAGGCGATATCAACGTTGCCACACCGACTAAAGCTGGCGACAACACCAGCGTCATGGCCGCCATGCACAGAATGAAACAGGCGTTAGCCAACTTGATTGACGATAGCCATGTCCTTACCAAAACAGTGATGTCCGGCGATTTGTCCAACCGGGTGGATACCAAGAATCACCAGGGCGCATACGGGGAGCTTTTGGAGGGGGTGAACAACACCCTGGATGCTGTCGTTGGGCCGTTGACTTTGACCGCCACTTACATCGAGATGATTTCCCAAGGCGAGATGCCGCCGCAGTTTACCGACTACAGCGGTGATTTAAATACCATTGGCACTATCAAGCACAATCTGAACAGCACCATTGATACTTTAAAAACCTTCATTGATGAAATAAATTTGATGGCGATTGCCCACGAAAGAGGCGATATAGACGTAACTATTGATACTGGCAAATTCCAAGGTGCTTACAAGGTAATGGCCCAAGGCGTCAATAATATGGTCGGCGACCATATCGCTGTTAAAAAGAGCGCAATGGCTTGCATCAAGGCGTTCGGTGAAGGCAATTTTGAAGAGCCGTTCGCGCAATTGCCCGGTAAGAAAGCGTTTATCAACGAGACGATTGAACAAGTCCGCACTAATCTTAAAAACCTGATTGAAGACGCTTACTTGCTCGCTGCGCAAGCCCAGGAAGGCAACTTATCGGTGCGAGCTAACGCTGACCGCCATCAGGGCGATTTTCGTAAAATTATCTCAGGCATCAACTTCACTCTTGATGCTATCGTGCTACCGATTCAAGAAACCATCGAGCAGATTAAGAATTATTCCCGCGGTGATATGTCGGGCCAGTTAACCGTTGAATACAAAGGTGATTTTGCAGATCTGAAAAAGCGGCTGAATTATCTTGCGATGACCATGAGAGGTGTCATCGATTCCTGTGCCTATGTTAAAAGCGAACATGACCAGGGCAATACCGACATTGATATTGCCGCCGATCGTTTTAAAGGCGATTTCGGTTTAATGGCAAACAACGTCAATCTGTTGCTCAAGTCTCATATTGAACTCAACCAAAAAACCATAGCCTGCGTCAAAGAATTCGGTAAAGGCAATTTCGATGCACACTTGGAGAAGTTCCCGGGTAAAAAAGCCGTCATAAATGACACCATAGAACAGGTTCGTGGCAACTTAAAAGGCGTAATAGCAGACATTTCCATGCTATCAGAAGCCGCCTTGGACGGGCGCATCCAGACCCGTGCCGATGCCAGCAAGCATGAGGGCGACTTCCGCAAAATTGTCGAAGGCGTTAATGCCACCCTAGAAACGATTGTTACGCCCATTATCACCATTAAATCGGCTGTCGACTCGATCAGTACAGCGGCTAAAGAAATCTCTGCGGGTAATGCCGACTTGTCGCACCGTACTGAACAACAGGCAGCAAGTTTGGAAGAAACCGCCTCCAGTATGGAGCAATTAGCGTCTACCGTTAAACAAAATGCCGATAATGCCCGGCACGCCAACCAGATGGTATTAACTGCTTCGGAGGTTGCCAGCAAAGGCGGCAGCGTGGTGCAGCAAGTGGTTGATACTATGGTTTCCATTAATGAAAGCGCCCGCAAGATTGTCGATATTATCAGTGTGATTGACGGCATTGCCTTGCAAACCAATATCCTCGCACTTAATGCGGCGGTGGAAGCGGCCCGTGCCGGTGAACAAGGCCGCGGCTTTGCGGTGGTCGCCAGTGAAGTCCGTAATTTGGCGCAACGCTCGGCAGAGGCAGCTAAAGAAATCAAAGCCTTAATCAGCGATTCGGTGGAAAAAGTTGAGGATGGCAGCAAACTGGTCGGTGAAGCCGGCCGGACTATGGACGACATTGTAAACTCGGTAAGGCAAGTCACCGATATTATGGCGGATATTGCTTCCGCTTCCGCTGAGCAAAGCTCCGGTATTGAACAAGTTAACCAGGCGGTTAACCAAATGGACGAAGTGACCCAACAAAATGCCGCGTTGGTGGAAGAAGCCGCTGCCGCGGCTGAATCTCTGGAAGAGCAGGCGGAGACCTTGGCGCAGACGGTTGCCCAGTTCCGCATGGATTCCGATATCAGGTCACCGATGCAACCGCGCCGTACCAATTTATCGGTAGTATCGCCAAAACGGGCGATCAAGATGGCGGCAATTTCGGGAAAACCCCAAAAACAAGATGACAATGAGTGGGAAGAATTTTAATAAAAATTAAGTGGTACACATATGTTTAAGGATCTCACAATTAAGAATCGACTGATCTCTGTTATCGGCCTTCTAATTGCCATAATGGGTGTAATTAGTTACTTAGGGCAACGCAATACCGGCCAAGCTGTAGACAGCCTTAAAACGGTTTACATAGACCGGGTTGAGCCCTTACGCGACCTCAAGTTTGTGGCCGATATGTATGCAGTCAACATTGTGGATACCGCCCATAAAACCCGTAACGGAAATTTAACCTGGACGCAGGGCCTACAGAATATTGAACAGGCCGAGAGCACCATTAGCCAAGCTTGGAAAAAATACACCTCCACTTACATCACTGGCGAGGAAAAAAAACTGGTCGATGCCGCAATTCCCCTGTTTCACAAGGCGGAACAATCAATCGCCACCTTAAAAGGCATCATGCAGCGCCAAGATTCCGAAGCGCTCACCGCCTTCACTATCAATGAACTGTACCCGGTGATTGACCCGATTTCAGACCAAGTGTCCAAGCTGGTCAGCCTGCAGGTGGATGTTGCCAAAATCGAGTACGATACTGCCAGCGCCAATAACGCCCAGGGCAGAACCATCGCCTTGACGTTGATTGCCTTAGGCGTGTTAAGTTCTCTGTTCGCCGGTTTTTATTTAACCAAGGCAATCACCAAACCCATTGATACGGTATATAACTACCTAAAACGCATGTCTGTCGGCGATATCGGTTTTAAAATCGAAAACACCCGAAAGGATGAAATCAGCAAGATTCTCGAGGCAACCCAACTCATGCAGAGGACGCTCAAAAATATCATCTCGGAAATGGATCAGATGTCAGCCGAGCATGAACGGGGCGAAATTGATGTGGTTATCGACACCAATAAGTTTGATGGCGCTTATCGGACGATGGCCGAAGGTGTAAATAGAATGGTGAATGACCATGTTGTCGGCAATAGAAAAGCCATCAGTGTGTTCAAAGCCTTCGGAGAAGGCGATTTCGAAATGCAGATAGAACAATTGCCGGGTAAAAAAGCCTTTATCAATGAAACCATTGAGCAAGTCCGCACCAATCTTAAAAACCTGATTGAAGACGCTTACTTACTTGCTGCACAGGCTCAGGAAGGTAACTTGTCTATCCGTGCCGACGCCAACCGCCACCAGGGTGATTTCCGTAAAATCATTGCTGGCATTAATTTTACCCTGGATGCCATCGTCGTCCCCATACAAGAAACCATAGATCAGATTAAAAACTATTCACAGGGCGATATGTCCGGCAAGTTAAATGCGGAATACAAAGGTGATTTTGCCGAATTAAAAAAGCGCCTCAATTATCTTGCTATGACGATGAAAGGTGTTATCGACTCTTGCGCTTATGTCAAGAATGAGCATGATCTTGGCAATATTGATGTTGAAATCGCCGCCGAACGGTTCAAAGGCGAATTTGGCGTGATGGCAGGCAACGTCAACGACCTAGTTAAATCACATATTGCCTTGCAAAACCGGGTAGTTGAAGTTGTCCAACAATACGGTAAAGGCGATTTTTCTATTGATATGGATAGGCTTCCAGGCAAGAAAGGACAAATTACTGCGGCCGTAGACGGTGTCAAAGCCAGCCTAGAATCCATCCAGTCAGAAATTACCGTACTCGCTATTTCAGCGCAATCCGGGCAATTGTCCGCGCGAGCAAATGCCGGCAAGTTCGGCTATTCGTTTAAGGATATGATCGCTGGCATTAATGCTACCCTTGATGCTGTCGTTGGCCCATTGAACGTCGCCGCCGGTTATGTCCAACGGATCGCCCATGGCGACATCCCACCTAAAATCACTGACCGTTACAGCGGTGATTTCAACACCATCAAAAATAACCTCAATACCTGCATTGATGCGGTGAATGCGCTGATTGACGACGCTAAACTGCTGTCAGAGGCGGCCCTGGACGGGCGCATCCAGACCCGTGCCGATGCCAGCAAGCATGAGGGCGACTTCCGCAAAATTGTCGAAGGCGTTAATGCCACCCTAGAAACGATTGTTACGCCCATTATCACCGTTAAATCGGCTGTCGACTCGATCAGTACAGCGGCTAAAGAAATCTCTGCGGGGAATGCCGACTTGTCGCACCGTACTGAACAACAGGCAGCAAGTTTGGAAGAAACCGCCTCCAGTATGGAGCAACTCGCCTCTACAGTTAAGCTGAATGCCGATAATGCCCGACACGCGAACCAAATGGTATTAACCGCTTCGGAGGTTGCCAGCAAAGGCGGCAGCGTGGTGCAGCAAGTTGTTGATACTATGGTTTCCATTAATGAAAGCGCCAGAAAGATTGTCGATATTATCAGTGTGATTGACGGCATTGCCTTACAAACCAATATCCTCGCACTTAATGCGGCGGTGGAAGCGGCCCGTGCCGGCGAACAAGGCCGCGGCTTTGCGGTGGTCGCCAGTGAAGTCCGTAATTTGGCGCAACGCTCGGCAGAGGCAGCTAAAGAAATCAAAGCCTTAATCAGCGATTCGGTGGAAAAAGTTGAGGATGGCAGCAAACTGGTCGGTGAAGCCGGCCGGACTATGGACGACATTGTAAACTCGGTAAGGCAAGTCACCGATATTATGGCGGATATTGCTTCCGCTTCCGCTGAGCAAAGCTCCGGTATTGAACAAGTTAACCAGGCGGTTAACCAAATGGACGAAGTGACCCAACAAAATGCCGCGTTGGTGGAAGAAGCCGCTGCCGCGGCTGAATCTCTGGAAGAGCAGGCGGAGACCTTGGCGCAGACGGTTGCCCAGTTCCGCATGGATTCCGATATCAGGTCACCGATGCAACCGCGCCGTACCAATCTCTCGGTCATAACACCCAAGCCGGCGCTAAAGTTAGCGATGAGCCCATCAAAACCGAGCAAACACAATAATGATGAATGGGAAGAGTTTTAAAGGATTTATCCCGTTGGTAAAAATGACAGATAACTTTATTGATTAATGCTAAAAAACTGCACATAACATTAGCCTTGTACCCACAAAGGGACTTTTCTTCAACCCGGATGTAAAATCAGAATGAGCAGAGACCCTGAACAGAAAGAATTTTTATTCACATCAGCTGATTTCGAACGGATTCGTAGCATGCTGTATAAGCACAGCGGCATCAAGCTTAACGACAGCAAAATGGATATGGTGTACAGCCGCTTGGCGCGTAGGTTACGTGCCACCGGCTTAAAAACATTTGGGGACTATCTGTCACTGGTTGAGAAGCAGCAAGATGAGGAATGGGAAGTCTTTATCAACTCACTCACCACTAACCTAACCGCTTTTTTCAGGGAACCCCATCATTTTCCGTTACTCAAAAGCCATGTGCTAAGCGTGCGCAAGCGCCCCTTGCGGGTGTGGTGTTCTGCGGCGTCTACCGGTGAAGAACCCTACACGATAGCAATGAGTATGGTTGAAGCTTTTAATACCTATAAACCACCGGTAGAAATTATAGCTACCGATATTGACACCAATGTCTTAAACAAAGCCAAAGCCGGCGTTTATTCAATAGACCGGGTAGAAAAACTACCACCCGATATCCTCAAACGTTTTTTCCTTAGAGGCTCGGGTAACAACACCAATAACGTTAAAGTCCGTAAAGAATTAGGTGATTTGATCAGCTTTCGTCAGCTTAACCTACTCGATAACCAATGGCCGGTTAATGGGTTGTTCGATGTTATTTTTTGCCGTAACGTTATGATTTATTTTGACAAGGATACCCAGTATAAAATCCTGAAGCGCTTTGCACCCCTGCTTGAGCCGCACGGATTATTGTTCGCCGGACATTCAGAAAGTTTGCACCATGCCTCGGATTTATTCAAATTACGCGGGCAAACTGTCTATGAACTTGCTATGCCACTGCGTCAGCCTAAATTTGGCAACAGTGGCGAATAAATAAATTTGAGTTAAGCCAAATCATGTCGCATTTGTACGACCAACCGCGAGCACCCAATTTTTACTACGATAATCATTTCAAGATCGATTCCGTTAAAATTTTACCTGGCGAATATTATGCGACAGCACGACCCATGCTTATCGTTACCGTGCTGGGTTCGTGCGTAGCTGCCTGTATTCGCGATAAAGTCAATGGTATTGGCGGGATGAATCATTTTATGCTGCCTTTCAATGACGATGACGGTGCTAATCAAACTGTTAACAACAGCTCGGCACGCTATGGGAAGTTCGCCATGGACATGCTCATCAACCAGTTGCTTGAGATGGGGGCACAACCCAAAAATCTCGAAGCCAAAATATTTGGCGGCGGTAATCTGCTAAAAAGCTTCACGGTAGATAAAGTTGGCGAGCGTAATGCAGCTTTTGTGCATCATTACCTAAAACACGAAGGCATACCGATTGTGGCTGAAGATTTACTCGGGAAGTATCCGCGTAAGATTTATTTCTTTCCTGGACAAGGCACAGTCAAAGTCAAAAAATTGAAACGGCTACATAACGACACCATCATCGATCGCGAACAGGAACATATCAAACGTTTGTGTAATGAGGAAATAGCTAACGTGAGTGAAGAGAGTTTGTTCTCGTAACAACCAAGTTAAATAGATTTTTCAATTTAGGCTTACTGCTTAGGAACAATAGGCGTTAACCAGGTTTTGCTTGGCAATTCTAAATATATCTTCAATGTTAACCCAACGGCTATTTTGTGATTCCTCTCCTAAAACTCTTCCCACCCTTGATCATTACGGCTATGGCTACTGACCAGTTTTGGCTTTTTAGGCGCATTCAGTTTGACCACTGGGATATCATGTTGCACGGCATTAAGCAGCGGTATTGATTGGTTACCCAGTTTAAAAAATGCCAATAATTTACGCATATGTTGGGTTTGTTCATTCATTGACAAACTAGCTGCGGCAGCTTGTTCAGCAAGTGCCGCATTTTGTTGGGTAATATCGTCCATTTGGGCGACCGCTAAGTTAATTTGTTTGATACCTTGAAATTGTTGATCGCCTTCAGATGCAATCTGGGCGATGATGCTATTCAACTGCTTGACCCCGACAACAATTTCATTAAGTGAGCTGCCGGCCTCACTGACCAGCTTGCTGCCATCATCAACTTTCTCCACCGAATCACTGATTAGGGTTTTAATTTCCTTAGCCGCTTCTGCCGAACGTTGCGCTAAGTTGCGCACTTCACTGGCGACCACCGCAAAGCCACGGCCTTGTTCGCCGGCACGGGCCGCTTCCACGGCGGCGTTAAGCGCCAATATATTAGTTTGCAGGGCAATTTCATCGATAACACCAATAATATCGCCAATTTTTTTGCTGCTATCGTTGATTTCCAGCATGGCATTAACAGCTGATCTCGCCACATGGCTACCCTGTTCAGCCAGTAGCTGTGCCTGAGCCGCCTCATCGTTGGCTTGCTGTGCGTATTCGGCATTGTGCTTAACTGTGTCGGTCAGCGCTTCCATACTGGAGGAGGTCTCTTCAAGACTGGCGGCTTGTTGCTCAGCACGGTTAGACAAGTCTTCATTACCGCTGTATATTTCATCGGAAGACAGGCTAATAGAAGATGATGCTTCCTCAATTTGGATAAACGCTTCGCGCAATTTATCAAGTGTGCCATTAATGTCGTCCTTACAGTAACCATAAACACCCTCGTAATCATTAGTGATACGGTTAGTCAGGTCACCCTCGGCCATGCTACGCATAATTCCGGCAATGTCGGAAAACACATTTTCAATAACGGCTGTCAGTTCATTAATATTAGTGCTGAGCGTCCCGAAAAATCCGGTTTTGTCTGCCGTGTTCAAGCGTTGATCCAAATCACCGCTTTTAACCGCATCGACGATGGTTTTAATTTCAGTTTCAATTTTTATTTCACGCGTACGGTCTTGCCATTCCACCACTGTACCGATGCGTCGCCCGTTAGGTTCCAACACGGGATTGGCCACCACATCAATATAACGCCCAGCCAAAGTTAGCTTGGCTTTAACAGTGGCCTGTAGCGAGTCCAAGCTAAGGTTGGGTTGGGCTGTTTTATGGTACAGAGTAAGGTTGGAGCCAATCAGCTTGCTTGCATCAAATTGCGGCAACTCCCGTTGCAATTCATTTTGCATCCCCTTAAACAGCGCGTGGAGTGCATCGTTCATGTAAATGATATTATGCTGGTCATCCGCCATCATGACATGGGTCGAGGCCTTATCGAGTGCCATTTTGATGCGTAGCGCACCTTCTTTTTCTATGGTTTCCCGTTCAATACGCTGTTGTAATTTGTCGATAGTAGTATTGATATTGGCTTTGCAACGGCCATAAACACCTTCGTAATCATGGGTCATCCTGTTGGTAAGGTCTCCCTCTGCCATACTGTGCATAACATCAGCAATATCAGAAAAAACATGTTCAATTACTGTTGTCAGGTCGTTAATATTGGTGCTGATAGCTTGAAAGAACCCGGTTTTATCGGCTGTTTCCAAACGGCGATTAAGCGTTCCATTTTTAACCGCATCAACAATGGCTTTAATTTCATTTTCTATTTTCACTTGATCAGTGCGATCCTGCCATTCCGCCACGGTACCGATCCGATGCCCCATATCATCGATAACGGGACTTACCACTACCGACATATGCCGGCCGCCCAATACAAAGCTCGCTGTACTGGTTGAACTTAAACCATCCAGCATCGCACGTTGATGTGCCGGGTTTTTATGGAAAATATCGATATTGGTTCCCAGTAGATAGTTCGCATTGAAGCCAGTCAACTCCCTACTAAAATCGTTATTAAGTTTACGGAAAAGCGTTGTGAGCGACTCGTTCATGTAGATGATGTTATAGTTTTCATCGGTCAGCATGACATTCGCTGAGGCTTTATCCAACGCCATCTTGACACGCAAGGCACTTTCCTTGTCTTTGGCTTCGCGCACCATCCTCTCGCGTAACTGTTGCTGCATGTCCTGTTCTTGTTTCATCCGTTCGCGCAGCTGTTGTTGCATATTTTTTAATGCAGCCAATAAACTTTTGGTATCGCCGGGTTCTAAGCGGATGTCCCGGTTAAAGTCACCCTTGGCAATTTCTTTAGCAATACCTTTGGCAAATACAGGGTCAACACCGAGTTGATTATTTAGATAATCGGTTAAGTAATACACTATAGCCAAGCCAACCACAATACTAACCAAGACAAGCCCAAGCAGTATGTGGGTTATCGTTTGGGTTGATTCAGTCAACGCATGGACATGCGTTGTTGCATCTTTGACTTCAGCGGCCCTAAGCGCTTCCATACGGGTAGATAAATTGATCGATGATTTATCAAATTCTTCCATAATTGGATTGCCGGCTTCTAAGCCACCGCTTAAATACGCCGCTGCCATCCTTTTACCATCCGCATAAAACTGATCGAAATCACGCCCAAGAGCGACTAAATTTTTTAAATGTTCCGTATCGCCCGCTTTTTGGTTACGAAAATATTCCAGGCCTTTTTTGAATGCTTGGGCATACGCCTCAGCTTCTGCATAACCACCTGTATTATGGGTCGCTGACACATCGGTCAAAAACTGTTGAACCTGTATGATATCCTTCACCATATCAGAGACAGCTAATGCATTAGGTAAGGTTAATGTATCAATATTATTAAGTGCTGCTTCGCCCTTTACATCATTTAAATAACTAAACAACGCCATCGCCACCATAAGCAGCAGCACCGTGCCAAAGCCTAATAGTATGCGGGCTTTAAAGCTTAAATATTTAAACATTGCGGTTCCTAATGGGTATTGTTTTTAAACCGTGGATAGTGTTGAAAAACAGGATCTCTATTAAAATTCCAAAAAATTATGCTTCAGAAGGGATAACCTACTCCTGTAACTGGGTAAGGGCCTGGCGCACCTGCTCTAATTGCTCTGAATAATTGGCGGCAACCGCCTGGTCTTGTTGCAAGCTTTCAAGCGCATGGTTTAATTGGGCGATGAGAATTGATTTCTGTTCTTTACGGTGACGCAATTTGGTGACCATCTCATTAAATGCCCGTCCGATATCTTGGAGTTGGTCGCCCTGTCTGAGTGTAGTGATGCCGTCCAATTGGCCATCACCAATTTGTTCGCACAATTTCTCAAAACGGTACAAGGGGCCAGCAATTTTATGGGAAGCGTACAACACCATAAAAATATTAATGATGCCAGCCACCAGCAACGCCACCATGTTACCGATAAATATCGAAATGCCGAGGTGATCAAGCGCATTGGTAATGCTGCCATGTGCGGTTTGCAATTCAGCTTGTAAATCACCCCCCGTAATCCAGTAGATCAGCAAGGCCGAGCAAAGGCTTGACAGTAAAATCAAGAGAAACACATTTAAAATAAAACGACCCTGAAAGGTTTTATTAATAAAGAGTTTGCGGCGTTTATTTTCATTCGTAGACATTATTTTGATCCCTCTTTGACCTCATGACAGGTTAAGCATAAGTCGCCTTCGGCATTATTGCGGCGCAGTAAGAAACTTTTGTGTAACCGTTCTGCATTCAGCATGCTATCCATAAAACTCACGCTAGCTTGCGGTTTATTACTACTCAGGCTGCCATGAGTATAGTGGCAGGTTAAGCAGGTCAGTTTATTTTTTGTCCCCAACGGCATATCAGCAGGGACATCAAACTCTAACTTTAGGCCTACTTTGTGACCATCGTCTTTGTCATGACAACCGGAACACATCTCGATGCCATCAGCTTTGAAGTAGGCAGGGTCAGCTTGATGATTTTTGCTGTTCAATAATCCCGTAGTGGCCACTTGTGGTTTTTCAAGATGACAACTGGCACAATCAATGTCATGGTTTTGCGGTGATATTTCATGCGGGTTTTGCGCAAACACCCGCCCTGCCCCGCAAAGGCATAACAACATAAGTATAATTGTGAAATAACTATTGGGTTTCATATTGGCTGATTATTTCTTAGCATCTATTTTTCGTTATTTGTTATCTCAACCTTCATTGCCATGTCGATCACTAAAGGCACAAGGATTCCTACCCGTGGTCGGAATGACAAGGCTATTCATATTAGAAAGACACGACCATCTGGGCTATACCCAATTGCTTATCAAAAAAACGTTCTGTCGTGGATGAACCCAACGAATCGGTATACTCGAACTTAAGTTTGAGATATTCACTAAAGCGATAATTTAGGCCAACCGTTAATGCTGAAATATTCTTTATATCGACAAGTGTGCCATCAAAATCCTCTGCTTTACGGGCTTTCGGCTCCCATCGGCCATAACGGATAAAGGTAATCACTGGATAGCCGATAAACCGCTCCAAATCTGCCGTTAAAGTCGAATGGTAGCCTAATTGGTGGGGCTTGCCGTAATCTGCGATGATATTGCCAGCATCGTCGGTAACTTCAAAATTGTTATATGCTTGGGTCAGTAATAATTCATTTTGTAAGCGGAGAAAACTGTAACCCAAGCTCAAGTCGACACCATAAACCGCATGACGCAAATTATAGTTTTTGTCCAAATCGGCTAGATACGACACGCCAGCCTCAATACCTTCTGGGTTATTTTTATGGCTACGGTAATTATTTTGGCCCAGTGCTAGCCCCAGACGGCCACCTACCGACGTGCCATCATTGGCGAACATAGCGTCTGTCCAGAATACGGAGTAGTTTAAGAATTTCCAGGAACCGTAAGACCGCAACCCGTCACCGTTAAATCCGCCGAATTGCATCCTGGATGTGGTAATAGGCGCCGTGACAGTCACCCGATCAGTATTGGCGAAATTCTGGTAATCGGTGGAGAACGGAATATCAAAGCGTCCAGCCTGGATATGAAAGCCTTGGTTATTGAAAATCCGGCCCCTTGGCGGTATAGAATTATCGAACATATGGAAGTCAGCTAACGCGACTGCAATCCCGGCTTGGCCGCCGCCTAAGCCACCCGGCCCGCTACCGCCACAGAAGATGGCGGCCGGCGCGGCAGAATCGACACCCGAAGAATTGCCGCACAAAACAATCGCCGAGCTGGCGGCAAAACGATCATTGTAAGCATATTCCAAATCCAGCTCGACCGAACCAACGCTGAACGTCTGGTCGGTTGAATTATCGGTTTTGGCATTCACGTCAAAAAAACCGCTGATATCCAGGCCTTTTTCTTTTGCGCCTTCTTTTAATTCTTCAATTTCTTCCCCCAAATCACCTAGCTTGCTCATGATGGTCGAATCACTGTGGCTATTTTTGGCAACGGTACCTGGTGGCAATGCTAGGTTCTGAGCGCTTGCTTCTTTGGGCTTATCGCTATTGGTTTGTGTTTGGTTATTAGCCGATTGGGCTTGTGTAGCCGTTTGCGGAACGGCCTGGTGAGTTTCCAACTGCTTGATGCGGGCTTCCAGTTGTTCGATTTTCTGATTTTTTTCGTGCATTAGCTTTTCAACAACGTCACGAATATGCTGATCCGACAACGCATGACGCGTCGCTGCCGCAATAGATGGGGAATTTACCAGAACTGCTACAATGAAAATTAATCCAAAAATTTTGGGGAGTTTGAAGATACCCTGCATTATTTAACCATTTGATAGCTAATCGACAAGTCACTAATTGAAATAAGAAGTATGGTAGAAAACTAAATATTTTTTGTTTTTATCACAATTATTAGTGCTTATCGCCCCAATATTGCAGAGGCAGGTATTTGACTTAGCAAACGATAAATTAATCAAACTTAACTAACTTTTCACCTATGCTTTTCCCTTAAAATAACTCGCTATTGTTATGTGGCTAAAGGCTACGCCCTATCGGGAGCAGCCTTTAGCTTCTGCACATCTTCAAAACCTTTATGCCCTTAACTGTATTGCCTATTTAATGCCACATTACTGTAGATAGCCGCTGAAGCAAATAGCATCGTGGAGGCAATAAACTCACCGGAAATAAACCCACAAATACCAAACAAAAACATTGCACCAATCAAAACATCTCTTTTCATATCTTTCATTTTCAATGACTCCATTAATTAAAATTCATAAAATTTCTAGCTTATTCACAAGACTTATTGAGGACCACATTTTACAAAACGGCAACCTTTGCCTAACTTAATCCTTGCGCCTGTATTTAATGTACGGATTGAATATAGCCCATGAAAAATCAAAGAGCTAATGTACTTTTATAGAATTGTGACAAGTATCCCAAAGAATATTTAGCTTACGGTTAACAGGTGTTATATAGGTTTTTTTTAGCTATTACCTATCGGTTCTGACCATAATTTTCTTAAGTGGCCTTATCTTTTTTTTATTGTGTTTTAACACTAATTTTTTAACCTAAATGGCTATGTGTAATGTTAATAATCGTTAAATTAAACTAACAAAATATAATTTTCTCGAACTTACACGACTAACCATCTGTTTTTTAACTATACTTATTTATAATAAGTATTTTTTAAGCCTCTTAAAAATTAGGCACAAAACTAACGTAGTCAACTAAAATTAATTATGTCCCTACTAAAGTAATTTATAACCTGCCTGCAAGAATAAAAATGCTTTGTTTTAAGAAGGTAAATACTTATATGACTAATATTGGTAACTTGAAAATGCGAAAACTAGTAACCTATGGCGTTTACGCTGCCCTCTTTGACTGAGAACAGTAAAAGCTAATTAATACACCATTGAAACCTTCGCTTTAAAAATGAATTTTTACTACGCTTTATGATGGTTATTTCAAGACCGCCTGAATCGGCTTTAGAAAGCCGAGAAATGCTCAAGCAAGCCATTGCTTTTATTGGTGCTCATCACCTGTCAGCAAACCCGGTGAACTATACTGTATGTTATGAATATCTCTTGGGGGCGCATCCGGCACTTAAAAGAGAGATCGACAAAGCTATCCAGGGAAAAGTTGAGTTAACAGACCCCATGATGGCGCATTGGTTTAAAGTTTATTTATCCGAGTATGACCTTACCCATCTTCAACAATCAAAAGCTGATCTGATTGATATCATTTCATCCTTAGCCAACTCTGCTAACCTAACAGAAGAAAATGTAAATCAATTTGGCCACACCTTAAAACGTAGCGAAAAGGAACTTGCAGAACCCAACAGTTCACTTGAAACAATAGTGACCCACTTATTAGCAAGCACGAAATCCATCCAAGCCTCAATGGGCATGATGCGCCAGCAAATTCAAGATAGCCGGCACGAAATTAATGCCTTGCAAGAGCGCTTGGAAAAAATAAGTGAAGAAGCGATGACTGATTCGCTCACAGGACTGGTCAACCGCAAAGGCTTAACTAAAGCGATCGAAGCGGCAATTTCATCTATAGGTGAGTTGACATCTTCACCATGTATTTTGATGATTGACATCGATAACTTCAAAAACATCAATGACACTCACGGTCACTTACTAGGTGACAATGTTATTAAAGTAGTTGGTGATACTTTAAACAACCAAACTAAAGGCAAGGATACCGCCGCCCGCTATGGCGGCGAGGAATTCTGCGTGCTATTACCAGAAACCGATTTGCAGGGTGCAGTAAAGCTGGCAGAAAGTATTAGGCAAATTGTTGAGAACACCCGAATTAAACGCGCCAAAAGCCAAGAAGAAATCTGCCGTATAACAGTTTCTATTGGCGTCACCCGTTATCGCCTAAAAGAACCGATATCAGATTTTTTTGAACGCGCGGATAAGGCCTTGTACCGTTCTAAACATGATGGGCGGAATCTAGTAACACATATTGAGTGATACGTAATTACCTCGGTTTCTCAATTTACGCCACCTGAAGTAATTTCGGCATCGTATTTATTAATCCCAACCGGATCCCAATCCGCTACCCTTTGTTATTTAGCTAGCTATACAAATACTTTTTTGTTGAGCCATATCGGCAGTCGGAAGTAGAGTAAGAAGCAGGACGTAGTCGAACTATTTCCCTGCTTCTTCTCCCCGAACCATACGTGCACCTTTCAGCGCATACGGCTCTCCATTTAAGAATGGCTCATAGCCATTGCAACGTCTTAATAGCGCAAACCCACGTTGCAATTTTGTTTTGCATTTCACTGATTATCAAAGGTCTTCACCTCACTAGAGTCAGGTAATTTTCCAAGCAAATTCCTTAAACTGTTCCCCTTCGCCAGGTAATAGGTTTTCCCCATCTCAGACTACTATGGAAACTCTGCAAATCTATTTAGTCGTCCCTGAAAATATTACAACCTATTGATTAAATAGTATAAAGATTAAATTAATGCGGGAAATAAATGCAAGAAATTGATAAAATACCGGTTAAATTCTAGCAATTATTGCCAGCCATGCACCCCCAAGCGCAAAGCTGGAAAACTCGCGCTAGTTAATATAAGGAGAGCTTTATATCAATTTTTTATATTGTTGTTTTTAAGGATCTTATGCTATTTTTGGATAAAAATTATTTGTTAAGATTTCGTTAACCAGACCCGATAAGATTAACGATTAAGACATTTATCTTTATTCGCTAAACAACAATACCATTTGAAATCTTTTGTAGTGACTTAGAAGCGAAACAGGAAGAATTCAATCGTTAAACTCATGTGGTTTAAGGCGTCAAGATATCCGATTGATCGGTTTTTTAGAAACTGATTCTTCAAGGCGTTCGGCTAACCAAACCTTGATAATAGATTGTCGAGTAACACCGATTTTTCCTGCTTCCCGATCCAACGATTCAATCATCCATGCAGGAAAATCAACATTTACCCGTTTTTGCTCCAGCAAAACGCGTTTTGCTTTGGATAAATCGAGGGACACAGTGACATCGATACCCTCATCAAATTGTGTATCAAACAAATTAGCTTTCATAGAATGTTACCTCTTCAATTCGTGAACGACGGACAGAAATAATTCGAATAGCTTTACCACGGTATGTAATGACGGCTGACCAATGTTTGCCCTCGATAAGCCCTATTACCAAGTATCTGGGTTCATCAAATGTTTTTGCCGGAATTTCCAGCAGCATGGGATCATGCCATAACATCTGTGCTTCCATAAAATTGATGCCATGTTTTGAAAAGTTGGCTTGGCTCTTGGTTTCGTCAAATTCGAATGAGATCATGGTATATAAATTATACCATTATTATATATACTTCAAGTGTGCTAATCATCCGAAAGATATGGATGTCAATTAACACTCTTCAAGTCATCTTCAAGATTTGCTAGCATATTTTTACGACGAAGACCTAATTTTTAGTCTGGAAAAGTACCCTAAAAACCTCATGAATTTGAATATCCGGAAAACTAGCGCTAGTTAATATATGTAGTTATCGATTCTATACGCAGCCCTAATGCAGTCATTAAGACAGTAAAGGTATCAACTTTTATTTGTAGCCAATGCGATAAGCTTCAGATAATTTTGGAGACAAGTATTTTAACCCCATGCTTGCTGAAGTACGCCTAAAACGTCCAATACGCGGCAACAGTAAGCACGCTCATTATCATGCATCATAGCTAACCCCAGTTGCCGTTTATGACTCAGCTGCATATGTTTCATAAGGATAATAACTGAGTACTCAGTTCCCAAATAGTCGATGCTTGCTTTTTCGTGGCCCCAAGAACCGTATTCGCAGTGAACGATATTTTTAAGCTCATTTTGGGCGTAATGCTCCAAAAGTTTTGTACATTCTTCTAGGGAAGTATCTCGGCTTAAGGTCGCTGTCACGTCCATCACTGAAACAATTTCTGTGGGTACCCGGTATGAGATGGAATCAAGTTTACCTTCAAGCTCAGGTAACACTAAATTAGTCGATTTGGCGACATTAGTACTAATCGGGATGATCGATGCTGCACAGCTTCGGCCGAGTTGTGCAGTAGAGAAATGGAAGCCATCCAATACCCGTTGGTCGGAAAGTGCCGGGTGTATGGTCGTGATTCTAGCGTAGTCAATACCAATATGTTTATTCAATATATAAGCCACCGGTGTCATCGCGTTGCCGGTACAGGTACTGGCGGCAATAACCTGATGCTGCAAAGGATCATACTGTCCCTGGTTAACACCATAGACAATACTGATATCAATACCCGCAATATTGGCAGTACAGAGTACTTTTTTGGCAATGTTTTGCTCGATTAGCCCACGTAAATCATTAATTTTCGCAGTGCCTGTTGAATCAATAATGATATCCAACTCTAATTTTCTAAGGTCAGAAAAGCTTTCATGGTCAAGAATATTGCGCCGCCTGTCCCCACGGACGTAAGCTACTTTTTTGCCCCCTACGACAATATATTTATTCCCACAATCGAGCGTATAAGGCGGCTTACCGTAAGTGCTGTCATTAGCCAATAAATAAGTCACCTGATCCTCTGGCATAACATCACATAACGCGCAAACGTTAAATTTTTCACCTTCGGTTTGATCGAAATTTGCGCGTACAATTCCGCGCCCTACCCTACCAAGACCGATAATTCCAACACGTAATTGCGTCATAATTTGAACCTGTTTATTACTGATGATTTGGGCTTAGCTAATGAATATTAGCCCGATTAAATTCAAGTCGATTTTAGGTCACCATATCAATCAAACTTTTTAATATTGCTACTTTTTCATTGTATGACTGTAAGGTCACTACCTTGGCTCTCAAGACTAAGGGCACATTAACCTTTTAAATTATGGCAAATAATTGAATAATTTTTTTGTGACCCCCTTAAAATTAGAATACTTACCTGCTTGATATGGCTGTTGGTCTTCGCACTACATTGCCTGGGCAGCAATTAACTGCACCATTGCCGTTAAACCGATAACTTTAATGTCTTCGGCAATTGAATAAGCTTCATTGCCTGGATAAACCACGTAACTTGCCACCGGTTGAATATCTTCTTTGGCAAAATAGAAGCCTTTTTTTAAGCTAGGCGCCAAACTCCTTTTGACCCCAATAGCCCATTGCGTTTGATCAGGAAATTTTAGGATCAAGTCGCACTCCGCACCTGAACTGCTCCTATAAAAACTAGCCTCACTGTGCGGGGGGACGACAGACAAACAATTCTCAATGACAAAACCTTCCCAACTTCGACCACAAACAGGATGACCCAACAAAGTTTCTTTGTCGACAATACCTAAAAGTGCATGGGCAATACCGCTATCCCTAATGTAGGTTTTAGGCGATTTAACCAACCGTTTACCACTGTTGGTGTGCCAAGGCTTTAGCCTTCGCACGAGCAATAAGTCAACCAATAAGTCCAAATAGCGGGCAATAGTTTTACCATCCACACCGAGAGCCGCAGCCAGTTTAGCAGCATTCAGTAACTCACCCTGATTATGTGCCAACATGCTCCAAAAACGTCGTAAAGTCTCAGCGGGGATACGTGGGCCTAACTGTGGGATATCGCGCTCCAGATAAGTATTGATAAAGTTCTGGCGCCATCTTAAGCTACTGCTATCATTTGCTGACAGCACACTGTCAGGAAAGCCACCACGCAGCCATAAGCTATCGGTTTTTTCGGGTCCAACTTCCAAAACATCAAATGGCGTTAATTCAAGATAAGCATTTCTGCCAGCCAAGCTTTCGCCCGATTGCTTCAATAATTCAATTGAAGCCGACCCTAACAGTAAAAAACGGCCATTACACCGGCCTTCCCTTCGCCCTTTATCAATCAAACCACGAAGATTTTTAAACAACCCTGGCGCGCGTTGAATTTCGTCCAAAATAACAAGTTTATCTCGATGCTCAGCTAGATAAAGCTCTGGATTCTGCAATTTAGCTTGACCAACCGTTGATTCTAAATCTAAATATACAACTGGGTATTTATCAGCCAATGCTAAAGCGAGCGTAGTTTTTCCTACCTGCCTTGGCCCTAATAAGCCAACAGCAGGGAAATCATCCAACAACTGTAGCAATATATTTTGTGCTCTTCTGGTTATCATCATAGTAATTATGGCAATTCATTCCATATTTACAATGTTCTTTTTAAATATTTGGTATGCCTATAAATTATGTTGAGGATATAAACGCATTAAGAAGAGCAAATCCAGTAAATTTTTATAGTTGATATAATTGTAGCTATATCCATAATATGAGTAACAATATAATTTATTTTAGTGTTTTACTTAATATATTATTAATATTTTCTAGCCTCGCCCTATAATACCTTAGAAAAACCCAATGTTATTTAGGCCATTCCTAAAATGAAAAAAACCACTTACACCCTGGCATATGAAGCATGTGAAGCTTATTTTTTAAAAACCGGATTAATGCCTACCATTGAATCAATCAAGCCGATTATTAATGTCAACAGCCCAACGACAATTTCTAGTGCCATTAAGGACTGGAAACTCAACTTATCGCAAGCAATAAATAAATCACAACCCCACAACCCGGCGATGCCAAAGCATCTAATTTCTGCAATGACTGGCATATGGGAAGAAGCATTACTTGAAGCAAAAAAAACTTTTGATGAAGAAACCGTTATTTTACAAAACAAACAGGCAGTATTAGAGAACAAAGAAAAAACATTAAATGAAGAAACATCTAGAATTCGAGAACTGGTGCAACTGACAGCACAAAAATATCAGGAAGAAATACACCATCTAAAAAAAGAAATAAATCGGATATCGATTGAATCAACAAATTTGATAGAAAAGAATGAGTATTGCCATACAGCTGCATCTAAACTTGAAAAAAATAATGCCGTTTTATCCGAGCAACTACGACAAGAACGTGAAAAATACAATTGGATTGAAAAGCAGTACACTAAAGAACACGAGTGGGCAATCAAACGTATCGAAGAAGAAAAAGAAACTATTAAACAGCAATTCAAGACTGAAATTGATCGCCTGAAATCAGAAACTGACCGCAGCAAGCAAAGCAGTAAATTACTTCAAGTCAAATTAGACTCAATGGCCAAACAAATCAGCAAAAACAATGAAATTATAATGGGACTTGAAAGCCGAAATGCAGATGAGAAATTGAAACAAGCTGGACTGATCCTAATCGAAGCTAAATTACAAAAAGAACTCACCGCCAGAGAAGAAAAAATACGGCTCCTTTTAAATAAAAACGTTATAAAAAAACACCCAAAATCCCACAATAATTAATTTAGTTATATTTCAGTAATATACATAAAAATTGGCTATAGCCAATTTTTAGTGCGTTGCACTTTTAACTAGAAATTCATTAATTTGATCATAGCCCTGCCCTTTTCTGCCTTGCTCTATTTGCGATGCAAGAAATAGAAAAAAATGGTTGTTTATTTGCTTAGAACCCCATCCTTCAGAATTAAAAAGCTTTTTAATTGGGCCACGAATTCCATTTTTTTCAAACTCAGTCTTTAACCCCTGCTGCAAGACAGGTTCAATTTTTTCATAATTTTTCATGATTTTTTTTGCAAGTTCATCATCATTTTTCTTATTTAACTCAATTAAACCTAATTCAGTACTTTTCTTATGCTCTTTTTCCTCGATAACCCTAGATAATAATTTTGCTTGTTTAGGGGCATAATCCTTAATGATCGCACTAGTTGCATAAGCACCAACATTAAACTGGTTCTCTTTTTTATTTTTAATGGCTTTTTTAAACTGTTGTTCGGTGTAGTCCAAGTTCCTTAAGATATGTTCGTTATCATAAGTATTAATAATTTTATTGGCCACATTGCCAGTTATGCCAAATACCTCAACCATTTTCTCAAGCAAGTCATCATTGGAAATCAGTTGTTTTGGTTCAATATATTCTTCTCTTGTCACAAAGAATACTAATTCAGTCACCTTCCTCCCTTCTTTGTTTTCTTGATATAAGTCAACATGCAAAAGTGATTTTTCATTAATCTCATTAATTGCAGTCATAACAACGCGGCGTTTAAAATCCTTATAGATTTGATGATTATCTTTGCCGCACATTAAAATACGGCATTCATCTAATTTCACTGAGAAATATGACTCTAACTGATCTTCTAAGCTACCTATACAAATTTCCCATAGTGCTTGTGAATATTTAGAGCTGAAACGCTCTTGTGTCGTAATATCCAAAAATACAAATGAATTTGGATCCTGAACCCATTGGACAATATTTGGCGGAAAGGAAAAATTCCAGGTTTTTTTGGTTTTATTTATAACCGCAGGAGCCAACATGGTTCCAACGCCATTAAGATGGTCCCTTTCATTATTTAATATATTGTATTCAATAACTGTGGAAGCCAATTTTTTATAGTTGATCCTTGCGTTTGTAATATCCCTATCTGTCTTATTTAAAAGAGAAATCACATCACTTTCGGAAACGTGATGCTCAAGATCTTTCCCGAATCTGTCTTTAACTAAGAACAACAGAATATTAAAAATTTTCCTAGAAGCTAAAGGCAATGAGTTCTCGCAATTAATAATGGCCTTATGCTTTTTTACAATTGCATTAATCTCTTCAACTTTTTTTACAGTCACCATAAAAATCCTTATCCCAAACTACTTCAATAAAATAGATGCCTATAACAGCGGCAGAATTCTCATTAAAATTCTCCGGATTTTTAGCCACCTTTACCGGAATTAACGCCACCTATTCCGGTTTTTTAGCCACCTTTCCTTTATAAAAAACAGAGAAATTTAAGAACATCCCCTGATTTATATGGGTACAAACAACCAAAACACACCGCTCCGGAATTTAAGCCACCATCATATCTTTTCAAGATATTTATAAGAGCCAAATCCCGCATATTTAGCCACCATTTAACAATGGCAATAGCTTAAACTGGACATAGAGATTAAGTATCTATGGGTATATTCAAGTTATTTTAATTCCTGACATCTAGCCACCAATACCGGAAATTAAGCCACCTTTTACAATTACTACGTAATTTTTAGCCACCTAAAAATAATCATATTAGATTATTTTCTTTTATTTTCAATAAGTAAGCTAGGTTACTTAAGCCGTATATTTAGCCACCTTATTTATATTTTAGCCACCATTATTCATCATTATTATCTTAATAACATATATAAATCAGACACATATAAAGCACATTAAATCCTAAATTTCCCGGAAATTACGCCACCAATGAAAATAACTCTATATTATTCATGTTGTTATAAATATTTATTAATCTATATATATGTTATGTTTTGTTTAAAAACATATACATACATAATCCAAAAATAAAAAGAAATATCGGAAAGAAACATAGACAACTTCAGGTGTACTTGATATTATCAATGTGAATTATAACATAATGATCAAGTTAGGTAATAATATGGGTACAGGTTTGGATAAAATTAATAAGCTGCTTGAACATACAGAAGGCCTGCGGCGTTCCTTTAGAAATTTTAACTTTTCACCTGATAATATAAAACACGACGAGCGTAGGTATTCGCTTAAAGAGGCACAAGAATTAGTTGGTAGGTCTTATCAAGCGATTCGGGATGCGGAAGCGGATGGTAGGCTACAACCTCCTGAAACAGGAGCTAATGGCAGACGGTTAGGCTTTTCATTAACCCAAATAAATAATATGCGGGATGTCTTTGGGACTAGACTTCATCGCGATAAACACGATGAACCTGTTATTTTGGCAATACAAAATTTTAAAGGGGGCGTTTCAAAGTCAACCGTTGCTTGCCATTTAGCCCAGTATCTTGCTAAACAAGGTTATCGGGTATTAATAATTGATTGTGATTCACAAGCGAGTACAACTACCACATTTGGTTATATTCCTGATGACGATATTGACGAGAGTGAGACCTTATTACCCTTTTTAAGGGAAGAAGCAGAAACGTTAGCGCCCTATATCAGAAAAACCTATTGGGATTCACTTGATTTAATTCCTTCAAATCTTATGCTTTATCAAGCGGAGTATGAATTAGCAAGTAAACCATCAGCGACTACCTTTACTTTATTGAAAGAGGGCATAGAAACCATTCAGGAAAATTACGATATCATTATTTTAGATCCCGCTCCAGCCTTGGGAATGATATCGTTGAATGTGGTTTATGCGGCAAACGCTTTATTAATTCCAATGCCACCAGCTATGTATGATTTTTCGTCGACCATTTCCTTTTTAACAATGCTCAAAAATTCTATGGAATCTTTAGAGCGCTATTTAGGGGCAATTGAATATAAATTCGTGAAAATATTAATAAGCCGGTATGACGAAAACAAAAGTGCTCAACAAGCACTTGTCGACTTAGCTAATGACCAATTTGAAGGATCGGTTCTTACTGCAAAGCTTAGGGATTCAGCCGAAATTGCCAGTGCTGGAAATAGGCAAAGGACGGTATATGAATTAAACAGCCCGATTACATCAACAAAAGTGCATAACAGATGCCTTAATATCCTTGATTCTGTAAATAAAGAAGTGGAGCTTTTGATTAGGCGTAGCTGGCCAAGCCATGCAAAAGCTTTAAGAGAAGCAGGGTTAGATTAACGGAGTTATGCTATGAATAAAAATAAAAATTTCTTTGCCGAACTGAAGCAAAATATTGAAGAAGAAAAGAAAAACACACGTGAAGTTGATACCGATAATACTTTCATCAGACAAAATAAATTCGAGCAAGGCTTGAATTTAACAAAAGAGATTATGTCAGGTAGCAAAGTAAAAACGCCCCGATTGCTCGTTGAGCCCAGCCAATGCAAAATATGGGACAGGCATAATCGGGATTATGCCTTACTCAATGAAATAAAATGTAAAGATTTGATTGACCAATTCAAGGTAACTGGCAAGCAGGAGTTTCCTGGAATTGTCAGGTTAATTGAAGGGGGAGGGGAAATAAAATATGAAATAATCTGCGGGGCTAGACGGTTTTGGACCAGCCAATATCTTGGCTGGAAGTACTTTATTGAGATAAGGGATTTATCAGATGAAGAAGCGTTTAGGCTTTCAGATATTGAAAATAGGGCACGTGAAGATATTTCTGATTATGAGAGGGCGCTAGATTATAAAAATGCCCTTGGCCATTATTATAAGAACCAAGTCCAAATGGCGAATAGGTTAGAAGTGACTACAAGCTGGTTATCCAGATACCTCGATATTGCCGACCTGCCTGAACAAATTGTTAACGCTTATCGGGATATAACCGACATTAAAGTGATCCACGCCAGAAAGTTAAAACCCTACTTAAATAATTCAATAAAAAATAAGGCGATTAAAGACAATTTAATGCAAAAAGCAATTGAATTGAAAGGGAAGGGTTATGATGGGGCCAAGGTTATTTCTGAATTATTAAATTCTGTTAACCCAAGTGTTACACCTAACAAAACTAAAAATCAGTATGTCTCTAAAAATGGTTTAGTAACAGTTTTTATAAAAAAACGTAATGACAAAAAGCTAGAGCTTTTGATTGATAAGAAAGAGTTAGGGGCAAAAGAAGACATCATTGAGTTATTAAAAACAGTAATAGACGGCTACATATAACAACTGCGAAATTGGCTATAGCCAATAATTATATAACTTGTTGAATATTATAGTGAATATTTATTTTTTTATAGGATTAATGGAAGATATTTATATTTACAACTGAGTTTTGTTTTCTATGCTAACTTTATCTAACATCCAACCCAATATCTCTACATAAGCAAAATGGCAGACTTCATTATCGGACGGCAGCAAATACTTGATCAAAAGTTGGATATTTATGCTTATGAGCTCCTTTTTAGAGGCAAAGATTTAGATTTAAAAAATAATAGTGAAGCAACCCAGGCGACGAATCAAATAATTACTGACTCGATACTTGAGCTCGGTTTAAATAACTTAGTAGGTTCCCACAAAGCTTTTATTAATTTTACCTCGCAGAATATCCTAGAAAAAACACCTTTAAGCTTACCTAAAGACAGGGTTGTTATTGAGGTTTTGGAAAATGTTGCGGTTGACTTGAGAATCATCAACAACCTAAAGGAATTTTCCCAGCAAGGTTATACGATTGCATTAGATGATTTTGTTTATTCAGATGAATGGAAACCGTTGATTGAATTTGCTGACATTATCAAACTAGATGTTCTGGAAATGGGGGAGGAAAGAACCAGGAATGCCATTAAGCATCTTAAATCCTATAATATTAAGCTGCTCGCAGAAAAAGTAGAAACTCATGAAGAATTCCAGTACCTAAGCGAATTAGGTTGTGATTATTTTCAGGGTTTCTTTTTTAACAAGCCCAATACTGTTCCAGGTAAACGCCTAGGCGTTAATCAAACGGCTGCAATTAGGTTGCTAACTATCATCAATGATCCAGAGGTAGAAATTGATCAGCTAGCAAAAACAATATCATTGGATGTCGGGCTTAGTTATAAACTTTTACATTATATAAATTCTGCATTTTTTGCATTACCTAGCAAGATTGAATCAATACAGCATGCTATATCTTACTTGGGGTTAAAAGAAGTTAAACGCTGGTCCAATATTTTGACGCTGGCTTCTTTGTCCAATAAACCTAAAGCTACCCTGCAAAACTCATTGATCCGCGGAAAAATGTGTGAATATTTAGGTAAATTTGCTGATGAAAAAGCGGATCACTTTTTCCTTATTGGTATTTTATCGAGTATCGACAGCATATTAGATATCCCGCTGGACGAGGCATTGCAACAATTACCGTTAGCGAATGATGTTAAATTAGCCATATTAAATAAAGAGGGACTGGCGGGAGAAGCGCTTGAATGCGTTGTAAATTATGAGCATTGGAATCTTTCCGGGATGTATTTCAGGAGTATGGATCAAAAAATGATTAGTGAAGCTTACTTTAAAAGTATCACTTGGGCTAAAGATGTGTTGAGCAGCTTAGATTAGCGGTTAACTTCAACCTTAAGCCATGGCCTTCGGATTGTCGCTATTTTACTTTCATATTTTCCTGGGTAAAATGCGATCAAAACATTTTTACCCGCCACTTATCGCATTATCTGCCGCAATTATCCTGAAATAAGCCTGTATAACATAAGGTTTCTTACATAGTATTTAAATATTCATCAACTATATTTATGACGTGTATAAATAAAATATGAAGCCGCCAAATAATGAAAAAAATCCTTTACTTTTTAACACCTGCCGCAAATATAAGCCCATTTGATGCCACTATTGCGGCTGATGCTGGATTTGATATGGTGATACCGCTCACGAATGTCGAGCTAAAACAAGTCACTGGTATGGTTCAAGATGCCATCTTCTGCCGTCCGCCAAATCGATTTAATCATACCGGAATATTTATCGGTGGCCGTGACGTCCACTTGGCGAGCGATATGTTTCAAAGCGCTAAAAATGCCATGGTTAGCCCCTTTGAAATAGGGGTTTTTGCCGACCCTAACGGTGCCTATACCACATCATCAAGTATCGTGGCATTGGTTGAGCAGGTTTTGGATGAGCATTTTAACAGTAGCTTAAAGGGGCGAAAGGTAACTGTATTTGGTTCCGGCCCCGTGGGCGTAAGTGCCGCTATGCTAGCAGCGAAGCAGGGTGCTAGCGTTAAACTCTGTAAGCTACTTGCAGAAGATGATCAAGCCGCCGCTAAGCGCTTCTTTGAGCGCTATAAGACTGATGTACAATGGGTTTCAACACAAACCAACAAAGAAAAAACAACAGAAATTGCTGACACAGAAATAATTATCTGTGCAGCCAAAGCGGGTATCCGTATTTTGGAGGGACATTTAAACAACGCTAAAAGTTTAATGGTGGTGGCTGATACTAATGCTGTTCCCCCTAGTGGGGTTTTAGGGGTTAATTTGCATGATTTGGGCACACCTGTTGATTACGCGCATGGTAGTTTCCGCAGTATCGGGCCGTTAGGGATTGGGAGTTTAAAATATAAAGCCCAACTTGGCTTATTCAAGGAGATTCAAACAGCAAGTAAAACAGCGCTCATTGATCTTCCAGAGACTTATGCCTTTGCCCTGTCATTACTCAAAAAACGCGAGATGGCCAAATAAATCCTTTTCTAAACCGTAGCTGTAAGTTTTCGATATAAATTTTAGAGCTATGTCGCAAATATATATCCAAAGTTTTGTTATAGTCTCATCGGCTTAAATTATTGAGTTCCGTAACGTGCCCATATAGGCACATTTATCTATATTTTGATCACCAGTAAATGTGATCGTCCTTAGCAAGTTGGCTCGGTTGGTATGCTTGTTGAGATTAATTTTTTATAAAGGTGACCGATATGAATGTTTCAAAAAATATACGATCAAGAATCGTATTATCTGCTATTGCTACGAGTTTTGTTTTGTCTCCATTGAGTTATGCCAGCGACAAAACGCAATTAGCTGGCAAACATCTCGGCCAAAATCGTGAATTGGTTAATTCGGTGATGCACGGGCGGAATTATGTTGTTGAAATGGATCAACTTGGTAAAATAAAACAAGTTGTCGATGCAGGTGCAAATGGTTCTGGCAAAGATGCGCACCCTTCTTTTGCAAGTGCTTTAGCAAACGCAAAACTAGTTTCTCCAGATGCGGTTTCATCCGTGGCAATGCCGGAAAATTACCAAGGCCAACGTGCAATCGATTACATTGGCGCTGATTTACCTAAAATTGCTTCACGGCACGGGTTTACCCCAGATAAATTTAAAGAGCTCCTATTAACCGATAACACAATTCGTATCGATAAAACTAAACGTATTTTTTACGTTGATGATTCTATAGGGCAACACTTGTCAAGCAACGAGACTTTTACTGGTCGAGTTACAGCGAATGGTGCGACGGCAAATAGCCCAGGGCTGCCCATCGATTTATCCACGACAGCCGCTAACGCATTTGCTTTACATAGCAAGCCTGGCGCGAGCAAAACCATATACCTCGACTTTGATGGTCATACCGCCAGCAATACGGCATGGTCAGCATCAACAATCGTGGCGCCTGCTTATGACCTGGATGGTAATCCGGCAGCTTTCAATGATAACGAGTTGAGTAATATAGTTAGCATTTGGAGTAGGGTGGCTGAGGATTACATTCCTTTCGATGTTGATGTCACTACAGAAGCGCCGTCAGCAGATGCATTACTACGGTCAAGCACGTCTGATAATACCTATGGAACACGGGTTGTCATTACTAAAACCGGTACAGTAAGTTGTAGTTGTGGCGGTGTGGCTTATGTTGGGGTTGTTTCTATGGTAAATAACACGTCTTATCAACCGGCTTGGGTATTTCAACAGTCATTAGGGAACAACGAAAAATATATCGCTGAAGCCGTATCGCACGAAGCTGGACATACGTTAGGTTTATTCCATGATGGCCAAAGGGTAGGTACTACTGTGAACGGCTATTATTCTGGTCATGGTACCGGCACGACAGCATGGGCGCCAATTATGGGAGTAGGTTACTACAAAAATCTAAGCCAATGGAGCAAAGGCGAATATCAAGATGCTAACAATAAGCAAGATGATTTCTCAGTATTGGCGTCAAATGGATTTGTTCAAAGGACAGACGATGTGGGCAATACCTTTACGACTGCGGGTTCATTGTCGAATGCGGCATCAGGTACTCCTGCGACAATTTTAACATCGGGCGTAATTGAAAGTGCTAACGATATTGATATGTACCGGATCGATACCGCCGGTGGAATGATGAATATTACAGTAAAACCCACGACGAAAGGCCCAAACCTTGATATAAAGCTAACCCTGTATAAGGCTAGTGGTGCAACAATCAGCACAAATGCGCCGGAGTCGGATCTTTCTGCTACGATAAGCACAACGGTATCGGCTGGTACGTATTTCTTATCAGTCAAAGGCTCAGCGCATACCGCTTCAGGAGCTGATTTAGGATATTCAACTTATGGTAGTGTTGGGCAATATCAAATCACTGGATCTTATACATCCTCTGGCATTGCGGCAGCGCCAACAGCCGTCTTATCCGCTTCAACCCTAACTGGCCCAGCATCATTAGCGGTTAATTTTTCTGCCAAAAGCTCCGTGGGAAATGGCCGTATCATCGGTTATCAATGGTCTTTTGGTGACGGTGGCTATTCGTCGAGTCCAATGCCTGCTCATACCTATACCAAAACAGGTACTTACACAGCGACGTTAACAATTACAAATGAGTTTCTGTTAACACATACGCAATCTGTTCAGGTTACGGTAACACCACCGCCACCCGTTACTTTTTCTGCGTCATCTTTAAGGCTGAGCGTAATTAGAAGCAAGACTGTTTCAGCAAAGATAGATGTTACTGTGGTTGATGATAAAAGACGCTTGATACCCAACGCTGTAGTTAAAGGGATCTGGTCGGGATCTTTTTCTGGTGGTGTCAGCAGTAAAACAGCCACAAATGGTGTTGCCCAACAAACAGCTACCCCGATAACTACAGTAAACGGTGGGTCGGCTACTTTTACCTTAACTGGAATTGAAGCATTAGGTTATGTTTACAATCCTGGCCGTAATACCAAGTCGGTGATAACGGTGACATGGTAATAAAAATTCACCAATGAAAAGGGAAGGGGGCTTAATGCCCCTTTTTTTTGCGTTGCATTCTTAATAATGTAGAATAATAAACATTATAGTTATAAAAGAACATATTTTATGAGTCCTGCTTGGCTTATTCTTATCGTCAGCCTACCGACCCAAAACTCCGCCGGAAGGATGCGCGTGTGGCGGGCACTCAAAGCGCTGGGTTGTGGCGTATTGCGCGACGGTGTGTATTTATTGCCTTATCGTAAAGAGTTCCGGCAGACGCTTCAGGTTCAGGCTGAGGATATTATTGCCGGTGGAGGGAATGCTCATATCCTGGCTTTAGATAGCGAAAATCAGGAACAACAAATAATCTTCGAAAACCTATTCGACCGTTCAACTGATTACGCAAAACTGGTCAAAGCTATTCAGCAAACCGCCGGCTTGAATATCCAACCAGCCGATCTGTCCAAACTTCAAAAACAGGTCTATCGGTTGCGTAAAGATTTTGAAGCCATTGCCTTCCAGGATTTTTTTCCCCGTGTAGCGCAGGAGCAAGCTTCCTCTGTCTTGGAAGATTTAGAACATTCAGTCACTGAACACCTTTCGCCCAATGAACCCCATGCTGTGCATCGACGAATTAGGCGGTTACATATAGAAGATTACCAAGGCCGGATATGGGCGACCCGTCAACGTCCCTGGATTGACCGGCTTGCCAGCGCTTGGCTAATCCACCGTTTTATCGATTCCAATGCTCGTTTTATTTGGATATCTGAACCAATTGAGTGTCCTGACGATGCATTAGGATTTGATTTTGACGGGGCTGAGTTTACGCATATCGGTGCAAAAGTGACTTTTGAAGTGTTGCTGGGGGGTTTTGGGTTGGCTAAGGATTCCGCACTAAATAGAATCGGTAGTCTAGTACATTACCTAGATGTAGGGGGAATTCCTGTCGTGGAAGCGGCTGGCTTAGAAACCTTGATCCGGGGCATGAGGCAACGGTTGTCTTCCGATGATGATTTACTTATCGAAACGAACAAAATTTTTGATGCCTATTACCAGGCTTTTGTAGGAATCGATCTATGAACCAACCCGATCCATCACAAATGCCGCCACCTTCTGTTTCATTAGGCCAAGCCTTTTGGTATTGGTTAAAACTGGGTTTCATCAGTTTCGGTGGGCCTGCCGGGCAAATTGCCATCATGCACCAGGATTTAGTCGAGAAAAAACGCTGGATTTCCGAACAGCGTTACCTGCATGCACTCAATTATTGTATGTTGCTGCCGGGTCCTGAAGCCCAACAGTTGGCGATTTACATTGGTTGGCTAATGCATCGTACCTGGGGCGGAATAATAGCGGGTAGCTTGTTCGTGCTGCCGTCCCTCATCATCCTGATTGGCCTAAGCTGGATTTATCTGGCATTTGGCCATTTACCCACAGTGGCGGGAGTGCTTTACGGCATTAAACCAGCAGTTACAGCCATTGTCTTGTTCGCAGCCTATCGCATTGGTTCCCGCGCTTTGAAAAACGAGTTGCTGTGGACAATCGCTGGCTTGGCATTTGTTGCTATCTTCGTATTCGATGCGCCGTTTCCGTTGATTGTTTTGATAGCAGGTTTGTTAGGTTCGTTGGGGGGAAAGTTTACGCCCCAGAAATTTGCCACCGGTGGCGGTCACGGCAGCGCAAAACAAAGTTATGGTAAGGCACTGATCGATGACGACACCCCGACTCCTGAACACGCCAAATTCAGCAGGAAACGCTTAGGCAAGCTGATAGTGATCGGCTTAATTCTTTGGGGCGGCGTAATCGGCTTATTATGTGGCCGTTACGGTTGGGACGGGGCATTGACCCAGATGGGTTGGTTTTTCACCAAATCGGCGCTGCTGACCTTTGGCGGCGCTTACGCCGTATTGCCTTATGTCTATCAAGGGGCAGTGGAACATTATCATTGGCTGACTGCCCATCAAATGATCGACGGCTTGGCTTTGGGCGAAACCACACCGGGACCGTTAATTATGGTCGTTACTTTTGTCGGTTTCGTGGCCGGTTGGACTAAGGAATTGTTTGGCGCTGACCAACTTTTTCTGGCCGGTGCAACGGCGGCTTGTGTTGTGACCTACTTTACTTTTTTACCCAGTTTCCTGTTCATTTTAGCAGGTGGGCCTTTGGTCGAATCGACCCACGGTAATTTGAAGTTTACCGCACCGTTGACCGGTATCACCGCCGCCGTGGTCGGCGTTATCCTCAACCTAGCGGCATTTTTTGCCTATCACGTATTTTGGCCGCAAGGTTTCCAAGGCCGTTTTGATGCGGTGGCCGCACTGATTGGCTTGTCCGCATTACTGGCTTTACTGCGTTATAAAGCCGGTGTCATCCCAGTGATCGCCCTCTGCGGTATCGCTGGATTGTCGGTCACTTACCTCAAACCCTGGTTAGAACAGGCAGGAGTATTGCTATGAGCTCAAAATATACCCGCCGTGAATTTATCGCGACTGTCACCACTGGTGCTACCGTAGCATCGCTAAATTCCCAAACACTGTTTGCCAAATCGGCAAAGGAGACGACAATTACCAAAAACATCCCCAGCGCATTTGCCGCCAGTCACGAAGTGAAACCGCTGCCGTTCGACCCCGCCAAGCTCGACGGCCTGTCTGAGAAGTTAATCAAATCCCATTGGGAAAACAACTACGGGGGTTCAGTCAAAGCGCTGAATACTGTCAAACAACGATTGGTCGCTTTATTAGACGATGACGACACGCCGCCCTTTATCTATAACGACCTTAAACGGGAACACCTCATGCGCACCGGCTCGGTCGTCTTGCATGAATTGTATTTCGGTAATTTAGGCGGTCACGGCAAACCGGATGCCGCTTTCATCAAATTGTTGTCGGATGCGTTCGGCTCGGCCAACACCTGGGAGAAAGAGTTCAAACGTATGGGTGCAGGCTTAGGCGGCGGTTCGGGTTGGGTGACGCTCGGTTACAATTTGCACAGTGGCGTGTTGGAAAATTACTGGCAGGGGGATCATTTGCATGCGCCTAACGCTACGCTACCGATTCTGGTGCTTGATATGTATGAGCATTCATACCAGATGGATTATGGCGCAAAAGCCCCGGCTTACCTGGATGCGTTTTTCAAAAACATCCACTGGGAAACGGTAACGGTACGCTTGGAAAATGCCGTTAAGTTGCGTCCGCTATGGCTGGCAGGAAATACGCGATGAAATGGATTGCCCGTGAACGTCCCAAGATTGACCGTATCGGTTGCCTTTAGGCTATCAAAAAACTTATAGGTAAAAAGGCATCTAGCATAACCGGAATAAATGCTTAAGGCGCAATTAGCTTAGACACCGCTTCTAATAAATTCTTAGGCTGAAAAGGCTTGGTTACCCAAGCTTTAGCACCAGCTTCTTTTGCGGCTTCCTTTTTTGCTTGGTTGACTTCCGTGGTCAGCATAATAATGGGGGTGAATTTGTATTTTGGATGTTGTTTGACCTCTTTGACAAAGGTTATGCCATCCATATTCGGCATATTGATATCACTTACAATGAGATGGATTTTGGTACCATCTAATTTTTTAAGCGCCTCTTTACCGTCGCCGGCCTCAATTAAGTCGTACCCTGCGTCCCGTAAGGCGATACCGACGACTTGCCGCATTGATGCCGAATCATCAACAATCATAATTGTTTTTGCCATGTTCGTTTATTCCTGTTTAGATTAAAAAAAGGTTAAGTCGTCAGCCGGCTGATGTTTGGTTGTTGGGCGGCTATTGCGCTGTTTAACTGTTTCGTATTGGGTCTGCATCTGGCTAACTACTTCTTCCACATTTAGCATTTTTTTATGGCGATCTTGGCCTTGTTGTTGAATATGTTCTAGGTTATCCCTTAATGTGGCTAAGTTGGTTTGCACCAGCGCCAAAATTTGACTGACCCTATCTTGAAATTGCAATGTTTCTAAAACGATATCAATTTCTTTGCGTATTTTACCGACGCTACTTTTGAGATTTTTAAGTTCTTCTGATTCTTCGCCGTCTACAGCTAAGTCGGCGAACTCGAAGATGTGTTTGAGTTCCTCATTAATCGTTGAGAACCGTCGTATCAACGTCGAAACTTCCTGCTCAGTAAGATCTTTTGCAGCCACTATTTGTTCGGCAAGCTTAGGTTCAACCATCAGCACTAACCGTTCCAGCTCAACGGTATAAGACTTCAGCATGTTTAATCCTTCTAAATATTTTTTTTGATGATAATTGTCTAGTTTTTCCAATTGGTCGGTGTGCCATACCAAAATAAAGTAACTGCCCACTAAACTAAAAAGTATCATCAGAAAAGCAAATGATACGCTGGTTGACGAAATACCTTGTTGCGAAACAAGAATGAGGCTAAAAAAAATGCTTGGAAAAACCGGAATCAACGCGAACAAAATAGGGTTGCTGTTCGGGTTGTCGGGCGTACGCATAGAATCCTCTTTGTTTCCGCTAAAAATAGTTTATTTTTTTCATTAAAACAAGCAGATAGTTAAAGTTAGTGAACCGATTCACAATTTCAATATTTACTCACGGTCAGATGTTGCCTGTGCACACGAAATGACTAGAATTAAGCCAGGTAACAGTCAAAGCAAATGGCCATTTCCAGACTGAATAATAGTAGAGCGTTAGATATTATTCTGAATTATAGGCTATGGATCCGAGCTTAAAGGCATATCGCCAACTTAATTTTCTACGGTTTATTCGTTATACCGAAAAGTATAGTGAATACCGCGATAGTAACCGTAAGCACGATGAGCGATAAGAAAATGAATTTATCGCGGTTGACAAAGGGGTGTTATTTGTAATATGCCAAACAACAACTATGCTTTTTAAGTAAATAAAATAGCTGTATGAGGGTGAAAAGGGGTCTGAATGTTAATTATTTCGATTATTGCCGCACATAAAACTATAAAGCTCAAATAAATTATTTGAATGACCTTAGTTTTTTAGGGCAGGGCTATCGAAAGGAATTTTCCAATTTAACCCGAGTAATTCCTTGCAAAAATCTGTAAGGGATCTTTTCACGAATTTTTCAGTAAGCACTAGTAGCCCATGATAGGTAATACTAGATAAATAGGGTGTTATTGATGCAACCACTCGATATAAAGGGCGAAATGACCATCTATACGGCAGCGGAACAAAAGGATCAGCTGCTAGCTTATATTAACTCAGGATCAGAACTTGAAATTAACCTGTCTGAGGTTTCCGAGCTCGACACGGCAGGCACGCAATTATTGATAATGGCTAAGCAAGAAGCGGCACGAAAGCAAAAAAAACTCAAGATTACTATGCACAGTAATGCAGTTATGGAGGTGCTCGAATTAGCTAATTTAACGACCGCATTTGGCGATCCCTTATTTATAAGCGGAGATTAGGAGTAATTTAGATGGAACAAGAGCAACCTAACTGTAACTCTAGTTATTCAACTACAAAGAATCGGCAGCGAATTCCTATTTTGCAAGACCTATCACATCTTAAGTTGCTCCTGGTGGGCAGTTGGTTTTTCTTAGGTAATGTCTTGCTTCTGATCGGAGGTGATGACTCTGTTGATCTTGGTATTAAGCCTAATACTATCCAATTACTAAACCAGTCATCAATGACGCTATCTATAGATAACAATAAGGGTCATGCTATATGAGTTTTGATCAAGAAATGCAAGCAGCATTACAAACTTTTATCATCGAAAGCCAAGAGCTGTTGCAGACAATGGAAGATGACCTTATCAGTTTAGAGCAGCAAGACGATCCGACGGACACTATCGCCGCCATATTTCGGGCTGCCCATACTATCAAGGGTTCGTCGGGTTTATTTGGATTGGATCATATTGTCCGGTTTACCCACGTTGTCGAAAACGTGCTGGATATTTTACGCGAAGGCCAGATTCAGGTGTCAAACGAACTGGTGGCTACCTTGTTAAACTGTCGAGACCACATCTCTTTGTTAATTGAAGCCCTCGCCGAGGGACAACTTACGGAGGATGAAATTCTGACTCATCAAGGTGAGTTGTTGCTTGAGCAATTGACACCCTATATGGCTCATGAAGAGATCAGCCCGTCGCCAGTCGCGTTAGCCGCTGGCAATGTTGAAATCGAAAAAGATAAGAATAAGGCAGATGGTGCGCAAAGCGGTAATTGGCACCTCTCATTACGATTTGGTAAAGACTCACTTCGGAATGGTATGGATCCTCTGGCTTTTATCCGGTACTTATCGACGGTCGGCCATATCGTTTCAATTACCACGATAACAGACAGCTTGCCTGAAGCCGCTGACATGGATCCTGAAACCTGTTACTTAGGATTTGAAATTGATCTGCAAAGTGATGCCGGAAAAGAAGCAATTGAAGCGGTCTTCGAATTTGTGCGGGAAGATGGCATTATCCATATTTTGCCGCCCAATAGCTGCCTAAATACCTATATTGAGTTGATCCGCAGTTTGCCTGAGGACGAGCGTTGCCTGGGTGAGCTTCTCATCGCTAGTGGCGTATTGACCAGGCAGGAGCTTGAGTCAAGTTTACAGCTCCAACAACAGCAAAATCCTAATGAAGCAGCTAATCAGCCTATCGGTGCGATATTGGTTGAAACGCAAACCGTACCGCAGCCTATCGTCGATGCGGCGCTGGAAAAGCAAAAGCAAATCAAGGATGCAAAGGCTAGGGAAAACCAGAGTATTCGGGTCGATGCGGACAAGCTGGATAAATTGATTGATTTAGTTGGCGAATTAGTTATTTCATGTGCCGCAGCGAATTTACGTGCGGAGCAAATAAAGGATACGGTGTTGTTGGAAGCCAATGCCCAAATCATTGGGCTGGTCGAAGATGTCCGCGATAGCGCGTTAAAACTACGCATGGTTCCCATAGGTGCAACATTCAACCGTTTCCAGCGCGTCGTCCGTGATGTCAGTGCTGAGATAGGCAAAGATATCGCTTTGGTGATTTCTGGCGGTGATACCGAAGTTGATAAATCGGTAGTCGAACAAATAGGTGATCCGCTGATGCACCTTGTCCGCAATTCCATGGATCATGGTATTGAAAACGCCCAAATCCGTGCAGAGCGCGGTAAACCAGCGAAAGGTAAATTAACCCTGAATGCATACCATGAATCAGGCTCGATTGTTATCGAAGTTAGCGATGACGGCGGCGGGCTTAACCGGGACAAGATCCTGGCCAAAGCGCTTGAACGAGGGCTGGTTCAGCCGGGAGCCAACCTCAGTGATAAAGATATTTACGGGCTGATCTTTGAGCCTGGATTTTCCACGGCAGATCAAATTTCTAACCTATCCGGCCGCGGTGTCGGTATGGACGTGGTGAAGCAGAATATTACCGCGCTGCGTGGTGCCATCGAAATCAACAGCATTGCCGGTGAAGGCACTACCATAAGGATCCATTTACCCTTGACGTTAGCAATTATCGATGGCTTTCTGGTCGCGGTCGGTAATTCGTTTTTTGTCATTCCGCAAGACCGTATCGTTGAATGTGTCGAATTGCCCACCGAGAGCTTTTATGCCGATTACATGGATTTGCGGGGCGAAGTGCTGCCATTTATCCGTTTAGGCAAATTTTTCAACATTAAACGCGAACCCTCGCGGCGCGAGAACGTGGTCGTCGTCAATTCAGGTGGCAGCAAAACTGGCATCGTTGTAGACCGATTATTGGGTGAATTCCAGACGGTGATTAAGCCGTTAGGTAAATTATTTAACCATGTCCAAGGGATTGGTGGATCCACTATTCTTGGCAGTGGCGAAGTCGCTTTAATTATCGATGTACAGGTCTTAGTGCAATATTACGCGCAACACAAGCACACGGCTCCAAAAGCAATACCGCAGTATGCCGAGGCATAATATTTTCAAGGCTCTGGGGAATATTGGTGACGTAGCAAAATGACTACATTCCCCAAAAAAAATTGTATATCCGGTGCGTTATAAAAAAATATTAATTTGTTAATCAAATGTAATTAACGATTACATCGTGTGGAGAAAAAGATGTTTCAAAAACTGAATGTTGGTATGCGTTTATATGGGTTAATAGGGATTGCCCTAGTCGTTGCCATTACGTTGGGTGCATTGGGTGTTGTCGGTCTAAGCCAGACTCAAGCCAGCTTAAAAACTGTTTATGAAGACCGCGTATTACCGGTAAAAGATTTGGCTATGATCAACGAACTGATGATTGATAGCCGAGTCCAGATGCTTTTCACTATCAATGATGCTGAGATTGTCTTATCAACAGGGTCTCAGCCAAGCCGCAAGATGAATGCGGAAGATGCAAAAAAGGCGGCGGATGATATTGGCAAAAACATTGAAACCATCGAGTCTCTTTGGAAAGGCTACATGGCGACTTATCTGACACCGGAAGAAAAGATACTGGCGGCAAAGTTTGCCGAATCTAAGGAAAAATTGATTACGCAAGCCTTCCAGCCTTTGCGACAAGCCTTGCGAGCAAATGACTTTGCTGAAACGGAAAATCTGGGCGAGACAATCAAAGGCCTTTATACTGAAGCAGATACTGATATCGAGAAATTGAAAGGTTTGCAATTCGATGTGGCCAAAGCTGAATATGAATTAGGCCAACAACGGTTTGAGACTATCCGTTTCGCATCACTGGCATTGCTGGGTGGTTCCATCGTCCTGTTGCTTTGGCTTGGCGTGTTAATCAGTCGTTCGATTACCCGCCCGCTCGATCAGGCTTTGCAAGCATTTAGTAATATTTCCAATGGCCGCTATGACACAGCCATTACTATTCCAGGCGAAGATGAAGTCAGCAAGGTATTGGCTGGCTTAGATGCTATGCAAATTAAACTTGGCGCCGAAATGGAAGCCACCCAAGCTATGTTAAAAGAAGTGTCAAAAATTGTTGGTGCGGCTTCCAATGGTGACTTGGCGGAGCGGATAAGCTTGGAGGGGCGAACCGGGTTCTATTTAGATTTAAGTCAGTCAATCAATTCGATGGTTAATAGTGTTGAGCAAATCATCAATGAGACAGTAGATGGCTTGAAACGTATGGCAGAAGGTAATTTACGGCAACCGATCGAAGGTGATTTTGATGGGTCGTATAAAGTTATTAAAGAAAACTGTAACGAAACCATGGGTCGTTTGACTGAAATCATCAGTAATGTCATCAGTGCAACCGAACAATTAACCAATGCTTCTGAGCAGATCAGTGCCACTTCGCAGTCTTTATCGCAAGCCACCAGTGAGCAAGCATCGAGTGTGGATGAAACCAGTGCCAGCATCGAACAGATGGCAGCAAGCATCAACCAGAATGCCGAGAACGCCAAAGTGACCGATGGTATGGCGACCAAGGCGGCTAAGGAAGCGGTGGAAGGCGGTCAAGCGGTGAAACAAACTGTGGACGCGATGAAAGAAATCGCTACCCGTATCAGCATCATTGACGACATCGCTTACCAGACCAACATGTTGGCCTTGAATGCAGCGATTGAAGCGGCGCGAGCCGGTGACCACGGTAAAGGTTTTGCGGTGGTTGCGGCTGAAGTCCGAAAACTTGCCGAGCGCAGCCAAGTTGCCGCGCAAGAAATTGGCGACTTGGCGGTGGATAGCGTAAAAGCGGCAGAACGCGCAGGTGAATTGATCAATACGATTGTTCCAGGTATTGGCAAAACTTCCGATCTGGTCCAGGAAATTTCGGCGGCATCGATAGAACAATCCTCCGGTGCTAACCAGATCAATACGGCGATGAACCAAATGAGCCAGATCACCCAGCAAAACGCATCTGCCAGCGAAGAATTAGCCGCGACATCTGAAGAAATGACAAGCCAAGCCGAACAACTGCGCGAACTGATGGGCTTCTTTGACATCGGGCAATCACAAACAGAACGTCGCGGGCCAAACCGTAAGCTAACGGGAACGCCACAACCGAAGGCTTCGGGTTCCGGCAAGCGAGTACCAGCTTCTGAATTGATGTTTGACGAAACTAAGTTTCAACGATTTTAAGTAAGGCTTATGTACTGTTGCCGTTAAGCTCATTTTGATATTTTTTGTTTCTCGAAATGAGAATAGTTAAGCGGATTTAGCATCCTACTTGAACTAACATAAGTCTTTTTAACAAATTAAATACGGGTTGTTATGAATAGTTGTTTGAGCAACCAATTTTCAAAATTAAGAGGATCTTTGCATGACGATCATACAAAAACTAAATAGTGTCCTTGCCTTGACAGTTATCGCACTTTTTGTGATGGCGGGTTTATGTCAGTACCAGATAGATAAAATTGTTACTGCTTCTAATTATGGTAATGAATCGGCATCTGCGACTAATATTGGCTTTTCGCTACTGGTTAGTGTGTTGGTCAGTGGATTTGGTTTTTTGTTGATTCGTAGTTTGAAAGCACAAATTGGCGGCGAACTCGGTCTGGTATCTGATTTGGCTTCGCAAATTTCATCAGGTAATTTAAACACTCCTATCAAGCTAAATGCTGGTGATACGTCCAGTATTATGGCAGGAATGAAGCGTACCCAGGACAATTTAAAAGCGCTTATTGACGAAATGGTCACCATGAGCGATGAGCATGAGAATGGTGATATCGACGTCATGATGGACACCGCCAAATTCCAAGGTGATTTTAAAATCATGGCACAAGGTGTCAATGACATGGTGGCCGGACACATTGCCGTGAAGAAAAAAGCGATGGCGGTGGTCAAAGAATTCGGTGAAGGCAACTTCGATGCGCCGATGGAGCAATTGCCGGGCAAGAAGGCGTTCATCAACGATACCATCGAACTGGTGCGTAGCAATGTCAAAGGCTTTATCGCCGACATGAATCACATGAGCCAAGAGCACGACGCGGGCGATATCGACGTAGCAATGGACACCGCCAAATTCCAAGGTGATTTTAAAGTCATGGCACAAGGTGTCAATGACATGGTGGCCGGACACATCGCGGTGAAGAAGAAGGCTATGGCCTGTATAAAAGAATTCGGTGAAGGTAATCTTGATGCCCCGATGGAGCAATTGCCGGGCAAGAAAGCATTTATCAACAATGTGATCGAAATTACCCGCCAACAATTGAAGGATGCAGCAGCTGCGGCAGCGGTTGCCACGAACCTTAAGTCGACCCTCGACAATGCTTCAGTTAATGTAATGATGGCGGATAATGACGGTATTATCCGTTATATGAATACATCAACTGAAAGTTTAATGCGCAAAGCTGAAAGCAATATGCGAAAGGCAATTCCACAATTTAGCGCAGATAATATTATTGGTGTTAATTTTGACATGTTCCATAAAAGCCCTAGCCATCAACGTAATTTATTGGGCAGTTTACGTGGAACTCATGTTACTCAGATAACCGTCGGTGAAATGATGTTTAAATTAAGCGCTAGTCCGATTTATGCGCCGGGTGGCGATCGGATAGGCACAGTCCTGGAATGGGTAGACCGCACATCGGAAGTTTTTGCTGAGAAGGAGATTGAGAAACTTGTTTCCGAAGCCGCTGCCGGAGATTTTTCTGGACGGATTACGGTTGACGGCAAAGAAGGTTTCTACAAGCAATCGGCGGAAGGCCTTAACCAGGTTGTTAGTGTAACCGACTCCGCTATCAGTGATGTATTGCGGGTTTTGGAGGCGATGGAACAGGGTGTATTAAATGAAACTATCAGCAAGGATTACGATGGTGTGTTCAAGCAGCTCAAGCATAGTGTGAATGGTACTGTTGAAAAACTATCGCAAACTATTGGTGAGGTTATTAATGCTACGGAGCAGTTAGGTAACGCTTCTGAGCAGATCAGTGCCACTTCGCAGTCTTTATCGCAAGCCACCAGTGAGCAAGCATCGAGTGTGGATGAAACCAGTGCCAGCATCGAACAGATGGCAGCAAGCATCAACCAGAATGCCGAGAACGCCAAAGTGACCGATGGCATGGCGACCAAGGCGGCTAAGGAAGCGGTGGAAGGCGGTCAAGCGGTGAAACAAACTGTGGACGCGATGAAAGAAATCGCTACCCGTATCAGCATCATTGACGACATCGCTTACCAGACCAACATGTTGGCCTTGAATGCAGCGATTGAAGCGGCGCGGGCTGGTGACCACGGTAAAGGTTTTGCGGTGGTTGCGGCTGAAGTCCGAAAACTTGCCGAGCGCAGCCAAGTTGCCGCGCAAGAAATTGGCGATTTGGCGGTAGATAGCGTAAAAGCGGCAGAACGCGCAGGTGAATTGATCAATACGATTGTTCCAGGTATTGGTAAAACTTCTGATCTAGTCCAGGAGATCGCCGCCGCCTCTATAGAACAATCCTCCGGTGCTAACCAAATTAACAGTGCCATGAGCCAAATGAACCAGATCACTCAACAAAACGCCTCGGCTAGCGAAGAACTGGCGGCGACCGCTGAAGAGATGACGAGCCAAGCCGAACAGCTTAAAGACCTGATGGGGTTTTTTAACATTGGGCAAGGCGAGAGAAGAAGTCCGAACCGTAAGTTGATGGGCACCGCTGAGCCGAAGAGTGCTAAATTGAAGGGTTCGGCAAAACGAACGCCATCTTCCGAACTCATGTTGGACGAAAGCAAATTCCAGCGTTTCTAGAAGCTATGGTGAAAAGTGACGATATAAGTCGCTACAACACAATGGCCGGTCGTAGATTGAGCTATAGTTGCTCTAGACAAAATACGCACACAATGAGGACGCAACGATGAACAGTAATCTATCACCCCATAAACCCCTTATATCGAGTTTGGGTGAGGGTAAGCAGGCTTTTAATTTAAAGCGGGCTAGCACGTGGTTAATAAGCTTGCTGGTAGCCATCGCTGTTATACAAGTTTTTGTGTGCATTTTGATGGTGGGTAAGGTCTCTGACCTGAGCGACCGTTCTGCAAAATTAGTCAATGCAGTCGATGCAAGCCATATCCTGCAATATCATGTTTCGCAAATCCAACAGTTTCTGACTGATGTCAGCGCAACGGGTGATCCTGGCGGATTCGACGAGGCAAAAAATCACTTTGTTGAAAGTAACCGGTTGCTTTCAGAGCTACAAAATCTTCAACCAGATAAACGACAGGTATTGCAAGGCGTTAGTGAAAAGTTACGGTTGTTTAACGATATCGGTATCAAGATGGCCAATGTTTATGTTGCTGAAGGTCGTGCAGCGGGTAACCAGATTATGAAGCAATCTGATACGGGTTTCGATGCCCGTTCTGCGGCATTGATCGATAGCATGAGTGCATTTAGCAAACCTATGGAGGATGAAGCGGCGCAGTCGAAAGTACAATTAAGCGAACAAATTTCCCAGTTACGCGGGTTTGTGGTCATTGCCAGCTTGGTTGCCGTTACATTAATCGCATTTTTATACTTGCGTCTTTATGCGCGGTTGACGTCTTGTCTCGGAGGCGAGCCGGTTGTTGTTGCTACGCTAGCTAACCGTATTGCCGTAGGCGATCTCAATAGTAAAATTGAATTAAAAACTGGCGACACCAGCAGTGTGATGGTGGCCATGAATACAATGAGTGACAGCATCAAAACGCTGGTTTCGGAAATGAATCGGATGGGTAATGAGCTTGATACAGATGAGAATAGTCTTGTTGCCGATACTAAAAAACTTTCTGGTGATTTCCAAGTCATGGCACAAGGTATCTACGATATGGTCAGTGGCCATATTTCAGTCAACAATAAAACTATGGCTGTCATTAAAGCGTTTGGCCAAGGTAACTTCGATGCGCCATTGGAACAGCTTCCTGGTAAAAACGCCTTTATTAATGAGACCATTGAGCTAGTGCGCAGCAACCTGAAAGCGGTTATAGCCGATACCGGCATGTTATCCAAAGCAGCTACGGAGGGTCAGCTTGATATACGTGCAGATGCAACAAAGCATCAGGGCGATTTCCGTAAATTAGTAGAGGGTATAAACGATACGCTAAATGCGGTAATTGGGCCCTTGAATGAAGTCCGTACTATGCTGGTCGGTATGGAACAAGGCAATATGACGCTACAAATTACTACCCAGTATCGCGGGCAAATCGAAGAGTTGCGGATTGCCACCAATAATACCGCCGCCAAATTGGCACAAACTATAAGTGAGGTTATTAACGCTACCGAGCAATTGAGTAATGCTTCTGAACAAGTTAGTGCGACCTCACAATCGTTATCGCAAGCGACCAGTGAACAGGCGGCAAGTGTTGATGAAACTAGTGCTAGCGTAGAGCAAATGGCGGCGAGCATCAACCAAAATGCCGAAAACGCTAAAATAACCGACGGTATGGCGACCAAAGCCGCGAAAGAGGCGGTGGAAGGCGGTGAAGCGGTCAAACAAACAGTAGACGCAATGAAAGAAATCGCTAACCGCATCAGCATCATTGACGATATTGCTTACCAAACCAACATGCTGGCGTTGAACGCCGCCATTGAAGCAGCGCGGGCCGGTGACCACGGTAAAGGTTTTGCCGTCGTCGCGGCTGAAGTGCGCAAACTCGCCGAGCGTAGCCAAGTGGCGGCACAGCAAATTGGTGATCTCGCGGTAGCTAGTGTCAAAGCCGCAGAGCGTGCGGGCGAATTGATCAATACCATCGTTCCCGGTATTGGCAAAACTTCCGATCTTGTTCAGGAGATTGCGGCGGCTTCGATTGAGCAATCCTCCGGTGCTAACCAGATCAATACGGCGATGAACCAAATGAGCCAGATTACCCAGCAAAACGCTTCTGCCAGTGAGCAATTGGCGGCAACTGCTGAGGAGATGACAAGCCAGGCTGAACAGCTACAAGACTTGATGGAGTTTTTTAACATTGGTCAAGCCGAGCGGCGTAGCCCCAACCGCAAATTAATGGGCGGGCCTCAACCGAAGGTGTCTAAATCAACAATTTCAGGGAAGCGTGTGCCAGCTTCTGAATTGATGTTTGATGAAAGCAAATTCCAACGTTTTTAAGGAGAACTCATGAATACAGCACTGCAAGCAGCATCGCCGCAACGGCAAGTGGTCAACCATCAAACTATAGCCCAGCCGGGGCAATATTTGACTTTTTTACTGAATGGGGAAACCTATGCGGTTGGTATCCTCAACATCAAGGAAATCATCGCTTACGACCGCTTGACCGAAGTGCCGATGATGCCCAACTTTATCCGTGGGGTCATCAACCTGCGGGGGCGGGTCGTGCCGGTAGTGGACTTATTGTCCCGGTTTGGCCATGGCAACACCGCCCTGGCGAAACGCACCAGTATCGTCATCGTCGAGACATTGGGGCAGAACGAAGACAGCAGCGACAAGGTGACCGATATCGGTATCATCGTCGATGCGGTGAACGAAGTGGTCGACATAGCCGAGGATATGATCGAGCCGCCGCCGAGCTTTGGTGCGGCGATCCGGCCCGAATTTATCATTGGCATGGCTAAGAAAGAAGGCAAGTTCATCGTGATGCTGGCTGTGGAAACTGTATTGTCTGTCAACGAAATGGCCACGCTAGGGCAAACGCTTGTAAACCCTACTGTCTCACAATCAGTTGGCGCAGTATAAAGAGAATATTATTAAGGGATTATTCTCAAGGATGAGTTTTAGGCCTTATTGAAAAATTTGTGATCTCGGTCAAGTAAAACGTCGCCGTATTTCCCCATTTACGGAAAGACCTGCTACTTTCATAAGTGTTAACACTTATGAAAGTAATCATTGAAAAAAATACCGTCATGCAATTGAAAAGTAACAATCTACATGTCACCAGAATTGAGCCCTTAAACGCCGATGAATTCAATTGGATCAGCCGGTTTTTGAATGAGCGCACTGGCATCCAGTTAAAAGACGGCAAACAAGCTATGGTTATGGGGCGGCTTGAAAAACGGCTGCGCATGCATAATTACCAATCTTACGGTGAATACTTCCGTAGTTTGAGCCAATCCGGCAATGAAGTTGAGTTGAGATTAGCTGTCGATTTGCTGACCACAAATGAAACCTACTTTTTCCGCGAGCCGCAGCATTTCGACTATTTTTGTTCGCAAATCGTACCTAAGCATCCACTTTCAAAACCGCTTAGAGTATGGAGTGCCGCATCCTCCACTGGGGAAGAAGCTTATACTTTAGGGTTATTATTGGCAGAATATTTCCCATCCAATCAATGGGAAATTATCGGCACCGATATTTCTTCACGCGTATTGGAAAAAGCAAGGGATGGTTTATATCCTTTGTCCGCTTCAGAAAACATTCCACCTGGCCTGCTTAAAAAATACTGTCTAAAGGGCGTCGATGATTACGACGGTTTTTTATTAATCGATCCTAGTATCCGTAAGCGCGTTAAATTTGAACACGCTAATCTTATCGGGGAAATTCCCGATTTAGGGATGTTTGATGTCATTTTCTTGCGTAATGTAATGATTTATTTTGAACAGGACACCAAACAACGTGTACTAGACCGCCTGCAACGCTATTTATTGCCGGGTGGCCATTTTATCATCAGCCATACGGAGTCGCTTAATGGCTTCAAGACATCTTTAAAAATGATCAAGCCTTCAATTTATCAAAAGCCGCTGTGAAGCCACCTGATTTTGTTTTTGATGTTTTTTTGAAGCCGGGGGATTTTTATTTTGGCGATAATGAGGCTCGGATAAGGACATTATTAGGGTCATGTGTCGCGATAACAGTGTGGCATCCCCAATTCAGGATTGGTGGTATGTGCCATTATTTGCTGCCAGAGGAACGGCAGGTAGCATCCTCCAATGATGAGCTTGACGGCCGGTATGCTGACAAAGCGTTACAGTTGTTTATGCACGAGATAAGGAGTGCCGGTACGCACCCTTGCGAATATGTCGTGAAAATGTTTGGCGGCGGTAACCAATTCGAAGGTTTTGGTCTAAAAAATAACCATAATATTCCTGAAAAAAACATTCAATCAGGGAAAAAACTATTATTGCACCATGGGTTTAATTTATCTTCTTCCCACCTGGGTGGAAATGGGCATCGTAACGTGATCCTCGATCTGTGGAGCGGTGATGTTTGGGTGCAACACGTAAACGGGAACTAGAAATGAACCAAGGCAAAATTAAAGTCTTAATCGTAGATGATTCTGCTGTAGTACGTCAGGTCATGACATCTTTGTTGGGCAAAGAACCAAGCATTCAGGTACTAGGGGCTGTATCCGACCCGATTTTTGCAATGACGCGGATGAATCAGGATTGGCCCGATGTTTTGTTGTTGGATGTGGAAATGCCACGCATGGATGGCATTACCTTTTTAAAGAAAATTATGTCGGTGCGCCCAACCCCTGTGGTGATCTGTTCAACGTTAACAGAAAAAGGGGCCGAAACGTCTATGCAGGCGTTGGCTGCCGGTGCGGTTGAAATAGTCACAAAACCAAAAGTAGGTTTAAAAGATTTCCTGACTGACGATTTTGGCCAAATCATCAACGCAATAAAAGGGGCGGCCCTTGCTGATATGCGGCATATGAAGGCCATGACTAACACCAGAAGTTTGGTCAAGCCATCCCAAGATTTTACGCCGAAACCAACTGATAATAGTTCGCGCTCAATTGGCACCACGACGGACCGGTTTGTTGCCATCGGGACATCGACGGGAGGCACGCAAGCGTTACAGGCTATCCTTACCCAATTGTCACGCGTAAGCCCAGGGATTGTCATCGTCCAACACATGCCAGAAAAGTTTACCGGTGCTTTTGCGGCACGCTTAAATAATATTTGTGCCATCGAAGTGCTGGAGGCAAAGCATGGTGACCGGATAATTCCAGGCCGTGCGTTGATTGCGCCGGGTGGTAAGCATTTGGCCGTGAAATTAAGCGGTGCACAATATCACGTTGAAATTTTGGATGGCCCGCCAGTTAACCGGCATAAACCTTCGGTGGATGTGTTATTCCGTTCGGTGGCTAAATATGCGGGAAAAAATGCCTTAGGCATTATTATGACAGGCATGGGCGATGACGGTGCACGCGGTTTAAAGGAAATGTTTGATGCGGGTGCGCGTACTGTGGCTCAGGATGAACAAACGTGTGTTGTTTTTGGTATGCCGAAAGAGGCTATTAAATTAGGGGGGGCTGAAAAAATAGTACCGCTTTCAGCGATGTCTGGCATTATTGAGGCATATGGCCACAACTAGGGTTTAGATTTGAAAGTTGTCTGGTTTGTGCAAGTATTACTTGTCGCCAGGCTGCTTGCCACTGAGCATATACACAAACGCAATCACTTCAGCGATAGCTAAGTATAATTCGCGCGGAATTTCATCGCCCAAGTCCAGCTTGGATAACACCTTTACTAAAGCCACATCGGTGTGTAGCGGGATATTATGTGCTTTAGCCAACCCGATGATTTGTCCCGCGATTTCACCCTGGCCTTTGGCGGTTACCCTGGGTGCACGTTTGCCATCATAATTTAATGCAATGGCGATGTCGGGGGGATTGATGACATCTTTCATGCGAATTCATCCAAAAGACCCGCCAGCAACGCTTTGTCAGGGGAATCAGTTTGGGTCAGCGGATTATCCACCACATTAAGGTTGCCAACCGTCAAGCCCGCCTCGGTATAACCTTTGGCAAGAAGGTCAAGGTGATCCTCCACTTGCGTTAGGCTAGGTTGGACATCGCTCCAGAAATAGGTATCTACTTTATCGTCATTTAAGCTGATTTTACAATGGACTATCCCCATTCCTGGCGGATTAAGCTCAAGCACCACAGACCAATTCGCTTTATTAGGGGCTTGGTTCGGTTTGCCTTCATTAGCAATTTTTAAATTGACCGTATCCGTGTGCACCCCATCAGTAAACGGGATGCCAATTTGCCAGGTGTTTTGTGGTTCATTGGTTTGTGGCAATGAGGCCAGTTGGTCGAGCACAATCCGGGCAATTGCGCCTTCTGTTTTGGCTAACAAGGTATTGCTTTGGCTCAGCATTTCGGCGCTACCGTTGGGCAATGCTGATGCAAATGTAGGATTGCTAACCTGATTTAACGTTGCTTTTTGCAACGCATTCGCCAAAGTGAGTAAACTTGCTTTTATATCGCCTTGCGGCGTTAGCTGATGGGCTATTTTGGCTTCCAGAAAAACACCGGAATTGTTGACTCCCTGCTTCAGCCCTTCGGCCGTCATTAAGTCTTCTTTTGATAATAATGACCCTAGTGCTTGCTGTATCGACGTGCTTACTGGGCTTGACTTGTCTGTTGCCATGTTGGCAACTTGTCTTAAAGCAAGCGCGAAATCAGTCAAATTGACCTGTTTCGGTAACATCTGCCGTAATACGTTTTGAACATCTAATGGTGTCGTTTGGCCGGTAAGTGTTGGCAAAACAATTTTTAATTCAGGCACAGCCCCAGGTTTAACAACTTCGAGTTTTAGCACTTGCCCAGGTTGCAGTTCATTTTGGGTCTGGGCGTGGAGCAGCCGTCCATCGGGTAATTTGAGGGTATAGGTGTTGTCAGCCGATTTTTCGAGCACTACTGCATTAAGTGAAGAACCCGGTTGTAGTTTGGAGAAATCCTTTGGCGGGTTATTTGGCTCCGAAGAAATGCTTTGAGTGGCGGAAGTTCTTTGTATTTCCATCAAAAGCGGCTCAGGTCTAATTAAATCAACACTAAGGAAGTATAGCTGTTAAATCAATGGTGGCTTGGTCACCCCGCATTTACATGCCTATAAATGCATCGCTGACCACTTTTTGGCGTTGTTTGGCATCGGTATTTAAATATAGGGACGTGGTGCTGATACTGGCGTGGCCTAGTTCATCACGGATATAAGTTAACGGCACTTGCTTATCATTAGCCAGATAACTGCCATAGCTGTGGCGCAGCCAATGGGTTGATGCGTTACGCAGCTTGCCAGCCATACGGTTATCTGTTGGGCCGTTGGCTTCCAGGTCATTGAGCATTTGCATAAAAAAACCTGAAAGTATTTTGTGGATACCGGCAGCGGTGAGATGTTTACGCCCGGTCTTGTCGCGCAAGCTTGGGATGAGTGGCGCTTGGTGCGGCAAAAAGTCGAAATGGGAAGGCAGTTTTCTTTGTTTGAGGTAATCCCGCAATTCTTCAGTGAACATTAACGGTAATGAGGTTTTACGGGCCTTGCTATGTTTGCCGATTACCCGCAAAAAATAATGCTCACCCGATTCATCTTCCATACATTCGATATCGCCAAAGCTTGCGGCCGCCAATTCGTGGATGCGCAGCCCTGTGCTAAAGGCGAACTTCAAGATAAACAAGGTGCGGCGGTTGGTCCAAAACTCGGGGTATTTGGTTGCTACTTTGGATTCTGCATAAGCAAAAACCATCTGCATTTGGCTTAGGGTGAAGGCGCGGTTATTAGTTTGCAGGGTGGTTTGGGCAAACTTGATGGTCTGGATGCTGTCGAAATTGTTGTGTTTGAGGTAATTTTGTTTGACCAGCCATTCCATGCAGGAGGCGATAACGGTTTTCGCGTAATTGATGCTTTTTGGGGAGAGCACCAACTGTGGTAAGCCTGGTTGTCCGGTGTCTTGCCCGGATCCGGGTTTCTTTGGCCGGTAGTAAAAGGGTTTCCATTTGCCGTAGTTCTTATTGGCTGGCTGTAAGGTGACCCATTGGTTATCAGCCGTAGTCAAGGCCTTTAAAAACCGGATATAGGCGCGGCAATCGTCGGTATTTAAGGAAGAAAAAGCCTTGCTACGGACAAGCACCGCCCAAAGTAATAAGCGTTCCAGTTCTTTTTTGTAAGCCTGGTAGGTTTTGGCATTATCGTCTTTCAAAGCCAGCCAGCTTTTGATGGCATCGAGGTCGTGGGTAGCTTGAATTCGGCAGGGTTCAGCCGAACGGTTACTGCCTTGCTCACCATTGAGTTCAATCGGTATCAATACGCGCTCTAAAGGTGTGACCTTATCCAGCGGCACAGGTAGGGTTGCAGAGGTTGGTTTTTTATTGAGTTGATAGCCTAATGCCAGGGCATGATTGTCAAAAAATCCGGTTATGGCTTTTAGTGACGTCTTTATGGCTTCAGGCAATGCCAAATCACCTGAAAAAAACGCTTCTAACAGGTCAACCAGATCGGCTAAGGATTTAATATTGAAGGGTAAGGCAGCGCATAAGGCTTCAGGAAGCCATAGCCTGACGGCATGATCCAAGTTTGGTGATGGTTCAGGGAGTGTATTCAGCGTATTCAGCGCATTGAGGGCGCGGCGCTCCCAGGCTGTTGTATTTAAGCGTTCATCTGACCAAAGCTTGACCCAGATGGGCTTATCATAAAACCTGGATTTAATGATAAGGTTCCGGCGAAGGGCTTTAATCCGCTTGCGGGCAGACGCATCATCTTGCAGTTGGGCGGCTAGATCCACCCAGTCCGTATGTCTGATCCAGCCGCGTAATAAAGTTAAATCGTCGAGGTTCATTAAAAAGGCATAGAGATTTTAATATGTGTAAATAAGCCAATTAAAAAAGTGTGATAGATTCGACTATTTTCATCTCATCCTCGAAGTTGGGTTAAATAAATTGATATTCTTGACGATATAGTAATGAGAAAACCAGTTCTTAGCAGCCTTATATTTCATAGGAATAGTTCTGCGGACTATCCCATCATAGCAATGATGGGCGTTAATCTTGTTAACATCCTCAAAATGTAAAGGTACGTTACCGCGCATTGGATTGGCAACTTAGGGATACTTTAACTTACTACCGACAAATAGAACGTTGTTCATGCGCAAACTTTCCCCCAATTATCTCAAACAACGGCTTTTAACTGGATGGTCTTTGTTAACTATTGGCCTTGGTTTTGCGTTAGTCGGATGGTTGATGAATGGCTTAAATGCATCAACCATAGCCTATATAGGCACACTGGCTGTCAGTTGTTATCTCATCTGGGTGGGTTCAGAAGGGGTGGCATTGGCATCTGTTTGGGTTGTTGGCTTAATGTCGATAGCGGCGATAAAACAGCATTGGTTCCACGATATGCCAAGACCTGAATACCGTTATATTCCTATGACATTATTGGTAAATTGGCTAATTGCCTTAGCCATTGTCTGGCAACTGGGCAAAATAAGTGACACCTTACAGAAAACGGCGTTTTCCAGAGTGCTGGTGTTTTCTGGCTTGATTAGCTTAGTTGCCGCTAGTTTTTGCCTTGGTTGGCAGGTTTATCCCGAAACTCTGCTATTAGCTGCTTTAAAATAACATGAATTCTACCGCCCAAAAAATCGTCGCCAATCAAACTGAATATTCAGCGCGCAGCGTAGAGTACTACCTTAACCAAATTGACGCCAATGTCCGTGACCGCTTGACCCCAGAACAGCACGAAGCCGTCCGGTCTGCGCTGGAAGCTGCGATGCCACGAGCTAACCCTAAAGTTGTCGATTTACGGGTTAACATTGATCTGATTATTGCCCGCTTTTATATCGTCCTTTTCGTGGGTAAAGACCGACGAAAAAATCGCCGGTCACTGGCCTCCAGCGGAGGCAGTGTAATCGCTAATAGGTTTGCCGCGATCATACTTTTGATTGGGTTAAATATCACCATTAGCCTATTTATATTCCTGATGGCCTATTTAACTAAATCAGCTTTAGGGATCAATCTGTTTGCCAAACATTTGAGTGAATACCTCTGACATTTATTTGTCACCCATAAGTAGATAGTTGTAGCCGCTGTTAGCGGCCAAATTAACTATACACCTGCTTTCTTCCTTAAATTTTCCCCCGCTTTACCCGCCCCATTCCCTAATTAAGTAAGTGGTTTATCGCCAAATATTTGACAGATAGGCTTAGCATTCAGGATTACCTGCCTGACTAGAACCCAATAAAAACATAACTATCTGTTTATAAAGAAATAAATAAATTTGGCACGATTATCGCTTTAATTAACTGTCACTTAAACAGGTTTAAGCCATGTAACCGTACATATTGAAAGAGGTCACACCCATTATGAACAGTAATACAACGCATCTGACAGTTATCAGCAATGATACTTATGAAGCAAAAAAAATAGTTAACCAAAATTATCATGAAATAAGCAGCGCGTTACAAACAACGTTGGAATTTCATAAGTTGATCGCAACGTTCAGCCATAAAATTGAAAATATGGTGTTCCATAGTGCGTATATGTACACCAATCCAGAATTCAGGTTGGAAATTAAAAAAGGTGTATTCACCAAAAATGCTTGCAGTTACGCGCTTAAATATGAGCAGCAACAACTGGGCTCATTAAAGTTTATGCGCAATTCAGAGTTCCACGATAGGGAGCTTGAGCTTTTGGAGACGTTGCTGTGTTGTTTAATCTATCCGCTTAGAAATGCGACGATATACCAACAAACAGCAAAAATGGCCTATGGTGATCCGTTTGGTTCGCCAATGTTGAGCAATCACACCGAGTCGGAAGAATTTGCCAGATCATTCAGTAAAGGCATAAATGCCCATATTGAATACAACAGAAAGCTTGCCGAAAAAAAGAACGCGCCAGCAAAGCCGGTTGAGCAAGATGAACGGTCACCCTGGGCAATCGGTTTTTATCGCTGATAAACGCATCACCTGAATAATATCGGGCAGAGATTCACAAACGCTTTCCCCATGTGCGGTTTACTTGGGGAAAGCGCCCATCGCTAAGCCACATCAGCGTTACGTCCCACGCCTGTCAAAGCTAAGTAGCCGTCAAAATCCTGACATTCACCATAAAAACGTTTATGGCCGTCTTCATTGGGTTTTATGCCAAATATTTGACGATAGCGCTAATTATATTGATATATTTAAATCATTATCATCTTAAGTTATTGATAATAAATATAATAATATTATTGGCATCTATATTGCTTTTATATTTGCATCGTTGTCCACATGACAACACCAAGTTTAAAGAATTAGGAGTGAGCAGGAATGAAAAACAAATCATCAAATTTAGCGGTTATTAGCAACAAAACGCTTGAAGCTACCAAAGTTGTTAACTTAAACCACTATGACATTAGTAGTGCCTTACAAACTACGTTGGAATTTCATAAGCTCATTGCTATCTTCAGCAGCAAAATTGAAAGCATGATCCCACACAGCGCGTTTGTTTATACCAATGTTGAATTTGGCCAAAACATTCAAAAAGGCGTATTTAGTCGGCACGCATGCACTTATGCGCTTAAGGTTGAAGACCAGCATTTGGGTGAATTAAAACTTATGCGCCAATCCAAATTCACAAATAGTGAACTTGAATTATTAGAAACTTTACTGTGTTGCCTGATCTACCCGTTGAAAAATGCGATGCTGTATCAAAGCGCGATAAGAATGGCCTATACCGACCCATTAACCCAAGCGAATAACCGCGCCTCATTTGATCATTTAATTGAGCGGGAAATGAGCTTGGCGAGCCGTCATGGTAAAAGCCTTGCCATTATCTTTCTGGATATTGATCATTTTAAAAGCATTAATGATGGTCATGGCCATGAATGTGGCGATATTGCCTTAGCTGCCACCGCTAAATGGATCAAAAAAAGCTTAAGGAATAGCGATATATTGTTCCGTTATGGTGGCGAGGAGTTTGTTGTTTTATTAAGCGAAACCGATCTGGCGGCAGCTGAAGTGGTTGCTGAGCGCATCCGCAGTTATATTGCATCCCATACCTTATCGTATGACATGACAACCCTTAAAGTCACCGCAAGTTTAGGGGTGTCTGCGTTATGTGCCGGTGATACGGCGGAAAGCTTGGTTAAACGTGCAGATGATGCGATGTATAAAGCGAAACACAACGGCCGTAATCAAGTGGTATTGGCGGATTAAAAATATTTTTTAAAAAATATTAAAGTTTAAAAAAGACTGGTCGATAACTAGGGTAGGTGGGGGAAATATCAACCGATAAGGAACCCGAATTTAAATTACCCGGCACACTATTTCCTCCGGGTTGAATTTTGGAGATCAGTCATGGCATTAACAGTCAACACTAACGTATCATCATTAAACGCCCAACGTAACCTGGGTACTTCTCAAGCGTCGTTGAATACATCATTACAACGGTTGTCTTCTGGTTTGCGTATCAACAGCGCCAAAGACGACGCCGCCGGTCTTGCGATCAGCGAACGTTTCACTTCACAAATCCGTGGTAACGAAGTTGCAGTACGCAACGCCAACGACGGTATCTCTTTAGCGCAAACCGCTGAAGGCGCCTTAGGCGAAATCGGCAACAACTTGCAACGGATGCGCGAATTAGCGGTACAGGCGTCTAACGCCACTAACTCAGATTCTGACCGTGCTTCGTTAAATCAGGAAGTACAAGCTTTAGCGACAGAAATTGACCGGGTTGCCCAAAGCACCCAATTTAACGGTACCAATTTATTGGACGGCTCATTTGCAGCAAAAACATTCCAAGTCGGCGCCAACAATCAAGCCACAGATAAAATTACTATTGGCAACCTTGCCAGCGCAAGAACTGCAGATCTTGGCGGTGTTGCTGCTAAAAATTATGCGACTGTTACTAGTGGTGCGACAACTGCAGCATTGAATGCTGGTGATGTTACCTTGAATGGCGTCCAAGTTGGTGCTTCAGCAGTAGGTACAGCAGCTGGACAAACTGCAGCTAGTGCATTTTCCATTGCTGCTGCAATAAACAAAGTTTCTGGACAATCAGGTGTTACTGCGACAGCTCAAGAAACCTCTGTAGTAGCTGGTGGAGCAGCAACTGCATTTACAGCAGTCGCTGCTGATACTTTTCAAATCAATGGTGTCAGTGTGGGTGCTATTGCTGCTGGCGGTAATGCGATAGGTCAAGGCGCAAACGCTGCCGCTGCGATCAACAAGATTTCCAGCCAAACTGGCGTTACTGCAACAGCAGATGCTACTACTGGAGTGCTCAGCTTAAAAGCTGCCGATGGTCGTGATGTTACAGTCACTGGTGTCGCTGCCACTGTTGCGGCTGGTACTGGCTTAACTGCTGCACCTGCTGGCACTACAACTCACAGTACAGTCAAATTGGAAAGTGCAGCAGCTATTACCCTTAGCGGTGGTGCAGTTGCGAGCGGCGGATTTACTGCAGCTACAACAGCAGTATCTGCAGGTGCAACAGCTTCAACTATTTCTACAATGAATGTATTGACTGCACAAGGTGCCCTGAATGCATTAGATACTATTGACGGCGCATTACAAACCATTAACAGTTCACGCGCTTCTTTGGGTGCTTTGCAAAACCGCTTTTCTTCAGTCGTAGCTAACCAACAAACCACGATTGAAAACTTGTCTGCTTCACGCGGCCGTATCCAAGATGCTGACTTCGCCAAAGAAACCGCGAACTTGTCACGGTCGCAAGTGTTGCAACAAGCCGGTACAGCGATGTTGTCACAAGCTAACCAATCTTCACAAGGCGTACTAAGCTTGTTGAGATAAGCGTAACCAACGGGCGATACCCGGCAACTGCCGGGTATCTTTTTTCTAGTCAAGGCTAAGGGGTGATATAAATGGACATGAGTGTCAATACGTTACAATCGCAACTTGCTTCGGTTACGCCTTTGACGACAGATAAAATTAGGCAGCCCGTTGACGCATTGGTTAAAACCACCGATGCAACCCAAAAAACTGAAGACAAATCAGTTGATAATGAAAAAGTTACACAAGCAGTCACTAAGTTGAATGACTATGTACAAAACGTACAACGGAATTTGCAATTTAATATTGATCAAGAGAGCGGTGTAATGGTTGTGAAAGTGGTTGAAGCGAACACCGATAAAGTTATTCGCCAAATACCTAATGAAGAAACACTCAGGCTTGCCCGTAATCTTGTCGATGATAATGACGAAGCGGGATTTACTATATTTAGTTCTAAAGCTTAACAGCTTGTAATCGGTTAGCCACAGATAGGTTCTGTGGCTAAATGCTAAAAGATCATTGATGTAAGTACGGATTCTTTCTGGAGAAGGTTGAAAAAATCCTTACTTATATTATCCCCTTATGGGCTAATTAACGGAGACACTACATGGCGACAATTACATCTGCAGGCTTAGGTTCTGGCCTTGATATAGAAGGATTGGTCACTAAACTAGTTTCTTCCGAAGGCCAGCCGACTACTTTACGTCTGAATAAGAAAGAAGTCGCATTGCAGGCTGATTTGTCAGCGTTTGGTATGCTAAAAGGAGCGTTGTCTGCTTTTCAAACCAGCATTCAAGGCATGAAGTTATCGGCTGATTTTCAGGGGCGGACAGCTACCTCCAGTAATAACGATTTATTTACCGTCACAGCGGGCAGTGCGGCCGTTCAGGGCAGTTTTTCGGTTAAAGTTGACCAACTGGCGCAAGCCGCAAAATTGCGCTCCGCCGATTTCAGCAGCGATGCTGTTGTTATGGGTGCTGGTACCTTAGCTATCGGGTTAGGTGCGAAGAGTTTCACTATTACTACCGATGGTACCACCACGTTGTCAGGTGTTCGTGATGCCATTAATAATGCGACGGATAACCCGGGCATTAAAGCCACGATTATTAAAGTGGATAGTGGCTCGCAATTAGTGCTGACATCAGACAAATTAGGTGCGGCTAATACCATTACAGTGGGCGCTACCGATACGGATGCGAACGATGGTAATGATTTGGGTCGGTTGGCAACCGCCAATCTAACATCCATTCAATCCGCCTCGGATGCTGTTATTTATGTTGATGGCCAAAAAGCCACGAAAGATAGCAATAACTTTTCTGATGTAATTACCGGGGTAAGTATTTCCCTGAAAAAAGCAGATCCAACAAAAACTGAAAGTTTGAGTGTTGCGTTAAATCCAGATGGCGCCAAGACAAAAGTTAACGACTTTATTAAAGCGTATAACGCTATGGCAAGCACAATGAGTAGTTTGTCCAGTTATGATGCCAAAACCAAGCAGGGTGGGCCGCTATTGGGTGATGCGACCTTGCGTGGTGTACAAACACAGGTGCGGCAGGCATTAGCCAATCCGGTATCTGGTGTCAATGGCGCGGCAACATTGGCAGAAATTGGTATTAAAACGAATAGCAGTGGTGTCCTTGAATTGGACTCCGCTAAGTTCGATAAAGTGATGGCGGCTAACCCTGATGCGGTTGCGCAATTATTTACTGCTGATGGTGGTTTAGCTAAGCGCTTTGATGGCATTTTAAAAAATTATTTGTCATTTAACGGCTCTTTAACGGCTAAGGTTGATGGCACGAATAAACAGATCGAGGATATTGGGAAACAACGGATTAAGCTCAATACCCGGTTGGCTGACTTGGAAACGCGTTATCGCAAACAATTTACAGCAATGGATACTATGTTAGGGCAATTATCAGCGACGGGGTCTTATTTGACCCAGCAGTTGGCCAATTTGCCGGGTTTTACAGATAACTCAAATTAATAAATAAGGTAGTCGAAAATGAATGCGTTCGCGGCAATGAAACAATATAAACAAGTTAGGGTCCACGGCGGCATTATGGATGCTACCCCGCATCGCTTGGTGCAAATGCTGATGGAAGGCGCCTTAGAAAGGATTGCCCAAGCAAAAGGTAATATGCTTAATAAAGACATTGCCGGTAAAGGGGAATATATCGGCAAGGCTATCGACATTATTGGCGGACTGCAGTCTTCATTGAATAAAGAAGCCGGTGGCGAGCTGGCGGTTAACCTAAGCAATCTTTATGACTATATGGTACGCCGCCTGGTGGATGCCAACGTGCGTAACGACCCGAAGATTCTGGATGAAATCGCCGGTTTAATGACTGAAATCAAAAGTGGTTGGGATAATATTCCCGATTCATACAAATATTAGGCGTTAAGGTCTATTATTACTTGGTGCCGGATCATAAAGTTTACGGTGCTTAACATAAATTGATTAATGATTGGGGCAACGCCTTCAGCAGTTATTTCCAGAAATATCTGGTAATAGTTAATACGGCTGTTAGCCTGGGTAGGTGGAAAAATCCAGCCGACTTGAATTGATCGCATTTAAACGTAATGACTACTTTTGCCTCATGGACCAATTAAACATTTCTGAGCATCTAAAGAATAATTCTTTTATCGAAAAATTTTCCCAACATATTACGCAAGGGGAACTTCAAACGCCCAGTTTTCCCGATGCGGCATTAAAAATACGTAAGGCTATTGAACAGGATTGTGGGATTGATGACCTGGTCAAAATCATCAATATGGATCCGGTGATTTCCGGCAAACTCATCCAGGTCGTAAACAGCCCGTTTTATATGCTAATGAGCCCGATCACCAATTGTTTCGAGGCCATTAACCGTTTAGGGCGGAAAACGACGCGTGACCTAGTGATCATTTTCAGTATGAAAAATTTGATCAAGAGCGATAATCCAGCTATCAAAAAACTCATCCAGCAGGCTTGGTTACAAAGTGTCAAAGTATCCAGTATTAGCTATATTCTAGCGAAACTCACTAAAAAAGCGGATGCCAATGAAGCCTTGTTGGCTGGGCTGTTGCACAATATTGGTGTGTTACCTATTTTAAGTTTTGCAGACAGTTTGCCCGCAGGCAGTTATGAGGTGAGCGATATTGAGCTGTGTATCAATGAAGTCTATGGGTTGATCGGTTCAATTGTGTTGGAGCAATGGGAGTTTCCTGATGATTTAAAAAAACTCCCGTTACAGACATCAGACTGGTTTACCGATACCTCTGAGAAGTTTGGCCTAAATGACATCGTGACTTTGGCGCGCTATCATTATTTTCTGGATATGCACACCAAACTGCCGTTAATCGATACCTTACCTGCCTATAAAAAGCTTGGCAACGAGCCCTTAACGCCAGAGATGTCGCTGCAGTTATTGCATGATGCGAAGCAGCAAATTTCAGATGCGATGAAGATTTTTTCGGCTTGATGGTATTGGTACTAACCCTGCCGTTTTTTATTCTAATAATGGCGTAACAAGATGGGAAACACAGTTGATGAATTGCAAAAATTAGTTGCGTTTAGCCAAGCCATGTTAACAAAAGCCCACGCCGAGGAATGGGATGATGTGGTTGCGTTGGAAGTTGAACGGCGTGAGCTAATCAAGCAATTTTTTTCCGAGCCGGTAGATCAAGCCCAGGCGGAAGTGGTCGCGTCTGGAATTAAAGCAATATTGGCAATTGATGAAAAACTTATGGAGCTAGGCGCACTTAGACGCTTTGATATTTTGCAAATTTTGCAAGATATGGATCAGGGGAAAAAAGCCGTCAAGGCGTACACGTCATAATTCTGGCGAAAAGTTAAACCGTAGGATTATATGAGTTGCTTGCCAGCAATAAACGGGGATTAAAAGAATCCCCGCATTGTGTAATAGCCCTATAACGCAGCGTCTTTTTTAAGGCGCATAATCGCACTACCGACGGCATTGGATGCGGCAGAATAAGGTGTCCCCGCATTAAGCATGCTACCGGCTTCCGTATATTTTTTTGAATTGATGGCGGTGGCTACCTTACCGGCCTCGGTATGAAATGAAGCGTGCTTAGCAACACAATCGGTATAACTGGGTAGTTTTGCAAATTTTATTTTGGCCTCACCGTGAAGCCACTTACCAAGATCACAGCAATTATCTTTCGAAATAGTCGCTGCATCCATTATTTCTTGCTTTAAGATCGCCGTACGAAGTTTTAACTTCCATTCAGCATGTTTTGCCAAAGCGCTGTCAATATCCATCTATCTCTCTCTAAATTACTTATGTTGGTGACGAAATTTATTTTTATTTTTAGGTAGGTTATTACTTATAAAAATAGTATAAATCCGTATTTGGTCAATGACTTAATAGACGAGGAATCAAATTAAATCTGAAGCAAAACCAACACACTTAGCGTAAATGGATTTTGCTTCACCTGTTTTTTTGCCAAGCCATTATGCTAAATTGTCTTCGGCCTCAATATGCCTCGCGGCTTTCTTGTATTTATCTCTGTATTCTCCGTGGAACCATGCGCCAAGTTTATAGCGTTTTTCTTTTGCCACTGACTCTGAATCCAAAAGATATTTCAGCTTTGTTTCAGCCCGCTGTTCAATTTGTTTTTTATTAAAGTTCATTTAATGTTCCTCCTGGGTGGTTTTAAAGTAACTTAGGCAAAATTAGCTCTGTCAAATCTACGTTTTACGTTTAAAGGTAATTAAATAACGATAATTTTTTAACTTGGCTAAAAGTTTGCTGCGCCGCTTGCAACGATACGTTTTGTTGGCTAAACCGGCTGATCGCTTCGGCATAATCCAGATCTTCCGTAGCGGATAAGACGCTGGTCATTTCTAAAACAGAGTCAGCATTAATGTCTTCTTGCCTATCTAAAGCATTCAACCTGGTGCCTACGGATGCCCGTACAGAGGTGACTTTATCAAACGATTTTGAAATGTCATCTAGTGAAGCGGAATTGGGTGTATTTGCCCGCAAATCAGTGGCAAATTTATCAATGGCTTCAAAAATATTTCCCATTGAACCCGGTGCGGGTAATGCGGTTGGGGCGGCTCCAGTGGGGGTGCCAAACACATTGGTGCCTGGATCGCCGTCGGTAATTTGACGTGATGCATCGATCTGGATTGACCGGGAATTTGCATCACCCGCATAAGCGTAAGCCCCAGGGTTGCTTGCATCTTGACTGAACGGTTGGGTAGTGCTTTTAAATCCGGCAAACATATATTCACCGTTAGCATTTTTGGTGTTGGCAAGCCCTAATAATTGCTTATTAAGCTCTTCCATCTCCACCGCAATGGCGACTCGGTCGCTTGGTGAGTTGGTGTCATTCAAGCCTTGTATGCCTAGCTCTTGTATTCGTTGTAGTACGTCGGTTGTACCTTTCAATACACCTTCTTCCATGGATAACCGGTCTCTGGCGGCATTAATATTACTTTGGTACTGTTCTGTCGTTTTAATGCTTTGGTTAAGGTCAATGATACGTGCCGCTGCGATAGGGTCATCGGAGGATGTCAGCAATTTTTTGCCAGTAGAAAGTTGCATTTGCGTTTGTTGCAACTTTGCTTGCTGGTTAAGCATTGAGTTAACGGATGATTGGTGTGCCCATGATGTTGAAATTCTCATACTGACCTACCTGCGTACTGCGCTCATTAGGCTATCAAACAAGGAGCTGGCAACACTCACAACTTGTGCCGCTGCTTGATAGGATTGTTGGTATTTAACTAAATTGGCGGCTTCTTCATCCAGGTTGACACCGACCAGGTTTTCTCTGTCTTGTGTGGCTTGGTTCAATAAGACTTCCTGAGCCGAGCTGCTGACTTTTGCGGCATGGGTTTGCGTGCCGACTTGGGATACTAATTGGCTATAGGCGCTGCTTAGTGATGTTCTTCCGCCTGATAACGTTGCCGTTTTTTCAAGTCCAGCCAGATTTAAAGCAACTTTGTTATCCCCAGGGTTGGGCAAACCTGAGCCGCCAGTCGTTCCAGCGGCAGCAATTTTGGTCGGATCACTGATTAATGCTGTCATTTTTTTGGCAGCATCAAAAGTAGGCCTGATGACAAAACTATCATTAGCCGCAACGCTGGCATCAGTTGTGATGGTGAAACCAGGGCCGTTAATGGTGGATGGCGGTGCGCCAGCAAACGTTGAAACAGAATTATCGGATAAGCGTTTTAAGGTAAAAGCGGAGCCGTCGTAGCTGAGTTCGTAATCGCTTGGGGTTAATTGTCCGATTGTCGCAGGATTGTAGCTTGCGCTAATGCTGCCAACTGTGCCTGGTTTGGGGGAAACAGGTACATCCAGCACTGGCGTGCCAAGGCTGAACATGTCTGTGCCGGCATCACCGTTTAAATCGAATCCCGTGGAATTTATTGCGTTAGCCTGAATGGCAACGCCAGCGGCAACCAGTCCGATTTGTTGTTGCGCAGGTTCCAATATTTGATCGCGAAATTTAATGGCGCCGGATAATTCGCCACCGGTAATATCTTTACTAATTTGTTGGCCACCTAAAACCACTTCTTTATGGCTTGAATCTGTGCTTGAATCGGCTAAAGATACTTTTGAAGTATTAGCCCCTAATACGAGTGCCTGGCCTTTACCGATAAAGACATTAATGCTGCCGTCTTCTTGTGGTATCGTTGAGATACTGATTTTTTCCGAAATTTTGTTAATCAACACATCGCGCTGATCTAACAAGTCATTAGGTAGTTGGTTACCGCTACGGTTTGCTGAAGTAGCAATCTTACTGTTTAGCGTGGCAAGGCTCTCAGCGTAGAGATTGATATCATCAACCGTGCCTTGCATTTGGCTATTGGTTTGGTTGCGCAATTCATCAAACTTGGATGACAAGCGATTGAATTGTTGTGACAAAGACGCCGCTTCAGATGTCAATACCTGTCTGGCAGGTATTGATGACGGATCATTAGCCACGCCATTCGCCGCATTAAAAAATGATTTTAGGGCAGGGGACAAACCAGTCGATTCACTGGACACAATATTGTCCACACGTGCCGCCATGGTGGAAAGCGTATTGCTTTCCCCGAAGGCTGAGGTGCTGGATGTTAATTGGGTATTTAGAAAATTATCATAATTACGGCTAACGGAAGCGACATTGACCCCTTGGCCAATAAAATTTCCACCTATGAAGTGCGGGGCATTGGCGCTCAGGTCGACGCGTTGCCGGCTATAGCCCTCGGTGTTGACATTGGCTATATTATGGCTGGTGGTGTCCAATGAGCGTTGGAAAGCCATCAATCCTGATAATGCGGTACCTAGAATTCCTGACATACTAAAGTCCTACCCGTGGGTTGGCTAACGTTCGATAACCTAAAAAACCAATAACCATCATTTCATTGCCATAGAGAGTTGAGACGCTGTCTGTGCCATAGCATCGCCATGGTAAATACCCATGACTTTTCTGGCATAACTTGGGTCGGTGGCATATCCGGCTCGTTGCAATTCTTGCAAATAGCGTTCGCCGTTACCGGCGTGTTGTAGCGCATTGTGGTAGCGTGGGTTATTTTTAATAAAATTAACGTAATCCTGGAAGCTTTCCTGGTATGAGCCGTAGGACCTAAATCCTGCTTGTTCTTTTCTGGCCACGCCGTTTTTATACTCCAAGGTTGACACATGCGTTTGCTCACCATGCCAGGATTTACCGGCTTTGATGTTAAATAAATTGAAACTGCTGCTGCCATCACTGTGTTTAATCACTGAACGTCCCCAACCTGTTTCCAATGCGGCTTGCGCCAAAAGCACTTTAGGTGCCACACCCAATTCTTTTGCTGCTTGCTCGGCATACGGAGTTAACTTTTCTACAAAGTCTTCTGCTGACTTTATCGGCTGGGAAAAAATATTCTTTAATTTATTTTCAGAAATTTCTTTTACTGAATATTTATCATGGATATAGGCATGGATAACCTCATTTTTCGGCTTAACCCAGTCGTTATTTTCATGCGTTGCCGATGATTTTGAGGCTGAGTGTGACGTTGGGGATGCGGTTTTATTTGATCCTGAAGACCGGTTTAAATAATCCTCAACGCCCATTTTTGCATGATCATCTTTATCTTCATGAGAAAGTTGTTTGGCGATTAATTCAGCAAGACCGACCCCAGGCTTGCCCGCTAAATGCACCGCGAGTTGCTGGTCATACATTTCTTTATAGAATTTACTCTGGTCGTTATCACTAATGCCATCTGCCAATTTTGCGTCACGCATGCCTTTAAGCACGTTGCTTAGAAAAATGGATTCAAATTGCTTCGCTACTTCTTTTATCGCTGCCGGCGAGTTTTTCCGGGCTTCATTTTTTAGTTTAGCCAAGCCGTTTAAGTCGGTATAAACATCGGCGCTGTTAGTATTTATCATAACGACCTCGGAGCTAGATAATAATCAACTCAGCACGTAACGCACCGGCCGATTTAAGTGCTTCAAGGATAGCGACCAAGTCGCTGGGTGAGGCACCTACTTTATTCACTGACTTAACAATTTCGTCCAATGAGACACCGGGTTTGAACACAAACATACGGTTTTTTTCTTGCTCTACTTGAACATCCGATTGCGGCGTAACTGCTGTTTGGCCTCTGGATAAAGCACCAGGCTGGCTAACTTGTGGATTTTCACTGATGGTGACGCTCAAGTTGCCATGTGTTACTGCAGCGGGTTGTACCCTGACTTTGCTGTTGATCACAACTGTGCCGGTGCGGGAGTTCACGATAATACGGGCTGGCGCATCATCCAAAGCAACCATAATATTTTCGACCATGGAGGCAAAATTTACTTTTTGGCCGCTATCAATCGGGCCTTTTACGCTGACCGAAGTGGCATCAATCGCTTTTGCTGTACCAAAACCTAATGTGCTGTTGATGGATTCAGCCATCCTGTTTGCAGTGGTGAAATCCGCCGTATGCAGGTTGAATATCAATTCTTTTCCTTCAGAAAAAGGACTATTTACCGTGCGTTCTACCGTTGCCCCATTGGGAATTCGGCCAACACTAGGGTTGTTAACGGTAATGCTGGACCCATCCTGTCCGGAAGCACTCAAGCCGTTTACGACTAGATTGCCTTGGGCAACCGCGTAGACTTGGCCATCAGCCCCTTTCAGTGGGCTCATCAATAAGGTGCCACCCCGTAAGCTCTTGGCATCGCCGATAGAAGACACAGTTATATCAATGGTTTGGCCGGGTTTGGCAAATGGGGGGAGGTCAGCCTGAATGGCCACGGCGGCGATATTTTTTGACTTAGGATCAACACCGGCAGGTAATGTTAAGCCAAACCGGCCTAGCATGCTGCTTAAGGTCTGGCCGGTAAATTTGTTTTTATCCCCCGATTTGTCCAAGCCAACGACCAAGCCATAGCCTACCAATTGGTTATTACGGACACCTTGAATAGAGGCGATGTCTTTAATACGTTCAGCGGAAACTGGGGTGCTTAATCCTGTTAGGATCAATAAGGGAATAAGATGGTTAGGAATGCTTTTCATAATCTATGCCTTAACTCAGAACGGGAACCAAGGGCTTAACAGTGCCCGTGAGAGCCAACCCATCTTGCTGGCATCGGCCATTGCGCCTTCACCAATATACATAAGGGTGGCATCGGCGACCTTATCCGAAGAGATAGTGTTGTCGGCGGCTATATCGACCGGACGGACTATGCCGGAAAGCCGGACATATTCGTCCCCTTGGTTTAAAGTAACTTGTTTTTCGCCCCGCACTTTCAAATTGCCATTCGGTAAGACTTCCGTGACGGTCACTGAAATATTACCTTCCAAGCTATTGCTTTGATCGGCTTTACCTTGGCCGTTAAATGTCCGTTTGGCTGCCAATTCGGTTTTTGCATCATTGCCGGTCAACGCAGATAGGGCAAAGCCCATGATGCTCGGCGCGGATACGCTTGAACTAATTCCTTTTGCTGTATTGAGGTCATCGGCCTTTTTGGCTTGGGTGACTTCTTTAAGCTTAATGGTCAAAATATCGCCAATCCGCATGGCCTTGTTATCTTCAAACAGGCGCATGTCGTAACCTGGTTGATAGATGGCGCCGGTATTTTGGACTGGTGGCCTTAAATCTGCTGGTGCAACGGGAGCAAAGGCTGGATCCCTGGGTGGGTGTTGCATTTGCTGCATTTGTGCGCACCCGGATAGTATGGCCAGGCCCAATCCGGTAACAATGATTTTTCGACTCATTACACCATCACCCGACTATAGTTGTTGCGTGACAAATGACAGCATTTGATCTGTCGTGGAGATAGCTTTAGAGTTCATCTCATACGCCCGTTGGGTTTCGATCATATTAACCAATTCTTCGACGACATTAACGTTAGAGGTTTCTAAGGAGCCTTGTAGCATTGCCCCGAATTCCTGGTCGCCTGGTGTACCCAGTACCGGCGGGCCACTGGAGACTGATTCCCGGTACAGGTTTTCGCCAACCGGTTCTAAACCTGTAGGGTTAACAAAATCAGCGGTCTGAAGTTGCCCGACTTGGTTAGGGGCAGGGTTGCCGGGTTGTAACACCGAAACGGTACCATCCCGGCCTATGGTGATACTTAACGCATCATTAGGAATGGTAACCGCTGGTTCTATCGGTAAGCCACCTGACGTGACCAACTGCCCGGTTGAATCGAGTTTTAACGAGCCATCACGGGTATAGTTAATGTCACCATTCGGCATTAAAACCTGGATAAAACCACGGCCATTAATCGCCACATCCAAGGAGTTTTCAGTTTGTTGGACATTGCCTTGGGTGTGCAGTTTTTCGGTAGCGACAGTCCTAACACCTGTGCCTAATTGAAGGCCAGAAGGTAGTGTTGTGTTTTGGGTGGATTGGGCGCCCACTTGACGGATGTTTTGATAGACGAGGTCTTCAAAGATGGCACGGGATTTTTTAAATCCGGTGGTGTTAACGTTGGCGAGGTTATTGGAAATAACCGCCATCCGTGTTTGTTGGGCATCAAGGCCTGATTTGGCTACCCATAATGCGCGTTCTGTCATGATAAACTCCCATGTGTCAAAAAAATGTCTTGATTAACCTATATAGTTAATCAAGCATTTTTTATGCCAGTTGCATCAATCTTGCACTGGCGCTGGCGTTTTCATCAGCACTTTTCATCACTTTAGTTTGCAGTTCAAAATTTTTGGACAGTTCGATCATATCGACCATGGCGCCGATCGTGTTGACATTACTGCCTTCCAAGGCGCCTTGAACCAGGGATACATCAGTACTGGCTTCAGCCGTTTTCTTGTCTTTAAGGTGCATTAAGCCGTCATTTAGCTTTTCCATGTTTTTAAGGTCGGGATTGACCAGTTTGATCCGGTCTATGACAGCGGTATTGCTTGCATTAGCGCCCAACGGAACCATGCTGATGGTGCCATCTTTGCCAATCTCAAGTTTTTGCGCGGGTGGGATAGTAATAGGCCCATCTTGGCCAAGCACTTGTAAGCCGGTGCCTGTTTGTAGCAATCCTTCCGGCGTGATACGCAGGTCACCGGCACGGGTATACGCTTCTTTGCCGTCAGGGCCTTGTACCGCCAGCCAGCCGTCCCCCTGAATGGCGACATCGAGCTCGCGGCCGGTTTGTTGCATGGTGCCAGGCGATAAATCCGTGCCTGGGCGTTCGGCCATAGCGTAGACGCGGGTAGGGAAGCCTGGCCCATAAACCGGCATACTGCGGAATTGCTCCAGATCTGATTTGAATCCGGAGGTTTGGGTATTCGCCAAATTATTGGCGTTTGCAGTTTGCGCCAACAACGTTTGTTTGGCGCCGCTCATGGCAATATAAAGGCTTTTGTCCATGGATGCTCTCCTAGCTCAGTCTTAACGAATGTTCATGATTGTTTGCACGATGCTGTTTTCGGTCTGTATCGTTTGCGAGTTCGCCTGATAGGTTTGCTGGGCAATAATCAGGCTAACTAATTCCTTCGATAGATCGACATTGGATTGTTCCAGTGCGCCTGATTGCATGGTGCCGAAATTGCCTTCACCTGCATTGCCGATGATGGGTATCCCGGACGCGGCACTTTCACTCCAGGCACCGTTGCCCAGCTTGGTCAGGCCCTGCGGGTTGGTGAAACGGGTGAGCGCTATTTTGCCTAAAGGCGTTGATCCGCCATTGCTGTAATTGGCGAATACAATGCCTTCCTTGTCTATGGCGATATCAATCAGGGTGCCGGCTGGCAGGCCGTCTTGTTTTAAGGCGTCCACGCTGAAGTCCGTTGAAACTTGGGTGGAACCGCTTAAGTCAACAGTAGCGGCTATAGTGGCTGCTGAACTGCCAGGTACTGAAAAAGGCGCTAATGGCACTTGCCCATTAGCTGGGGATGTCAGTTTGCCGAATGAATCGAATGTTAACGTAGCGGGAGGCGTGGTATCAAGGGAAACCCGGTTAGCGGGGTCGTCGTTTATGTAATTGTGTACAGTCCACGTGCTCGTGCCATTGGGAGGGACGGGGGCAGGGTTAGCGACAAAATAAGTTGTCATTTTGTGCGATATACCTAACGAATCGTACATGGTTACTGAGGTTTCATGCGTGTATGTACTTGAGTCATTTGGATCAAAAGCTGTTGCAATAGGGGTGCTGTTGGCTTTCAGGTTAACGTCCAGTTCTATTTTTGAGGTAGGCACCGGATTGCCGGATCCGGCGTTCATGGAAATAGTGGTGACTTTGCCGGTGCTGAAACCGTCCGATACTTTAGTGCCATTGGGCATATAGCCAAGTAATGCCTGCCCTTCGGCATTGGTGATAATGCCATCTTTGTTCACATGAAATGCGCCGTTGCGGCTATAAACTCGTGAATTCAACTCGTTGGCGCTGGTGGCCAGCGTAAAGAAGCCTTCGCCATTGATTGCGAGATCCATCGTATTGCCGGTCAATTCGACATTGCCTTGGTTAAATTGTTGGGCGACCTGGGAGACCCGAACACCGGTTCCGGGTTGCAGTTTGCTCAATCCGGCAATGCTGTCGGCATACTGGTCGACAAATTCGGCACGGGATTCTTTAAATCCTGTGGTATTCGCATTGGCAATATTATTACCGATGACGGTTAAGTTACTGGATGCGGCATTAAGCCCACTTAATGCAGTTGAGAATCCCATGTTATGCTCCTTGATTTAAAATTTGCGTGATTTTGTTGAAATTGAATGCCCCCAAGCCCTTGACGTTGACTTGCAGGCCGTGGCTGTCATTCGCCATGGACACGCTATCAACACGTGACTGGATATTTGGTTGTAAAACGGTATTGACCCCATCTTGCAGGGTTTCTACTTGAACTTTATAAATGCCTGCGTCAGCTGGGTTGCCATTGGTTTTATAGCCATCCCATTCAAAGTTAACCTGTCCAGCCGAATGTTGACCCAATGATTTGGCCGCAATGATATCGCCAGTTACCGAGTCTAATATTTTCATGGTGACATTCGGTGAGCTTGCGGGCAGATTGACGGAACCGTTAATCTGCCCGCCTAAAGGCAATACCGCTTCATTGGACGGTACTGATACCATGCGCCCAATCAGGCTCGTGGCTTGTAAGGCTTGATCTGAACTGATGGATGCCGAAAAATCTTTAAACGACTGTTGCAAGTCCTGGATGCCAGAAACTGTACCAAACTGCGCCATTTGCGAAAGAAACTCGCCATTTTGCATGGGCTTAGTCGGATCTTGGTGCGTCATTTGAGTGGTCATCAATTTTAAAAACTGATCCTGATCCAGGCTCGCCTTTTTAGGTTTACTAGTGGCGGCAGTTGTTACTCCTGCGCCTTTAAGAGCATCTATTGCATTCATTATTACGCCCCCATTTTTAAGGTTTGCATGATTAATTGTTTGGCGGTGTTTAGTACTTCCACGTTATTTTGATAAGAACGTGATGCCGACATCATATTGGCCATCTCTTCAACCGTATTCACATTGGATTTATAGATGTAGCCAGATTTATCTGCCATCGGATGATTAGGGGCGTATTCCATAATCGGTGGTGCTTGGCTTTCTACAACGCCCAATACTTTTACTTTACTGGCTGAGTCCATTTTATTCATTACGCCTTGTAACTCTGCAGAAAATACCGGTTGTCGAGATTTGTAAACTTGATCGGTACTGCTGCTAACGCTATTGGCGTTGGAAATGTTACTGGCTACCAGATTAAGCCGCATCGATTGGGCATTCATGCCGCTGCCGGCAATATCGAATATTTTTAAAGAAGACATCGTTATTGCCCCCGTAAGGCCATCATCAGGCCAGAAAATTTGTTACTGACAAACTGTAAACTGGCCTGATATTGCACCGCGTTTTCTGCATACTTGGCTTGTTCGACGTTGGCTTCAACGGTATTCCCATCTAACGACGCCTGATTTGGGTTGCGGTACATCGTATGTGCTTCAAATATGGTCTTGCTGGGCAAATGATTGGTATGGGTGCGTTCCATGGCCTGGGTCAATTGCAGGTTTTGCTTAAATACGGATTCAAAATTCATGTCGCGTGCTTTATAGCCCGGGGTATCGGCATTGGCCAAATTGGCCGCAAGCATTTCGCCGCGTTTTTCCCGCAATGCCAAAGCTTGGGGGTGAATACCTAATGCTTTGTCAAAATTAATAGTCATGATGATTTCCTCAAGTTGTGTACAACATGGATGCATGCACAATATGTGCCATAAAACAGATATTTATTTATTAAATCAACGGATAAGGGGGGTTCCCCTAAATAAACCCGCATAAATTCTGGAAAGAAACTATATTCAGGGGCAAACAAATAATAAGATGGCAGGGGGAATGTGTGCGTCAGCCGAGTTAAAGGCGTCAAAATTTTGGCTAAAAACCGCGGGGAAGCTAGGCTTATGCCTTTAATTGCCTTGGTACTAATTATGCTTATAAATATTTATTCAGGCCTAAAACCGGTATGACGTGTGATTAGAAATAGATTTTTTGTGTTGGTGCTGGGTTTAATGATCCATACATCGTCTCAGGCCGAAGAAAGTTTTCAGGCGTTGGATTCAATCTATGGCTTCGTTAAAGAAACGATTGACACAAGCATGAGTGCTAACGGTGACTTCGAAATCAACGTGTTGCCATTAGACACGCAGCTAAAACTGAGAGAATGCACCAAACCATTGGAAGCAGTTAGGACAAATAATTTGATTAAAGCCGGTCGTGTATCTATTGGCGTACATTGCAGTGGCGAAAAGAAGTGGTCAATTTTCGTATCCGCCATTATTAAGGTGTACGAGCCCGTCATTGTTTTGACTCGCCCGGTACAGCGTGGAGAAATCATTGCCCGGCAAGACCTTAATATTGAAAGGAGGGATGTTTCTGGTGCTAGGGGAGATTTTGTTACCCAATTTGAACAAATTGAAAACAAGGCAGCGGCACGTAACTTGTCTTCAGGGGCTATTTTGGGGATGAAAAGCGTGCTTGTGCCGCCACTTATTAAGCGTAAAGATAAAGTTATTATTAGTTCTGGGGAAACCGGGGTTTCAGTGCAAATGAGCGGTACGGCGTTAATGGATGGTACGAAAGGCCAGGTAATTAAAGTGAAAAACGATACATCGGGACGGATTATTAGCGGTATGGTTATTGAATCTGGGATGGTGCTGGTTAAATGACATTTTACGATTAACAGTTAGCTTCATTTCGGCCATTTAAAAACCCTCAACCTGACTACATAAAAATTGACCTCATTAAATTCGTTAGACTTAACCTAAAAAATTCAATATATCTTCTATAGTTACTTTATTAGAAATGCCTTCAAGGCCTTTTTAAGGCAGCCCCTTAATAAAAGTGATTTCCTGTAAATTTTTAATAGGTTGGGGCGATTGGGTGGCTGTTCCCTGTATCTTCGTTGTTTAGTTGCGTGCCGCATTCAATCTTAATGCGATCTAGCTCTAGTTTTTACAATAAAAATGCGACAGGGAAATTTCTTTAACTATAATTTTTGAAAGGTGTTCAAGGTACAGCTATTTGTGCCTGGTTTTAGCTAATAAATTCAAAAACGGAGAAAACAATGGCAAGTATTCTTGCGGTTGACGATTCAGCTTCGATGCGAAAGATGGTTACTTTTACTTTAAAAGGCGCAGGCTACGAAGTGGAAGAAGCAGTGGATGGGGTTGATGCCCTGACCAAAGCGCAAACCAAACAATTCGATTGCATTGTTACCGATGTCAATATGCCCAATAAAGATGGGATAACCTTAATCAGGGATCTGCGTGCATTACCCGATTACAAATTTATTCCCATGTTGATGTTAACAACGGAATCAAGTGTGGAAAAAAAACAGGAAGGCAAGGCGGCTGGGGCAACCGGCTGGATTGTTAAGCCTTTTGATCCAGATCAGTTACTGAAAACATTAAAGAAAGTGCTAGGCTGATTTAGTTAGCCCATAAACCAGGAATACCCAGGAAAGCGTATGTCTATCGATATGTCACAATTCCATCAGGTCTTTTTCGAAGAGTGCTTCGAAGGCCTGGAAGCAATGGAGTCAGGATTGCTCAATCTTGATACGGGAGATATTGATTCGGAAACCATCAATACCATTTTCAGGGGGGCACACTCTATTAAAGGGGGAAGCGGTACATTTGGCTTTAATGAAGTTGCCGATTTCACTCATGTGATGGAAACCCTGTTGGATGAAATGCGTGATGGCCGAAGAAAAGTCACGCAGCCTGCGATTGATGTCTTGCTAGGGTCTGTGGATTGTTTGCGGACGATGTTAGCTTCCATACAAGCGGAAGAAAGCGTCGATAGTGCTGCCGTAGAAAAATATAAAAATGCATTGGAAATAGAGCTGTCAGGTTCATCAAGCGAAGCATCAGCAACTGCTCCAGTGGCAACCCAACCTGTAAAAGAAAGTGCCGAACCTGCCGTCCTTGAGGCTGTTGATGACATTGGAACTGAAGCCGAAGAACAAGGCTGGAAAATAGGCTTTTGCCCGTATTTGGATTTACTTAAAACCGGTAATGACCCGGTGCGGATGTTTAGGGAGTTAGCAGAGCTGGGTAAATACAGTGTCTCGGTTAACACACGGGATGTGCCTGATTTTGCCAAACTCGACCCCGAGGAATGTAACCTGTCTTGGGCCTTGGAAGTCGTCGGCGATATCCCACTCAATGATATCCAAGAAATTTTTAATTGGGTTGAAGGTGATTGTGAGCTCGACATTCAACCCCTGGCTAAGAAAGCCCCTAAAAAAGCCGCACCTGTAGCCAAACAAGCTGAACCCGAACCCCTTACCCCACCCGTAGAAATTGAATCGCCCAAACCAGCGTTAGTAGCTGCACCTAAAGAGGCAATTAGCCCGCCACCGAAAGCCGAAGCACAACAATCTGTTGATAATGACCCAGCTAAAGCTGGGGCAAAGGCCGCGAGTACCATTCGGGTAGACACGACCAAAATTGATACTTTAATCAATATGGTCGGCGAGGTTGTGATTACCCAATCCATGTTAAGCCTGATCGGCGAAAATTTTTCTATGGATAAGCTTCCTCATCTTAAACGGGGCCTTTCGCAACTGGAACGCCATATTCGCGACATGCAACAAAGTGTCATGAATATACGTATGGTGCCGATCAGCTTTGTGTTTAGCCGTTTCCCGCGTTTGGTGCATGACATCAGTAGCAAATTGGGTAAAAAAATTGACTTGAAATTGATCGGTGAAAGTACCGAGGTTGATAAGGCTGTTGTTGAATTAATCAGCGATCCTATCGTCCATTTAATCCGTAATAGTCTCGATCATGGCATAGAAATGCCGTCCGACCGGATTGCTTCCGGTAAGTCAGAAACGGGCACTATTGAATTGAATGCCTACCATCGCGGCGGTCATATTGTGATTGAAATTACCGACGATGGCCGAGGGCTTGATCGTAACAAGCTCATTAAGAAAGCGGCCGAAAAAGGACTGATTGATGAAAATAACATCCTCACCGATAAACAAGCGTATGAGCTGATTTTTTTACCCGGTTTCTCGACCGCAGAAAGTATTACGGATATTTCCGGCCGCGGCGTAGGAATGGATGTGGTGCGAAGGAACATCCAATCCTTGGGTGGTAATATCGAAATTATTTCTGAGTACGGCAAGGGTACAACTATTTCAATTCATCTGCCGCTAACATTGGCCATTATTGACGGGCAATCAGTTGCTGTTGGCGATGAGATATACATCGTGCCATTGGTATCCATTAAAGAATCTATCAATATCACGGAAAACGTGCTGAATAAATTAGCAGGTAAGAATGAAACTTATAAATTACGCAATCAATACATCCCTGTAGTTAGAATGCATGAGCTATTTAATGTACCGGCAAATGAAAAATCCAATCCAGGCGAAGGCGTTATTGTTGTTGTCGAACGCCAGGGCATATTATGCGGCTTGTTTGTTGATGAATTATTAGGCCCGCAGCAAGTGGTGGTGAAATCGCTGGAAACCAACTACCGGCGGGTACAAGGGGTTTCGGGTGCAACTATCCTAGGTGATGGCTCCGTTGCCCTGATCCTCGATATTCCCGGCTTGGTAAGGTTCTCTAACCGTAAGCCTTCAGCCTCTTTCAAGCCCCAGGAAAGCAGAAATGATTCAAGAAGCTATCACTAAAGCCACTGACCATAATCAGCATCATAAAGAGTTGGTCAACGGTGCTCAATATCTGAGTTTTACCTTGGATAATGAGGAGTATGGTGTTGATATCCTACGTGTCCAGGAGATCCGCAGTTGGGAGCCAGTATCTAGGATACCAAATGTACCTCACTATGAAAAAGGTGTCGTCAATTTGCGCGGATCCATTGTGCCAATTATCGATTTACGCGAAAAACTTGGAATTAAATTTACCGAATATACACCGCTTACCGTTGTGGTAGTTTTACAAGCGACAGATAGCAATAAAAAAACCCGGACGATGGGTGTTGTCGTCGACTCTGTTTCCGATGTGATTAACTTGGATAAAACTAAAATTCAAGATGCCCCAGATTTTGGCGCAAAAGTCAGTAATGAGTTTATTAATGGCTTGGTATCGGTGAATGAACGCATGGTCATCCTGTTGGATGTGGATAAATTACTTAAATTGGAAGATCTGGACGACCAGGAAATTAGTGAAAATTAACGAACAAAATCAGATTAATGGGCTGGTTTTATTAAGTAGAGTGATGTATGGCAGCAAGAAATAAAAAGAAAGCTTCCTTGGCGCAAACGGGTCAGGATAGTCAAGGCACAGTGATTGAAGATATGGTTATGCCGGCGGAATCGGTTCAAGCGCAAATAGCTGTCAGTAACAGTGTATTAGTTGCTGATGCTACTGAAGACTTTATTAAAAATACGGTAAATTTAGAAACCGACAGCAACGAGGCCGCTATGACGACAGATTCACCAGAAACACAAGATACATTAGAAGTAGATGACCCTGCTGAGCCAGTTATCAACCTGGAGCCTAATTTATCCATCCAAAATGTCGTCAAACTGTATGACAAGCTTAAGAAATCCTATGCGGCTTATGATGCGATCGAAATTGATGCCTCTCATGTTACTTCTATTGATACGGCGTCGTTGCAATTATTTGTGGCATTAAAAAAAGATGCCATGAAGCAAAAAAAAGAAGTTGATTTCTTTCAGCCGTCCGCCCGCTTTATTGAGTCTGCCCGGTTGTTAGATTTACTGGAAATACTTG
>CBDFHL010000005.1:0-304118 GCA_965247625.1 Methyloglobulus sp. | reverse complement strand
TGTACCTGTAAACGTGATAAGGCAACGACCTGACATTGCCGCTGCCGAACGCGACATGGCGGAAGCCAGCGCTAAGATTGGTGTAGAACAAGCTAATCGATTCCCTAAATTGAGCCTTTCTGGAAATATTACCCCAATATTTCAGAACATTAACGGTGCCGCGCTAACTTTAGCAGAAACCTGGTCTTTTGGACCAACACTAAGTTTACCGTTGTTTGATGCGGGCAAAAGAGCCGCAAATGTAGATGCTGCCACAGCCCAGTACGAGGCTTCCGTTGCTAAATTTCGTGCGGCTGTGCGGACATCAGTTAAAGAAATTGAAGAAGCTATGGTGCGCATTGCCAGCGCAGATGAACGCCTACCCTTGGCGCATTCGGCCGCTACGGACTATCAAAGCCATTTTTTAGCAACACAGAAACTGTATGAAGTCGGCTTGGGCAACCTTATTGATTCTGAAACAGCCCGACGAAACTTGATTACCGCAGAACTAGCAGTAAAAGAGCTTGAACAAGAAAAAGTCAGTGCCTGGATTGCGCTTTATCGAGCAGCCGGTGGGAGTTGGGAAGATAATCAAACGCCCCCCCCTAAAGCCGAAACCCAAAAGCTTCCAGATAAAAATGGTAAAACCAACTCAATCTCCCAACATCATAGCAAATTATCTGGATCAACATCATGACACAAGGAAAGTCAGTTCTAATTTTTATTGCTGTATCCATACTTATTGGTTTAGGTATAAGCCTGGTGCGTAGCAAGGAATTACCGGAGCAGAATGGGGGGACTGCCCAACCTGCCGCCCGACCTGCGCTTACTGTGAGAGCTATCCAACCCACCCTGCTTGATATACCCAAAACATTATCAGCAAACGGCTCGGTAGCCGCTTGGCAAGAAGCAATTATTGGTGCTGAAGTAAGTGACCTGCGTTTAAACGAAGTGCGTGCCCAAGTAGGTGAAAAAGTACGTAAAGGGCAAGTATTGGCTGTTTTCGCTAAAGAAAGCGTATTGGCAGAAGTAGCCAAGAGCAAAGCAGCCCTAGCTGAAGCAGAAGCAAATTTAGCAGAAGCCCGGTTGAGTGCTAATGGCGCAAGACAAGTCGCCTCATCAGGTGTACTAAGCAATCAACAAGTCATGCAATACTTAACCACAGAAAAAACGGCTAAAGCTAAGATTGACTCTGCAAAAGCGCAACTGGACAGCCAACTGTTACGCTTACGCCACACACAGGTGATCGCAAGTGATGATGGGGTTATCTCGTCACGTTCGGCCACGTTAGGTGCCGTCACTACGCCTGGGCAAGAATTGTTCCGGCTTATTCGGCAAAATCGCCTGGAATGGCGTGCCGAAGTCATGGCGGCAGAAATGGCACAATTAAAACCAGGGATTTCTGTATCGGTTGCAGTACCCAACGTTGGTCGTATTGACGGCAAAATAAGGTTTTTAGCGCCTACCTTAGATGCCCAAAGTCGTAATGGTTTGGTTTATGTTGACTTACCGGGTGCTGCTGCCCAGGGTTTACGTGCGGGTATGTTTGCACAAGGTGAGTTTATTCTAGACTCCTATTCCGCCCTTACCGTACCGCAGGATGCATTATCTTTGCGTGAAGGATTTAGCTATCTTTTTCGCTTAACAGGACAATCCAAGGATCAAGCTAAAGTTGCTCAAGTCAAAGTGCAATTAGGCCGCAGGACAGGTGATACTTATGAAGTCCTCTCAGAAATTAATCCTGATGACAAATTTGTCGCTAGCGGAGCCGCTTTTTTGGCTGAAGGCGACAGTGTTCGGGTAGTTCAGTAATGAATATTTCAACTTGGTGCATACGCAACCCGATTCCGGCTTTAATGCTATTTGTGATGTTGACTTTTAGCGGCATCATTAGCTTTAAGGCGATGCAAATCCAAAACTTCCCTGATTTAGATTTACCGACCATAATCGTTTCAGCAAGCTTACCGGGGGCTTCACCCACCCAGTTGGAAACCGATGTGGCCAGAAAAATTGAGAATTCGCTTGCCACCCTGCAAGGCTTGAAACATATCACGACGACCTTACAAGATGGCAGTGTCAGCATCACCGCCCAATTCCGCCTGGAAAAGCCAGTCCAAGAAGCCTTGGATGATGTACGTTCAGCGGTGTCTAAAGTACGTGCTGATATGCCTGCAGATTTACGCGACCCTATTGTTACAAAACTTGATCTCGCAAATTCGCCAGTGTTGGCCTATGCTGTCGCATCTTCCCAACGTGACGATGAAGCGCTCTCCTGGTTTGTCGAAGACACCATCGCAAAGCGACTACTTACCGTGCCTGGTGTTGGCCAAATAAAACGGGTAGGTGGTGTAAGCCGGGAGATCAGTGTCGCACTTGACCCTATTAAACTTCAGTCCCTTGGCGCAACTGCAGCCGAAATTTCAAAGCAATTACGTGAAGTACAACGAGAAAGTTCAGGAGGCCGGACAGATTTAGGTAGCGGTGAGCAACCGATCCGTACCCTAGCCAACGTGGCTACGGCAGAAGAATTAAATCGGATGGAGTTGCCGCTTAGCGATGGCCGCCGAATAAGGCTCAATCAAGTTGCCAGCATAAGTGATACAGTAGCAGAGCAGCGCTCCATGGCTTTGTTGAACGGTAAGCCAGTAGTTGGCTTTGAAGTTACCCGAAGCCGTGGCGCAAGCGAGGTGAAAGTCGGTGCTGGGGTAGAAAAAGTATTGTCAGAACTGCATTCAACTAATCCTGATATTGAATTTACCCAAGCCTTCAATTTTGTAACTCCCGTACAAGAAGAGTTTGATGGCTCTATGGCACTCCTTTACGAAGGCGCTTTACTGGCGGTATTGGTGGTCTGGTTATTCTTACGCGACTGGCGAGCCACCTTCATTTCTGCTGTCGCCTTGCCCTTATCTGCCATACCTGCATTTTTGGGTATGTACTACTTCGGGTTTTCGCTGAATGTTGTCACCATGTTGGCCTTATCCTTAGTCATCGGCATCCTGGTTGATGATGCGATAGTTGAGGTTGAAAATATTGTACGTCACCAACGCATGGGTAAGACACCTTACCAAGCTGCTGAAGAGGCCGCTGATGAGATCGGTCTGGCGGTAATTGCCACCACATTTTCTTTAGTGGCGGTGTTTCTACCCACAGCCTTTATGAGCGGTATCGCCGGACGCTTTTTTAAACAATTTGGTTGGACGGCCTGTTTGGCGATACTGGCTTCGCTCGTAGTCGCCCGTATGCTGACCCCGATGATGTCAGCTTATTTATTGAAACATAATAACCAACAAGATCCTCCCGACGGCAGGATTATGCTTGGCTACATAAAACTGGCACGATGGTGTCTTGGTCATCGTATTATCACAATTGTTGGTGCAATCGCGTTTTTCGTCGGCTCCCTATTCTTGATCCCCTTATTACCCAAGGGGTTCATTCCACCAGACGATAATCCCCAAACCCAGGTTTTTGTGGAATTACCGCCAGGTTCCACACTAGACCAAACACGCCTATCTGCGGAAGCAACCAGAAAATTGGTAGCTGATGTAGCCTATGTGAAAAGTATTTATACGACAATTGGTAGTGGCTCTGTTGGCACCGATGCGATGGCTGGTTCACAAGGCAGCAGTGAAGTACGCAAGGCCACCCTGACAGTGCTATTGGCTAATCGAAATGAAAGGCCGGTTCGCAAACAAGTTATCGAACAAAATATCCGTGCAGCGCTACAGGTGTTACCCGGTGTACGTACTAAAGTTGGTTTCGGTGGCTCAGGTGAAAAATATGTTCTAGTTTTGAGTGGCGACGATCCGCAGACATTGTCCAACGCTGCCCGTGCCGTGGAAAAAGACTTAAGGACTATTCAAGGTCTTGGCAATATTGCCTCAAGCGCCTCCTTAGTAAGGCCAGAAATTGCCGTAAGGCCTGATTTCGACCGGGCAGCTGATTTGGGCGTAACTTCCGCCGCTATTGCAGATACTTTGCGCATTGCCACTGTGGGTGATTACGACGTGTCATTACCTAAGTTTAATCTCGCCCAACGTCAAGTACCCATCATGGTCAGATTAAGTGAAGATGGGCGACATAACCTTTCCTTGCTCGAACGCCTTGCCGTGCCTTCGAGTAAGGCAGGCATTGGCCCGGTGTTGATCAGCCAAGTTGCAAACATTGGCTTGTCTAGCGGACCAGCCGTTATTGATCGTTATGACCGTTCGAGAAACATAAACTTTGAAATCGAACTCGCAAACCTCCCACTTGGAGATGTCACAAACGCCGTGCAGAACTTGCCCAGCATTCAATCACTACCTCTCGGCGTAAAACAAATAAATATCGGCGATGCCGAAATGATGACTGAGCTTTTCGAAAGTTTCGGCTTGGCTATGCTAATTGGTGTACTCTGTATCTTTGTGGTACTGGTATTGTTATTTAAAGATTTTTTGCAACCCATCACTATCCTTGTGGCGCTGCCATTGTCTTTCGGTGGCGGCTTTGTTGCCCTTTTGTTAGCGCAAAAAAGTTTTTCCATGCCTTCTCTAATAGGGCTAATAATGCTCATGGGGATTGCGACCAAAAACTCCATTCTATTGGTAGAGTATGCGATTGTTGCAAGGCGTGATTATGGCATGAACCGAGTTGATGCCCTGCTGGATGCCTGTCACAAACGCGCCCGCCCGATAATAATGACCACTATTGCGATGGGTGCTGGAATGTTACCTATTGCCATGGGGATGAGTTCGGCAGACACCTCGTTCCGCAGCCCCATGGCGGTTGCAGTCATTGGCGGTTTAGTAACATCCACCCTACTTAGCTTGTTGGTTATTCCAGTCGCCTACACATATTTAGACGACCTTAAGAATTTAATATTGGATTTATATTTGCGGCTAACAAACTTGAAAAAAACACCTTTGGATAAAATCAAAAATGGCACCCTACCCTGACTAAGCCACGCAAATGCCTTTAAACCTTGCTAATCAGAACCGCTTAGTTGATAAGCCTTACTGTTTAATCCGAAATGGTGTAATAAAAAACATTACCAAAAATCCGATCAAAGATGCGATTGCAACACCTTTAGCAATGACATAAATCTGGCGCAAACCGGAATTAGCTTTTTTAATAATTTCAAACTCAGTTAGATAAACTGTTTCGCAAGCGCCATTACCCGAATCGTTTCTAGTAATACTTGTCCCCCGTTGAAAACCGTTAGCTTTATTGGCATATTCGGCTAATACACCCTTAAACCGGACATGGTCGCCTATTTCCGACTTCATTAAGACTTTCCGCAGCGCCGCATTATCAATCAGCAAATGATTATTAGACAAAGCATTACCCTTAAAAAGCTGCCCTGTAGCACTATCAGGCCAATAAGCCCAACATGTCCAACTATCATGCTCAAACTTCATATTATTGTATACACCAGACCTGACGTTATCGCCCCAAATAACGCATAAATCACGTTCATTGAGAAAATCCTGCCAACGTTTGTGGTGCCAAATATCAGTAATACTATCCGAATTGTTAAAGCTAACGATAACACCTTGCAGCTCGTAGTCATACTTTGGGGTAATGCTGTATTGTTGGTCGCCAACTTGGGATGTAAACGGAAGCCGCTCAGTTTCCTGTTGTAGCGGTTCAGCCAACAGATTGATATCGTAAAAATCAGGCGCGGGGAGTTTGTCTTTGTAAATAAAGACTACGCCTATCACCAACATACTTAAGGTAAGCAGCCATTTGAATAGCGACTCTAAAATTGCCATATCTCTGCATTAAAGCTAATAACGTAATCAACCCCTCAATATTAGCTAGAAACAGTAAGTTTGCCAGTTATATAAATATTTTGGCAACCTTGTTAAACCAAATGCGCCCATAAATCATGGTCGTCGGCTTCTTCGATTTCGACTTCAACAAATTCGCCAACTTGCAAATGAGTTGCGCCGTCGATAAACACCAGTCCATCGATTTCCGGAGCATCTGAGATACTTCGGGCTACCGCCCCTTCTTCCACGACTTCATCAATCAACACAGTTTCGATATTACCTATCCGTTGCTGCAAACGTCCAGCGCTAATCTCAGATTGGCGTTCCATAAAGCGCGCCAAACGCTCTTGTTTGACCTCTTCTGGCACAGCATCCGGTAAGTCATTGGCAACTGCGCCTTTGACCGGTGAATAAGCAAAACACCCTACCCGGTCAAGTTGGGCTTCATCAAGGAAATCCAGGAGCTCTTCAAACTCCTGTTCGGTTTCCCCAGGAAAACCAACGATAAAGGTACTACGCAAGGTAATGTCTGGGCAAACTTCCCGCCAGGCACGAATCCGTTCAAGGTTATTCTGGCTGGCTGCCGGTCGTTTCATTAGCTTTAAAATCCGGCTACTGGCATGTTGGAACGGAATATCGAGATAAGGCAAAATCTTGCCTTCCGCCATTAACGGAATCACATCGTCAACATGGGGATAAGGGTAGACATAATGCATCCGCACCCAAATGCCCAAATCACCCAAGGCATCAGCCAAATCATAAAAACGGGTTTGCAACTGCTGCCCTTGCCAATAGCGAAGCTGGTATTTTAAATCCAGGCCATAAGCGCTGGTGTCCTGGGAAACAATCAATAACTCTTTGACACCAGCATCTGCCAAGCGTTTAGCTTCCAGCAACACATCATCAATCGGCCTACTTACCAAATCACCACGCATTGAAGGAATAATGCAGAAAGTACAACGATGGTTACAGCCTTCAGATATTTTTAAGTACGCATAATGTGGCGGTGTTAATTTAACACCTTGGGGAGGTAATAGGCTCGTAAACGGGTCATATTCAAATGGCAAATGTTCATGTACTGAAGCCACCACTTCATCAATCGCATGGGCACCTGTTATCTTTAACACTTGGGGATGCCGTGCCCTGATTTCATCAGCTCTGGCACCCAAGCAACCAGTAACTATAACACGCCCATTTTCGGCTAAAGCTTCGCCAATGCTGTCTAATGACTCTTCCACCGCTGAATCAATAAAACCACACGTATTGACCACGACCAAGTCGGCATTTTGGTAGGTTGCCGAAACCTCGTAACCGTCAGTACGCAGCTTAGTTAAAATCCGTTCACTATCAACCAAGGCTTTAGGACAACCTAAACTGATAAAACCAATGTGGGGCTTTTTCATGAAAATTTACTGATATAAAAAGCAAGAAAGGGTAAAACACAAAATTTGCGCTGTACCAAAAGAATACTACTGGAATTTTGTTGCTGAGGTTCAGGTGGATTTAGCCTAATCCACCAAAAGCCAAGATTTTGATCGGATTATGCTTTTACTTCATCCACAATTGCATTGAATGCATCAACTTTAACTTTTCCAGTTTTAACTAAATCAAGACCTGTATCTACAATCATATTAACTAACCCTGGGGTTTTGTAGATCATCAGACATAAATAGCCGACTGCAGGAATTGCTACTAGCGCACCGATAAACCCATGGATACCAATAGCACCGAGTAATTTAACCAATATGGCAATCGCGTCCAAAGGCAATAACACCATAGCGCCAAAATACGCCATAACCACAAAAGTGAACACGGCAAAAACAATAAATTGAATAACCCTGACTAACGCAACATTAACTTTTTTCATAACGATTTAGTAATTTCCGTCCAAACAGAAGCAATAGCATTCTGGTAACTGTTTAAATTAATTATGGAATTAATTATAGCGTGAAAACACTTAAACCGTCTCGTCTTTTCGCAGGAAGAAGCGATACAAAATTGCCCCGAAGATAAAACCGCCAAGATGCGCCCACCAGGCGGAATCCATCGTCACACCCTCCACGTAAGTGGAAGTAGTAATGTGATAAAGCTGAAAAATAACCCACAGCCCTAAAAATGAGATTGCCGGCAAATGAATGACAACTGGAAAAAAAAACACAATAACCCGTTCAAAAGGATAAAGAAAATAATACGCCGCCAAAACGCCAGCTATCGCGCCAGAAGCGCCCACGACCGGTATTGTTAAGGTTGGTGCGAAATACCACTGGGTTGCTGTTGCCAATAACCCGCAAAGGATATAGAAGATTAAAAAATTCAACCTTCCCATCCTATCTTCAACATTATCGGCAAAAATCCACATAAACCACATGTTAAAAATAAGGTGCCACCAGCCACCATGTAAAAATAAGCTGGTAAAAAAAGACAGATAACCGTCGAATGGCAAATCGTACATCATGCCCCACGTCGGATTGGCATAACGGTTCGGCACCATGCCATACAAATAAATTAGCCGGTAACTCTCTTCATATGGCATGAATTCCATAACTACATAAATGACGATGCAAATAGCAATTAACCCCCATGTAACATAAGGCGTGGAATTGCAAGGTGCTGTATCTCTTATAGGTATCATGAATAAATTAACCTCATAAAAACAACCAAAGCAAGCTTACCGGTATTTGTTAAACATGCAATAAAACAAAACTACAATACCGACATTCAGTAAAAAACATTATGATGATAAACCAGCGTTAAACCTATTTACGAAAAAATAAATTAATCACTAATGACAATATCACACTCACAATCAGCATAGAGACAATAGGAAAAAATATAACTTTATTGTCATCTTGAATACGGATATCTCCGGGCAACTTACCGAACCAATTAATCAGCCAAGGTGCATAACTCAGGGTAAGGCCCAATAGCACCAAGGCAATTCCCAACACTGTAATAACTTTTCCTGTCTCCATAATTACCTTAACTCATATTTACGAGATAATAGGCTTTATTATCGAGTAAACCGCAGAAAATGCTGTTATAACAATTCCTACGAATTACCCCAAACATTTTTCGCCCATTTTTATGCTCAGAATTACCGAACTCAAACTACCCCTAAACCACTCAGAAAGCGACCTTAATACCGCCATTACCAAGCGATTGGGTATTAGTCCTGCAGAGTTAATTGATTTTAAAATATTTCGTAGGGCGTTTGATGCCCGCAAAAAACATGATATTTGTCTTGTTTATACCATTGATATTAAAGTTAAATATGAAAATAATATTCTAGCCCGTTATTCAAACGACCCAAAAATAGCCTTAACACCAGATACTAATTATCGTTTTGTTACTCAAGCCTCTAAAAATCTTATAACGCGCCCTATCGTTATCGGTACGGGACCCTGCGGTTTATTTGCCGGATTAATCCTGGCACAGATGGGCTTTCGCCCGATCATCCTGGAGCGTGGCAAAGAAGTTCGGGAACGCACCAAAGATACCTTCGGCTTATGGCGAAAACGGCAATTTAACCCCGAATCCAATGTGCAATTTGGTGAAGGTGGCGCGGGTACTTTTTCTGATGGAAAACTCTATACCCAAATCAAGGATCCAAACCATTATGGGCGGAAAGTACTGACGGAATTCGTCAAAGCGGGTGCGCCAGCCGAAATCTTATACGTCAGCAAACCTCATATCGGCACTTACCGACTGGTAACCGTAGTCGAACACATGCGGGCAACAATTGAATCTTTAGGCGGAGAAATCCACTTTCAAAGCCGGGTTGAAAAAATTGAAATTGAAAACAACCAAGTGCACGGTGTTACCCTGGCCAATGGTGAAACTATCGCTAGCGACCATGTTGTGCTTGCTGTCGGCCACAGCGCCCGCGATACTTTTAAGATGCTTTATGAGCAGGGAGTTTATATTGAAGCTAAACCGTTTTCGGTGGGTTTTCGTATAGAACATCCACAATCATTGATAGATGTATGCCGTTACGGAAGTAATGCCGGCAATCCTATTCTCGGAGCGGCTGACTATAAGCTGGTGCATCACTGCAAGAATGGGCGTTCGGTGTACAGCTTCTGTATGTGTCCTGGTGGAACCGTAGTAGCTGCCACTTCTGAGGCGGAACATGTTGTCACCAATGGCATGAGCCAATACTCCCGGAATGAACGTAATGCAAACAGCGGTATTGTAGTCGGCATAACACCGGAAGATTATTCAGGTCATCCGCTTGCAGGGATTGAATATCAGCGCCGTTTGGAGGCACATGCGTATATGCTAGGAGGCAAAACCTATGCAGCACCCGGGCAGTTAGTCGGGGATTTTCTGGCTAACGTGCCTTCAATAGCATTCGGTAAAATTATGCCTTCTTATTTGCCTGATGTGCATTTATGTAATCTAGACTCAGCCTTGCCAGATTATGCGATTGCAGCCATTCGTGAAGCACTCCCAGCATTTGATAAGAAAATCCCCGGATTTGCTATGCCGGATGCCGTACTAACCGGAGTAGAAACCCGTACATCATCGCCGATCCGTATCAAGCGTAACGCGCAATACCAAAGCATCAATACTAAAGGACTATATCCTGCGGGCGAAGGCGCGGGCTATGCAGGTGGCATTTTATCCGCTGCGGTTGATGGGATTAAAGTCGCCGAGGCATTAGCATTAGACTTAGTTGGCAGTTAAGCAATCAAAATTTTATATAACCTCATTAAGCTTGGGTTTAGCTTGTTGCCGTTACTATCCGAACTACCAATTGATATTAAATCTTGAGGCTTTATGAAAATTTTACCGCTACTTATAACGTGTTTACTGTTGGCACTTAATGCGGGCAATTTATCGGCTGCCCGGCAAAATTCAAAGCAACATAGTGCTGTCTCCGCCCAGAAAAACGTCGGCAAAGCTATGCAATGTGTGGCTTTTAGTCCATATGTAGGTGAATTGAACCCCAACTGGGGAAGCAACCCACCACCACAAATAATTGATACGCTTTTAGATAAAATCGTTAAAGATACGCCTTTCCGTTGTATTATGACTTATGGTGTACTCAACGGATTGGACTATACATTTACTGCCGCAAAAGTGCGCAACCTTAAAGTTATCGCTATTCTCTGGCTGGATAAAGATACTGAGGTAAATAGCCAATCTATTTCCAGAGGCATCGCTTTGGCAAGAGAATTCCCAGAGACTATAACAAAACTTAGCTGCGGTTCAGAAGTCCGAACCCGACATGGTACAACTTTAGATAGCGAAATTAGCCGCTGTATAACGGCCATGCGCGAATCCAAAATCACCCAACCTGTCACCACGATTGATACTTGGTGGGAATGGTGCAACCGCTCACGCCCTTGTAATCCAACCGGCTTTGAAGCCTCTGTGGATTGGATTGGCGTGAATATCTTCCCTTGGTGGGAAAATAAATTCGCTAGCACCCACACGTGTACTCCAGCAAATAAAGCCGCTGATTTTCACATCGCCCGTCTAGAAGAAATACGGCGTACTTATCCAGGCAAAGACGTGGTTTTAACCGAGTTCGGTTGGCCTAATGGCCCTGAAGGTACGACTGAAATTAATAATCGTACCGGTGAAAAATGCGGTGTTGCCAGTGCTAAAAACCAGTCCATGGTGATAAAGTCGACTTTAAAAAAACTGGCGGCAAAAAATTGGTCGGGAATTGTATTTGAAGCATTCTCGGAAACCTGGAAACCAAAGGATGAAGGTAACTTCGGGAGTTATTGGGGTATCTGCCAAGGACAACCACCTTATAACTGCGCAAAAATTCTACCCTAGTATTTTTTAGTTAGTTAAGTTCGGTTATCGCCCCCTATCCCAGACCCATGATAAAATATTGATTTAGTTTGTGGTGTATTTCATCTAAGTATTCTCGTTGGAAACTGATCACTAACTAAATCAACTTGTCCACACTAGCTGTAAAACAAATAAATCGCTAATCCGCGCGCTATTTAAACCAAAATTTCGGCTATAGTTACTTTTTTTACGACGAATAGGCTGTTATCAGCCCATCCTTCGTCCAGATATAATTTTTTAGAGACCACTGTCAAATGAAAATTGCGAAACTCATCTTGCTTACTTTAACCACAATAGGGTTGTTACTGGTTTCGCAATTGAGCTACAGCCGTCACGCGGCAATATTGATAGATGCCGATAACGGCAATGTATTGTACGAACTGGAAGCCAACCAATCTTGGTATCCCGCGTCACTTACCAAATTAATGACACTATATGTGACTTTCGAAGCGTTAGAGTCGGGACGGCTCCATTTAACCAGACAACTGAACGTTTCAAGCCATGCGGCGAGACAACCCACCAGTAAGCTGGGATTAAGGACATGGGAGACCATAGCGGTAGAAGATGCAATTATTGCAATTATTACCCGTTCAGCCAATGATGCGGCTGTAGTACTTGGAGAAGCTATCAGCGGCAACGAACGGCAATTCGCCATTAAGATGACTACAACGGCGCATAGACTAGGCATGCTAGGCAGTCACTTCATGAACGCTACCGGCTTACCGCACGACTGGCAAACTACTTCAGCCCACGACATGGGGCTATTGGCGATGCGGATTATCCGGGATTTCCCTCAATATTACGGATATTTCGGCATGGAAAGTTTCTACTTCAATGGCCGGGATTTAAGGGGAATCAACAAATTTGTTTCCCATTACCCCGGTGCCGAAGGAATGAAGACGGGTTACACCTGCGGTTCTGGCTATAACCTGGTGGCAAGCGCTAATCAGTATGGCAAACGCTTGATTGGTGTAGTTCTCGGCGGAATGACCAGTGCCGAGCGTTATGAACACATGTTTATGATGATGGATATGGGGTATTCCAACCGATCATACGGTTACCGTTCCAAGAATATCTATACCATGAGTAAGAATTCGGTAGGACTTCCACCTTACCAATTGTCCTGCGGGCACCGGCCTACTTCACACTATGCCACGCGCACCCATGACGAAAACGATGATGACGACAAATCCATCCAATATGTGAAAAAATATGCGGATAAACCACTTTTCGCAACACGCAGTAAGATTACCAATCGCACAAAACCTCTAAGTGAAGCTAAGCCTAAGACGATTACCAAATCCCATTTAGTGCGTCTTGCAAAACTTGAAACTAGCGAAATTCAACATCGCAAAAATAAAACCAATGAAGCTAAGACCGAAAGTAAACGGCTGAACACTTCAAAAAACAAGTCATCTCATTCATCAGAAAAACATTCTGTTGGATCTAAATCCAACGCAAAAAAAGCCGTAACATCTGCAAAAAATAAGAAATCAGTTCCAGTTACCAAGTCCGAGAGCCACAAAAAAGGCTATTTTGTCCCTACGCATAAGCAGATATCCAAAACATCCACTGCTCACAAAAGCCACCAAAAATCGGAGGCTTACAGTAAACCAACAACAAAAGCAAAATCAAGTGCAAAACCTAAAGGAAAATCGAAAAAATGAGTATTTGTTGCAGGGTGTAACGCGACTAAATCATGAATGAGTTTTTACGTAACTCCCCACTTAAATACGTAATTCCCGGCATTTTGCTTATAGGCTTGCTGTGGCTGAGCTACAGCATATTGCATGATTTTTTTGCGAGCATTTTTTGGGCCATCATAATTGCTTACGTGATGTGGCCAAGTTATAGTTGGCTACGAGGCAAGCTAAATAACGCTAACTTAAGTGCGTTAGTTTTCACGGGGTTAATTTCGGTCTTACTTGGCCTAACCTTGTACTGGGTATTGGCTATGATGCAGCGAGAGCTTAAATTAATTTACCCACTTATGCTAAATAACCTGGCACACCCTAATATACGCTTACCTGACGAAGTTAAAAATATTCCTTGGTTAAATAACTTGTTGCAACATTATCTCGATCAAATCAATGCGAATGATGCAGGACTAAAAGCGCAATTACTGGACTGGCTTAAGCAATGGCTACGGGAATTTGGCAACTTTATCGGTAGCCTAGGTAAACACATCATCGAATTAGGGTTCAGCTTAGTTACGTTGTTTTTTTGTTTTCGTGATGGTGAAAAAATAATTTCCCAACTACACCAAGGCCTTGCTTATTTTTTAGGCAAATATCAAAACATATACCTTAAAACCGCAGGTGACACCGCACGCGCAGTGGTTTATGGCCTAGTGCTTGCCGCACTAAGCCAAGGAATTATCGCCGGCATAGGCTACAACCTTATGGGCGTTAACGCCCCGGTACTGCTGGGTGCTATGACGGCTTTATTGGCTATGGTACCTTTTGGATCCACATTGATCTGGCTACCCGTTAGTTTAGGCTTAATCCTAGCCAATGATATCTGGCACGGAGTAGGTCTAATACTATGGGGAATATTCCTGATTAGTACCGTGGATAATGTAATTCGGCCATTAATTATCAGCGGCGCCAGCCAGATTCCTTTTCTGGTTGTCATGTTTGGCGTGTTTGGTGGATTAAGTACATTTGGGGGTGTTGGTCTTTTTCTTGGGCCAGTCATCTTATCTGTTTCCTTAGCCGTATGGCATGCCTGGCTGCGGCTACAAATCAATAATAGCTAGGGTTTTTGTAACCATTAATTGCGTTAAAAACGTACCAAATTCTTACTTTAACTATCTCAGCTTCTGGTTTATTTAACCCGCAAGACCATTAAGCCACCTTTATTAACCGTCAACATCTAGATCATCTTCATCCTCTTCTTCAGTTTCCGGCTGTAACAACGTTTTCAAATAACGGTACAAAAGGCGGGACGATTTTGGTGGTTGTCCTGTTTCGGTTTCCTTTTTAATATTGCGCAGTATTTGCCTAATTTGTTGTAAATCTGCAGCAGGATAATCGTCAAACAAATCGGTTAACGCAGCATTACCCTCCTTAATTAATTTATCGCGCCATTGTTCAGTAATATGATGCTCCCTGGCATTATGAACGCTTTGATTCTGTAGGCGAGCAAGTTTCTCCTGATACTCACTAACATCCATTTTATGGAATTGTGAAGCGATATATTTCAGCAGACGTTTACGGGCCCCGTTAAGGGGCATATCGGCAACTTCCCTGATTGCTTTATGGAGATGGATCGGCAAATCAAAATCCTGTAATTTAGCCGGTGCTATTTTTGACAGAGATTCCGCCAACTTAAATAAAACACCTATATCTTTCTTAATTTGCGTCTTATTGGGACGTATTGCGTAATATTCAATCTCATCGCCATACTCGTCGAACTCCGCCAAGTTATTATCAGTCCTATTCATTATCCCCTCACCATAGCAACAAGGATTAGGACAAAACCTACCACCAGAGCCAAAGGAATTAAAACCGCAGGCCAATCAGTCTGAGTAGCTTTACTTTTCTCCAATGCCGCTTTTATACCGGGTTTCATCCAAAATATTAGGAGCAAAGCAAAAACACCTAACAGCAGGCTTTCCCAAGTGGATAAAGGTGGCATTACAATCCTCAATAAAATTAGTTACTTTAGCACAGCACAATTTTGCCGCTTTTTTAAATTATATGCAGACTAACCCGAAAGCAGTCAATTGATTTTCCAGTATCGCAAATAAGCCTAATTTTTTCTAGCGCTAACTTGTGAGTCGCCTTTGTGAGGCAAATTTGTAATAATGCAGGTCTTTTTTCAAGAGAAATATTACTCAATGTGGTTTAAAAATCTTACGTTATTTCGGCTAACTGAACCCTTTACCTTATCGCCAGATGAACTACAGACCCAGTTGGAAACTATGCGATTTCGCCCCTGCGGGTCTCATGAAGAAACCAGTCTAGGCTGGACTGCCCCCATTGGCAACCAAGGCATCCTGGTTCACGCGGCAAACGGCTTTATGATGATCTGCGCCAACCATGAAAAAAAACTCCTTCCGGCGGGTGTTATCAGAGAAAAATTGGATGATCGAGTTGAAGAAATTGAAATCAAGGAAAATCGAAAACTAGCTAAAAAAGAAAAAACTCAACTTAAAGATGAGCTTATATTCGATTTACTGGCGAAAGCGTTTAGCTTTTCTCAAAAAACCTACGCTTATCTTGACCCAAAAAATGGATGGCTAGCGGTTGATACCAGTTCGACTAAAAATGCAGAAGATTTACTCACATTGTTACGAAAAAGTTTGGGCTCCTTACCTGCAAAATGTATAAGTACCGTTAATAACCCAATAAAGGTGATGACCGATTGGCTTCTCAACCAAAGCTCACCTAGTGATGTTGGGGTTGAAGATGAATGTGAATTACGCTCACCAGAAGAGGAAGGGGGGATTATACGTTGCAAACGTCACGACTTGGCGTTACCAGAAATCCAAAACCATCTCGATTCAGGAAAAGAAGTTGTTAAATTAGCCATTAACTGGGATGACCGGATCGCATTTATTTTGGATCAGAACCTTACTATTAAGCGTTTACGCTTTTTAGACTTAGTGCAGGATCAATTACAGGATGAGAACGGACTTGAGGATGAAACCGCTCGTTTTGACACTGAATTTACAATTATGTCCGCTGAGTTACAGCAATTAATAGGTCGCTTAGTAGACTTATTCGGCGGTGAAGCAAAACCGCAGTAACAACAAAATTTACCACCATAAAAAAGCCTGGCAGTATTAAAGCAGCCAGGCTTTTTTCAACTTATAGCAATAATAATGAAAATTATTTCATCATTGAGTGTTTAAACATGCTGTCCAATTTGCTATTAGTTTCTTGTGAGTACTGAGCAGCACGTTCAGCAGCTGCTTTTGCATCTGCAGCAGCAGTTTGTGCGCTAGCGGCATCAGAAGATGCTTGAGCTACAGAAGTTTTCAAACCATCAATTTGAGTTTGGAGACTTTCAATATCTGAATTGGTTGCACAACCAACAGCTAAGCTAGCAACCATAGCAATCATTGACGCTTTAACTAATTTTCTCATATTATTTTCCTTTTCCAAGTTATTGCTACAAAAAGAATATAGCCAATTAAATTCTAACACCGATTTTAATATTTTCCAGTTTTTATTTTATTTTTACTAGAGTCCCTGTATCCACCCAATGGCTTAAATGATCGATTTGATTATTTGTTAATGCAATACAACCATGCGTCCAGTTCATCGAGTGATGAATTTTTTCGTCAGCGTGACCTAAACCATGGATTCCGATACGGCCACCTAATGCTGTATTTTGTGGGGGAACTTGCTTAAATAAATGGGCATTAACTATATCCGCATAAGTATATTTATCGATAATACCTTTACGGAACGCATGTTCAGCGTCGTTCATCGAAGGGTAATTTAAACCAAAAAAACGGTGGAATGTAGATTGCTCACCAACCCAGCCAATGCGGTATTCACCGAATGGCGTAATATTGTCACCTCTATGCAGCTTTTGACCTGCCCCAGCCTGGCCGATAGCTATACCTTCAATGGTATCAACCGTTTTTTCGCCCTTCTTAACTTCTATCTTGAGGGCGTTAGTATCAACTAACAGCCAAACTTCATCGCTCGCTGATATGCTAATGGCGTAAAAAAAAGAAACTAGAAAAAAACAAATTCTTAACATAAGAAGGTCTACACGAGATAAAAAAATTAGTGTACTTTAGATTACTAATTCACAATCGCACAGGATTAACCATGCAGATCGAGATTATTGCAACCCAGCCTTATGATGACCAAAATCCCGGCACCTCAGGGCTACGAAAAAAGGTAAAAGTTTTTCAACAACCCGGCTACTTAGAAAATTTTGTCCAATCAATTTTTGATTCTTTGGGCGACATTTCCGGAAAAACTTTAGTGTTAGGCGGAGATGGCCGATATTTCAACCGAGCCGCCATACAAATCATCGTAAAAATTGCCGCTGCCAACGGTTTTGCTGAACTTATTATAGGTCAGGGCGGTTTATTATCAACCCCCGCCGCATCCAATATTATCAGGAAATATCAAGCATTTGGCGGACTGATCTTATCGGCAAGCCACAATCCGGGGGGGCCTGATGAAGACTTTGGCATTAAGTATAACGCCGAAAATGGTGGCCCTGCTGCAGAAAGATATACTCAAGCATTTTTTAAACGCAGCCAAGTGATTGATAGCTATAAAACAACTGCATTAAATGACGTTGACTTGGATCAACTCGGCACGCAGCAAATAGCAGACGGTTTCACTGTGACGATAATCGATCCGGTGGATGATTATGCCGAACTCATGCAGTCGATATTTGATTTTCCACTACTAAAAGAAAGTATCAGTAGCGGTTATATTACTCTACTGTTTGATGCCATGCATGCAATCACCGGACCTTATGCGAAACGAATTTTTGTCGACATATTAGGTGCAACACCTGAGTCAATCATTAACGCTGTGCCATTGGAAGATTTCGGCGGACATCATCCTGACCCTAACTTGGCGCATGCCCAAGAGCTTGCCGAAATAATGTTTGGAGAAGCTGCACCGACTTTTGGCGCAGCTTCCGATGGCGATGGCGACCGCAATATGATTACCGGGCGTCATGTCTTTGTAACCCCTAGCGACAGTTTGGCAATTATGGCGGCGAATGCTCAGCTAATTCCAGCTTATGTGCAAGGTTTGGCGGGCGTTGCCCGGTCAATGCCAACCAGTCAAGCGGTGGATCGCGTGGCCGCTAAAAATAATATGCCGTGTTACGAAACCCCTACCGGATGGAAATTCTTTGGTAATTTGCTGGATGCAGGCAAGATCACTTTATGCGGCGAAGAAAGTTTTGGTACTGGCTCTAATCATGTCAGAGAAAAAGACGGCGTATGGGCGGTGTTGTTTTGGTTAAACTTAATTGCAAAAAAACGGCAGCCGGTGATCGATATTGTCCATGGACATTGGCAAACTTATGGTCGTGATATTTATAGCCGCCACGATTATGAGGCGGTTGATTCAACCCTTGCAAACGGTATTGTTGAGCATCTGCGCAAACAATTAACCACCCTACCTGGCAAAGCTTTTGGCGAATATACCGTAAGCTTTGCCGATGAATTCAGCTACACCGATCCAGTTGATGGCAGTGTTAGCAAAAACCAAGGGGTACGTATCGGTTTTACAAACGGTTCGCGGATGGTATTCCGATTATCGGGCACGGGAACAGTGGGTGCAACCTTAAGAATCTATCTCGAACGTTTCGAACCAGATGCGGCTAAGCATAACCAAGATGCACAAACCGCACTTGCTGAGCTGATTGAATTAGCCGAACAATTTTCTGAAGTTAAAAAGCGTACTGGCAGAACCATGCCGGATGTTATTACGTAAAGACAGTAAATTTTACATACCAATTACCACCGGACAGGGATTGTCCGGTCAATTTCAAAGCCACTTATTCATGCTAGCCGAGCTAGTTGCCCAACCCTCTCCTCTTAGCGGGGCTAGTTTTTTCAAATTAAGTCCTTTTGCCTTCATACCCGTTAACCCCCAATCATTACATTGCCTACAAGCCAAAGCAAAAACCCCACAAGCAAACATAAATAGCGAATCAAAATAAGTTGACAAAGCTCAAGCATGCATTGTAATATTGAATCGAAACTATAGGTACGATTTGAATGACAAGAGAAATTTCTTTAGATAGATCAATTGGATTTCCAGTTACTTAAAAAATAAAAACAAGAGGGGGAATATGTTTATTAAACAGGAATTTATAGTTTTATTAATAGGTTTTTTTGCAGTCACCTTGAATGTGAATGCGGCAGGCTCGACCATTAACGAAGATTTCTCGTTAGTGATCGAAATTTGCGACGACATGCTTGATTTTGCAAAGAAAAAAGATCAAGGCAGTTTTATAAAGCTCGCAGAAAGCGCCTTGGCAGTCTCGGAAGCGCAACGCCGAGATAATTCGTTAGCCATAGACCGCTTCCGACCAAAATTAAGGGCTGCAAAAAAAGCGGCAAAATCGGGAGACTTTGATGCTGCGGTAGGTTTTGTGAATGAAGCAAAAGCCTATATGCATGCTGCACCTGCCTCTTGGGATGGTGGCTCTTAAACTAAGAAGAGCATGAAAATACTTCTAACCAAACGATTTTGTTAGCATTTTAACTATAGACTGGCTTTATGGGAAGCTTAAAAAAGGACGGATTATATTCAGTAAATACAGCCATCTTTCTGTGCTAATTAAACTTAAGCAATTAAGTGAAATGCCAACATAATCCAGGTAAATGAAACAACAATTGGAGAACATTATGAAAACAATTAGTACCATAATTGGCGTTAGTGCATTATTTAGTGCCATTACAGTTTGCCAAGCGGAAGTGCCATTCCCTGAAGGTTACAGGAACTGGCTACACACCAAATCTATGTTAATTCAACCAGGGCACGCTTTGGCCGACCCATTTCAGGGAATTCACCATATTTACGCGAACCACAAAGCAGCAAAAGGCTTAAAGTCAGGAACGTATGAAGACGGTGCAGTATTAGTCTTCGATCTGTTGAACTACGCTGAAAAAGATAAAACTATCCAGGAAGGTGAACGTAAATTGGTGGGGGTGATGTATAAAGACGCTACCCAATATGCAAAAACCGGCGGCTGGGGATTTGAAGGTTTTGCCGGAAGCAGCAAAACCGAGCGATTAGTAAAAGATGGCGGTAAAGGCTGTTTTGATTGCCATACTTCAGAGAAAGCCAAAGATTATGTCTTTTCAGAGTTACGGGACTAACGTTTTAACTTCGATAAATAATAGTGCGCCTACTATGTTTTCTAGAGCGGGTTTATCCCGCTCTTTTATTTCTATTTTTTCAATACAACGCCTAAGCAATAGGGCTTAAGAATCTAAGTCGCGCTTGTTTACGTTGCCGGTTACACTCACGATCGCAAACCCTTTGAGCTAATCATCGCATTTGTCCTTCGTTCCTTCTCGTTTTATCGAAACTTTGGACTCTATTCTTTTTCGCTTATTTTATGTCGCTTTGATATAAAAATCAGAAATTCAATCCATTGATTATTCCTAAAAATCGAGACATTAAGGGTTAAAAAAATTCATTCCAGATACTTTTTGATGAAAAGGGACTCCGGATCATACTGCTGCTGTTGCTTACTGATATTAAAATGCCTTTTACCGCGCGGATCACTACCCACACCCGCCAAGTACTGCCAATTACCCCAATTACTCGCCGGATCGTAATCGATTAATTGTTCTTCAAACCATGCGGCACCAAACCGCCAATCTACCCCAAGTTCATTGACTAAGTAGCTGGCAACGATTTGCCGGCCTCGGTTTGACATCCAGCCGATCCGTTTCAGTTGCCGCATGAAGGCATTGACAAAATCCGATTCGGTATTGCCGTTTTTCCAAGCCATGAAAGCTTCCGGATAAAAGGTCAATAACGGATTAACATCCCGTATTCCCCTTAATTGAAAAAGTTGGCTGCCGTATTTATAAAGCAGCCATTGAAAATATTCACGCCAAAGTAGTTCAAAATATAACCAGTAGGTTGATTCATTTGCCTCCGCTTGCCTTTCATAAATACGTAAGTCAGTCAACACCCTACGCGGCGACAAGCAGCCTTGAGCCAGCCACGGCGACAGCTTGGAAGAAAAGTCCCAGCCATCGAGTTGATTACGCGTATTTTTATAATCACTCACCAACCCTGTTTGCTGAAAATAATATCGTAATTGCCGTAAACCAGCAGTTTCACCGCCCTTGAAGGCCATGATTTCTGCATCGATTTTTTGCTCGCAATTCAGTATTTCTTCACTGAGATCAACCCTTATTCTGGGTGGCAAACTAACAGGTGCGATTAGATAGGGCGTAGCTGGGATATTTTCCACAGACTTCCGGAATTCGGTAAAGTTATCGGGTAGATTCGCAACGGTAAAAGGCAACTGATCATGGTAAAACAGTGTGAAGCTCTCTTCGATAACCCAACGTTTATTGGGGTAACTTTTTTGCAGATGGTTTAATTGTTTTTGTTCGTAAGTGGCGGGTAATGGCGTCACGCCAACCGCATCAATGTGTAATTGGTCTATCAACTTAGCAATAATCTGATCCGATCTGCCTGACTGGATTAACAAGGTGTGACCTATGGCGGTTAAGCTATTTTTCAAGTCCCATAAAGATTCACAAATAAAGCACCACCTAATCGACCCAAGCGGTTTGCTTTGAAATTTTGTCAAGTTAAAAGAACGTTGGTCAATCACATAAACACACAACATCTCATCACACTGGTTTGCCAAATGCCAGAGCGCTGGATTGTCATGCAATCGTAAATCATTTCGAAACCAGAACAAACCGCGCATTATTAAGCTCTTACTTGAGTAATTATCTTTAAGTTTATTCAAAATATCAGTCATTCAAATCAGCGCAATTTAAATTGCTAATTATCCTCACTATAAAAACGCAGAGAGGCGAGAAATAGATTAGCCTGAAAATCTCTCCCGATACCAACCAGCCCGATACGTTTCAGTTTATCCTGGCTGAATTCCTCTGATGTTTTGTAGGCATTCAGCTCAGAAAAAGGAATGCGGACAATTTGCCAATCACTTGTGGCTTTGAAGCTGGCACGATAGGATTGCCATGGAAACCAGAGGCTTGAAGTACGCAGATGTATATTGTATGACTCGCTATTGCCAGCGACTTCCACGATGATGCCTGCAAACGCTGAGGCATCGAAGCTGTCTCTCTCAGACAATGACAAAGCTATCTGCACAAAGCCACCATTATTTGCGGTTAATACATTGCCTTGCATACGTAAGCAACCTCTTCCTCTATAGGTATCCAGTGTGAGCTTGCCACTGGATACCCCGCCCATAACTTGGTCAGTGACCAGGCGCCATTCAAAGCCAAGGTTGGACTTTAAATTGCCACTGCTCCGATCATCAATTATAAAATCATTTGCCACCCTAAATATTTACCGTAATTTTAAGCTCAAATTTCTTATTAGACCGAAATCAAAGGAATAATCCACTAGCCGTATTTTTTAATATTGCCATGACCGCAGGATGTTTCAGTTTACGTTGTGCTGTGATGGCGTAAAAGCGTTCGTAGACATATGGGATTGCTCCAATTAATTGGCAGCCATACTGCCCCTGAATTTCAGTTTGCACTGCAATAGGGGCGACAAACATCCCTACCCCTGCGGAAGCGAATGTCTTAAGCAATGCACTGTCCTCAATTTCGGCTTTAACTTCCGGGCATAATCCTTCTTTATGCAACCATTGGTCCAATGATCGACGTAGGGCTGTATTCTGTGTTGGCATTAATAGCGGGGCGCCATTGAGTGAGGCCGGAAAGTTACTCGCATACCGTCCATAAAAGGCTGATACACCAAACACAGCAAGTTCACATTCACCCAGTAGATGGTTAAAAACGCGGGCACCAATAGAAGGTGTTGCAGGGATATCCGACAAGACCAAATCAATGCTATGTAAAGGGATTTCAGATATGAGCCTTTCAGCCTTATCTTCATGGCAAATGATTTGTACCCCTTCAGGAATAGCAAGGGCGGATGCTAACAAGCGATAAGCTATTAATTTGGGTAGCGCATCGGCAACGCCGACATTTAGCCTTAATCCATGACCGCTCTTTAATCCTTGTAAGGTTTGGTTTAGTTCTTGGCCTAGGCTAAATATTTCCTCCGCGTAGCGAAAAATAGTGCGCCCCGTATCACTCAGCACCAGCTTACGTCCGTCTTTAATATAGAGCTTCTCGCCAACCACTTGCTCGAACACAGCAAGTTGTCCGCTTATGGTTGGTTGAGCAAGATGCAGTTTTTCACAGGCACGCGAAATACTGCCCTCTTTGACCACGTTCCAAAAATAAAACAAGTGTTGGTAGTTAAGGCGATTCATATCACTTAATTGTATCGTTATTATCTATATAAAAAATAGAAATATCCTATTTTATTATTAAATTGAATGCCATTATCCTGTATGCCATTAACTGACCTAAATAATCTGAAGCACTCATGCAGGATTCAAATAACGAGAAACAAAACTACCGCGCTATAGCGTTTTTCTCAGATAAAAAATCTATAAATAGCTTTGAACGGTCAGATCAAATTGATCTCACTCCAACATCTAGTCCACTATTTTTTATCATTCAGGGATGACTATGAACACCGCTTATGATGACAAAGAACTGAATAAAAGAATCCGACATCTAGATTCAATTTTATCTGACGTTTTGGAGCAACAAGCAGACCAAGACGTAGCACTTACGGTGCGCCAACTACAACAAGACTTTACCAAGCTGAATCACCAAGATAAAAACGAATTGATGCAGCATATTTTTAACCTTATAGCGCCTTTGCAACCGGAAAAAATCAGTGCGGTGGTGCGCGCCTTTAACCTGTATTTCAGTCTGGTTAACATTGCCGAGGAATCATATGGTTTAGCGTTGCGAAGACATCAAGCTGAATTAGGTGGTCATTTTTGGCAAGGTTCGTTCCACGATACGCTACTCAGGTTAAAACAATCTGGCATAACCCCGTCTCAACTACAAACGTTGTTGGATGAACTGCTTTATTTGCCGGTCATGACGGCACATCCAACCGAAGCCAAACGGCAATCCGTCAAAGGAGCGTTACGCAATATCTTTGTAACCCATGAAAAATTGGAGGATAAGCATTTCAAAGGTAATTTCCGTCAAGAAGCCTTGTTAAGACTGCATAGCCAGATACACATGCTATGGAAAACGGATGAAGTCCGTGCCAGAAGGATGGGGGTTGAAGACGAAATCGAAGCCGGTTTGTCGTACTTCCCGCTTTCTTTATTTCAAGCGACAACCCAAGTTTACCGAAATTTTGAACGGGCATTAAAAGATGTTTACGGTGACGATGCCAACCAAATTTACCTACCCAATTTTATTACTTACGGATCGTGGATTGGTGGTGACCGTGATGGTAATCCGAACGTAACAACAGAAACTACATTATTAGCGCTGCGCCTTCAAGTTAGGACAATTTTTCAAGAATATATCTCAAGGTTGGAAGGTTTAAGTGGGCAGCTTTCACATTCCTACGGCTTGTGCCGACCCACAGAAGCGTTTTTGGCAAGTTTGGAGGCGGATCGCTTGCATTTGGGGGCATCGATATCTGAATTTGAAACGGCCTATCAGCAGGAACCCTACCGCCACAAATTAATGTTAATGAAATGCCGGATGGAACAAACCTTGTCCCAACTTGAATCCCGGCTAACAAACCTTTCTGCTCAGGGTACTTGGCTGTATAGCAGCCATGCGTTCATCACCGATCTGAAACTCATTCAAGATTCTTTATGCACTCATGGCGACAAAGCAATTGCTGAATTAGAACTTCAAGATTTAATCCGGCTGGGGGAAACTTTTGGTTTTCACTTGTTGCAATTAGATGTACGGCAAGAATCCACACGTCATACTGAAGCGGTCACGGAAATTTTCGCGGCATCCCTTTCATTGGATTATAAAGCGCTTAACGAGGAGGGGCGACTTATAGCGCTAAGTAGTGCTATTTCAGTGCCAAGTGGCCTGATATTTGAGCGCGCTAATCTATCACCTGCGACCCAAGAAACCTTGGAATTGTTTCAGGTGCTCAGATTGATGAGGACGGAACTCGGCTTAGCTAGTTTTGGTCGTTATGTCATTTCCATGACCCATACGGCAAGCCATATCATGGAGGTTATGTTTCTGGCAGCGCAATGTGGATTGGCCGGAAAACTTAATGACCATTGGTTTTGTCATCTTGGCATTAGCCCATTATTTGAAACCATTCATGATCTTGAACGGGTCGAACCCGTTTTGAATGCTCTGCTTGATAATCCTGTGTACATGAGTTTACTTACTGCTTCAGGTGAGCGGCAAGAAATCATGTTGGGCTATTCCGACTCTTGCAAAGATGGTGGGATCCTAGCGTCTGCCTGGAACCTTTATAACGCTCAACAGCAAATTATGGCCATTACCGAACAAAAAGGTATCCAATGCCGGTTGTTTCATGGTCGCGGTGGCACTGTAGGACGTGGCGGTGGCCCAACACATGAAGCTATTTTGGCGCAACCGCCTGATACGGTTAGAGGGCAAATAAAATTCACTGAACAAGGTGAAATGCTTTTTTACCGTTACAACAATATGGAAACCGCTATTTATGAGCTCACAATGGGTGTGACGGGCTTGATTAAAGCAAGCGTGAGCCTGGTTAAACCCATCGCTAAGGATAGGGTCGAATACCTCAACGTGATGAGTGAGTTGGCACGAATAGGTGAAAACGGCTTTCGGGAATTGACAGAGCACACAGAAGGCTTCCTGGACTATTTTTATGAAGCCACCCCAGTAAGCGAAATTGGCTTGCTCAATATCGGTTCTCGACCCTCGCACCGAAAGAAACAAGACCGTTCCAAAAATTCGGTACGGGCCATTGCCTGGGTATTTTCCTGGGCGCAATCCCGTCAGACCTTCCCGGCTTGGTATGGCATCGGTGCCAGTCTTGCCACTTGGTGTGCCGGCAAGCCGGAGCGGTTGCAAACACTGCAAGCCATGTACCAGGATTGGCCTTTTTTTCGCAACTTACTCAGTAATGTACAGATGGCATTGAGCAAAACAGACATGGGGATAGCCAGGGAGTACGCGGGCTTATGCGACAACAAAAACACGGGCAAGCGCATCCATCACTTAATAGAAGGCGAATATCAGCGTTGCGTTGACTGGATTTTAGACGTTTCTTCAAACCATGAATTATTGGAAGATAACCCGATATTAGCAAATTCCCTTAAGCGTCGAAATAGCTTCCTGGGGCCGTTAAATTTCATACAAGTTGTGATACTGCGCAGGCTTCGTTCTACCGAGGTAGATTCGTCAGAGGTAAACCCCTGGATGCAGCCCTTGCTGAGGACAATCAACGCGATTGCCGCAGGGATGCGGAACACTGGTTAAAAGGAGCGAACCCTAGTGAAATTGACGCACTTAAAACAGTTGGAAGCGGAAAGTATCTTTATCATACGGGAGGTGGCAGCCTGTTTTGAAAAGCCTTGCATGTTTTATTCCATAGGTAAAGACTCGACTGTCATGCTGCACTTGGCCAGAAAAGCTTTTTGGCCGGGAAACCTCCCTTTTACCTTATTGCATATTGATACTACCTGGGAATTTGGCGAGATGGCACGTTTTCGTGACAACTTGGTTGCCAATTTAGGGCTTAACTTAAAAGTCCACATCAATGAGGAAGCTCTGGCAGCGGGCATACATCCTATCGAGTCGGGTTCAGTCAAATATAACGACTTAATGAAAACGGAAGCCTTAAAACAAGCAGTGACCAAATATGGCTTTGATGCCGCCTTAGGTGGGGCTCGCCGAGACGAAGAAAAATCGCGCGCCAAAGAAAGGGTGTTCTCGGTTAGGGATTCCAACCATCAGTGGAATCCAAAACAACAACGGCCGGAGTTGTGGCAAATTTATAATGCTGAAATTGACCGTGGCGAATCGGTCAGGGTTTTTCCGCTCTCCAACTGGACGGAACTGGACATTTGGCAATATATCATGCTGGAAAATATTGATCTGGTACCGCTTTATTTCTCAGCGCAACGGCTTAGTTGGATCGACGAAAGTAGTGGGCAAATCCTGGCCTTGGATGACGAGCGGATGCTGCCGTACTTAAACCAAAATGAACGCAATAGCTTGAAAGAGCGCCAAATTCGGTTCCGTACCTTGGGCTGTTATCCCCAAACAGGCGCTATCGAAAGCGATGCTAATTGTGTCCAAGACATTATCGCTGAGATGTTGGTCACTCGACAAAGTGAAAGACAGGGGCGTCTCTTGGATCAGGATCAGGCCGGTTCCATGGAAAAGAAGAAACGGGAAGGCTATTTTTAAAGCCAGATATTACCAAAACGATGATCCAAGGCAAGTTATCTGAAGCTGCGACAGGTTCTGATGCCATATTTATCAGTCAGTATGTCGAATTTAAAGGTATGGATATTGGTTCTCGACTGTTAGAGCTTGGCTCACTGTTCGTGTCTACTATCTGTAGGCAACTTGATGGGTACAATTATTTCGAACATGCAAATTCAAACTTTGCTAGCTTTTTCCAGAATATTCAAAAGTTTCTCACCGTTTAACCGCCACAACTGGGAACTGGGAACTGGGAACTGGGAACTGGGAACTGGGAACTGGGAACTGGGAACTGGGATTAATGTATTCTTTTAAAACTTGTTGTAAAGCATTAGAAAATGTTGTTTTAAAAATTTTACAGAGACGAAAATCATAACTCAGTATTGGTGGCAGAAGAGATAGGGATATTTGAAAATTAGAACAGGCCGAATCATTATTAATTATGGGAATCAAGGAGATTACTTGGAATTAAAAAAACGATTACTGAATCATTAAATATTCGAAAAACTTTAATTAAATTTTATTAATAAGGTGGAATTATATGAACATAAAGATTTTATTTTTACTGGGAGCAGCAACTATATTGAGTGCCTGCGCCATTCCAAAAAAATCAGAAACCCAATCAGAAGTTTCAAAAACAAGCAAAGCAGTGCAACAAGTAATTGACGATAAGGCGCAAATTCAATTATCACTTACGATGAAGTCAATGCTGCACAACAAGCGTGGTGTGATGCTTTAGTTAAAATAGGCAAATTGAAATTAGAAGGTGGCGATTACAAGGCTTATGCTGAAAAAGTACTTTCAGAAGCATACAACTATGATTACGGCAAAGTATTCTTTAAACCTACATTAGCGTTTGGAAACCAAACTTTTAGAAACGATAAGAAAGGCGCATTGGCTTATTTTGTGGGTGGTGATCCAGATTATCCCGATGACAAAGGTTTTGCCCTTAAGCCATGGGTTAAGGCGCGATATGATAACGCAGGTAGAAATAATGAAGGTATACAAATTTACGGTTCGGTCGCCATAACCATGGGTAATGTGTGGGTAACCGACAAGGCCGGCAAAGAAGTGATGGTAGATAAAACGTGGGTGTTCAAAAAAGGACAAGACGGAAAACCAAGAATTATCGTACATAAGTCTGCCTTGCCTTATTCACCATCCAGTAACTCGTGAAGTATAAGAATTACAAAATTAATTAATGGCAGTCCTGACAATAGCCGAGCTTGATCATTAAAATCAGAGCTAATAGTAATGAAAAAAAATATTGGTTATAAGGTATTGTTAACATTCCTCATTTTAATGGGATTCATATTTTACGATATAACCATACCTATAATTAATGGAGTTATTCAATTAAAAATAAATATGTTTGGGTTCTTTTTAGAACCGATACTGCAATGGTCTTTTGATATATCACTTCGACAAGCCCAAATGATATCTGCTTGGATTTATTTGCTCATAGCAAGTGTTATATTTTGGTATTTATTAATTAGAATTTACCAAGGATTTTTAGCAAATTTTTACGCGGTGCGACAATTCTGGTTGGCTCTAAATAGATGGCAGAAAATGGTACTTTTATTTTTAGTTATGATTTTGTTTGGTGTGATAGGCAAAGTGATCTTTTTGTTTGTTTAATTCGTCAGCAGGTTATTGAATATTATTGATAGAAATCGAATGCTGTTTTTTATTTGAATCAGTTTATTTCAGATTTAAGAGGCTAAAATGACAAAATTTAATTATTTAAACAGACTGGCTTTTTTATTGTTTTTTTATGTCATATTGGCTTCACATAAAGCATGGTCTGGCGACGAGAAAAAAGTGTCTGAACCAGATCAAACCAACCTGCCGTATTTAGATTCCGAAGCCCTAAGTTACAGCACACCCCGTGCCGGAGAGGGATTCAAGACCAAGGTTTTTGGGGAAGACATCATCGTTCCTTCCCGCAGTTTGCGTTCCGTAACTGGCTGGAAACTAGGCGCCCAAATTGAAACTCCACAGCCAGACGATCGCTTGGCCTTGCCAGCGGCAGCACTTTATTTATGGCGGCATCCTGACGACCGACACCTACTCCGTGGTGAAGTAACGGGGGTATACAATAATTTGTTCTGGGGCTTTAAACCAGACGGTTGGGGCGATTTTGAAGTTGGCCTGACCTTCAGCAATTTTACGCTGCCGTCAACATGGAACGAGGTCTATGACGGCATCAAGGATACAAAAGAAGAAATTTATTGGGGTTACATTCGTCCGGGCTTTAGTATCGGCTACCGACAATCCTTGGAAACTGGTCGCCAAGATAATATGTGGCAAATCAATTATGTATTGGAGCCGGGTTATTTCTATTCTGGTCGTGATAACCAAACTCCTGCGAACATGGTGTTACCCAAAAGTACCTTTGAATTACGTAACCGATTAGTATTCAGATACGACAATATCGAGCGCAACATCTTATCGCTCCCACATGAAGGTTTTGCCATAGGATCGGACCTTACTTATGGGTATCGGGTTAACTGGGCGGATTGGGGTACACCAGAAAACACCTATCGTAAGAGCGATGGGCAGCATTATGTCAGTTTCAATGCCTATGCCGTTGGTGCTACCGATGTTCCGTTTCTGAATAGTGACAGGCATAAGATTGTTAGTTGGCTAACGGCAGGAGTCGGACATAACATCGACCGCTTCAGCGCGACTCGGGTAGGCGGCGGTCCGAATGCAATGGGGATGGAATATGGGTCTTCTGCAATGCCAATTTTACCGGGCACATCGATTTGGGAGTTCCACCCCGATCATTATGCGATTGCAGCGTTGGAGTACCGTTATGAATTGAGTTGGTTTACATACTTAACGGCACATGGCGGCGTTGGATATTTAAACCGGTTAAGGCCAATGGAAACCAGCACGTTTCGGGAGTCAAATGAACTTTTACCTTGGATGGGCGCAAGGCTAAGCACAGGCTTTGTTTTCGACACCATGCTAATGATTGATTATTCGCATAGCTTCAACTTGGTCAACGCTGGCAATCGCGGCGGCAATGAAATCATGTTATGGCTAAGCGGAGAGTTTTGATTGACTGTTAAATATTGGTTAATTTTTTGTATTAAAAAATAAATACCCAAACACCAATTAGCTTGGACATAAGCGATGAAAGTGTAAGGCGTAATTTAGGAATCTCTGAACAAGCCATAGAGACTTAATAAAATTCAGCTTTCCTAATTCTGCTGGAAATTTGGCGACGAAACAACAAAGCCTAGCCTCATTGACCTACGAAGGGATTAAACAGCGCATCAAGCGGGAAAAGTTTCTGGATGAAATGGATCGGGTGATGCCGCAGGAGAGGCTGGAGCGGTTGGCTGAACTGCATTTCCCCATGATAGGGAAAAGCTGCCCATCGAGGGGTTTAAGGATGCTGCTGCGGATATATTGTTTGCAACAATGGTAAGGCTTGTACGACCCTGGAGTTGAGGGGCGTTGTACGACATGGAACCGATGAGGCGTTTTGTTGGCTTGGAACTGGGCAATCCAACCCGGTTTAGGATACAAACAACCCGTTGAGCACTGCATTTTGTCGCAGTTTGAACCTAAAGTGGTAAATATAGGAAGTTGTTCAGAGATTCCATTACTGAATATAAATAATTCTATTTAATTAACTTTCCGCCATCTTCCAACTATATAATCTAGTGCTTCCTTGATATTCAGGTCACGGGTACCGCCACCTGTCCTCACGAAAAATTTTGGCGAATTTCCTTGATCTAAAAACACTGGCCTACCCGAAGGTGAAATTATTAGCCGACAGACTTCTTTATTGGCAATTACGTGGAATAGGACATGGACAAAAGAACAAAGGTCGGCTCCCAGATTAGATGAAATTAATGTCATCACAGCTTGTTCAAATCCATCTTGTACGGGTTTTTTTAGGGTTTGATAATCATTTTCCAAACCTAAAATATCGCCATTGTCAGCAACACCAATTAGTAACGTTCCACCTATAGGGCTGTTCAAAAACCCCCCCAACGTTTTTAAAACGACACCTTCAAGCGCCCTATTGATTCGCGTTTCAACCAGATCCCAACGCAGTGACGATTTGAACTCCAAATAAGACCCTTCTCCTTGCCTGACAATTGAAGGCAAATCCTTATCCAATTCCATTTTCAAGTGATCTATCCGTAGCAAGCGTTTATGCATAACCTTGTACAGCAACAACGACAACAGCCTAAGCGCCGCGCCAATTTCTGCATAAAAGATAATCAATACAGCGTTATCGTAGAAACTTTCCCCCATGAGCATAGCTTTGACCAAACTAAACACATAGCCGTTGGACGACAGCGGATCTGTATCAGGTTCACGGGAATTAATACAGTCATAGCTTGGTGCCAATACGAAAATGCCAAAAATGGCACCCCTTATTGCAACAATAAGATAAAAATTTAGTTGCTGTCGCCAAATCAATAGCATCAGTAGAAATAATCTTTTCATTATTTCAATCGATAGAGGGCCGTATCTGGATAAAAACTAACTTCTCCGGTTGATATGTCGTGTGTGCCGCCGATAATAGCTACTTCACCACTTTCAATCATTTCCTTTAAAATCGGACTGCGTTCAATAATGGCATGTACTGTCCGTTTGACATTGATGGTGGATACTTTTTCCACAAACTCGTCATTCCCCGAATTCCGATTTTCGGTTACGGTTTTTTCATCGTAAACAGCAGGTTGCAGCTTTGAAAGCAAGGCAGTCAAGTTGCCCATTTCAACATGATCGCAAGCGCCTTTGACCGCGCCGCATTTTGTATGCCCTAACACGACTATCATTTTTGAACCAGCGACCTTGCAGGCAAACTCCATGCTACCCAAGATGTCTTCGTTAATAATATTGCCCGCAATACGGACACTGAAAACATCGCCCAAACCTTGGTCAAAAATCAACTCAACCGAGGTACGGGAATCGATGCAACTTAAAATAATGGCAAAAGGGTGTTGCCCGTCAGAGGTTTCATTGGCCTGTTGCAATAAGTTGCGATTGACTTTCAGGTTACTGACAAAGCGTTTATTGCCCTCTTTTAATAAGTCCAACGCGATAGCAGGGGTAATGGCGGCTTGCATTGCTTTAGTTAAAGTTTTCATTTTTTATCTCTATGTTTTGGTACGTTATAAATCGGTTCAATAAATGATTTATTGCAGCTATTCACCTTAGTTTGTCATTCCGAGCAAAGCGAGGAATCTTACGGTTGACCAAAACTCCAGCGCTTAAAAGATTTCTCCCGATGGTCGAAATGACAGGAAAATCAATCTCCTTGTGAAAAAACGCTGAATAATTACAATTTATTTCTCATCCCTTTAATCTAAGTGATAACTTAACGCATGGAATAAGTAACTTATCAACATTAAATCAATTTAGCCCTACTTCAACTCAGCAGGAACATAAATGCGCTTATCATCAAGGCTGAATGGATAAGTATGAGTTTGATTTTCTCCACTGTCCGTTTACTGTGCCAATAATAAATAATCTGATGTTGATATGTGTAGCATTTGAAAAGCAAGTAATCTCTAAGCCAATATCGCCAAAATAAAATAGTAGTTCCCAACCCCACAACGACACTGAAATAAAAGACAATCAACTGTGCTAAAGGTTTATCGAAACCAAAGGTGTGCATTAAAAAATGTTCAAGTACAAATGAAGTGGCTTCATAAAAAGTATGCACCATCCACAAAATACTATGGCCGAACACATCAGGAAAGTGAATCAGAAAACCTACTACTGAAAGACCTGCTAACCATTTCAAAATCGATACGAAATTGATTTTGTTTTTAATAATCTCATTTATCATCGCTTGAGACCCTCTTAATTCAATTGGATTAATCATTTAATTGCTCTTGTATCCCCAAAACAGCCTGATAATCGGCATAACTCCTGAACAAACTGGCGGTGGCTTCGGCGTACTGCAAGGCTGCATCACCTTTGGCTATTTCCCGTAAATTAACGAACAGCAAGGTACTTTCGCCTAAATCAAACCGTGTTTTTTCACCCTCCGCCAATTGTTCGGCCGCAGCCAGTTGGTCGGCGCTTAATGACAAGCGTTTTTGTAGGGCTGATAACGCCGAAAAAACATCTTTCACCTCAGTAGCAATCCGATCATCCTGCAATTGACGATCCAAATTTAAACGACGGACATTGGCCGCGGCGACTTGAGCACGTCCGGTAGCGGTGCGTTGTTGTAATGGAATGTCTATATTCAAACCAACATAAAGCTCGTTGCGGTTCAACTTTTCTTTGCTATTGCCGATATCATTGGCCGCACTCACCGTTATGTCGACAGCTGGTGCCCGCTGGTTTTGTTGTAGTTCCAATTCGGTTTGGGTTTGCTTGGTTTGCAATGCCAGACGTTTGGGCTCGGGCCTTTGATTGAGTGAGGCTTGCATCGCCTCGGCAACACTGAGGGTTTTTATCGAGTCAGGGTCAGGAAATTGCTCTGGCAATTGCTCATCTTTGGGCAATTGCGGCTGGCCTTGGTCATCTCGCCAATACAGTGATAATTGGATCGCACTTTGCTCCAACATTCGTTGGGCAGCAACCACGCGTTCTTGTCGCTCAATGATGGCACGTTGATTGTCCAAAGCTTCAAACTCTGGTATATCGCCTGCCGCCACCCGTTCCCGTATGCCTTTATCGCGTTGCTCAGCAATAAGCAGCAAATGCTTGGCAACCATCAACCGTTGTCCCGCTAACACCCAATCCCAATAGCGGTAAGAGGCCATCCGGGTCGCCTCTATCAAGGCCTGTTCGTACTCGTGTCCTGCGATTAATTGGCCAAATTCCGCCTGTTGTAAGCTGGCTCGACGGCGGTCTATTTCGCGGTTACGCCACAAAGGCACATTCACCCCGATACGGGCTTCACCACTGTCGGTGGTCTGGCTTTTGCCCTCATAATTGGGATAATCACCAACACCCCGCCGCCAGCCACCAAAAAAAGTCGTGCCCCAAAGCTTAGTCGGTTGCTCCAGGCTAACGTCATTGTTTTGATTTTCATACAAACCGGTAATAGACCAGCGGTTTTGTGATTTAAATAAGGTATCAAAGCCACCTTCTGCCGCAGTGAGTTCACCAGCGGCAACCTGCTTACGCTGTTCGGTCGAGAGCAAGCCAGGAAATGACTTTTTAGCGGCATTAGTTACCATGTCTAAAGTTAAAGTCGGATTTTTACTGGTTGTTGTCTCTGCTGCCGATACCAAAGGAAAAAGCAGACTAAGCAACAGCAAAGCCGTCTTAATCATGAGCCCTTCTCTCCATCTTCTTTAGTTTTTTTATCATCCTCTTTGGGTGAATTCACCGCATAAGGCTCGGGCAAAATTAAAGGCGGGAATCCATTGAAAATCCGCCACAATTCATAACCCAAAGTGACTTGTCCCAGAAGTACCCAGCCATTGACCCGAACGCCTTGCCGCAAAAAACGGGTGCTGGGCCACGTAATGTCATTAGGATCTGGCCTCACCAGTACGCGAAAATGGCCTTTGCCGTCGTCGGTCGCGTCAATCAAGGCAACCCGCCCCCCGAAAGAGCCTACTGAAAACTCAGGCCATCCACCAAACTGAATCGCAGGATAGCCTTCGAATTGGAGACGCACACGGCTATCGGTGACTATCAACGGTAAGTCGTTACCGTCAACCCATAATTCAACCGCACGTTCTTCAGTATCTGGCACAAAAATGGCTAATCCTTGTCCAGGCTTGACCATTTCAGCCCCTGGGTTTGCTAATAAACGTAATACAATCCCATCACGAGGCGCTGTAACCGTTTGGGTTTGTTGGCGCGCCAGTCGTGTTTGCAACTTTAAAATATCTGCCCGCACGCTGTTTTGATCTTCAATCGCCTTATTTAAGTCTGCACGGGATTTTTCGACATTAGCCGATGCGTCTGCCGCCAGTTTTTGCCAATCTGAAGTCAACGCATCAACTTCACTTTTTGCCGCTTCCAATGCTGCTTGCGTCCTTTCAACTTCGGCGGTACGTTGTGCCATTTCCAGTTGAGATAGCTCCAGCGTCCGCTGCGAAGATAGCCCTTTCGCCCTTAATTGTTGCTGCCTAGATAGGTTCAAACTGGCGGTTTGTTTGGCGGCTTTCGCGGCCTGTACAGATTGGTCGGCAGCTTTGCGCCGTTCATTTGCCATCTCCACTCGGGATTGTGCCGCTGATATGGTCTGGGGACGGGCGCGTTCGGACATCCGCAGTTGTTCACGAAAAGTGTTAACGCGGTTGTCAGTCGCTTCTTGCTTTGCCAATGCGGCTTTCTGTTCGCTTTCCAGACGTTGCAGTAACTGAGGGTCGTTATCCAGTAATTCTGCCAATATGTCGCCTTGCTTAACCTGAGAGCCTTCCCTGACCAGCCAGCGCGAAATTCGGCCTTCCACTTGAGCACTAATGAGTTGTTGCCGGTCAGCAGGCGTGTAAGCGACGATGCGTCCTACACCGCGCACGTTTTGTTGCCAAGGCGTGAAGCCTAAAAATAAGATTAAAGCCAGGAACAACTTGAGCAACCCCCGCGCAATCCGTTTGGCAACAGGTGCTGTCTCTACCGTTTTTAAGGTATTCACTATGGATAATAATGGCGCATTAGATTCATCAATGTGTTTCATAAGCCACCTTGATTATCATCTTTATTCTCCGATAACTCACTGTTATCAAGCTTGATTTGCCTTTGGAATTGAGCAATTATGTCTGCGCGTTGGCTAGTGACGATCAGTGTCCAAGGCGATTCTTGCGCAAGCAAGTAGTCAAGAATCATTGGTGACACACGGTTATCAATTCGATCCAGCACCTTGTCCAATAAGAGTAAGCGCGGTCGACCGATTATTGCCCGTGCCAAGGTTAACCGTAAGCATTGTTCACGGGTTAAAGGCGAACCATTCGGCAATAAAAAGGTTTGCAGGCTGTCGGGTAATTCAGCAATTGTTTCGGTCAAACCAACATGATCCAATATTTGCCTGACTTCCATTAAATTCAGCGGACGACCTAGGCACACGTTGTCCAACAACGTGCCGGTAAATACCTCAGCGTCCCTGACTAGGCTGACGGTATTGCGTACCAGTCCAATATTCAGGTCACGAAGGTCTTGGCCATTCAAAGAAACCTGACCAAATTTGGGTTGGCGTAGGCCGTATATCACATCCAACAAACTGCCTTTATCAATACCTTCACTAATGACTAGGCGTTCTCCGGGGACAAGCTGGAAACTGACATTATTGAGCGCATCCAAGTGTACCCCTTCAGATAATGAGAGGTTTTCAATAGCTACCCTATACGGTTCTTCTTTAAAATCGGGTGTTCCGCCTTTGCCTGTTTCCTGAGGTAAATCCAATAAATACCCTAGTTTATCGACACTCGCCAACATGTCGTAAAAGTTATCCAGGGTTTTACCCAATCGGGTCAAACCGTAGATCATGGCACCCACGACCAATTCCGCTGCAATCAATTGGCCCAAACTGAGTTGGTTAGAAATCACCATCCAGCCACCCATGCCCAACAATAAGGTATTGGCAAGCGTGTGCAGGATCAACGCGCCGATATTTTGGCTGGACAACACCTTAAAATGCGTTGTGCAGGCATCGACATAGTTTTTCGCGATCTGGTCGGTTTGGGCATCAAGATATGCCCTGTTTTCGGACGATTTGCCAAGGATTTGATTAGACGCTATATCCCCAAGCCAAGCGGCTGCCTTATATTTTGCTTTTGATTGCTCAATGGCAGACGTCAAGCCATTTTTGCCCATACCAAACAAAATAAAGGCCAAGGCGCAGACAAAAAATAGGTCAAAAGCCAGTAATAGCGGATGATAAAACGCCAACAAGATCATGCCGATTAAGGTCTGCAGCACATAACCCAGTGTTTCCAGCAACATCACCGAAGCCGTTTTCTGTAACGTCACCACATCAAAAAAACGGTTGGTCAATTCCGGTAGATGGTGTTCATCTTTTTCAGCATAACGGGCTTGCTGTAAGCGGGTAGCCGTCTCACCAAAGATGCGCACAAACACACGCCGCTGCAACATTTCTACCACATAAAACTGTAGAGCTACCAGGCTGTTACTAAAGCCTAATAAAACTAGCAGTACCAAGGTCAGTACCAACAATGGCTGAAACAAAGCGCCAAACGCAATGGTGTTGACTAACGCTTGGACAGCAACTGGTGTGGCTAACGACAGAACGCCAATACCGACACCGTAAGTGATTAGAATTCCGATGTCGTCATGTTCTAGCGTGATTAGCTTTTGCAATCTCTGGAAGGGGCTGAGCGAGTTATTCATACGAAATTAGTACCGAACAGATCATTTACTTTTCCTTATAACAACCTTACAATCTTAAATAATAAATAAAAATCTCTTACAGATAGTAATACTATCATTATTAGTTGTAAAGATTATTTTGAGTTTATCGCTACCGGATTTTTATTCCGTTTATGTATAACCAAGATATTAGCCTGTAACTAATTTAATTAAAGCAAAACAGAAATTATGGTTATTGAATTGCAGATAAAGATGAATGAGAAGTTATTTCTCAGGAACCCGGAGCAGTCTGAACTGGGAAAGAAAATAATCATGCATAGCATCCAGCTAATAGGTAGAAACGGCTTTGAAGCCTTTACCTTTAAAAAACTAGCCGAGGATATTGGGACGACCGAGGCTGGTGTTTATCGGTACTTTGAAAACAAACACCGTCTGCTGATTTATATTGTTGCGTGGTACTGGACGTGGCTGCAATACCAAGTCATGTATCAAACCAACAATATTAACGACCCCATCGTTAAGCTTAAAATGATCATCAAGTTATTGGCTACAACAGTGGAAGATGATCTCAGCACCAGTTATGTCGATGAAAGCCTGTTGCATCAAATCATTATAACGGAAGGCTCAAAAACGTATTTAACGAAACGCGTATCAGAAGACAATAAGGATAAGTTATTTAAACCTTACAAAGACTTATGCGCCCATATCGCTAACATTATCCTGGACTGCAACCCCAATTATCGCTACCCAAAATCACTTGCATCCACCATTATTGAAATTGCACATTTCCAGAATTTTTTTAAGGATCACTTGCCTTCTTTGACCGATTTTGGTGAAAAAAATGATGCGTCGTATATTGTCGATTTCCTTGAGGGATTAATCTTTTCTAGTATCAACTAAGCCTCTTTATTTGTTTTGTTGGAAGTCTACATCAGACCCAAAGACGATAAATACCTCGCAACCTTTCAAGCGATAAGGATACCCTGTTAACTAGCATTTACACTCTGTTTAAAGTTATTCCCATATAAATTCCTCACGATATGTTGTAAAGTATCCGGTTGATAAAGCGGCTATTTCAAACCGATCTGGGCAGCTATTTAATAGAATAACGACTAGGAGCAACATGGTATCCCTTAATCCACCTGTCTGCGATTTTGGTGTCAAAGCGACTGACTTCAAATTACTTGGCGTAGATGGTAAAAACTGGACGCTTAAAAATTGCATGGGCAGCAACGGCTTACTAGTCATATTCATTTGCAATCATTGCCCCTATGTAAAAGCTATACACAGCCGGATATTACGGGACACAACCGAACTAAAAGGCTACGGCATTGAGTCAGTTGCAATCATGTCTAATGATACTGTCAATTATCCTGAGGATTCTTATGAGAATATGCAGATAATTGCTAAAGAACACAATTACCCATTTCCTTATCTGTTTGATGAAACCCAGGAAACCGCTAAAGCTTTTGGCGCGGTGTGTACACCGGATTTTTTTGGGTATAACGCCAGTTTTCAACTGCAATACCGTGGTCGCCTGGATGCCAGCCGTAAAGATACTGCACCCGAAGGTACACGGCGGGATTTATTCGAGGCGATGAAATTAATAGCGCAAACAGGCAAAGGCCCAGCCGATCAAATTGCCAGCCTTGGCTGCTCCATTAAGTGGAAATAAAACGCAAACCAATCACACTAACATTATATAAATGAGAGAAATACTATGTCGATAAAACGAATGGTTGACCTGGATTTAGCTGAGAAACGGGTGTTAATCCGCCAAGACTTAAACGTGCCGGTTAAAAATGGCAAAGTTACCAGCGATATCCGTATTCAAGCCAGTGTGCCAACCATTGAAAAAGCATTGGCCGCAGGTGCAGCAGTTATGGTTATGTCTCACCTTGGTCGCCCTGTTGAAGGACAGTATGATGATGCCTCCTCGCTAAAACCAGTTGCAGAGCGCCTGTCTGAACTACTCAACAAGCCCGTCCGACTGGAACGCGAATGGATTGATGGCATCACCATCAAAACCGGCGAAATAGTACTCTGCGAAAATGTCAGGTTTAATAACGGCGAAGAAAAAAACAGCGACGAGTTGGGCAAAAAAATGGCAGCGCTATGCGATGTGTTTGTTATGGATGCTTTTGGCACGGCACACCGAGCGCAAGCGTCAACCCACAGCGTGGCAAAATTTGCCCCAATCGCATGCGCTGGCCCATTACTTGCCAGTGAATTAGATGCCTTGGGCAAAGCATTAGAAACCCCAGCTAGACCATTGGTTGCTATTGTTGGTGGCTCAAAGGTTAGCACTAAACTCACCGTGTTGAAATCATTATCTGAGAAAGTCGACCAACTTATCGTTGGTGGCGGTATCGCCAATACGTTTATCGCAGCGATGGGCTTCTCAGTTGGAAAATCCTTATACGAACCTGACTTAATCGAAGAAGCCAAACAACTTATAGCGGCGGCTAAGCAAGCTGGTTCAGATATTCCAATCCCAACTGATGTTGTCTGCGCGAAAGAGTTTTCTGAGACTGCAACGGCTACGATTAAGCAAGTCGCTGATGTTGAAGCGGATGATTTAATCCTAGACATCGGCCCCGATACCGCCAAACATTATGCCGAAGTCCTTCAATCTGCAGGTACTATCGTTTGGAATGGGCCGGTCGGGGTATTCGAAATCGACCAATTTGGTAACGGCACCAAAGTATTGTCGATAGCTATTGCTGAAAGCCCTGCATTTTCAATTGCTGGCGGTGGCGATACGTTAGCCGCTATCGACAAATATGGGATTGAAGATAAAGTATCTTATACCTCAACGGGAGGCGGTGCGTTTCTTGAGTTTCTAGAAGGAAAGGAATTGCCTGCCGTTTCAATTTTAAAATCGAGATAAAACCGCAACAGCAATTTAATTTGTTGCTTTAGCGGTAAACACAACAAAATGTTGCTTTTAAGCAAAATAAATGATAAACAAGTAATTAAAACTAATTGATTCATTTTGCGGTCATAGGTTTAATTGAAACTATAGGAATTTAGAAAATGGCAAGAATTACAGTAGAAGATTGCTTGGAGCATGTCGAAAACCGCTTTAAGCTAGTATTGTTAGCAAGCACTCGCGCCCGCCAGTTAAGTCATGGTGCCCAAGAGTTTGTGCCACGTAATAAAGATAAAGATACCGTGCTCGCGTTACGGGAAATTGCTGAGGGGCATGTAACGTCGGAAAACATAGGTCAACTTCACCAAAACACTGAAGCACACGACCAAAATCTCATGTTTTAATTAATTTATGAGCCAAGTCGCAGAAAATATTGAGATTGAGCTGCCCCAGGATAAACTGGTGTCGCGTCTTTGCTCAACACTTTCCAGCTATTTGGAACCCAATCAAGTTGAAGAATGTGTCCGTGCTTACGAGTTCGGTGCACGGGCGCATTCGGGTCAATACCGTAAAAGCGGTGAAGCCTACATCTGCCATCCTGTTGCCGTGGCGATCAGCCTTGCAAAAATGCGGATGGATGCTAATTGCATTATGGCAGCTATCCTTCATGATGTTATCGAAGACACAGGTGTCAGCAAACAAGATCTGGCTAAAGCCTTCAACACTGAAGTCGCCGAGCTTGTTGATGCCGTAACCAAACTGACTAAAATTGACAGCAAATCGCACGCAGAGGCACAAGCAGAAAACGTCCGAAAAATGTTTTTGGCAATGGGCAAAGACCTACGCGTAATTATGGTGAAACTCGCGGATAGACTCCACAACATGGAAACATTAGGGGCAATGCCCTTGGAGAAAAAGCGCCGTATCGCCCGTGAAACGCTTGATATTTATGCGCCTATCGCCAACCGGCTGGGGATGAACAACATAAAACATAAGCTTGAATCTCTCTGCTTTCAAGCCATGTATCCGCGACGTTACAATACCCTTGAAAATGCATTAAAAAAAGCGCGCGGCAATCGCCATAAAATCATAGATGTTATTGAAAATACAGTAAAGAACCGCACCCAACAAGCAAACTTAAATTGTGATGTTTCTGGTCGGGAAAAAAATCTTTACAGTATTTATCAAAAAATGCTGCATAAAAAAGTCTCGTTTAGCGATGTATTTGATGTCTATGCTTTCCGAATTTTCTGCGACAGTGTTGACGATTGCTATCGTGTTTTGGGTATAGTCCATAACCTCTATAAACCCATCCCAGGCAAATTTAAGGATTACATTGCACTCCCCAAAGCTAATGGTTACCAGTCGCTGCACACTATCTTGATTGGCCCATACGGCATTCCGATTGAAATGCAAATAAGGACGCACGAAATGCACCGTATGGCTGAGTCGGGTATTGCTGCCCACTGGCTCTATAAATCCGATGACGGTAAAAGTGACCAATTCCAGGATCGGGCAAACGAATGGCTACGAGACCTTTTAGAAATTCAGCAATCTGCCGGCGATTCGCTGGAATTTATAGACAATTTAAAAATTGATCTATTTCCGCAAGAAGTTTTTGTGTTTACACCTAAAGGTAAAATCATAAAAATTCCCAGAGGCGCGACAATTATCGACTTTGCCTATGCTGTGCATACGGATATTGGCAACTCTTGTGTTTCCGCACGAGTTGACCGAAAGCTGGTACCTTTACAAACCCGACTTGAAAATGGGGTTACTGTGGAAGTCATCACGGCTGTTTGGGCGCGCCCTAATCCATTGTGGTTAAATTATGTGACGACGGCTAAAGCACGTTCGGGAATCCGCAATTACCTTAAAAATTTCAAACAACAAGAAGCGATTAATTTAGGTCGCCGTCTCTTGGAAAAAGAGCTTCAGTCGTTACACTTACTGCTTGAAAATATTGATAAAACCAAACTGGATGCCCTAGTAACAATATCAGGCAACAAATGCATTGACGAATTGTTGGAAGCAATTGGCTTAGGCAATAAAATGCCATTTCTGATCGCAAAACAACTTAGCCAAAACGATATCCATGCGGCCATCAAGCTAGATAATGCAGAACAAGTACCTAAAAATCCATTGGCGATTAAAGGCACTGAAGGCATGGTGGTTAGCTTAGCCAAATGTTGCCGGCCAATACCAGGTGATTCTATTGTCGGTTTTTTCAATCCTGGAAAAGGCATAGTTGTCCATCATTACGAGTGTAAAAATGGCCGTGATGTCCGCAAAAAACATGCCCATTGGCTAGATGTCGAATGGAGCCAAGATGCGGTGGGCGAATTCCCCGTTGAATTAAGACTGGAAGTCCTTAATCAACGTGGTTCTTTAGCTACTGTTGCGGCAACTATTTCTGAATTCAACGCAAATATTGAAAACGTCACCGTGGTTGAGCAAGATGCCCATGTGTGTGTCGATTTAATTACTGTAAGTGTTAAAGACCGAGTACACCTTGCTAATATCATACGCCAGCTCAAGAAATTATCGATAGTCAACAAAATTACCCGAGGCAAAGTCTAACGGCTTTCCCTGCCCATACCAAAATCAACCAATTTTGGCCATTTCAGCCAATCTTTTAACTAAAATGACCAAACAAATAATCAATACTACATTAGCACCACAAGCTATTGGTACTTATTCACAGGCTGTTAAAGTTGACCGTACGGTATACTTATCAGGCCAAATCCCGCTGATCCCTGAAACCATGACCTTAGTCGAAGGTGATATTACTGAACAAATCACTCAGGTATTCGAAAACTTGAAAGCCGTTGCCGAAGCAGCAAGTGGTACATTGGCTGACATCGTTAAATTGAATGTTTATTTGGTTGATTTATCCCATTTCCCTGTTGTTAATGAAATTATGGGGCATTATTTTCAACAGCCCTACCCGGCACGCGCTGCCGTTGGTGTGGCTGCTTTACCTAAAGCTGCTCAAGTAGAAATGGATGCAATCATGGTTTTACCACTAGAAGAATATACGCATTAACCCCATTTTATTCCACGTTACTAATGACTGCTGCGGATAGCCTTGAGCAACCGCTCACTAGACTAGCGGGCATAGGCGGAAAAACAGCCGAAAACTTTGCCAAACTTGGCATTTATTGCCTTAGTGATTTACTCTTACATTTGCCGATACGTTACGAAGATCGCACCTGTATCCTGCCTATTAACCGGCTCTCCCCTGGAGTATCAGCATTGATTTCGGGGACTATAGATTTTATTGATGTTTTGCCCAAAAGGCGAAAAAGCCTGATCTGCCAACTCAAAGATACTACAGGTTCAATACAGCTAAGATTTTTTCATTTTACTGCCCGCCAATACGAAGCCCTTAAACCTGGCACTGCAATAACCTGCTACGGTGAGGTGCGCTACGGTTATAGCGGCTTAGAGATGCCACACCCCGACTACAAGATAATCGACACGAGCGAACCGGCAACTCCAGAAACAACATTAACGGCAATTTATCCTCTCGTGCAAGGCCTCCACCAAAACATGGTAAGAAAAGCAGTAAGAATGGCATTAAAACTAATCAACGATAACCCACAAAATATTAAGGAAAGCTTGTCTGATAGCATACTTAATGCTTTCGCCTTACCAACATTTATGACTGCAATAAATATATTGCATCAACCGCAACCAGGCACTCAAACTGATACCCTAACTCATAATTCCCCAGCCCGTAAACGATTGGCTCTGGAGGAATTGCTAGCCCATCATCTAAGTGTAAAAATAGCTAAATTTAAAGCTAGCCGTTGGCAAGCACCTAAACTAACTACCAAATCCCCTGATACTGCAGACTTTCTAAAAACACTACCCTTTCAATTGACAGTCGCACAATCCAGAGTTATTGGGGAAATTATTGCCGATTGCCATCGAGAGCACCCAATGATGCGCTTGGTACAAGGCGATGTGGGGTCAGGTAAAACTATAGTTGCGGCTTATGTGGCATTAATTGCGGCAGTATCAGGCTATCAAGTCGCCATCATGGCACCGACTGAACTACTTGCCGAACAACATAACCGTAACTTTTGCAGCTGGTTTAAAAATTTTTCACCCAAAACCGCCTTGTTAACCGGACAACTAAAAGGCAACCCACGAAAAGAGATTTTACAAAGGCTTGCTAACGGGGAAATTAATATTATGATCGGCACCCATGCCTTATTTCAGGATGGTGTGATATTTAATCGCCTTGGTTTAATTATCATTGATGAACAACACCGTTTCGGCGTACATCAGCGTTTGGCATTACGTGCTAAAGGCCAACATAGCAACACCAAACCGCATCAATTGGTGATGACCGCTACGCCAATTCCCCGTACATTAGCCATGCTGCGCTATTCCGATATAGACATCTCCAGCATTGATGAGTTGCCACCCGGCAGGCAACCTATTACTACCCGTGTAATCTCCAATGCACGTAGGATGGAAGTGATTAACCGTATTGCATCCTGGACAAGCAAAATGCGACAGGCGTATTGGGTTTGTACGCTGATCGAAGAATCTGAAGTACTGCAATGTGAAGCCGCTGAGAAAACTGCCGAATACCTGACGCAAGTTTTACCGAAAGTACGCATTGCCTTATTACATGGCCGGATGAAGTCAGCAAATAAAGATGCGGTAATGTTAGCATTTAAAAATAGGGAGATTGACTTACTGGTTGCAACGACAGTAATTGAAGTAGGTGTAGACATCCCAAACGCCAGCCTGATGATTATCGAAAATCCAGAACGCTTAGGCTTATCGCAACTGCACCAATTACGTGGGCGGGTAGGCCGTGGCACAGATGAAAGCTTCTGTCTGTTACTCTACCAACCGCCTCTTTCTGACAATGCACGCCAGCGTCTGGGCATATTACGCGACAGCCAGGATGGCTTTTTGATCGCTGAAAAAGACTTGCAACTCAGAGGACCAGGTGAAGTTATGGGAACCCGTCAAACCGGCCAAATTAATTTTAAAGTTGCCGACTTGGTTAAAGATGCTGACTTGCTGGATAATATACCGGAAATTGCAGAAACCCTGCTAAACGAAGCGCCAGAAATGGTATCCCAATTAATCAAAAGGTGGTTAGGTCATAACACCGATTATTCTGAGGTTTAAACCCTTTGCTCAACAACAGTTTTCTTGTCGCCCGGGAACCGAAATGGTATGAACACAGACGCGGCAGCCAACATCTCCTGCCTGATGATGTCCGTTCTTGGGCTTATGAAGCTGGCTCCTTAACTCAACGCTTACGTCACTATTACGGCAATAGCGTTGCGGTTAACGTGCTATTTAATTATTGGCGTTCACCATTTTTAAGTGAATCTAGACGGCTTAGTTTACCTCAGCACCGATACGCGCTAATCCGCGAAGTGTTATTGCATGTGAATTACAAGCCATTGTTGCTGGCGAGAACGGTCATTCCTAAGCGAACAGTCCAGGTTGCACACCGCAACCTCTCACATTTAGGTAACCGCCCCTTAGGCGAAGTTATTTTTGCTTATCCCGACCTAGAGAGGGTAACGATGGATTTAACAACAGTTGACTCCAGCATCTGGACTCAAGGTGCAAAAACGACTGCAAATATCCAACAGCCAATTTGGGCGCGACGCACGGTGTATGCTATCCATAAACAACCCATGCTGGTTAATGAATTTTTCCTGCCAGAAATATTGGCACATTAACGCATGCCTTCTCAGTGCCATAAAAATCAGCAAGACTACTTATATAGTGACAAGATCATTAAGTCCTGCAACCCATTTAATCTTTAACTATAGCCTTAATTAAACTAACCAATGGCTATCCAAGCACCCTCGCCAGAGGAACCTAATAAAGACCTAACGGATCTCGTTCTCAGCGCCAAAAAATGGCTTAAGGTATTAATCCGTGAGTTTAACGAAGATGGCCTTAAACAACGGGCAATGAGCCTAGTCTATACGACGTTGCTGTCTTTAGCACCGTTGTTGGCGGTGAGTTTTTCTATTTTAAAAGGCTTTGGCGTCCATAACCAGATCCAGCCCTTTTTGCTGGAACTACTTTCACCTTTAGGTGAGAAAGCGACTGAACTTACAACTAACATCATAGCTTTTGTAGAAAACTTACAAGTCGGCGTCTTGGGCTTTGTGGGTTTTCTCATGCTTTTCTACACCGTTATTTCATTGATCGACCAAATTGAATCTTGTTTCAATTATATTTGGCGAATTACCAAACCGCGCTCGGTATACCGCCGGTTCAGCGATTACCTTAGCGTGATTTTGATCGGCCCAGTGCTGTTGTTTTCGGCACTTGGCATTGCAGCCTCAATGGGCAACACCGCCATAGTGCAACACCTGATTGAGTTAGAACCTTTAGGCACGGTGTATTACCTAATTGGAACGATACTACCCTATCTCTTAACTGTAGCTGCCTTTACTTTTATTTACTCATTTATCCCTAATACCCCAGTAAAACTTCGCCCGGCAGTTATTGGCGGATTACTCGCCGGAATCACTTGGAAAACTACAGGGTTCTTGTTTGCTTTATTTATGGCTAACTCCGCACAATACAGCGCGGTTTACTCAGGTTTTGCAGTAATACTGTTATCAATGATTTGGCTTTATATCAGCTGGCTAATTGTATTGCTAGGCGGTGTGGTCGCTTTTCACATTCAGTTTCCACACTACCTTAACTATCGTAGCCGCCGCCCACACTTAAGCATATTAAGCCAGGAACGCTTAAGCTTGGTTTTGATGTATCTCATAGGTAAGCATCATACGCACGGCGAATCTGCCTGTACGCTAGAAGATCTGGCTAATGCCGTCAACTTGCCTTGGGAACCTGTAGCTGATTTATTGGATTGCTTAAAGCTAGGCGGATTTTTGGTAATTATGGATGGCGAGGCAAAAACTTACTTACCGGCTCAAGATACCGATACTATCTTACTAAGGAATATAGTTGCTGTAGTTAGAAGTGCTGGCGACCAAGTAGAACTCTCGATATCTGGGTATAGTGATGACACTACAATTAACTTTCTAAGCAATTTGGCACAAAGCCCGTCACTAGCACTGGAAAATAAGACTTTGCGCGATATGCTAGAAAACGGCACAGATAAATAAGCTTCTCCAAAATAATCGGTGGGTTAGATATTAAACCTGATGCTTTTCAGAAAAAAGCATACTTTTACGGGAATTTATACGCCACCCTGTCACCAAAGCACATTCGAAAAATAGCGAAACCATTTAAATTAAATAATTTTTTGTGTTAACCGAAGATTAAGAATACATAGAGTATGTTAACTTATGCTGAGGAGTTCAAAAGTTAGACTATGAGTTTATTTTAGTTGAATGTGTATATGTTCGGCATACTCCCTAAAAATTTAAGTGTCGCTAAAGGCGTTAAAATCAAATGAAGAAGAGTTCATTCCATTTATCAAAGCCGTTTCCAACATGCCCAGATTCAAAAGCCTTACCTTTACCGTTTGCGCTTGATGAAATGGCCTTTGCAATGTGGCTTAAAACCTTAGACGTTATCAACGATCTAGACAAATGTAGAATCATACTCGGCGTACTACTCACGCTAAATAATTCTTATCCACCCGACAGATACCACATGCCTGGCCGAACCCGACTATTTTTTTTGGAAAAACTGGGTGCAATACTAGATCCTGCGGTAAAAATGCTAACGCTTTCCCCAAATACCCATGAGAACTCAATTGATATCAAGTCAGTTACTATTGAAGCCATCAACAGTGAAATTTCTGTCTGGGGTTGTCTTGAACTTGGGAACGCATATTCCTTACTCTGCCAACAAGAATTGTTCCAAGGAGAAAGTTATTACTCTTTATCGGAAAAAACTTTACTTATAAACAACGGACTTCAAGCCTTAAGCAAAGGACTTTTATTTATATTCCAGACCTACAGTATCCCTGATTCTTCGCTTTGGTATCGGTGTTACCAATTTTATCGGATTGCTAAACTTTCCCGGTTAACCGATGATGACTTTAATCCTGAAGCCCAAACTATCGAAAAATCTTTTAAGCACATCCTTATTTTTTCGCTCAGTAATACCAATCAGTTTTCATTACAGGAAATGCGGACAGTCTATGAATTGCTCGGTTACTATGCAACTCACGCTGGCCTGCTGAAGTCCGTACCCAAAAAGAAATTCAAAGGCATTCCCTGGGTTCAACTGAATAGCGATGCCGCTCCTTCCATAACCGGAAATCAGCTCAACTACCAAGAAGGTACTGACCTTATATATATTGCTACCGTTAACGTCGCCAGCAAAATTCTCGAAGCCACTTATGATAGGCGCTCACATCATCTACCTATAGATCGCCTGATGCTAATGCGATTAGCAAAAACACTAACGCTAAATAAACAAAGAAAAGACCCTAGGTCGAATGCCCAAGGTAATTATTTAGGCACTTTAGGATTTAGTCATATATTTGAATTTCTCAGCAAAAAAGAAATTTCCCAAGAAAGCGTAAATATCAGAAGCCGAGCACAGAAAACAATCCAACCAGGGGAATTACGTGACTTGGATTTTGAAATAACGACCGTAGACGGAAAGCAGGATTCAACCCAACTTGATGAGCTAACTATAGAAAAACTTCCACCACACGCATTCCATGTGATCGAATTTACTGATCCTTCGGCTATCTGGCAAAATGAAGAAAAACCAAATTATGGCATCAACATACGGATGCTGGACAAAAGCGTCAAAGGCTATGGCTTATTATGGACAGACAATCTGATTCGCCCTAAAATCGGAAATCTGATTGGACTACTACACAATACATTAACCGTCGGACTGATCCGTTGGCTTGCCCAATCTAAAGAAACTGGGATGTTTATGGGGGTAGAAATTTTAGGCGCTAACGTCACCTCTGTGCAAATATCTAACCCCGGATATCCTGACATTCAAGTGCCTGCAATATATTTACCCGCGACAGAACCCCTTAAGCAATATGCTAGCTTGATTTTTAACAATCAAAAAGACTTCCACCCTAACGAATTCATTTTTCTTAACAAAAACCGCAAAACAATCCGCTTCCGCCAAACCAAACAACTACACTTAACATCATTCATCAATCACGTTGAAATCGTCCGTTCATACTAAGAGCAATCTAACTATTTAATAACACGCTGTTTGGGATTTTTTATTCTGGATTTACAAGCATCGCCTATAAAGTCAAAAAGCTACAGCCTAAAACTAAATTAAAACAACTCCAACGCCAACATAATGGCATCTTCCCTGCCAGTATCTGCCGGATAATAATCTTTTCTGATGCCGATCTCCTTAAATCCGAGCTTTTTATATAATGCCAAAGCACCGGGATTTGAAGGCCTGACTTCCAAATACATGGTTTCAGCTTCATCCTTGGCAACCTCAATAAGGCTTTCCATCATCTTACGGCCAATACCTTGCTTCTGTACGTTGGGATCGACAGAGATATTCAAGATATGCGCCTCACCTACGCCTAAAGTCATAATACAATAACCAACGACGCTATCATTTTCTTCGCAAACCCAACAGCCGTAACCCGCTTTAAAACAATCTACAAAAATATCTTCATCCCAGGGAAACTGGTAATTGAATGTTTCGATGACCATTACCCTAGCTAAATCGGTATGTGTCATCGTCCTAAGGCGGATAAGGTCTGTCCGGGTTACCGAATCTGGAAACACTTTGGCATAAAACTCCCGATCCGCATCGTAGAGTAAAACACCTTTAATTTTATCCATCAAACCGCGCATGATTAACCTTTATTCTCGTTTATTGTCCGAACTGCTAGTTGTAAATCTTGCCAGGCTTTACGTTTTTCCAGCAAAGACCTGAGCAAATAAGCAGGATGATAAACTACTACCAAAGGAATATCACCTAGCTTATGTACTTTACTCCTCAGCTTACTTAATGGCGCATCGGTGTTTAATAGGGTTTGTGCAGCAATCCGGCCAACCGCCAGGATTATTTTTGGCTTTACTAAAGACTGTTGCCGGCGAAGGTAGTCGCTACACATCTCAATCTCATCCGATTTGGGATCGCGATTTCCCGGTGGCCTGCATTTAAGGATGTTGGCAATATAAACATCGTCACGTGCTAAGCCGATTGCTCGCAACATCTCCGTTAACAATAAACCAGCCTTGCCAACAAAGGGCTTACCTTGCTCGTCTTCGCTCTGCCCCGGCGCTTCGCCGATAATCATCCAATCGGACTGTTTTTGTCCTGTACCGAATACTGTTTGGGTACGGGTTTCACATAAGCCGCACTTGGTGCATCCTGCAACCTCGGCTTGCAAAGCATCCCATTGCTGATCGATATAATCATCTGGTTTTTCGGCTGAAGCTATGTGCGATATTTCAGGTACAACAACATCAAAAGTTTGGGCACCAATGGCTAACAGTTGGTCAACAGACTCTTGTACCTTAGGTACCCATACGTCAATCCCCATGGCTTCCAGATATTGCAACCGTAATGCGTTATCCATACTTACTTTTCGCCTAAACTTATACATCACCTTTCTGCGGATGCCGACGCTGCTCAGGACTTAGCAATTTGTTAACCGCGTTAATATAGGCTTTTGCAGAAGCAATCACGATATCGGTATCCGCACCCAAACCGTTAACTATTCTCCCGGCCTTTTCAAGACGCACGGTGACTTCACCTTGTGAATCTGTACCATTAGTAATGTTATTGACCGAATATAAGGCTAACAATGCATTAGTTTGTACCAGTTTTTCAATCGCCTTCAAACTAGCATCAACCGCACCGCCACCTTCAGAGTTACCGGTAACTTCCTTGCTATCTATCCGCAAAGTCACTTTCGCATTAGGGACTTCGCCAGTTTCGGAACAGACTTTTAATGCGACGAGCTTGATATGCTCATCTTCGGCTTCAAAACCAACTTCCGAGATCAAAGCTTGCAAGTCTTCATCGAAAATTTCATGTTTTTTGTCAGCAAGCTGCTTAAAACGAGAAAAAGCATCGTTTAATTCTTCTTCAGATAGGAATTCAACACCCAATTCCGCCATCCGGCTTTTGAAGGCATTCCGTCCTGAATGTTTGCCTAATACCATCCGGTTAGCCGACCAACCGACATCTTCAGCGCGCATGATTTCGTAAGTCTCACGGCTTTTCAACACGCCATCCTGGTGGATGCCAGCCTCATGGGCAAAGGCATTTGCGCCGACAATGGCTTTGTTGGGTTGCACAGGAAACCCGGTAATGGAAGACACCAATTTTGAACAGGTCAAAATTTCACGGGTATCAATCCGGGTTTGACACGCAAAAACATCGTGACGCGTACGTACCGACATAACTACCTCTTCCAACGACGCATTACCCGCACGTTCACCCAAACCATTAATGGTACACTCCACCTGACGTGCGCCATTCATCACCGCCGCCAAGGAATTCGCTACTGCCAAGCCCAAATCATTATGACAATGCACAGAAAAAATGGCTTTGTCCGAATTAGGTATTCGCTTAATTAAATTGGCAAGGGTCGCGCCGAACTGTTGAGGGATACTGTAACCAACAGTATCTGGAATGTTTAATGTTGTCGCGCCAGCATCAATCACGGCTTCCAGTATACGGCACAAGAAATCTTCTTCAGACCGGCCTGCATCTTCTGGTGAAAACTCAACATCATCAGTAAATTGCCTGGCGCGTTTAACCGCCTTCACCGCATGTTCAATCACTTGCTCCGGTTGCATATGCAACTTCATCTGCATGTGGATCGGCGAGGTAGCAATAAAAGTATGGATACGCGACCGGCTTGCACCTTTAAGCGCTGCACCAGCCTTGTCAATGTCTTTATCAAGTGCCCTTGCCAATCCGCACACAGTGCTGTCTTTGATAATATTGGCTACGGCCTGGACGGCTTCAAAATCACCCGGGCTTGCCGCCGGAAAACCGGCTTCAATCACATCCACCCGCAAGCGTTCCAATGCCCGCGCAATCCGCACTTTTTCATCGCGCGTCATCGACGCACCTGGACTTTGCTCACCATCCCGCAAGGTAGTGTCAAAAATAATCAAATGGTCTTTCATGTTCACTCCATCAATGGATGGCAATCAGCTACTTAAAGCCGAGGGTAAAAAAAGAGGGTTGTATTTTGTGAAAAAAGGATCGAATGCCCGCTAGGGCAGGATTCTTAACAGTAGGCTCAAACCAACCAATGGCTTTGCCAAGGCAAGGCGCAAGTCGGTTATGCTGAATTGGGCATATCGGATGGATGAAAAAATCATGAGATAAAATATAACTGATTCCCCCTAACGCCACAAGCATATTCTACATTTTGCGTTCTTGCAGCCTACGTTTACGTAAGATCAAGGTTAAAACAGGGCCTGAAATTGCATAACCTAACGCTAACACAAACAGCATATTCTCCGGCTGTGCCATCACAAACGCTATAGCTAGCATGACTGAGATGGCAACAAAAAAAGGCACCTTGCCCCTCAGATCGATTTCTTTAAAACTGTAATACCGGAAATTGCTGACCATCAATAACCCAGTGCTAATAGTCAATGCAACCGCGGGATATTTAACCACGTCGATATCATAGCCGTGGTCAATAGAGATCCAGATAAAACCGGCAATAATTGCTGCCGCCGCAGGACTCGCCAAACCTTGAAAATATCGTTTATCGGCAGTGTCAACTTGGGCATTAAAACGAGCCAAGCGCAATGCGCCGCCTGCCATGTGGACAAAAGCCGCAAATAAACCCAGTTTGCCCATGCTGGAAAATGCCCATAAGTACATAACCAGTGCCGGGGCCAACGCAAATGAAGCCATATCAGACAAACTGTCGTACTGCACACCGAATTCACTTTGGGTATTAGTTAAGCGTGCTACCCGACCATCCAACCCATCCAGTATCATTGCTACAAAAATGGCGATGACCGCAGTCTCATAACGTCCACTTATGGCAGAAGTAATCGCATAAAACCCAGAAAACAAAGCACCTGTTGTAAACAGGTTGGGTAACAAATAAATACCGCGTCGGCGGATTGAGCGTTTTTCAAGTTTGTTCATGGTTTTTTAAGGCTTGTTTTTTATTCGGGTAAATTAGTTGGATTATACATCGGGCAATAACCCCACACCTAAGATTAATGCAGAGATAAGCTTTTGGGAAGCCCATATCTGCCTGCTGAAATATCTAAGTTAATTATGATAAAATCCACGCACTTTATATTCCTGGTATGTGACTAATTTTGTATTTGCACGTCTGATAACAAAAAGTAATTATTCGCAAGCGCCTTACCCATTTTTTTATAATCAAACCATTAAATATACTCATGATAAATAAACCAAAGAAAGTCGCAATTCTCACTGCTGGCGGATTGGCACCCTGCCTTAATTCAGCTATTGGCAGCCTTATCGAACGCTATACCGAAATCGACCCGTCCATTGAAATCATTTGTTACCGGAGTGGTTACAAAGGATTGCTTGCCGGCGACTACTATAAAGTCACTCCAGCTATAAGAGAAAAAGCCGGATTGCTGCAAAAATTTGGTGGCTCCATAATCGGGAATAGCCGAGTCAAGCTCACTAACATCAAAGATTGCATTAAACGAGGCCTAGTTAAAGAAGGTGAAGACCCACAAAAAAAGGCTGCCGACCAATTGGTTAAAGACGGCGTGGACATCTTACACACTATCGGGGGTGATGACACTAACACAGCCGCTGCCGATCTCGCTGCATTTTTGGCAAAAAATAATTATGGCCTAACCGTCATCGGTTTACCTAAAACCGTTGATAACGATGTCATCCCCATCAAGCAATCTTTGGGCGCCTGGACAGCCGCCGAGCAAGGCGCACGCTATTTCTGGAACGTTGTTGCTGAAAATAACGCTAATCCACGGATGTTGATCGTCCATGAAGTGATGGGGCGCAGCTGCGGCTGGTTAACCGCAGCTACCGCTGTGGAATACCGCAAACTGCTGGATCGTGCAGAATGGTTACCAGAGTTGGGTTTGAGCCGTGACAGCTATGAAGTGCATGGTATTTTTATTCCTGAAATGGCAATTGATATCAAGGCAGAAGCCCAACGTTTACGTGCGGTCATGGACAAAGTAGACTGCGTTAATATCTTCGTATCGGAAGGCGCAGGCGTTGAATCTATCGTCGCGGAAATGCAAGCTAAAGGGCAGGAAGTGCCACGCGATGCCTTCGGCCATGTCAAACTCGATGCGGTGAATCCCGGCAAATGGTTTGGCGAACAATTTGCTGAAATGCTTGGTGCAGAAAAAACCTTGATCCAAAAATCCGGTTACTTCTCACGGGCAGCAGCAGCCAATGCTGAAGATATACGACTAATTAAATCCTGCGCAGATCTGGCTGTCGAATGCGCTTTCCGCCGTGAATCCGGGGTTATCGGCCATGATGAAGAACAGGGCAACGTCTTACGCGCAATTGAGTTCCCGCGCATTAAAGGCGGCAAACCTTTCAATATTGATACCGACTGGTTTAACAAAACATTGGCCGACATTGGCCAATCCAAAGGCAATAAAGTCGATACCAGCCATTAAGATAACGATATTCTGACCGCGTTAACTTTTTAAAAGCCCGTTATACGGGCTTTTTTGTGCTCAAGCTAGACTACTGGTATTTTATAGGCTCAATTTAAATTGAGCCATTATTCCTAATCTATCATCTACTTTGTTTTCTGTTCATCGTCTTTTTTATCTTTATTTTTAACAGAAATTTTCATTACCCCATTTTCCTGCGAAATCGAAAAAAGTTGCAGCACATTCATCCCCAGTAACGGCTGAGAAAGATTGGGCGCAATAATAACATCGACTTGCTCGACGATAAACTGACCAAATTGGACTTTCTTAGCTTTAGCTGTACAACCGCTACTATTACCATTAGCGGTATTCATATTAATATTTTTATCACAGTAAATTTGGGCATTATGGGCAGCCGATTCAGGCAATGATAAATGCGACGCTCCGGTATCGACGACGAAGATAAGCGGTGTATTATCGACGTTACCCTCGGTAAGATAATGTCCACTAGGATTTTGTTTTAAGGTTAAGGCAGGGGAATTATTCTTTTCGTCTTTCTTTTGATCGGTATCCGATAGTTGGATTTCAGTGGTTTTGTTTTCTTTGGGTGTCCAGGTGCTAACTGTGTCTGAATCACCATCACAGGGAGCTTTTTTATAGATCGTTACGCCTTGCGGATTTTTACATTTGTAAATCATCGCTTCGCTCCAGCCAGTGGCGCAAAACGTTGTTAACAACATTAACACCAACGTCTGGAAAATAATTTTTTTCATGACTACCTCTAATAAATCAAACTTGGCACTTGCGCTGTTATAAAAAGTCAGCACCCCATAAACTTCGCATTTATTCTAGGCAGAATTTTAGTTTAATATTTCAAAATAATCTGTTGATGAGCCGCAAAATATAATTTTGCCCACTCTATTTAACCAACATTGATACTTAGCTGACTTGCAGAAAACCCGAAAAAAATTAGGTTTTTGTGTGCATTGAAATACGGGCAATGGTGCAATATTTTTTTGATATAACACATGATGGATTACGTCTTAGCGCAGTTTATTTAAATATTTTTAAAGGCTTATAGTCGACATATTTAAGCAAAATAACTAATTCTTAATCCCAACTCCCTTATGCAACATTACTAAACTAAACAGTACCAATACCACAATGAAGCCAACAATCATGATCAAGGCCAACTGAATATCCACATCCGTCACCTCGATCATGCTATAACGAAAGGCGTTAATCATGTACAGGATAGGGTTCCCCATGATGACGGTTTGCCAAAAATCGGACAACATGTTCACCGAATAAAACACACCACCCAGATAGCTCAAAGGCGTTAAAACAAAATTGGGGATAATAGAAATATCGTCAAAACTTTCTGCCAGTACCGCATTAATAAAACCTGCCAAGGAAAATAAGGTGGCCGTCAAGATAGCAACGCCTATCGCAAGCCCTAGATGCAACACAACTATGTCGGAAAATAACATTGATATTAAAGCAACAACCACACCTACCATTAACCCACGACAAACACCGCCACTCACATAGCCAGTTAAAATTACCCAGTTAGGTACGGGCGCAACCAGCAATTCTTCTATATTGTGTTGGAATTTTGTGGAAAAAAACGACGAGACTACATTGGAATAAGAGTGACTAATAACTGACATCAGGATAATACCCGGGACGATATATTCCATATAGGAAACGCCGCCAATAATACCAATACGGTTACCAATCAACTTACCAAATATCAAAAAATAAAGCGCGGTGGTAATGGCGGGCGGCAAAAGGGTTTGCGGCCAAATGCGCAGAAAGCGGTATACCTCTTTTCTAACGATGGTTCTGAGTGCAATACCATAACTCATGATTTGCCTCCCGCAACTTTGGAATCGACTAGGTCTAAAAATAATTGCTCCAAACGGTTACTTTTATTTTTAAGGCTGAGCACTTTAATATTGTTATCCGTTAACTGGGTAAATAATCGGTTAAGGCCGAAGGATTTAGGTACAGCAACATTAAGCGTTTTATCACCGACTTGCTCGATTTGGCAGTCTTCTAGTTCGGGCAGTACAGTTATCGGCTCAGCTAGATCGAGGATGAAATGATCGACATTTAAGCGGGCTAACAAACTTGCCATATCTGAGTTTTCAACGATTTTACCCTGGTCGATAATAGCAATATTACGGCATAAACTTTCCGCTTCTTCCAAGTAGTGGGTCGTTAAAATAATAGTGGTGCCTTGCCGGTTAACTTCCTGCATTAACTTCCACATGGAGCGCCGGATTTCAATGTCCACACCTGCGGTCGGTTCATCTAAGATCAACAACTTGGGAGCATGCACCATAGCCCGGGCAATCATTAACCGCCGTTTCATACCGCCCGACAAACGCCTAGAAACACTGTTACGCTTTTCCCACAGATCCATTTGTTTTAGGCATTGCTCAGTATTTTTAGCTGCAAGTTTACGGGGGATTCCGTAGTAACCTGCCTGGTTTAAAACTATACTTTGTACAGTATCAAACTGGTTAAAGTTGATTTCCTGAGGTACCAAGCCAATACAGCTTTTAGCTTTTTCACGATCTTTCACCAAATCGTGGCCAAACACACTTACCACCCCACTCGATGCATTCACCAAGGAACTAATAATACCAATCGCCGTCGACTTACCAGCACCATTAGGACCAAGCAAAGCAAAGAAATCCCCCGCTTCAACATCCAGGTCTATTCCCTTCAATGCCTCAAAGCCATTTTTATAGGTTTTTTTAAGATTGCTGATTGATAATGCCTTCATGCGCGAACTATTACTTAACGGGGCACCCTAAATAGGATAAATTAACCAACATACTACTTATTTTATTGGTCATAAATTGTGGCATTTTAGCAGATATGCCTATCCTCGTGAGAAAACCGGAACATCAATGCGAAAGAAAACACCAAGATACGTTGCCGCTGTAGATCTGGGCTCAAACAGCTTTCATATGATTGTTTGTAGCCTGATTGATGGTAAACTGCAAACCGTTGATCGCCTTAAAGAAATGGTTAGATTAGCCTCTGGGCTGGATAAAAAAAACATATTGGATCATGATACCCAAAAACGGGCATTGGCTTGCCTGGAACGCTTTGGACAGAGGATTCTGGATTTTCCGCAAGACAGCGTTCGGGTCGTTGGCACTAGTACCTTGCGGAATGCCAAAAATGCCCAACAATTCCTCGAAAAAGCCGAAAAAGCCTTAAATCATCCTATCCATATTATTTCTGGTATAGAAGAAGCCCGCTTAATTTACCTTGGTGTCGCCCACAGTATCGGTGGCTCATCTGAAATAAATTTAGTGGTTGATATTGGCGGCGGCAGCACTGAATATATCATCGGCAAACAAGATACGCCGAAATTAAAAGAAAGCCTGACGATGGGCTGTGTATCGGTAAGCAACCGTTTTTTTGACAACGGCGAGTTATCAAAAAATGCGTTTAACAAAGCTGTACTTTATGCTGAACAAAAGCTTGAACCATTCCAAAAACGGCTGCATAGCAAAAATTGGCAACAGGCTATCGGATCATCAGGCACATTACGCTCTATAGATAAAGTGTTACAAATGAAAAATTGGAGCAAAAACGGTATTACCATGAGTGGCCTTGAGTATTTGGCCTCTCATATCAAACAATGCTCCCATATTCACGAACTTAACCTGCCAGGATTAGATGCAGAGCGGTTGCCTATATTTGCTGGCGGTGTTGCCATAGCTTATGCCACGTTTAAAAACTTGGGTATTGAGCAAATGAGCACGTCTGATGGCGCACTACGCGAAGGTTTAGTCCAGGACTTGCTGGGACGGATTTACGACCATGACATCCGTTCAGCTACCGTTAAAACACTGGCAAAGCTATATCATACGGATAAACAACACGCCGCGCGGGTTTTCCAGACAATTAACCACATGTTGTCGCAACTGAGCAAAGATTGCTGTATATGCGGAAATGCTGAAGTTGCGCAATTTTTGGAGTGGGCGGCAGAATTACATGAAATTGGCCGCGATATTGCCCACAGCCAATACCACAAACATAGCGCGTACATCATTGAGCATGGCGATCTCGCCGGCTTCACCAATCAAGACCAGCTTGTGCTCGCAACTATTGTCCGCAGTCATCGCCGTAAGTTTTCCCGTTCACGCTTTCATGATTTGCCCGCGCCCTGGCAAAAAATAGGACCGATATTAACTATTGTGCTACGTTTAGCCGTTTTGTTACGGCGCAATCGCCAAGAACACAACCTGCCTGATTTCAAAATCGCCATAACCAAAAATAAAATCGAATTGTGCTTTCCGGGCAGTTGGTTACTTAAATCACCATTAACCCATGCTGATTTAATCCTTGAAGCCACTTACCTGAAAACCTCAGGATTCAGGCTCGAGTTTGTCTAGCCGTGCTTTTAAAAACCTTGTATCGGTGTATCTTGTTTAGCTGTATAACCGTTATAGCTGTCAGCGGACTGCTAATTTTTTTTAGCATTAGCAACGAGCCTGATATTACGCTTAATTGGACAGTTAGCCCGGAAGACATTAGCCGAGCCAAATTGATCCTGCATGAAGGGTCAAAAGCCAAGCCCGATGAAATTGGGACGTTGGTATTGACCAAGGACGACCTTAATTTAGCCGCCAATTACCTGCTAAACCGTTTCACCAAAGGCAAGGCATTAATTGACCTTAAACCGAACAAGTTGAAGTTTATTGTGTCTGCGGCCTTACCTGAAAACCGTTTAGGCAAGTACCTTAATATCACTTTTCGGCTCGGAAACGAAGATGGCAACCCATTACCAACCTTGACCAAATTTAAAACCGGCAAGTTACTGCTGCCTTCTAAACTGGCGGCATTAGTCATTGAAGCCGTGACCAAACACACCCGGCTTAATAACTATTTGATTTTAGCGACAGATTCGATTAAATCCGTTACGATTGATGCCGATAAAATCACAGTCATTTATCACCCTAGTCGGGCAACGTTACAAACCGCTCGCGATTTTATTACCCATAATAGTACGGCAAATACGCAAAACGATGCCTACCAAACTAAGTTAGCCGAGATTATTCGCCTACATGACCCAAATTGGCGTTTATCTTTGGCTGATCTACTACAACCGTTATTTGCCTTGGCACAACAACGCTCAACCGTTGAGACCGCAATTGAAGAGAACCGTAAGGTAATTTTTTCTGTCAACAGTTACGTCAATTACTCTAAAACCGGCGCTGCGCCGTTAACGCCCTTTTATCCGCCTTTTTTGTACAAGCGTATCGACTTGGCGCAGCATTTTATCGCTGCGGCCGCAATTACCGCTTCGGTAAATAGCCAGGTCGCTGAAGCAATGGGCGAAGAAAAAGAAATCCAAGATTCCAAAGGCGGCAGCGGTTTCAGTTTTGTCGACCTGACGGCTGACCGCGCAGGTATGCGTTTTGGCGAGATGGCGACCGAATCATCAGAGTCTGCGCTAAAACTCCAAACAAGAATGACAACTGTCAAAAATTATATGGCTTTTATGCCAGACCCTAGATTTTTACCGGAAAATATGGATGAAGCGGCTTTTGCAAAGCGTTATGGCATCATCAATAGCCCAGCTTTCAAAGAAGTATCAAACCAAATAGATGCTTTAATTGCCCAGACACCTATGTATAAGTAACAAGGCAACACTGTAAGTTTACGAGGTAATTTGTAACGACGCGGCAAAAAATTTTTGAAAAGCCAGAGAAATTAACTATCTCTGGCTTTTTTCAGGCTAACTTAATTAAATGCAAATCCTGGCGTGCCTGGCAAACGTGGCATTTTTTGCTCAGGGAATTCACCGGTCAATGCATTCAAAAAGGCAACAATATCGGCTACTTCTTCTTCAGACAATTGCTTGTCTAATTGGGTTTTAGCCATAACCTTTACGGCTTCATCCAACGTTTTTACCGCACCGTTATGGAAATAAGGTGCAGTTAACGCGATATTACGCAAGGTCGGCACTTTAAACATGTGCTCATCTTCCGATTTTTTAGTCACATCAGCCAAACCTAAGTCTTTATTAAAATGATATTTGGCTTGAAATACCCCGTTACTGTGCATAGGAAATTTCTGGAACAACCCCGGACCATTAAATGCAGGTCCACTGTGACAACTGGTGCAACCCAATTCAGCGACTTTGTTTAAGCCACGCACTTGTTGCTCGGTCAAGGCTGCCTTATCACCTTTAACATATTTATCATAAGGACTATTGGGCGTAATCAACGTACGTTCATAAGCTGCGATAGCTTTTGTCGCGCTATCTTTAGAAATACCATTACCGCCAAAAGCGTTCTCAAAGGCTTTTTTATAACCTTCAATCGCGTTTAACCGGGCAACCACTTCATCCCAGCTTTTCATCCCCATTTCAATGGGGTTTGTTACTGGACCTGCCGCTTGGGCTTCCAGGCTTGCCGCACGGCCATCCCAAAATTGCACAGCATTGAATGCTGAATTCCATACCGTCGGCGCACTCCGCCCACCCGTTTGGCCGTTGATGCCCATGGAGTTAGGGCGGTTATCTTCCCCACCCAACATCACATTATGACAAGACGCGCAAGATACCGTACCCGTCGAAGACAAGCGTGGGTCATGGTACAGCATTTTACCCAGCTCAACTTTTGCCGGCGTAGTTGGATTATCGGCCGGGGCTGGCGCTTCAGTCGGTAATGCCTCCAACGCCGAAGCCACAGAGACCGTACTTGCCAACGCTACGGCCATCAGCATCGAATTAAATTTGTTCATACATTCCTCCAAACTTATTTATTATTTGTTATACAGGCTGCCAGCGCCTTATACGCAAGCAATCAAGTCATCATTAAACCGGATGAATTGTAAAATATAAAACCTACAAGGTACAATCAAATTGCGGGTGCAGACTAAGAACAAACCCAATTCATTTTTACCTTGAATTCAGCTTAGTTACTGACGCCATATTTTATATGGGGTAAATCGTGTCACACTCAAATCTGAAGCAAGAAAACACCCCAGCAAAATAACAATGACAACTGCATGCTTACTTTACCCACTGAAAATGCAACTACTGACAAAAATTGTCACATTGTGACAGGGGGCAAACGCTATTTTTGGTGACCCAAACTACAGGCTAGCATTTATGTTAAACATTATCTGAACATCCAGACCTAATCAACCACAATGAATTCACCTAATAATTAATTACAATACAGAGCTTTATAAATTAATTACCCATTTATACGTCATCTTTAAAGCCTACAAAAATAAATTGGCACGTTACCTGCTTAGTATATTCCGTAGCACACTAGCGATATCAGCGTGAATAGTTTTAAACCATTAAAGTAAATAACCCACAGGACAAATATATGAAGACACCAATGCAAAAAGTACAACAAGGTTTTACCTTGATCGAATTAATGATCGTTGTTGCCATTATCGGTATTTTGGCGGCAATCGCGATACCGGCGTATCAAGATTACATTGCCAGAGCGCAAGTCACTGAAGCACTATCGTTAGCCGACGGCCTAAAAACACCCGTTTCTGAGGTATTTACCCAAAAAGGCATATGCCCTACAAATTCTGTAGCCGCAACTGCTGCGTCCAATGGTATGGCGCTGGATACCGATACCAACGGCAAATACGTGCTTAAAGTGGTTACGGCAGGGACTTTTGCAAACTCAGGTGGCTGTACCATCACTGCGACTTTCAGAGCATCAGGCGTAGCGGGACCGCTTGTAAGCAAAGAAGTATTTTATAGATTATCTAATGCTGACAAGGGTTCATTTAAGTGGGATTGTGTTAGTACCGGTGCTAATAAAATTGATCAAAAATATCTGCCTTCTTCTTGCACAACATCATAATTCAATAGGACAAATTTAGGACAAAAAAGCCTCGGTAACTCGGGGCTTTTTTCTTGGTAAAATTAAGGATTAAATAATTTATACAACTACTTAACGAACTGGATATGCAAAATGAAAACTCAGTTCTACACACTACAAAAAGGTTTTACGTTAATAGAGCTAATGATAGTCGTTGCTATTATTGGAATTCTAGCAGCTGTCGCTATACCTAGTTACCAAGATTATGTCACCCGCACACAACTGATAGAAGGCTTTTCACTTGTCAGCGGCTTAAAAGTAATGGTGTCAGAAGTGTATAGCCAAACAAGCGTCTGCCCGTCAAATTTAACCGGAAGTACTTCTGCATATGGTATTTCAACTAACACTACAATTTCCGGCCACTACGTTACCAGCGTAACGACAAGCGGCCCTGCGGTGGCAACCGCCACAGGCGATTGCACCATAACCGCCAGAATGAAACCATCAGGTATTGCATCAGGGATACAAAATGCAACAGTTACTTTTACTATGGTTTGGAACGGCTCAAGTGGCTCAACTGCTTGGAATTGCACATCCTCTGCATTGCAGAAATTTTTACCCCCTTCATGTTCAGGTAGTTCCTAAAAATCTGCAATATTAAAAATTTAACCTAAGAGAATTCTCATTAAAGCTACTTTCCCACATCTTTAATTCGCATGAAAGATAGCCCTGAGGTAATGACTAGCCCGTGTTAGTTACCAATTTCATTAAACACCACTTTTTGATATTTAGCCTGTCGATTGCAGTTATTTCCAGCTATTTTATTTCGTTTTCACCTTGGCTCGATACCAGCCCACATGACGATCAGCGTTTCATTCAGTTAATCTTTTTGTTTATATTAGGCAGCTACAGCCTTATTCACACATTAAAGTACCGCACACTACCCGCTGCGTTATTGTGTGCGTCCTCATTCTGGTTAATTGCATTTTTTGGTTTGGGTGTAATGTCTGCCTTAGTGGCTTTTTCGCCAGAAATGGCATTTGCAGAAATCGTTATTTTTTTGCTGTTATGGCTGACCAGCGTATACGTTGCTAACGAAATTACCCTATCACCCGAATACTCAATTAAATGGATTCTTAAGTTTATCGGCTATGGCGCCGCTTTATATGCCTTCAAATTTGCTGTCGCCTATACCACTGCTTTTATAGTCGGTACACAACCAAATTCTGCCGATCTTTTCCTTGGTTTCAGTAATTATCGTTTTTTCAACCACGCTCAAACCATAACCTTGCCGTTTTTGGTTCTGCTTTATATTAATAGATCTCAAAACGGAAATAAAAAATATGGCTGGCTGCTGTTAAGTGGCTTTTGGTGGTCTTTGTTACTGTTATCATCAGCCCGTGGTACATTCATCGGCCTACTATTTGGCTGTGTAATTGCTTATTATTTTCTAAGAAATCAATCTGTTATATTTGTTAAAGCCATGCTGATTTCTGGGCTAGTAGGCATAGCCATGTATTATTTATTCTTTGTCGCTATTCCTGTAAGCGCAGGCTTTCTGCCCTTTGGGGACTTTGTTAAGCTGGAACAGCGAACTGCGATTAGCCCTACTTCAGGGAGAATAGTGTTATGGCAATGGGCATTAAAACTCATTTTAGAAAACCCTTGGCTAGGCATAGGCCCAATGCATTATGCCCATGACGCTCCTAATTTTAAGATACTGGGACACCCGCACAACTGGGTGTTGCAAATCGGTGCAGAATGGGGATTACTAGCCTTGTTGTGTTTATGTATCGCCATATATACGGCTTTCAAGCTTTTGTTAAAAACACGCCCAGATGTTGCTTTTGACGACAAAAAAAATCAAACATTTTTAGCTGCTTGGCTGGTGATTGGTATAGCTATTTTAACGGATGGCTTAGTCTCCGGAACCATTGTTATGCCATTAAGCCAGTGCCTTATTGCGCTATATTTGGGTTGTGTTATGGGCTGGCGACAATCAATGAGTACAGCAGGAGGAATCAATCAACGATTACCAATTTACTTCAAAACCACCCTTACCTTTTCGTCGATATTGCTATTTTCGCTAGGGATTATCTTGATAACGCTATGGACAGGAGTTGCAAAGATTGAAAGTTATAACAATGATTCATCAATAGGTGAAATTAACAAATTCCCCGACCTAAATTACCCCAGACTATGGATAAAAGGACGATTTTGAGATTTATCTGTGATTCGCTTCAGATAAACAATTTGGTATTCATTTAAATTTAATACACCTTTTATTTAGTAAAAAAAGGTGTAAGTCTAAATTACCTGTTTTAACAACACTTCCCCGCTAGCGTTGCGGCTGGGACTTCGATTAAAGTGCCGGTCTTAACATCATAAATATAACCATAAACAGGTATGTCTTTAGGTACTAAGGGATGATTACGGATGCGAGCCACATCTTCAGCAACGCTTTCTTCCTGGGTTTTTATGGTTAACCAGTTGATATACTTACCATCTGTGCAACCTGAACCTTCACAGCAGTCGTGCCAGCCTTTGTCATCAATAGATGCGGTTTTGAGGCTTTTAGAGAGTAAATCACCCATAATTTCATTGGTGAACAACTCCATACCGCAGTTGGTATGGTGAATAACAAACCACTCTTTAGTGCCTAGCAGCTTGTAGGAGATCACTAACGAACGGATGGCATCGTCACTGGCACGGCCACCGGCATTGCGGATAACATGGGCATCACCTTCTGATAATCCAGCATACTTAGCAGGGTCTAAACGGGCATCCATACAAGTCAAGATGGCAAAGCTCCGACCCGGCGGAAGCGGTAACGCGCCTTTGTCGCCGAAATTGCTTACGTAATTTTTGTTTGCTGCTAGTACTTCATCAAGAATTTTACTCATCTTAAACTCCCATTTTTTCTGTTATTATCAGGCAATAAAAAGCCGCTTGATCGAATCCCATATTACATGAAAAAACCAAGCGGCACTAACTATCTCCGGATATAATCATATGCTTATTGCATAAAGTTTGGAATACCCCATTTATTTTATAAAATATAAACTTTAAGTTTATAATCTAAGTATGGATAAACTAAACAACATGCAGGTTTTCTGCCGAATTGTCGAATTAGGGAGTTTTGCAGCAGTCGCGCGCGAAATGGATTTATCGGCAATGATGATTAGTAAGTACATGGCGCAACTCGAGGAATCTTTAGGGGTTGCCCTGTTAAACCGAACGACCCGTAAAATAAGCCTAACTGAAGCCGGTGAAATTTATTATGAGCGTAGCAAGCAACTTTTAGATGATTTTCTGGAGCTTGACGAATCCACATCACGCTTAGGTCGGAATGTTAAAGGTACTTTGCGGGTTAGTGCGTCTATAGATTTCGGTGGGCTGTACATGGTGCCGGCGATCGAAGCTTACCAACAACTTTATCCTGAAGTAAAAATTATGCTAACACTTCACAATAGCCAGGTTAATTTAAGTGAGGGCACTATCGATATAGCTATATTGGTAACCGACACCCTAGAACTTGGCATTATTGCCCGCCCTATCGCGCATACAAGGCTTTGTACCTATGCATCGCCTAACTATTTAAAACAATATGGTGAACCAATAACATTAGAAGAGCTAAAGAACCATCAGTGCTTGTACAATACTGACACGCCTTACAAAGATTATTGGATTTTTAAGCGTAATGGCGAAGATGTAAAGATTAAAAATAATTGGAAATTTGCATCGAATAACAGCCGGGCACTCTGCCAAGCTGCCGCATTGGGCATTGGTATTACCCAAGCACCCGAATTATCAGTGGCCGGCTATCTTGCTCAAGGGAAGTTGGTAGAAATCTTAGCTAACTACCGTATTCCTGCGTTAGCGATTTATGCTACCTACCTACAAAGACGATTTATGCCTGCGAAATTAACCACTTTTGTCGAATTTTTAAATCAATACTTTGCAAAATCAACATCAAGCTCTAAGCCGGAAATGTCACGCCGCGGAGTTGTGGCTCCGCAACGTAACTAAGATTAGACGGTTCTCGGTTTTAATTTACTCTGTTTTATCTTCGCCCTCAGCAGCACCCAAATACCGGTATACAACTGCACCAATTAGTGCGCCAATAATTGGGCCAACCCAGAATAGCCAAAGTTGTGCCATAGCCCAATCACCAACGTACAAGGCAACACCCAAACTTCTTGCCGGATTGACTGAAGTGTTCGTTACAGGAATACTTATTAAGTGGATTAAGGTTAAACCTAAACCGATTGCAATGGGTGCAAGTCCAGCTGGCGCCCTTTCATCAGTACTACCCAGGATAATTATCAAAAACATCATGGTCATGATAATTTCTGTAACCAAAGCGGCGCCTAAGGAATATCCACCGGGCGAATGTTCTGCATAGCCGTTTGATGCGAAACCCGCCGCCACATCGAAACCGACTTTGCCGCTGGCGATAAAATACAAGACACCACCCGCTACTATGCCACCTAAAACTTGCGCAACAATATAAAACAATAGCTTATTTGCAGGAAAACGGCCGCCTGCCCATAGTCCGATGGACACTGCCGGATTTAAATGACAGCCTGAAATATGGCCAATTGCATAAGCCATGGTTAATACCGTCAATCCGAAAGCAAATGAAACACCTAATAAACCAATACCTACATCAGGAAATGCGGCTGCAAGCACGGCGCTACCACACCCACCTAAAACCAACCAAAACGTACCAAAAAATTCTGCGACGTACTGCTTCATAACTTCTCCTCTTCGTTTATGTAATTATTAATCCGTAGTTATAAACCTCGTGCGCTATTTATATTATCTTTTCATAGCATTGAAGAGTGTAACCGAGTCGCTTAATCACCGGCAAGTGAATTAACTTAGAAGTTTGCTATTTTTTATAAGGTATAAAAAAAGCAGCCTTGGCTGCTTTTTTATTTGAATACAACGCTATGCTAATATTTATAGCTTTTCTTTAATACGTGCAGCTTTACCGGTTAAATCACGTAGATAATACAATTTAGCGCGACGCACATCACCACGGCGTTTAACTTGGATTTCGCTGATTAACGGGCTATGTGTTTGGAATACACGCTCTACGCCGGTACCATGAGAAATTTTTCTTACAGTAAAAGCAGAGTTCAAGCCCCGATTACGCTTTGCAATTACGATACCTTCAAAAGCCTGGATCCGTTCCCGCTCACCTTCTTTAACTTTTACCTGTACGACTACAGTATCGCCAGGACCAAAATTTGGCACTTGCTTTAACTGCGCTTGTTCTATTTGGTCGATTATGTTACTCATCACTTTACCTTAAGATTACCTAATTTAATTTTTTAAACTCGTCCAGCAGTTCTTTCTGGGCAGTTGTAAGTTCTTTACGTTGCAATAAATCCGGCCGTTTCAACCATGTCCTTCCTAGTGATTGCTGGAGCCGCCAATGATATATTTCTGCATGGTTACCATTTAACAATACCGTAGGCACAGACATATCATTAACTTGTTCAGGGCGGGTATATTGCGGATATTCCAACAATCCATCGACATGCGAATCTTGCTGAGCTGATCCTTCATCACCTAAAACACCTGGCAACAATCGGGTTATGCCATCAATAACTACCATTGCCGCCAATTCACCACCACTGATGACATAATCGCCTATTGACCATTCATCATCGCAATCTAGCCCAACAAAACGCTCATCAACCCCTTCGTAACGACCAGCAACCAATATCAATTGGGTTAATTCCGTGGCTTCTCCTAGCAAAGCCTGGGTTATAGGCTTGCCTTGCGGACTTAAATAAACAACTTTACTCTTGTCAGAACCAATAGCTTTAGCCGCCATTACCGCATCATGCAGCGGCTGATACCTCATCACCATGCCCGGACCACCACCATATGGCCGGTCATCTACAGTACGATGTTTATCTAAAGTAAAGTCTCTTGGGTTCCAAGTTGTTACCGATATTAATCCTCGATCTTGCGCACGGGCAGTTATCGAATAACTCGTAGCAGAAACAATCATTTCCGGAAACAACGTGATTATATCGAAACGCATCAGCAACCCTAAAAATCAGCATCCCAATCGACGATTATTTTACGGTTTTCCAAATCGACTAATTTTACTGTTTGGCCTTTAAGGAATGGCACTGCACGTTCCCGTTCACCCAATACAACGAGCACATCATTTGCGCCTGTTTCAAATAAATTATCAACTTTACCTAGATAGATGCCTTCAATATTTTCAACATCTAATCCCAACAAATCCGCCCAGTAATATTCACCTTGAGCTGGTTTAGGGAGTTGTTGTTTTGTTATATTTATCTGATAGCCCATTAAAAGTTCGGCTTGTTCCCTATCGGTTATCCCATCAAGCTGGGCAACAACAAGTTTACCCTGCACTCTACCACCGATAACTTTTACACTTTTAACAAGATTATTTTTTTTTAATATCCACGGGTTGTAACTTAGAATATTTTCGCGCGGCTCGGTGTGGGAAAACACTTTTAACCAGCCTTTTACCCCAAAAACGCCGGAAATATTCCCGACATTTATATCATCTTCCGCTGACAACCTAATATGTTACGCAGCGATTTTTTGCGCGTCTTTAATCAGCTTAGCAACCCGTTCGGAAGGTTGTGCACCTTTGGAAGTCCAATAACCGACTCGTTCACCGTCTAAAGACAAGCGTACTTCTTTACCTTTGGCAAGCGGATTAAAGAAACCGAGACGTTCGATATAACGGCCATCGCGCGAATTCCTGCTGTCAGTTACTACAACATGGTAAAAAGGGCGATTTTTCGCGCCGCCTCTGGAAAGACGAATTGTTACCATTTTTATGCGTTCCTCAAAAACTTTTGGCTAAAATAATCTTCCCATTTTACGCGAAAGAATAAATATGTGAAGTAAAAAAATTAATCCATTGTAAAAAATGACCTAGTTTGGATTATTTACATTAATGTCTCATGCCTTTCATGTTGCTTTTAAAACCTCTAATCATATTAGCCATGTTACCTGTTTTAAATTTTTTCATCATTTTCTGCATCATAGCGAATTGTTTTAGCATGCGATTAATCTCTTGAATATCCTGGCCACAACCATCAGCAATCCGTTGTTTGCGTGTACCTTTGATTAAGTCGGGATAACGCCGCTCTTGGTGAGTCATAGACCGGATTATCGCGATTTGTCTGGCCAACATTTTATCATTGACCTTTTCCCGCATTTCTTTTGGAACGCTGTTGATACCAGGCAGCTTGTCCAGCAGAGACCCCACGCCACCCATGCTTTGCATTTGCTGTAATTGGTCGACAAAATCGTTAAAGTCAAAGCCTTTACCTTTTTGGATTTTTTTGGCAAATTTTTCAGCTTTCTCTTTATCGACTTTTTGCTCGATTTCTTCAATCAGCGTGAGTACGTCACCCATACCCAATATACGTGATGCCAACCGGTCTGGATGGAACGGCTCCAAAGCATCAGCTTTTTCACCCATCCCAATAAATTTGATTGGCTTGCCGGTAATGTGCCGAATGGATAATGCCGCCCCACCACGGGCATCACCGTCAGCTTTAGTCAAGATAATACCGGTTAATGGCAGTGCATCATTGAAGGCTTTTGCGGTTATCGCGGCATCTTGCCCAGTCATACTATCAACGACAAATAGTGTCTCGATTGGCTTGATCGCGGCATGCAAGGCTTTGATTTCATCCATCATCTCATCGTCGACATGGAGACGTCCTGCCGTATCGATAATGACAACATCAAGAAACTTGCGTCTGGCCGCATCAATCGCCCTAAGTGCGATATCGACAGGTTTTTGGGAAATGTCGCTTTCGAAAAAATCAAGATTATTAGCTTGTGCCAGAGTTTCTAACTGCTTTATAGCCGCAGGACGATACACGTCAGCACTGACTACGCCAACTTTCTTTTTTTGTGTATCTTTTAACCATTTACCTAATTTAGCTACAGTGGTCGTTTTACCCGCACCTTGCAATCCTGCCATTAAAATGATGGCGGGCGGGACAGCTTTCAGGTTAAGCTTTTCGTTTGCTTCCCCCATAACATGAACCAGTTCCGCCTGAACTAGTTTTATCATGGCTTGCCCAGGCGACAAGCTAGTTTGAACCTCTTGTCCTAAAGCCCTAGCCTTAAGGCGTTCGATAAAATCCGTAACTACTGGCAATGCCACATCGGCTTCGAGCAACGCCATGCGCACTTCGCGTAGGGTTTCCTTGATGTTTTCCTCAGTAAGGCGGCCTTGGCCTTTGAGTTTTTTGAGCGTACTGCTTAAGCGGTCTGTTAAGTTATCAAACATAGACTGATCTTTTAAAAAATTATCTGAGGAAACCAAACTAACGCAAATGCGTTAGGCAATATATAAAAGATTATATTAACATAGCCGAACACACTATTACATCAAGCCGACGATACCGGATTATGATGATAATGCCAAACAGTGTCGATTATTCAGCATACGTATGTTAACCATAGCTTTTTTAACTACATAGATTTAAGCGGCCTAATGAGTATAACTTTCCTCGCTGTTATCGCAATTTTTGGCTATCTTGCCAGCGCCAGCCTGATATTCAGGCCGACCGGCGGTAATGCCAGCAAGCGTAATGCACGGGTTTGCGCTTGGTTAGCCGTAATATTGCATGCGCTATACCTGGCATTAAGGGTTAATCAAAATGCAGGATTTAATTTCAGTTTTTTTAGTACGGCAACGCTGGTGTCGCTCATTGTAGCGCTGCTGCTATTGCTGGCAATGTTAAATAAGCCATTAGAAAATCTAGGTATTTTTATTTTTCCAGTCACAGCGTTTATGCTTTTTCTGGAATTATACTTTCCTGAAACACAACATTCATTGAGTGCTTATAGCTGGCAAATGGACATTCATATTTTGAGTTCAATTGTCGCTTTCAGCTTATTAAATATCGCTGCCATCCAAGCTATTTTGTTAGCTATCCAAAATCAGCAACTAAAAAGCCATCCACCAAAGCGTTACATCCAATCCATGCCGCCACTCCAAAGCATGGAAGCCTTATTGTTCCAAATTATCGGCGCTGGGCTGGTTTTCTTGACTATTGCCCTCGCCAGCGGCTTTGTGTTTGTTAACGATTTATTCGCCCAGCACCTTGCCCATAAAACTTTTTTTTCTATGTTGGCCTGGCTGGTATTTGTTGTGCTGCTTATCGGTCGCCGTCGCTATGGTTGGCGTGGCGGAATGGCGATCAAATCGACCCTTCTGGGGTTTTTATTTTTACTTTTGGCTTACTTTGGCAGCAAGTTAGTCATGGAGCTTATCCTGCACCGATAAATTTAGCTATCTAACCGGATAACGGCCAAATTAGTGGAATAAACCCAATCGAGATAGCCGCCACAATTATTTTTAAAGGTATCCCAACCTTAAGAAAATCCTTAAACTGATAACCGCCAGGACCATAAACCATCAGATTGGTTTGATAGCCAATCGGCGTTGCAAAACTGGCCGAAGCCGCCATCATCGTTGCAATCACAAAAGGCTCGTCATGCAGCCCTAAGCTTTTAGTCATTGCCAATACAATGGGAAGCATCAACAAGCCCGCCGCATTATTGCTAATAATTTCGGTAAGAATGGATAGGGTTACATAGGTTAATGCCAATAACAGCCAGGCATTGCCATCAGCCAGGGTTAATATGTATTCTGCAATAAAATGGGCGGCACCGGTTTTCTGCAAAGCCGCACCTAATGCAAAACCTGACGCTATGGTGATGATAACCATAATATCCAGGCTTCTTCTGGCCTCACTTACGCTACAACAACCGCTCATAATCATCAACGCCGCCCCCAACATAGCTGCATTAAGCATGCTTACCACATTGAACGTAGCCAAACACACAATCAGCAAAAGAATTGCCCACGACACTTTTGCCAAGGCATGGTTAGGCCGCTCTTCGCCAAGATCGTTAATCAGGAGAAAATCGCGTTGTACGCGTTGCTGAGTTACAAATGAAGGCCGTGCTTCAAGCAATAACACATCACCGGACTCTAATTCGATGGATGCTAAATTACCTTGAATAGCTTCGCCATCCCTTGCGATTGCCAATACTACTGCGCCGTATCGGTCACGAAAATGGCTATCGCGCAAAGTTGAGCCGATGCAGTCGCAATGCGAAGACACCACCGCTTCTACCAAACAACGCTCCGGCACGTCTTTTTCGATACTGGGATGCTCGGCTTTAGACGCAACCAAACCATTAATACGTAAAATATCGAAGATAGCACTGGTTTCACCGACAAATACTAAGCGATCACCACCATGTAAAATTTCCTCTGGGGAAACCGCCGTTATAATCGTGCCGCCACGGTCAATCTCGGCAAGATAAATTCCGCCTAATTGCCTAAGCCCAGCCTGAACAATACTTTTTCCTACCAGAACACCATTCGCGGCTACCGCAACTTCAAAGGTAAATTTTTTGCGGTCGGCAAATTGCTCGGATGTACTTTGACGCTTAGGTAGTAACAGCGGAATCAAAAAAGTAAGGTAAGCAACACCAATTACGGCAGTAAGCATACCGATAGGTGTCATATCGAACAAATGCAGCCCGTCTTTACCGGTGATTACCTTATACTGACTATTAATGACAAGATTAGTGCTAGTGCCAATAAGGGTTACCGTACCCCCTAAACTAGCGGCATAACTCAACGGTATCATAAGCATAGATGGGCTTACGCCAATACGCTTAGACCAGCCACTAACTGCCGGAATTAAGGTAGCGACGATAGGGGTATTGTTAACAAACGCACTAATCGGGATGACGGGTAACACTAAGCGGCACAGTGCCCCGCGTACGGTTTTCGGGCTCCCTAAAAGAATATTGACGAACAATTCCACACCGCCTGATGCCCGTATTCCCGCCGCTACGATAAACATAGCGGCTACGGTAATCAAACCTTCATTACTGAAGCCTGCTAATGCTGTTTTAGCATCAAGTATTCCGGCAAAGCTTAGGATAATCAAAGCCGCCATCAAGACAATATCTGATGTGAAACTAGTAAAAACCAATGCAAGTAAAACACCCAACGTTAACCCTATAGTTAACCACCCCTGCCAATCCATCAATGCTCCCGTATAACTAACCGATTAAGGCAATTAGCAAATCCCGTTAAAATTATTGCTTTATCTGACTTATTTACCGGACGTTGCGGGTTAATCTCCAAAACACTACGTACATTCAGGTAAAATCCCTTAAAGTCTGCAAAAATCCAATTCATTACGCTTACCAAGTTATCACAAAATAATAGCTGATTAACTGTATTAGATATATTATCGATAGAATTCTTTAATACCCGAACAGATGCCAACACACAATCCTGGGGTATCGGAACTGCCGGGGCTTACTATGATTTGGGAGTCTGCAATTTGACAAGCTGGACTGGCTACGCATTAGGTGCGGCAAACAATGGCAAACAGATTGCTATCACTGCAGTATACCCTGCGCCAAATACTCATCGCGTGCCAACTATGACTAAAGTCAGTTAATCAGACATAGCCAAATCTATAAATGCATATCGCTTGATAAATAGGGGCGTTTGTTATTTTGCAAACCACCTTGCTATATTACAAATATTGCTTTTTGACTAACCAACACTTAAGCCCTTGACTGAAACTCCCTTAACAGCTTGTGCCACAATCTAAATTTTTTGCGATAATGCAATTGTGTTGCCAAAATTAGCTAGATAACTTAATAAATCCCGCACTTTTCCAAATAGTATTTTAATGAAAGATAAAAAAACATTTAAACCCTGCGACCTTATTATTTATGGTGCTTTAGGTGATTTATCGCGCCGCAAACTATTGATTTCTTTATATCGTCTCGAAATGGCTAATTTAATCGAGCCTGAAACCCGAATTATAGGCATCGACCGACATGAAGCAAATAATGCTGAATTCATTGATACCGCCCGCAAAAGCCTGGAAGAATTTTCCAGTGAAACCATTGAAGATAACGTTTGGACGCGGTTTTCCGCCAGGCTTTCTTACGTAAAGATCGACCTCACCCAGTTGGGTGATTATAAAATCCTGAATAACATCACCGATTCCAAAACCAGGGTTATGGTGAATTATTTCGCGGTTGCCCCGTTTTTGTTTAAAAACATTTGCCAGGGTTTGGCGCAATCTGGCGTGTTAACCAAAGAATCGCGCATGGTAATGGAAAAGCCCATCGGGCATGACCTTAAATCATCCAAGGAAATCAACGATGTTGTGGCAACTGTGTTCAGCGAGGCGCAAGTTTTCCGTATCGATCATTACTTGGGCAAGGAGACTGTTTTAAATTTGTTGGCACTGCGTTTCGCCAATTCGATCTTTACGACCAACTGGAACCATAATACTATCGATCATATCCAAATTACGGTAGCGGAAGAAGTCGGAATTGAAGGCCGCTGGGATTATTTCGATAAAACCGGTCAGTTGCGCGATATGCTGCAAAATCACTTGTTGCAAATCCTGACGTTTATCGCGATGGAGCCACCGGTTAACTTAGAGGCCAACAGCATCCATAACGAAAAGATAAAAGTGCTAAAGGCTTTGCGCCCAATTACTGTTAACAACGTGGATGAAAAAACGGTACGTGGCCAATATACCAGCGGCTATATTAAAGGTGCACCTGTACCCGGTTACCTGGAGGAAGATGGTGCAAACACTAAAAGCACTACAGAGAGTTTTGTTGCTTTACGCGTTGATATCGATAACTGGCGCTGGGCGGGCGTACCGTTTTATATGCGCACCGGCAAGCGGCTTATGGGTAAACGCACGGAAATAGTCGTATATTTCAAGCAACTTCCGCATAATATATTCAAAGACAGTTTCCGGGACTTGCCGCCTAATAAACTGATTATCCACCTGCAACCTAACGAAGGCGTGGAAATTGAAATGTTGAACAAAATCCCAGGAATTGACGAACATATCAAGCTGCAAAAAACCCGCCTGGACTTGAGCTTTTCTGATACGTTCAAAAAGAACCGCATTTTTGGTGGCTACGAAAAGCTGGTACTGGAAGCCATGCGTGGTAACCCAACATTATTTCTAAGCCGAGAAGAAATCGAACAGGCCTGGGCTTGGATAGATTCCATACAAGATGCTTGGCGACATTATAATGAAGCACCAAAGTCTTATCCTGCAGGCACCTGGGGACCGATTGCTTCGGTTGCCCTGCTTGCACGAGACAGCCGGGCTTGGGAGGAATAAGGCGCATATGTAATGGTAGGGACGTAAAACATTACGTTTCTAGGTATATCGATCAAGACAGTAGAGAAAAAACCATGCACCCCATAATTGAACAAGTCACCGAAGAAGTCGTTAAGCGTAGTAACAAAACGCGTACTGCTTACCTAAAACATATCGATAACCTGGCAAAAAAAAGTCCGATCCGTTCGGGCATGGGTTGCGGTAATTTGGCGCATGGTTTTGCCGCGTGCAGCGCCAGCGAAAAGGCCGATTTACGCGGCGACCAGAAAGCCAATATAGGCATTATCACCTCGTATAACGACATGTTATCGGCACATCAACCTTACAAAGATACACCCGATTTAATTAAAGCCGCAATACGAGAAGCTGGTGGGGTAGCACAGGTTGCCGGGGGCGTCCCAGCAATGTGCGACGGGATTACCCAAGGTCGGCCGGGTATGGAAATGTCCCTATTTAGCCGCGACTTGATTGCCATGACGACGGCGATTGGTATGAGCCATGACATGTTTGATGGTGCACTTTATTTGGGGGTGTGCGATAAAATTGTTCCAGGCTTGTTGATCGGCGCGTTAAGTTTCGGCCATCTCCCCGCTTTATTCGTACCAGCCGGCCCAATGACTAGCGGGATTACGAATAAAGAAAAAGCCCGCGCCCGTCAAGCCTTTGCGGTCGGTAAAATTGGCCGGGAAGAATTATTGGCTGCCGAATCTGCCTCATATCATAGCCCCGGCACGTGTACATTTTATGGCACGGCTAACAGCAACCAGATGATGATGGAAATCATGGGGTTACATCTGCCCGGCAGTTCTTTTATTAACCCATACACACCGCTAAGGGATGAACTGACTAAAGCAGCAGCAAAACAGGTACTTAAATTTACTGCCCTTGGCAGCGATTACCGGCCTATTGCGCACATCGTGTCAGAGAAATCCTTAATCAATGCGATTATAGGCCTATTGGCAACAGGCGGCTCCACCAATCACACCATGCACTTGGTCGCCATCGCCCGCGCAGCTGGAATTACCCTCAACTGGGATGATTTTGATAAGTTATCGAAAGCTATTCCGTTAATAGCAAAAATTTATCCGAATGGCCCAGCGGATGTAAACCATTTTCAAGCGGCTGGTGGCATGGGTGTTTTGATTGCCGAATTGTTAAACAACGGCTTGCTTCATGAAGATGTCATTACTGTCGCCGACAAGCCAAATTTAAGCAGTTATAAAGAAGAACCTAAATTGCTGGACGGCAAACTGGCCTGGGTACCCGTCCCCACGGCATCGCTGGATCAAGCCGTGTTAAGCACAGTCCAACAACCCTTTGCAACTGGCGGCGGTTTACATGTCATACAAGGCAATCTAGGACGCGGTATTTCCAAGCTTTCCGCCGTCTCGGTAGAACATCAAATAGTTGAAGCACCTGCCGTGGTATTTGACGACCAGGAAGATTTTCTGGCGGCTTTTAAACGGGGCGAACTGGAAAAAGATTTTGTTGCTGTGATCCGTTTTCAAGGACCACGTTCCAATGGAATGCCTGAGCTCCACAAGTTAACTCCACCATTAGGCGTACTTCAAGACAAAGGATTTAAAGTGGCGTTAGTCACCGATGGCCGGATGTCTGGTGCATCCGGCAAAGTGCCATCCGCTATCCATATGTGTCCAGAGTGCCTTGCTGGCGGGCCACTTGCTAAAGTACATAATGGCGACATTATTTCTATGAACCTGCAAACCGGCGACATCAATGTCTTGGTAAGTGAGGCGGAATTTAACGCCCGCGAACCTGCACCAAATTCGGCAAAAAACCATCATTACGGTTCCGGACGCGAACTGTTCGACCGCTTCCGGTTGGCAGCTTCATCGGCAGAAACAGGCGCATCTAACCTGTTTGCCATAGATTATTCCGAGAACCCATAATTAATTTATTATTTCTGATACGTAAACATAATGACTCAAGCACATTGGAAAATACACCCCAAAACCGTCTTAACCTCATGTCCAGTTATGCCGGTAATGGTCATCCAAAACTTAGACGATGCCGTGCCATTAGCAAAAGCGTTGGTCGCTGGCGGGATCAAAGTTTTGGAAATCACACTGCGCACACCCATTGCCTTGGAAGCCATCAAACAAATCAGCCAAGAGGTTGAAGATGCCATTGTTGGCGCAGGCACCATTGCCAACCCAAAACAACTACAAGCTGCGCAAGATGCTGGCGCTAAATTCGCCATCAGTCCGGGCTTAACCCCAACCCTGCTTGATGCTGCAATCGCTGGTGATATAGCCCTGATACCAGGAATCGCAACTCTATCGGAACTTATGCTGGGCATGAATTACGGCTTGGAGTTTTTCAAATTTTTCCCGGCGGAAGCTGCGGGTGGCATACCCATGCTAAAAGCCATTGCTGGCCCCTTCCCACAAGCTACTTTCTGCCCAACAGGCGGCATTTCACCTGAAAATTACCAAGCTTATCTACAATTGCCCAATGTGGCTTGCGTAGGAGGTTCATGGTTGGCACCGCAAGCTGTAGTTATTGAAAAAAACTGGGCAAAAGTCACGGAACTTGCAAAACAAGCCGTCGAGCAAGCCAATAGAGGTTAGCTTTTTGTGGGCATTATGGTAACCTAAAATCATATCCATAGACTGAGAGAGCATCCATGACCGATCCCCGCAGCTTTCTTTTAACGGACAAAGACCAAACCGTGTGCGAGTTACCCGTATTATCGGGATCAACCGGACCAGATGTTTTGGACGTACAAAGCCTGTACAAAAAAACCGGCATGTTTACTTATGACCCAGGTTTTACCTCAACCGCAAGTTGCAGCTCGTCTATCACTTTCATTGACGGCGAAGCTGGCATACTGCTTTACCGAGGTTATCCTATCGAACAATTGGCGCAACATTGTACGTTCTTAGAAGTGTGCTTCCTGTTGCTGCGCGGCGAGCTGCCAAATGCAGCAGAAATTAAGGAATTCGAACATCAAATCACTATGCACACGATGGTGCATGACCAAGTTAACCTGTTCTTCCGGGGGTTTCGCCGCGATGCCCATCCCATGGCAATCATGGTGGGCGTGGTTGGTGCGTTATCGGCGTTTTATCATGATGCAATGGATATTCACTCGCCAGAAGACCGCTGGATTTGCGCAATACGCTTGATCGCAAAAGTACCGACTATTGTCGCAATGTGCCACAAATACAGCACGGGCTTACCCTTCATATACCCGAAAAACAAGCTGAATTATGTCGAAAACTTTATGCGGATGATGCTAGCCACGCCTTGCGATGAGTTCGAACCCAACCCTGTCCTGGTTAGAGCCTTAGACCGTATATTGATCCTCCATGCCGACCACGAACAAAATGCCTCAACTTCAACCGTGCGGTTGGCTGGTTCCAGCGGCGCTAATCCATTTGCCTGTATCACCGCTGGCATAGCCTGCTTATGGGGAGCAGCACATGGTGGCGCTAATGAAGCCGTGCTTAACATGCTAATAGAAATCGATAATACCTCCCGGATTGGGCAATATATCGAAAAAGCTAAAGATAAAAACGACCCGTTCCGACTCATGGGCTTTGGCCATCGAGTCTACAAAAACCACGACCCACGCGCCCGGTTAATGCGTGAAACCTGCCATGAAGTGCTGACTGAGTTAGGCTTACGAGACGATAAAATGTTTAAACTGGCAATGGAGTTGGAACGCATTGCGCTTGAAGATGAATACTTTATCAGCAAAAAACTTTACCCTAACGTTGATTTTTATTCCGGCATCGTTCTCCATGCCTTAGGCATCCCCAGCAAAATGTTTACCGCCATTTTTGCTATGGGCAGGACAATAGGCTGGATATCCCATTGGGATGAAATGATTTCCGATCCCGACCAAAAAATCGGCCGTCCCAGACAGCTTTATACTGGAAAAATCCGCAGGGATGTACCGTTAAACCGTTATTAATTAATCATTAAGGACAATAATGACTTTGAAATATATCCATATTATCTAAGCCGCCAGCTATTAAAATATCGTTTATTACTCAGTCAACTCATTAGCAATTATCTCCGCCTGCTTGAGCACCGTTTCCGTAGCTAATAATTGCATATCCGGCGGATAGCCATACTGCCTGAGCGTTCGTTTCACGATCACTTTCAATTTAGCCCTGACGTTTTCCTTGATCGTCCAGTCAATGGTCGCATTTTCCCGTACCCGCTGGGTTAGTACCACAGCCAATTCCCGCAGTTGATCGTGTTGCATCAGTTCCCTGGCGCTGTCGTTGCTGGCGACGGCGGTGTAAAACGCATATTCGAAATCGGATAGCCCCAGTTTGGTTGCTTCCTTATCGGAGGCGACAATTTCCTTGCTGATTTTGATCAGCTCATCCATCACTTGGGCGGCGGTCAGGATTTTGTTGTGATATTTCTTGATGGCGTTTTCCAGCATTTCCATTAGGGATTTACTTTGCACTAGGTTCTTTTTGGCTCGGACTTTCAATTCATCATTGAGTAATTTCTTTAGCACTTCCAGCGCGATATTCTTGTGCTGCATTCCTTTCAGTTCCATCAGGAACTCTTCAGATAGGATGGAAATATCGGGTTTTTTGATACCTGCGGCATCGAAGATGTTGATCACCTGTTCGGACACTAAGGCTTTATCGATGACTTGGCGGATAGTTGTCTCTATTTCTTCATTGGTTTTGCCCGTGCCAGTGCTGTCAAACTTTGCCAGCCGTGCCTTAACCGACTGGAAAAACGCCACTTCATCTTTGGCATCCATGGCTTGTTCATGGGGAATGGCGATGGCAAAGGCTTGGGATAAGGCAGTCACCTCATTGATATAGCGACGCTTGCCATCGTCGATACCTAGAATATGTTCTTCAGCGGCAAGAATCAGCGATAGTTTTTGGGAAGTCTCGGCGGCAAAATAATCCTCGTAAGCAAAACCGTGATACATTGCCGAAACCACTTCGAGTTTTTCCAGCATCAGGTTGACCGCTTGTTCCTGTGCCAAGGTGGGATCGCCCTTGCCGCCCGCATCGGAATAAAACGACAAGGCTTCTTTCAGGTCGGAAGCTATACCCAGATAATCCACCACCAAGCCGCCGGGTTTATCGCCATACACACGGTTAACCCTGGCTATCGCTTGCATCAGGTTATGGCCTTTCATCGGCTTGTCGATATACAAGGTATGCATACACGGCGCATCAAAACCTGTTAGCCACATATCACGGACTATCACCAGTTTTAACTCGTCGTGGCTGTCCTTCATGCGATCTGCCAGGATTTTCCGCTGATTTTTACTGGTATGGTGTTTCGCCAGTTTATAGCCATCCGAAGAGGAAGCCGTCATCACCACTTTAATCACGCCCTTATTCAATTCATCTGAATGCCATTCCGGCCTGAGCTTGATGATGGCTTCATATAGGTCAACGGCAATCCGTCGGGACATGCTCACAATCATGGCTTTTCCGGCAAACACCTCTTGCCGCGCTTCAAAATGGCTGACGATATCTTTTGCAATGTTGTTGATGCGCTTTTCGCTGCCTATCAAGGCCTCAACCTGCGTCCACTTGGCCTTGGCTTTTTGGGTGACGGTCAATTCTTCTTGATCCAGCTCCTTATCCAGCTCGGCTATCAGTTTTTTGCCTTCATCTGTTAGGATCACTTTGGCTAATCGGCTTTCGTAATAAATGCGAACTGTTGCGCCGTCCTCCACGGCTTGGGCAATGTCGTAAATATCAACATAGTTGCCGAATACCGCCGGGGTATTCACATCGGTTTTTTCAATCGGTGTACCGGTAAAGCCTAAGTAGGTCGCGTTAGGCAGGGCATCGCGCAAATATTTGGCAAAGCCGTACACTAGCTTATGCCCGATGACTTCACCCGTAGCATCTTTTTGATCGATGGTTTTAGCAGTAAAACCGTATTGGGTACGATGGGCTTCGTCGGCAATTACGACGATGTTGCGTCGCTCCGATAACGCTTCGTAAATATTGCCTTCTTCGGGCTGAAACTTTTGGATGGTGGAAAAGATCACCCCGCCCGATGCCACCTTAAGATAATCTTTGAGTTGCTGCCGGTTCTCGGCTTGTTTAGGTTCTTGCCTTAATAACTGGGATGAGGATGCAAAGGTATCGAACAATTGGTCGTCCAGATCGTTCCGGTCGGTAATCACCAAGATAGTAGGATTATCCAACACCAGCACAATCTTGCCGGTATAAAACACCATCGATAAGGATTTACCGCTGCCTTGGGTATGCCAGACGACCCCGGCTTTCCGGTCGCCTTTAGGTTGCTGGGTTACACCGGGTAAGCCATAACTGGCCTGAGGTTCATTGATGGCATGGGGTAGATAATCATTTGCCCCGACCGCCCGCAAGGTCGAAACCACTGCCGCATTAACCGCATAATATTGATGATAGACGGCGAGCTTTTTTACTGTGCTGATGCTAATCACGCCGGTTTGTGAGTCTTCTTTCTTGGACTTTTCAAAGACAATAAAATGCCTGACCAAATCCAGCAAGGTGGCCTTGTTCAACATACCGTTAATCAAGGTTTCTAATTGGCTGACCAGATGCGAAGCCTCAGCTTTACCATCGGCGGACTTCCAAACCATAAAGCGGCTTAAGTCTGCCGACAATGAACCCGTTTTCGCTTCCAGCCCATCGGAAATTACCAATAGTGCGTTATAGGTAAACAAGCTGGGGATCGTTTTTTTGTAGGTTTCCAACTGCTGATAGGCCGATTTGACGGTGGCGTTTTCATCGCTGGCGTTTTTTAGCTCCATCACCACCAGTGGCAGACCGTTCACAAACAGGATCACATCCGGGCGTTTGTTCTGGTTGTTTTCAATCACCGTGAATTGGTTGGCGACCACAAACTCGTTATTTTCCGGATTAGCAAAATCCACCAGCCAAACCAGGTCGCCGCGTTCGTTGCCGTTTTGCTGGTAACTGACCTTCACCCCTTCCGTGAGCAAGCGGTGGAAAGCCTCATTATTTGCCAACAATTCCGGTGAATGGATGCGCCCAACTTCTTTAAGGGCTTCATTTAAAGCATGGGCTGGAACGTCTAAATTGATACGCTTAACGGCGGTTGCCAAGCGCTGGCTGAGGATAACTTCATCATAACGGCTGCGCTCCGAATGATCGCTATCGGGGGCAATGTCTGGGGCATGGATGTAAATGTAACCCATGCATTCAAACAATCTAATGGCAAAGTCTTCAATGGCGGATTCGGTGAGTTTTGTCAATTTATTATCCTACTACCGATATAATTCTCGGTTTTCTTCACAGTGTTTTCTTACTTCTTCGATCCATCGGTCATACCAAAGCCATTGCTTACCTGCCACCATCGTCCCAAAGCCATAAGCAGGATTTTTTGCGTCTAATGATTTCCATAGTTGTGCATGCTTATTAACAGAAAACTTTAAATACCCTTCCGCATTCATAACTTCAACAATTTGTTTTGGCAGATACTTTATCTTTTCGGTCTCCTTAATGACTGCATACTCCTTATTGATTGATTCAGCCAAAGGAGAATCACTTTTAACAAATTCGATTACACGATCAGCCTGTCCCTTACGATTTGCCGTTTTGGGAACAAACAAAATACGATAAGCGAAATGGGGGCTTGCAAACTCTTCGTCAGATAAATTGTTATCAAAATCCAGAATGAAACCTTGGATATTCGCGGGTAAATCTCGATGTTCTTCAAGCAACGATTTCTGTTCTGTGGATATTGTTGAAAACTGTAGGCTAAACGAAAGGTGCTTTTCAATACCTAGTTCATTACTAAATAATTTTTTTATGTACTCATTATAGTTTAGGCAACAAGCCTGAAAACGTGCGCTCAGAATGTCGTCAATCCGAGTTGTCATTTGATGCTCGATCTCATGCCGTAATCCGATTAAGAAATAAAGGTTGTTGGCTGTGTCCTTATCAATTGGAGATTGATCGTCTCTCAAACAACGTTCAAGCTCCCAATGTTTATATGCACCATGCTTTGTTTTATCAAATACGCGTCTTTTCCCTTTTTGTTCGTAATAGCGATAGTCAATTTTTTTACCTTTGAAATAGGAGTGCATGAGGTAAGTCCAAGCTATAACTATAAGTACTACATAGGATTCTGATTTGAAGGTTATATTAGGATTGTTGAAAATTTGAACAGCAGCAAGCGCAGCTTCCCTGGACTTTTTGATAAGTTCATTTTTTACTGATCCTATGCGTCTGCTTCGCACATTCATCACAATAACCGCACTTCGCCGCTCATCAGTTTGGGTAACAGGGTATCGCGGAGGGTTTCTAGGGTTTGGATTTGAGTTGAATTAAAATTCAATTTTTGGAGGACAGACTCACACCATGAAATAGAATGATTTAAGATTGATTCAGAAGGTATATTTATTTTTAAATCTTTTAATTGATCAAAAGTAATTTGAGGAAATGTGCCTGATCGTGACTCTGCCAACATTTGTAACCAATCAACAGTTTGAGAATTTGTTAAGTAGAAATAGACAAATGCTTGACTCAAAATTCCTTTTGATCTTAGAACCATTAACTTTGTAGAAACAACATAATTTTCAGCATCAAAATTGATATAGGCATACCTGCCATTTGCTGGTCTTATCTCACTAAATAAAATATCTTCTTTTTGTATAGATTTTTTGGCTTGACCAGGCAAAGAGATAATATCTACTTCTTCGTTATTTAATACATTACCTTTGTAAATATCAGAAGTATTAAGAAAATTTATCGTGTTAGTTTTGAATTTATGGGTAACAGAGACGCTTTCAATTAACTCTCCAAGCAACAGTTGGTTTTCTGATTGATTCACTGCTTCATCGATAAACCACTGCCGGAAGAGCGTTTCTGCCATGGCTTCGAGGGTTTGGTTTTGGCGGTGCAGCAGGTCAATTTTATCGTCAAGACTGCTGAGGACTGCGGCGATGGCTTTTTGTTCGGGTAGATTGGGATAAGAAATTGGAATCCCTTTTAATATCTCAGTATTAATTGATGGCATTGTTGCACCAACTGAGATATTTAGGATGTAGTCTCTAAATGATTTTTGTTGGAAAAAGTAACTTAAAAATCTCGAATCAACCCTTTGATCTGGACGCACACGCAGCATTCTTGATGAAAACATCCAACCATGTTGGTGCGGTTGTACATAGGCACTTAAATCAACAGAGCCAACTCTAGTGAAAATAATATCCCCTTCATTTAATAAATACCTAGCTAATCTTTCTTTATCATGAAGACTAACACTTGGATAAGTAAAATTATCAATTCTAAAATTTTTTATATGTTCAACAGTAACAACTGGTGTGCCACCAGTTATATATTGTTCATTCTTAAGTTGGCTGCCAAATGGTCCCGTTTGAATTTTTGCTATTTCACCTAGCTCACAATCCTGCCACTCACTCACAACTTAATCCTCGCCAAATTCCCAGCAATGGCTTTATTCATTCCCTCAGTCATCACTGTCCCCTTCCCGCTGAAATTCCAGCCGCGCCTTGGCTTCAAGCAGGGCTTTATGCAGCTTGGCTTGCAACACTTCTTTGGGGGGCAGTTTTAACCAGTATTCGGCAATATGGATGTTATCCGGTTCTAAATCCATCAGCTCAACCACTTCCGTGTCTTTGCCGCTGCATAAGATAATGGCAATGGGTGATTGCTCGTCCGCTTGTTGTTCGTACTTGGCCAGCCATTTGAGGTAAAGCTCCACCTGGCCTTTGTATTCGGCTTTAAATTCTCCCAGTTTAAGTTCTATCAATACCAGCCGCCGCAGCTTGCGATGGTAGAACAGCAAGTCAATGTAGTAGTCATTACCGCCAATCTGGATGCGCTTTTGCCGGTTCATGAACGCAAAGTCGCTACCCAGCTCCAGAATAAACCGCTCCAGCTCGGCGAGAATGGCGTTTTCTAAATCTTTTTCCGTGAAATTGTCTTTCAGGTCAAGAAAGTCCAACAGGTATGGGTCTTTGAGGAAAAGCTGCGGGGTGGATGGAGCGGCCAATTCTTGGGCAATGACTTCATCGGCTTGTTTAGATAAGGCCGTGCGCTCATAGAGCATACTGTCCATGCGCTTACGCAGGGTGCGTACCGGCCAGCGGGCATCACTGCACATTCGGATGTAAAACCCGCGCTTGAGTTCGTCTTCGATCTTGATGAGTTCGACAAAGTGTGACCAGCTCAATTGTTGCGACACTGTCGCAACAATGGTTTGTTCAGGTAGGTAGCTATAGAATTTGATCATCCGGGTTAAGCTGGAATAACTAAAGCCCGCCCCATATTCCTGTTGTAATTGTTGTGCCAACTGTTTTAGCGTCGCTAGCCCATACTCGGATCGGGCATCTTGCAGCAGTTCGGTTTTAATGGTTTTGCCGATTTGCCAATAAGTCAGCACCAACGCTTGGTTAACTTGGGTGGCCACATGGGTTTTGGCCGCTTCAATCAATTGCCTGATGTCTTGATACAACGTATCGATGTGTGCTGTGGTTGGAGTGTTGGGTTGGGTCATAGCTTTACCTTTGCCAAATTTTCAGCAATCGCCTTATTGAGCTCGGCTTCTTCAAGCAACTGCGCCTCAAATTCCGCTTTCAGCGCGGTAAACCGTTCGGCAAAATTGAAATCATCCTCTTCATCAGGCAAGCCGACATAGCGGCCTGGGGTCAGTACATAATCCAGTTCCTTGACCCTTTCAATGGGTGCAGAACAACAAAAGCCTTTGATGTCTTCGTAAGTACCATCAGGATTACGCCAGTTATGGTAAGTGTCGGCGATTTGTTTGATGTCGTCCGGGGACAATTCGCGGGTGCGACGGTTGATCAGATGCCCCAAATTACGGGCGTCGATAAACAGTATCTCGCCGCTGCGGTTTCTAAACTTGCCATTGTTGCGGTTACGGCTCATAAACCATAAGGCGGCGGGGATTTGGGTATTCAAAAACAGTTTGGCGGGCAGGTTAACAATGCAGTCAATGAGGTTGCCGTCTTCAATCAGTGCTTTGCGGATGTCGCCTTCGCCGCTGGTTTTGGAGGTAAGCGCCCCTTTGGACAATACTACACCCGCTTGGCCTGTTGGGGCTAAATGATAAGCAAAATGCTGTAACCAGGCAAAGTTGGCATTACCGGCAGGTGGTGTGCCGTATTGCCAACGGCCATCGCTGCGTAACTGGTCGCCGCTCCAGTCGGAATCGTTGAAGGGGGGATTGGCAATGATGTAATCGGCTTTCAGGTCTTTGTGGGCATCGTTGAGGAACGAGCCTTCATTGTTCCATTTAACCTGATCGCTGGCGATGCCACGGATGGCAAGGTTCATTTTCGCTAGGCGCCAGGTGGTCTGGTTGCTTTCCTGCCCGTAGATGCTGATGTCGTTGACGCGGCCTTGGTGCTCTTCGACAAACTTTTCCGATTGCACAAACATACCGCCTGAGCCGCAGCAGGGATCGAACACCCGACCTGAATACGGTTCCAACATGTTGACCAGGAGTTCGACAATACTGCGCGGCGTATAGAACTGGCCGCCCTGTTTGCCTTCGGCCAGCGCAAATTCACCAAGGAAATATTCAAACACATGCCCCAGCACATCGGCACTGCGGGCTTTGGCATCGCCCAGGGCGATATTGCCGACCAAATCAATCAAGCCGCCTAAGCTGGTGGGGTCGAGGTTTTGCCGGGCAAATACCTTGGGTAACACGCCTTTGAGCGAGGCATTTTCCTTCTCGATGGCATCCATCGCTTCATCCAACAACGTACCGATATTAGGTTGTTTAGCCTGGGCTTGTAGAAACGACCAACGGGCTTCAGACGGCACGAAAAAGATGTTTTCGGCATTGTATTCGTCCTTATCTTCCGGGTCAGCACCGGCGTAGTCACCTTCGCCTGCCTGCAATTTGGCAAAGTGTTCTTCAAACGAGTCGGAAATATATTTGAGGAAGATCAAGCCTTGTACGATATGTTTATATTCAGCTGCATCGATATTTTTACGCAGCTTGTCGGCGGCTTTCCAGAGTTGTTTTTCGAGTGGTTCTGATGCTTCGTTTTTTGCCTTGGCCATTTTTTTTATTATAAGCTGATGGATCGAATCCATATTTGTCACTATAAATAAGGATGAGAGTAAGATAGCTGTCGGCTATGATTTGCGCAACTCTTCCCGATGGAGAGCCAACCATTGGATCGCAATGATGGGTATGCCCGACTCGATTTCACCTGTTTCCACTAAGCGATAAGCTTCGGCAAAATCAACGGTAGTTACCAAAATGTCCTCATGCTCATGAGCCAAGCCGTGGATACCACCGACCTGGGCACTGTCTACCCGGCCATAAAATAAGCTGATTTGTTCTGACGTGCCGCCTGGGGTGGTGTAAAAGCGGTTGATCAACTTCAATTCAAGGATGTCGCAACCTGCTTCTTCTTTAGATTCGCGGTACGCCACTTGTTCCGGGGTTTCTCCCTCGTCGATTGCACCCGCGACAATTTCTATCAACCAGGCACGTTCAGAATTGTTGATTGCGCCGATGCGGAATTGCTCTATCAATACGACTTTATCGGCATCAGGGTCATACAACAGAACCGCTACACAGTTAGTCCTGCTATACAATTCACGGCTAATTTCTTCGCTCCATCCTCCAGCAAACAAGGTATGGATAAGCTTGTATTTTTCCAAAAAAAAGAAGCCGTTATAAACGGCTTCTTTTGCTAACACCTTAAATTTTCGCTCCATTATTTACCTTGGTATGTCACCCGATAGATAACCCCTACCTTATCATCGGAGATTAATATGCTACCGTCAGGTGTTTCTAAAATATCAACTGGTCTGCCAAGCACTGTGCCATCCCGTGTTAACCAACCTCCAATAAAATCACCACCGTAGCTAAATGCCCCATTGTTATTATTAACCATGGCAATACGGTAACCATCCTTTACGCTCCGGTTCCAAGAGCCGTGCATCGCGGCAAGCACCTTGTTTTTGTATTCGTCCGGAAACTGGTTGCCACGATAAAACCGAAAACCCAATGGGGCATTATGCGGCCTGAACCTCCAAACAGGTTTAGTGAATTCATCACAACCTCTACCCACACCGAATTCAGGATCAAGGATTTTACCAGCATGGCAATAGGGATAACCAAAGTGTTCGCCTGTCGTGCCTGACCAACGGTTTAGTTCTTCAGCCGGAGTATCATCACCTAACCAGTCACGACCGTTGTCAGTAAAATACAGGTCGTTATTTTGTGGATCCCAATCAATCCCTACCGAATTACGTATTCCTCTAGCAAGAATTTCTGCATTGGTGCCGTCCTTATTTAATCTTACCAACGTAGCATGCATAGGTTTGTTTAATTTACAGGTGTCATTGGGCATATTACAGGGGGAACCCACTACCGTATAGAGTTTATCATCAGGCCCAAAGCGCAAATACTTCCACCCATGATGCTGTTCGGTCGGGAAATTATTGTAAACAACTTCAGGTGGAGGTGGATTAGCTAATTGTTGGGTAATCCCGTCATATCGGGTAATACGACTAATTTCGCCAACGTACAATGCCCCATCTTTATACGCCACGCCATTAGGGAAATTTAAACCGGTAGCGATAGTATAATTTTTTTCTGCTTTACCATCATTATCAGCATCTTGTATTGCATAAACCTTACCCTCATACGTGGTTCCAACATAAACTACGCCATTGTCTCCCAATGCCAAACTACGGGCATTTGGCACATTATCAGCAAATATTGTTATCTTAAAGCCGTAAGGTACTCTAAGGTTTTTTAAAATAAAACTATAATCTGTAGACTCTGCCCTCCCACAAACTGTAGTGATTAAAAGATAAAATATTATTGTAATTTTAATGAATCTCATCGAAATACCCTCTTAATACAACTCAAATGTATTTATAATCATAGTCGTTTTTAAAGAAGCTACAACTTAGCTACCACATAGAAAATTACACTTACGGGAGGCTTTACCATGATGCGAATTTTATTATTCTTAGCTACTAACATCGCTGTGATGATCGTTATTAGCATACTTTTCAATATCTTAGGATTAACCGGTTATGTGACTGCCCAAGGTTTGGACTTAAAAGCACTGTTGATGATGTCGGCAGTCATCGGAGTTACTGGCTCGGTGATTTCCCTGGCGATGTCAAAGACCATGGCAAAAACATCAATGGGCGTCCAAGTCATTGGACAACCGCAAAACCAGACTGAAAAATGGCTGATTGATGTCGTACAAAGACAAGCCCAACAAGCGGGAATTGGGATGCCGGAAGTAGGGATCTTCCAAGCCGGGATGCCCAACGCTTTCGCCACCGGTATGAACCGTAATAATGCGTTGGTTGCTGTTAGCACCGGACTATTGCAAGCGATGAACCCTGATGAGGTAGAGGCGGTAGTCGGTCATGAAATGACCCATGTCGCCAATGGCGATATGGTAACCATGGCGTTAATGCAAGGTGTGCTGAATACTTTTGTTTATTTCTTCGCCACCATCATCGGCAGCATTGTTGACCGCGCTACATCGGATAATGAACGCGGCAGCTTTGGCATGGGTTATTACATGGCGCAGATGGTTGCCCAGATTGCGCTTGGCTTCTTAGCATCCATGCTGGTCGCCTGGTTCTCGCGCTATCGGGAATTTAAGGCCGATGCTGGTGGTGCCCACTTAGCTGGACGTGAAAAGATGATCGGTGCACTTCGCGCCCTACAACGTGGACATGAAGCCGAGGATTTACCGGGTCAGTTTGCCGCTTTCGGCATTAACGGCGGCGGTATCCAACGCCTGTTTATGACCCATCCCCCTTTAGAAGAACGGATTGCGGCATTACAAAATAGCCGTTAGTTTATTACAGTAAAAAGGATGCCGAATTTACCAACTCGGCATCTTTTAAGTTAATCAGTTTTCCTAAGTTAACCCCAGTTTTTATTCATTTTCCGGCTTTATCTTGAAGATAGCTTAGTCCTTGTCCCAATGTTTTTCCTGCCCAAACCTTTGCTCTCAACAATAGAGGTGCCATTTGTTTTACCATAAATAGGGTAATACGGTAAGCCGACATCACCGCCCGATAACCTGTATGTTTAGCCCAGGCTTGGAAACTCCAAAGACGACTGAAATCCACTGACCTATCCCGTATTTTACCTTTGCTATGTAACCAACGGATAAGGCCACTTACATATAGAAAAAACAGGCTTTGCCCAGCTAAAAACCAACTCAATCGCCCTAATCCACCTAGTGCTTCGCCAGTATGCAGCGGCCATATCCAGGTAATTAATTTCTGGGTTGCAGTAAAACCTTTCGGGTCTCTGACTTCCTTTATTTGCCCGCTCCAACGGTCAACCCACACAGTGGTATAAGGGTGACGCTGATTCACTTCAGTCTTTTGCCGTAAATTAACTCGATACACACCGCTTTCCCCATCCGGCGTGGTCACCCGACGCAATTGAGCCTTCGCAAAAGGCCCACGGGCGATAAACTCTGCCGCTTCAAGTAAGGTCGGATGATTGTTGGGGCTAGCTGTGCTAACAATTTTCTTGCCAGTTTCACCGTGCGCCATCCCAGTTGAACCAGAAATACTTTCCAGAATTTTCGGAAAACTAAGGTTAAATCCAGTAAATGCCAAAAGCAGCAATACTAATCCACTCAACAACCCGACCCAACGATGCAAATCAAATAACAAACGTACCCAACCTGCATTAATCCGCAGGGTAAATACCGAGCGGATATGTGTTATTCCCGGCCACCACAGATACAAGCCGGTACTCACCGAAATCAACAACAAAATCCCACAACCACCGACAATATTCCAACCGACATCACCGGCCAACAATTGCGTGTGTAAATCCAACAGCCAGGTGGTTACAGTTTGCCCCCAAAACCGACTGGTAACTACTTCTGCCGTATAAGGGTTTACCGATACCATTAACGGCGCATAGCGTTCAAAATAAGTTTCCTGGGGCTTCTCAAACCAGACAGTCATCATACTATGCGGCGCGCGTGGCATTTCCAGCGTCCACTCGCCGTAACGGTTGGGGTGTTTAGCCTTGACTGCTGAGATAATCCGATCAAGTGATTGACGTTCACCAAACGGCGCTTCAATAACCAACTGAGGATTTAATAATTCATCCAGCTCTTCACGGTAAATACTAATACTTCCGGTAAACCCAAGCACCGCAAAAATAAAGCCAACGCTAAGCGCTAACACCAAATGGATATTCACCCAGGTTTTACGGGTTAACCAATTTTTGCTTTGACTAGATTTACTAAAAAAACGACCACTTTTTTGCCGAATTGAAACGGCGCACGTTTTCCCCCAACGGATTAAATAAGGGATGAGCTGATTTTGCATTGATTTTTAATTTAACGACCCGTGAAAAAAGAGGTGAAGATTAACCCCGATTGACATATTTGAATCAGCTTAAAAACTTATGGTTTGAATAGTTACTTAGATTAGCCTGTAAAGGCGATTTCAACACCCTGCACACTAAAAATGGCTCTCTAATAACTGCCAACAAAATCCATTTTGCCTAGATCCAAGCCGTTATGCCGCAGAATGGCATACGCTATAGTGATATGAAAATACACATTGGGCAGCACAAAATGTAGCAAATACGGCTGACCGACAAAGCTAACTTCTTTGCCACGCAGGCTTAAAGTGACTGTTTTTTCTTCGCTACCTTTAATCCGGTCCGCATCAACCGATTGTAAAAAAGCCATGGTTTTGGCGATCCGAGCTTGTAATTCGGAGATTGTGGTTTCGTTATCCTCATAACTTGGCACATCAATACCCGCAAGTCGGGCAGCGCAGCCTTTTGCCATGTCGGTAGCTATTTGAATTTGTTTGCTTAATGGATACATATCAGGCGCTAAACGGGCATTTGCCAGTACCGCCGGATCGATTTTTTTCCCAGCGGCATAAGCAGAAGCTTTCTCCAAAATAGCCGACAAGTTTCCTAACATCCTTACGAAAACAGGGATTGAAGCTTGGTACATATCAAGTGACATAATTTTTTCTCCGATGTATTTGACGCATTTAAAGTAGTGCTACGCTAGAAAATCCTCTAGTGCTTGCAATGTTATCCCCTTCTGCCCTGCCGACAACTTTTCTTCGGCCGTGTTATAGCCCCATAAAGCAAGAATTAGTCTAACTTGGTTAAGATCTTCTTCTTTGAGGACATTGAGCAACATAGGCAAGCGATCCTCAACAAAATAAACTTTAGCCATTGGATTTGCGATCAATAATTTTCGTAAAACTTCTGCTTTGCTCATATTACGATCCAATCCGAAAATACGATCATCTGGCAATTGAATGCCGTGGGCTTGCAGAATGCATTTAACGAAGCGTTCCTGCTTAGTTGTAATCACCAGCCATTGGTCACCCAGTTTTTCTAGCTTATTGGCAACCCCTGGAAATAAAGGGTTATTCTGTATCCACCCAGCTAAATCGCTGGCAATCCAAGCATCTCGGGTCGCGCCGAACAATTTCTTCAAATCATTGGCATTAACTTTTGCATCTTCCAGCAAACTTTTAATTTTAGCGTGGTAATTTGCATAAATAGCATCGACAGACTCGCCCAGATGCAGTAAGCGCATGACCAAAATAGCTTCGTAACCGGTTTCGATGATAGGGCGTACCTGTTTAAACTTTTCCAGGCATTCTAGGGTGGCCGTTTTGGGCATGTCATCCCATAAGCTACTTGCTGCCTGCCAGCCAGCTATCCCTGTTTCTACGGTGCTATCGCAGATAACACCATCAAAATCGAGCGCATAAATAATTTTAGTTTCCATTTAATTTGGCTTTTCTTCGAAAAATATTGTTAATTACAACCAGCCTGCCTTTCTAAAGCGCCTATAAAGAAACGAGCAAACTATCAAGATTAAGGTTAAGGCAGCCGGATAACCGTATTTAAAACGTAATTCTGGCATAACGTCAAAATTCATCCCCCAAACCCCTGCAAATGCAGTGGCAACCGCAAAAATTCCTGCCCAAGCGGCAAGCCGCTTGGTGACTTCACTTTCTTCTATGGTAACCATAGACAGGTTAACCTGAATGGCGACACCAATAGTATCGCGGATACTATCAATTGATGCATTGATACGGATTAAGTGATCGTACACATCACGGAAATAATCCTGGCTGTTAAAACATACTCGCGGCACCCGCCCACGATGGAGTTTACCGGAATGTTCCAATAAGGGCGATACCGCATGTTTAAGTGTAGTAACTTTACGTTTAAGTTCGTACAACCGTTCAATATTGATTCGGGCGGAACCCTTGATAAAAATTTGTTCTTCGATGCTTTCAAGTTCCGTTTCCAACTGGTCAACTATCGGAAAATAACGGTCAACCACCGCGTCCATTAGGGCATAGAAAACAAAACCCGCCCCATGATTTAATAGCTCTGGCTCGCGCTCACACCGGGCGCGGACACCTAAAAAACCATCTTTGCTGCGGTTGCGCACAGAAAGCACAAAGTTTTCCCCCACGAAAACATCCACTTCCCCCAGCTTAATCTCACCACTATCAATTTCTACTAACTGCATCACGGCAAAGATTGAATCGCCGTATTCATCTATTTTTGGCCGTTGATGGCTATGCCAGGAATCTTCTACAGCTAATGGATGTAAATCGAATTCCTCGCGCATTTTTTCAAGTTCCAGCAATTCGGCATCCATTAATGCTACCCAAACGAAGCAATCAGGTATCAACAAGTAATCGCTGATTTCCTCAATCGAGATGTCTTTTAATTTTTTTCCTTCTTGGTAGGCAACACAGTTAATTAGCACTGAATTCCCCCAATTAAATCTTAGGTATCGACATGTGGTTATTCCAGATTATTTACATATCCAAAGTTAATAATTAAGACTGTAATAATATCACGCCTTAACAACTACACATCAAAGCAAGCATTGACTACTAAGTTTGTATACACTTTACACTTTATAGATGCAATTAAACTTTTATGATGAACTCTGTTTTTTAATTGCCCTAGTTTACTGTCAACTTGTAATCAGCTACTTATGTTTAAAAAAATATTTAGAAGCGCGTTTAATACCTTATTAACAATATTGGTATTAACTTATTTAATCCTGGAGGAATTCATCTGGGATCGGATTGCAGACCCGATTTACCGATTTCTGCACAGTCTTAAAATCCTCCAACGACTAGAAAGCGTAATCCATAACCTTAACCGCTACACGTTGTTGATCATTTTTTTGCTGTTGTTTGTTGCTGTCGAACTTTTAGGTGTCTTTGCTATCGCTCTATTTGCGCAAGGCCAAGTGTTAGTTGCAACACTTATTTATGCCGGAAAAATTCCCATCGCTGCTTTTACTTTTTGGTTATTTAAGGTTGCGAAGGATAAATTACTGACTTTCGGCTGGTTTAATTATTGTTATGAAGGCTTGCTAAACATAATAAATAAAATCAAAACCAGTGCGGTTTATATCAATATAAAATCCAAAATCCACATCGTAAAAGCATGGGTAAAAAACCTACACATAAGGCATTTGGTGAACAGACTTAAGTTGGCGTTAGGTTTTAAGGCTTAATTATTCACTTAACGTTCATTGATAAACTAAAGCCAATAACGTGCGAACACCTTAATATTGAATGACTTGTGTTCACAAGTTCTCTGGCGATTTGACGCTGGAAAACCTCCACTTTCAACCCACCACGTTAATCGTGGGCACGTTTAATCCTGGCTGGGATAATCTGAGCAATTATGCCGAATGGTTTTACGGGCGCACCCGGAACAATTATTTTTGGGAAGTTTTACCTAGGCTGTACGGCGAAACTTCGTTACGACAAGCAACGCCTTCCGAATGGAAAACATTTTGTAAAAAACACCGGATTGCCCTGACTGATCTAATTAGTGCTATAGACGACGCTTACTATGATAATGCAGCGCATATCGAGTACCTAAAAAACTATCGGGACGATTTGATTACCCGGCATTTCAAGCGTTTTACTCTTGTTAACATTCCTAATCTCATCGCCAAGCAGCCCACAATAACTCAGGTTTATTTAACCCGCAGCATAAATGACCGCTTTTGGCAGCGACTTTGGCAACCAGTTGCTGATTATTCCCAAAATCATGGGATTAAAACCCAAACTTTATTAACCCCGTCCGGCGGCGCACGCTTTCAAATTCCTAAAAGCGCAAATAAACCCCTCAGCGATTTCATTTTTGAGCAATGGCGCGAGAATTGGCATTAATGTCCAAAACTGTGGACAATAGTTAAATTTGACTTTAGAACAAGACAGCAAACTAGAAAAACATGCCTAAACTCAGCTTTATTTCAGATGAAAATTTAAATCTAACCGTGCAGGATTTATTAAAAATTGCACAGCAAGCCCAACAAAAAAAAAGCCACGATTTTAATAAAAACGTAATTGATCCCTTTGGATTACTATTTGAAATGTCAGGATTCGGTATAGATGGAGCCGCATGGGAAAGAAATGAAAGAATCCGTCAAACCCAAAAAACCTTACAAAATCACGTAGGTACTTTTCATCAAAAGATATTGGGCTTAGTTGACGGCTGGACGGATGAAGGCATTGGAAACGTCGTGGATTTGGTAAGTATAAATCGAATGGTTATTGCCGAAATTAAAAATAAATACAACACTGTAAAAGGGTCTGACAAAGTAAAAGTTTATGACAATATTGAAAAACTGGTCATGACAAAAGGCCATCAATATAAAAGCTTCACAGGTTATTATGTTGAGGTGATCCCTAAGTCAGGTCAACGGTATGATAAGGAATTCACCCCATCTGACAGCACCAAAGGCCAACAACGGCAGCCTAACCCCTTAATCCGCCAGATTGATGGCTATAGCTTTTATGGATTAGTTACCGGGGTACCTGATGCCCTAAATCAACTGTTTGCAGCTCTTCCAGATGTCATCGAGAAAAACTCAGCATATACGTTTACTGACCGTAGCTTTGCCCAAGCTTTTTTCAATAAGGCTTTTGGCTAATTATTCTTCGCAAAATTCGTCGTAGATTGGGGTTTCAAAATATTCACCGCCCCATCTTAGCCAATGGGCAATGTATAGGAAGGTTTCGTTTTGGCGTTTTTTATGCAAGCCACATTCCCAAAGGATTGCAACACGCCACCCCATTATTTTTAATTGATACAAGATTTTTTGGTCCCTTAGTAAATTTCGGACAAATTTTTTCTGCCAAAACTCACGTCGGGTGTCTGGAATATGGGCTATCTTACAGTTATGATGCTGATGCCAAAAACAGCCATTAACAAATATTGCTGCCTTATATTTTGCCAATACAATGTCCGGGGTACCTGGCAGGTTTTTATTGCACAACCGAAAACGGAACCCTGCTTTATGTAAGGCAGAACGAACCAATTTTTCAGGTCGTGTGCCTGAACTACGGATTGCCCGCATCGTTTTGGAGCGTGTTTGTTTATCAATCCGGTCAACCATGTAAAATTAGCTTATCGAAAAAATAGCAATTAACCATTAGCAAAATCACCAACAGATATAGTTTCAATTATGGCATGTGTATAATGGATAAAGTAAACACACAGGTATCCGTAATGTATTCATCCACAGAAGTTGCTGATATGCTGGGCGTTTCCAAGGAAACGCTGCGCAGATGGCGCAGTAACGGCAAGCTTATTCCTTTGGAAGATGCCTCTAGCAACCGTAGCTTTTATAGTAAAGACCAACTTAAACAATTCGGGAAGTTACATTTCATCTTTGATGATTCTATCCGTCAAATCCCAAAGGCAGTAAAACCATTCACTGCAATTGAACTTTTCGCTGGCGCGGGAGGGCTTGCCATCGGCTTGGAAAAAGCCGGCCTAAAAACATTATTGCTAAGTGAGATTGACAAAAATGCTTGTGCAACATTAACGACCAATCGTCCTAAATGGCAAGTGGTTTGTGGTGATATTGCGGCATTGGATTTTAGCCCGCACCTTAATAAGATTGATGTGCTAACTGGAGGGTTCCCATGCCAGGCATTCAGTTATGCAGGAAAAAAAATGGGGTTTGAAGATGCGCGTGGCACATTGTTTTTTGAATTTGCCCGGGCAGTCAAAGAAACTCAGCCAAAATTATTTATGGCAGAGAATGTGCGTGGTTTGCTCAGCCACAACAAAGGCAATACACTAAGGGATATACGGTCCGTTATTGATGATATTGGTTATCATTTATTAGAACCCCACCTGATGAGAGCTATTTTTTATCGTGTACCGCAAAAACGCGAACGGTTGATTTTAGTTGGTATCCGCAAAGATTTAGCAAGCCAGATAGACTTTAACTGGCCCCGCCCGTATCCCAAAATTTACACCATCCGTGATGCCTTATGTGCTGGCGAGCTATTTCCGACCAACGTTCCTTTTTCCCATGGCCAAAGTTACCCAAGTGCTAAAAAAGCGATCATGGAACACGTCCCAGAAGGTGGTTATTGGCGTGATTTACCTTTAGACATCCAAAAACTTTATATGAAAAAAAGCTTTTATCTGAGCGGCGGTAAAACGGGTATGGCTCGACGTATGAGTTGGAATGAGCCGAGCCTTACTTTAACTTGTGCACCCGCCCAAAAACAGACAGAACGCTGCCACCCCAGTGAAACCCGCCCTTTTACGGTACGGGAATATGCCCGGATCCAAACCTTCCCGGATGACTGGGTTTTTAAAGGGCCATTAACTTCGCAATACAAGCAGATTGGTAATGCTGTACCTGTTAATATGGCCTATGAACTGGGCTTATGTCTGGTTAGCTGTTTAAATAAATTGCACCTACAAAACCAAAAGAGCGCGGCTCAAAATCCTGCTAAGGTATTTTACTGAGATAATTAAATATCGTGAAACCTATTAATACTAACCAAATCCTACTCGCCAGTAATAATAAGGGCAAAATCAGCGAAATTCAGGCATTGTTGCCGAGCTATAACATCATCCCCCAAGCAGAGATTATTACCTCCGAAGCAGAAGAATCGGGTCTTACCTTTATCGAAAATGCCTTGCTTAAAGCACGACATGCCGCCCAACATTCTAATCTTCCGGTAATTGCCGATGATTCCGGCTTGGCTGTGGATGCCTTGAACGGCGCACCAGGAATTTATTCCGCCCGTTACGCGGGTGTGGGTGCCAACGACCACGATAACCTCAATAAATTATTGCTGGAATTGGAAGGCGTACCACTTGAAGAACGCACTGCGCGGTTTATTTGCGTGATCGTGCTGATCGAACACGCAAATGATCCGGTACCGATCATCGCCCAAGGCATTTGGGAAGGCCGTATCCTATTTCATCCACAAGGCGCGAACGGTTTTGGTTATGACCCAGTATTTTGGGTACCAGGGCATGATTGCTCTTCCGCACAATTACCCCCCGAAGTAAAAAACACCTTAAGCCATCGTGGGCAGGCGTTACGTAAACTGGCCGATTTACTCAAAAACCAAAGCGTAATGTTGCAAGCGAAGCTTTAATCCGGCGATTTCAAACATAAACCCAGCAAGAACTAAATTTGTATGGTGTAAGTAATTCTGATTCGGCGTATCAATTCTTGAAACCGTCCTGGCTGTATTGGAAATCTACGCAGCCATCATCGGCGTAAGTGATATCAGGTTATAACAAACCCGGAAACAGTAAGGCAATGCTTGTCAAAATTTGAGCAGATGAGGTTATTTTGCGGACTAAACCTCGGCTAATTTTAAAAAAACAATACGGCTCAATGGCCTTACGAAGACCTCTTTCTGCGTAAGAAAAAGATAACTAAACTACCCACCAATACACCTACCAAAATATTTATGGTCGCGGAAATTGTCCAATCTACCGGATAGTTATCAGCCCGCACCGGTTTGGTCAGACCCGGTATGCTTGGCAAATCGCCGTCACCACCATCCACTTTAAGTTGGGACTTCATGCCTTTTTCCATATGTTGCGGCAGTTCGCAATGCACCAAATAGGTTTTTTTCATGCTTGGCACTATCAACGAGGCTTGTTGCAGTTGGCCTTTGCCGTTTAATTCCAAATGGAACATGCCTTCGGGGTATAAGTAACCCGGCAAGCCGTGGATCATGAACTGATGGCGGATGTCGTCATCGTTAATAAAGGTAAAGTTAATCCGTGCACACGCGGGAACGTCCCATTCCTGGCTGTCAAAAGCAAACATTTTGCCATTAAATTTTTCGGCATGCTTATGCCCGGCTCTGACGGTAATATCGACATCTTTTGATATTTTAGGGCAATCACGCGGCAAACGGTCTTTGTTGGCGTTCATGATCATACCGGTTTCATCCATCAACATCCCGCCGTGATCCATCATGGCAAAAGCGGGATTAGCCGGGGATATTAAGCCAGCCAACCCTAACAATAAGGTTGTAAGCTGGTTTTTTGATAGGCATTTAATAAATTGGCTCATGGATAAGCGATTTGCAATAAGTTTTTAAGGTATCTGTTTTCGTCCTTGAAATTTGGATTCCGGCAATCCATGCCGGAATGACGAATTAGTTTGATTGATTTGCTGCATAGTGTGTATCTCGTATTATTCACCAGAAAATAAGCCCAAGGATCAACCCGACCACCAAACCAAACGCAACTAGCTTGGGCAGTTCGGTAGCCACATTACCCGCATCACCGTAGCGTTTGGCATATTCTTCGCTTTGTTGCCAGAGCGGCTGTTTTTTAGCGTAATAATCTTTATCGAAAAGCTCCGCCAACATTTGTTCGTGGTTTTTTGGCATGCCTTGTTCGTCGAGGTAAGGTTTATAAATCATCAAAGCGATATTTCCGCCCGGCTCCATACCGTCAGTCGTCGTGCCGGTAGGCACATGGTCATGGAACATCCATATGCCCGGCCCATAACTATGTAAACCGTCGTTGCGGGTTTGCAAGCTAATATCAAGCCGTTGCGCATGAGCTATGTCAATTACGTCGCGGGTTTCCTGGGCAACAGGCTGCACATCAACCCCATCGGTAGCGGTAACCGTGGCTTTATGGCCATGGACATGCAGTGCAACTAAGGCGCGTTGCATATTTGCTACCCGTAGTTTGATATTTTCATTATCCCCCGCAACAATCACCGAATCACGCAAGGTATAGGGATAAGACCGGCCATTGAGCAAAAAATAATTCTCAAACGATTCGGTCATGTTGTAATCGCGGCTCATCGCTTTTGAGATCAAACGTGGATCGTTAGCCGATTGAATAATACCAGCAAGCTTTTTATCAATCGCTTGGTAAACCAGGTCATATTCCTGGTTGTAGGTATTTTTAACAGCAACCGAAGGGTGCCGTACCTGCCCTGCCCCAACATTGAATGTTTGCACCCAGTTGTTCGGCTGGTTTTCTTCAATAACAAACATGCCCATCAAGCCCATCATCGTGTGCTGGGCGGATTGGACATGACAATGGTAAAGCATGGTGCCGGCATGGCGCGGCTGAATTTCGTAAGTATGGCTTTGGCCGGGAAATACGGCATGTTCTTCCATGCCATCATTATCTTCACCTTTTGAGTTTTGAAACGGATGATCGACGCCATGCAGATGAATTGTGTGCGGCAAATAATGGGTGTTTTCCAAGGTAATATATATTTTGTCACCCTGCTCCACCCGGATGGTGGGCGACGGTGCCCGTAAGAAAGGGCGCGCCTCCCGCGAGTTAATGTTTTTTAATGCCATGCCGCTGGATTTAGGCGCAAAAGCCCATAATCCAGGCTGGATCCCTGGCGCAACATTATAGGTGTTGATTAAAAAATCTCCATCCGGACTCATCCCGTTGAACTCAACCACTTCAAGCTTCATATGGATAACATCTGGGTCACCATCTTGGTCGAGGTCGTCACCCATTACCAAGGCATCTTGAGCCAAATTAGATTGCATCAGCGTACCCATCGTGATGTTGTTAGTGCCCAATACCGAAGCAGCAATATCATAGGGGTTATCCGGCGCGCAAATTGGGGATGGGGCAATTTCTACGCCGTCGATAGTGTATCCATTGCGCCATTCGGGATGATAAACTGGACAAGGTGTTTCAATTTTTGAGGTATCGCCCTCGGCACGGGTGTAAACCGTAGAAGGTGGGTCAATACCCGCTTTACCGGAGGGATCAGGCAGTAATTGCCACGCAACCAACGTCAATATCAAAATCATAAGGGCTGAAGCAAGGCGCGGCTTTTTTCCCAAAACGCTGTTAAACCTTGTCAGCAGGTTTAACAAAATGCGCACATATTTAGCCATTATCTTGAGAATTTTTGCCACTAATGTTACAGACGAGTTAAATTTTTCGCTCATAATCCTGGATTTTTTTGCAGTAGGACTATTTTATCTGTCCCATCGTTCAGCGCCTAAAGTGTTTTTTGTTGCAAGCAACTTAATATAATCGTGATGATACCTGAAAAATCGCATCAGCTATCGTCATGTTTTACTGAAACGAATCCCATCTTAATTAACTACAGCTAAATCCACTGCTTTATACTAGATAACTCTTTTTCAGCAATTATTGCGGCAAATATTTTTAAAAATGACTATTGCGCCTAACAATAACGATCTACCTAAACTATCGGTAAGCGCCGAACCGGACAGCAAAGGCCGCAGCATTAATTTATCGGGAAATTGGAACCTGCGAAACCTAGCTGATACCACTGGACTGCAAGAACAGATCAGTCGGGAGAGCCACAATGAAACTGTACGTTGGGACATGATGTCGGTTGAGGTACTCGACAGCGCCACTGCCTTAATGATTTGGCTAGCCTGGAACCAAGAATTTCCCAAAAAATTAACGATAAAACCGGAACATCGGCGACTACTTGAAAGCTGGGCTTCTCAGCAGGTGACTGACGGCCAGCCTGTTATCTCGCCATTAAATTTGATTATCAACACCTTTAATCAATTTAGCTCAGAAGCCTTAAGCCAATCTTCCGATCTAATTTCTTTAACCGGGCAATTTTTTCTGGATCTGTTTTATTTAATTCGGCACCCTGATGAAATCCCATGGCCGGAAATTTCGATTACTATTTACGAATCTGGTGTTAGGGCCTTAGGTATCACGGCGTTGGTGGGTTTCCTCATCGGCATCGTTTTGAGCTATCTATCTGCATTGCAATTGAGAATGTTTGGGGCAGAAATTTATATTATCGACATCCTCGGCTTAAGTATTATCCGCGAGCTCGGCCCATTACTGGCTGCAATTTTGGTCGCTGGACGATCAGGTTCGGCAATCACCGCCCAAATTGGCATCATGCGGGTCACTGAGGAACTCGATGCGTTATCCGCTATGGGCATTTCCCATTCCCTGCGGCTTATTTTGCCTAAAGTTATCGCCTTAACCATTGTATTGCCGCTATTAAGCGTTTGGACTAATACCGCCGCGCTATTGGGAGGTATGTTTTCCGCCCAAAATACCCTGGATATCAGTTACCAGCAGTTTTTTCAAAAATTGCCTGACACAGTCCCCGTAGTAAATATGTATATCGGCTTAGGCAAAAGTGCAACATTCGGCGTGATGATTGCCTTAATTGCTTGTCATTTCGGCTTTCGAATTAAACCCAATACTGAAAGCTTAGGTAATGAAACAACCAACTCCGTGGTGGCAGCAATTACGGTAGTGATAATGGTAGACGCGCTGTACGCCATATTATTTATGGATGTTGGAATGCCATGATCGATAAATACGCCATACAAATCAAACATATCTGGACGCGTTTTGGTGAGAAGGTAGTGCATCAGGATGTTAACTTGGCGCTAGAAAAAGGGGAAATACTTGGCTTGGTCGGTGCTTCAGGCTGCGGTAAAACCGTATTGCTACGCGAAATTATTGGGCTACAACAGCCTAGCGAAGGCAACATTGTTGTGATGGGGCAACCGGTAAGTAGAGTCAGCAACGCCCATGGCTTGCGACTTAGAAATAATGTCGGCGTACTTTTCCAGAAAGGCGCATTATTCAGCGTCCTTAATGTCTATGACAATATTGCCTTTCCGCTACGGGAACTAGGCATCGTTGATGAGGAATTAATCAAACGGCTAATTTTTATGAAGTTAGTCCGGGTTGGACTGACAATTCAGGACGCTTGGTTACGGCCATCCGACTTATCTGGCGGCATGATTAAACGGGTTGCATTGGCGCGTTCGTTGATCCTTGAGCCCGAGCTGATATTACTTGATGAACCGACGTCCGGCTTAGACCCAATATCAAGTGGGGATTTTGTCAAATTATTGTCGGAATTACACAAAGATCTTAACTTTACTGTCGTCATGGTTACCCATGACTTGGATATACTGAAAGATTTATGCACTAAAGTAGCCGTTTTGGCCGATAAGCAATTAGTCGCTTTTGGCTCACTGGATTCCGTATTAAACTGCGAACATCCTTTTGTGAAGCAGTTTTTTCATAACAATCGCGCCGCACGGGTATTTAAGGATTAAAGGACACACATGGGTAAAAATAAGCATGCACTGATCACCGGTATGTTTTTAATTTTGTTAATAACCGCGACCACTTCAGTTATTTACTGGATCGGCCATTTCGAGCGGGAACGTAATACTTATGTCATCGCCACAGACAAATCGGTAACGGGCCTAAATCCCGAATCTACAGTTTTTTACCGAGGCATCGCCGTCGGAAAAGTGCTGACTATAGAATTTGACCATAACAAGACAGAGCTTATTCTGGTCGTCATAGAAGTTGATAAAAATATCACTTTAACCAAAGGTGTATTTGCTACGTTACAGCTTAAAGGCGTAACAGGATTAACCCAACTTCAACTTGAAGATTCTGGAAAAATTACCGAGCCTTTGCCACCGGGGGATAATGCGGATACACGCATACCATTAATGCCGTCGATAGCTGACCGTCTGATGAGTTCCGGCGATGAGTTATTGAAAAAAGCCGATCACCTGATGATGCGTTTGAGCTCGTTGTTGAATGAAGAAAACGAAAAGAATATCGTTGGCATCCTTGGAAACCTTAAAACGCTGAGCGATAAATTATCGGAGTTGGAAAAAAGTGTAGTCGCAGCTCTGGCAGATATTCCGACCTTGACCAAGGACGCCAAAACAACCCTGAAACATATAGACGGCTTAACGGCTGAATTACAAAACCTGAGTAAACAAGCCAGGACTCTCAGCACAAAGGTCAGCAGTGTGGCTGATACGGGTAATGTTGCGGGCAACCAATTGGTAGAAACTACTTTACCCAAAGTAAATAAGTTACTTAATGAACTGCAAGCGACCACCGAACAAGTGAAAAAAATCGCTGACACACTGGAATCTAATCCCCAATCAATATGGTCTGTTGTTGAACAACCTATGCCGGGGCCGGGCGAACCTGGCTACGAGGAACCGAAATGAAACTTTTGTTAATCTCAATAGCCCTACTACTTCTGGTTAACGGGTGTAGTATCTTGCCCAAATCCGCAGACGTTCATGATTTTGGCATACAGGTTGCGACTAAAACCTCCAATCAAACAATAGCAAAGCAACCACTCAGCATTACCATTGAAGCACCCAAATGGTTATACGATAACCGCATCCGATACCGGCTTCTCTACGCCAATCAAACTAACATACGATTTTACATGCAAGACAAGTGGCTTGCAGCTCCACCTGATTTATTCGGGCAATTGCTTGCTGAAAGCGGATTACACTTTAATTCCCCTATAACGGTTACTTTACAGGAATTCGAACAACAATTTAATGCACCTGGCCAAGCTAACGTTGTAATGCACTTTACAGTAACCAGCTCTGCCGATAAAAAAAATGTTATCCGTGAAGAAACATTCCACCTTCACCTATCCTGTCCCACGCCCGATGCAAAAGGTGCGGTTACAGGATTTTCTGCATTATCCAAGACAGCGGTTGATAAGGTTAGGGCTTGGTTGTTAGCGGGGAATTCACATTAAGTTCTAATGCTACTTATAGCATAGTAGCTCCCATCCAAACTCTAGAAATGAAAGAAGCATTTTGACCTGCTTCAATCTCACAGAAGAAACCTCTAATTCTTTTTATTATATTTTTTCACATAGTCCTCCGCGACTTCACGAGGTACATTGGAGCCTTCAAAAACTACAAGTTTGCCGTCCTTATCAAAAATAGGATCACCCTGATAGCCCTGGCCGTAATCTTGATAAGTTCCTGACATTCTGGCTTCATTTTTTTGCTTTTGGTTATCTTTCCATGTCGGTCCAATTTGGAAAAACGCAGGATCAAATTCGGCTCTGGCAATTGGAAGACAAAAGAAACTTAATATGATAAAAAAAATATTTCGCATGATTAGCACCCCTGCTATAAAAAACGTCCATTTGATTTGTTAGAAGTTAGATAATAGTAAGTAGACATGAACTTATGCTGAATAACATTAACTTTCAACAACCCACTTGGTAAATTGTAGCCAAATAGGTTATTTGTGTTGGCATTTAACAGGAAGCCCCTTAAAATACCCCACCCAAATTTTTTAGCGGGTTTGATGACTTAAATGAAAATACTGATTCTAGGAGCCGGTGTCACTGGTTCTGCAGTGGCCGCCGCTTTAGCAAGCGAAGAAAACGACATCATGGTCGTGGACTACAAGCCACTGTTGCTGGATGCGTTAAAAGAACGCTTCGATATTGCTACCGTTGTCGGTAATGCCGCCCATCCAAGCGTACTGGAACAAGCCGGAGTTCACGATACCGACATCGTCATTGCTGTCACCGACAGTGATGAAACCAATATGTTAGCCTGCATTATCATTAAATCCCTGTATACCCGTCCCAAAACTATTGCTCGTGTCCGCGCAATTGAATACCAGAAAAGCTCTCAGCTATTCGGCCCGAAAGGAATACCCATAGACCATGTGATTAGCCCTGAGCATATTGTGATGGAGTCTATCCGCAATTTGATTGACTATCCGGGGGTATTGCATATTTCAGATTTTGCTGATGGCCTCGTACGCTTATTTTCCGTAAAAGTAACCGAACATGGTTTTTTGACTGACGAGAAAATCAAAACATTAAGCGAACGTCTTTCTAACAACAAAATTCGTGTTGTTGCCATTTTTCGCCAAGGCAACCCGCTCTTGGTTAATGGTCAGGCTACTATCGAAACCGGCGATGAAGTATTTTTTGTATCTCCGCGCGAAGAAGTGCGCCGGGTACTGAAAGAATTACATCGTTTGGAAGCACCCTTAAAACGCATCATTATAGCCGGAGGTGGCCATATCGGTAAGCGGCTTGGCTTGGCACTGGAAAATGACCATCAAGTTAAGATCATTGAAAAAGATCCTCGCCGAGCTAAAAAAATAGCCAATGAATTACATAAAACCGTAGTCTTAAAAGGCGACTGCGCTGATGAAACATTACTATTGGATGAATCCATCGAAAGCACCGATTTATTTTGTGCCATCACAGAAAATGACGGCGTTAATATAATTTCTGCATCGCTGGCGAAAAGCTTGGGCGCACGCAAAACTATCTGCCTACTTAACCATGTGTCTTACAGCAAGCTATTACCCGGCACCGGCATTGATGTCGCCGTATTACCCAATCAGGAAACGTTAGGTAGCATCTTAAAACATGTGCGTAAAGGCGATGTTGCCCAGGTGAGTTCATTATGTGGTGGCACGGCCGAAGCCATTGAGGCCATTGCGCACCGAAGTGGCACTAATTCAGTGGTAGGCAAGCGGGTTGATGCCATCCATTTTCCGCCTGGAATTGTCCTGGGAGCATTGATTAGAGACAAGCAAGTCATCGAAATTCATCACGATACGGTGTTCGAAGAAAATGACCATGTTGTGATGTTTGCGATGGAAAAAAAACTGGTTGCCATCATTGAGAAAAACTTCCAGCCTTTAGCCTAACCTGTGCTTAACGCAAAGCGCAAACTGAGTGCGCTTCTAACAGCACTATTTTTGGCAAAATACGAATATCTAAGTTGTCACCTTTATTTTTTAGCGCATTAATGTCCATTAATAACCCCTTATCCGTTACAAACATCTCATGACTGTACTTCTCACCATCATTCATGTTTTCGGTTTAATTACGATGGGTTGTGGGGGGTTAATGGCAACCAGCCTTATCGTGTCTTTTTTTGCACAAGATGGGGCAACACAAGCTTTTCTTGCCGGCACAGAAATAACATTTTTATTCGGGGCGCTGATGTTTTTACCTACATTGAAAGCCCCTAAAAAAGTGACAAGGCAAACGGGGTTTTTACTAGTAGCTATCACCTGGTCCGTGACCCCCGTATTTTGTACACTGCCTTTTATGTTATATGTTCCATCCGTGTCTTTTATCGACGCTTACTTCGAGAGCGTTTCCGGGCTGACAACGACAGGCGCCACTATTTTTTCTGGCATTGATAATTTACCCATGTCAATTAACTTATGGCGGCATGAGTTAAATTGGATTGCCGGCATGGGCATTATTATTTTCGCTGTCGCTATCCTGCCAATTTTAGGTATTGGAGGAATGCAGCTTTATATTGCCGAAGCACCAGGTTCGGTCAAGGAATCGGATCTTCCACCGCGCATTGCCCAAACCGCTAAAGCCTTGTGGATGGTTTATGCGGGCATTACTGTGGCTTGCATTATTTCTCTGAAAATAGCTGGAATGGGCTGGTTTGACTCTGTATGCCACGCCTTTGCCGCCATGAGCTTAGGAGGATTTTCTACGCACGATGCTAGTGTTGGCTTCTTCAATTCTTTGCCGATTGAGATTGTTTTAACTATTTTTCAACTATTGGCGGCAATAAATTTCGCTTCGCATTATGTCGTTATCCGTAAGCGCTCACTCAAACCTTATGTGGGCGATGTCGAAATGCACTGGTTTTTGATTCTGGTGTTAAGTAGCTGCGTTTTAACGGCATCCGTGCTATGGCAAAACCAAACCTACCCTGATTTTTTAACAGCATTGCGTCACGCGACCTTTAACCTGGTAACTATTGCTACTGATTGCGGGTTTGCTACTCAAGATTTCAACCAATGGCCTATGTTTGTGCCAATGTGGATGTTATTTTTAAGTTGCTTATCTGCTTCATCAGGTTCTACCGGCGGCGGTATCCGTATGATTAGGACAATTATTCTGCTTAAACAGACCCGACTTGAACTATTTAAATTTATTCACCCAAGCGCGGTAAGATCATTAAGAATTGGCGATAATATCATCAGCAGCAATATTGTCACCTCAGTCACCGGCTTTATCTTTCTGTATTTTATATGTGTTGTTATCTTGGTATTTGCGCTGTTGTTTACAGGGCTTGATTTCGTCACCTCATTATCAGCAATCATCGCCTGCTTTAATAACGCTGGCCCCGGCTTAAACCAAGTTGGACCCGCTACAAACTATGCCAGTTTAAGTGATGCACAAACCATGATTTGCGCTTTTGCTATGATTTTGGGTCGCGTGCAAATTTTCTCCATCATCATCCTGTTTGTGCCGGAATTTTGGCGAAAATAACCTGATTTCAATGAGGTTTTGCGGCTGAATCTGCAATAACCACATTGCCATCACTCCGCGGCCAAGCCGTCAACACGGCTTTAACCACTGTAGCCAGTGGAATCGCTAAAAATACGCCCCAAAAACCCCAGACCCCCCCAAAAAACAGGATTGCAATGATGATCGCGATCGCATGAAGGTTTACTGCCTCAGAAAATAATACGGGTACCAACACCACACCATCCAATGCTTGGATAACCGAATACGCAATAACGACATACATAAAGTGGTCACCATCAAAACCCCACTGAAAATAGGCAACCAACAACACCGGAAACGTCACCAACGTTGCACCGATGTAAGGAATAATCACTGATAAGCCCATCAACACCGATAACAACATCGCATAATTCAGCCCCAGCATTTCGTACGTTAAATAACTTGCCACCCATAAGACACCAACTTCGGCAAATTTACCGCGTACATAATTACCAATCTGCATATCGATCTCTTCCCAAACCCGGATACTTAAATGCCGGTCTTTGGGTAGATATTGCAGCACCCAATCCACCAAGGGCTGTTTGTCTTTAAGAAAGAAAAACACCATCATTGGTACTAAAAACAAATACACCATGGCACTAGCAAGGCTGACAACCGATGCCGCAGAAACTGTTAATACACTTTGTCCATAAATCAGCAGCTCCTTCTGAATAGTGAACATGATTTCCTGGATTTTGCTTTGATTGATAAATTGTGGATACTTTTCCGGCAATCGCATAATTTGGATTTGAACCCTGCTAATAAATGCAGGGATTTGCTGAACAAGATCAATAGCCTGTTGGGTTATCAAAGGCATCAAATAGAACAACAAGTAAACCAACCCAGCCATAAAAATAGAAAATACGACACAAACAGCAGCCAGCCTTGGTACTCGCCTGTGCTCTATTCTAGCGACAAGTTCTTCCAGAAAATACGCCAATACAACAGAAACGTATACCGGTTTTAATAAATCGGAGAGAAAATAAATCAAGCCAAAACTCACCAGCAAAATAATAGCTAATGACAAGGCTTGCGAATCAGGCAGAATCCGGTTGAAACGTTCTTTTAGTAACCGGGTGCTAACGATGGAAGGGTAAGGATCTGTGTTCATTGCTGGGCAATTTAAACTGTTTTATAAATATCCATTCTACTCCCAATCAGTGAGTTACAACCATGAAAACTATATTGCAACTTGTAACCACAAATCAGAACGGCTCAATCGGTACTTACCGTTTTATCTAGCTAACAGTAACCCTTAAATTCATAACATCCCACATAAGATGCACATGAGTCGAGCCTGGTTGAGGTAAAAATTTTTACTTAATAAACCCAATAGAGTTTGATCTGTATTGATAGGCTCCGCAAAAAACCAATCCCAGTTTTCACATAGCCAATAACCCAGTAACATAGTAAACTATAGTCATTATTAAATAATAATAGACTCAGCATGACGGCCAGTAATAATGTCCACCAGGACGAAATCAATAAGTTTGGTTCAATGGCGGAGCGTTGGTGGGATCCGCAAGGTGAATTCAAAACCTTACATGACATCAATCCATTACGCTTAGATTTTATCCAACGCTATGTTGGGCTTAACGGCCAACATATAGTTGATGTCGGTTGTGGTGGCGGCATATTAACCGAAGCATTAGCCAAGTGTGGCGCGAATGCCAAAGGCATTGATTTAAGTGCAGAGCTTATTGATATTGCTGACTTACACGGCTTGGAATCTGGCATCACGGTTAACTATGCAAAAATTAGTGCTGAAGATTTAGCTGAACAGCAACCTGAAAGTTTTGACCACGTCACCTGCATGGAAATGCTGGAACACGTCCCAGACCCAGGTTCAATAATCAGCGCTTGCGCTAAACTTGTAAAACCTGGCGGTATGGTTTTTTTCTCAACATTAAACCGCAAACCTAAAGCTTACCTACTGGCTATTGTCGCAGCAGAGCATGTCTTGCGAATGTTGCCTAAAGGTACCCACAATTATAAGACTTTTATTAAACCTTCTGAATTAACCCGATCGGCTCGCTCGGCAGGATTGAGCCTTCAAGGGATGATTGGCATTGAATATAATCCCTTTACCAAACAATTCAGTCTTGGCAAAGATATTGATGTCAATTACCTTGCTGCCTTCAAGCGTGAAGTTTAAAGGCAGTGTCTTATTCCTGCAAAACGCCTCAAAACGGCTAACCAAAAAAAGATATGGCATTAAGTAATCATGTCATTTTAATCACCGGCGCGGGCGGCGGCTTAGGAAGTGTTGCGGCGTTAACACTTGCGCAGCTAGGTGCACACATTATCCTTCTGGACAAAAGCATACCCAAGCTAGAAGCCGTTTATGACCATATTACAACGGCTAATGCACCTGAACCGATAATGTACCCTTTCGATTTGGCAGGTGCTAACGAAGCCGATTATCAGGAATTAGCCGATAAAATTGAGGCAAAATATGGTTCTCTGCAAGGGTTGTTACATTCTGCAGTAGCCTTCGGCGGCTTTTCCCCAATGGCCACCCAATCGAGCAAGGACTGGGGAAACACCATGAATGTCAATTTAAACGCCCCCTTTTTGTTGACCCGCGTATTATTACCGGTCATGCAACAAAGCCCGTCTAATGCAGCTATTGTGTTCACCTCAGATTCTTCTGCCAGAAGCGCAACAGCTTATGTTGGCGCTTATGGGGTAAGCAAGATCGCACTTGAAGGGTTAGCAAAAATTCTTGCAGAAGAACTGGAAGCTTTCAACAAAATTAGGGTAAACCTTTTGGTACCAGGCCCTATAAATTCACCGATAAGAAGACAGGCATTTCCTGCAGAGGATAAAAACAAAATCCCCAACGCTGCTTCTCTATCTACGGTTTATTCTTATTTATTTGGGGCGCAAAGTATTGGCGTAACCGGCCAAACTATTGATGCCAGAACTTTTCATTTGTAAACACACACTATGGCAGATAGAGAAACCGTTGTTTTAGCCAGAGATGTTAATGTAATCACCGTTCCTGATGGAATAGCAAATATATTGCATAAGGGCGAAACTGTTACTATTCATCAATCACTTGGCAACAACTATACCGTTGTTACGGAACACGGGAACATGTACCGGATTGCCAACGAAGATGCCGATGCATTAGAAAAAGAACACCACCAACTTCATACCCTAGTTTCTGAGACTAACTCGGAAGCAGTAGAGAAAAATTGTTGGGAAGTGATGAAAACCGTGTATGACCCTGAAATTCCAGTAAACATTGTCGATCTTGGCTTAGTTTACTATTGCCGGGCAAAACCACTGGAAGCTGATCCGGAAAAAAACGATGTCCACGTGATGATGACTTTAACCGCTCCGGGTTGTGGTATGGGGCCTGTTATTCAGGGCGATGTTGAAAAATGCATCCGTGCCTTGCCAGGTGTTGCCAATGTTGAGGTAGAGGTAGTATTAGACCCCCCCTGGTCCAGGGATATGATGTCTGAGGTTGCCCAGTTACAGCTAGGGCTTTATTAAAATTTAACTACAAAAAACCCGGCTTTCATATAAGGAAGCCGGGTTTCTTTTTGCTGTTTAAAGCTTCTTTTAATATTTAGATCAAAGGCTTCAGATCAGCAAAAGCTTTTTCAGCAGGCGGTAAAAATTCAGCCGCTTTTTTCAGGTCGCCATCTTTCGCTGCAGTACGTGCCTTTTTCAAAATGTCATTAGCTTTTGAACGGGCGCGGTCTACAACGTCATTAGCATTAACTTCTTTGCTGTAATCCATACCTTGTTTGATTATTTTGTACACATCATCCGCTGGTTTGCCTTCATTAATCGCAGCTTGGGCTTTTTTGATTTCTCCTATGACCATATCAATGGCATCAGCAGGGCTATATGAAATTCTGCCTTCACCAGCTTCTGCAAGAGCCGCAGTCGAAAAAGCGCCCATAGATAGAGCAATCAGGGAAGAAAGTACAATTGTCTTAATGGTTCTCATATTAAACTAATCCTCAGTTGTGTTGTATATCTTGAATCTTGGTTAATTTTCATTACCGTAAATAATGTTACCATGTTTTGCCTCATTTCAAGTACTAAGTAAGAATACTTAGTTGGATATCTCTGCGGACAACCGCAGCCTATTTCAAAAAAATTCTATTAAATACATTCTGTTACATATTTTTTTGAAAATTTAAGATAAAAATTTATATTTTCACAATTTTTGTTATGATAACTCTTCTTTTCGTCAAAACTACACTCAAAAACCCAACCTACTTTTATTTGGAAATAACCATGCAAAATCAGAATAACAAATCGGTTCTTTCAAAGTGTAATCCCCAAAAAGCTCTGCTTACATTAGGATTACTCAGTTTTTTTACATTATCTTTTTTAAATACCCCAACATTTGTATTTACTGACGCCTTGGATAACGGCTTCCATCATCCTCTTCAAGGCTGGGATCATATCGCGACAATGATTGCGGTGGGAATATGGGCTGCCCAATTACGAGGACAAGCTATTTGGCTGCTGCCGCTTACCTTCGTCAGCGTGATGAGCTTGGGCGGATTAGCGGGTGCAGTTGGGATTTCCTTGCCCAGTGTGGAAATCATGGTCTTGCTCTCCGGCATGGTATTTAGTGTATTCATCGCACGTAAGGTCAGGTTTAACGCCCGGATGAACGTGTTAATTGTGGCGTTTTTTGCTTTTTTCCACGGTTATGTCCACGGTCAGGAAATTTCAGCTTCAGCCAGTTTAATTTCATATACCGTCGGCTTTGTTATCGCCACAGCCCTATTACACGGCATTGGTATATTAACTTCGCGCGTCATGGCGATAATGTTTGCTTTTTTCATCGGCAGTGCTGCCCATGCGCAGGAGAATGACACGGTTGTAACAGATACAACTGAAACTGCCGTAACCAGTGATGCCCAAAAAGTACCGAAAGATGCCGTCGAATTTGAAGAAATGACCATTGTCGAACGTGCCGATTCGCAAGTAGGTATTGCCGACAGTGCCTCGCAGGGTAATATCGGGCAAGCGCAAATCAAATACCGGCCGCTTGCCCGACCGGCCGAGGTAATGGAAACCGTACCGGGCTTAATCGCCACACAACATAGTGGCGAAGGCAAAGCTAACCAGTATTTCTTGCGTGGCTTTAACCTCGACCACGGCACCGATTTTTTAACTCAAATCGAAGGCGTTCCCGTTAACCAACTGTCACATTCGCATGGGCAAGGCTGGACCGATACTAATTTTTTGATTCCTGAACTGGTGCAAACCCTAGAATACAAAAAAGGCAACCATTATGCCGAAAATGGTGACTTTGCCAGCACAGGTTCGGCAAATATAAGATATTTCAACAGCTTGCCAGAAAACATCCTCAAATATACCGGCGGCAGTTTTGATTATCACCGTGGCTTGGCGGCCGGCTCGCACAAACTGGGCGATGGCAATGTGCTAGCGGCGTTTGAAACAGTACACAACAATGGCCCGTGGACGGTTGGTAATCAATATTGGAAATTTAATGGCGTATTGCGTTACAGCGAGGAACACGAAGATAACGGCTGGAGCGTAACCGCAATGGCAATGAAGTCGGATTGGAATTCCACCGATCAAATTGCAAAACGTGCCGTAGATAACGGAACTATCGGGCGTTTTGATGCGCTCGATCCCACCGATGGCGGCGACAGCCAGCGTTATAGCTTGACCGGCGAATGGCATCGGCAAGATGCGGCAAGTGAAACCAAATTGATGGCTTACGCGGTCTATTCCAAGTTGGATTTGTTTTCAAATTTCACTTATTTCGATGGCGACAATGAAGCCACCAACCCAAATGGTTGCGCTGGATTACGCGGCTTGCGTGCTGGACAAAAATTTGATGCCAGCATTTTCAACTCTTGTGGAGACCAATTCGGTCAACCTGATGACCGCTGGACGACCGGTTTTAAAGGCAGCCATACCTTATTTCATAAAATTGGCAGTGCTGATTCAGAAACCACCTTCGGTTTACAAATCCGCAACGACAATATCCAAAATGCGCTCACAAAAACACACGGCCAAAAACAGTATGATATCACCCGTGAAGATACCCTTTGGGTGACCAGCATTAGCCCTTATGCCGAAAACAAAACCAAATGGAATGATTGGTTCCGTACCACCGTAGGCGTACGCTTTGATGGCTTCCGCTTTGATGTAAGTAAAAGTAACCAATCAGCGAACGCCAATGAAACTTATGATGGCTTAGTCAGCCCTAAATTGAGCTTGGTATTTGGCCCTTGGGCGGACACCGAATTTTATCTTAATGGCGGCATGGGTTATCACAGTAATGATGCTCGCGGTGTTAATACCGTAGTCAACCCAGTCGGTGGAGGCAACCCAATAACCCCTGCTGATCCTTTAGTCCGGTCTTACAGTGCAGAAATCGGTGCCCGTACCACCTGGGTAAAAGGCTTACAAAGCACTTTAGCCATTTGGTGGCTGGATATTGATTCAGAATTACTGTTTGTCGGTGACGCTGGCACTACCACTGCCAGCCGCCCCAGCCGCCGTTATGGGATTGAATTCAACAACTACTATACGCCTACCGAATGGTTGACGGTCGATGCTGATTTAAGCTTTTCTGAGGCGCGTTTCCGGGGCAACGACCCAACCGCAGCAGGCAACCATATCCCTAACTCGGTTGAAACGGTGATTGCGGCTGGTGCGACTTTCCACGATTTCTTTAAAGGCTGGTATGGCGGCCCCCGCTTACGTTATTTTGGGCCGCGCACTCTGGATGAAACTGGCGATATAAAATCAGAGGGAACCTTATTGCTCTCGGCAAGTTTAGGTTATGAATTTAATAAAAACCTAAGCTTCCAGGCCGAAGTGTATAACATCCTCAACCGCGAAGATGACGGTATTACTTACTTTTATGGCTCAAGGCTACCAGGCGAAAACGACAACGTTGGCAATCCAGTGGCAACTGATGATTTCCACTTCCATCCGGTCGAGCCGGTTAGCTTCCGTTTAGGCTTTACTGCCAAGTTTTAAGTACCTTCAAACTACGCGGACATCGTTATTCGCGGTGTCCGCCGCTTTTCCGCCGTGACAAAAATTTTCCCCTGGAGTTATCCGCAGTTAAACTATTAGCATCAAAGGTTATCCAAGCAATAACCCCTTATAAATCCAATGACGTTAAGATAAGGCGAATGTTGTCATTTCAACCAGCGGGACGACTGCATGGACGCAGGAGGTAGAGCAACGCAGGAGCTGTTGCCGAGAGATCTGAAGCCCACACGATTTCTCAGTCGCTTTGCTTCTTCGGAATGACAACATCACCATTTACAGCTTTAACTTAACAGCATTGCCTATTAATCCCTGCAAGAGTTGTTGAGGAATATCATGCCACGCGCGTTTATCTTGTCGTATTTTTTGCTATTAACATTTGTTTGCCCGTCAAGCTATGCCGAACAAAGCATATTAAAACCTTTTGTACCGGACAGTTACCAACAATTATTGGCCAGTAAAACCAATAAGCCCTTTATGTTGGTGGTTTGGTCAATTAACTGCTCATCTTGCCTTAAAGATATGGCTTTATTAAACAAAATGCACAAAGCTAACCCAAAAATCAACATGGTAATGTTAGCGGCGGATGATGCTTCAGCAACAGACCAAATCCAACAGATCTTGGCTAAAAATGAACTTACTGGCCTGGAAAACTGGGTATTTGCCGATGATAATGCACAAAAACTGCGTTATGAAATCGACCCAAAATGGTATGGCGAATTACCACGCACTTACTTCCTTTATAAAAACCATGAACGAGAAGGCATTAGCGGTGTGTTATCGCAGGACGACTACGAAAAACGATTTAAGAAGATGCTTAATTAAATATTTTTATTTTATGAATAGGCTTAACTTAGGATTTATACCAGCCGGTTTACTTTTGCTTGCGCTTGCCAGTTGCAGCTCCGACCCCCTATTAAACATCATCACTACTGAAAATGAGCCTAGCCTATCGGGGTCTATTGCCACATCCGGCACAACTACGGCTGGTCTACATGATGTAGCGACATTTGATGTTTATACCGAAAACAATATGGTTCATGTCCTAACGGGTGGCAAAGTTTCGGCAAATAACAAGCATACCGTGTTACGTTACTTTCATTCTAAAGACGGCGGACGAAATTGGAGTTCACCGATAGCACTCGGCGACAGCTTACCAACGACTATTGCAAGCCGTGGCAATGACATCCAAATAGCCGTTAGTGGTAAACATCAACTTGCATTATGGCAAACTCAAGGTGAACTCCCAGGCATGGGGGCTTTGATAAGTGCATATTCTCAAGATAACGGCCTTACTTGGCAACAAGGCACTAACCCGGCGGCTAACAAAACAGGCGACCAATCGCACAGCGACTTAATTGCCGACAAAGACGGCAATTTTAATGCTGTATGGCTAGAAGACCCTGAAGAGAACGGTTACCAAAGCTTACGGCATTCCCGCTCTGGTGATAAGGGCAAACATTGGGAAAAAGCTCAAACACTGGATGACTCGACCTGCTCATGCTGCTGGAACACATTTGCTTTATCCTCCCAAGGCATACTTAATATTCTTTATCGTGATATGGTTCCACGCGATATGGCGTTATTGCAAAGTAATGACAATGCCAAAACTTGGCAGCATCTCGGCAAAGTTGGCGATTTCAACTGGAAATTTGACGGCTGCCCACACACGGGTGGAAGCTTAACGTATGCTGGCACTAATACCACCCAAATGCATAGCCTTGTTTGGACGGGCATTGACCCAAAATCAGGTTTGTATTATCTCTCGTCCAACGACAATGGAGTTTCATGGACAATCCCCAAAAAACTAGGTAATACGGCAATCCACGGTGATATTGCCGCGCTTGACACCAACCATATCGCGGCAGTTTGGGATGAAATGGAAGCAGATGGTTCATCTATTTTCCGAGCAACCTCCGAAGATGGTGGTAGCCATTGGTCAACGCCAAAACGGACTAGCAAAACCGGCATGCCTGCAGCCCACCCCCGGTTAGTGGCAACAAAATACGGTTACCTGGCGCTATGGACAGAAAAACCGCCAAAACAACCTGTGCAATTAGCGTGGCACTTTTTCAAATAGCTTATTGGAAATACACCAAGTTTTACTGACCGCCTGACCTATAGACGATATAATGCCCAGTGAATTATTACTCCCAATTATTTGACAATGAAACGTTTTAACCTTGGTTGTGCCGCAAAATTTTTAACTTATTCAGCATTGTTGGGTGCTCTAGTGATGCCAACATTAGGTTTTTCCCATGCCATCATGGTGAAATCCCAACCGGTTGCCGACACGACCATTCCAGAAGCGCCCAAACAAATTGACGTTTGGTTTAACGATAAAGTAGGCAGCGAATACAAAGCCCTCGCCGTAATAAATAGCGCCGGCAAACGCGTTGATAATAAAGACATCATCCAAGAGACATTCGATCAGTCACATCTCTACATTACCGTACCGGACTTACCACCTGATACCTACATCGTGCGTTATCGGGTCGTCTCTTTAGATACCCATATTGTCACGGGAAAATTTAAATTTATCGTCAAAAAACCCTGATCTACTGTCAACTATCTAACACCTTATAACAACAAGGATTGCTACGACATGAAATCATATCATCCAGCCTATTTAATAATTTTACTGCTCAGCGCTTTGTTAACCGCGTGTAACAGTAACCCAAGCGACAACAATAACCCATCGCAAACGATGACCAAAGCGACGGTAGGCTGTTTAGTCGCCAATGATTTCTATGCCGTTTATTTTAGCGCTTACATCAAGCCTGCTGGTGACCTGACAAAAACGAGTGCAAAAGACAAAAAAGCACTCTTCCGATCTTTCTGTAAAGACATACCCACAACGGGTACCGCTTTCTTCACTGCCGACTTGGTAGGCAAAGAGCTTCGGGAAACACCGATCAGCATACGTATCGTAGAGCAGGATTTTATCGGCGGCGATGAAACCAAAGCGGAAAACTTTAAAGACCTGCGTACCCTTGCCGAAATTCCTGCCAAACTTTACCCACGCGGTGCCGTTGAGGCTCACGCCGAACTCGACAAAAATGGGTATTACGCGGTTTATTTGATGATGGGCGAAGAAGCTCTTTCTGAGGAAGACCGGTTACGTATCCCGTTACATATTGGTGTTGATCCGGACGCTAGACCGATCTGGATGCGCATGTCTATTGCTATTGGCATTATTTTTGGCTTTGCCCTCATTAGCTTTGTCGCGTTCCGATTCATGCGCAGACGCAACAACCTATAATTTTGTCAGTATCGCAAAACAGTAAATAATATTCATGGCTATTAAATTTTTCGGTTTTATTTTTTTATTCGTCCAATTACACATCAGCTTTGCACATCCGCCCGGCCTGAGTTCCGCTGACCTTAACATCACACACGAAGGCTTAAACGCTAAAATAACGTTTGCCATCCAGGACATTGAGGCATTTTCCCCTATGGATAGCGATCAGGACGCTGAAGTCACTGATGCCGAGCGGAATGCAGCCAAGCCTAATATTGCAACTTTCGTCGCCAATGAATTAATTATTCGTCTTGATGGCCGTGAAATTAAAGCCAATACCCCCAGCGTGGCAGCAGTTAATTTTGATAAGCAAAATAATGCCACAGTTGAATTACAGTTTGCCGGCATGCCCAGCACAACCCTAAGCATTGAATCCAAGTTCTTAAACAAACTGCCCCCCGACCACAAACAATACGTTACGGTAAGCGGTTTAGGTAACATGGCGTTAGGTAAAAAAATGCTCACCCAAAAGGCTAACCTTCTTGAAGTTAACCTGAAAGAAAGTGCAGAACCGACCACAACCGAAGCACACTCCACATCAACATTTATTGATTTTCTCAAGTTGGGCATCGAACACATACTCACCGGTTACGATCACTTGCTCTTCTTATTCTCCCTGTTGGTCGTTACCCGTAATTTCTTGCCCGCCATAAAAATTATTACTTTTTTCACCATTGCCCATTCTATTACCCTGGCGTTAGCTGGCATGAACATTCTCGATATACCCAGCCGCATAATTGAGCCGCTAATTGCCGCCAGCATTGTTTATGTCGGCCTGGAAAATATCTTTCGCCGCGATAAAGTAACTACCAAACAACGTTGCATTTTAACTTTCTGTTTTGGGCTAGTTCACGGCTTCGGTTTTGCTGGCGTACTGCGGGAGATGGGAATTTCCTCGCTTGAAACCGGCATTTTAGTACCGCTTTTTTCTTTCAATCTGGGTGTAGAGCTGGGACAAATCACTGTAGCATCACTTGTCCTTCCATTAATATGGTGGCTGCATAAAAAGAAAAATGTAGATCGGTTTCTGGTACCCGTTGGCTCTGTTTTAACCTGTCTTGCGGGTGGGTATTGGTTATTTGAACGGACGCTACTCAGTTAAGACCACCCCAGCTGCCCCCCCCCTGTTACTGGAGGAAATCACCTTATATCAAACAAGTTGATCCAAAGGACTCGCTACGCCTTTGCCGCCTTTATTCAGCACGTGGGTGTAGATCATGGTAGTTTGCACATCCTTATGTCCGAGTAATTCCTGTACCGTACGTATATCGTAACCACCCTCCAGCAAATGGGTAGCAAAGCTATGGCGGAATGTATGGGGTGTAGCCAGTTTAGTTAGCTTTGCCGTCAAAACTGCTTTTTTTACCGCCCGCTGCACCGTCTTCTCATCTGCGTGATGTCGCCGCGTAATTTTAGAACGGGGATCAACGGACAACTTAACCGAAGGAAAAACATACTGCCAACGCCAATCCTTTCCGGCATTAGGATATTTTTTGTCTAATGCCATCGGCATAAACACTGCGCCATAACCCGCAGCCAAGTCTTCATTATGCAACGCCTGGATTTTACGTAGATGGTCTTGGAGCGGTTGCACTAAAGCCATCGGCAACATGGTCACCCTATCTTTAAAACCTTTACCTTCCCGCACTAAAATCTCACGCCGAGCAAAATCAATATCCTTAACCCGTAACCGCAAGGTTTCCATAATGCGTAAACCACTGCCGTAGAGCAAACTCGCAACCAACCACATCGTGCCATCCAAACGGTTTAAAACGGCTTGCACTTCGGCTTGGGTCAGCACCACAGGCAAGCGTTTAGGCGCTTTAGCTTGGGTGACGTTATCCAACCAAGGTAAATCAATCGCCAGCACTTCTTTATATAAATAAAGCAATGCGCTTTTGGCTTGGTTTTGGGTGCTGGCAGATACATGCCGCGCCACAGCCAAATGCGTTAAAAATGCTTCCACTTCTGCCGCACCCAACTCCTTGGGGTGGCGCTTACCGTGATGTCTTATATAACGCTTAATCCAATCGACATAACTTTTCTCAGTACGCAAACTATAATGATTAACCCGCATTTTGGCAGACACCTGATCCAAGAGTTTGGGCGGATGAGTTTTAGTAGGTGTGTTTAATTCGTTCAATTAGCGTAAATTAGGTGTTATAAAAAACGTTTACTTTATGATTTAACTTAAATTATACTTTTCAGTATGAAATTAACAACCTGCCCAACTAAAAATTTAAGTTTTTATTTGGGGTCTAATTATAGTTAGGTACACGGTTTCTTAACAATGGAGGCGAAATGAGTAACGAAAATGAAATCGAAGTCCCCTCTAAAGAATTAATTGAAGAATATCAACGGATTGTGCGCGAAATGAAATGGCAGGAAACTGAACTGACTAATCACAGAATTAGCTGGATGGTCACATTTCATAGTTTATTGGTCGCTGCGGTTGCTTTTGCTTGGGATAAACCAAACGCAAATCCTTTACTCATTGGATTTACTGTTGCGGGTATTCTTGTTTCTATCTCATCATGGCTTAGTCTCCACATTGGGGGAGAAGCCACAGAAAATTTAAAAACTTGGTGGAATGAACACGGGCCAAAAGATAAAATTGCCCCACCTTTTGTTGCATTTGATGCTCCTAAGGCTTGGCATTGGTTTCCTTTGTGGCTAATTTTACCTTGGCATTTCTGGCCGATGTTTTCGGCAGTAGGTTGGTTACTAATCTTGGTATATGTGCTAAATCTACCCTCTCCTTGACGGAATAATTGGGGTAATGCAAATAATACCTAACATGGCAGCAAGTAGCAAGTAGCCCGTATGGAGCGTAGCGGAATACGGGAATTCGTGGTACGAGCGTTCCCGCATTCCGCGTTGCTTCATGCGGGCTACGATTTAACTAATTGCCTAACTCAACGCTCAAGCGGAGCTTCGCTAACGCTACGCCCGCTTAGCTTTGCGTTATGCACTCTCTTATAGAGTGGTTGAGTGCTCAATAAATACTAAATGATGTTTTCCATAGCATACTGAAAGGAGTAGAAGCATGAAAATAATCTCATCGACTCAACATGGGTATCTTGACTACTTAACGGTAATTCTTTTCTTAGTTGCACCAACAATTATCGGGTTAACTGGCATGTCAGGAACGATTGCTTATGCCTTGGCCGGAATTCATCTTGCCATGACCCTAGTCACCGATTTTCCGCTTGGCGTTAAAAAACTAGTTCCTTTTGCAATCCACGGTTGGGTAGAACGTATCGTTGGCCCAGCTTTGGTCTTGTTGCCTTTTGTCCTTGGCTTTGAGGGGAGTGCTAAGGGTTTTTACATCGTGATCGGTTTGGTGATAATCCTAGTAGGGTTGCTTACAGATTACCAACGCATTGAATAGATTCTTCACAAAACTATCTTGCTGTGCGCATAACATGTCGCTCAAGCCGACCCGCTTCCGCTACGCTTCAGCGGTCGGCTTAGCTTAACGTTAGGCCTCTATGGACGCCCTAGCCATCTTTCTTCGCCAAGTTCGCAGTCGATCGGAAGAGCATCAGCGCGCTATGCGCGTACTTGCCAGCGAGCGTCTCGCTGGACAAATGGTTGCAGTTCTCCGTCAAGAGCTGGACTCAATGGTTCGCGTTATCTACCTATTGACGCAAGACATAGAACGACGCAACGCATTAATTGAAGCATCAGTCAGAGGAGAAAAATGGATTCAACCAAACACGCGTGCTTCGGTGACCGACAAGGAAATGGTTGACCTTGCTCAAAACCTTCAAGGGTGGACACGCTCCGTCTATAAGTTCGGTTGCGCCTTCATTCATTTATCCGGCCTCCATGATTACAACGACCGAGACCCACTGGAACAACTTCCACACCAAGAGCGTGAAGACATTCTTGAACACTGCCGCAATTATCACGGAGGGCCACATGGGAACAATGCAACATTCTCCGATCTTGTCCCTTATTTGCCGCGCGTCCTCGAAAAGATTGCGGGTAACCTTGGGTGCTATCTCAGCACCCTTGAGCAAGGGCATGTGCACAATGCGGCAGAGGTCTAACCCTACGCTCAAGTTCGCTCCCTTTGGTCGCTGGGACGCGCCTTCGGCGCGCCCCTTAGCTATACGTTAGCCTTTAGAAACCCAAGGGAAACCATGATGTCGGATGAAAAGTCATCAAACGATTTATCTATCGAGATTTGGCAGAAGGTTGTAGATGTGCAGATGCATTTCAACGATCTTTGCTTAAAAATAAGGAGCTTTGCAATCTCAATTCTGGGTGTGCTACTAGGAACAGCGGCAGTTGCGTATCGTTTTGGAGGTCAGGCATCAATTTTTGGTATCACATTTCCTCCTGCAGCAGTGTTTATCCTTATTTCAATGATTATATGGATGGCATTCTTCTTGATGGATCGATATTGGTATCATGAGTTGCTTAGGGGGTCTGTTCATCATGGACAAAAAATAGAAGAAAATCTCAAGAATAGTTACCCAGAAATTAATCTAGCCCACAGCATTAGAGATCAAAGCCATCAGTCTCTAAATATGAATGCGGCAACCAAACTTAATATATTCTACGGGGTAATTTTTTTGATACAGCTCGTTGGTCTGATTTTGATTGTTTCTGGCTCAATCGAGATCAAAGGCTAACATGGCGCTCAACCGGAGCGCGGTTATAATGCGGTTTTATTTTTTCAGCTTCCCGTGCCGCGCCCGGTTAGCTTTACGTTGGGCCGCAAAGAGTTGTTGAACGGAAACGAAACATTCCATCAATCAGGAGGCAATATGTCTAAAATCACATGTCCAAAGTGTCAAGGATCAGGAACTATCCCAGCAAAAATTACGTGTCCTATCTGTAACGGTGCAGGTGCAACAACGAATGATCCGGTTTGCCCAAAGTGCGCTGGGAAAGGGGAAGTTGATGGAAAAAAGAAGTGTCCTCTCTGCGAGGGCTCAGGTAGCGTTCCAGACCCCAATGGATAACTAGCTGTTGGGCCTTGGCTTGTTGTTGGATGGGTGAGTCAAAGACCACAAATTTCTTTACCCTTAAATATGAGGAGTACATGCCATGACTGAAAAAATAGATGAGGCTGATCTAATTTTGCGCATTCATGAAAGCCGAAAAGAGGAGGCTAAGAGGGATGCGGAGATGCGGCTGGAAATTCAAAAAAAACAACTCAAAAGCCAAGAAGGAATAATGGACTTGCGCATAGATGCCGAAGAAGCTCGTCAGAAAAAGATAAGGGATTCTTGGTCAAAGTAAAACTGATGGTCAGGATGAAGAGGTTTTGCAATAGCACAAGCTTGCCCAACATGGCGTTCGAGAGGGACGCGCCAAAAGCGGCGTGCCCCTCAACTTTACGTTAGGCGTTTCGGGTTTGTAGCCATTTATATTTTGGCGTATTATCTTGCGAACAGTATTTTTAAAAATCTTAGGAGTTAGTTCGCATGAGAAGCTATACGGCAGTTGTTGAACGATGTCAGGACACTGGGTTCTATGTTGGCTTTGTTCCAGGATTTCAAGGCGCTCATACACAAGCTGAAACTTTGGATGAATTAAATCAGAATCTCCGAGAAGTCATTGAAATGCTGCTTGAAGATGGTGAGCCAATAATGGAAGCCGAGTTTATTGGTACTCAAAATGTAGTTGTTGCCTAAATATGGGGCATTTTCCTGTTCTTAAGCCCCGAGAAGTCGTCACTTTGCTTGAGGCATTAGGTTTCTTCGAGCTTCGGCAACGGGGTTCGCACAAGCAGTTTCGCCACCCTGACGGCAGATGCACAACGGTGCCATTTCATGCGGGCAGGGATGTTTCGCCTATTTTGCTTAGGCAAATTGCGAAAGATATTGGTTTATCTATCGAAGATTTTCTTAAAACTCGTGCCTAACATTACGCTCAAGCGGGACGCGCCTTTTCTTGTCGGTTTTGAAGGTTTGTTATTTTTTAGCTTCGGTGGCTTCGCCAATCTTCCGTGACAGGTGCCCCATTAGGCCGTTAGAAAAAAGCCCCTGAAAATATAACAAATATGTTATCATTTGCTCATGAAATGGAGCATTGAATATTACAATTCAGAAGTCGAAGAAAGCATTTTGGATTTACCCGATGGGCTTTTGTCCCGTTATTTGCGGTTAGCTGACCTCATGTTGGATTTTGGCTCAAACCTTGGTATGCCGCATACTCAATCAATGGGTAACGGGCTATTTGAGTTGAGGATTAAAGGTAAGGAAGGTATTGCAAGAGCTTTCTTTTGCACCAAAATCGAGAAGAAAATCATCGTACTTCATGTGTTTGTTAAAAAAACACAAAAAACACCCAAAAAGGAACTTAAACTAGCTAATGCACGAATGTTGGAGGTTAATAGTCATGACGCATGAAGAATTAAAAGCTAAAGCACTTAGCAAACCAAAGGTTAAAGCCGAGTATGAGGCTTTAGCACCGGAATTTACGTTGCTGCGGGAAATGTTATTCGCTCGTGAAAATGCAGGCTTAAGCCAATCTGAAATAGCCGTCCGCATGGGGACAAAAGCACCGGCAATTACTAGGCTGGAGTCCTCGCTTACAAGTGGCAAACATTCGCCATCTTTAACAACAATCAAAAAATATGCAGAAGCTGTTGATTGTCATGTTGAAATAAGATTTATACCTAATTGAAATACAAGTATAAATTTCAGGTATTTTTGTTCGTGGTAGCGTAGTTTTACCGTACTTCTCTGCCTAACATTACGCTCAAGCGGGAAGCGCCTTTTCGCGGCGGTTTTGAAGGTTTGTTGTTTTTCCGGCTTCGGTGGCTTCGCCAGTCTTCCGTGACAGGCGCGCCCCTTAGCTTTACGTTAGGCTTTTTGTACAATTACTACAGTACAAGTCATTATTCTTATATCGTTCCAGATTAATGAAATATGAGTATGATTCTGTAACATCCACCCCTGAAGAAATTTAACCTGAAAGGAACGTAAGTATGAAAACCACGCATCACGGCGGCTGCCCGCACGATTGTCCTGATACCTGTTCTATGGTGTTCGAAGTTGAAGACGGTAAGCTAACAGGTGTTAAAGGTAATCCTGATCACCCGATGACGCGTGGTGGACTTTGCGTAAAGCTTAAGGATTATGAAAAACGCCATTACCATCCTGATCGGCTTTTATACCCGATGCGGCGCACCGGTCCGAAAGGCAGCAATCAATTCGAGTGTATCAGTTGGGATGAAGCGTTGGATGAAATCGTCAGCCGTTGGCAAGCGATCATCAGCGAGCACGGCGCACAGGCGATTGTGCCTTACAGTTATCTGGGCAACCAAGGCTTGGTGCATGGACTGAACGGCGGGGATGCGTTTTTTAATCGCTTGGGCGCGACGGTTACCGAGCGGACATTTTGTGGTGAGGGCTCTAGCACCGCTTGGTTATTGACCATGGGGCCAACGGCTGGCGTTGACCCAGAAAGTTTCATCCATTCAAAATACATCATTATTTGGGCCTGCAACTCAGTCAGCACCAATTTACACCATTGGCATATCGTCAAAGAAGCGCAGAAAAATGGCGCGAAAGTGGTGGTGATTGATGCTTACGCCTCGAAAACGGCGAAAGAAGCCGATTGGCATATTGCGCCTAAACCGGGTACTGATGGTGCATTGGCGATGGCAATGATCCATACGATTATCGAAGAAGGCTTGGTCGATCAGGACTATGTAGATAATTACACCGTTGGCTTTGATGAGCTAAAAGCGCGTGCTAAAACCCGCACGCCTGAATGGGCGGCGGACATTACTGGCATACCTGCCGATGTTATCCGTACCTTAGCCCGTGAATGCGCCACTACTCAACCTTCAGCAATTCGTCTTGGTGTCGCATTGGAACGGCATAAAGGGGGCGGGCAAACTATCCGTGCAGTGAGTTGCTTGCCCGCTTTAACCGGTGCATGGCGACATGTCGGTGGTGGCGCGTTGCAGTTCCCAGTCTGGGAGCATCCCTATAAATTTGATGTCATTTGTCGACCTGATTTGATTCCTAAAGGTACGCGAGTCATCAATGCCTTGCAATTAGGCCGCGCCCTCACGGATGCACCACCCGCAGGTGCGCCGATCAAATCGCTGATGTGCTGGAATGCTAATCCGGTTACGCAAGCGCCCGAAACCGACAAAATCGTTCAAGGTCTGCTTAACGAAGATCTTTTTATGATCTCGGCGGAGCATTTTATTTCCGACACGGCTTTATATGCCGACATTTTGCTGCCCGCCGCCATGGGCGCAGAAATGGAAGACATGATTTTGTCTTGGGGGCATTTGTATTTGACCTATAACGCCAAATGCGTGGATGCCCCTGGCGAAGCGTTGCCCAATAACGAAATTTTCCGTCGACTGGCGGCGCGACTCGGCTTTCAAGAAGCCAATTTCCAATGGTCTGACAGCGAATGTTTAGAGCATTATGTTGATTGGGCTGCGCCTGCGTGTGAAGGGATTGATTTGGCGTATTTGCGCGAACATGGGTTTGCTCGGCTGAAAGTCGGCACAAAAGATGACCGTGCGCCGCACAAAGCCGGAAACTTTCCGACCCCGTCCGGTAAATGCCAATTGAAAGCCGAAGGTGCAATTAATTTTGTCGCAGGCCCTTTCCGGCAAATGTATGATGATTTTCAAGCGGGCGAATTGCTTGACCCATTACCGGATTATGTGCCTTCCAGAGAAAGCGTTGCCACCAACCCTGAGCTGGCAAAAAAATATCCACTCAGCATCATATCGCCTAAAAGCCACGGCTTCCTGAATTCTTGCTACGCGAATATGGCGCAAAAAATCAAAGGCCAAGGCAAGCAATTTGTATTAATGAATATCGCCGATGCCGATGAGCGCCGCATTAAACACGGCGATAAAGTACGGGTTTTCAATGACCGTGGCGCTTTTGAAGGTGATGCTCGCATCACCGATGACGTTAATCAGGGTTTAATCATCGCGACACTGGGATATTGGCGGCAATTAAATACTGGCACGGTTAATAGTATCAGTTCAGCAGAATTTGCGAACATGGGAAATGCACCGTCATTTTCAGATAACTTAGTACAGGTGGTAGCAGCTCAAGCTTGAGTTTTATGGTTAAGTGGTATTTTGTTCGGGGTCTGTTTGGCCGCTGTGCATAATTTGACGGCCTAACATTACGCTCAAGCGGGACGCGCCTTTTCGGGGCGGTTTTGAAAGTTCATTATTTTTTTTGCTTCGGTGGCTTCGCCAATCTTCCGTGACAGGCGCGCCCCTTACTTTTACGTTATACTTCAAAGGTTGCATATGATCAATAGACGGCAATTTATTCAATCAGCAGCGTTACTGTCAGGGAGCTTGATGTTTAAATCAGCAATTACAGCGCCAACAGACCAATCCAATAGCGCATGGTTCATGCCGGATGAGGCTGAGCCTCACACGCGCACATGGATGGCATTTGGTGCTAACAAGGCGATATGGGGTGCAAAATTATTGCCCGAAGTTCAGCACAACCTTGCCACTATCGCCAATACCATAGCTAAGTTTGAACCTGTCAGCCTGTTGGTCAGGCAGGATGACTATGCGTTGGCGAAAAAATTAGTCAGCCCAGCCGTTGAATTGCTTGTTTCTTCTTTAGATGATTTATGGATGCGGGATACAGGAGCGGTATTTGTCATCAATGAGCAGGGTGAAAAAGCAGCAATTGATTTTAATTTTAATGGTTGGGGAGAAAAACAGACATTTTCCCAAGACGCTAAGGTAGCTAGTTTTGTCGCAAAACATGCCAATGTGCGCAAAATAGCGACACATTTAATATTAGAAGGCGGTGGTATTGAAGTTGACGGTCACGGGTCGGCAATTATTACAGAAAGCTGCGTTTTGAATGCAAATCGCAACCCTGGTGTGAGCAAAGCACAATTTGAAGACCAGATTAGTGAACTATTGGGGCTAGATAAAGTGATTTGGCTACCGGGTATTAAGGGCAAAGATATTACCGATGGACATACTGATTTTTATGCGCGCTTTGCTAGCCCTGGTGTGGTGTTGGTGGGCTATGATTCAGATCCTGACTCTTACGATCACGAAGTAACGTTAAAGCATTTGGAGCTACTGGGTAGCGCAAATGATGCGCAAGGCCGTAAGCTGCAAATTTTAACGCTTGAAGCTCCAACAACGACACGTCCAACTTATCAATCCGACGACTTTGCCGCTGGCTATATCGGCTTTTATCTTTGTAATGGCGCGGTCATTGCTCAGGAGTTTGGTGATAATCATGCCGACAATGCGGCATTGTTGACGTTAAGAAAAGCTTTTCCCCAGCGAGAGGTTGTACAAATAAATATAGATGCCATTTCTGCAGGTGGCGGTACTATCCATTGCGCCACGCAACAAGAACCAAAGGTATAACCTTACGCTCAAGCGGGACGCGCCTTTCCGTGGCGGTTTTAGGTTCGTTGTTTTTCCGGCTTCGGTGGTCGCCTGTGACAGTCGTGCCCCTTAGCTTTACGTTATTCACATAAAACATTGGAGAAATAGAATGCTGGGAATTTGGGGAAGTTATTCAAGTCAGTTTCTTTTTGTCATAGGCACTTCAACATTGATGATTTTTGGTATTCCCATGGCTATTTGGCCGATTCAGTGGGCAAAAACCCTTCGCTGGGATATTCCAGACCAAACCGATTTGGCTGTGTATTATGGTCGCTGTTTGGGTTGCGTGGCATTTGTAGTTGGTACATTTGGCGTATTGGCCGCGATGAATCCAGCCGTACAGCCTTTCTATTTTCAGTTTTTGTTCGCGTGTTGGATTCTCATGGTTGTTGTTCATATCTACGGGGCGGTTAAGAAAATCCAACCTATTACCGAAACCTATGAAATTGGTTTTTGGTTTGGGTTGGTTTTACTTACGTTATCGTTTTGGCCCAATCTACCAGCCTAACATTACGCTAAAGCGGGACGCGCCTTTGCGTTGAGTTGCAATCGTTTCAGCCATTTCATTGAAGGAAGAGTTACAAGTACAAATGTCTATTGACGGCTTCATTGCTGGCTCCAAAGGCGAGATGGATTGGATGGTGTGGGATTGGGATGATGCGCTTAAGAAATATGTAGCAGAAATAACCGAACCCGTTGACTGTATCGTCCTTGGCAGAAACCTAGCCCAAGGCTTTATTCCTCACTGGGCTACAGTGGCTGCGAATCCAGATGCCCCAGAGTTTTCAGCGGGAAAAAAATATACGGATACACACAAAGTTGTTTTTACCAAAACACTTGGCAAATCGGAATGGGGCAATACCGTATTAGCGAAAGGCGACCTTGTTGACGAAATTACTCAACTAAAAAAACAAGAGGGCAAAGACATCATCGTTTATGGCGGCGCGACCTTCGCAGCCCTAATAAAATATGGATTAATTGACGAGTTTCATTTGTTTATTAATCCAACTGTGATTGGTAACGGAATGGCCATATTCAAAGCGCTGGATGGAAATCAAAAGATGGCGCTCGAATCGTCTACAGCTTTTTCGTGTGGCACTGTTGCCACCAAGTACCGTAAAGCAACCTAACCCGTCATTCATGCGGGACGTACTAGAAGCGCGCCCCTTAATTCAAACATTAGGTATCGCAAATACATGTTCTCATCACTCAAAGAGCTAGTCCAACGCAAGAACCAGCGGTTTATATGCACAGACACCGAATGGCCTGACCCTGGACCGGATCGACACGTGGCCATGGTTTGCCACGAGCTAACACCAGCCCTCGACGAACCATCACTGTCAGCGCTCGAAAAACAAATCGGAAACATCTCAGAACTTCTGGAGTTCTATCGGCACTGGGGTAGCGTTCGTCTGTTCTGCGATTCCGTGCATAGAGAGCCAATTGGCTACGCTCCCGCGTTCTAAATCGCATCCCCCGACGAATGGGAAGACCTCAAGGAAGGTTTTGAGGGGTGGATAGAGAACCTCGATGAAGACGAGCGAGAAGAAATGCTGCCGGATTGGGTCGATGCATATGTTGTTGTCGGCAACGTCCCAAACTCTGGGAACTACTTTCTAGTTCCGCTCGAAGGCGCAGATAGCGGCAAGGTCTTCGAGTTCATCGAGCGCGCCGCTGGCTTTGCAGAGTTTGTCGACACGATCTGTACCGTGAACGAAACCCTGTTACACGAGATTCTTGGTCACACTCGCTACTCCGACGGTAAATCTTCTGTTCAGTGGTTGTGCAAGCAGTACCTCTTCGATGTAGGCAACACCTAACCCTTCGTTCGAGCGGATCCCCACCAGCTTGATCCGCCCTGCTCAAACGTTAGCTAGCAAATACAAATGCAAATACTAAAGGAATAAATATGGGATTTCTTTAACGAATAATAAATAGCTGGTTAGCTATGTTTAGAGCTGTAACATTTTTATCTATTTCTTTGCCTTTATTTCTCTATAAATTAGATGCTTAAATACTACAGCGAGACATCAGTAACTGAAGTATCAATCTCCCAAGAGGGAGGAGTTTATATATATCCTTGGAATGGTCTTGAGGGAATTAAAGACCCAGAGCTTATGCTGATTCGTCCCAAGGATCGGAAGCGAGTTAAATACGTTCAATCTAAAGGTGTATTGCCAGGAGCGAGAGTTGGTCAACTATTGTTAGTTATTTCCACTTCTCAGGATGATGTCCCTGTTATTGAAAATAAGTCAGGTTGAGATGAAATCATGATAGAAGGCTTACGAGTGGGTATGCAATTCGCCGAAAAAGACCTTGCATCTTCTTGTAAGCGTCTGGATAAAGCTATTGCAGATGTGTTCAAACCTGAAAAGAAAAAGGGTTAAGAAATTAGACGATCAAAGCCATTGCTTTTTTGAGTTTTGGCTGTGAATAAAAATAACCAAAGTGTATAGTTCGGTAAGTTTATGCAATATGCAGAAAAGTTTTGGTGTGGTTGTCCTGCTGTGGTCTTGTACTATGCAAACCGCGAATCTTGTGTTTGATTCGTGTTCGGTGCAAAGCTTGGCTTTTTTGTCTAGCGTTGGATTGGTCTTTGTAAATAATTTAACAGGCATAACATGGCGCTCAAAGGGGCGGGTTTTTTCGTGGCGATTTTGAAGGATAGTTATTTTTTTGCTTCGGTCGCGCTTAGTCAAGCTTACGCTAAAGGCGCGAGATTCTTAGCTTTACGTTAAATCGTATAGAAAACCAGTTCGCCAACTATTTTATAAACGCCACAAAATGCGCCCTTCTTTATTTCCGTCAGATGAATCACTACCAACATGGCTTCACACCGTGTTACTTATCCTTATTGTGTCACCCTTCGCCGCACCCTTATTTTGGATAGGCTTTGATGCAATTACCACCGCCTATTTAGAACCTTTGAGCGGCCCAGATTTTGGCCAATTCTTTTTCGGAAACTTAACGCTTCAGGGAAAGGCCGCCAAAATTGCTGGGGTAGCCCTGGTCACGTTGGGCTGCAGTTATGCTGCACTGGCTATGCAATTCTCAAGACTGGCATACGGTAATATAATACTGCGCTGTCTTCCTTGGGCGTTATTAGTTATATTTGAAATATTATCGCTTTGGGTGAAGTCCTTAACATCAATTGCATAGCTAACAAATGTGTAAACATTGTTAATTACTATTTAACTAAACTCAACAACACACCAGCCGCCACCGCCGAGCCAATAACTCCGGCTACATTTGGCCCCATCGCGTGCATTAGTAAAAAATTATGTGGATTACTTTCTAGCCCGATTTTATTAGCTACGCGGGCAGCCATAGGTACCGCTGATACACCCGCCGCACCAATTAATGGGTTAATTAAGGTGCTGCTAAACCGGTTCATTATTTTCGCCATAATCACACCTGCGGCGGTGCCAATCGCAAATGCACACGCACCCAACGCTAATATACCTAAGGTTTTAACTTGCAAAAAGGCTTCTGCACTAAGTTTGGAACCCACGGCTAAACCCAAAAATATGGTGACGATGTTGATCAGCTCATTTTGCGCCGTTTGGCTTAAGCGCTCCACTACACCACATTCTTTCATTAAATTGCCCAAAGCGAACATGCCAATTAGCGGCGTTGCAGATGGCAGTAGCATGATTGAAAGCACCAATAATAATAGCGGAAATACGATTTTTTCAGCTTTGCTGACCTCCCGCATCTGCTGCATTTCAATTTTTCGCTCGTCTTCTGTAGTTAATGCGCGCATTATCGGCGGCTGAATTAACGGGACTAACGCCATGTAAGAATAGGCCGCGACAGCAATTGCACCGAGCAAATCCGGTGCTAATTTTGATGCAACATAGATCGCGGTCGGCCCATCAGCACCACCAATGATACCGATGGCAGCAGCATCTTTTAAACTGAATTCCAAACCAGGAACAATGTTTAGGGCTAAAGCTCCAAGCAAAGATGCAAATATCCCGAACTGCGCTGCTGCACCTAACAAAAGTGTTTTAGGGTTAGCCAGCATGGGCCCGAAATCGGTCATCGCGCCTACGCCCATGAAGATCAATAACGGAAATATGCCAAGTTTTATGCCGTAATATAGGTAATACAGTAAACCGCCTTCTTTGGCTATGTCCGCGACGGGTATGTTACTAAGGATCGCGCCAAATCCTATTGGCAGCAATAATAACGGTTCAAAACCTTTGCCGATGGCGAGGTACAGCAGTAGAAATCCCACCAGCATCATAAATACTTGGCCGGAGGTAAAATTGTAAAGTCCGGTGCTATGCCAAAGTGAGATTAAATTTTCCATTATTGTCCTTTAAGTGGCCGTGGCAATTTTAATATGTGCTGCATAGTGAAATTGCAGTCCACCGAACATTTTTTTACCAATTTAATATTTCTCACTGTTAATGGTTCAGCTAATGATTTTATTCGTGTTAATTAAAGCGAAATCATCGGATCGCCGCTTGCAACAGTACTACCTTCCTTAATATTAATTGCACTCACAATCCCGGCAACTTTAGTGCGGATTTCAGTTTCCATCTTCATGGCTTCCATAATGACAACCACATCGCCTTTGGCAACGCTGGCGCCGACATCCACCAGGATTTTAAGGATAGTCCCCGCCATTGGTGCATTAACCGTTTCACCACTGCTGGATGCTGGCGTGGCAAACGCGGCACTTACTTCAGGTTTGATGTCAAATGAAGCCCCTCCTGGACCCACCGCAACTTTAAAGTTTCTGCCATCAACATTAACCGAATAGTTTTCAACCTGTAAATTAGCACTGTTGCTTGATGCCGTAGATTTAGACGTTGCAGCTAAAAACGCTTCGGCATTGGGAGGCGCTTCAAATGCGGCTACATTGCCTCGGTTAACAATAAACTTCCAGCCAACTTGGTTGAACATGCCATTAATTAAGGCATCTTCTTCCACATTCTGGGCAAGGGTAATGCCTTCTTTTTCAGCTTTTTCGCGGACATCACTCACCAATTTAGCCATCTCCGCCACTAATAAGTCAGCAGGACGACAGTTAATTGGTGCTTCACCACTAAGCACACGCTCTTGCAATTGCTTGTTAACAGGTGCGGGAGTCGCACCATATTCGCCTTTTAATACCCCGGCGGTTTCTTTCGTAATAGTTTTATAGCGCTCGCCGTTCATTACGTTAATTACGGCTTGCGTACCGACGATTTGCGATGTTGGGGTTACCAGCGGGATAAAACCTAAATCCTCACGGACGCGCGGGATTTCTTGCATAACTTCGTCAAATTTATCTGCCGCACCCTGCTCTTTAAGCTGGCTTTCCATATTCGTCAACATTCCACCCGGCACTTGCGAGACTAGAATACGGCCATCCACACCTTTCAAACTACCTTCAAATTGGACATATTTTTTACGCACTTCCCTAAAGTAGGCGGCAATTTCTTCCAGTTTGATTAAATCCAAACCGGTATTGCGGTCTGTACCTTGATAAGCGGCAACAATTGTTTCGGTGGGGCTATGCCCATAGGTCATGCTTAATGACGAAATGGCAGTATCTACATTATCAATACCTGCTTCCGCCGCTTTGATAATGCTAGCCACACTTAAACCGGTGGTTGCATGACATTGCATGTGAATAGGAATTTTGGTGCTTTTTTTCAAACGGCTGACCAATTCAAACGCATCATAAGGCTTAAGTAATCCCGCCATATCTTTGATGCAAATGGAATGTGCCCCCATATCTTCAATCTGCTTACCTAAATCCACCCACAAATCCATGGTATGCACGGGACTGGTGGTGTAGGAAATAGTGCCTTGTGCATGGGCATCAGTATTCAATACGGCTTTAATAGCACGTTCGATATTGCGCATATCGTTCATGGCATCAAAAACCCGGAACACATCAATACCATTGATCGCACAGCGCTCGACAAATTTATCGACAACATCATCTGCGTAATGCCGGTAACCCAACAGATTTTGCCCACGTAAAAGCATTTGTTGGCGGGTAAGAGGCATGGCTTTTTTTAGCAGCCGCAAACGCTCCCAGGGATCTTCGCCCAAATAGCGGATGCAGGCATCAAAAGTTGCACCACCCCAGGACTCCAACGACCAGTAACCGATTTTATCCAGCTTACCGCAAATCGGGAGCATATCCTCTATACGTAGACGGGTTGCCAAAATGGATTGGTGGGCATCGCGCAGTACGACTTCAGTAATAGCTAGGGGCTTCTGTTTAGTTTTTGTTGCCATACTTAAAATGTTGGTAAATTTGCAGTCCCGTCCCTATCCGACCATTATGTCTGAATAATAAGTCAACGGCGTGTATTACGGTATTGATGGACGGCCGCCATAATGGCGGCTACCGTGTTTTTGTCTAAGCTGCCGGATAACTGTCTTAATCCGGGGGAAGATTCGGGAAAATATCGCTGTATAACCGCAGATATGGCATTAATAGCACTAACCAGCATTATCAGAAACACGAATACAATTCCCATTCCTGCAAACATTAATTCGATGCCACTACTGATCAGTTCTGCCACTACTTATACCCACACAAAAATATCTTCAGGTCATTATCCCTAAAACCCTGCTTTTAAACAAATTAAAGATAGCTCCAAAGCGAAATCGACCCACGCAAAAAAGCCTTTTGCATCAATAAGACACAAAAGGCTTCTAGTATTTATAGCTTAAGCCGAAAAGTTTTTTGCAGCAAAGTCCCAGTTAGCCAACTTCCAGAACGCCTCCAAAAATGCTGGACGAGCGTTGCGGTGATCGATGTAATAGGCATGTTCCCAGACATCGCAAGTTAACAACGGTGTTTGTCCAGCAGTCAGCGGACAGCCTGCATTGCTGGTGCTAACCAAAGCCAGGGTGCCATCTTTGTTTTCTACCAACCATGCCCAACCAGAGCCAAAAGTAGTCACCGCACATTTGGTAAATTCTTCTTTAAATTTTTCAAATGAACCAAATGTCCGGATGATAGCATTGCCTAAAGCGCCAGTTGGTTCGCCGCCACCGTTCGGTGACAAACAGCTCCAAAAAAAAGTATGGTTCCAAATTTGCGCGGCGTTATTAAAAATGCCACCAGAAGATTTTTTAATGATATCTTCCAGCGATAGACCTTCGAATTCAGTACCAGGCACCAAATTGTTCAAGTTAGTCACGTAAGTTTGATGATGCTTGCCATGATGAAACTCCAGCGTTTCTTCCGACATGTGCGGCGCTAAAGCATTTTTTAGGTAAGGTAATGGGGGTAATTCAAAAGCCAAGGTAGCCTCCTTAAATTGTGTGGATAACAGCGAAAATTAACTGAGGAATTTACTATACAATTATGTGGCGGATAACTCAATCAGGGATAGCTTGTAATTACCCGCCTACTGAACTGCAGAGCCCAGAATCTTTTGAATTAAAGTATCCTAATGTTAGTTGGGTTAGCTTATAAACATACAACAGACTGAATATTAACGCTTCATTTAGCTTTCAAGTGATTTTCTAAAACGCTACATATCAATTTAGTGAATAGATTAGTAACATAAAATTAACTATGCTACTGCCCAAAGCAACCAATAAATGTTCGCAAATCTAAAAATATAACTTGCTAAACTAGACTAGCTTAAATTACAAAGCATTATTGAATGGGAACACCTATAATTTTTACTATTGTTAAACCTAAGAAAAACCGAAAAAATTAATGCCATTGGTAACCGACTTGTCAAATGGCTTATTAGGGCTTCTCTTAATTAACAATCGTAAAAATTCATACATCTGGAAAAGAATATGACAAAAAAACGTATCGCACTTGTGATGTACTCATTAAATATCGGCGGCGCAGAAAAAGTCTTAGCCGACCTTTCAATTGAATACGCCAAGTCGCACGACGTAACCTTAATCCTGTTTGATACGAGCCTCATGTATTACCCTTATGCGGGAAAATTAATCGACCTGAACTTACCCACAGTTGACGGAACTATTAAAAAAACGATTAATTTAGTTCGCCGCGCTTGGTGTTTACATAAAATATTTCGCCAACACCAGTTCGACTACATTATTAGTTTTATGGAAAATTCTAATTTCCCGGCGATTATGGCGAGCCGTAAAGTAATCGCCTCTAATCATTGCAACCCTAATCAACTTCCCCGCTTAGAATGGTTGTTTGCGCGCTGGTTATACCCTAAAACTAAAAAAATTGTTGCCGTTTCCAAAGTGGGAGCAGAAATTTTTCGCCAACGGCTTAAGTTGACCAACATAACTTATTTGCATAACCCCATTAGTTTGAAGCGAATCGCCGAACAAGCCCAGCAACCAACCCCTGATTTACCAAAAGGCGATTTCATCATTGCTGTGGGAAGGTTAAGCCCTGAGAAAAACTTTAAAAGCCTGATTGCTGCTTTTGCTGAATCCGGGCTACAACAAAGCCATCAACTGCTCATCTTGGGTGAAGGTACTGAACGAGAAGCATTGTCCGCACAAATCCAAACCGCTGGCTTAAGTGACCGTGTCATCCTGATGGGATTCCTCGGCAACCCTTACCCCTATTTAAGCCAGGCAAAATGCCAAGTTTTATCAAGCTTACATGAAGGTTTTCCGGTAATAATCGCCGAAGCTTTGGCTTGCGGATGCCCTGTCATAGCCACTCGTTGCGAAACAGGACCAGATGAAATTATTGAGCATGGCAAAAACGGCTTATTAGTGCCTGTTGATGATAACCATGCCCTAGCTGAAGCGTTAAAGCAGTTATTATTGGATCCCTTGCTGTATCAAACTATAAAGAACCAAACACAGGCATCGGTACAGCATTTGGATATCACCGAAGTCGCCCAACGCTGGCTATCACTATAAAATTATTGAAATTTATTGGTTTATTTTTCATTAAAATCTTAGTAAATAGTCCGCGTTAAAAAACAGCATTCCTCCAGCATAACTTGCGATCTTTTTTATGAAACCGATTATTACCGTTTGTGCCGTTCAGCAGCCTTGCAATAAAGACCGAACAACTAATTTCGACTTAACTGTCGCTAAAATTCATGAGGCTGCGGCAAATCGTGCTGATTTGGTGGTTTTGCCAGAATTACATTTAGACCCTTATTTTTGCCAAAACGAGGATTACACGCATTATGATCTGGCTCAACCGATACCTGGACCTACAACAGATAGTCTAGCCAGTTTGGCAAAAAAACTGGGCATTGTGATTGTTTCTACCCTTTTTGAACGCAGAGCAGCCGGGCTTTACCACAATACCGCCGTGGTATTCGACAAGGATGGCAGTGTTGCAGGTAAATACCGAAAAATGCATATCCCAGATGACCCTGGGTTTTATGAGAAATATTACTTCACGCCGGGGGATATCGGTTTTAAACCAATTAATACCTCAATCGGTAAACTTGGTGTCTTGATTTGCTGGGATCAGTGGTTTCCCGAAGGTGCCCGGCTAATGGCATTAGCCGGGGCAGAAATTTTAATTTATCCTACGGCTATTGGCTGGGATCCTGAAGACACCGATGATGAAAAACAACGTCAATTAAATGCCTGGATTACTATCCAACGCTCACATGCGATAGCAAATGGTATCCCAGTTATTGCCTGCAATCGCATCGGTTTTGAGAAAGCCCCAGACTCTGACAAGACCATTAATTTTTGGGGAAACAGCTTTATTGCCGGCCCCCAAGGCGAGATATTGTTGGCAGCAAATGCAAGCGATCAACAGTTATTAACCTACCAAATTGATAAGACACGATCTGAACGGGTTCGTCAAATCTGGCCTTATCTTCGTGACCGCCGTATCGATGAATATAGTAATTTAACGATGCGTTTCATCGACTAAATTGATAGCGCGTTTAAACCCTGAATTCTTCGAGACTATGTCCGTTAGTTGTTAAATCTCTTAACCATAATGGTGTAATCCCCCGACCCGTCCAAGTTTTTTCAGGATCGCTAGGATGCCTATATTTAACCGGTAATTTACCTGCTGCTTTAGCCGTCTTTTTACCTTGTTCGTAAATTTCCACGGTGGCATCAATAGATGCCGCCAACTCCTTAATTTTCGCGATGACTTCTTTGCGCTTATTGAATTGCTTATTTTTTAATGCAACTTCAGCTTTTTCAATCATCGAGCGTAGCTCGGTTTCAGAAAGATGTTGAAAATCAGTCATTATTTAGTTTTCCTAGTGTAATAAACAAATTAATCGATATTATAGGATATAAATATTACTATCGATTAACTCTCAAATTTAAGAGCCGTAAATTATTATTTAAGTTCCAGGCTAAAAGCTTTTTCAGTCAAAATCTTACCTGATTCATCCACTATTCTGACTTTCCAATCATTATTCATGGTATAGGAAATAACTTGCTTACTAGATGTGCGCCAAGGATCTGCCGATATATTAACTTTTTTTCGCGAAATTGGATTATCATTCAATAACCATTCATGATAAACAGCTTTACCTTTCATCCCCTTAATTTCAGCAAAATAATAAATACCTATTGTCTCTTTTCTACTTATCTTTATAGGTAAATCAATATTATTACCAGGCTCGTTTCTATCAATCTTACTGGTTAATTGCGCCCTAACAACTTGCTTATCAGTTGCTGAAACGTTTATTACTTTACTAAGCTGACCATCATTAATTGGCGTATTCGGTTTGATTTCGGCAAGCGGCTGTTCAGGCAAATTTAACTGAACGACAGTTTCTGGCTGTGAGTTATCATTAGTACCCATAATCTTAAATAAAGTAATAATAGCTAAAACCAAACAGCCTAACGTTAAACCAATGCGTTTAAGGTTCCATTCCGTAATCCTACCGGTCATTGAATGACTAGTTTCTCCGGTATTACCAGGAGTTGGATATTTAACTTTTATTACAATATTTTTCTTTTCAGACATAAACTCATTAACTCAATTTAAATAAAATTAAACAATTATGATTTATTTTTAACTATAGCACATATTTATTCGAATAATCTGCTGTAGCTTGTTAATATAACGCTTAGATATTGCTTGCAATAATTAAGACGTTTCATTAACTCCTAGTTAATCGGATATCGTTTATTTTCGTACTATACTGATAGTATTTTGATATACGAATTAAAACTTAATGTGTAAGCGCCATTCTTTGAACATTGGGGTTTAGCAATCAGCTACAAAATGAACTTTCTATTCCCATACCGTTCTTTATTTAAAGCAACTTTATCCGATCATTTCCCGCAATGAAAACATTACATGAATTATTCGAAGACTCGTCTTCTTTCTACGGCAGCAACGCTGCTTACATAGAGAATATGTACGAACGGTTTTTAGAAGATCCTGAATCGGTAGAACCAAGTTGGCGCAAACAATTCTTTGAAATTCATAATGGTGTCCCTTTTGAGATAGCACACAGCCCTATAGTTGAAAGATTTGGCCAATTAGCGCTAAAACCGTCAAGCCGTATTGCACAACTTCAAGGTTTTACTGAAGAAAGTGTTAAAAAACAATCCGCGGTCGCAAGGCTGATTAACCATTATCGGGTCCGCGGCCATCAAATTGCTAAAAACAACCCGTTGGGCGGAGATATTCCAGCACTTACGGATATGAATCCGGCCTACTACGGATTATCAGAGCTGGACATGGATACGCTATTCGACACCGGCGCACTTTACGGCGCAGACCGTTTGCCTTTAAGAGAAATCATCAATCGGCTCGAAGAAATTTATTGCGGCAGTATCGGCTCTGAGTTCATGCATATTGCCGATACTCAAACCAGACGCTGGGTAATTACCCGGATCGAAAGCTACAACCAAAACCTTAATCTACCACCAGAAAAAAAACAGTGGCTATTGAAATTACTTACCGCTGCCGAAGGCATTGAGCATTATTTACAGAATAAATTCGTCGGTCAAAAACGTTTTTCACTTGAAGGCGCTGAGTCGCTCATTCCAATTCTGGATGAGTTGATCCAAAATGCTGGCACTAAGGGAGTAAAAGAAATTGTCATCGGCATGGCGCATCGTGGTCGGTTAAATGTACTTGTTAATATTCTAGGAAAAAGCCCAGCCAGCCTGTTTGACGAATTTGCTGGCACATCGTCACCCTCACCTGGAGTGAGTTCTGGTGACGTTAAGTATCACATGGGATTTTCATCCGATGTTGATACGCCCGGCACACCACTTCATTTAACACTAGCGTTTAACCCATCTCATTTGGAAATCATTAATCCGGTCGTTGAAGGGTCGGTGCGTGCCCGCCAAGACCGCGCAGGAACTAACGGTGCAAACACGGTAATTCCGTTACTTATCCATGGTGATGCCGCTTTCTCAGGACAAGGCATTATTATGGAAACGCTCAATATGTCACAAACCCGCGCATTTAATACCGGCGGTACTATCCATATCGTTATTAATAATCAAATCGGTTTTACTACTAGCGACATCAGAGATACGCGCTCAACATTATATTGCACCGATGTCGCCAGCATGATTGAAGCACCGGTTTTTCATGTTAACGGTGACGACCCAGAAGCTGTACTGTTTGTCACTAAACTGGCTCTAGATTTTAGGATGACCTTTAATCGAGATGTGGTTATTGACTTGATTTGTTATCGCCGCTTAGGTCATAACGAAGCCGATGAACCAGCGGCAACTCAGCCAGTAATGTACAAGAAAATAAGAAATTTAAAAACCACACGTAAACTTTACGCCGAAAAACTGATTACGGAAAATGTATGCACTGAACAACAAGTCAATGCTATGGACACGGACTACCAACAACAACTTGAAACAGGCGCTATTGTTTCTAGGCCGGTATTAGACGGCGGCGTATACTCCTACAGTGCGCAATGGAACCAGTTTCATAACCAAACCTGGGATATTCCTTGCCACACCGCTGTATCAATAGACCGTATCCGCTTCTGTAATGACAGGATGCTTTGCTTGCCTACTGGATTCGAGTTACATCCGCGAGTCGCTAAAGTTATGGATAACCGCCGTAAAATGGCGGCAGGTAGCATGTTGCTGGATTGGGGCTTTGCCGAAAATATGGCTTATGCAACATTGTTGATTGAAAAATTTAATATCCGCCTGACCGGACAAGATGTCGGTCGCGGCACTTTTGTGCATCGGCACGCCGTACTGCATAATCAACAGAAAAAAGATTCTTATACACCTTTGCAACACATTGACAAAGATCAAGGCACCGCACAAATATATGATTCGTTATTATCTGAAGCAGGTGTGTTAGGCTTTGAATATGGTTACAGCACGACCATGCCAAATACCCTGGTCATTTGGGAAGCACAATTTGGCGATTTTGCTAATGGTGCGCAAGTGTTAATCGATCAATTTATTAGCTCTGGGGAATCAAAATGGGGTAGGCTGTGCGGTTTAGTCATGCTATTGCCTCATGGTTATGAAGGCCAAGGCCCGGAACATTCTTCAGCTAGGCTCGAACGTTACTTACAACTTTGTGCGGAACATAATTTACAAGTATGCACACCTACAACACCCGCACAGATATTTCATTTACTTAGAAGGCAACTCATTCGTAAGTACCGAAAACCGTTAATTATAATGAGCCCAAAAAGCTTGTTGCGTCATAAGCTTGCGGTTTCAACCCTTGAGGATTTGGCCCATGCTGAATTTATGCCTGTTATTGGCGATCAGGAACCTCTCAACCCAAAGCAAGTGACTCGGCTAGTTTTCTGCGCAGGTAAAGTTTATTACGACTTAATAGAAACCCGTCGCCTGGATCATTTGAACCATGTTGCAATTGCTAGGATAGAACAGCTTTACCCCTTTCCAATTGAGGCATTCAGCACTGAAATTGCTAGATACACTAATATTAAAGAATTTGTTTGGTGTCAGGAAGAGCCACAAAATCAAGGGGCGTGGTATCAATCAAAACATCATTTTATTGACAATCTTCCCGAACACATAAAAGTTAGCTATTCAGGACGTGAAGCCTCAGCATCACCCGCTGTCGGTCATTTTCATGTCCACATCGAACAACAAAAAGCAGTAGTCCACTCTGCCTTATATGGTAACCCCTCAGGAAAATAACATGAGCATTGATGTCTTAGTCCCCAATCTACCCGAATCTGTTGCCGATGCTACTGTTATTACGTGGCATAAAAATCCTGGTGATAGGATTGCAAAAAATGAAAATCTAGTCGATTTAGAAACCGATAAAATTGTGCTTGAAGTACCAGCACCTGAATCAGGTGTGCTTACTAGCATTGCTAAAAATAACGGATCAATCGTAACTGGCGGAGAAATATTAGCCACCATCGAAGCCGGTTTGGTGCAACCAGCAACTCTCGAAAATAATACACTTACTGCCGAGGAAAAACCGATTCCACCACTTAGCCCTTCAATTCGACGACTAGTTCATGAAAATGATTTAAATCCGGCGGAATTAAAAGGCAGTGGAAAAGACGGACGTCTTACTAAAATGGATATTGTGACTCATCTTGAGAAACAACAAACTGGAGTAATTGAATCACCTAATCAAGAAAAAGAAACGTCAGTTAAAATTGCTGAAGCATTACACCCAACTGTTGAAGCCCCTTCCATGCCATCAATGCCACATAGGCCTGAACAACGTGTTGCCATGACCCGTTTACGGGCAAAGGTTGCCGAAAGATTACTGCAAGCCCAACAAAACGCTGCAATGTTGACAACTTTCAATGAAGTCAATATGCAAAATATTATTGATTTACGAAATCAATATAAATCTCGCTTTGAACAAAAACATAGCGTCAAACTGGGGTTCATGTCATTTTTCGTTAAAGCATCTATTGAAGCATTAAAAAAATACCCTGCTATCAATGCATCTATTGACCAAAAAGACATTATTTATCACGGTTATTATGATATTGGAATTGCTATTAGTACCCAAAGAGGTTTGATAGTGCCTATTCTACGCGATGCCGATCAACTTGATTTTGCAGGTATTGAAAAGGGCATTACCGATTATGGTGAAAAAGCAAAATCTGGCAGCTTAAGCTTTGAAGATTTACAGGGAGGTACATTTACAATTACTAACGGAGGTGTTTTTGGCTCTATGTTATCAACACCTATCCTTAATCCGCCGCAATGCGCTATTTTAGGAATGCACGCTATAAAAGAGCGACCAGTAGTTGAAAACTCAGAGATAGTAATAAGACCTATAATGTATCTGGCTTTATCATATGATCACCGGCTTGTGGATGGGCGTGATGCCGTACAATTTTTAGTTACCATTAAAGAATGTCTCGAATCGCCTGCACATTTGTTATTAAATATCTGATAAATGTCTATTTTAAAAAACAAATATGACGTAATAGTTTTAGGCTCTGGCGCTATAGCTCACGCTACTGCCTTAAAATGTGCCCAGCTAGAATTAAAAACTTTATGTATTGGCAAGAATATTGATACAACGGCAACAAATCTGAATTTCAGTGGAGATACATGTTTTGAGAATTTGAGTATTATTGCACTATTGGAATCGGTTAAATTGTACGAAAATATCACAGAATCAATAAATATCCATGGCATATATGTCGAAGGCGTAACAATTGATTTACAACAAATGATACAAAGAAAAAATTCTGTATTATCAGATGCAGATGAATATTTGCTTAAAAAACTATCTGACCACCAAGTCGATTTCCTGCCTGTAGATGCACAGTTACTTAACTATAATACGGTTCAAACGGTGTCATCCTCAGATGATTTAAAAGAAACTTTTAATGCTAATTATATAATATTAGCAAAAGACTCATCCCCAGTTTCATTACCGTTCGCTCTTGTAGATAATAAATTTATACTTGATTCCTCCTCTGCGTTAAATCTATATGAATTGCCAAAATCAATTGCAATTCTTGGCGCGGGTATTATTGGATTGGAAATAGCCGGTATTTGGAACAGATTAGGTGTGAAAGTAATCATTTTAGAAGCTCAAGAAGTCTTTTTAAGTGTTGCAGATAATCAAATATCTAGTTTAGCCTATCAAATATTTACTGAACAAGGCATTGAACTCAGATTAGGGACTCGAGTTATTTCAACGCATATAGTCGGTAAAAAAGTAGTTGTCGAATATCAAGACGTAGACGGTATCCATGCAATAAAGATTGACAAGCTAATTGTCGCATCAGGGCGTAAACCTAATTCAGAATATTTAGCTGCTCCCGAAGCTAATTTATTACTCGATGAGAACGGATTTGTTCATATTGATGAAAAATATCGGACAAATTTGCCTGGTGTTTATGCAATTGGTGATTTGACGCTACATGGCCCGATGTTAAGCCATAAAGGTATATCTGAAGGAATTCTTGTTGCTGAGCAAATAGCAGGTCGCCAAAGTAGTTCGTTTAATTATTTAACAATGCCTAATGTTATTTATACCGAACCAGAAATTTCATGGGTTGGTCAATCTGAACAAAACTTAAAAGCAATGGGAGAACAGATTAAATGTTTTTCTTACTATTTTCAAAATAATTTTCATGCTAAAGCTACAGGTCGAACACTAGGTTTTATTAAAATAATTACTGATATAAACGACCAAATAGTTAGTGTCCATATTATTGGTAGCAACAGCGCAGAACTTATTTGTGAAGCATCTTTAGCAATAGAGTTTTCAGCCAATATTGAAGACTTTACCCGTTCTATTTATTCGCATCCTGGTTTCAGCGAAATATTTCACCATGCAACCCGAATTTAACGGTAGTTTTCCAATAAGATAATCTAGCTGTCCAGCTCGAAAAACCAACAAAAAACGCGCGTGTCCCAGACAAAATCTTGCTACATTATACTGCACCCTATCCGATGCCGCTGCGAAAATAATTGGCCGCGAAATCACAATATTTGCTGAGTATAGGCTATCAGCACAACCATAAATTCACTCCTAACACTGTTATCTCTGTGGCCGACTAAATCTTCCAAGAATTTTAGCGTACATAATTACAATAGGTGCAGTCGCAGTGTATTTTATTCATAACCATAACCTTCTCTATTCAGTAAATTATTCGAATTTTATAAAAATTATTTACATAAAAAAACCCCGCTACCAAAAGTAACGGGGTTTCAAATCCTACAGAGTAATAGTATTAACTAATACTCATTCAACATTAAATAAATGTTGGGATTAATGGTGCATCAACAGTAACCATTTGACGGTTACCGCCTTCATCGGTAAAGAACAATAAACCAGCAAAACGGCTGTCTGGATCGTATATTAAGTCAGCAAGACGATATACTTCCCAAGCGGCATCAGATGCAGTAACTTCTACAGTTCTTGTTTGACCTGGAGCAAGTGGGCTGTTATCGCTAACAGTCAAACCTTCTTCAGCTAACAAGTCATCAGGATAAGCCGTATCATCTTCATAAACAGCTGGATCCAAGAAACGTACACTAGCTGTTTCGAACTCAGCTAAACGCACTGGGGAATCACCGTTATTAGTGATTGTCAGTGACATTTGCATTGCACGACCAGGTACCCGATATGTTGCACTATCAACTTTGACAGAGATAGTTCTTGCAGGCATTTCAATTGGTTTCATACCACGCAACAAACCAGCTTGCAAAGGAGTAGTAATTGGGTACGCTTCATTTGTAGCTTGCATAGAACCAGCAACTATAGCAAGTGTCGCTAATGCGAAACCAATACCAACTTTTTTGTCAGTAGGAGTAATCAAAGAATCTTCTTTCCCTGATTGCATTGCTATCAAACGTGGAACGAATACAGGCTTACGTAGCCAGTAGATTATGTATAAAAGACCAAACGCGTACCAAAATGCATGCCAGAAATAAATATTACCTAAGTTCCAGTTTTCAAGGTCGATAGTTTGACCAGTCAAAGTGGTAATTGGGTTTGTAAATTGGCTCATAGAACCAGTAATTGTAACCCATTTACCAGGACCGATGATTGGACCACCGTCTTGAACATTCATCATAGAGTGAACGTGCCAGTCACCAGGACGACGCGCTCTTAACAATACTTTGAATTCATAAGTTTCGCCCAGTTCCAATGAAACAGAACGTGGTGTTAATTGCCCACCAACCCATGATCCTGCACGTATAAATACCGCACCGGGCATACCAATGTTCAGGAATGATACTTCTGGTTTTGCAACAGTTTCTGGCCATCCCGCGAAAACGTGGAATTTACCTGAAACAGTCATCGTATCGTTAACAGGAACTGTATCTTTAGACCAGTTAAGGTCATACCAATGTATTGTACGCATCCGCATAAACGCAGCCTGTGATTTCTCACCATGAGCTGCTGCGGTAGGAGTATAAAACATTGCTGCTGTTACAGTAATCAACAATGCGACAAAGGACAATCTAGCTATCCCGTCTTTAATTTTATTCATATATCCTCCTCTATAATAGAGAATCTATAGTTTTTTGAGTATCTTAAGTTTTTTAGAAATTTAAAAAACAAGATTGTTATATTTATTTTATATGATTATTGTTTTCTTATGACGCTTTGGTGAAAGCGGTGCTTCCGAACCATCTACCAAAGAAATGCCATACGAAATAAACAATGATACTCACGAAACCAGAGAAGAACGCTGATACTGGAGCAACGTCTTTACCGAATGTTCTCAGTGTACCTTTTTCAACCATACGAATGTACTCAGGCATACCGGTTCTAACATAGTGGTAACCTGACAAGTCAGCCAAGGTCATCATCATACCATTGTATTCAACAGGTAAATGCAAAGGAGCGATTACTGGCCAGTTGCTTGGGTAGAAAATTAAACCAAACGCCAAACCACCAACAACGGCAGTCAACTGCATGCTGTTAGACAGCAACAAGACTACGTCAAGAATGATAGCGCCAGGAATTAATTGTGAAGGGAACACGAAGTTGATTGGAAAATAAGTCCAACCCCAGAAGTTGAAATATCTGTTTACCCACTCACCAAACAACAAACCTAGTACACAGAATGTTGCAGCGAATGCGATACGATATCTCCACCATAAAACTGCTTGGACAGCCGCGCAAAAGGTAATAGCCATAATAGGCATTACTGTTACCCAAAGACGTCTATCTTTCCAATCTGACCAGAAATCCCAGTCACCTGCTACGAGCATAAAGTGAACGTGATAACCACCCAGAACAACCCAGAATAATGTGAAACAAATTAACCAATCGAACGTGCGAGAAACTTTTACTGCTTCTGCGCGTGAACGTACAGCTGATTGAGATGCGCTCATTAGCTTACCTCCTAAAGGATTTAAATTATTGTTATATTAATCACTCAACTTCCCCTTTCAGAGCTGCTTCATTCAGCTAGGCTAAATGAAGCAGCGCGGGGGAGATAGTAATTACAACCTAAGATTCAACTTAATTTATTAAGCTAGATCTTTTTTCAGCAGTTTAGCAAGTGCTTCAACTTCAATGCCTACCACACCTAATACACCTAAAGCTGACCATCCGAAGAATACAAAGCCGTAGTGTAAAGGAGCAACAAACAATTCTTCCATAAACCAGAAAGTATGACCCCACTCATTCAAGCCAACATTTGGCAAAATCATGAATGGACCAACTGTAGCAACCATATATTGAATAGAGTTACCTTGTTGGTAAGTTGGCAATCTAGTTTTAGCATACAAGAAAGATGCACCACCAGTAATGATGTAGATCGGGTAGCTCAAATAGAATTCGATGATATGACTTGGTGTAAAGTCAGTATCGCGAACGATTGTTTGATGCCATGTACCATCTTGCTCAGTAAAGTAGCTAGCACCGAAATAGATAGCAACGCCGTAGCATACTAACCAAGTCCAGTGTGTAAAATGTCTTCTTAACTCTTCTCTAGGAGTAATTGACATAACTTTACGGTCACGAGATTTCCAGATGTAACCCCACAGGATACCTGCAGTACTTACTTCTAAAACGAACTCTATGTAAAGGAAGTTCATCCAATATGTTTCGAATTCAGGCGCGAATGAATCCATACCGGCTGACCAGCCATAGACACCTTCATACCAACGAACCCATGCGTAAAAAACGCAATAAAGTGCAACACCGAGAATTAAATTTCTTTTATTCAACAGCGGTGCTTCCGCAGCATCAGCTTTTACTGATTCAGTTGTAGCTGCCATTTCTACCTCCTAAGAATTATCAAATACCCGGAAAATACAACCGGGAGTCAATGTTTAGTCCTTATTCTCATCACAAGAAAGCTTAAATCTATCTGATGATGTCACTTAATCCATTTAGCGAGTTGTAAGTCTACCAGTTCGATTATACGTGTCAAGTCAAAATTATTGAGGAAGATTACTGCATGCTTTTCAACGCATTCACCTTGCCCATTTACACTTTAAAATTCTTTAACAATACTTTTTTTCTGATACACTGAATTTTTATTAAATACAACATAATTAAGCATTATCATGAATAAATTATCATTGTTATATCTGGTCATTGGCCTAGGTGTTTTGCTTGTTTTTACCCAGAAAATTTTACTTCCTTTGGTTTACGATGTTGTTAAATCAGATGCTTTTATGGAAGACAACAAAGATCAAGCAAGCCAATATCCTATTTCTAATGAAATTACCGAACTTGGCTTCATGCATTGCAACAATTATATAAAATCCAAATTGGGTTCAGATTCTGCAGTCTCTTTCTCACAGAAACCTACAAAAGCATGGACTATGGGAAACTATCATTACATCATTACTAGTGAGCTTAACTTAGCGACTTCAAGCAGCGCTGGAAGCCAGAAATATGTCTGCCGGATAACGTATGAAAATGGTGACAATCAAGAGGGTGTCCGAGATTTTGAAAATTGGACAATTGAAGGAATTGATGGCATTGAAGGCTTATGATCTATTATTCAACAACATATTAATTTTTTAATATCAACAAAGACAAAATCCAAAGGATCGACAGTGATTATGTCCTGTCGATCCTTTCCGCTTAAATTACAAATTACATACTGATTGAACTATCAAAATTTAATCCACCTTAGCATTGTGATTCACCCAAATTTTATCAGGTATGTTGCGCTTTAATTACCGGTAACCAGACATTTTCAAAGTAGTACGTACCAAGCTTTCTGAGCCAGCCCCAAACAGGACTTAACAGCCAATCAAACTGTTTTTAGACCGGTCTTACATACCATTATTACCTATTAAGCCACCTCCCAATCAGTATGATTGTGCGTATAATACTGCTTTAATATAAGGAATGACTATGAAACAACTAATACTAACCGTCGTACTATTAGGATTACCCACATTTGGCATTACGGCTCATGCCGATGTGCTGCTGCAATCCAAGAGTGAGGTAGAAGGCACCTGGAAGCTAGAAACAACTAAAAATTCATTAAATGATAGGCGTCCTGCTGCACGCGAAGACACGTGGGTGTTTAAAGATGATGGCAAAGTAACGATTTTGCACATCCCACGAGAAGGGACTTATTACGATCAGCCCCCTGTTCCTTACGATGTCGTAGATGGTAAATTAAAAATTGAGGTTTTAGGCGGCAGCCGGTTTGACATGTTTACAGTCGTTGAAATAGACGACAAAAAAATGACATTAAAAGGCAAATTTGGCGATTACAATTACTTTGTCAAAAAGTAATTGTTATATTTTCCACAGCTCTTTTTTGCTGAACTAGCTACTGAAAATTGGCATTGAAAACCAACCCAATTTTTTTACACTGCCACGCTAAGTGAACAAAAACAATATAAGCCACACGCTTAAAATCCAAATTGCATTTACATCACTACGATGAAATGCAGCAATGTATGATGGTATTATGCCGCTGAGATTAAGTTACATCCGGCATAATATATCAAGTTATTTCAAATATATGCCCGTTCAGAAAAAACTGGAGCCAAGCAGAATATTTTAAACTTGATCAAGATCAGCCAAAATATTACTCAGCCTCGCAAAATCTTGGAGTGAAATCGTTTCCGCCCTGGCGTTAGGATCAATTCCTAAAGTAATTAACCCCGCCTCATTTAACAAAGTTTTCAGCGAATTTCTTAAGGTTTTACGGCGCTGAGAAAATGCCTGTGTGACAACTTTTCTGAACCGGTTTATATCACGCACTTCCACGGGCGGTTTAAGATGCGGGGTTAATTTGATAATAGCTGAAGTGACTTTTGGCATGGGAGTAAAGCTCTCAGGAGAGACATCAAACAAATGTTCAGCCGTGCAGAAATACTGCATCATGATACTGAGCCTACCGTACCGCTTATTACCTGGGGAGGCACATATCCTATCTACTACTTCTTTTTGCAACATAAAGTGCATATCTTCAATGCACGCAGAATTTTCCAGCAAATGAAATAATAATGGTGTCGAGATGTTATATGGCAGGTTACCGACAACGCGTAGCTTTTCGCCGGGTTTAGCCAGTATGGAAAAATCAAACCTCAACGCATCACCGCTGTGAATAGTCAACGAAGAGCTATCATCAAACTTATGTTTGAGTAAAGTGACCAGGTCACGGTCTAGCTCCACTACGTCCAGGACAATTGATTTATCAAGCAACGGCTCGGTCAATGCGCCCTGACCTGGCCCAATTTCAACCCAGTGTTCGCCGGGTCTGGCGTTAAGGCAGGCGAGAATATTGGCGATTACCGAGTAATCATGAAGAAAATTCTGGCCGAAGCGTTTACGCGGAATATGTAAAGTGTTAGTCATGTTTACTATTAGCCATTTCTAAAGCAGTTTCTAAAGCATACCGCAAGCTGCCCACATCGGCTTTGCCGGTGCCGGCTAATTCTAACGCTGTACCGTGATCGACCGAAGTGCGGATAATCGGCAATCCTAAGGTGATATTCGCTGCCCGACCAAAACCTATATGCTTGAGCACTGGCAACCCTTGGTCGTGATACATTGCCAGCACTGCATCTGTACGGTCAAGATATTTTGGTGTAAATAGAGTATCCGCTGGTAACGGCCCCTCAATACACATGCCTAGCTTACGAAAACCAGTAAGCACCGGTTCGATAATATCGATTTCTTCCCTACCCAAATAACCGTTTTCGCCCGCATGAGGATTTAAACCACAAACTAGGATTTTTGGATTAACAATCCCAAAACGGGTACGGAGATCATGCTCCAAAATTCGTACGACTTGTCGCAAGCGGCTATGGGTAATAGCTTTAGGGACTTCAGTCAAAGGCAAATGGATTGTCACCAAAGCAACCCGCAAACCTGGAGTAGCCAACATCATCACAGGAAAGCCGCCAGTTATATCTGCAATAAATTCGGTGTGCCCAGTGAATGCAAAACCAGCATCATTAATAATCCCTTTATGCACCGGCGCGGTAACCATAGCCGCAAACATGCCATTCAAACACCCCTGCGTGGCTTTGGCTATGGCCTTCAAAACATAGCGGCTGTTAGCAACATTAAGGCAACCCGTAACACTTTCATTCCCCATATCAACCGGTAATACTGTGAGCTGCCCCGCCCTACTGGCTTCAATGGGAGCATCACGATCAAACTCGAAGATCCCTAACCTTTTACTCAGTTGTTTGGCGCGTTCTTTAATTAAATGTATATTGCCGACAACCACCAACTGGCAAGGTAAATCGGTTTGTGCCAGTGCAACACACAAATCGGGACCTATGCCTGCAGGTTCGCCTGAGGTTAAGGCAATACGTTTAATGTTGCTTATTGTCATGCGCACTCTTAGATAATTCGGGCTACAGTATAAAAGAATAATTTATGTAACAGGCAAAATTAACTACTCAATATTGCCATCAAAAAATTAATCTGATCGCCTCAGAAAATGTCTCGGCCTAAGCTGACTTGGGTTATTATTCCCAACCAATATAATCTACTTAAAATTAGCCCGACAAACGCTAATAGCGCAGCGCAATAAAAGAGAAATTAAGTATGCAAACAATCAATCAGGAATCTTGCCGGCAACCTTGTAACCTATGCGGCGGCCAAGACATTTCAGTTATTGGCACACAAAGCCGTAGCGGTAAACCGTTACGGACAGTCATCTGTAAAGATTGCGGATTAGTGTGGACTGATCCGTTACCACATAACCCACGCACCTATTATGAAGATGATTACCGGGTCGAATACAAAGGCACTTTTACCCCAAAACCTAAACACATTTTCCGTGCTGGAAAAATTGCTTTAACCAGGCACAAGGTGTTGGGTGACTTGTTAGCAAAACCGAAAGCAATACTCGATGTTGGCACCGGTGGCGGAGAGTTCGCTTATTTATTAAAATCTTTAGGCCACGATGTAACCGGCATCGAACCGAATAAAGGTTATGCCGAATTTTCGATCAAAGAATACGATTTGAATATTCGCAATGGTTTTATTCAAGATGTCGACTTGCCTTTGGAATCCTTCGACTTAATAACCATATGGCATGTACTGGAACATACCGAAAATCCGACAGCGGTCATGGGAATTTTATACTCCCTGTTAAAACCTGAAGGAACCTTGGTGGTCGAAGTACCGACTATTGAAGCTACTTGCCAATCCCCAAAAAGTACATTCCATGAAGCGCATATATTCAATTTTAATTTTGATACCTTAGCTAAATTAGGCGAAAAAATTGGCCTCAGTGAAGCCGAACATAAAATATCTGCTGACGGTGCAAATATCACACTATTTTTTAAGAAACCCATTGCAACGGCTAATGCTGCAAAAAGCGACAGCTTGAAAATATCCGGTAATGCTGCGCGGATTTGCAATATCGTCAATAACCATACCGCACTTAAACATTACCTAACTTTGGAACCTTATAAGCGTTTGCTCATTAAGTTATGTAGAACAGTCAGTGAAAAATTGGCAACAGCTAATTTTGAGAATAGCAAGCAATTACTCGATAAGCTCTATGCCCAATATTTAAGGTAAAACAATGAACGACTTAGCTCGATATAAGAAACAGCGATATCCTGTTAATTTTATATGCGGCACAACTAAATGAAGCGGCACAAAGTTACTTTCAAAAATATATTAAAAGATTCGCACGGACACTTTCGCGCATTAACCGCGCAAATTGATGTCCAACTTAAGGTTTTGCAAATAATCAGGAAAGCATTGCCAACCGAGTTAGCACCACATGCGGTACATTGCGTTGGCCAAGGCAGAAAATTGACCGTTTATACGGATTCATCTGTTTGGGCAACACCATTGAGATTTCACAAACAAACCATCTTAACTTCAATGGCATTAATTAAAGAAACCTATACGGAATTGCAAATTAAGGTCATAAGCCCAATTGACGACACGTTTTCTTTGAAAAAACCCGACCCTATTATTCCGGCACAATCGGTGATAAATGATATTAAGGACTTTGGGTTAAGAATTGAAGATCAGCAATTACAACACGCGCTGTTGCGACTGAGCAAAACGCTCAGTCGGTTACAGCAAAAAAATAACGGTTAAGCAGCAGTGCGTGGGGATTCGGCTGAGCGCATAAAAGAAATAGGCGCTTGACCTTCATCTTCAAAGGTAATTTTTTCCCAAGCATCTTTATCAGCCAATAACGTCCGCAACAATTTGTTATTCAACCCATGGCCGGATTTATATCCTGTGAACTGGCCAATAAGACTATGCCCTAACAGATAAAGGTCGCCAATAGCGTCAAGAATTTTATGCTTAACAAATTCATCCGCGTAGCGAAGGCCATCCTCGTTAAGGACTCTATGGTCATCTACGACAATGGCATTATCCAGGCTCCCCCCTAATGCCAAGTTATTCTGCCTAAGCATCTCAATATCACGCATAAAACCAAAAGTCCGGGCTCGGCTTACTTCTTTCACAAACGTTGTTGAAGAGAAATCCATTGTTGCCGTTTTGACATGTTTTTCAAAAGCCGGATGTTCAAAATCAATAGTAAACGTCACTTTAAACCCGTCGAAAGGCTCAAATGCCGCCCATTTGTCACCATCTTCGACTTTTACAGTTTGCTTGATACGGATATATTGCTTCGGACAATCCTGTTCTTCTACACCAGCCGATTGCAGTAGAAAAACAAAAGGCCCTGCGCTACCATCCATAATCGGAACCTCGGCAGCGCTAACGTCAATAAACGCATTATCTATACCCAAACCTGCCAAGGCAGAAAGCAAATGTTCTACCGTTGATATTTTTGTATCGCCATCAACTAGGGTGGTAGACAGCACCGTCTCGCCGACATTTCCCGGAGTCGCCTGGATGGTAACTGGGTCATCCAGATCGACACGACGAAACCTAATACCAGTATTAGGGGCGGCTGGACGCAACGTCAAATAGACTTTCTCACCGGTATGCAAGCCTACGCCCGTGGCTCTAATCGTATTCTTTAATGTGCGCTGTTTAATCATCAGATTAGCCCTATCGTATAGGCAAAAAGCCATTTTATCACAATACCCTCGTATTTGAGGGAAACGGGGTTGAATCGATTAATCAGCCTGTCGTCTCAAAAAAGCAGGAATGTCCAGATAATCTAAGTCCCCATCTTTCTTGGGTTGCGCACCAAAACGAGTTTCTCTTGTTTCAGTACGGTTTTGGCGCATTACTGTAGGTGTATCCAGCTTACTATAGTTCAGCTCGCCATTCGCCGCTTTTTGCATCAACTTATCAGTTGGCCGAATAACTTGCGCCCTTGGCAATCCCATTCCGGTAGCCACAACAGTCACTTTAATTTCATCGCCTAATGTTGGATCGATCGCTGTACCAATTTTAATAACTGCATCTTCGGCAGCAAATTCATGAACGATATTACCTACTTCGTTAAATTCGGCGATACCCATATCGGCCGCCGATATATTAACCAATATGCCACGTGCGCCTTGTAGGTTAATATCTTCCAACAACGGGCAGGCAATCGCTTTTTCTGCCGCTTCCCGCGCCCGGTTCTCACTTCTAGAAACGCCAGTACCCATGATTGCCGCCCCCATGCCTGACATTACCGTACGAACGTCGGCAAAATCAACGTTAATCATGCCTGGATGCACAATCAAATCAGTAATCCCCTGCACCGCATCCAACAAAACATCATTTGCTGCTTTAAACGCATTTAGCAAAGTCGCATTTTTGCCCAATACCGGCAATAATTTTTCGTTCGGGATAGTAATCAATGAATCGACGTATTTTTCCAACTCAGCGATACCTTGCTCAGCAATCGCCATCTTCTTTTTACCTTCAAAAGCAAAAGGCTTAGTAACCACTGCAACCGTCAAAATACCAAGTTCCCTGGCAATTTCAGCAATAACCGAAATAGCACCAGTTCCTGTGCCGCCCCCCATCCCAGCGGTTAAAAACACCATGTCAGCACCAGTGATCACATCTTTAATACGATCACGATTTTCTTCTGCAGCTTGTTTGCCGACTTCAGGGTTAGTACCTGCGCCCAAACCTTTAGTTAACTCTACGCCTAGCTGGATAATTGTGTTGGTGTTCAATTTACGTAATGCCTGGGCATCGGTATTTGCGCAAATAAACTCAACACCTTCAATATGGCAATCTGCCATGTGATTGACAGCATTTCCACCACCACCGCCCACACCGATTACTTTAATAACCGCATTGTCGTTGCTCATATCTAATAACTCATATTTCATTGTCTTTACCTCGTAGTAAATTAATTAAAATTAAATATTAAAAATTACCTTGAAACCAACTTTTCACTTTCGCAAAAAATCCCATTTCATCCGATTCGATACCCCCGTGACCGCCCTGATGATCTCGTCCGTACATTAATAACCCTACGCCAGTCGAATGGATTGGGTTTTTGATAACTTCAGTCAATCCGGTGACGTTTTGCGGCATCCCCATACGCACGGGCATATGAAAAATTTCTTCCGCCAATTCGATTAAACCCATTACCTTTGAGCTGCCACCGGTCAACACGATACCGGCAGCAATCAAATCTTCATAACCACTACGCCTAAGCTCTGATTGCACCAGCAACATTAATTCCTCGTAGCGAGGCTCAATAATCTCAGCTAAATTTTGCATGGATATTTTTCTGGGCGCACGATCACCAATGCTCGGTACTTCGATAACCCCCTCAGCATTGGCTAACTGAGTTAACGCACAAGCATGTTCGCGTTTGATTTCTTCGGCATTCGCTGTCGGTGTCCTCAACGCTACCGCAATATCATTAGTCACTTGATCACCCGCAATAGGGATAACGGCGGTGTGCTTAATTGCACCTTCGGAGAATATTGCAATGTCGGTCGTACCTCCGCCAATATCAATCAAACAAACACCAAGGTCTTTTTCATCTTCGGTTAATACGGCATTACACGATGCTAATTGCTCTAAGACTATGTCTTCAACTTCCAGCCCACAACGGCGGATACACTTGATGATATTCTGTGATGCGCTGACACTGCCTGTGACCATATGCACCCTAGCTTCTAAACGGATACCGGACATGCCAATCGGCTCTTTGATGCCTTCCTGCAAATCGATCACAAATTCTTGCGGCAAGATATGCAGTATTTTTTGGTCGGCAGGTATTGCCACAGCACGCGCGGAATCAATTACCCGATCAATATCATATTGGCTGACCTCTTTATCCTTAATGGCAACTACACCGTGTGAATTCAAGCTGCGGATATGACTGCCGGCGATTCCCGCAAATACCGATTTAATTTGACAGCCCGCCATTAACTCGGCTTCTTCTATAGCTCGCTGGATGGATTGCACAGTTGATTCGAGATTTACGACTACACCCTTTTTTAAGCCACGTGAAGGTGTAGAACCAATACCGATCACTTCTATTTTGCCCTCGGTAGTTAACTCGCCGACAATAGCCGCAACTTTCGATGTACCTATATCTAGTCCGACGATTAAATTACGTTCTGTTTTCTTTGCCATTCTTAATTACTCTGTGTGGTCTCTTTTGACAATCTGTTGGTTTTTAGGGTACTTTCGGCATGCCCCAATCAATTACTTGCACATCAGGCTTCCATGACACCGCAAAACCATTCGGATAACGTAAATCGACTATCTCCATCGCGGCAATTTTGTCTTGCCCTAAAACGCTTAATGTATTTAAAAAGCGTTGTAATTTATTTAACTGCCCAGTCCTTCCCAGCAATATTTGCAAGCCGTTTTTCAGCTTGATCTGCCAAGCCTCACGGTCGTTAACACTAAACTCTGCTAACTCCAGAGTTTGGTCTGCTAATGCTGTTTTTACGCCTTTCATAATTTCCAACGTTTTGGCTTCCTGCTCTTTCGGCCCATGCAACAACACTAACGACTGAAACTGGTTGGCATTAGTGGGCAAAAATAATTCCCCATTCTCGGTTAACAAGCCGCTTTCACCCCAACGCACATAAGCTTTACGTTCTTGCACTTTAATGTCGATAGCATCCGGCCAGACCCGCTCCACTGATGCATTTCTAACCCAAGGCAATTGCATTACCGTACCTTGGATTTTTTGCATATCCGCATCAAAAATACTTGTCATGACCAAAGGCATTAAGGCATTTTTGACTTCTTCCTTTCTCAGGTGCTGGAATACACCTTCTGCCCTGACATAACGAATCGGTAACGATTGAGTCAACTTACCCGTTAATAATTGCTTACCAAACGACCATCCTAATACCCCTAAAATCGCAACTACTGCGAGTGTTTTTACAGCTTGCATGCCTCATTTACCGGTTACTTGTCGCTAAGATCTGCCAAACCAAATCATCAAACTCGATGCCGGCTTGCTTGGCGGCCATAGGCACTAAACTGTGGTCGGTCATACCAGGTACCGTGTTAATCTCAATGAGTTGCGGTTTACTGTTGCTATCAATAAACACATCAACTCGAGACCAACCTCTAATTCCAATGACTTCACCGGCTTTAACGGCTAAATCTTGAAGCCTTTTTTCCTCTTCAACGCTCAATCCCGAAGGACAATGGTATTTAGTAGTATTCGCTATATATTTGGCTTCGTAATCGTAAAATGCGTTAGGGGTTTCCAAACGGATAACTGGCAGGGCTTTGCCATCCAATAAACCAACGGTGTATTCCTTGCCTACCACCCATGATTCAGCATAAACATCACAGCCAAATTCGGCAGCGGTTTCAAATGAATTTACCAATTCAGAGCGGTTATTCGCCTTACTCATACCAATGCTGGAGCCCTCCTGCGCCGGTTTAACAATAACGGGAAAACCTAGCTGGCTAATACATTCATCGATATCATCCGGAGACTTCAAAAAATACCAACGCGGCGTTGGCAAGCCATAACCCAACCAACACAGTTTGGTACGTAACTTATCCATACTTAACGCCGAGGCCATTACACCGCTGCCGGTATAGGGCAATCCCAATACTTCCAACACGGCTTGTAACACACCATCTTCTCCACCACGGCCATGGACGATATTAAATACTCGGTCAAATGCTTGTCCACCTAAAGCATCAATAGGGCTACTTGTCACATCGATGGCAACAGCATCTACTCCTTTACGCATCAATGCTTCAAAAACTGCCGCCCCACTTTTTAACGAAACTGGCCGCTCTGCGGCTGTACCGCCCATCAATACTGCAACTCGTCCGAATTCTTCAGGTCTGTTAATCACTTATTGCCTCATTAATTTCGCCTACTACACATACTTCTGTTGTCAGGACTATTCCGTAAATTTCTTGCACTTTCCGCTGCACATAACGATATAAAGTTTCTATATCTGAAGCCGTTGCTTTCCCGGTGTTGACAATGAAATTAGCATGCTTTTCCGAGACACAGGCACCACCAATGCTGAAGCCTTTCAATCCCATTTGCTCAATCAGCCTAGCGGCAAAATCACCATCCGGATTTTTAAAAACTGATCCGCAACTGGGCTGGTTAGTTGGTTGAGTTTTCGTCCTGACATCTAAAAAGCTTTTTATCTTTTTGATGCTCAACTTCGAATCTCCTTGATTAAGGCTTAATTTGGCAGATAAAAACCATTCAGTATTAGCGCTTTTTACTGAGCGATAGCTGATAGCAAACTCATGGGGTTGCTTCCATGTGGTTTCTCCTTTTAAGCTTAGGGTCTCCACAGCTTTAACAATATTCCAGGTTTCGCCACCGAAAGCACCTGCGTTCATCTTTAACGCACCACCCATCGTCCCAGGAATGCCTGCCAAAAACTCTGCACCCACTAAACCTTGATCTGCACAAAATCTCGCCACATGCGGACAAGGCACTCCTATCTCAACATATACCGAACCATCATCCAGTACTCTCATACCTTTAAAGCTATTTTTGGTGTTAATTACCGTGCCACGAATACCACCATCCCTAATTAGCAGGTTGCTGCCCAATCCTATCCACAAGATTGGCTCGCCTTCTGGCAAGCTTCGGATAAATGTACATAAGTCATCTTTATCGGAAGGAATATATAATTGATCGGCAGGCCCACCCACCCGCCAACTGGTATATTTGGCTAATGGCTCATTACGTAATAAACGCCCTTTAAATTCGTTCACTTATCCTTTCCTATAGCTGCCAATTCTTTACCCAGCAACTCAGGTAATTCCAAAGCAATTTGACCCACATTACCTGCACCTAAGGTCAAAATGATGTCATTCTCTTTGACAATACCAGCCAAAAGGGAGTGCAATTCCTCTCGATTTTCAACAAAGACAGGATCAACTTTGCCACGCACCCGAATTGCCCGACTCAACGCCCGACCATCTGCACCCGGTATAGAAGGCTCACCTGCTGAATACACATCCATTAGCACCAACACATCAACTGTGGAAAGCACTTGAACAAAATCTTCAAATAAGTCGCGCGTACGTGTGAAGCGATGCGGCTGGAACACAATAACCCCTCGCCTATCCGGCCACGCTTGTCTTAATGCGTCCAGCGTTGCAGCAACTTCGCGTGGATGATGACCGTAATCATCGACAAAAGTTATTTTGCCATTGTTAAATTCCAAGTCACCGTTGACCTGAAATCGCCTGCCAACACCATGAAAAGCTGCCAGACTTTTGATGATTGCATCATCGTTAATTTGCAGTTTGGTTGCGACGGCAATTGCAGCAAGCGAATTGAGCATGTTATGCAAACCTGGCATGTTTAAGGTCACAGACATGATGTTTTGCTTGCCTTTACGGACTACATCAAAAGAAGTCCGCATCCCTTCTTTACGGATATTTTCCGCCCGTACGTCAGCATCCTGATGCACACCATATGTGGTCACTGGTTTTGAGATAGACGGCAAAACTTCCCTGACCCCTTCATCATCAAGACACATTACCGCTAAGCCATAAAACGGCAAATGGTGTAGAAACTCAATAAAGGTGTCTTTTAATCGTTGGTAATTATTTTCATAGGTCGACATATGATCCTGATCGATATTGGTCACAATCGCTATCATCGGCTGAAGATACAAGAAAGAGGCATCGCTTTCATCAGCTTCAGCTACCAAGTAATTTCCTAAACCTAATTTAGCGTTACTGCCAGCGCTATTTAAGCGTCCGCCGATAACATAAGTTGGATCGAGGCCACCTTCAGCTAGCATAGAAACAGTTAAGCTGGTCGTTGTCGTTTTGCCATGCGTTCCTGCAACGGCAATCCCAAAACGGAAGCGCATTAATTCAGCCAGCATTTCTGCACGAGGGATGATGGGCACCCTGTTTACATACGCTTCATCAATCTCAGCATTGGAACGGTCTATAGCTGTGGAAACAACTACAACATCAGCTTGTTTGACGTTTTCACGTTTATGCCCAATTTCAACAACAACCCCCATATCGGATAAGCGCTTAGTGACCGGACTTTCTTTAATATCAGAACCTGAAACTTTGTACCCTAAGTTAAACAACACCTCGGCAATACCACACATACCGGTGCCGCCAATACCGACAAAGTGAATCGCTTTTATATCACCAAACACTGGGCTTAAATCTGATAGTGGTGAGGCAATCATTGGCCTGCCTCGCTACATATATCAGCAACCACTTGAGTCGCATCCATACGCGCGTATTGCTTGGCAAGTTTACTCATTGCATTGAGCTGCGGACGAATTTTTGTTACCAATTCAGTAAGATTGTCGGCGTTAAAATCCTTTTGCTCCAAGATAAAACCTGCACCAACATCTGATAAATATTGCGCATTAGCCATTTGATGGTTATCAATTGCATTTGGTAACGGTATAAAAATGGCTGGCAATCCCATTGCTGCTACTTCACTTACCGTCATCGCACCTGCTCGGCAAATGATAAGATCAGCCCACTCATAAGCTGCTACCATATCTTGGATAAACGCGGTTGCTTGTGCTTTTGCACCTAGCGTTTGATAACGCTGGGTAACTTGTTCTTGCATCACACTTCCTGTTTGATGTTTTATTTCAACATCATGTAATTTAGCCAATGCATCAGGGATAACTTCGTTTAACACCTGAGCACCCTGGCTACCTCCAATAATTAATATTTTTATCCTATCTTCCGCTGCATTTTTCGACGGTTGAACATCATGAAATTGCTTCCTTAAAGGATTTCCAGTGCAAACAGCATTAATTTTTTTCTGAAAAGTATTAGGAAAAGCTTCCAAAACGTTGTTAGCAATTTTTGCCAATAACCGATTAGTCGTCCCAGGAATACGGTTTTGCTCATGGATAACTAAGGGTATTCCTAATAATCTTGCGGTTAACCCACCCGGCCCTGCCACAAATCCACCCATACCTAAAACAACATCAGGTTTGCGCCGACGTAAAATTACTAATGCTTGACCACACGCTTTAATCAACTTAATGACTGATGTTAGTTTCGAGAATAGGCCTTTGCCACGGACGCCAGCTACCGACAACCAATCAATCTCAATCCCATTTTCGGGGATCACTTTGCTTTCCAGTCCTTTGTGCGTTCCCAGCCAGCTAACTTGCCAACCCTCACTCATCAACCACTGGGCGACAGCTAAAGCAGGGAAAACATGCCCCCCCGTGCCACCTGCCATAATCACTATGCGTTTAGTCATCTCGGCCTCGCATACGGATCTTGCGCATTCAAGTTAGCTGTCTCGCTATATACCCGGAATAATAAAGCTATGCCGCAACACATAACCATCATGCTACTGCCGCCATAACTCATTAACGGCAACGTTAAACCTTTAGTCGGCAAAATCCCCATGTTTACGCCGATATTTACAAACGATTGGAATCCTAACCAGATTGCCAGCCCGTAGGCAATAAAAGCGCTAAATTGTTGATCCGCCTTTTCTGCCGCTATTGCAATGGTAAATGCACGCCAAATTAACAATGCATACAAACAAATTACTGTAATAACTCCTGCTAAACCGGTCTCTTCAGCAATTACCGAAAATAAAAAGTCTGTATGCGCTTCAGGCAAATAAAACAATTTTTGGATACCGCTACCTAAACCTAGCCCGAACCACTCGCCTTGCCCAAAGGCGATCAGGGCTTGGGCAAGTTGATAGCCAGAATTTAAGTAATCTTTAAATGGATCAATAAAACTAACTAATCGTGCCATCCGATAAGGTGCGACAACAACTAACGATACGGCCAGTGTTGCCACTAAGGCCAGTAAGATAATGAACTGCTGTAATCTAGCACCACCAAGGAACATCATACCCATAGCAATCATCAGAATTACGACTGAAGAACCAAAATCTGGTTCTAATAACAACAGGATGCAAGCGATAGAAAATAGTAATAATGGCTTGATAATCCCATAAGCAGATCCCTGCAAATTTTGCTCATGCCGAGTAACGTAACCTGCCATGTAAATCACCGAGAAAAACTTAACAACTTCAGATACTTGCATCCGAAATCCGCCTATTGATAACCAACGGATACTACCATTCACTTTAACGCCTAGCCCAGGTATCAAAATAATGACCAATAACACTAAGCCTAACATGAACAACTGCACATCCAGCTTTGCCCAAACTTCCATTGATATTCGAGTTACCCCGAACGCTAATACCAAACCTAGAAAAATATGCACTAGCTGCCGTATTGGATAATAAAAACTATCTTGTTTGGTTTCTTCACCCAGATGCAAGGAAGACGATACCACCATTACATAACCTATTATTAACAAAGCAACAGTCACAGCAACTAGCAAGGGGTCGAAATAAAATCGCCGCGAATTATTTCTGGTTTGCATGTTCATGCAGCAAGCCCCTCTACCGCCTCGGCAAATTTATCTCCACGCTCCTGGTAGTTTTTATACTGGTCAAGACTTGCACAGGCGGGTGATAACAACACGCTATCGCCAACTTGGGCAAGTTTAGCCGCAATAGCCACCGCTTCGTCCATACCCTCAGCCATATAAACCGGTACGCAACCATTTAACGCTCGCGCGATTAAATTGGCATCTTTACCCATTAAAACCACACATTTTGTTTTTTCTTTGACTGCGGCAACCAGCTCATTCATATCTGCACCCTTAGCATCGCCACCCGCTATCAATAAGACTTTCTGGTTGTAACCCTCTAAGGCAGCAACACATGCACCGATATTAGTTGCTTTGGAATCATTCACCCAAGTAACACCTTTGATTTGTGCAACTTTCTGCATTCGATGCGGCAAACCTTTAAATTGCCGAACCGCTTGGCACATTAATTTTTCATCTAGGCCAATAGCCGCACCTAATGCCAGGGCAGCTAATACATTTGCAGCGTTATGCCGCCCCTCAAGAGGTATCTCGGAAATGGCTAATAGCTGTTTACCACCGTAAAGCACGGCTTCATGTTCGCCACTGCCGGTAATACAAAAATCAGCCGGCTGTGTAATCGAGAATGTAAAGTTACGCCTCCCCTTTTCCTTCATGCTGGAAACCAGAGGGTCATCAAGGTTTATTACCAAAACACCTTTACCAGAAAATATTCGCTGTTTCTGGGTAGCGTAATCAATTATGTTTTCGTGCCGATCCAAATGGTCTGGGGTCACATTCAAAACAGTTGCGGCGGCTGCATTTAAACAATGTGTTCTTTCCAGTTGAAAGCTGGATAACTCAAGCACGTATAATGCTGACTCTTGCTCCAGCAAATCCAGAGCAGGCACGCCAAGGTTCCCACCTACACCGGCATTAACGCCACAGGTTTTAGCCATTTCGCCAACCAATGTTGTTACTGTACTTTTACCGTTAGAGCCTGTTATGCCGATAATCGGTGCATCTACTGAACATGTGAACAAATCGATGTCGCCGATGACCTGCACACCTGTAGAAACTGCTTTTGCTATTGCCGGTTCGCGCAGCGAAATTCCCGGACTAACTATAAGGTGAGTAGCCGTTTGAAATTGTTTTGCATCGAACACACCCGTAATAATCTCAATATTCGACAAGTATGACTGTGATGCTTCAGAAAATGGCGGTTTTTCACGACTATCCACCACAGTAAAATCAAGCCCTAAGCCCGATAAGTAACGCACCACCGAATCGCCGGTTGCACCAAGCCCGACAACAATAATTCTAGAACTCCCATCAAGCTTGAGGCTCTTTTTTAACCGGTTTTTAATTGCGTTATTATCCAGTTTCATCGCAGCTTCAATGTCGCTAATCCAACCAAAACCAGAACAACGGTAATGATCCAAAACCTGACAATGACTCTAGGCTCAGGCCAGCCTTTTAATTCAAAATGATGATGGATAGGCGCCATACGGAATACTCGTTTGCCTGTCATCTTGTAGGAAGCCACCTGTATCATGACTGACACGGTTTCCATAACAAAAACACCACCCATAATTACCAATACGATTTCCTGACGGACTAAAACTGCTAGTACACCCAAAGCACCACCCAGCGCCAATGCACCAACGTCGCCCATAAAAACCATAGCGGGATAGGTGTTGAACCATAAAAATCCAAGGCCGGCACCGACTAGAGCCGCACAAAATACGATTAACTCGCCCGCATTAGGCAGATAAGGAATTGCAAGATACTCGGAAAATCCCACATGACCAGATAAATAAGCAAATATTCCTAATCCTGCAGCTACCATGACTGTAGGCATAATCGCCAAACCATCCAGGCCATCCGTTAAATTAACCGCGTTGCTTGTACCCACAATTACAAAATAACTGAGGACGACATAAAACCATCCCATATTCAACATGACATCCTTAAAGAACGGCACAATAAATTGAGTTTCAGCCGGTAACACGGCTGTTTTATAGAGAAATACGGCGGCAACAAACCCTATGATTGACTGCCAGAAGTATTTGGCTTTTGCAGACAACCCATCGCTGTTACGTTTAACAACCTTACGATAATCATCGATAAAACCAATTACCCCATAACCCATGGTGACCAATAAAATAACCCAAATGTAACGGTTACCTAAGTCCGCCCAAAGCAAAGTGCTTAACGCAATTGCAACTAAAATAAGTGTCCCACCCATTGTGGGCGTTCCAGCTTTTTCATAATGGGACTGTGGGCCTAATTCACGGATACTTTGACCTATATTTTTACGGCTCAATTTTCGGATCATTATTGGCCCGATCATGAGTGAAATAACCAGCGAAGTTAATGCCCCCAAAATGGCACGAAACGTCAGGTAATGAAATACCCTAAATCCTCCTTCAAAAGTCATCAAATAGTCTGCAAGGTAAAGTAGCATGACTTAAATCCTGTAATTTTCGACTAGCGCGGCGGCAACATTTTCCATTCGTTGCGATCGCGAACCTTTAATTAATATTGTTTCATCACCTTTCAATTCGGCTTTCAAATTGTTAATCAAGTCATTCTGGTTAGCAAAAAAAGTGGCTCCTTTGCCGAAAACCCTAACGGTATTCTCAGCATCGGAGCCTACAGCTAACAGGCGCACAACACCTTTAGACTTAATTAATTCGCCAATTTCAGCATGAATTTTTGCGCTATCTAGCCCCAGCTCCCCGAACGCACCCAGCACGACCCAGGATTCTCCCCGGCAACTCTGTAAAACATTCAAACCAGCTTTTAATGACGTCGCATTCGCGTTGTAAGTATCATCAATTACCAAATTACCCAAGCGTCCCCTTAATAATTGCAATCTTCCAGTGACCGGCTTAACGCTTTCCAACCCCTGTTTTATTTGCCCCAGATTTAATCCTAATGCCAAGCTTGCCGCAGTCGCTGCCAGCGCATTAGCAACATTATGGTTACCTGCTAGTTTTAAAGTGATGGTTGTACTTCCTTGAGGCGTTATTACATCAAATATCGTCGCAAAACTGTCGTCCAAAATCTCGGCACGAATCGAGTGTGCTGAAATATCTGCCGATTCATTCAAGCCAAAAGATAATACTTCTCTCTCACCGACAAGGGTTTGCCAATAATTGAAATATTTGTCATCTTTATTAAGGACGGCTGTACCTTTTGCTTTTAATGTCTCAATTATTTCGCCTTTGGCTTTAGCGACGCCATCCAGGCTACCAAAGCCTTCAATGTGTGCCGCACCAGCATTATTCAAAATAACGACATCTGCTTTGACAAATTTACTGGTATACGCGATCTCACCAGGGTGGTTTGCCCCCATCTCAATCACTGCATACTTGTGGTTTTCGGTTAATCTAAATAAAGTTAACGGAACACCGATATCGTTGTTTAAATTACCTTGGGTGTATAAAGTATTACCATCAACAGCAAGGATTGCGGCAACCATCTCTTTTACTGTTGTTTTGCCATTACTACCGGTAATACCAACAACCTTAACATTCGTTTTATCGCGCCATCCGCTGGCAAGTTGGCCTAAAGCTAACCTACCATCCTCAACTGTTACATAAGGTAAGTTAAGGCAACGTCCTTTATTGACAATCGCCGCCACTGCACCGTTCTGCACAGCAAGCTCAATAAATTCATTGCCGTCATATTGCTTGCCTTTAACACCTACATACAAATCACCCGATTTAATTGTACGGGTGTCTATGCTAACCGCACCTATTTCGACATCGGCTCCAATGAGTTCACCGTTAACGTATTTAGCAATCTCGCTAAGCTTCATGTTCATAATGACGCTCGCCGCTGAGTTAAAGCCATTTCGGCAACGAGTTTGTCGCTGAATGGATTACGGACATCATTGATTTCTTGATAATCTTCATGACCCTTGCCAGCAATGACAACACAATCACCACTATCAGCATTCATAATTACGTGTTCAATTGCCCGTTTTCTATCTTGAATAACTATGGCTTTATCTGTTTTACAACCCATCAGGATTTCTTTTGCTATAGCAATATTGCTTTCAAAGCGTGGGTTATCATCAGTTATAACCACATGATCGGCCCAGCGTTCGGCTATTTCTCCCATGAGAGGACGCTTACCAGTATCGCGGTTTCCTCCACAGCCAAACACCACCCACAATGCCTGATGGCAATGTTGACGCAGGCTCGCCAATACCCGTTCCAACGCATCCGGAGTATGAGCATAATCAATGAAGACACGCGACATACCGGCTTTATCGATACATGGTTCCATTCGGCCAGCAACAGCCTGAATATTTTTCAGTCGTTTAGCACTCTCTGGTAAGGACATACCACAAGCCAACATTACCGCCAGTACGCATAAAACATTTTCAACATTAAATTCACCAAACAGGGGAACGGCTATATGGTGGGACTGGGTATGCCAACTCACTTCGAATTCGAATCCTTGGGCAGTATGGCTTACATTTTTGGCAATTATCGACTCACCACGACCTGCATCAACGGATTTGCCCTGGGCGCTTATTCCCCAGACTGGAACCAAATCAGATACTGTAGCAACAACTTTTGCACTACTGTCATCATCCAAGTTTATGACTGCAAACTTTAGCTCAGGTTTAGCGAAAAGCTTGAGCTTGGCATCCAGATATTCATCCATTGACTTGTGGTAATCTAAATGATCCCGACTTAAATTAGTAAATACCGCACCAGTAAATTCAACCCCATTTACGCGGCCTTGAGCCAAACCATGAGAGGAGACTTCCATTGCCACAGCACGTTTTTTCAAAGCCTTAAAGTCTGCGAACATTCTTTGGGTGGCTAATGCGTCCGGCGTTGTATTTACGGTTTTTTGTAAGACACTCCAATCACCCCAACCTAATGTGCCAATAATTGCGCAATCATCTAGGACTTGCCCAAGAAATTGACTGCAAGACGTTTTACCGTTTGTGCCAGTAATTCCGATAACTTTTAAACTTTCGGACGGTTTTCCGTAAAATCGCGCAGCTAACTCGCCAAGTACCATAGATAAGTTTTCTACTGCAATTGCAGGGACTGCTTTTATGGCTTTTGCAAGTTCATTACCGCCTTCTGCCGGATCAAACAGTATAGCGCCAGCACCTTGCCCTATCGCCTGACTTGCACAATTTAAACCGTGCATTTTTGAACCTACCAAAGCAATAAACAAATCACCCGTTTGAATTTGCCTGCTATCCAGCGACATTCCTGTAATTTCAACAGATATGATCAAATCTTGCTGCACCTTACTTATGCCCACCAAGTCTTTGAGTAAACTGTTAAGTTTCATACAAAACGCCTACCCACGTTTCGCCAACAGGACAGGCATAGTATTCTCCTGGTCAGGTGTGACGCCCAAGATCCTTAACGCACCACCCATGACTTTAGAAAATACCGGGGCTGAAACCAAACCACCGTAATATTGCCCCGATGAAGGCTCATCTATCATGACCACAACAATTAAGCGCGGATCACTGGCAGGCGCTAACCCGGCAAATACTGCGAAATAACTGTCTGCTGAGTAACCACCTTGGGCGCTAGCTTTTTTTACTGTGCCGGTTTTACCCGCGACCCGGTAGCCGTCCAGCCTAGCCTCATAAGCAGTGCCTTCTTTGGTAATCACACTTTCCATCATGGTTCTTACTTTTTTTGCAGTTTTGGCTGAAAACACCCGGTGCGCGTCAATATCTTCATCACGTTTCAATAAACTTACCGAATGTAACATGCCATCATCGGCTAATGAGGTATACGCCCTAGCAAGTTGCAGTGCCGACACGCTTAACCCATATCCGAATGATAAAGTTGCCCGCTCAAATTCGCCAAGGCCAGCAGGTTCTGGCATTCTACCGCTAGCCTCACCAGGAAATCCTGTCATGGTAGATGTTCCAAAACCCAGCTTGTTATAGGTGTCACAAAAATACGTTGCTGGCATCTTTAATGCCATTTTCGCCACACCTATATTGCTCGACTTTTTGAGCACACCCTCAACATCAAGCCCTCCGTAATTGTGCACATCCCGCACTAGATGCCGCCCGACTTTGTAAGTCCCTTCGGTAGCAAAGAAATCACGCGGCTTTATATAACGTCCTTCAAGCGCCGCCGCTACTACAAAAGGCTTAACTGTTGATCCCGGTTCGAAAATATCGGTGAAGGCACGGTTTCGATATAAACTCTCCCTAAGATCTTTTTTCGCATTAGGATTGAACGATGGCTGATTAACCGCAGCCAATATTTCACCAGATTTTGCATCCAAAACAACTAACGAAGCGGATTTAGCATTATTGTCTTTAAAAGCTTGTTGCAGCTCTTTGTAAGCCAAGTACTGAATACGTTGATCTACGCTTAATTCTAAGTTTTTACCCGGTATTGGTGACGCCACATTCTCTACATCAGCTATAACTTGATGCAAGCCGTCTTTAACCACACGTTTTTTCCCGTCCGTACCTTTAAGCAAGGTTTCATAGCTTTTTTCCAGGGCAACTTGACCAATATTATCAGCATCAGTAAAACCAACCAGCTGGGCAGTTACCTCGCCAGAAGGATAAAAACGCTTAAATTCACGCCGTATTTCTATGCCGGCTAGTTTTAGCCCTTTAACCTGATCAGCGAGACCAGGATTAATTTTTTTTGCCAAATACACAAAGCCTTTATCTTTTTTTTCTGTCAATAACGCATCAAATTTTTCTTTGGATAAACTTAAAATTTTTTGTAGCTGCTCAATTTTTTGGCTTTTGTCTTGCTTGTAAGCACTTAATACTTCTTGCTTTTGAACTTCGGTTAATTTTTCCCCGCTATGTTCTCGCCTGTATTTCTTTTCCATTTGACGAATAACCGTTTCATTATCTTTCAGTAATTCTTTCGGGCTCAAAATGATCGAGTGAGCAGGTGAGCTAATCGCCAAAGGCTCACCATTTCTGTCTTCAATAAGACCACGGTAAGATGAGATAGTAACTGTGTCCACATAACGGCTGTGTTCTTGCAGAAAATCCTTTTTAAATACTTGCAAATGTACGGCGCGTAGTACTAAAACACCCATACACAGCATTATGAAAGCAAATAAAAATCGCCTTCTTCCCGAAAAATCAGTGCCTTGCTTCCTTGCTGTATTTTCTCTCGATATCAACATTTAAGGCTTTATATAGATAATTTTGTCCCGTGGTGGAATAACCAGTTTTAATCGTTCTTTTGCGATCAACTCGACTCGGTTTTGCTCAGCCAATGTTGATAATTCCAATTGCAGCTGCCCCCATTGCACTTCGTATTGATCCAGGGCTTGCTCTTGCTGTTCTATTTCGATAAAAATCGACCGCGAATGATTTTTACAGTAAATCACCGACAACGCCGATATAACTAAAATCACCAGTAAAACCAGTAAGAGAGCACTCTCTAGCCGGATGCCAAAAAAACCTTTAGCCATAAAATTTAAACCCGTTCTGCAACACGCATCACTGCGCTTCTAGCTCTTGGGTTTTCCTTGATTTCACTTGGACTTGCTTTAATTAAACGACCCACTTTAACCAGACATCCTTTTGCTATATCTACCTGTTTGATAGGTAGCTTCCCTGGATCATATTTAGCACCACTTTCATCCCGTATAAACCGCTTAACTTGCCTATCTTCTAAAGAATGAAACGAGATAACAACTAGACGGCCACCTTTTTTCAACATACTTAACGATTGCTGCAATATTGATTTTAATTCGTCTAATTCTTTATTAATCTCGATACGTATAGCCTGAAAACTTCGAGTCGCGGGGTGTTTATGTTTTTCGCGCAACGGCTGCGCTTGTTCGATAATTTTGGCTAACTGCGCTGTAGTTGTGAGCGGAGTTAATTCGCGAGCATCAACAATGGCCTTGGCAATTCTTCTGGAGAAGCGCTCCTCACCATACTCATGCAACACCCGAGCCAATTCTTTCTCATCAACGAGCGCCAACCATTCGGCGGCAGTTTTGTCGGCACTATTGTTCATGCGCATATCGAGCGGACCATCATTCATGAAACTAAACCCCCTGGCAGAATCATCAAGCTGCGGCGATGACACACCTAAGTCCAGCAAAATACCATCAACTTGCCCCATCAAAGCCTCCTCAACTAAAATTGATTCCAGCGCTGAAAAACAGCAATGCTTTAAAGCGAATCGTTTGTCCCCACACATTTCTTTAGCGGCGGTGGAATTTACCGCCTCATAATCCCTGTCTACTGCTAACAAACGACCATTGATGCCTAATAAATTTAGTATTGCCCGACTGTGCCCACCGCGCCCGAAAGTGCCATCCAGATAAATACCTTCATCCCTTGATTACCAATTGTTCGAGAACTTCGGCCAACATGACCGGTTTATGCAGCACTTGGTTAAACCCTTATTAAAATGACAAATCGCCCAGCTCTTTAAGTGCTTCCTCATCGTCTTTATCCATAAACTGGGCTTCTTTTACTGCCCAAGCATCTTCGTTCCAGATTTCGAAACGAGAAAGCTGCCCCACCAACACGGCTTTCTTTTCCAAATTGGCGAATTTTCTTAATTTTTCTGGTAATAAAATACGTCCTTGCGCGTCCATCTCACATTCGTAAGCACTCCCAATAAGAAAACGCTTCAATTTCTGAGCGACTTTATTAAATGCAGGTAATGCCTTTATTTTTTGTTCGAACTCTTCCCATTCAGGAAGGGGATAAATCCATAAACATCCGTCCATGCCGACACATTGTTCGTCAACCGCCAAAGTCACCACTAATTGACAAGCGCATTTCTCCTGCACCCGCTCGCGGTAGCGGGTTGGAATGGCGAACCGGCCTTTCTCATCAAGATTTACTGTGGTACTGCCGCGGAACAAGCTCCCCCCGTTATCTTTATCCAAGTAGCCCCACAAAAAACCACAAAGCTACATAAATCACCACAAAACTTCCACTTGAATTAAGAATAGCACAACAATTTCGGAATGGAAATAAAATTTCCCTTTTTTTGACAATAACTTAGAACAGATAAAGCCAGCATATTTGAGGCTTAAAAATATAAAAATAAAATGTATTTTTATCAGATTGTTAAAGTATTTAGCTAACAAAATACTTTAATTTATAGCGGGAGACTGACATTCATTATGGAAAATAAATTTCAGTATTGGCGGATTCGAATCAACAGGTAGGTGCTTGGTAAAAAAATTTAGGCGGCTATTAAACTACTTTTAACAAAACCGATTGGCGAGGGAGATTAGAACGAAAATTGAAGAAAATAATACTAGCCTTTTTAATTTAGCCGGCATCCGTGTACCGGCTTTTTTCAGAAACTTAAGCTTTGCAGCTGTAACGATGGCTCGAATACGAGAAGTCTCTACAGGCTTTTCATAAATTCCTGTAAATAAGCTTTGAATCCATCTTTTAGCTCTGGATGACGAAGCCCATACTCAACCTGCGCAATCAAAAAGCCCAATTTTGCACCACTGTCGTAGCGGATACCTTCAAATTCATAGGCCAGAACTTGCTCGTCGTTCATTAAGTCAGCAATAGCATCAGTTAACTGGATTTCCCCACCTGCGCCACGCCCGGTGTTTTCAATTTTGTTAAATATCGCTGGAGTCAAGATGTAACGCCCAACAACGGCAAGGTTGGATGGCGCAACATCCGGTTTCGGTTTTTCCACGATATGCTCGATAGGGGCATACTTACCTTTGGACTCACCCGTCCGTACGATACCGTATTTGTCAGTATCTTTTGGATCGACTCGCTCCACGCCCAAGACTGAAGAACCTGTTTGTTCGTATAGGCCAACCATTTGCGCGATACAGCCACGCGTTCCGTCATAAATCAAATCATCGGGCAACAAGACAGCAAATGGCTCGTCACCGACCACAGGTTTAGCACAATGCACAGCATGACCTAAGCCTAACGCTTCAGATTGGCGAATAAAAATACAATTAAGATTAGCGGGGGTAACACTACGCAATAAGCTTAAAATTTCTACCTTATTCTTGGCTTCCAACTCCTTTTCCAGCTCATAAGCTTTGTCATAATGCTCCATAATGGAATTTTTGCTGCGGCCAGTAATGAAGATCATCGTGTCAATGCCAGCAGCTACCGCCTCTTCCACGGCATATTGCATTAAAGGCTTATCCACTATGGGTAGCATTTCTTTCGGCACGGCCTTGGTTGCTGGCAAAAAGCGCGTGCCCAAACCAGCGACAGGGAATACAGCCTTAGTAACTTTTTTAGTCATTTATTGTCTTCCTTAAAGTTAGAGGTTAATTTTTGTAATTTTAGCATTCCTTAATTATATAAATCGGATTTTACAGAAGACTTAAATTTAGATGAGCCTGATTTTTACACAGCCATATAAAAAACCAGCTAGCCGACCGCTTCAGGGAGTTTTGGCTGGACATTCCACAGTTTGCTTACTATCATGCCAAAGACGCTTCCCCTGCGCGTTTGGCTTTTAATTATCATTTACCAAGTTCTTGGAGGATTCACATCATGTTAGCAAATCAACAACCCGCCCCGATGTTCAGGTCGTTCAACCAAAACAACCAAATAATCAGTCTGGCGGACTATACCGGACAAAAAAATGTGGTCTTGTATTTTTACCCCAAAGACGATACGCCTGGTTGCACGATAGAGGCTAATGACTTTACCGGCTTAGCCGAGGAATTCGCTAAACTGGATACGGCAATTATCGGCGTAAGCAAAGATAACTGCCAAAGCCATTCTGATTTCATCAACAAATATAACTTGAAAGTTGATTTGTTGGCGGATACCTCTGGTGAGCTGTGTGAAGCTTACGGCGTATGGCGTGAACGCGAAAAGAACGGCGTAAAAAGCATGCACGTCCTTCGTTCCACTTTCATCATTGATAAACAAGGCAAGCTTGCTGATGTTGAATATGGCGTAAACCATGAAGGCCACGCCGAAGCTATATTGGCAAAAGTAAAACAACTTGCCGGTTAGTCAAACTACTTTCATCATTTATATCATGCAATAACCCCCTTGGAATTTATGGCCGTTTTAGGAATCAACCACATCAACATTGAAGTCAACGCGGCACAACTGCCCAAAGTAAAGGCATTTTATGAGGAAGTACTGGGGTTAAAACCCGGATTTCGCGCTCTCTCCAAACGGGATGGCGCATGGCTTTATGCCGGGGAAACTCCCGTGATCCACTTATCTGTTACCGAAGACTATCTAAATGATAGCGATAAGGCTCACTTTAACCATGTCGCTTTTGCTTGTGTTGATGTTGCCGAGTTCAAACAACATTTGGATAGCCTAAGCATTAACTACAACCTGGAAGTCAGAGCATTAGCCGATAAGCCGATGACCCAGCTTTTCTTACATGATCCGGTCGGAATCAAGATTGAACTCAATTTTGCTGGAGAAACCCTAACCTAACATCCGGAGGACAGCACCATGATCCCAGAACAAACTTTAAACTTAACCGGCAAAGTTGTCCTTGTTAGCGGCGGCGCAGTTGGCATAGGCCGAGCCTGCGCTCTGGCCTTAGGCAAGGCAGGCGCGTTTATCGGCATCAACTATTTCAGCAGCAAAACGGCGGCGGAAAGCTTATTAGCCGAATTAACCGCCAGTAACATCAACGCGATGTTATTACCCGCCGACTTAACCGACGAAGCCCAAGCTAAAACCACAATCGATAGCCTGCTAGCTAAAACCGGTCGTTTGGATATTCTGGTCAATAACAGCGGCGGGCTAGTTCAACGCGCCAAAATAGAAGAAACCACCTTGGCAAATTGGCAAAAATCCCTGGATATTAACCTGACTAGCGCGTTCTTGCTCACCAAACACGCCATCCCGCACTTACGGTCTACCGGCAGTGGCCGTATTATCAATATATTGTCATTATCGGTGCAAACCGGCGGTGCGAACGGTGCCGGAGCTTATGCCGCACCCAAAGGCGGCCTGATGGTATTTACCCATACGTTGGCTAAAGAACTCGCCCCACAAATCCGCACAAATTCAGTAATGCCCGGCACAGTAGAAACCCAACACCATGAAATCCACTCAACACCAGAAATGCTGGAAAACTACCGCAAACAAACACCCTTAGGCCGCAACACGATGGCAGAAGAAGTCGCCAGCTCGGTATTATTTTTAGCCAGCGACATGTCGTCGCATATCAATGGAGCGTTAATTGATATTAGCGGGGGAAGGTTTTTGCGTTAATTACAAAGCCCCCTAGCAAGGCACGTCTCCCCATAGAGACGCGATGCTTATATCTCTATTTCTTACGGGTACTTTCAGCGCATCGCGTCCCTGCCATTCACCGCGCAGAGCACATTAAATAACCCTCACCTTTTAGTTCACTATACGTTACGCTTGACAACAGCTTAGTTAATTCACACAATTCCTTGCATTTTTCAAAAAATAGACTATTGAAATATGCGGTCACCCGGCGGTTTTGGGATTTCAATTCAATCAATGACGGGAAATAACGCCATGACAACATGGATTAAAATCAAATCAAATCAAATCAAATCAAATCAATAAGAATATTCTGGGCTTAATTGCCCTGACCCTTTGCGCAGCCAGTCTGGGTGCGCAAGCGGCGGTCAGTTTTAAGGTACTGCATGATTTTGCCGTGCGGGAAGGCTCTACTCCTACCGGACAAGTTGCTCAAGGCCGAGACGGCTGGCTTTATGGCACCACGCTTAATGGTTCTTGTGCTACTAAAGCATGCTATGGTGTAGCTTTTAAAATAAAGCCAGATGGCACAAGTTTTAGCGTAATACACAAATTTGCTTTAACACATAGCCAAACAGGTCGCGTCCCTGCCGGTGGCTTAGTCTTGGGCAAGGATGGCAATTTTTATGGCACTACCCTTTTCGGTGGCCCAAAAGGGGCAGGCACTATCTTTAAAATGACACCTGCGGGCGCAACCACGGCCTTATTTGCTTTTTCTTCAGTCAACGAAGCAACCTATCCCCCCATCCAAGCGCCAGATGGCAACTTATACGGCACAACGCGGACTGGGGGTAATTTGGGTTTAGGCATGGTATACAAATTTAACCTTAGCACTAAGGCATTCACTATTCTCCATCATTTCAGTGGACGAGTAGTTGACGGATCTCAACCGCGCGCGCCCTTGTTGTTTGCCCGGGACGGCAACCTTTACGGCACAACCGTCGGAGGTGGCACAAATAACGTAGGTACGGTATTCAGAATTAAACCCAACGGTACTAGCTACAACATTATTTACCATTTTTCCACTCCTAAAGGAACTGAACCCTTAGACTTATTGGCGCAAGGAAATGACGGTAATTTTTACGGCACAACGTGGCGGGGCGGAACTCACGCTTCGGGCACGGTCTATAAATTAACCCCGCAAGGGGCATTTACCGCGCTCCATAATTTTAATTTATCCAATGCTTTTTCTTCAGGTGGCCGCCCTGCTACCGGCTTGATACTGGGCAGCGATGGCAGCTTTTATGGGGCAACAGAATCTGGCGGTATAAAAAAAACCAACAATTGCGGGGTGTTGTTTAAAACCAGTCCATTAGGGGCTTATTCAGTACTTTACAGAATGAACACACTGGCAGACGGTTGCTTCGAAGGCATGCAACGCTGGCATAGCAGCTTAACTTTGCATACTAACGGCCAATTTTATGGTGTGGCAAGTTTGTTCGGTCCCTCCTCGGTAGCCGGGCAATCCGATGGCGCCGGCACGGTATTCCGTTTGGGTAACAGCCTTCCTGCCTTCATCAAACCCGACACCGACGCCGCCAAAGTGGGCGCTACCATAGGCTTATTGGGTGAGTTTAGCGGCGTGACCAAAGTGACTTTCAATGGCATCAACGCCAGCTTTACCAAAGTTTCGTCCACCTTTATCACCGCGAAAGTGCCGGTGGACGCGAAAACCGGAGCCATTGTCGTGAACAAAGGTACGACGCAAGTCAAAAGCCTGAAAAACTTTGTAGTACTGCCTTAGCTTTTAGTAGATAAGTTAAAATCGGTAAACTATACCAGTAGTGTTGGATTACTCAGAAGGGCAATCCAACACTGCCCAAGCAAATCACTGAGAAAGGCTGAATATCAGGTATAATGATTTTTGTTTATCATTAGTTAACCATCCTGGAATGGCTCAGTTTTTCGCAATTCATCCTGAAAATCCTCAAATAAGGCTTATTCACCGCGCTGTGGAAATCATCCAAAAAGGCGGGGTTATTGTGTATCCTACGGATTCGTCTTATGCCTTGGCCTGTCACATCGGTGACAAGCAGGCATTGGATAAAATCCGCCGCATCAGGCAATTGGATGATAAACATGACTTTACGCTGGTTTGCACTGACTTAACGCAAGTTTCCCTGTTTACTAAAATGGGCAACAACGCCCACCGGTTAATTAAGGCGTTAACGCCAGGGCCATTCACCTTTATTTTAGATGCCACCCGGGAAGTACCAAGACGCCTGCAACATCCCAAGAAAAAAACCATAGGCATCCGCATCCCCAACCATCCAATCGCGCAATTATTGGTTAACGAATTGCAAGAACCCCTATTTAGCTCCACCTTATTGCTGCCAAATGAAACTGAAGGCATGACCGATCCATTTGAAATCAGGCAACGGCTGGAACATGAAGTCGATTTGGTTATTGACGCAGGCATGATCCCTTACCAGCAAACCACAATTATTGCGTTTCCCGATCACGACCCTGAAATAATCAGGCAAGGCATAGGTCAAGCTTCAATGCTAATGGACTAACAGGAAAACAGAATGAATGAATTAACCCTAATACAGCAAGTTATCGTCGGTGTATTACCGATGATTTTTGCGATAACCGTACACGAAGCAGCACACGGTTGGGTAGCAAAAAAATATGGAGACAATACGGCCGACCAGCAAGGGCGGTTGACACTTAATCCGATTAAACATATTGATCCGCTTGGTACTGTTATCTTGCCAGGATTGTTATTAATCTTGAAATCCGGCTTTATTTTCGGCTGGGCAAAGCCCGTGCCGGTAAATGCCCGCAATTTCAAAAAACCTATTTCCGATATGGCCATCGTGGCTTTAGCTGGACCGGTATCCAATCTTTTGATGGCAGTTTTTTGGGCGCTTATTGCCCGGATTGGCATGACGATAGGTGTCAGTGCCGAGTCAGTCGCATTGCCACTAATATATTCAGGAATCGCAGGCATTTCGATTAACCTGTCCCTGGCATTACTCAACCTGATCCCTATACCGCCGTTGGATGGCAGCCGCATAGTAACCGCATTGTTACCACCCCAATGGGCGTGGCGATACAATCAACTTGAACGCTATGGCTTTATTATTTTGATGGTTTTGCTGTATACCAAAATCTTGAATGTTATCCTGGCCTATCCTTTATACTTTGCCCAAGGTCTGTTTTTTTCCATTGCAGGGATGTGATTTTTGCCTTTAACTGCACATATCATTAGCTTATTTATTAAAATAACGCAATGAACATGATCGAAACCATCACAGCACCAACGCTTGAAACCCAAGCGTTTGCCATGGTAAACGGGACACCGTTCAACCAACTGCCCGATGACCTTTACATTCCACCGGATGCCCTGGAAGTATTCCTGGAATTATTTGAAGGACCGCTGGATTTATTGTTATATCTCATCAGACGGCAAAATATCGACATCATTAATATCCCTATTGCCCAAATCACCCACCAATACATTAGTTACATCCAGATAATGGATAACTTAAAAATGGAACTGGCCGCAGAATATCTAGTGATGGCGGCATGGCTGGCGGAAATAAAATCCCGGATGTTATTGCCCAGACCGCCCGAGTCGGAAGATGAGGAAGAAGATCCGCGCGCCACCTTGATCCGACGGTTACAAGAATACGAATGCATCAAAAATGTTGCCGAAGAAATCGAGCTAATGCCACGAATGGAACGTGACATTTTTTCCACCATTGTAGATGTATCCACAGTGACAATAGATAAGCCGCTGCCCGACATCCAGCTGAAAGAGATGTTGTTGGCCTTTCAGAATGTCCTGAAACGGGTCGAACAACTTACCCATCATCATATCACCAAAGAGCCCCTATCTGTCCGTGAACGAATGTCAGCCATTTTGGAAAACCTTAAAGGAGCGGATAGCCTCCTTTTTTCGCAACTTTTCCTCAGAAAAGAAGGACGGCAAGGTGTCGTCGTCTCGTTTCTGGCCATTCTCGAACTCAGTAAAGAAAGGCTCATCGATATCTTCCAGCCTGAGCCCTTCGCCGAATTACACGTTAGAACCGCCGCCGCAACCACCTCCAGTCATTGAGATCCTGGATGTTAATATGGAAATAAAACGTATCGTTGAAGCCATCTTGTTTGCCGCCAACCGACCTATGACGGTTAAACAAGTGCAACAAATCTTCCCCGAAATTGAACAGCCACAAATTTTTGAAATAGAAGCCGCCATAGAGTCTATAGCCGAAGATTATCGTGACCGACCCATTGAATTGAAACGTGTTGCCAGCGGCTACCGTTTTCAGGTGAGGCAGGAATTAGCCCGTTGGGTGGCAAGGCTTTTTGAAGAAAAACCCCCGCGTTATTCCCGTGCTTTATTGGAAACCCTGGCGATTATCGCTTACCGCCAACCAGTAACCCGCGGGGAAATTGAAGATATTCGCGGTGTCGGGGTCAGCTCCAGCATTGTCCAAACCCTACTGGAACGGGAATGGATTAAGGTTGTCGCCCAAAAGGAAGCCCCTGGACGGCCTTCGCTTTACGGCACCACCAAACAATTTTTAGATTATTTTAATATAGCAACCCTGAATGATTTACCTAGTTTGCAAGAAATTCAGGAGCTCGACTTAAATTTAGATAGTACGTTACCTAACAATCAGGAACACAGTGGATATCAAGAAAACGGCCAAACGACCAACGTCGACCAAATCGTCAAAACAACCATGGAAGAAATTAGCGAATCAACAGCCTTCTAAAGCGGTTACGCCCAAAAAAGGCGATTCCCCTGGTTCAGACTTGGGTGAACGCATCCAAAAAGTACTCTCCCGTGGTGGCATTGGTTCCAGGCGAGAAATTGAACGTTGGATAGAAGAAGGACGTTTAAAGCTGAATGGCAGCCTTGTTACCTTGGGTACTCGCATTAAACAAGGCGATTATCTGCAAATAAATGACCGCGTTGTCCACTGGGAAAAATTCATAGTGCAGCCGACACGAGTCCTGCTTTACCACAAACCTGTTGGAGAAGTGGTTACGCGTCGCGACCCTGAAGGCCGCCCCGTTGTTTTTACCCAATTACCAAGTTTAACGGCTTCGCGTTGGATCGCCGTGGGTCGGCTTGACATCAATACATCTGGTTTATTATTAGTTACCAATAATGGTGATCTGGCTAATCGCTTAATGCATCCCTCAAGTGAGGTCGAACGCGAATATGCTGTGCGGGTACTGGGTGAAATCCCCGATGCTGCAATTGAAAAGCTTAAGCAAGGCGTTGAGCTTGAAGACGGCTTGGCTAAATTTAATGATATTAAATTTTATGCTGGCGAAGGCGCGAATAAATGGTATTACGTAACGGTAAGTGAAGGCCGAAACCGTTTGGTAAGACGGCTGTGGGAATCGCAGAATATTGTCGTAAGCCGTCTAATTAGAGTCCGGTACGGACCTGTAGTTCTACCCGAAAGGTTAAAAACGCATTCTTTTTATGAACTTGATGCAAAGGAACTTGAATTGCTTAATGATTTTTCCGGCCTCAAAAACACTCCGGATTCCGAATAAAATCCAAAAATCAATCGTATCTTACTAACTTGCCGATAAATTAAATTTAAAGTACAAAGCAATATTGGCTTTATTTAGGGTCGAGTAAATAAAGATCCTCAATTAAATTCCTCTCTCCTCTAGTGAGCCAAACACGATTGTAACCATCGGCCGTGGTGCGTATATCAGACATAGGCATCTGCTGGATTCGCCGGTCTGAGACTTTACGTCGTTCAGAAAGTGCTTCTGAAGCAACCTGGCTCAAAGGAGCCCGGCGCAATTTCCGCCGTAAATCAGTAACATTCATAGTAATTAATTTCTTCATAAAAACATTATATCAGGTTTAGTTTAAATCAAGTTTTTCGTTCTTTTTATAACTCAAACATCCTTAAGATATGCTTTTTATAGGCAACAAAAAATTGCTAAAGTTTCAGAGCCCGAAAATTATTTTTAGAGTTTAACTAACAATACTCCAGTAAGCATTATAGCTCTATTTACAAATGGATTAAATTTCTCCGCCCCTGGCAAAATCTAGCCTTATCTTTCCAAAAAATTTCTCAGTAAATCGTGACCATGTTCGGTCAAAATTGACTCAGGATGAAATTGCACGCCTTCAACATCCAGGCCAAGGTGTCTGACCCCCATAATCTCTTCAATATTGCCGGCTTCGTCTTGCGTCCATGCAGTGATTCCCAAGCAATCGGGTAAGGTTGATTGTTCGATAACCAAGGAATGATAGCGGGTTGCAGTAAATGGATTTGTTAAACCTTTGAACACACCGGTGTTATGGTGGTGTACCTGGGAAGTTTTGCCATGCATGATACTTTTGGCATGGATTATATTACCCCCGAAGGCATAACCAATACTTTGATGCCCAAGACACACTCCCAAAATAGGAATGTGTCCAGCAAATTTAGTAATCGCCTCGACAGAAACCCCAGCTTCTTTGGGTGTGCAAGGGCCGGGTGAAATAACAATTTTATCGGGCGATAAGGCGGCGATTTCGTCCACGCTAACTTGATCATTCCGTACAACGGCAACATCTGCACCTAACTCACCGAAATATTGCACTAGGTTGTAAGTAAATGAGTCGTAATTATCAATCATTACAACTTTTACCGGATTCATACTGCACCCCCAGGCTCATTATCTAACCCAGCTTCTGCCATACTAACCGCGAGAAATACAGCGCGACCCTTATTCATTGTTTCTTCCCATTCGCTCCGAGGAACTGAATCGTACACAATACCCGCACCGGCCTGGATATGTAAATTACCATCTTTGATTATGGCCGTCCTAATGGCAATGGCAGTATCCAAATTACCTGACCAGGAAATATAACCGACTGCACCGGAATATACCCCACGCTTAACTGGCTCTAGTTCGTTGATGATTTCCATAGCCCGGATCTTTGGCGCTCCGCTAACCGTCCCGGCAGGGAAAGTTGCCGCGAGCACATCAAAAGCACTGTAGTCAGGCTTTAACTCACCCGTGACATTGGAAACAATGTGCATCACGTGCGAGTAACGTTCGACGATCATCTTATCGGTTAACTCCACCGTACCTGTTTTTGATACGCGTCCAGCATCATTACGACCCAAATCGATCAACATTAAATGTTCGGCAAGCTCTTTGGGATCAGCCAATAAATCCTGCTCCAGCTCAAGGTCATGTTCGGGTGTTGTGCCGCGCTTACGTGTACCTGCAATTGGACGGACAGTAATAAGTTCATCCTCTAACCGAACCAATATTTCAGGCGAGGAACCAACAATGTGGAAATCATCCAAGTTAAGGTAATACATATAAGGCGAAGGATTTAAACATCGCAAGGCACGGTATAAATCTAACGGCGGCGCCGTAAACGGAATAGACAAGCGTTGTGACAACACGACCTGCATAATATCGCCGTCAGTAATGTATTCCTTTGCTTTAAGTACTGCATTCTCAAAACCTGACTGGGTAAAACCAGAAACAAAATCTGTTTCGCGCACCTCAATTGGGTTTATATGCTTGGTAGGCCAAGCTTTAAGGTCACGTAATTTATCAGTCAAAGCACTTAATCGGAATACCGCCCGATTATAAGCATCATTTTCCTCAGGATTTGCATGGGTCAGTAGCAACATTTTGCCGGACAGGTTATCAAAAACCAGAATCTCTTCCGACACCATAAGCAATATATCAGGGCAACCCAAAGGATCGGGCTTATCTTCCGCCCGCAACCGTGGTTCAATATAAGCGATGGTTTCGTAGCCAAAATAACCTACCAAACCACCATTAAAGCGCGGTAATTCAGGAATGTCGGGCACATTGAAACGCAATTTGAATTCTTCAATCCAGATTAGTGGGTTATCGTGGATGATTACTTCCTGCAGCTCACCATTTATTTCAAGTCTAATTTCGTTGGCAATTACTTTAACCAACGTCTTACAAGGCAAACCAATAATCGAATAACGCCCCCATTGCTCACCGCCATGGACAGATTCAAACAAATAAGAATACGGGCCATCGGCTAGCTTCAGGTAAGCACTTAATGGTGTATCTAAATCTGCCAATACCTCCCGGCTTACCGGGATTCGATTGTAACCCTGCCTAGCGTAATAATTGAATTGTTCGGGTGTCATATATTTAACATTTTGCTGATACGACTGAAGAAGAAGCACCATCAACCGGTCTGATCTTAATCATCATTTAACCATGAGTGGCAGCAAGTTCGACATCTTTTGCTCTCGCCCAAAGCACCGAGGGACGTGCATTCACCCTGTCAATATAAGCCTCAATTACTGGCAGCATGGGCACTAACTGGAACATGGTTGCCCACGTTAATGCTGCCCCCCACAACACATCCACGGCAGTAAATTTTCCACCCAAAAGATAATCGCCCTTGGCGAGCTGATCTGTCAGGGCTTTGAACATCATGTCAAAATCCCCATATGGTGACATCGCTTGCGGCCCCGCCTCTCGATTTAGTGAACGGTCGATAATTGCCGGCTCAAAACACGAACCATAAAAAGCCATCCAGCGTAGATATGAACCGCGTAATGGTTCACCAATCTTAGGCGCAAGTTCTGCTTTTGCGTAAAGGTCGGCAAGATATATGAAAATGGCTACCTGCTCCGTAATTACTGAATCCCCATGCACTAAAGCGGGCACTTTCCCCATAGGATTGACCGTGAGATATTCAGGTTTGCGCTGTTCACCCACTTTCATATTGAGCACACGCAATACATAATCTGCACCAAGCTCTTTAAGCAGAATAAGTACCCCAGTCGATCGCGTATTTGGACTATGAAAGAAGGTAAGTGCTTGACTTTGGCTCATGGGGTTTTCCTACGGAAATTAATCGAAGCTGGCTATGCTAAGCGTGGTTATACGATTTATTTTGGATACCCTACTTAACTGCTTTTGCCATTTCAGCACGCATTTCGTCGATGATGGCTTTGTAATTCGGTTTACCGAAAATCGCAGAACCAGCCACAAACGTATCAGCACCTGCAGCTTTTATAGCACCAATATTGCTACCATTAACCCCGCCATCGATTTCTAAACGAATGTTAAAACCGCTCTCGTCGATGCGCTTCCTAACTTCGCGCAACTTAGCTAAAGCAGATGGAATAAAAGATTGCCCACCGAAACCGGGGTTAACTGACATCAACAAAATCATGTCGAGCTTATCCATGACATGATCCAAATAATGTAAAGGCGTACCAGGATTGAATACCAAGCCTGCTTTGCAGCCATTGTCTTTAATCAACTGCAAGGTACGGTCAATATGCACAGACGCTTCTGGGTGGAATGTAATGATAGATGCACCCGCTTTAGCAAAATCGGGTACGATGCGGTCGACAGGCTCAATCATCAAATGTACGTCGATAGGCGCAGTCACGCCGTGTTTTCGCAAAGCCTCACAGACTAAAGGCCCGATGGTTAAGTTTGGCACGAAATGATTATCCATTACATCGAAATGGACAATATCTGCACCTGCGGCCAACACGTTATCAACTTCTTCACCCAGTTTGGCAAAGTTGGCAGACAATATGGAAGGGGCAATCCAGTTTTCGTTCATTGTTCTATCCTCATGTAGGTTAAATAACTTCGGTTAAATTCGGCGATTATATCTTGTTTTTATGCTTTCAGCTTCGTTATACAATAGCAAAAATATATATTATTGGATTTTTCTAAGAATGAAATTAGTTACCTTTACCCATAACAATTTTACCCGTTTTGGCTCAGTCGTCGGAAATGAAGTTGTCGATGGTGTTGGTGAAACGCATCTCCCATCAGCAATGATAAACTTTATAACCGCAGGGGATCCGGCTTTACATGCGATGCAAAAACGCATAGCTAGCGGTAACCATCGGATTCCTTTAGCAGACGTTAAACTGCAACCACCTGTACCACGGCCAGGGAAATATTTAGCTATCAGCCTTAATTATGCCGACCATATTGAAGAAACAGGCCGTGATCGGCCTGAGTATCCGAGTTTTTTTACCAAGCAAAGTACTTGTGTAATCGCCCACGGCGATGCCATCCAGCGTCCTAAAGTATCAGATAAGCTAGATTATGAGGGGGAACTGGCATTTGTTATAGGTAAACGCTGTCGGCATGTAACAATTGATACAGCGCATGACTTTATTGCTGGATATACCATTGCCAATGATGTCTCAGTGCGCGACTGGCAATTTCGCTCGCCTACTTTCACTGTCGGTAAATCTTTCGATACCTGTGGCCCACTCGGCCCGTGGCTGGTTACAAAGGATGAAATCAGTGACCCACATAACCTCAACATTAAAACCTGGGTGGATCAGGAGTTACGGCAAAACTCCAATACCAAACACATGTTGTTCAATTGCTATGAAATGATCGCTTATCTTTCTCAAGCGATGACATTAGAACCTGGTGATGTCATCAGTACAGGGACACCCAGTGGTGTGGGTGTAAAAATGCAGCCGCGCGGTTATTTAAAACCCGGACAAACTGTGACTATTGAAATTGAAGGGATTGGCAAACTCAGTAACCCCGTGATTGACGAACCTAATTAACCTTAAAAATTTATAAAATACTGGCTTAACTATTAATACTAGAGTTATTTTCCACAAGTTTTTCTGCCCGTAAAATCGCAATATCTGAAGCCTGATAGGTTTTAGCTATTTGTTGATCATTATGACCTTTTGTTACATTGGTGTGATACAAGCTTTCATCTTGCGTTGAGGGTATAGTTTGCAAATGTAGCGGGTACTGAGAAAGGCGTTGCACCTTATAGCCTGCCCGCAAGGCATTAACATGCAACCAAATATCATCGGCTTTCGGACAAACCAATTTAAACCCATCACTTGCCTTATATAAATGCGTTAAAAATGCCGGCGGATAAACCACACCTGAAACGCCAGTGCCGAAATTACTAAAACTTGGGTTCAGTGTGCTACAGCTTGACCAAGTCTTATATGGCTCAATTTTATTTAATTCATGATTAAGCTTAACAACCCAAGCGCGGTAACAATAAATTAGGTTAGGATTTTTTGCATAAGCATCTCTAAAACCTTTCAACCAAAATATAGGATATAAAATATCATCATCTGCGGTCACCAAAGGGAGATTGTCGGAATGATAGGCCAAGACATAGGGAAAATATTTAGTATGCGGCCCATAATTTTCAGTGAACCGAACTACAAGCCCCCTTTTTTTTAAACGGATTAATGTAACAGGCAAATTATCATAACGCTCTTTTTCATCCAGCCAAAGGATTAACCTGGATGGCAATATACTACCTCTGGCAATAGATTCAATGGTGTAAAAAACGCTATTAATTCGTTTACCATAGGATGTAAGCGAAACCGGCAAGCCATCAGATGAAAGGATGGACTTATGGGAAAACCTATTTGTTAGCTTAATCGTCGTAAGATAAATGTTTTTATTGAGAAATTTTTCGTCTATATATCTGATTAGCTTTTTTATTTTAATATTCATCTAATCTTACGAATGCCCTAAAAATACAATTATTATTCGGGTTTGTTATACAACAAAACAATTTACTAAATACTTTTGGCATTCACTGCCAAAGCTTTAATAACATTTACCTATATTAAATAGTTATTCCCATTCCAGCTTTCAAAAACAACTAGAAAGTTACTTAGGCACTACCAAATCTGCTGACTGCACTAAAAAGCTATACAAATAATTTTTATACATTGGCAGAATTCAACCACAGGTCATGCTTATTACACATGCTCAACGCATAAATAGACCCTGAGTAGTTTTCCAGAGTAAATGAAGAAACTGCAGCTTGCTCTTTATCAGGATTGAACAAGTGCTCATTAAGGAATTTATAGTTTTGGTCTAACAGAACATGCTTAACGATATAGTGTTCGTAGCCTTTCATCTCATGGGATGTAACTACTTTTATGGTTATTTTACTTCCGGATTTTTCTATGCCGATACTGGGCAGATGCCCTGCAATTTTTTCTTTCCAACGACCTGGTGAGTCTTTTGTGAAGTAAATGTCGCTAACATGATTGTGTTGCACAACTTTTGCCGAGACCCATGCCGGAGCAATAACTGTACTTCCAAGACCTACTACACCCCATCCGATAAAATTTCGCCGTTTCATTGTTTTTCCTCATATGACTTGATGAATCTCAGTTAGCGGCAGAGATGTTATGCCGTTAAATTTGCAGTTACTTTATTTCAGCAAATTATTCATTGCCGATACTTTCATAAGCGTTTATTCTTAACTTTATCGATTTTAATCGCTCTTGCGCATTTTTCAATCCATTTAAGGCTATTGGCGCTCCTCCCAAAGCGACAGCATCAACCAGACAATACCATGCGGCAACGCCGCTAGGCGGGTTACCTTGCGGTAAATGCAACACCGGGTCTATTGGCACCCATTTCCAAGTACCTACTGCTGTGCCGATTAATTCCAACCATGTCGTTATAAAAAAAGCCGCCAAATAGACCATTGGTGAACGGCCTTTGAACAAATAGGCCAAAAATACACAAAACAACAATGCACCCACGGCATCGCCCTTCGCCGGAACTCCGCTAATGCCCCACAGTGACCAGAACCCGCAAACCAACACTACAAAAACGGCAATCTGGCGGGCATGGCGCTGGAATAGCCCAGAACGCGCCAAAGCCACCGCCGTTAAGTAAACCATACCATGCCCAGGTGGAACATATGCAGGAACGTTATGAAACCGGTAGATATAACCTTCCATATACGGAGAAGCGAAATGTTCCCCGATGGTAGCAAATCCGACCGCAATCATCACTTGTAGCCGGACTTCAAGGCTTTCACCCAGCAACAAACCTATAAGAAAAACCCAAGCACAAACGCCAAGGGCATTTTGCTTCTCTATAGGTGCATTGGCATCAGTTATTAAACAAATAGCTACGCAGATGAAGGTGAAAATTGCGATAAAATAATCACGTTTTCTGTGGTCGCATACAACTTGGGCAGAAGGAAAATGGCGTAACACGATAAAAAACTAGCCTATAGGTCAGTCAAGGGTTAAGAATAAGTTAGGCAATTTTAAACGAATATCCAGGCTACAACTAAATATCGGCAAAATTTACCGGCTAAAATAATTAATACCCCTGATAAAACTGGGAGTTTTAACCACCCGGCTGCGAAACATAGGGCATCCCCTATAATCGGCAACCAAGAAAAAAACAGCACCCAAACCCCTTTTATTTTAATTGTATTTAGTGCTTTTTTTTGTTTTAGTGCCAATAGTGATTCGGCCGGATATTTTTTTGCCGCCATCCAACCCATCCCCCAAGTAGTCATCGCACCCAACGTGTTACCTGTTGTTGCTGCGACTAACAATCCAGCCAGAGAGTGATTACCTTTTGCCGCCAAGTATGCCAAAACAACCTCGGAGCCACCTGGCGCAATGGTAGCAGAGATAAAGGCACTTAAAAACAACTCCCAAACTTCCATTTCCACCCGAAAAAATTTAGTCAAAAAAAACCCTGCAAATTGAGCAGGGCTTTACTTTTTATAATTAAATCAATTAATTATTTACTGGGTAATGTCTTATTTTTTGAACTAGAAAATAAACTCAATAATTGGATAATTAGTTTTTTTCCAAACTCGAAAACGACTCTTAGCATGTCAAAACAATAAGCGATAACTTCAGAAATTGTTTTACCTTCAAACTTTTTACCCGCAAAAACCGCGACTATTAAACCAATCGCCAGTCCTATTACTGTAGTACCAGAAACCCAAGATTCAGTTATTTCGGCTGCAGCTTTCTTAGCCGCTTTAGCATCAACAGCAGCTTTTGCCAAAGCTTCGTTCTCGGTCTGAATTTTAGCTTCAGTAATTTTGGCAGCAGCAAACACTTCGGGCAAGCCTGCCTTGTAATCGTCAGGGTTAGCTGGAGCAGTTACGCCTGGGATACTAGGCAAATCACCATCTCCTGCACCCACTTTCAACTGGGCTTTCATGCCCTTTTCCATGTGTTGTGCAATATCACAGTGAACCAAGTAAGTTTTATCGCCCGGTGGCAAAATCAAAGTACCTGTAATCATGGCGGGACCAGTCACCTCTAAATGAAACATCCCTTTAGCATACAAATATTTTGGCAAACCATGCATCATCCATTGATGACGGACTTTATCTTCGTTAATAAAATGCACAGTAAGCTTGGTGCAGGGCTTGAAATTAAACTCTTGGGTATCAAAAGCATACATCCTCCCCGGAAATTTTTCGGCATATTTGTGACCCGCATGAACAGTAATCTCTTTTGTTTCTGAGATACTGTCACAACCGCCCGGTAACTTATCACTGTTCTGCCCCATCACCATACCACCGGACATTTCCATTAAATGCCCATCACCATGATCCATGAGGAATTTGGTATGATCTTCTGGTTCCTCTGCAAAAACCGAAACAGAAAAAATAATTACAAACAGTCCAATAGAATAAAACTTTATCACCGCATCGAAACCTTAAGGTAACTTGAAACAAATTTGGCTTGACCCAAAAGCCAAGCCAAACCACATACACGAATTAAACCAAACTTATTTTTTACCGCCGAACATTCCATCAACAACTTTACGAACCGCTGGAACAGTTAGATACACAACGTATAGCCCACCAAACAGGAATATACCGTATAAAAATTTCATACTGCCCGATGTAGACGGACCACCACCTGCTTTAAATGCCATGTGTACGTCTTTACGCTCACCTTGGTCAGGTACTAAAGTAATGTGAATCAAGTATTCACCGACCTCTGGCACACCATTTGGCATTTTCAATTCGATAGTGCCTTTTTTATGCTTAGCGCCTTCTAAAAAGAACACTCGTTTACCTTCTGGCTCTTTGGTAACTTCAAACTCAACAGTGTTGTCTTTATATTTTTGGTCTTGATAATCAAATACTAAAATAGTTGCTTCGTTGATACTTGGCAGGTTGGCACAAAACTCTTCGGCTGGATAAGCGTTGGGTTGATATGCTGTGTAATGGATCCAGTGATCTGGCTCTAATTCGAATTTACATTGGTCAGTATCAGTACCTTTTGCCCCGCCATGTGCCATTAAAGCACCCGAAAAAAGCACAGCCAATGCACCTAGTATTAACTTATTGAATCGCGACGTATTTTTCTTCATCTCTTGCACCTTCCAGTCTTGTTATTTTAATAGAATTATTTATCTGACATTGGTCTTTTATTTGGCAACCAAACCACAAGTTACCTTACTTTTTCTATTCGTCAACATCGGATTTGCACTCTAGCATATAGCCCCTTACAAATAAAGTGACTTGGTCACAATAACATTTATTAAATTAACAGCGTTTCTCCCAGGGCATCAGTCTTGCTATCCTCATCACCTTCTCGTAGACTTAACCTTAAAACCTACAAGTGGAGCTGCTAAAACATGTCATTTCTGACAACTTCAAAAGCCTGGATTGCATTGCAAGGGCATTATAAAGACATCCATAATTTTTCTATGCGCGCGGCGTTCGCTCAAGACCCTGAGCGGTTCAATAAATTTACTTTGAATTTGAATGATATATTGTTCGATTTCTCAAAAAACAGGATAACAGAGCAAACGCTTCCTTTATTGATTGGGCTTGCCAAACACACCCACCTTGAGGCAAAAATCCACGACATGTTTTCCGGTGCGGAAATTAATACCACGGAACATCGGTCTGTGCTGCATGTTGCGTTAAGAAACCGTAGCAACCGTCCCATCTACGTGCACGGCCATGATGTGATGCCTGATGTCAATCGGGTGTTGATGCAGATGCGCTCATTTTGTGAAAAGGTGCGCTCTGGCGAATGGCGCGGTTATACCGGTAAAGCGATCACTGATATTGTTAACATTGGTATCGGTGGTTCAAGCCTTGGCCCCAAAATGGTCACAGCAGCATTGGTGCCTTATGGTACGGAAACCTTGAAGATGCATTATGTTTCAAACATTGATGCGGCAGACTTAACCCGGACTTTAAACAGTATCTCTGCAGAAACCACTTTGTTTATCGTTGCATCAAAGTCTTTTGGCACCCAAGAAGCCATGGTCAATGCTAATTCGGCACGTACCTGGTTATTGCAACAAACTAATAACGATACCTCTGCTATTGCGAAGCATTTTGTAGCTATTTCTACCAATGCCAAAAAAGTTAAGGAGTTTGGCATTAGCTTAGAACATATGTTCGAGATTTGGGATTGGGTAGGTGGCCGTTTTTCCCTGTGGTCAGCGGTAGGCTTATCTACCGCCCTGTCGATTGGTATGGAAAACTTTGAAGAATTGCTTCAAGGCGCACATGAAGCCGATGAACATTTCCTTAATCAACCGCTCGACCGTAACATTCCCGTAGTTATGGCCTTATTGGGTATTTGGTATAACAATTTTTTTGGAGTTCAGTCCCACGCACTGTTGCCTTATGATTATTCGATGCGCTACTTCTCTGATTACCTGCAACAAGGCGATATGGAAAGTAACGGCAAAACAGTCACCATGTCTGGCGATTCTGTCGATTACCAAACCGGCCCTATCATTTGGGGGCAACAAGGCACCAATGGCCAACATGCGTTTTACCAGTTAATCCATCAAGGCACCAAGTTAGTTTCTTGCGATTTTTTGGTGGCGGCAAACAGCTTTTACGATTTCCCTGAACACCATGAGATTCTGGTTTCCAACTTCCTGGCTCAAACTGAAGCTTTAATGCGCGGCAAAACCGCTGAAGAAGTCAAGGCTGAATTGTCGCCCGAAGAAGCCAATGACCCCGTATTGGTTGCATCAAAAGTATTTGAGGGCAATAAGCCATCTAATTCATTTATTTTTAAACAATTAACCCCAAAAGCCCTCGGCTCGATTCTGGCTTTCTACGAACATAAAATTTTCGTACAAGGTGCCATGTGGAATATCAACTCCTTTGACCAGATGGGGGTTGAATTAGGCAAAGTTCTTGCCAAAGTCATCCAGCCAGAGTTACGGAATAACGAGGTTATTGCTAGTCATGATTGCTCTACCAATGGCTTGATCAATACTTATAAAAAATTACGGCAGAATTGACGCGCAACCAGCAACTGATAACTGGGGCGATTACCATCCTGGCTTTAATCGGGATGCTGTTTGTTTTACTGCCAAAAAACAAGCTGGAAAAGATTAAGCGATCGGGCACGTTGCATGTCTTAACGCGAATTGACCCAACGACTTACTTCAAGAGCAACGGTGGTTATGCTGGCCTCGAATACGACTTAGTCATGTTATTTGCCCAACAGCTGGGCGTAAACGTCAAATTTGACGTCCCCTCTACCTTCCCCCAATTACTGGAGGGTATCAGCAACGGTTCAGCCGATATAGCTGCGGCGGGCTTAACCGTAACCGAGGAACGTAAAGCAAAAATGCTTTTTGCGCCGGTTTACCACAATATCACTGAACAAGTCGTTTACCGCTCAGACCATCGACGTCCACGTAGTATTAGTGATTTAAATCAAGGCATTCTCGAAGTCGGCCAAGGTACTAGTCACATCGACACCCTAATGGCACTCAAGCAAAGGTATCCCGACTTATCCTGGGAAGCTAATAAAGAACAGGATACCAATGGCTTACTTTACTTATTGCACGAGGGACTAATTGATTACTCCGTAGCCGATTCTAATCAAATCTTGTTAATCCGCAGGTTTTACCCTACCCTCAATATCGCTTTCGATGTCAGCAAGCCAAGACACCTTGCCTGGGCGCTGCCAATTTCCGACGATACCAGTCTGCATAAAGAGGTTAAACATTTTTTTCAGCGTATTGAAAAGGATAAAACCCTGGCTAGGCTTATAGAAAAGCACTATGGCCATGCCAATAGTCTGAATTATGTCGATAACTGCACTTTCAGGGAGCATAAGAAAAGCCGGTTACCTACTTATCAACAACATTTTGCCAAAGCCGCGAAACAACACAAACTTGATTGGCGCTTGCTGGCGGCTATTGGTTATCAGGAATCACACTGGTTAGATAATGCCGTTTCACCTACTGGAGTCGAAGGCATTATGATGCTTACCAACGATACAGCCAAATTGCTTGATATTAAAGACCGCAAAGATCCGGTTGAAAGTATATTTGGCGGAGCCAGATACTTTAAACAACGCATCCAGGTAATGTCGGAGAAAATATCCGAGCCTGACCGCACTTGGTTTGCCTTAGCATCCTATAATGTTGGCACAGGCCATGTTGCAGATGCCAGAAAGTTGACCAAACAACTCGGCGGCGACCCCAACAAATGGATGGATGTAAAAAAACGCTTACCATTATTAACCGAAGCCAAATGGTACGAACAAACCGAATATGGTTATGCACGGGGTAATGAGCCAGTGCAGTATGTGGAAAATATCCGGGGATATTACGACCTTTTGGTGTGGTTAACAGAAGAAAACCAAATCAAGAAAAACGCCATGAACAGCATGCAGCCACCAAGCCGTATCGACACAAAAATGTCAGAACTTGTTCCAGTGAACCTTTACTAAGCTAACAACCACACGGAACAATCCGAAGGGACAGCTTTAAATTCATCAATACATATACGCATTTCATTCAGAACCAAGATACTTCCGATAAGCCTCATAGCACATGAACCACAGCCCCCTTTTTCAACAGGTTTAGTCAACAAATCGCCAAAGGTCGCCCCAAAGGGGCGTGTCAGCACAAAGACAAGCCAAAACAACATGATTCGGTTGAATCGGGCCACATAGTAAGCCAGACAGATAAGCGCTATAATCCCGCCGATTAGGACAGCGCCGCCAAGAAACCCTAACCCAGAATCATCGGCTAAAAAGTCACCCAAGGCAGTGCCCAATGTATTTGAGAACAGTATCGCTACCCAATAAAAAAGCTCTGCTTTGGTAGTTTGAATGTTGCTGACGGAAAGTGTCTTTTCGCTGAATCACCAAACAAGTGACCAAAACCAATGATCCTTTTGCATAACCTCAGCCCAGCGTTCGATCCATGTAGTCAGACATGGTCGTTCGTGCCAGCGGTGCTGGCAGCAAGGATCACCGTTCAATAAAATACGGGGCGAAACTTGCTTGACACTAGCTGCGCAATAACAGAAACCAAGAACAATCCAATCAGTATCAAAGATGCTTACGCCATAACCAAAGTCCATTGTCATCGACAGCAGATCCCCTGCTGTCTCATCTAAGGTAGTAGCGCAAATCTTGATGATCCAGAACGTGAGCGTAACTTAGGCGACTTTATTCATACACATCAGGTTCGCCTAAGTTGTTAGCCAGTGAGCAACCTCGATGAAGTATTGTGCCGTTGAAGCTTACCAAACGTTTAAAATAGCCCGGTAATTTTGCCATCATTATCAATATCAATCCGCTCCGCTGCTGGCTGTTTAGGTAGACCCGGCATAGTCATCATATCGCCAGCAACGGCGACTATGAAACCTGCACCATTCGCTAGCCTGACCTCATTAATTTCAACAGCATGACCTGATGGTGCGCCTTTCAAACCAGGGTTAGTTGAAAATGACATCTGGGTTTTTGCGATACAGACCGGAAATTTACCATAGTTTTCATCCCAAGCTTTAAGTTGGGTTCTAATCTTGGCATTCACAGTAACTCCCGAAGCACCGTATAGCTTGGTTGCAATTGTCTCGATTTTTTCCAACGAACTTAAGTTTTCATCATACACATAAGTGCACCCAGGTTCGCGGTGCTCGACGAGACTAACAACTTCCTTAGCAAGCTGTTCTGCACCCGCACCGCCCTCTGCCCAATGTTTTGAAACCACACAGTTAGCCCCCAAAGTGGCACATTTAGACTTCAATAGATTGATTTCTGCTTCGGTATCAAAAGTGAAGTGATTAACACATACCACGCACGGCAAGCCGTAATGTTGGGTAATATTTTGGTAATGGCGTTCTAGGTTTTCAAAACCTTTTTCTAATGCGTTTAAGCTCTCTTGATTTAGGTTTTCTTTATCAACTCCACCGTGGAATTTTAATGCCCGTACAGTAGCGACTAGCACGACCGCCGATGGTTTTAATCCCGCCATCCGGCATTTAATATCGATAAATTTTTCTGCACCTAAATCTGCGCCAAAACCCGCTTCAGTGACAGCGTAATCGGCAAGTTTCAGAGCCGTTTTAGTTGCAGTTACCGTATTGCATCCATGGGCGATATTTGCAAATGGCCCGCCGTGGATAATGGCAATATTATTTTCCAAAGTTTGTACCAAATTGGGTTTGATCGCATCTTTCAATAAAGCGGCCATCGCACCCTGAGCATTCAAATCACTGGCATAAATTGGCGTTTTTCCATCGGCTTTATAGCCAATGACGATACGACCAAGGCGTTCTTTCAAATCAGCACGGCTAGTTGCCAAACAAAGAATTGCCATCACTTCTGATGCGACAACAATGTCATACCCGTCCTCACGTGCATAACCGTTACCTGTACCACCTAACCCGATGATGATTTTGCGCAAGGCGCGATCATTCATGTCGACCACGCGCTTCCATTGGATACGGCGCGGATCAATTCCAAGCGCGTTACCTTGGGTAATATGGTTGTCGATCAGCGCTGAGAGGAGGTTATGCGCTACACCAATCGCATGAAAATCACCGGTAAAATGCAGGTTAATATCTTCCATAGGCACAACCTGGGAATAACCGCCCCCTGCCGCGCCACCTTTAACGCCAAAGCAGGGACCCAAAGAGGGTTCGCGCAAACACATAATGGCTTTCTTGCCAATCCGATTAAGCGCATCTCCTAAACCAACTGTAGTCGTGGTTTTGCCTTCTCCTGCTGGGGTCGGGCTAATTGCGGTAACCAGTATTAACTTACCGTCTTTGTTATCTTTTAGGCTATTAACATACTCCAGCGATAACTTAGCTTTGTAATGGCCATATGGATCCAAATGCTCGGCATCAATACCAAACCTTTCTTTGACCAAGCCGATAATCGGCTGCATTTTTGCTTTTTGAGCTATTTCAATATCAGACATTATGTTGCTTCGGATTGTTAAGTTGGAGTTCTGAGTCTACTTAATTATTAGAACAGCTTTTCTCAGTATTTTACGCTACCTCTTTTAAGTGCGTCCCAATCACTACCATTGGGCACACTATGAGAGGCTCCAAGAATATTAGCAGGATAGACAGATAATTTTAACCTTACCTATCAACCATACACAGGAAACCGCTTACACAATGCAGCCACTTTTTCCCGTACCGCTGTAATAACCTTTTCATCGTCCATGTTTTCCATCACGTCGCACATCCAGTTGGCGACATCGATGACTTCGGCTTCTTTAAATCCTCGCGTGGTCGGTGCAGGCGTACCGACGCGGATACCGCTGGTAACGAACGGCGATTGTGGATCGTTAGGCACAGCATTTTTATTAACGGTAATATGCGCTTTGCCTAACGCAGCATCGGCGGCTTTTCCGGTAATGCCTTTGGGGATTAGCGAAACTAGCATCAGGTGGTTGTCGGTGCCGCCGGAAACCACGTCAAAGCCGCGGTCAACGAATACTTTCGCCATCATCCGGGCGTTCTTAATGACTTGTTCCTGATAGGTTTTAAACTCAGGCTGCATGGCTTCTTTAAAAGAGACGGCCTTTGCAGCGATGACGTGCATTAACGGACCGCCCTGGATGCCAGGAAAAATATTGGAATCGAATTTCTTTTCTAGTTCCGGATTGCTTTTGCATAAAATCAAGCCACCGCGCGGGCCGCGCAAGGATTTATGTGTTGTCGTAGTAACCACATCTGCAATCGGCACGGGGTTGGGATACACGCCTGCTGCGATTAATCCGGCAACATGCGCCATGTCGACAAACAGATAAGCACCGACTTTATCGGCGATTTCGCGGAAACGCTGCCAGTCCCAAATACGGGAATACGCCGAGAAACCGGCTACCAACACTTTCGGCTTATGCTCCAGCGCCAAAGCTTCAACTTGGTCATAGTCGATATAGCCGGTTGCCGGATCAAGCCCATACTGCACGGCATTGTAGATTTTGCCGGAAAAATTGGGTTTGGCGCCGTGGGTTAGATGCCCGCCGTGCGCCAAGCTTAAGCCCAAAATGGTATCGCCCGGCTGGATTAACGCCATGAACACAGCCATGTTCGCCTGGGATCCAGAATGCGGCTGCACATTAGCATAATCGGCGCCAAACAGCACTTTGGCTCGGTCAATCGCCAATTGCTCGGCTTTATCAACAAATTCGCAGCCGCCGTAATAACGCTTTCCGGGATAACCTTCGGCGTATTTATTGGTCAAACAAGTGCCTTGCGCTTCCTGAACTCTGGGACTAGAATAGTTTTCCGACGCGATCAACTCGATATGATCTTCTTGGCGTTGCTTTTCTTCTTCAATCGCTTGAAATAATTCGTCATCGAATCCGGCAATGGTCATGGATTTGTTAAACATGTTGTCTCCTGAATATTTTTTATCTAAAATTCTTTGGGATTACGGTTGAATTAGCAATATTTGTAAATCTGCTACATTAGTGCCTGTTGCTCCCGTGATAAGCAAATCTTGCGAACTTTTTAATGCAGCATAGGAATCGTTATTAGCTAGTTTATCAGATGGATTAACCCCTGCCTCAACCAATCGGCGAATCGTCGCATTATCAACAACACCTCCAGCCGCATCGGTAGGACCATCACGGCCATCGGTACCACCACTTAAAAAAACCCAACTCCCCGATAAACCTTGTTGTTCAGCATGGATGGCAAACGCAAGCGCCATTTCCTGGTTACGGCCACCGCGACCATTGCCTTTGATGGTTACCGTAGTTTCGCCACCGGCTACAATAGCTATAGGAGTTTTAGCCACATGCTTAGTGTTTTTTGCAAAACACGCTAAATTTTTTGCTGCCTGCTGGGCTTCTCCACACAACTTATCGCTGTACGTTAGCGTGGTAAAACCCCGACTACTCGCTGATTCAAATATAGCATTGACGCTAATTTTGTTACTTCCTATTAAGCTATGACTGCCTCGTTTAAAACATTCCGATTGCGGCTTTGGCGTTTCCTCAGCATTACCTAACCGACCTTGCTCAAGATAACGGCAAATGCTTTCTGGCGCTTTGTCCAAGATATTTTTTCTTTGTAATACCTCAATAGCATCAGCAAAGGTGGTTTCATCAGGAACCGTGGGGCCACTGGCAATCGCAGATAAATCATCACCCAACACATCCGACAAGATTAAAGTATGATAATCCGCTGGCGCAATCATCCGTGCCAACCCGCCGCCTTTCAGCTGAGAGAGATGCTTGCGCACGCAGTTAATTTGATTGATGGTTGCACCAGATTCTAGCAATAACTGGGTAACGCCAATTTTATCGGTCAACGTTATCGAATCAACCGGATAAGGAATTAAGGCCGAGCCACCGCCACTGACCAAAACCAAGACCAGTTCGCCAACCTGGGCATTTTCGGCTATGTCAGCACACTGTTTGGCTGCCCTAAACCCAGCATTATCTGGAAGCGGGTGACCTGCGCCAATTACTTTTGCCCCCTTCACATGGCTGACGTTTTCATAATTAGTAACAGCAAGTGCCTGACCTAATAAATGAGCAGGGATAACAGCCAAAGCAGCTTTAATCATTGGGCAAGCGGCTTTACCGAAAGCGATCAAATGGATTTTAGTCCATTGCCCTATACGACGGCCACCACAATCATTCAACGCAATATGTAACTGGTTATTATCGGCTTTCAAGCAACGTTTGACCGCCTGATAAGGATCAGCCGCCGCCACACCCACTTGAAAAATTTCTAACGCGCTTTTCCTTAGCACCGATGATATTTGATCGCCAGAAAAACTCACTGAAATTACTGGTTTGCCATTTCCTTGGCTAAGGCGAAGATGGCTTCAGCATCAAAAACCTGCTTGTGGTCTTCAAATAATTTGGCAATACACGCTTTGTGTACGGCTAGCTTTAGAGTCCCAAATCCTATAGCCCCCCAAATGACCTTACCATGCCGCTGAATCCCTTTATCAAGCATATCAGTGCCACCGATACCTAGCGGTGGAGTCGCATTCGCATCGGCAATAATCTCCAGATTAGGATTATCTTGCCATTGGCCTTCGCTAAGAAGCTCAACCCCTGCTGCGCCTGCCGCCAGCACTATATTTGCATCTTTTATCGCCTGCGCTCTAGCTATATTATCAAGCGCTTCTACAGGCGTAAGATCAACCCCAAACTGCGCTTTCATTGTCTGGCAAGCCTGGATCGCGCGCTCCATTTTCCTGGAGGTGAGAATTACCTCAGCACCTTCTTTAGCCAACATAACCGCAGCCCGTTGGCCAACGGGGCCAGTGCCTGCCAATACAACTGCTTTTTTGCCATTCAAATTCCTATTAGATGCTAACTTTGCGACAGCCGCCCCAGCCGTGGTATTGCTGCCATTGCTATCAAGCATAATAGAAACCCTAAACCCGCCAAAAAAGTGAGTTTGTACCGCCGCAAATAATGCCTGACCTTCGGCAAGATTACTGCCGCCAACAAATATGGCGGTATTTTTTTTCTCTTTGGGTGCGCGGGTAAAAATAGCACCCTCCACCAGAGGCTTGATATTTTCTGGCGTTAAACTACCATGACCAACGACATGGTCAGCACCGCCATCATAGGCAACAACCGTATCGAAGACAGAGGGGTAGGCATCCGTATCAAATTGAAATAGCAGTTTTTTCATTAATTTGTTAATTCGCTTGGTTGCCTTGCGCCACCTAGTTGACACAAAGAATGAATAAGGGATCCTGGCTGTAAGCTTTCACCGGACATGTAATCAGATACGGAAATCTTTTCTAATTTATTATCTAATTTTCATTATATCCGATGCTTAGCAAGATTTATATGTCGGGCTAACATCATCAACTAAAGCGAAATTTTGGGATAAATAACAACTTTCCTTGGTCTGATCAATATCCGAATATTTCGTAGCGAATTATCAAGCGAATAAAACTTTAACATTGATACAGATAGAGGTGGTTGTATGAATAGCCATTTAACCTTAATAAAAAACCTGAATTCCCATAATAAGGGAAATATAGCCTATGACGACATGGGAGTAATCCTTACCCAAGCCGCACTAATGGAATCAGGCAGTACCGCTTTAAAAGCCATAAAATCAGGGGAAATAGCCTGTATTTTGGCTGGATTTGTCGCGTTGGCTTATATTTCCTTGGAGACTCTAGCAGCAATGGGCGCAAACACGATTGAAAGGGGCAATGAAACTCATCAAGTCTATCAAATGATAGCCATCATGAGATTAATTTCCGATAAAATCCATCGGTGTTCATCAGGCCAAATTGATGCTTATGCTGGACTCTATTACTTATGCGCAGATTTAGCCAAAAACTTTTTGAATGCCGACTTCGATAAGGCATTGAGGGCTTACTGCGACTGGCATAAAACCCATGTTTTCGACCCTGATGAAAGCAAACTAGCCGCAAGTAGAAATTATCCTGATTTATCCGATTGTTTTTACGAATAACCACCGTTCGCAGCTTTGTTTTTTCGTGGCTGATTTTTAACATTCTCCTATGCAAGAAACTGTCCGCTTCTCAATTAACTATTGCTGAACGGGTTGATGGCATTTAAACTCCCTATAACCACAAAACTACCAAGGAAATCGATGAAAACCCCAGTCCATATTGCGGTGACAGGCGCGGCAGGAAATATCAGCTATTCCTTGTTGTTTAGACTCGCGGCAGGTGCTTTGCTGGGTCAAGACCAACCGATTATTTTGCATCTGCTGGAAATCACCCCTGCCTTGAATGCTTTGCGTGGCGTAGTAATGGAACTCAATGATTGTGCTTACCCTTTATTGCATGGCATTGAAATCACTGATGATCCTTATGTCGCATTCAAAAATTGTGAATATGCTTTTTTAGTCGGTGCCCGCCCCAGAAGTGCAGGCATGGAGCGTAAAGATTTACTCACGGTCAATGCCGAAATATTTACTGTCCAAGGCAAAGCACTGAGCGATGTCGCCAGCCGCCAGGTTAAAATCTTGGTTACCGGAAACCCCGCGAATACCAATGCGCTTATTGCGTTAAGCAATGCGCCTAATCTTACGGCCGAAAACTTCTCCGCTATGACCCGGCTGGATCATAACCGTGCATTAAGCCTACTGGCTGAAAAATGTCGAGTGTTAGTTAAGGATGTCAAAAATGTCACCATCTGGGGTAACCATTCAACAACCCAATATCCCGACCTGCATCATGCCGAAGTGAATGGTATTAATGCCATGTCGTTAATACCTAACGACTGGTTTATCAATAATTTTATTCCGCAAGTCCAACAGCGTGGCGCCGAGGTTATTCAAGCTCGGGGGCAATCCAGTGCGGCATCTGCGGCAAAAGCGGCGGTTGACCAGATGAAATCCTGGGTATTCGGCACCGAAGCCGGTAGCTGGGTCAGCATGGGAATAGCGTCTGATCGCAGCTACGGCATTGCGGAAGGATTGGTATATTCATTTCCGGTTACCGTAAAAGATGGCAAAATCAACGTAGTCCAAGGCCTTGCTATCAACGCATTTAGCCAGCAAAAACTGCTGGCCTCGGAAGCAGAGTTAAAAGAAGAACGCGAAATGGTCAAACATTTGCTTTGAGAATACAGCCAGGCACTTTTCTAAATTCCTTTGCTGTCTAGCACTGACAAAACTTTATATTGAATGCCCGCCCCACAAAACTCAGCCTGCAAGCGGCTGAGTAAATTTTTTGCCCCCATATCGTCTGTGTGTATATGAAAACATATTTGTTTTTGCTTGCCACTCACCTGCTCGGACAACGATAAGCCTTTATTTTTGTGATGATGGACGTTAACCGGAAAGCTGCTGAAACCATGCTCAGACTCCAACGCCAATAAACAATCGACGATGGCTTCTTCCAGAGCAGATGGCGTATTAAGAATAATCAAGCATTCTTGGTGGTTCATGGGTTCGTCTCCTGGATTTGTCCAAAGCGCCTAAACAAAATAGGAAGAATAAATAAAGTTAACAACGTGGAAGACAGCAACCCACCTATAACCACAATAGCTAACGGACGCTGAATTTCAGAACCTGGCCCAGTAGCAAAAAGTAAAGGAATCAAACCGAATGCCGCAATACTGGCCGTCATCATCACCGGCCTTAATCGTCGGGCGGAACCAATAACCACAACTTTTGCGATATCCATGCCGGTGACCATAAGCTGGTTGAAATAGCTGACCATAACTACCCCATTCAATACGGCAATCCCCAGCAAAGCAATAAAACCGACCGAAGCCGGTACAGATAAATATTCGCCGGAGATCCACAAGGCAAATACGCCGCCAATCATGGCTAGTGGTATATTAGATAACACCAAAATAGCCTGTCGGATTGAGCCAAAGGTGGAAAATAGCAGCAGAAAAATCAAACCCAACGCAATCGGAATCACCAATGATAACGTGGCAGCAGCGCGTTGCTGGTTCTCAAACTGGCCACCGAAAGCTATTGTGTAACCCGCTGGTAGTTTGACTTGCTCGGCGACTTTTTGTTTGGCTTCATTGACAAAACCGACTAAATCCCGGCCTTCAACATTACTACGCACTACCACAAAACGCTGCCCACGCTCCCTTCCGATTGAAACTACGCCTTCCACCTTATCTAACTTGGCAATAGCCGTTATGGGAACATGCTGCCCATTGGCTAACGTAAGTTGCAGGTTTTCGAAGCTAGCGACATTGCTGTTACCGCGCACAATAAGTGGTGTGCGTTTAATACCCTCCTGAACAATACCGAGGTTTAGCCCTTCAATCTGCGCACGCAGCAGGTTTTCGATGCTGTCACCATCCAGCCCCATCCGCCCGGCTGCTGAACGATTTATGGTGACTTGATAAAACTGCATACCCGTATTTTGCTTAAAAAACACATCACTAGATCCTTTTATTTTTTGCAGAATGTCAGAAACTTGGGCTGATTTTTCGTCTAAAGCCTTTAAATCTGGCCCAAATAGTTTTACCGCCAGATCGCCACGGGTACCCGTTAACATTTCGGATACCCGCATTTCGATGGGTTGGGTAAAACCAAATGATATTCCCGGCAATTGTTCCATAACGCCACGGATTTTTTCAATAATCTCTTCTTTAGATTTTGCCTGCCATTCATCTTTGGGTTTTAACACGATAAATGTATCCGTTTCGTTCAAACCCATAGGATCCAAACCTAATTCATCAGAACCGACCCTTGCCACTACGGATGAAATTTCGGGGATTTTAGCCAACAGATTTTTTTGAACTTGCATGTCAATGGCAACTGATTGATCCAACGTGATGGAGGGCAGCTTTTCCAACTGGATAATAATATCGCCTTCATCCATCGTCGGCATAAAGGTGCTACCAATACGGGTAAATACGATAACAGTTACAATTAACATAACGCCGATAACTATAAAAATCTTCTTCGTATTATCAAGGCACCACACCAATGCCGGCTGATAAAGCCTGAGCAAATGTCTGGGTAACCAGGGATCTTCATGGGTAACATTTTTTAACAAAAACGAAGCCAGCACCGGAATTACGCTTAGCGACAAAAATAGGGAACCGCCTAAGGCAAATACAATGGTTAGCGCCACTGGCGTGAATAATTTGCCTTCCAAACCTTGTAAGGTCAGTAAGGGTAAAAACACAATGATGATAATTAAAATACCTGAAGTTACCGGTACAGCGACTTCGCGGGTGGCTCGGTAAATTACATGTAACCGGGGCAAACGTTCAGATTTTTCTTTATGGGCGAGATGGGTGATGATGTTTTCCACCACGACCACTGCCGCATCAACCAGCATCCCAATCGCAATCGCTAAACCACCCAAACTCATCAAGTTTGCCGACATGCCGGTAAACTTCATTAGGATAAACGTTACCATAGCCGCCATCGGTAAGGCTAATGCGACCGTAAGCGCGGCGCGTAAATCGCCCAAAAACAGGATAAGCAATATGACCACCAGAACGATAGCTTCAAACAAAGCATGTAATACCGTCTCTACGGCTTTATTGACCAACTCACCGCGATTATAAAAAACCTTGGCTTCAACACCCGTGGGAAACGCCTTACTAATTTCTGCGAGTTTTTGTTCGATGCCATCAATGGTATGACGGGCATTCGCGCCACGCAAGCTAAGCACCAGCCCAGTAACGGCTTCGCCCTCACCATTTTTACTGACGGCACCATAGCGGGTTAGCGCGCCAATGGCCACATCCGCCACATCACCCACCGTTATCGGCAAACCCTGATAGTTTTCAATCACGATAGCTTTGACATCGTCCAGTGTTTTGATGCGGCCTTCCGCACGGACAATTAACGCCTCCTCGCCTTCTTGCATACGACCCGCACCATCGTTGCGGTTATTGGTTTCCAAGGCTTTGGTCAACTTATCGATGCCGATACCGCGCGCGGCAAGCTGGGCGTTATCCGGCACCACCATAAAACTTCTGACCAAACCGCCCAAGGAGTTTACATCAGCCACACCCGGCACTGTACGTAACGCGGGGCGAATCACCCAATCGAGCAAGTCGCGCTTTTCCATTAAACTTAATCCACCACCCTCGATACTGAACATAAACATCTCACCTAATGGCGTAGTCATCGGCGCAATACCGCCCGATACGCCAGTCGGCAAATCACCCCACATCGTATTCAGTCGTTCAGCGATTTGCTGGCGAGCCCAAAAAATATCAGTACCTTCCTCAAAATCGACAGTAATATCAGTTAACGCATATTTGGCAATCGAACGCAGCATGGTTTGGTGCGAAATACCTAAAAGCTCAACTTCGATGGGCGCAGTAATGCGGGCTTCAACTTCTTCCGGCGTCATGCCCGGCGCTTTCACAATGATTTTTACTTGTGCCGGCGAGACTTCAGGAAATGCATCAATTGGGATATTTTTAAATGCGTAATAACCGCCACCCGCCAGCAAGGCAGCTATTAACAAGACAATAATCCGCTGGCTAAGTGCGAAACGTATCAACCCAGCCATTATTCCCCTCTCCCCAAGCCCAACCAGTTAGCTTTAAGGGTGACGGCGTTGTTAAAAGCGATCTCGTCGTCAACAGTTAAATTTCCAGACACCACCGAACCCTCGGTTTGCTTACCTAAAACACTTATTTCGCTAACTTTAAAGCCATCTTTATTACGGATAAAAACATAAGCCTTGCCTTCTTTTCGGGCGATGGCGTTATCAGGAATGTTATAAGTTATCTGGCCGCCAGATTGGATAACTTGCACAGTTACCTTTTGCCCAACTTTAAGGGAAGCGGCATTGCCTGTGACTAAAGCGCGTCCAGGAATAGTCTGATTTTCAGGATTAACCGCTTGCCCTAAAACCCTAAGGGAAGCTTCGGCAAAACTATTTTCGACTTCAACTTTATCACCGAGGACAAGGTCACCGCTGTGTTCCTGAGGAATGTTAATCTCAAGCCAGAGTTCGTCCAGATTAGCGATACGATAAAGCGGTGCCATCGAGTCGACGCGGCTACCTGTCACCGCCATCCGCTCAATAACTCGACCAGTAATCGGTGAACGGATACTGATTTGACTTGCCAACTTCCCCGAATTATCTAATTGTTTCAGGTCAGATTTATTCATGCCGGCAATCTTCAATAACTGCAAAGCTTCATTCACTTCAATTGCCGCCGTATTAAAAGCGCTATAGGCTTCTTGCTCACCCCGTCCTGAGATTACACCTTCCTTGCGGAGTTTACGGTCACGGTTGTAAGTTGCACTGGCCAGTTTTAATACGCCAACCGATTTAAGGTAATTGCCTTGCAACGTTAATAATTCTGGGCTATTAATAGTTGCCAATAACTCACCTTTGGTCGCTTTATCCCCCACCGCAGCGTTCATTTTGACAATCAGCCCAGCATGGCTCGAACTCACAACAAATTCGTGCGCGGGTGGTACGACAACTTTCGCTGGCGCGGAAAATAAAGGGACACGGCCTGTCAGTAACGGCTTGCCCAATTTAATACCCAGGTTTTCAATTTGTTGCTCGGTTAAGCTAATAGTATTATCTTCTGCCCGAATAACAGAAGTCGCCAACAATCCACCCACAACCAATGCGGCTAATGTGTGTTTAAAACTCATGGCATGACCCCAACTGATTGGTTATAAATAGAAATATCTCGTTTTGACATAATGACCCGTTCTTTTGCCGATAAAATGGCTTGTTGTGTCCTGGACTGTATTTTTAGTAAATCCATCAAACTCATTTCACCTACGGAAAAACTTATCTGCATCATCCGTAAGTGTTCCTCAGCAACCCGTTTCATCTCGTTGGCAATTTCAAGCTCAGCTTGGTTCACTTCAAGATTATGTTCAGCTTCGTGATGGGCAAGCTCCAAATCGCGGAATAGTTGGTCACGATCAGCGAGCAACCGGTTGAGTTCAACATTTAAAGCAGCAACTTGCGGTTGTAAATGTTCATCACCACCAAATGGGATATTGACACCTATGTTGAAACTTTCGGTATCGTTACTGCGGAGATCCCTATTACTAGGGCGATCACTATTGACCCCAACGACAACACTGTTTTGACCCGAACCTACCGCTTTTAGTGCTTTTATTTCAGACTGTTTGCGTTCGATTCGACCATTGATTGCAACAAACAAGGGGTGATTAAGCTCCACTTTTTTTAAATCGGTGAGTTTTTCTTCGTAGGATTTTGGCATTTTTGCCAATTGTGTCACATTGGTATAACGCTTGCGGGCATGCATTAATTCCGCCTCGGCTTGCGTTAAGGCAGATAATTTTTGTAGCAACTCGGTTTGGGCCAATAACTCGTCAGCACGTGGTAAATCACCCAATTCAACCCGACGTTCGATTTTACTCAGCAATTGCTCATAAATATCCAAGTCAGCCTTGGCTTGTTCGTGGCGGACTTTCTGCAATGCCATATCCCACAACGCACTTCTGACTAATCCGGCGACGCGCAATTTCGTTGCGGCTGACTGTAATTCAGCACTAGTTTCTGTGGTTTCGCCATGGCGTTTTTCGGCATCACGCTGCCCTATATTCCAAAGCGGAACTTGCACCGTTGCGTCGATGTAATGCAAAGTACCGCTGGTTGCTTCCTGAAACCTAAGTCCGGCTTGCGATGCCCCTGCCGTCCAACTTTCGCTACGTTTACGGATGGCGACCGCCTCTTCTTCCAAAGACTGCAACCAAACCATATCCGGAAATTTTTCCAGAGTTTGGTCAATGACTTTGGCTAACGACAAAGCGTTATCAACTTCAATAGGGTCGTTGTGGGCAACAATAACCGGCGGTGCAGCTAATCCCAGCGCTGAAAAACAAAGTAATACGAAAATCGTAGCCCTATTCAGGTTAAACATAAATAAGCTCAATGCGGATTAGACCGCAGATTTAATTTCTGGAAATAAATTCGATCTTAATTAAGACCATTCAAGACAAAAAACTATTGAGCAGGCGGAGCGCGCGGGGCGAGAATGGAATCTAGGGGATTATTGAGGGCTAAAGGTGTCGGATGCGGGGAAAAACTCTGGTTGTTCGCCGGTAAGGCTACCAGCCGCAACTTCTGGCAAGGTAATAAAATAGCCGTCTGTACGGCTTCATAAACCAACCTATCTTGGTTTAGCTTGATTCCGGCATCAACCATTACGGCCAACCCTTCATCTGCCCAATTGGAATTGACGTTTTGACTTACCAAGGTATCCTTATCCAAGACGTAATTTTCTAAACCTGGGATATGTAAACCTAATTTAAATTTGTTATCGCCGGTATGGGCATGCACCAACGGCGAAAAAAACTGCAAAACAGTGAGAAACAGGATAATTGATTTTGAAAAGCGGGAAATCATTTAATTATAATATTCTAGATGTTGGTAATTAACAACTTGAAACTTTTATTGTTTTCCCCCATCTTAGTGATGATTATTTAACTTTGAGGCATTTATGAAAAATATTACCGGCATTTTCGCCACGATAGTCATCAGTTTGATTTTATCGCTGGGCGCGTTATCAGAGGCACAAGCCAAACGCTTCGGCGGGGGTGGCAATTTTGGTAGCCGACCTTCATATAGTGCACCTTACCAACGTTCGGCACCATCACAACAGTCACAAAATACCCGGCAACAACAAGCTTCCCCCCAAGGGCAACCTGCACGGCAAGGCTGGGCAAGCCGAGGTGGTTTGATGGGCATGTTGGGCGGTTTAGCCATAGGTGGCTTGCTTGGCTCGATGTTTTCGGGCGGTGGTTTTCATGGTGGGATAAATTTCTTTGATATATTGATTTTTGGCGGTATCGCGTTTTTATTATTCAAAATGTTGGCGGCACGGAAAGCCTCAGCACAACGTCCAGCTTACAGTAAAACTTACGACGATAAGTTTCAGGATGCTAGTAGCAATTACAGCCAATATTCAAACCCAAATCCGCCAGATCAAGCTTCAAGTGGATTTAATACCGACATATTGTTCGACAAAAACAAGAAACCTGGCGACAGCTCATCGCCAAATTTTCAAAAAGACGCAGATTTTAGCACTGCAATAATACCGGCCGATTTCGATAGCGACGCTTTTCTTAACGGGGCAAAAATCGCCTACAGAAACCTGCAAAAAGCTTGGGATGCGCGTGATCTTGCCGAAATCAGGGGGTTAACTACAGACAAAGTCTTTGCTGAAATACAAGACCAATTGCGCGCTTCAACAGAGGAAAACCATACTGACATCCTTAAAATAAATGCAGAAATACTGGAAGTTAGGGAAATTGGCAATGAAATCGAAGCAGTTGTCCTCTTCGATAATATCATGCGTGAAGACCAAGCCTCCCAATCCACCCAAATTAGGGAAGTATGGCATTTTGTTAAGCCAAATAACCGCACACAAACTAAGTGGTTGTTGGATGGAATCCAACAATTAGAAGATTAACCGTTTAGATATTTTCCAAGTATCTAGCCAAGGATGGCATTTTTTAAATTATTGTAAATAAAATAAATTTAATCGTGTTAATGCGGTGGATTAAACCAATGCATGAAATAGATCTTTGTGAGTAATTTTAGGGATTCTAAACAAACATCACCCTAAATACAAAAAGTGTTCGTAATTGGGTATTTGTTCACAGAAATTTAAAGTTAGATACGTTATAAATTAGTCAAGCTCTTCAATGAGTGTGCGTTGACCTCCTCTTTACTAAATGGAGTTTATGCCGTGCATGGATGCACATTCTTTACCAGGATGTGACGTAAAAGAATTTTTCTTTTGTTATGTGAGGCATGCCAACATGAAAAACCATCCACAAGCCAACGACGGCTATAACCGCCACACCAATAACCCTACTCGGCAAGGAGAAAAAGCGACAGTTTTTAACGAAGCCCGCCTCATCAGCCGTTTGCTTTACGCTGTTGTTTTTATCGGCTTTGTCGGTTACTACATGGATAAAGCCTTAGAAATTGTCAGACAATAAAACGCGATATGTGTTTTGCTACTGTGTGACAAGTTAAAAAACGTTTAATCAACATGTTAACTTCAAAGCAGTGATAACCGCCTAATTCAAATTACTGACTTTGCTTACAATTAATCCCGGCTGGATTTTATCAATCCAACCGGGAAAATTTGTTACAGCAAATGAAAGAGTTTAATAAGTTTCAATCTTGTAACCCCGGTTGTTATTTTAATATGGCAACACAAGTCGGTGGTCGCCGTCAAACTCTACCACAATTAAAAAAATCAACAAAAACATGCAATACCCGCTGGCAGGGTCTTTTAAAACCGTTAAAACTAATGGCAGTGATCTACTTATATCATTACCACCTTGAACTGGGCTTGATGTCACCATTGGGGCCAGCGGTAAGTTCTTTCGTTATTGCCTTGGCAGTTGATGGCGGTTTAATACCAACCAATTCCACATCAATAACCAGCGTTTCGTTTTGCTGAACTTTCCCCTCAGGTGCGCCAGCTTCCCCATAAGCCAAGCTGGAAGGGACGTAAATCTGCCATTTGGAACCAACCGTCATCATCAGCATGGCTTCTTGCCAGCCCTTAAGTAAGTTAGTTAATGGCACTTCCGACGGATTGGGGGTTTTTTCGGTGGATGTCAGTTCTTCACCATCAAGACGGGCAATCCGGTAACGTATAAGTGCCGTATCTTTAATGGTAGGTTTTTTGGTGCCGTTCCCGTCAGTCAGTATTTTATACTGCAAGCCACTTGCGGTAGTGTGTATCCCCGGCTTTTGCTTGTTGGCATCAAGGAATACCTTGCCTTTGAGTACATTTTCTTTGCCCACCTTTTCGTTATACAGCAACTGCTGCACAAATACCCAATCCTGGCCTCGCTGCAGTTGTTCCGGCTTAAGCCGTAAAGGGGCCTTATTGAGAGCATCGTTCATACCCAGCACAAATAAATCCTGATCTAGCGGTATTTTGCTCTGTTGCAGGTTGTTCATGTACTGAACACCTTGGGCATAGCTTGATTTTTGCATGTCAGTTTGTAATACCGGTTGATTTTCTGGCGAATTATTTGCAGTGTTTGTCGTTGTATTTGTTGCGCAACCAGCAGTTAATATCGTGGTTATCATTAAAATAAAAAATTTATATTGCATAGTTTCTCCATTTTATAAGTCAAAAGACGTTGATTAAGTTAAACATTTGATTATCCACCGCTTTACCATACCGACAGACTGATTTAGTTTCGTTTTTCGTAAATTTAAAAACCAAAGCTCCAAGTAAAGTTCAGCGCATAATCCCGATCAAGTTGATAACCGTTGTAGTCGGTATGCACGGGTTGCAACCACTCAAACTTTAACGTGTTACCGGCAAATGCCCCGCTGGGGACAGTGAAGTTAACGCCCAGGCCAAGATCGACAAACTGGCCGCCGTAGTTGGCGGGGAAATCGAAGGGGCCGACATGAGAAGAGACAAAAGGTTCGCCAGTCCTTGGATCAATTAATGACCGATACTGACTATGGATGCTGTCCTGCCAAGTGTAAACACCGCGAACAGTAGTCGCCAGCCAGTTTGTCCATTGGTAACCTCCCCACACACTGCCCTGAAAAATGTCGCCAAACACAAAGTTGGAGGAATTCTTGCCTTCCAGCCGCTTGGTGCCGGTCACTTGTACACCCCAGGAAAGTTGGTCAAATTCGCCGGTATAAGTCAGGCTAGGTTTGAAATCCCAGGTGCCACTGCCAAGTTGCATGCCGTAATGGATGGGTGTGCCTGCCACGGGATTTGTGTGGGTCTGTCTTAGGGTAATGTCCACATCGCCAGTCGGTGCCATGCCGCCCAGACTGAGGTTGATATGGTGCCCGGGCTGGTCGAACACCTTAAACAAGGCATATACCCCTGTGTCGCCAATGCCGCCAGTCTGGTGACTATGCACATCACCACCTGGATTATGTGCTCCGTGACCAGAGGTTTCGCTAAAAGGTGACATGGTCATATCCATATCTATCCACTGCGGCATCAGCATTAAAGTCAACCAATCCGTCGGCGCGTACATAAGATCTAACATGTGCATGTTCATGTTCATTTGATTCGGCGAAACTGAGCAAGCCTTAACACCGCAAGCATTAAGTTGAATGTTTTCCAGGCTAACGGCTTGCGAACCAAATAGCATATTGCCTGCCTGTTCGGTACGCATATAACGATACCCGAGCATCATGTCGCCGGATTGTTCCAGGGTGTGGCCGAACATAACCCCGGCTGGGATGTTCAAGGGGTGATGATGGTCGTGGCCTGAATGACCGCCAGGGTTGCCGACGCTGCGGTAATTCAATGCCCCCAATTCGACCTTGAGCGCGGCATTAGCCACCCAATAGTCAAAATTAGCGAAATCCTGCTCGCCACCTCCGCCCAGTTTAAGATTGCCCTGGTGGGTGTAGTATTCAAAGCCAGTTTCCAGTTGAATGCCTTTGGCAAACTGTTTGGCTATCGTCACCCCACCGCTTAAGGTGCCAAAACCGGACAGTCGTTGGTCGCTGGAAAAATTATCCGGTTGCGGTCGGTCCAGATCGGAGGCAACTGGTAATCCAGTATTTGGATTGAGAACTTGTACAATCTTCAAAAAAGGCGTGTAAAATTCTGCCGCCTCTTGGGAGTAATAGTGAACCCTGGGGGTCACAGTCCAACCTGCGCCTAATGGCTGCACCCAATCGGCTTCAAAAGTGTGGGCTGTAATGCCCCAGTCGTCATGGGCAAAGTGATAATCAAAATGCAATGCTGCATCGAATGGTTCAATGTATTGGTTGTAGCCAATATTCCAGTTGAATTGGTTGCGTTCATCAGGGCGTTTTTCGATAACGGCATCAGCGTTGCTCATAACCAGTTCATTATTGGGCGATCCCGCGAGGAATGTGGCTGTTGCCCTATAAACCAGCTTATAAGGATTTGCCAAAAAACCCGTACTTCGGGTGTAACCTAACCCCAGTTCCAGTAAGGCATCTTTATTAAGCACTTGGGTCAGGCTAAGCTGGGTACCCCAATCCTGGCGGTTACCGCGCAGCACCGCACCGCTGCGGATACCTCTGCTATCGTAAATGTTGTCGATTTGGGCAGGGGAGCCAGCAATACTATGGGGTCGAGATGAGCCATCTCCCTCACCTTGGCTAGCTGTTTGTTCATAACTATCCGTTTGGATAAAATGTAAAGCTCCTGGGTCAAGCGATGCATGGGTGTCGCTATTGGTATAGCTTAATCCCAAATTGACGGTGGTTTGTTTCTGGTTAAAGTCCATACGTCCGCCCAAGTTAACAAATCGGGATTCATAATCGTTTTCAATGGAAATGCCGCCGCCCACTGTGGCAGCGGCTTCGTCCCATTCATAGCTCAGTTTGAAGTCTCCTTGTTTGCGGGTTTCTGGCGAGGCAAACGATAACACATGGGTGAGCTGATTATCCTTGATGCCGGGAGATGAGGTAATACCTGGATAAAGGTTAAGGTTTTTATCCATGTAAAAAGGATATCCGTCCTTTGCCCAAGGTGATGCACCTGCAACAGCACCAATAGGAGCGCTAGAATTTGGATCATATCTTGGGTACTGGAGAACATTTTTTCCAGCAATCTCCGGCGCTGTCCCCACTGGCGTTGCGCCCGACCAAGTGTCCTGGGTGTAATTGAATGCAAACTTGACGCGGTCAGTTAGGGCAAACCTGCCGTTGCCGTGGATGCTGTCCACTTCTATTGGATTCAAGTTTTGGGGTACTTTTAAGCCACTGATCGATTGTGTTACCGAGTCATAAATCACGCCTGAAATATTCCGCTTGCCTTCCTGGTAGTGGCTGTACTGGAAGTCCGCGCTGTCTTCTTCGGCGGCATGGGAAACGGGTTGAATTAAGCCAGGCAATATGATGGCGGCGGTTGTTAAGGCATGTAAGGATAGAGGGGTGGCCTTAACAGCTCCCTCTCCCTGTGGGAGAAGTCGACTTATAAAACTCCTCATCCCGGCCTTCTCCCTCAGGGAGAAGGCGTTAGTCCAATTTTTACAGTTCCCCTTAATAACAGCCACAACCACCTCCTTGCGCCGCATTGCCGCCCGCCGCCGCCTCGCGGCTACCGTAGTTGTGCTCCCTGAGTGCGCTTTGTAAGGGGTACTGGTCTAGCGCCATTTGCGGCTTGGCGAAGTTGTCGCGTCCCCAGGGTTGTACTGGGGTGCAAGCCACGAGGGCAATTATGATATCGCCTAACAATAGGCAGTAGCTTTCGGACATTAAGGTATTCTCATCAACATGCCTGTGTTTTGTGTTATTGATTAGGTAAGCTTAAGTTTTAGCCGTTCGGCTGTATACTTTGGTAAATTCAGGAGAGTTGTAGAAACCCTCTGCCTTTCGATGGGAGAAAGGCAAACAGCATCAATGTTTCTCAAGGCTAATCAATAACACAAGACACAAGCTCTATATAAATAGGAGGTTAACTAACAGAAAAAATGGCATTCCATTCTGGAATGCCATTTTTATTTAGCAAGCGTTACCTTTTACTTGAGACAAACAATCCTGTCCTTGAATCATTTAACCTAAGTCAATACCGGGGCAGGTGCAAAATGCACCTGGTAGAACAGCACTAAAGTAACGCAGAGACTTCTGCTTTGACTAACGGTTTATGTCCTGATCATCAATAGGATATCCGCCAACAATACCAACTCCATTTGGAGCTTGACCTGCTGTTGAGCCAATAGCTGGTGTTGTTGTCAACACCCCTGTTCCAGTGTGATTTGTACCAGAACATGGAACTGCTGCTAGTTTTTCACAGTGAAAATCCACTTGATACCCATTGGCTACTGCAGTATCGTGACTAACCGCAAAGGTATAAAGCCCATTTCCCGCGCCAACGGCAGAGGTAATACTTGCGCAAGCACCAAAGTTAGTTGTGCCTGCAGCATTATTTGCGAAAGGTGCGAGAGCGGGTGGATTACCTCCTGTTAATCTGCCAAGCGTAACCCGGACATTTCCAGCAGGAAGCGTAGCATTTCGTTTGATCTTTGCCGAAAAGCGATCTGCTGCACCAAGCACTTCACCTGGTTCTGCATTTACTAAGGATGTATAAGAAAAGCAAGAAGTGCGATAAACATCAATGTCCATTACGGCAGCTCCTGTAGTACCCGCCTGAACATGACCCCAACTAACGCCGGAAAAACCCGCTGCCGATAACAACGCCATTGGTAGTAGAACTTTTTTAAAACTCATGTTAACCTCGTTTGTGGCTTATGCCACGTTATGTTGATAATAAAAAGACTGAGCTACATCACTCCTGATGTGTCATCAGTCGGTTTTGTTCTAGTCTTCTTCGAGCGACGACTAGTGCAATGGTGACTTAAAGTCCTTGTCACCAACTGTTTTTTCAATGGCTGCTGGCCTAACGGTCTACCAGCCATTGAAGTCCTTTAGTGATACTCCGCTTTTTCACCGGCCTTCAATTTTTTTAAGTTGCGCCAACTTTGCCGCCGCAAAATTACGCACTTGGGCGCTGCTGTCGCCGAGCGCCTGTTGTAACAAATCGGTGTCTTCCCCTGCGTAATCCACCGCTGCTAGGCGTACCGAAGTGTCGTTGTCATGCAGGGCATTGCTTAAAACATCGATTGCGCCTTCTTTGTCAAGGCTTACCATCGTGGCAATGGCTTGCTTCCTGATATTGGAGTCTTTGTCAACAATGGCATCCCCCAAAACTTTACGTAGATTCGGATCGTGACTTTTTACGCCCGAACCCAGGTTGCCAAGTATTTGCAGTCGATCATCGTTATTTTTAGCATTCTTGAGTTGCTCCAGGTACAAGTCAGTTTGCGCTTGCAAGGCTTGGTCATATTGCGCCTGTTCATCAGGTGTTGGAGGTAGCTCTTCCGTAGGCTGTATGGGTGTTGGTATAGGCAAGGGCGAAGCCGCCACAATCAACGACTGACAACTGCCCATACTCGAACCTAGCAGCCAAAATTCCGCGGGCTTGTCTTTTTGCGGTTTGTGCGCCACTAAACCTATTTGTTTACCAACCAGACAGCTCATAATTTGCCCAACGTTTTCACCTACACAGGTAGCGGTCACTGGGGCTTCGGGCAAGATAGAATAATGGATTTGTGCGCCAGTCTTGTCGGCGATTTTTTTTAAGATTTGCACTAACGGCGTAGCCCTTACTTCCAGGAAAATAGGGGCGTTGTTCACTTTTGGCAGAGTAAGTTGAATGGCTGGCGACTCTGGCACAGGTAAGCTGCTATTTAAGATTTTGCCGCGCGCGAAGGCCATATTACAGCCTATCAAACCAATAAGGCTGAACATAAAAATGGCAACTAAGGTTTTTGTTGTCTTTATCGTAAACACATTCCATCCAAACCATTGGCAAAATAAACCCGTCCAGCTTTGGTACAGTTGATGTACCTTTTCTGGCATACGTTTTTCTTCACTCTCAAATGGTGGACTATGTGTCTACTCGTGACCTTTTAGATGGGTTATTTACTTTGTTGACGATAAGTCAATTTAGGATTTAACCGATTTTGCAAAGGGCTGGCGCACTTACTTGGGTGTCCGGTACTTCTGGTAAGGGTTATTGCTAAAATAACGACCTAAAACCTTGCGGCAGAGGTTAATTGCTATCTACTTTGGCTGTCAAGAACTTTTTTATTTTTTAAAAGAAGATATTATTCAACGCTTTCTAAATTATCTCAACCAACACACAGCAATTAACTCGTATGAATTGGCATTTTTTATCTAGTGTTTTGCCATGCCATCTGGCGAATTGTTTGGCAATATTTACTCGGTTGTTATTTTTTCGCGCCCAAATCCTAAGGATTCTGCCAACATTAAAATAACCCCCAGGGTTATTGCGGAATCTGCAACATTAAAAGCGGGCCAGTGCCAGTTTTGATAATACACATCGAGAAAGTCAATAACATAGCCATATGCGACGCGATCAATTAAATTACCGATCGCCCCGCCTAAAACTAAAGACAAGGCGACTGCCAGCAGGGTTTCATGTTTTTGTAAACGCGCCAGCCATACGGCTAATACCCCGCTGATGATCACGGCTAATGCGGCAAACAACCAACGTTGCCAGCCACCCGCCTCACTTAAAAAGCTAAACGCCGCACCGGTGTTATGTACATAGGTCAAATTAAAATAAGGCATTAACGGAATCGACTCGTAAAGCTGCATCGAGCTATCTACGACAAGTTTGCTCGCCTGGTCTAATACCACGGCCAATAACGTCAACCATAACCATTTCAACATTACAATCACGCAAAACGGCGGTTTTCGCCATTCCCTGCAATATTTTCCACGCAACGCCCACATAATTCAGGATGTTCATTGCTTTCACCAACATCATAACGATGATGCCAGCAACGTACGCATTTAGAGTGTTCAGAAACTAATACCTTGAGTCTAATGCCCTCAATTTCGGTCTGGATGGCATCAGCAGGCGTAAATTGTTCCGCTAGTATCGAAGCATTTGAGGTAATAAAAACAAAATGCAGCTCATTTTCAAGTTGGTTAAGCACTTTAAAATAGGTGTCATCACAATAAAGCTCGATTTCGGCATTTAATGACGCACCTATATCACCTTTGGCGCGGCTCTTTTCAAGCTCTTTGCTGACAGCCGACCTGACATCCATAATTTGCTGCCAAAACTCGCGGTTCATAGCGGCATTAGCGTCAAGCTTAACCAAACCTTCGTACCAGGTTTCCAAAAACACCGACTCGCTACGTTTGCCGGGCATGTAAGACCATATTTCATCGGCAGTAAAGCTGGTAATCGGAGCCAGCCAACGCACCATCGCTTCTAACACATGATACAACGCCGTTTGGGTAGAGCGTCGCGCAATGCCATCAGCTTTCGCGGTATATTGCCTGTCTTTGATAATATCGAGATAAAACCCGCCTAAATCAATCGCACAAAAATGATGGACTTTTTGGTAGATTTGCTGAAATTGATAGGCATCATAATGGGCAACAATCTCTTCTTGTAGGCTACAAGCCCTGTCCATAATCCAGCGATCGAGTGGCAATAACTGCCCGGCATCAAGCTTATGCTGGTCAGGGTCGAAATCGCTCAAGTTTGCTAACAAAAATCGCGCCGTATTACGCAGTCGGCGATAACCATCAGCAGTCCGCGTTAATATTTCATTAGACACTGTCATTTCGCCACGATAATCGGTGGCAGCTACCCATAAACGTAATACGTCTGCACCGAGCTCTTTCATAACAGATTGCGGTGCAACGACATTACCTTTGGATTTGGACATTTTTTTGCCTTCCGCATCCACCGTAAAACCATGCGTTAACACAGCCCGATACGGCGCGACATTATTTTTTGCTACAGAAGCCAATAGCGACGACTGGAACCAGCCACGATGTTGGTCTGAACCTTCCAAGTACAAATCTGCCGGAAATGCCAATTGCTCGTTTTTATCGAGTACACAAGCGTGGGTCACGCCAGAATCGAACCACACATCCAACGTATCGGTAATTTTTTGGTAGCGTTCGGCTTCAGCACCTAAAAGCTCAACGGGCTCCAAATCAAACCACGCATCGATGCCTTTTTGTTCGATGCGTTTGGCGACTTCCTCAATCAGCTCATGGTTGCGTGGATGCAATTCACCCGATTCTTTATTAACAAAAAACGCAATAGGCACTCCCCAGGTACGCTGCCGCGAAATACACCAATCTGGTCGACCTTGCAGCATACTTTCAATACGCGCTTGACCCCAATCCGGAATCCATTGCACCCGCTTAACTTCATCTAAGGCTTGGTCGCGTAACCCGTTTTGCCCCATGGAAATAAACCACTGCGGCGTCGCCCTAAAGATGATCGGCGTTTTGTGCCGCCAGCAGTGCGGATAACTGTGCAGAATGGCTTTATGGTGCAGCAACTTCTCGTTAACTTCGAGTACTTCAAGGACGTGTGCATTGGCATTAAAGACATGCTCGCCGGCAAATAATGGGGTGCTAGGCAAAAACACACCATTGCTACCGACAGGGTTATCAACCGGCAAGTTATATTTTAGCCCGACGATATAATCGTCTTGGCCGTGACCGGGCGCGGTATGCACGGCGCCTGTTCCAGCTTCAACCGTTACGTGGTTGCCTAAAATTACCGGGACGTGCCGATCATAAAACGGATGTTGGAGTAATAACCCTTCTAATGCCGCACCTTTACAATAAGCAATCACCCGATAATCACTGATTTCATAGCGGGACATAGCGTCTTTTAATAACGCTTCTGCTAAAACCAGGCGCTCTTTGTTGCCATCTTTCTCGCATTGCACCACGGCATAATCCAGCTCAGGATTTAATGCCACTGCTTGGTTAGCAGGTAATGTCCACGGCGTAGTCGTCCAAATCACTACAGATAACGACCCTTGGCCTTCGTGATCCGGCACATGATGGCATTTCGCCATAAACGCCGCTTCATCAACCACCTGAAACCTGACATCAATAGCAGGTGAATGCTTGTCTTCGTATTCAACTTCAGCTTCTGCTAAAGCAGAACCACAATCGGTACACCAATGCACCGGTTTGAAACCTTTGGATATATGACCACGCTGGGCAATTACGCCTAATACCCGAACGATGTTCGCTTCAAAAGCGAAATCCATCGTCAAATAAGGCTTTTCCCAATCACCAAATACGCCCAGGCGAATGAACGCGTCTTTTTGGATAGCGACCTGTTTACTTGCGTAATCGCGGCAGGCTTTACGGAATTCAGCGGCGGAGACTTTAACACCAGCCTTGCCAACTTTTTTCTCAACCATCAATTCAATCGGCAAACCATGACAATCCCAACCCGGCACGTAAGGCGCATCGAAGCCCCTTAGTGATTTGGATTTGACGATAATATCTTTCAGTATTTTATTAACGGCATGACCAATATGGATCTCGCCATTGGCATATGGCGGGCCGTCGTGCAAAATAAATTTAGGACGGTTTTCAGAAACTTCCCTGATTTTTTGGTACAACTGTGTTTCTAACCATTTTTTTAAAAGCTCCGGCTCCCGCTGCGCCAAATTGGCTTTCATGGGGAACGCCGTCGTCGGCAAATTAAGCGTGTGTTTGTAATCCATTGTTATCTTATTTTATTGCAAATATTTTGTGGGCTGCTGCCACATCGTCTTTAATGCGGATTTTAAGGTCTTCGAAACTCTCAAAGCGCTGTTCCGCGCGAATTTTTTCTATGAATTGGACTGTAACATGATACCCATATATGTCGCTATCGAAATCAAAGAGGTAAACTTCTAAAACTACCTCATCGCTTCCGCTTACAGTGGGTCTGACCCCAATATTGGCCACGCCTTTTAGAACCTTGCCTGCAATAGTCATCATAACCGCGAACACACCGCTAATCGGCGCGCTCACCCTTGCCAATTTAATATTGGCCGTAGGATAGCCTATAGTCCTGCCCCGTTTTTGACCATGCACCACGCGGCCACAAACGCTATAGGGATAACCGAGCAGCATTTCGGCCGAAACCATATCACCTGTAGTTAACGCGTGGCGGATAAGCGTGCTACTTACCCGCCGCCCATTAACCAAATAAGAGCCGGTATCGTTAACCGTAAAACCTTGGACATCACCCTCACGTTTGAGCAAGTCAAAATCGCCTTGCCGACCTTTACCAAAACGAAAGTCATCACCAATCACCAAATATTTAACGTTCAACGCTTTAACCAGCACTTGATTAATAAACTCTTCAGCGTTAAAACTAGCAAATGCTTGGTTAAATTTTATTATGACCACATGGTCTACAGGCAGCTTCGCCAGCCGATAAATTTTTTCACGCAGTTTTGATAGGCGAGGTGGCGCACTGGCTGGAGAGAAATACTCCAATGGTTGCGGTTCGAATAGCATTATGACAACAGGCAAATTCATCATTTTGCCTTGTTCTGCAAGTTTTTCTAAGACGGCTTGATGACCCAAATGAACACCGTCGAAATTACCAATGGTCAGGACACAACCATTCGCAAAAACTGACGTCTGGGGGATTCCTTGAATTAAACGCATGCAAACCTGGTTAATTTAATCGCGTGATTTTAGCATTAGTCAGTAGTAAATGCCTTAGCCTTAATCCAGACAACCACAATGTTACGACATAGACCACACAACTGATACCTACCCATTTTGCTAAATTAATTACCCGTTCTGTTGCGCCCCAACCTTGCCACCAACGGTTATCGACAAAGTAATATAAGCACAACGCCATCACAGCGCTACTTATTAAGAGCCTAGCTATAAGTAACCACCAACCGCGTGCAGGTTGATAAATTCGATCCTGTAATAATTTCATCAGCAATAGTGCAGCATTGATAAAAGCACCTAGGGATGTCGCCAACGCTAAACCGGCATGAGCAAACGGAATAGCTAAAACATTTAATGCTAAACTGGCAACCATAGCCATCATGCCATAGCGGACTGGTGTTTTTAAATCCAAGCGTGCCGTAAAGCCTGGCACCAATATCTTAATAAACAAATACCCTAATAACCCAACGGTATAGGCTTTTAAACTCTGTCCGGCTTTTTCAACATCACTTGCAGTAAATTCATTGTATTGGAATAAAGTAGAAATCATTGGCTCAGCCAACACAAACAAGCCTATTGTCGCAGGCATACCGACCAACAACGCCCACCGCAAGCCCCAATCCAGTGTCGCGGAAAATGCCTGGGCATCTGTTTCCGCATGGTTTTCCGATAATCTAGGCAAGATAACCGTGGCAAGGCCGATACCTAAAATACCCATAGGAAACTCTACTAAACGATCCGAATAATATAACCATGACACACTGCCACTCACCAAAAATGAGGCTACCAAGGAATCTAACAACAAATTGATTTGAGTAACGGATGCGCTGAAAATCGCCGGCAACAATAACTGATTCAGTCGCCGCACGTCTGGATCGTTAAAGCAAATAGATAGCTTAGGCAATAAGCCCAAGCGCCACAGACTAGGAAGTTGCACCAAAACCTGGACAACCCCAGCAATCATCACTGCCCAAGCCAAGGCGGTAATGGGCTGGGACATGTACGGCGTTAACCACAGCGCCGCTGCAATCATGCAGATATTTAAAAAAACAGGTGTTAATGCCGGGATTACAAACTGATTTTGAGCGTTCAGAATGGCGCCAACAAACGCCACGATGGCAATACACAATCCATAAGGTAAGGTTATTTTTAGCATGGCAACAGCTAAATCGTATTGGGAGCCTTGCCAGGCAAAACCCGGCGCTAGCAGCAACACAATAATTGGCGCCAGTAAGGTAGCGAATACCGTAAACAACATTGCCCAAGCGATTAACGTCCCGGCTGTCTTGCCGATGAACTGCTTAAGATTTTCCTGATTACCCAACCGGGTTTGTTGCGTCAGCAAAGGTACTACAGCATGGGAAACAGCGCCCTCGGTAAATAAGCGCCGCAATAAATTAGGTATTTTAAAGGCGACAAAAAAAGCGTCAGTCGTAATATCTACACCAAATAGGCGAGCGATGAGCATATCCCTGACAAAGCCTAATAAGCGGGAGATTAAGGTCAGACTGCTAACTATAGCCGTTGACTTGATGAGTTGTCGGCTCAATCGTAAATTTCCTTGATAGTGACAAGTAAAATTTGACAATAATATCATTTATAAAGATAATGCGCGGTCTTATAACTGACTTTATACTCGTAAGAACTATGGCAAACTCACCACAGGCTAAGAAACGCGCTAGACAGGCAGAAAAAAACCGCGCCCGCAACGCAGGCCAACGCAGCAACTTGCGTACCTTTGTTAAAAAAGTCTTGGCTGCAGTTAATGAGGGCGATAAAACAAAAGCACAAGCGGCATTCAAGATAGCTGAGCCCGTTATTGATTCGGCAGTAACTAAAGGTCTTATTCATAAAAATAAAGCAGCTCGCGGTAAAAGCCGGTTGAGTGCAAGAATTAAAGCCATAGCGTAATCTCCGTATTACCCATCACGCAAAAGCCGCTAATTATCAATCAATCGCGGCTTTTTAAGTCTTGTTTTACCTTTTGTTTAGATGCACAGTCTCTATGTATCTAACTTGTTTTATGGCAATCTTCTATCAAACATTGATGCACTTCCACAGTCACGTGCGCCAGTTTAATACCGTTTTGATTATTATGTTTGGACGCTTGGTACTGTCTTAATAAGTTTTTGTAATAGTCTGGCGATTTAGGATTATGCGAAACAACCGCGATAATAGCGGCAAAATGATCGGGGCCAACTCGCCAAACGTGCAAATCCGCAATGCGGTTATCAGCATCGCTTTCAATAATTTGAGCAATAGCAGCTTTGTGTTTTATGGCAATGCTTTCATCTAGCAAGATCGGGCTAGTTTCCCGCATTAGCGAAATTGCCCATTTTGAAATTACTAGCGAACCAACAACCCCCATCACCGGATCTAACCAGTTCCAACCATAATATTTGCCTAAATATAAAGCAATAATTGCCAGTACTGAAGTCAACGCATCTGCTAGTACATGAAAATAAGCTGCTTTTAGATTGTGATCGTGATGATGATGGTGATCGGAATGACTATGTTCATGATGATGGCTATCCCTTAACAATAAAGCACAAACAAAATTGATGAATAAACCAAAACCAGCGACGATTAAGGCTTCATCAAACTTGATAAGATGAGGCGTTAACAACCGTTGCCCCGATTCAATCAACATTATCAAGGCCACGACACCCAAAGCAACAGAACTGGCAAAGCCACCAAGTATGCCAACTTTGCCGCTGCTAAAAGCAAAAGTCTGGTCATGCGCATGTTTTCGGGAATAATGATAGGCATAAAGCGTAATCATAAATGCCGCGACATGCGTACCCATGTGCCAACCATCTGCTAGCAACGCCATTGACCCAAACATCATGCCAGCGGCGATTTCTAACAACATAGTAAGCAAGGTTAAAACTAAGACCAGCCGCGTACGCCGCTCTCCTTTTCGGTTAACTACCGTAAAATTATGACTATGTTGTAAACGTTCAAGCGTCCCAGTATGCATAAGCCTTACTTTTGTAGTTAAATTGTGGACAATGTTAAAACCAAAAATGCACGCCTGCAATAAAGCGGGTTTCTTCCGGTTTGCTACCTTGCGCCCGAATTAGATCGGCCGCCGAGCCGAACGTGCCAGCCCATTCTATACCAACATAAGGCGCGAATTCACGGATGAATTCATAGCGTAGCCGTAAACCAGCCTCAATATTGGATAAACCGCTGCTTACCAAGCGAGAAGAGTCGTTTTTGCCATAAAAATTCGTTTCGATACGCGGTTGCAGTATCAGTTTTTGCGTGATTAACAAATCATATTCCAGCTCTAACCGAAATGCGGTACGCCCACCCTCGCCTACATAACCTGTTGCTTCAACATAGATCCAATAAGGTGCATAACCTTGCATTCCGAAAGCACCCCAAATACGGTCTGCCGCCCCTAACCCACTGTCATATCGAATTCCAAGCTGAGTATCCCAAAACGCAGTTAGGGCATGATCCCATAGTATTTCGTTGCGGGCATTTTTAAAATCCCCCCTATCGATTTCGCCTTCTGCCCGCGCAACAAACCGGTCATCATCCAGACCATACCAACCTTGCCAGTCATAGACAGTAGAAAAATCACTGCGGGCGCTCGCCATTTCCAGGCGATCGACAATGATAGATCCCGAAAGCTCATGCTCACCCATCATTGGTTTTGGCAGGTGACTAAAATCAATACCATCCGAATAGGTATTTGGCTCGCGATAAGTCGAATCTGTAACGCTTTGGTTAATTAAAGGTTGTTCAACTTGCTGCTTTGCATCATGGTGTAGGCTATTTATTGCACGGACTGGATCAACCGCAATATGCTGGTGATGGGCATGATGGCCGGGCATCATCTTATTCTCTACGGAATCCGCCCAGACAGGCAAAGGCATCAACAAGTAACCCAGGAAATAGCCACAACCAAGCAGCGGGAGATTCATCAAGACACTAATACATCGCGGAACATCCCGGCGTGCATATGGTAAAACAAGTGACAATGCCACGGCCAACGGCCTAAGGCATTAGCGGTTACCAGAAAGGTTACTCGTTGGGCAGGTTGGACTACTATCGTGTGCTTACGTACTTGAAATTGACCCCCAGTATCTTCTAATTCGCTCCACATACCATGCAAATGTATTGGATGCGCCATCATAGTGTCATTAACTAAAATTACCCGCAAACGTTCACCGTAGCGAAAATGGATGGATTCAGCACGGGCATATTCAACACCATCAAATGACCAACGGTATCGTTGCATATTCCCGGTCAAATGCAACTCAATCTCCCTACTGGGTGTCCTGTTATCCATTGCACCACTGATTGAATGCAGATCCGCATAAGTCAATACGTGCCTGCCGTTATTCCGTAAGCCAACACCTGGATCATCCAGATTAGTGCGTGGTAAATCCACCCGCATATCAACACTTGCACCAAACTCAGTGCGAGCATGATGTGCAGGTACAGCTTGGGACATTTTCATACCTGGCATATGATGATGGCTATGCTCCATAGCTGTATGTTCCATTTCCATGCCTGGCATATCATGTGGCGCAGACCCCATCATATCCATCATGGTAAGTGGTTCCGCTTTGTCCAGTGGGGGCACTGCCGCTTTTAAACCTATTCGGGTGGCAAGCGTGGCATGGATACAGCCAGTGCGATCCATCGATTGGGCAAAAATAGTGTAAACATTGGCTTCTGGCCTTACGATAACATCGTAGGTTTCAGCAAGCCCGATACGAAACTCATCAATGTCCACCGGCTCAACCGCTTGCCCATCAGCGGCGACAACGGTCATTTTAAGACCAGGAATCCGCACATCAAAAAAGGATTGCGCCGAGGCATTTATAAAACGCAACAGTACTTTCTCGCCGGTGTTAAATAAGCCCAACCAATTATCCGCGCTGGTGTGGCCGTTGACCAGATAGGTATAAGTTAATGCTGAAATATCCGCCAAATCAGTCGGGTTCATGCGCATCATATTCCACATGTGGCGATTCTGTACTGCCGATACCACTCCATCTTTTGCAACATCCCGCATAAACCCAACGGCTGTTGGCTGGTTAAGGTTGTAATATGCGCTTTCTTTTTTTAGCTTGGCAAACACCGCCATCGGATCTTCGTCCGTCCAGTCTGACAGTAACACAACATAATCACGTTCGGAACGAACCTCCTCTGATTTGGCAGGATCTATGATAATCGCACCATATAACCCAGTTTGCTCCTGCATTTCTGAATGCGAATGGTACCAGTAGGTACCTGTCTGCTGTATTTTAAACCGATAGGTAAACGTTTCGCCTGGAGCAATCCCATTAAAACTGATTTGCGGCGCACCATCCATCTGGTAAGGCAAAATGATGCCATGCCAATGCAGGGAAGTTTCTTCCTGGAGTAGATTCTTAACCCGTAAAGTGACCTCCTCGCCTTCTCGCCAACGCAAGGTAGGTCCTGGCAAGCAACCGTTAATTGTCGTCGCCACGCGCGGCTCACCCGTAAAATTTACCGTTGTGTTGGCAATGGTGAGGTCAAAGCTGTTGCCGGTTAATTCTGGTGTTTTTCGATTTGTATTTGTTGATTTAGGCAGAAATGTTTCTGACTTAGTTGCACTGATATAAGGTAACGTTAGTAATAACAACGCTCCCTCACCCATTCGCTTCAAAAGTTGGCGGCGGGAAAAACTAACTAAGTGATTCTGGAATGGTACTAGTGACTTCATGACATGCTTGGGCAACCAGCTATGCGAGAAGTTTCACAGAAATGGACAAAAAGCGAAACTGAAATTTAATATAGGATAAGCAATTTTCTTGCCTATGTTAAAACTACCCATCTACCTCAGTAACCACTGGCTTCATACCGTTTTTTTGCAACCTGTCTTTAATGGTATTAACGCTGCTCAACTGGCTATAAGGGCCAATCTTAATCCGGTACCAGGTCACGCTTTCCACCTTGGCTTTCTGGATTTTTGATTCTATGCCCATCAATGCCAGCTTGGCTTTTAATTGGTCGGCATCTTTAAAATTAGTGTAAGAACCCGCTTGCAAAATGTAACTGGTCTTTTTGTCTTTACCGACCTGTTCTTCCCGAGTCCGCGTTTTAACCTCATACTCAGGTACCACAACTTCTTTTTTCGGTAAAATAGTATAAAAATCAAATTGTGGTGGCTGCAGATGTTCCGGTTCGACTTGTTTTGCAGCATTTCCCGCCTTGACAGACTCCGATGCCGCTTTTTTACTATCAACAGATGAGGCTTGTACAGCTCCCTGCCCTTGACTATTAAAGCTAGGGCTTTTTAAATACACCAAAAATACAACAAAACCGATAATTAACCCAGTAATCAACATCCATTTAAACACGCCAATACTATCTGGCTCCTGACGGTTACGCCTGCGGTTATCGGCATTTTGGGTGCGGTGTTTATAATCTTTTGCCATTACATGGATTCAGGTGTGTTGATGCGCAACAAGTGTAGACCATTTGATAATACTTGTTTGACCGCTCCAATTAAATTCAACCGGGCATCGCGCAGGTTTGAATCTTCAACCAAGAATTGATGGGCATTATAATAAGCATGAAAATCATTAGCCAATTCCCGTAAATACAAGATTAGTTGGTGCGGCTCATGCGTCAATGCAGCTCGTTCCAGCATTTCTGGATAACGCGCCAGTGTAGACAACAGGTCAGTTTCGTGGCCTTCGGTTAAACGGCCAAGACTTTGCATGCCAGAAGGAATATCCCTAACAAACCCTTTTTCGGTTAACTGCCGTAACACACTGCATACCCGCGCATGGGCATATTGGACGTAATAGACAGGGTTTTCGCTAGTTTTTGATGTCGCCAACTGCAAATCGAAATCCATGTGCTGCTCAGAACGGCGCATTACGTAAAAAAACCGCGCTGCATCTTTGCCGACTTCATCACGTAATTGCCGCAATGTGACAAACTCACCGGAACGGGTAGACATTTGCACTTTTTCTTCACCACGGTAAAGCGTGGCAAATTGTACCAGCAACACTTTCAGCTTGACGGCATCTGCCCCCAATGCCTGGATTGCAGCCTTAACGCGCGGAATATAACCATGATGATCCGCACCCCAAATGTCGATGATTTGGTCAAAACCTCGATCAAGCTTGTTCATGTGGTAAGCGATATCTGACGCAAAATAGGTATATTGGCCGTTTTCCCTGCGTACTACCCGGTCTTTTTCATCACCCAAATTACTAGAGGCAAACCAAGTTGCCCCATCTTTTTCATATAAATGGCCAGATACTTGTAAGCGCCCCAATGCTGCTTCGACGGAACCATCATCCATCAATTGTTGCTCGGAAAACCAGTATTGATAATCAACACCAAATTCCTGCAAGTCACTTTTTATATCGGCAAGAATGTTATTCAAACCTGCCTGAAAAATATCTCGATAACCCACTGTTCCCAACAATGTTTTGGCTCTGTTTATCAAAGCATCAATATGGGCTTCTTTGTCGCCACCTTGCGACTCATCACCAGGTATGTCTTCCAAGACCAAATCAAACGGCCTACGGTAGTCATTTTTAGCATTTCGATAAATATCCCGCGCAATATCGCTGACATACTCGCCGCGGTAACCGTTATCAGGGAAACGTACCGGCTCGCCGCACTCTTCCAAATAACGGAGCCAGATGCTGGTAGCAAGGATGTCCATTTGTCGGCCTGCATCGTTCACATAATATTCGCGGTGTACATTAAAGCCGACAGCTTCCAACAGGTCTGCAACCACCGAACCATAAGCCGCGCCACGACCATGTCCGACATGTAACGGCCCGGTGGGATTAGCGGAGACAAACTCAACCTGAACTTTTTTACCGGCACCGACTTGGCTTTGGCCAAAATCTATACCTTGATCATGAATTCGTTTGATAACGTCGAATTGCGCACTTGAATCCATAAAAAAATTAATAAATCCTGGTCCCGCAATTTCCACTTTGGCCACCGCGTTATCTTTGGGTAATGCTGAAACCAGTTTATCAGCTAACTCACGCGGATTTAGTTTTGCCTGTTTCGCCAAAATCATGGCTAGATTAGTCGCAAAATCGCCATGTTGAGCATCACGACAACGTTCAAGGGCAATACTCACATTTAAGTCATCAGCGATAACCATCTCATTTTTAAGCGTTAATAGCGCCTGTTGCAATAGTGTCTCTAACTTCTTTTTCATTATTTTTCAGCTTGGGTGAACTCAAACGACAACTTAATATTATCCATGATAATAAAGCGTTTAGCCATTCAATCGAAAAACACTAACTGTATAGAGAAACGGCAAAGTGACTTTTCACTGACTTTGGGCTTAATCTTTTAATATCGTAAAACTTGAATACAAACTATGTTCCTCACCAGGCGGAATGGTAATCAGGTCAAAGGCAATATTGCCGGTTTCTACGCAAACAAAATGTGTGTAATCCTGATTGCCTAAATCGGCCATTTTTTTTGAGGTTTTTTGCCAAGGATTCCACACCACACCAGTTTTACAATTTTGTGACTTAATCTCAATTCGCCGATGTAACGCTTTATCCAAAAGCATGAGATGGTTGCCAACATCTTCATAAATGCGGTCAACTTCTTCGGCAATAGTTACGTTGCCAGACTGCGTTTTTTCCTTACCTTGGTCTAGTTTATCGTAATAGGTACAACCCTCTAATCCTAACACCTGAACTTGATCGACATTACCAACATGGAAGTAAGTATGGAAGGCTTGGGTAATTGAAAATGGTTTATCCCCAGTATTTTGAGTATTCAGTTTCAGCGTTAATGTTTGCCCAATGATAAACTCCAACGTCAACAAAAATGGTTTCTTCCAGGTGCGTTCTTTCTTCTGACTTTCAATAAATTGCAGACTGATTTTGGTTTCGCTTTCCGCCATCTCCGCGCTTAACATCCGCCATAGGTGGTTACGCACAAAACCGTGGTTAGGCCGCTGTAAGCCTTTGGGGTCAGAGCCAAACCAAGGCCAACACACCGGAATGCCACCCCGAATGGCTTTACCATCCTCATAAATCGACTTGCTACTTAGAAATAGCATGTCGGATCCAGTATCACGAGGCTTATAGGAAAGTATTTGACCACCGTGTAGAGATATCAAAGCAGTTGCGCTTTGATTGCGTATTTCAATAAACGGCAATCCGCCGTTTCCGGTTATAAATCTAAGCTGGTCGCCAACGCCATAGCCTTTATTCAATTGATCAATAGTCATCATGTTGCTTTTAGGTTAACAAGCCTGTATTCAGTAGATTAAGCAATAAAGAGGCCAAACGTAGCAGATTTGCGTTTTATGGATGGAGCCGCATACAAATGGCATAAAAAAATTAAATTATGGCATGATTATTGTTTTAAATATTGCGTCTATTCTTAATATGTAATTCCACACGAAAAAATATCACCATTTGTGTGCATTGCACTATTGTTATGCATCAAAATGATGCAAAAATGCGAATTTATTTTTTATTTATTTACACAAGAGGAAGTTATGCAATTAGGAATGATCGGCCTGGGTAAGATGGGCGCCAACATGGTAAGACGCTTAATGCAGGGGGGGCATAGTTGTGTAGGTTTTGACGTTAACCTGGCTAACGTAGAAAGCTTAGAATCCGAAGGAGCACAAGGTGCGACGACGCTAGAAGAACTGGTCGCTATGTTACAACCGCCACGCGCCATCTGGTGCATGGTGCCGGCCGGTGATTTAACCGAAGATACCGTCATGGCTCTCTCCCAATTGCTCGATAAAAATGACATTATTATTGATGGCGGCAATTCTTTCTATAAAGATGGCGTACGTCGGGCAAAAACTTTAGCCGATAAAGGCATTCATTATGTTGATGTGGGCACCAGCGGCGGTGTGTGGGGTGTAAGCCGAGGCTATTGCTTAATGATAGGCGGTGCAACAGAAGCCGTCCAATTGCTTGACCCTATTTTTAAGACGTTAGCACCCGGTATAGGCGATATTCCTTTAACACCCGGACGTGACCACGAAAACGGCACGGCGGAACAAGGCTATTTGCATTGCGGCCCAGTCGGTTCAGGCCACTTTGTAAAAATGATCCACAACGGCATTGAATACGGCATGATGAAAGCCTATGCCGAAGGCTTTGATATTATGCGGAATGCGACGTCCACAAACCTGCCCGAAAAGCACCGCTATGACCTTAACCTTACAGAAATCGCCGAAGTGTGGCGTCGAGGCAGCGTCATTGAGTCCTGGCTTTTAGATCTAACCGCTATTTCCCTGGCTGAAGACCCCGATTTATCTGGCTACTCAGGCTATGTGGAAGACTCCGGCGAAGGCCGTTGGACGGTAATGGCTGCGGTTGAAGAAGCAGTACCCGCGCATGTATTGACTGCTGCGCTTTATTCCCGTTTCCGTTCAAGGCAACCGAATACCTTTTCCGACAAAATTATTTCAGCCATGCGCAAGCAATTTGGCGGTCATGTTGAAAAGAAATAACCTAATTTGGCTACCTCTTACTTTTGGAGCACACAAGTGCCTGATATAAAACACGACAACCCACTTACCGCAGGAATTAATACTACCCATGCACCACAGCCCTGCACACTAGTTATCTTTGGTGGTGGTGGCGATTTAACGCGACGTAAACTACTACCAGCTATTTACAATCAGGCGTTGGAAGGGGAATTACCCGCTAATTTTGCTGTACTGGGTTTTGCTATTGAAACCATGGACGATGTGCAGTACCGCGATTTTGCCAAAAAAGGTATCGAGCAATTCTCCAGACAGCCCTTGGATCCAGAATATTGGCAGGACTTTCAACATCGTTTTCATTATTTACAAGGTTCTTTCGATAATCCTGAAGTTTTCGTGCTACTGGCAGAACGACTAAAAGAGATTGAAGCTAACTTCGGCATTCCCGGTAATCGCGTCTACTATCTGGCAATTCCACCCGCATTAATCGAAACCTGCGTGGATCAGCTTAAAATAGCTGGGCTGGTCATGCCTATTGACGAAAGCAGCCCGTTTTCGAGGATTATTGTAGAAAAACCTATCGGCCGGGATCTTGAAAGCGCCCGTAAGGTAAATGCGACGTTATCAAAAAATTTCCATGAACAGCAAATTTACCGTATTGACCACTATCTGGGCAAAGAAACTGTCCAGAATATCCTTGCCATGCGGTTTGGTAACGCCATTTTTGAGCCATTATGGAATTCTAAACATATAGACCACGTACAAATCACTGTGGCGGAAGAAGAAGGCGTGGGCACGCGAGCCGGTTATTACGACAGCGCTGGCGCGCTTCGCGATATGATCCAAAACCACATCCTGCAACTGTTAACCCTTATTGCAATGGAGCCACCCTGGATTATGGATGCTGACGTTATCCGTGACCACCGCCAGGACATCCTCAACTGCCTTAGGCCGATTACCAATGAGGATTTTGACCAGCATGTCGTGCGCGCCCAATACGGACCCGGATTCCACCATGGCGAAGATGTGCCAGGCTATCGGCGTGAAGCAGGGGTGGCCCAGGATTCCATTACCGAAACCTATATTGCGCTAAAACTGTTTATCGACAACTGGCGTTGGGCGGGTGTGCCGTTTTACATCCGCACCGGCAAACGGATGCCTAAACGTGCCAGTGAGATTGCCATTCAATTCAAGAGCGTACCACCAATTTTATTCAATGCGAATCACGATCAGCCTTTAGAACCGAACGTATTGGCTTTGAGCATCCAACCCAATGAAGGCTTATCGTTGCGAATTGCCACCAAGCTACCTGGCACAAAGCTTAAAATTTTTCCGGTTAAAATGGATTTCAGGTATGGCTCAACCTTTGGCGAGCAATCACCCGAAGCTTATGAACGTCTACTATTGGATGTTATGGCGGGCGATGCAACCTTGTTTATGCGCCGCGATGCCGTCGAATCATCCTGGGCATGGGTAGACAGTATCCTCAACAACTGGGCAAGTAGCCGCACCCGCTGGATTCCAGAATACAGCGCGGGTACCTGGGGTCCACTTGAAGCTGAGCGACTCATCGAATCGGACAACCGCAAATGGCGGATGCTATGAACGCCCAAGAACACATCGACAAAGTCATAACCCAAGCACCGGAACGGGTCAGTATTGCCCAAATTGAATCGGGGCTGGGTCAGTTATGGGCACAGTTTAACCAAGCCATCAGTAGCGGCCAAGGTGTGGTCATGCGGGCATGTATGTCCAATCTGATCATTTATTGCGATACCCCGGAAGAGGCAGAAATTATCAGCCAGGAAATCGCCCCGATTGTTGATTCCCATCCGGCGCGGATTTTATTGCTAATAGGAAATGGTAAGCCGAGCAACAATTCAATTGAAGCAGGAATTGCCATTTATCACACCGCGCTCGACGGCGGCTGGCAAGTGTGTGCCGAAAGGATCGACGTTATCGCCACATCCCAGGCTGCTGAGCGTCTACCTTCTGTCGCGCGGTCACAATTAATAGGTGATTTACCAACTACCTTGTGGTGGGCATCCAAAAGGCCACCACCTGCCGCCGGTGAAATATTCTTTCAATTGGCGGGGTTAGCCAATCAGATTATTTACGACAATGTCGGCTGGTTAAACCCTGCACAAGGCGTCGCCATTATGACGCGCTGGGTCGCAGCGCAACAAAATACCCAAATAGTTCATAACCTCTCCTGGCGACGCTTTGCTGGCTGGCGGAAATTAATTAGTCAAGTTCTTGATCCGCAAGCTACACCCGATGCCTTGGAAACCTTACATACTATAGAGATAGCGCATGGCCCACATGCCCTGCCGATGACCTGGTTGCTGGCAGGCTGGCTTGCCAGCCAACTGAAATGGCAACCGGTTGATGGCAAACGCCTGTCCGACTCCGAATTAATCTGGCGATTCCGCAACAATCGCCAGGAAATCAAAATACAGGTTAAGCGCTTACCCAAAGGTGACCCGCTCATTTACCATTTGCTGTTTGACTGGAGCAAACCAAACAATAAGGGACGAATTTGTTTTGAACGGTTGGACAACGACCGGATTGGCATTGCGGAAGGCTTATCTACCGTGCCACCGCGGGTTTTCACCGCACAAGTCCCCGATAGGGCGACCCTGGTTTCCGCACAATTGGCACAACGGAACCGGGATAAAATTTTTGAAAATGCCTTAAAATCTTCCAATGCAATGACGGCGGTGTTTCAGCAATAAGCCATATTGCTGTTACTTTACGGAAAAATGCAGATATAATAAAAATGGTCTTGGGGTTGTTTAATAGTTAGCACCAAGAGCACTGCAATATAAGGAAATCCCGTGAACGCTATATTATTAATCCTCACTTCTTTGTTTTTCCCTAGCAGCGTTTTTGCTAGTGAAGCAGCAGGTTCTGGTACTGCGGTTACTACTGACCTAACCCATCATTTTATTGGTTATCTTGCTGTGCTATTTACCGTAGCGGCCTATGTAACTGCCATGATGGAAGACGTGATAAATTTGCGCAAGTCAAAACCGATGGTTTTGGGCGCGGCGGTCATCTGGTTTGCAATCTGTATTTATTATGCGCTGCACGGACAAGCCAAAGTGGCTGCCTTAGCATTTGAAAGCAATTTGCTCGCCTATGTCGAACTGCTATTGTTTATCTTGGTGTCCATGACCTACCTAAACGCTATGGAAGAGCGTGGTATTTTCGACGGGATGCGGATCTGGCTTTTGAACAAGCAATTCAGTTACCGGCAATTGTTTTGGATAACTGGCTTTCTGGCATTTTTACTTTCCACTGTGGTCAGCGGCCTTGCAGTCGGCTTGTTAATGGGGGCGGTAGCAACGGCGGTCGGTAAAAATAAAACGCAATTCATAGGCATTGCCTGTGTCAATATTGTCGTGGCGGTCAATGCTGGAGGCACCTTCAGCCCGTTGGGTGGTATATCGACGTTGTTTGTCTGGCAAAATAAAATCTTAAGTTTTGCCCAATTCTTTGCTTTAGCGTTACCCTGCCTAGTCAATTTTCTGATTCCGGCAATCATTATGCATTTTTTTGTACCTAAAGATACACCTGCCGCTTCAAGTCGATCAATCAACCTTAGGCGGGGTAGCAAACGGATTTTATTCCTTTTCGTGGTGACGCTAGTTATTACTGTTTGGGGGAATGTCTATCTTGAACTTCCTCCAGCCGCAGGCATGATGGCGGGCTTGGCGCTGTTACAGTTTTTCAGTTTTTATCTGACTAAGACAGTAAATAACCAAGAAAGCCAATTTGCTTATGCCTATAAATTTTTTGGCATTGATGTCCCCGTCGGTAACGATAAACAGGATTTTGACATTTATAAAAATGTCGGCAACATGGAATGGGATACTTTATTGTTTTTTTACGGTGCAATGATGATTATTGGCGCCTTGAGTTTTGTCGGTTACCTGGATGCGATAGCACAGTTCTTGTACGGGCAAAACCACCCGACGAATGCCAATATCATAATCGGCTTATCATCAGCATTTATCGATAACGGTACGCTGATGTTTGCCGTGTTGAATATGCATCCTGATTTGGCACATGGCCAGTGGCTACTGCTAACCTTGACATTGGGGGTGGGCGGTAGTTTGTTGGCCATTGGTTCTGCGCCGGGAGTGGGCTTGTTAGGCCAGATTAAAGAAGGTTATACCTTTGGTTATCACATGCGCTGGATGCCTGTGATTTTGCTAGGTTATATTGCCAGCATTTATGTCCATTTTTGGATTAACTCCCAATATTTTTAAAGTATTCACCATGCCTTTGATTGCTCCAACGTGGGAGCAATAATACGCTGCTCATAAACTATCATTAAACGACTGGCTGGTATATTCCTTAAGATTGCTATTCACTTCATAAACAAAAAAAACATTAAGTTTTTCTTGTTCGGCGGTTTTAATCGCTGCACCTTCCCCCATGCATAATAACGCAGTATCCCAAGCATCAGCCCAGGATGGGTCATTATGCACAACAGTAACCGAGCGTAAATGATGCGTTACTGGCCATCCGGTTTTTGGATTAAGTATGTGGGAATAAGACTGGCCGTTTTCATCAAAAAAATTACGGTACGTGCCTGCCGTCATAACGGCTTTAGCTTTCGGCTTGTTCAGCGTAATCGCCTTATACAAGGATCGATTTAACGGATTGGGTGATTCAATACCTACCCGCCAAGGCTTACCGTCGGCTTTGAAACCTTTCACCATCATTTCGCCGCCAATTTCTACCATATAATTTTGGATACCTAAGGTTTCAAGGCGCTTAGCTATGTTTCCAACACTATAACCCTGGGCTATGCCAGCCAGATCTATTTTAAGTTTGGGGTCTTTTTTACGCAGCCGTTTTTGCGCCGCATCGAGTTCTAGTAATCCCATACCGATATGAGGCTTAAGTGAATCGATATCCGCTTGCTTGGGGATTTGGGGTTCGTGTTTGGAAAACCCCCATAAATCAAACAATGGTTTTATGGTTAAATCGAAACAGCCTTCCGATTTTTCATATACAACCTTAGAAATCACCAACAAATCAATGATCTCTTGTGATGCATTAATCCAACCCGAGGTTTCATTGTTGTTGATTTGCGAAATTTCCGAATCTTCCCGGTAATTCGACAGTTTCGTATCAATATCCGCTAAGTCAGCTATTATTTGTCGATGAATATCGACCACTTTGGCAGATTGGTCTTTGTTTAAAACGAATTTGATATGGTATGTCGTCCCTTGGCTTTCTCCAGAAAGGACTGTTTCTTCGGGTGGTTGCGTGCAACTTGAAAGCCCTATCCAGACAAATAGCAGTAATAAACGACAGTAAGCATGTGGCATATTCAGTTTTAAATTGTGTAAGTTTAGGATTGCTGTCTGGATTTAAAGCAATAAGGACTATCTTTGATATATTAAAGATACCGGAAGGTTTCAACAAGAGTCTCAAGCCTATAGCCACTATCTAATAGCATTATTCGACTTGCCAGCTTACCCAATCATTGAAAAAGTAGCAATTCACCAACGCGCCCACACCTTGCGAATACGACAACACACTTCAAACTTAAGGCTTTTCGATTTTTTTAACACTGATTCATAGTAACTTCGTACTTTTTTTGCTAGGCTTAAATCTCTACAAACACAGAAAGGAATAGTCTATGAACAAAAAAATATTATTTATTTCATTAGCACTTGCATCCAGCATATTACACGCTGAATTAGACCCGCTTTCAGGCGTGGGTGCAGACATGGCAAAAGATGCCGCCACAGACGCAGTAAAAGAAAAAGCCACTGATGCCGCAAAAGAAGCTGTTAAAGAAGCGGTGACACCGACAACACCGGAACCAACAGCCACCCAAGTTGCGGCGCCTGAAAGCACGCCTGTAGCCGAAGAAAAGCCTGTGAAAAAAGCGAAACACAAAAAGCACAAAAAATCTTCAAAGAAACGCCATTAGAATTTATTGATTCGAATTATAGAAATATAACATCGATAATATGAAATGGAATCGGGTTTAAATATTACTTAAACTGCCCGATTTCATTTCAGCCCCTAGCTGACTTTATCCACATTGAGCTTATAAAAATAGGCCAAAGTCTTGAATTAAAACCCCGTTTTAACAGAACTACAGAATCTATCTGCAATATTCCAAAGAGTTAGATTGTATATATTTAAATACTTTGGCTTATTATCGGGCATTACCCCGCCGACTGCTAATTACATATTACTGTTAAAATAATGCTTAAATTTGGGTGGGCATGACAAAATATTAGTTGTTAATGCCGCCAAATTACCTGTTTTTTCCTTAACACGTAACGGGACGTGTCTTAACCACTAAATCTGATTATGTTTGAAAATATAAGAGCCGATCTCACCACCTACCAGAATGACTGGACAGCCCAAGGTTTTTGGGTGATGCTGATTTATCGCTTTGGCCGATGGCGTTATGGAATACAGCCAGTGTTACTAAGGAAAGTATTTTCACTGATATATAAAGTCTTGTATAAACTCATCCAAATTATTACGGGCATAGAACTCCCTTGTGAAGTCGGTTTAGGGAAAAATTTTATTATTGACCATTTTGGCGGGATTGTTATTAGCGGTTACGCCACGTTTGGCGATAATTGTCGAATCCGGAATGGCGTTGTAGTTGGGTTAAAAAATATAGAAGAAAAGATTGCCCCCCAGATTGGCAACAATGTAGATATTGGTGCCGGTGCAAAGTTACTGGGTAATATTAAAATTGGGAATAATGTCAATATTGGTGCAAACGCCGTTGTTTTAACGGATATCCCTGACAATGCAATCGCAGTAGGCGTTCCTGCTGTCATTAAACTAAAACAATAATTTATGCCTAATCCACTAAAGCACGTTGGCGTTGTTGTTATAGGCAGAAACGAAGGTGATCGGCTCATCGCTTGTTTAACATCCTTATTAAAAGAAAGCCAAGCGATTGTCTACGTCGATTCCGGCTCAACAGATAACTCTATTGAAAATGCAGCAAAATTACCTGTCCATGTCGTCAAACTAGATTTAAAGTTACCGTTTACAGCTGCCCGCGCAAGGAACGCCGGTTTTGCTAAACTAAACGAATTGTATCCGGATTTGACTTACATTCAGTTTGTTGACGGGGACTGTGTGCTTTCTGGAAATTGGATAACGACGGCCTTTAATTTCCTGGAAGAAAATAATCAGGTTGCCATAGCGTGTGGTAGACGTCGGGAACGCTACCCTGAACGGTCAATTTATAATTTTTTATGCGATATTGAATGGAACACCCTAATTGGTGAAACAAAAGCGTGCGGCGGTGACTGTTTAACCCGTAAATCAGCATTTGTTGCTATCGGTGGTTTTCGAGATAGTTTAATTGCGGGTGAAGAGCCAGAACTTTGTGTCCGGTTGCGAGAGCAACGCTGGAAAATTTGGCGTTTGGATGCTGATATGACCCTGCATGATGCTGCAATCCATCATTTTCCCCAATGGTGGCGGCGCAGTGTACGGGCTGGCTACGCCTTTGCAGAAGGTGCGTATTTACATGGAAGAAAACCCGAAAAACACTGGGTCACCGAAGCAAAAAGATCCCTATTTTGGGGCATAGCATTGCCGGTCATGATATTTGTTTTAGTAGGGTTAGAGCCAATATTCGCCCTCATTTTGCTGATGATTTACCCATTACAGTGGTTTAGACTTTGCTATAAATATCGTGAGAACCCAAATAAATATTTTTATTCTTTCCTAATGCTAATATCAAAATTTGCGGAAGGCTACGGCCTGCTTAAATTTACGGCGAATATCGCCTTAAATCGCCACGGCCGATTAATTGAATACAAATAAAGGTGTATAGGCTTTAAAAACTGTATGCCCTCTCTAAAATCTGACGAATTGGCTAGTAAATTTATGGCTTCTCTTTAGTAATTTTAACCTCTCCAGGGAGGACCTAGACCTTACAGATTACTCAAAACACCATTAATATTTTTTGTACTGTTTTATTGGGTTTTGCCAATAATCATTACTAAAACCTCACACCCCAGCTATAAATCCTGCGGCTTCAATTCCGGCAATAGCGCATCGCTCATCTTGTTCTGATGAATCGCCGCTGATGCCGATAGAACCCAAAATATTGTTGGTTTGCTTATCGCGAATCAATACCCCACCCGGCACTGGCATAATTTTGCCTTCAGCTATGGTAATCAGTGCGTTCATAAAGTCGGGGCGGTGTTCTGCCACTGCCGCCATACTACGCGAAGAAATACCCATGTTGACTGCCCCCCACGCCTTGGCTGTGGCAATTTGTTGCCTGATCACGGTCGCGCCATCTTCGCGTTGTAAAGCTTTTAGTTGTCCAGCCGCATCTAGCACCACAACGGTAAGTGGCGACATTTTTAAGGTGCGCGCTTTAAGAATGGCATGTTGAATGATGTGGTTAGCTTTATCGAGGGTTAATGGGGTCATGTTACGGTCTCTCATTTTTAGTTAGTCCAATAATGCCTTTAAGTGCGGCCATATTTTTTCTGTAATTAGCGGTTGTGCTTTTTCATTAGGATGCAAGCCGTCATTTTGCATGAGTTGTTTGACTAAGGCGACATCTTCAAGAATAAAAGGCACATAAGGTATTTTGAGTTCTTTAGACAATTGCGGGTAGATAGCATAAAACATTTCCGTATAGCGTTTACCGTAATTAGGTGGAATACGCATACTGAACAACAGGACTTTTGCACCGGTTTTTTGACTACGGTGAATAATTTCAGCGAGGTTATTTTTGATGAGTGCTGGCGATAATCCACGCAAACCATCGTTAGCACCAAGTTCGACGATGACGACATTAGGCTTATGCGTAGTTAAGGCGCTATCAAGCCGTGCTAGCCCGCCCGCTGTCGTGTCCCCACTAATGCTTTCGTTAATGATGCTATAGTTGCGGTTTTCTGATTCTATTTTGCTCTGAACCAATTTTACCCATCCCTGTCCCACGTCAATACCATAGGCAGCACTGATACTGTCGCCTAAAATCATAATTGATTTCGCCTGGGCGGATACCCATACCATTGAAATGACAACTACAACAATTAACTTGAACATGACCCAACCTTATCAATCTATGCCTATCATTGTAACTGAAAAACTGGGTAAGTCAGTTAGCACTTCTAACGGTTTGCTACAAATTTTATCAGCGATTGATTTATCCATCCAAACAGGTGAGAGCGTTGCCATCGTCGGCGAATCGGGTTCTGGCAAATCAACTTTGATCAGTTTATTGGCTGGGCTGGATACACCGACGGAAGGCACTGTTAATCTGGCTGGAAAACAGTTAACCAAACTTGATGAAGACGGCAGGGCGTCAGTAAGGAACCAACTGGTCGGTTTTGTCTTCCAATCTTTCCAGCTTATTTCCGGTTTAACAGCCTTAGAGAACGTGATGCTGCCATTGGAATTAAGGGGCGACAAAAACGCTAAAGCCACGGCTACGCTATTTTTGGAACGCGTGGGATTAGCTCAGCGCTTAACCCACACACCCAAACAACTTTCCGGCGGTGAGCAGCAACGCGTTGCGCTAGCTAGGGCGTTTGTCACAAGCCCTTCGGTATTATTTGCCGATGAACCGACAGGTAATCTGGATAGCAACACTGGGGCAAAGGTTATTGATCTGTTATTTGAGCTTAACAAAGAAAACAAGACTACTTTGATTTTGGTAACCCACGACCAAAATTTAGCGAACCGTTGTCAACGGACAATAAAACTAGTTGGCGGGAGAATGGTATGAACTTATTCAAGCTCGCGCTTCGAATGTTATGGCGCGATAGCCGAGCAGGAGAATTAACCATCCTATGTTTAGCATTGTTAATTGCCGTCACCGGTTCAACATCCATTAGCCTTTTTGCCAACCGCCTACAACGTACCATGACCGACCAAGCAGCAGAATTTTTGGCAGCCGATTTGGTGATTACCTCCCACGCCGATTTACCTGAAGCGTGGCTGGAAAAAGCTGGGCAATATCAATTAAACCAAGCCCAAACTGCGGAATTCTCCAGCGTAATCATGGAACATGACGAATTACTGCTGGCTGGCGTTAAGGCCGTAAGTAACACTTATCCTTTACGGGGTAACCTTAAAACCAGTACAACAGATTACCTTAGTGAACAAGTTGAAAAGCACGGTCCGGATAAAGGACAAGCTTGGGTAGAAAAACGCATTTTATCGGCATTAAAACTAAAGCTGGGTGATACGCTGACCGTGGGCGAGAAAGCCCTAACCGTAGTTAAAGTCATCACTTACGAACCAGACAAGCGCGGCGACTTATATAGCCTGGCACCACGGGTGATAATTAACCTTCAGGATTTGGTTGCAACCAACGTGATACAACCGGGTAGCCATGTACATTATGCCTTCCAGTTTAGCGGCGACCTTGCCAAAATCGCGGAATTTAAACGTTGGGTTAAGCCGCAACTCGATCTTGCCCAACGCATCATGGATGTCCATGAAGACCGACCTGAGTTAGGTTCGGCATTGGATCGGGCTGAACGTTATTTAGGGTTATCCAGTATTGTGGTCATTATCATTTCGGGCGTGGCGATTGCGATGGCTACACGCCGTTACACCGAACGACATTTGGATACCACAGCCATAATGCGTTGCCTGGGTTGCAAACAAAACACTATCCTGTACCTATTTTTAAGTCAATTCATCCTGTTAGGCTTATTTGTGAGCAGTTTAGGTTGCGCTTTCGGTTGGTTACTACAACAATCCTTATTTGCGATGTTAAAAAACTTGTTACCACAAACGCTGGCTCAACCCAGCCTACTTGCGGTTTTTATAGGCTTGTTGACGGGGATTACCGTACTGTTAGGCTTTGCTCTGCCGCCACTGTTACGCCTTAAAAAAGTGACGCCCGTCAGAGTGCTGCGGCGCGATTTGGAACCTTTATCACCCAGCGGATGGTTAGTTTATGGTGTCGCAGCTTCGCTTATCGTGGGCTTGATTTGGCAATACGCCAATGACCTTAAAATGACGGCCACGATATTTTCAATTGGCTTGGTCTTACTAGTTGTTTTAGGGTTCTTGATCAGAGGGAGCTTAATGCTGACAAAGCGGTTTTTGCCGTTGATGAGTTTAAACTGGCGATTTGGCTTGCAAGGTTTGGTGCGGAATAAACAGGCGACTACCAGCCAGATTCTTGCCTTCACAATCACATTAGTTGCGATGGCGCTAACTTTTGTAGTTCGCAACGATTTGCTCGATATGTGGCAAAAACAGCTACCCGACCAGGCGCCCAATCATTTTGCCTTAAATATATTTGCCGACCAATTGCCCGATTTAAAAACACAAATGAAAGCGCAAGGTATTAATAGCAGTCAATTTTTTCCAATCGTAAGGGGACGCTTAATCGAGATTAACAATACCCCAGTACAAAAAATTGTATCTAAAGATACCCAGGGCGAAAACGCCACCCACCGCGAACTTAGCTTAACTTCGGCAATGGATTTGCCCGAAGAGAACACTATCATTAAGGGTAACTGGTGGCCAGCCAAACCTCAGGCCAATCAAGTATCGGTTGAAGAAAAATTGGCCGAAAGCCTAAAAATCGGGGTAGGCGACAAGCTACTTTTTATCATTGGTGGCCAAAAGTTAACAGCATCGGTAGCCAGTATTCGCGCATTGCAATGGGATACCATGAAACCGAATTTTTACATGATCTTTTCGCCGGGCACCATCACGGCGTTCCCAACCACCTATATCACCAGTTTTTACTTGCCGGAAAGCCAAAAGAATTACCTAAACAAGCTTGTTAATAGCTTCCCTTCGGTAACCATTCTTGAAGTAGACCAGATATTGCAACAATTTAAAACCTTGCTTAAGCAATTAACCGCAGCAATTAACTATGTCCTTTATTTCGCCTTAATGGCCGGTTTTACAGTGTTGTTCTCAGCTATCTATTCAACCTTGGACAACCGCATTTACGAAAGCGCCTTATTGCGCACTTTTGGCGCTAACCGTAAATTGTTACGGATAACCCACCTAATTGAATTCGGTTTAATCGGCTTATTTTCTGGTGTGTTAGCCATCATAGTCACAGAGGCGCTGCTATATGCTTTGTATAGCAGCGTGTTGCATATACCCTACCAACCTGCGTTTCAAGTTTGGCTTACCCTTCCGGCACTTAGTGTGTTAGCGGTTAGTGCCGTCGGATGTTGGGCGGTGCGTAAGGTTGTAAATGTCCCACCACTGCGGGTTTTAAGGGATTCCTAACGTTAATTGCTTATATTTTTTACATTCATGTGCTGTTCAGCGACGGTGAACTAGACTAGTTCCAACAATTTAAATAAACATCTTTATAAGGTATTAAAAATGAAGACACTTAAAATTAGTATGATTTTTGTCAGCGCTTTAATTCTATCGGCATGTTATACCCAAGGCGGTTATACGCCTACGGTGGATAGCTATAATGACCCAAACGCTTACCGCATGAACCAAGATATGGAAGAATGCAGGCAATTAGCACAACACTCAGCAGGGGGGAGCACAGTTAAAGAAACGGCTATAGGTGCTGGCGTAGGTGGTCTAGTTGGTGCTGCGGGCGGTGCTGTGGTTGGTGCATTTACGGGTAATCCTGCAGCGGGTGCAGCCATCGGCGCCGCAGCAGGTGGCTTTGGTGGTGCCGCTAAACAAGGTTTTAGTTCTGAAGACCGATTCCGTAATGCTTACAACCAATGTATGAGCGGTCGAGGCCATAACGTGATCAGATAACCTTGTAAGGTAGTATTATTGGAAAAACAGCACATGGATGTGTCCTTTTTCATTATCGAAAAAAATAACCTTTAACATTACTCTTTTCATTGCTGGTTGACTTCAAAAACCTTCTTGGCCGCGCTTTCGTGTAGCAAACTATTAACTTTTACTAGGTCATCAGTGGTAAGGTCACTCGCCGAATATTTTAGCTTTAGGCTATTAATTAAATAATCGTAGCGGCTTCGCGAATACTCACGTTTTGCACGGTATAAATTCCGTTGTTCATTTAACACATCAGCCATGGTTCTTGTACCAATATCAAAACCAGCTTCGGTAGTTTCCAGAGCACTTTGCGCAGAATACACACTTGATTTCAAAGCCTCTACGCGACTTATATTCGCAATAATGCCACGGTAGGCCTCTTTTACTTGGCGCTTAAGCTCGAGTTTTTTTTGGTTTAAATTTTCTTTAGCCGCCTTATACTCATAGCCCGCTTGTCGCGCTCTGGAAGAAACAGCGCCACCTTCAAACAAATTCATATTTAGTTGCAAACCAACGCTTTGGGTATCGCCACGAAGTCCAAAACTACTATTTACATCAGAAACCCCGTATGAGGCGACCAGATCTAGGCTTGGTAAATGTCCATTTTTTTGCAAATCAATATTTTTACGCAGGAATTCGGCCTGATTAAGTACAGCAATAATATCAAGGTTACTGTTTTCAGCGGAATCAATCCATGATGATAGCGCTTGAGGCTCAGGCTTGATTAATGGAAGTTGCTCCCCTAAACCAGCGAGTGACAATTCATTTTCACCCACAATGACCCTTAATGCATCTTTTTGATTATCAAGACGGTTGGCTGCTTCAATCTCGCTGGCCAAGGCTTGATCAAAACCTGCTTGCGCTTCATGAACATCGGTAATAGCAATTAATCCAACTTCATAACGATCTTTTGCTTGCTGGAGTTGGTGAGAAATTGCTTCTTTTTCGGCAGTGGTAAATTCCAGATTATCTTGAGCAACCAGGACATTAAAATAAACTTCGCAGGTTTTAATCATAAGATTCTGCATTTCCGCTTGATAAGTGGCTTCAGCTTGAACCAATTGATTTTCGGACTGGCTTAACTGTATCCAATGGTCCCAGTGGAATAGCGGTTGTTTCAGATTTACATTAAACGTCTGATTCCAATATTCTTGGTTAACTAAAGGCCCACGGAAATCACGACCTGCCCTATTGTTATGTAACCGTTCCCTGCTGGCAGCAAGATTGACTGAGATGGTTGGCAGAAAGCGGGCAATACTCTGGTCTCTTGACTCGTTTAATGCGGACTGTTTAGCTTCTGCCTGTTGTAATACAGGACTGTTTTGGAGTGCTAATTGGTAGGTTTCTGACAGATCGAGCCCATTAGCGGGTGTCACACCAACGATTACAAGAGCAATGAAGCCAAATTTTTTTAAAATCTCAATTTGATTGATCATGTGAACACTACAAAATCTCAAGTAAACGTATTTTTTATGAGGCATTACTGCGGAATGAAAACCTATTTTTCATAGGAGAAAAGCAAACATCAACTTCAGCTAATGCTTTCAAATTATCCCCAATCAAATTGAAAATCAAGAATAATTTATACAACTCGCTTTCAAGTATAGCAGTTCAAACCCAAACCTGAATAAAATGAACTGACCTGTTGTTTATTATTTTAACTGGATTTATTCAATGAATTGTTTTTCAACTTTTCTGAAAAAAATCAACGGCCAAGACGTAAAAATAAACCCATAAACAACAAAAGGATACGGAACATGCAATATTACATCACACCCTGGGTCAATTACGGTTATGGCTGTAATTTTTTGCCTGGCCAATATGACATTCAACGCCAACATATATCAATACTTTTAATTTTGTAACTATACTTTTTGTGTAAAAAATTTATTGCTAACCTTTTAAAATCAATATGCAGCAGAACCTAATTGAAAAAACTGTTCAGGATGTATGTGGATTAATTTCTTTGCCAGAAATTTATCTAAAATTTCGCCGTTTAATGGATAACCCAAACTCGAGAATTGAAGATTTTGGTGGTGTAGTAAGTTGTGACCCGAATTTAGCAGCAACGGTATTAAAAGTTGCCAATAGTGCTTTTTTGGGAATTCCAGGCGGAGTAGACAATTTAAGTAAAGCCGTCAAGCTTTTGGGCATAATGCAGTTACACGACATGGTTCTTGGCGCTTCCGCAATAAAATCGTTAGACTTGCAAAATAATATTGTGCCGCTTAAAACATTCTGGCGAAGCAGTTTATTTTCCGCCATATTGGCTCGATTATTAGCCAATGAACTTGGAATCCATCACTCAGAACGATTGTTTGTTATTGGTTTACTTCATGAAATCGGCCATTTGGTGATCTATGCAAAATTTCCAGAACAAGCCAAAATAGCAGTAGAAAACGTCCAAACCGGCAATCAACTGATTCACGTTGCTGAACACAATCTCTTGGGGTTTCACTATGGGGAAATCGGTGCCAAATTAATGGCGCATTGGCAACTTCCTATACATTTTCAGCAAATGGCACTCTACCAACCTACACCAAGCGATGCCCACCATCACCAATTAGAAACTGCTTTGCTCCATTTGGCGCACGGCTATGCCCATAAATCTTTTAATTATCCCGAACTAAACCTTGAACAATTGATACTGCCAGAGGCCTGGAAAATACTTAATTTGGTACCCGAACAAATTGAAAACACAGTGAATGAAGCCGGAAAAGCCACTTCAGAAATGGAAAATTTCATCCTCAATTAAGTGGTTATGAAAGCCGAGCAAGCGTTCATTTTTGATTTATCTGAAAAAATATCGATGCCCGATATTTATTTTCAGATAAGACAACTTATGGAAAAACCCAACCTTAAAATCGGAGATTTTGAAAGCCTAGTCCAGACCGATTCTATGTTGGCTTTACGTGTCATAAAAATCGCTAACAGTAAATTTTTCGATTTTGAGCGCAAGGCGAATGACCTTTATGAGGCTATTAGCTTAATCGGGATAATTCAGCTTCATGACTTGTTGCTGAGCAGCTTATCAATGCGTATTTTTTATGCTATTCCCAGCCAGGTTTTGAATAAACATGAATTTTGGCACTATTCAGTTAAGTGCGGTATTGCGGCAAGAAGTATCGCCAAATATTGTCAAATACCTGCTAGAAATCGATTTTTTACATTAGGTTTATTATTAGAAATCGGTCATGCCGCTATGTACATTAAAGCACCCGAGTTAACAATTAGTGCTTTGGTCACGAGTCAAGAACAGAACCGGTATTTGGACGAAGTCGAACGGGAAATTTTCGGCTTTGATTATTGTCAGCTTGGCGCGGCACTGATGCGTTTATGGCAGTTGCCAGAAGTATATCCTCATATTATTGAAAATCATCTCTACCCTGAACGGACTAATATCAACTACCATTTTCAAACTGACGTTATTAATCTAGCCCAGCAAATGCTGGATACTCCGGGTTATCTTAGTAACCGGCTAAACCAAATGCTGGCTTATCATCGGCAATGGTTGATTATTCCCGAAAATATTGAGGAGATCATACAGGAAGAAATAGCACATCAAGTTGACGATGTTTTTTCCCTATTGAGCCCGCCTGAAATGATTAGCGAAGCTCGTCAATGAACCCAAATTTTGTCCAACAATGGTTAGAAGTACTTTGTGGTTACATACCTGAAGCCAAAGCTGCGATCTTATATTTGGCGGATGAAGCAGTAAGTAGCACTAAGCCTCAAGTTAAATGGCCTGTTAAGTTAAATGATTACAAAGAATTTGACGAGATCGTCAAATATGTCCAGCAAAAAAATGAACCTATTTTCATACCAAATGTTCAAGACCCTGAAAATCGAAGTTATGATTTCATAGCTTCCCCAATCCATATCCAGTCAGCATTTTTAGGCGTTCTCGCTATTAAAGTCGAACACCTAACCGAAGAACGCCAAAAGGCTGTATTGAATATTTTCAACCAAAGCGAAAAATGGCTGGAATTTGCACAATTACAGCCCTATCAAACCGACGATTTTTATGCCGCCGTAGTCAGTTTCATGACAACGTGTTATGAGCAGGATACTTACCAAAACGTTTTGATACGCTTAGTTACAGTGCTAACACAAACACTCAAGTGCGATCGGGTAGCCATTGGCGAGTTTTACCGTCACCACAGCAAAGTAGTCGCGCTATCCAACAGCGCTCAGTTTGATGTTAAGTCAAACCTTATGCAAAAAATTGCTGATGCCATGGACGAAGCGATTGAACAAGACACCTTAATACAATTTCCCAATGCGCAATCGGCAGTCATCACTAGAGAACATCAAGAACTATCGCGCAAATTTGGTTCTGGTTCCCTATTAACGGTTCCGATGATAACGGGTAGCAAAGTTTTTGGTGCAATAACGTTATTACGGAGCGAAGAAAAGCAATTTGATAAAAAAACAATCATGTTATGCGAACAAACCCTATCGCTAATAACACCTTTTCTGTCACTAAAAAAGACTGATGAAGAAACGCTGTTCACAAAAATTTCTAAAGCAATTAACAAAAGCTTAACCGACTTGATAGGGTTCAAAAACCTTAAAGTAAAACTTATAACGTTAAGTATTGTTGCTTTACTGGTAGCTGCTGGATTGTTGCAAGGTGATTTTCGCATTACCGCCGATGCCATTCTGGAAGGAAAAACACAACGGGTTGTCGCAGCACCAATCGCAGGATTTCTTATATCCGCTTCGGTTAGAGCTGGCGATACCGTCCGTAAAGGCGATGTAATGGGCAGCCTGGATGATGCTGAGTTACAACTAGAATTGAGCAAACTAAGCGGCCAGCTTCAGAAATATCGTCGTGAATATCGGGAAGCCTTATCAACGAATGAACTGGTTAAAGTTAGGGTGATCAGCGCCCAGATTGACCAGGCCACCGCAGAAATGGAGCTGACGCAGCAACAATTACAACAGATTACCTTGACAGCCCCTTACGACGGCATAGTCATTGAAGGCGATTTAAGCCAGATGCTTGGCTCGCCTATAGAACGTGGCGATATCCTCTTTAAAATCGCCCCGCTGGAAGGTTACCGGATTATCCTTAAAGTTAACGAACGTTCAATTTCTTATGTAAATCCTGGGCAAAAAGGCACATTGGCTTTGTCCAGCATGCCAGAAAACACGTTTAATTTAACTGTCCAAAAAATTACCGCAGTGGCTAAAACGGATAACGGCGAAAATATATTTCGAGTGGAAGCGAATCTCGACCATGCTCCGGAATTACTTCGACCAGGTATGGAAGGTATTGGCAAAATCAATGCCGGCCGTGCCAGTTTAATTTGGATCTGGACGCATGAGATGGTCGATTGGTTACGGCTTTGGTTTTGGTCATGGTGGTTTTAATCCCGCTTAGGTTTTCAAGCGTTATGATAATAAAAATTTCATATCCATTATTTATGATTAGCCTTTTGGCTATCGCATCAAAAACACTGCGATGAGCCATCCAAATAGCCCGCACTGGTACCGCGTAGCCAAACTCAAACCCAGGTTACACAGTCATATCGAAATTCATCGCCACGACTACCGTGGGTTGATTTGGTTCATCATGGAGGATTTAAGTACCGGTCGTAATCACAGATTTAACCCTGCTGCCTATCAATTTATTGGCCTACTGGATGGCAAACTAACCATCCAGGAAATTTTTGACTTGCTAGGTAAACAATTAGGTGATTTTGCACCCGGACAAGAAGACATTATCCAAATTCTAGGGCAACTACACAGTGCAGACTTAATTCAAACCGATGTACTGGTTAATACAGAGGAACTGTTTGAACGCCAAGCACGTTTAAAACAGACCAAAGCCAATCATCGCTTGATGAATCCTGTATCGCAACAATTACCATTGTGGGATCCTGAAGCGTTTCTAAATAAGTACCTTCATAAAGTAAATGGCCTATTTAGCCGCTGGATGGCGGCGGTTTGGTTACTTATTGTTGGTTTTTCAACACTTCAAGGACTCACCCATTGGTCAAAAATAACGAGCCATTTTGATGTTAATGCATTTAATCCTTATAACCTTTTACTGCTATTTTTACTTTATCCACCAATAAAGATCCTTCATGAATTGGGGCATGCGTTTGCCACCAAACTTAATGGTGGCGAAGTTCACGAAATGGGGGTGAATTTTTTGCTATTCATGCCCATCCCCTATGTCAATGTATCCAGTGCCAGCCATTTCCGAAATAAATACGACCGTATGCTGGTCAGCTCGGCTGGGATACTGGTTGAAACCTTCTTGGCAGCCTTAGGGTTACTGCTTTTTATAAGCACGGAGCCAGGGATTATTCAGGATATTGGCTTTAATATCTTCTTAACCGGTGGTATTTCTTCATTATTTTTTAACGGCAACCCGTTATTAAAATATGACGGCTACTTTATTCTGGCAGACGCCCTCGGTATTCCAAATCTGTTTCAACGTTCTGGGCAATTCTGGCAATACTTTTTTCAGCGTTATGTTTTCGGCTTAAAACATGCTGCCACACCTGCTACCGCAACAGGTGAAACCTTCTGGTTTATCGTATATGGCATTGCCTCGTTGCTTTATCGCTTAAGCATCCTATGGTTTATCTGCGTGTATGTAACTGACAAATTTTTCTTAATGGGCATTGTTTTAGCCATGTGGCTGGTAACTATCCAAATTTTTTTACCGCTCTATAAAGCCCTCCGCTTTGTAATGGCAAGTAACAATGTTGGTAGCAAAAAAAATCGGGTGATGATCAGTACCTCTGTACTTTTTATTCTTTTAGTTGGAGTTTTAGGCTTTCTACCTATACCTTCTTATACCTTAGCAGATGGTGTAGTTTGGCTACCAGATAAAGCACAAATCAAAGCAGAACGCGATGGTTTTATCCAAACCCTGCAAGTTCAATCCCATAACTTTGTCCAAGAAGGCGATGTCATAGTTACTTTAAGGGATGATGCGCTGGTTTCACAAACCAAAATTGCCCGCGCCAAAGTGAATGAATTGCAAAGCCAATACCGTGCAGAAAGAGAGTCTGACCTAGTTAAAGCCGAAATTCTCAAACAGGCACTTCACGTTGCCCAGATGGAGTTGGAAAGTCTCTCAGCAAAAACGCAAGCCATGACCATTAAAGCATCGAAAAGCGGTCATATTTTAATTCCAGAAGCCGATGATTTGCCTGGTCGATATGTTACCCACGGCGACTTACTCGGCTATATTTTGGATGAAAATCCGCCGTCTATTCGCATGGCAGTACTCCAGGATAATATTGGTCAATTTCGCGAAAAAATTCAGGATATTAAAGTCAGGCTAATAAACGAACCCAACCATCAGTATGAAGCCATTGTCATTAGACAATCTCCAGAAGCAACAAACAAACTGCCCAGCCCAGCGTTAGCAACAACGGGTGGCGGTAAAATCGCCATAGATCCTAAAAACACCAAGGAATTATTGACCTTACAAAAAGTTTTCCTTGTTGACCTGGGCTTTAATCCAAAAGAGAAAGACATTCCAATTGGCACTCGTGCTTTTGTTCGGATTAACCATGGCGGCGAAGCCTTATCAAAACAATGGTATCGTCGCATTCGGCAAGTATTTTTGAGGCAATTCAATGTCTGAACCTATGGCGCGTCCTGGTTTACGACTTGGCGTTTACCCACAAAAACAGGAAAGTGGTTTAACCGAATTTGAACAAAATGCGGCACGGTCTTTTGAAAAAATTCGTAGCTGCTTTAACCGAAGCCGATTTAACCAAAAACAAATCATCAAAAATATTGAACATTATGAAACCCCTTTAAAGAACTGCCCTGAAGATGATCTGTCAGCTGCAATATTGGAATTACGGGACAAATTGCAACGTAATGGCTTAACCGAAGACTTAATCGCCCAAGCGTTTGCAACCATCCGCGAAACGGCTAATAGAACATTGAAAAAACGCCATTTTGACATCCAGTTAGTGGGTGGCTGGCTAATGATTAACGGTATGTTGGTAGAAATGGCAACAGGGGAAGGTAAAACGCTTACAACAACATTACCCGCCTGTACCGCAGCAATGGCCGGGATTCCCGTCCATGTCATCACCGCAAATGACTATCTGGCCGCCCGCGATGCTGAAATAATGCAACCTCTCTATCAACGCCTTGGCTTATTAGCAGGCGCAGTAGTTGATGGCATGGAAACAGAACAACGTAGGGAAATCTATCAACGCCACATAGTACACACCACCAATAAACAAATTGCTTTCGATTACCTTCGTGACCGAATCGAAATGGGCGATGATACCGGCACACTGATGTCACAATTCCGGCAAATTCAGCATGAACTTAACCCAGGTAAAAACACCCCCTTGTTACTTAGGGGATTATGCTTCGCCATCATTGACGAGGCGGATAGCGTCCTAATAGATGAAGCAAAAACACCCCTAATCATCACTAAACCAAAACCAAATGATGAGGATCCGGAAACCTATAGTGATGCGTTATACCTTGCGGCGGCACTGACAATTAATACTGACTTTACCCTAGATCCAAATACCCGGGAAATTGAGTTCACCGAAGAAGGCGAAGATAAATTAACTAACCAAATTTTTAGTTTGCCAAAACATTGGCAAAACAAACGCAAGAGAGAAACACTTGTAAAGCAAGCCTTGAACGCTAGTTTTTTTTACAAGAAAAACAAACATTATGTAGTGAATGAAAATAAGATCCAGATTGTGGACGAATTCACGGGTCGAATTATGGCGGATAGGAGCTGGGAACAAGGCTTACACCAAATGATTGAAGCTAAAGAAGGCTGCAATATCTCCGAACAACGGGAAACCTTAGCCCAAACCAGCTATCAACGCTTTTTTAGACGCTATCTCCGCCTTGCCGGAACATCCGGAACAATTAAAGAGGTTGGCGAAGAAATGCATAATATCTATGATTTACAATTAGTTAAAATCCCTACGCACCGATCATCCAAAAGAAAAATGCTACCAGAACGCATTTACCGTACTATGGCACTTAAACGCCAAGCCTTAATCGAGCGCATTACCGAACTTTATGGCGTTAACCGCCCTGTATTGATTGGCACCAACTCTGTCGCAGAATCTCAGGAAGTCAGCTTATGGCTAGAACAAGCAGGCTTGCCGCACCGGGTTTTAAATGCGATCCAAGACAAACACGAAGCAGAAATTATTGCTAACGCCGGACAAAAACAAGCCATCACAGTAGCTACAAATATGGCGGGTCGTGGAACAGATATTATGCTGGGCATAGGAATTGCCGAGCTTGGTGGATTGCATGTAATTGCATTGAATAAAAATGAATCTCGCCGTATTGACCGGCAACTATACGGTCGCTGCGCCAGACAAGGCGATCCCGGCAGTGCTGAAGCCATCTTATCTTTGCAAGATACTGTTCTAGAGAATTATTATTCTTCTGCTATGATTAAATTGTTTGAAAAATTCTGCCTGGGTACACAGCCTATACCCGCATGGCTGGGTAAGCTAATCATGCAATTACCCCAACAAAAAAACGAGTTAAAACAACGTCGAATAAGAAAGCAGGTCATGAAAAGTGATCAACAACTCGCCAGGATTCTGGCTTTTACCGGAAAATTTGAATAACAATAATGCTTAAAAGAGATTAACTTGTTAGATAACGTTTTAAAAATCATAAAGTTGATTAAGCACCTCCTGTTTCATGTCCAATGGGGCAACATGCTCCTGTCAATCAGCATATTACAAGGTACAGCCCAAGCCGCAGAACTTGATTGCATGGTTAAACCCGAAATGTACATCGAACTAAGCAGCCCTGCCACAGGTGTTTTAGAAAAACTTTTTGTTAACAAAGGCGATCGCGTCATTAAAGGCCAACCCGTTGCCCAACTTGAGGCATCCGTTGAAACGGCAAAAGTTAACCAGGCAAAATTTGAAGTTGCCAATACCAGTGATTTAAATAGCCGCAAAATCCAGTTGGCATTCGCAAAACGTACACAGGCGCGTTACCAAGACATAACCCATACAAACTCAGTATCTCAACTAGACAAAGATAAAGCCGATACCGAAGTCACCCTGGCAGAAACGGAGTTAAAAAAAGCCCTTGAAGACCATAAATCCGCAGAATTAACGTTAGCCTTAGCCAAGGCACAGCTCGCACTTAAAACGATTAAAAGTCCAATTGATGGCATCGTAATTGATCGCTATGCCATGCTTGGCGAATCGGTGAATGATCGGGCCATTATGAAACTGGCTCAAGTCGATCCACTTCGGGTTGAACTAGTTGCACCGACTGAATATTTTGATTTAATTCAAAAAGATATGGAAGTTGAAATCCGTCCTGAACGTCCGTTAAATAAAATATTTAAAGCCAAAGTGACAGTTGTCGACCAACTCATTGATCCAGCTAGTGGTAGCTTTGCTGTGCGTATGTCTTTACCCAACCCAGAGGAAAAAATGGTGGGTGGTGTTAACTGCCTTGCAATTTTTGCTTTTGAAACACCAGCTATATCAAGCATACCCAATACCCAACCAAAAGCACCAGAAACCAAAACAATACAACCTGCCAAAGACACAGACACAATAAATCAACCGACCCAATAGTTATGGGTTTACCTACAAAGCATAAAATTATTCAGCTAATCTTGTCATTCCGGGCAATATACCGCATGTGCATCCCAAGTAAAAATACTACATGTCATCCCGGGTAAAATATCTCAAGTCATTTCGATCATAATACCGAATGTCATTCCGAGCATAGCGAGGAATCTTAAATCCTACCAACCTTTTCAGCCTTCAACGGATTTCTCCCTACGGTCGAAATGACAGGAAAATAAGTTTTTTAGCGAACCAGCAAAGCCCTATATGACATATAGAGTAAAATAACGCATGTGTATTCCAAATAAAATACTGCATGCTATCCCAAGTAAAAATACTGCATGCTATCCCAAGTAAAAATACTACATGTCATTCCTGGTAAAATACCTCAAGTCATTTCAATCAATATACCGCCTGTCATTCCGAGCATAGCGAGGAATCTTAAGTTCCACTCTATCAACGCTAATTAGATTTCTCCCTACAGTCGAAATGACATCAAAATTGTTAGCAATAAATACATCATTAAATCCTAATTTTTAGACCTTACCCTCAAAATTTTTTTCAATTATGTCCTAGACTTAGCCTATGTTTCTATGCTTAGAAACAAAGAGTATTGAGTTAAAATTTTTTTGCCTGGGTTGGGTCAGTGAAAAAGAAATCATCGGTAGAAAGATACAAAACCAAATTCATCCTAGAAGAATTAGAACCTCGGAAATTGTTTTCAGGCGGTGTAGAGGGGATAATTGCCCCGCAAAACATCCCCGCCGTATCGATCAATACCCATGCCGTTGTAAATCAATCCCCAGTCACGCCATCAGAAAATAATGCTTTCATTCCTCAGGAAGGGAAGACAAATGAAAGTAACAATGTTGATTTAAAGAATAATGTTGGCATTAATGCTCAACCTGCTCAGGAAGCGTTCACAACCAAAGTGGGAACAGGCCAGAACGCGAATGGTTTAACGATTAGCCAAAGCTCCGAACACCTCAACGAATCTCTCCCAACCAATTTAGCTACAGCAAAAATTCAATCCAACCCAGAATTTGCTGCCCAGCCTGAACTAAACAGCCCCATTGGTTCATTGGCAGCCGCTACGCCAAGCCATAATGATTTGACTTCAATAAAATCCCGCCCTGACGGGGGCGACTTAAGTCTAAATCAAGTGGCTGATTTGGCTCAAAGTGAAAATAAAAAGGAAGTGGTCTTTGTCGATACGGAAGTCAAAGATTATGAGCAGATCATTGATGGGATTAAAACCAGCGGAAATGCCGATAGACAAATCGACATTGTCCTTTTGGATGGCGAAAAAAATGGCATTGCCCAAATAACCGAGGCTTTATCGCATTACCAAAATCTGGATGCCGTGCATTTAATTACTCACGGCAGCGACGGCAGCATCGATTTTGGCAGCGATCAACTTAACCTGCAAACACTTAGCCAAAACCAGGAGGCAATCAAATCCTGGGGCAGTGCTTTTAGTGCAAAAGGCGACTTTCTGATTTATGGCTGTAATGTCGCGCAAAGCCAATTCGGCCAAAGTTTTGTCGATTACCTTTCAGGCTTGACTGGCACAGATATCGCCGCATCCAACGATGCCACCGGCCATGTAACTTTGGGCGCGGATTGGAATTTGGAATATCGTTCGGGTGCAATTGAAGCGCAAAGTGCCGTTAATGCAGTTTCTCAAGGCCAATGGACGGAAGTGCTGGCGGTCACCTCCAATGGCACCGTGACATCTACTGCTAACACCAATGCAACCAGCTTGACCTGGGCGCATACCGTCAATTCGGGGGTCAACCGCGCCTTATTTGTCGAAATTGCCATTGATAATTTAGGCGCCAATGTCAATAGCGTAACTTATGGCGGTGTGGCCTTGACCCAAGTCGGTCGTCAAGGTGGAAATCATGCCGTTGAAATATGGAGGTTGGTCAATCCTACTGTTGGCACGGCAAATGTCGTTGTGTCTTTATCAGGAAATACCGCAGTCGCCGCTGGCGCATCAACATTCAATGGCGTTAACCAAGCTACGCCTACCGGCACTTTTGTCGGCAATAGCGGCTCTGGTGTTCCCATTATCTTATTTCCAGTAACTGGGTCAGTGACGGTTGCCAGCGCACCAGGCGACCTAGTTATTGATGCTCAGTACTGGTCAGATAGTTCAGCAAATCCTGTAGGATCAGGTCAAACCTCTCAATGGACTCAAAGTTCATTTTGGGCATCAGCACTGGGCAGCTCAAGTACAGAACCAGGTGCTGCTTCTGTAGTGATGAGCGGAAATGACTCGGCACTAATTTCATTAGGGGTGCAATGGGAAATAGGTGCCGTGTCTATCAAGGCAGCTACCACAACACCAGGAATCACTATAACCCCAAACAGTGGTCTGACAACCACCGAAGCAGGTGGCACTGCGCAATTCAGCGTTGTCCTCAACACGGCGCCAACTGCCAATGTCACCATTGGTTTGAGTAGTTCAGACCTTACCGAAGGCATCGTTTCGCCTTCCAGCCTTACCTTTACTGCCGCAAATTGGAATACACCGCAGACGGTAACTGTAACCGGTGTCGATGATGTTATTGGCGATGGCAATATCAACTATTCCGTTATAACTGCGGCAGCCACAAGCTCTGACGGCAACTATAACGGCATAAATGCGTTGGATGTAAGTCTAAGCAATACCGATGACGACAATATAGTAACGGTCGATACAGCCAGCGACACCATTGATGGCGACGCAACCAGCATTGCTGCACTGATTGCCAACAAGGGTGCAGATGGCAAGATTTCTTTGCGGGAAGCCATTACAGCGGCAAACAACACAGCCAATGGCACAACGCCAGACAAAATTCTTTTCGCTATCCCTCAGCCGCCTGTTACCTACTCAACCGGGGCTATCTCTCAGCCTATCCCAGACCAGTCAACCGTCACCTCATCTATTGCAGTTGTCAATAGTGGAACAATCACTGATGTCAATGTACAAGTTAATTTAACCCATACCTATGACCAAGACCTTGAACTTACCCTGATAGCAGCAGACGGGACGCGCATTCAGTTAGCTAATGTCGGCGGTGGAAGTGGGGAAAATTACACCAATACCATTTTTGATGATGAAGCTTCCACTTTAATATCCAGTGGAGCGGCACCTTTCACTGGCAGTTACCGACCGTTAGCCAGCCTTTCTGCTTTGGACGGTAAGAGTGCCACTGGCACATGGACGCTTGAGGTCAAAGATAAGGCTGGAGGAGATACTGGAACTCTACTAGGTTGGTCTGTAGCGCTCACGACAACCCAAATTAATCCTGTTGTGATTAATGTTGGCTCACTGCTGCCTTCCATTACCCAAGCGCTCATCATAGATGGCACTTCACAAACCGGTTATTCGTCCAGCCCCTTGATCACCCTAAAAGGCAATCCTACTATCTTGGATGGCTTGCAACTTTATACAGGTTCGTCTGGTTCTACTATTCGTGGCTTGAATATCCAAAACTTTAACCAAGACGGAATCGACATCGCCAGCAGTAACAACAACACCATTGCAGGCAACTGGTTCGGTTTAGACTCTTTGGGTACAGCGAAGGCAGGCAATTACAATGGCATTAACATTTGGGACAGCAGCAGCAATATTATTGGCGGTACAACTGCGGCAGACCGTAACGTCATCTCAGGTAACACAAATGGTATCTGGATGGGTGGCAGTGTTCTGGTGGGTTCCACCAATAACCAGATAATTGGTAATTATATTGGGACTAACGCACTCGGTACATCTGGTGTTGGAAATACCAATGGTTTAGATATTAGTACTTATGCCATCAATAACCTGGTGGGTGGGACGACAACAGGTTACGGTAATATCCTTGCCTACAACAGTTGGCTGGGTACCTCAATTTCTGGAACGGGAAATCTGGGTAATGCTTTACTGGGTAATACTTACTTCAGTAACGGCTCACTGGGAATTGACATAAATTGGGATGGACCGACCCTCAATGATACAGGGGATACTGACACGGGTGCCAACAACTTTCAGAACTTCCCCGTGCTGGCAACGGCGCGCACCGACGGCAGCAATCAACTGAACCTGACCGGTACGTTCAACAGCACCGCCAACAGCTACTACCGCATTGAGTTCTTCGCCAGCACGAGCCAGGACGGCACCGGCTACGGCGAGAGCCAGACCTACCTCGGCTTCGTCAACGTGGCTACCGACAGCTCGGGCAACGCCACCATTAGCACCACGTTCGCCGCAAACGTGGCGGTGGGCGAATTCATAACGGCAACAGCCACAAAGAGCGATGCTGGTTTCTCAACCTTTACCGATACGTCTGAATTCGGACAGAACGTTGTTGCCGCAATCCTCAACTCCGAGCCAGTGAATACGGTGCCTGGCGCTCAAACCACCAACGAAGACACGGCAAAAGTGTTTTCCTCCGCCAATAGCAATCAAATTTCCATTACCGACGCTGATGCGGCGGGGGGCAGTAACGAGATCAGCTTAAGCGTTACCAACGGAACATTGACTTTATCAGGCGTTGCCGGTTTGACATTCGTCTCTGGTAGCGGCACCGCCGATACAACCATGACCTTTCGGGGTACGGCCAGCGCCATCAATACGGCGCTCAATGGCCTCAGTTATACGCCTACGGCCAATTATAACGGCAGTGCTACACTGACCTTAAGAACGCTAGATTCAACCTTAGTATCCCTCAATATCGACGCCAATCTTCAAGGCCGTTACACATTTGAAAACAATGCGAATGATGTTTCTTCCGGTACTGTACAGAATGGCACTTTAGTTGGGAATGCCACCTATATTACCGATGGCACCCGAGGTCAGGTTTTAACTTTAGACGGCAGCGGCGATTCTGTACAAATCAACAGCACCTTTGGGCAACCGCAAAATGTCACGATAGGCGGCTGGGTCAATTTGTTGTCGACAACCGGCCGCTCAGAATTTATCTCAATTGATGATCGTGTCCACATCTCTCAGGGTAGTTCGGGCGGGGTAAAAGGTTCTGTTCAAGTGGGGGCTGGTTCTTGGATTGATTTATACTCTAATCAATATATCACCGGTACGGGCTGGCATCATGTTATGTATGTCTTCAACGGCACGAGTGATGTCCATACGCTATATATTGATGGTGTTCAGGTGGCCACGGCTGCAAATACCAATACAATATATTACAACGGGGCTACCACTACTTATATAGGGCAACATCCAACTAATACCGGCTGGAACTTAAACGGTAAGGTTGACGATGTCCGCATTTATGATCGAGCCTTAACTGGCAGTGAAGTTGCGTATTTAGCTTCAGACTTATCCCTGCAAGATACCGATACTGTCGCTATTACCGTGGCGAAAGTTAATGATGCGCCAACTTTCAGTTCAGGTAGCGGCAATGTAACTACCACAATAGGTTCTGGAGATGATTGGGCGCGTGCGATGGCATTACAAAGCGATGGCAAGATGGTCGTTGTCGGTTATTCATCAAATGGTAGCAATGATGATTTTGCGGTGGCACGTTACAACGTTGATGGTTCTCTGGATAGCTCGTTTGGTACAGGAGGTAAAGCTACTGTTGCGGTTGGCAATAGCACTGATCAAGCTTACGCCGTGACTATTCAACCCGATGGCAAGATTTTGGTTGCGGGTAACAGTTATAACGGCAGTAATATGGACTTCGCCGTTATTCGTCTAAATACCGATGGCAGTCTGGATACGAATTTTTCCGGTGATGGTAAAGTCATGGTCGATTTCGCTAGCGGAGGGGACGAGGCTCATTCAATTGTTGTCCAATCAGATGGTAAAATTATTATAGGGGGATCCACTAATGCCAGCCTTTTTGCGCTGGCTCGGTTACATAATGATGGCTCCCTTGATACGTCTTTTGGCACTGGCGGTAAAGTCAATACCGATGTCACTGCAGCATCAGACTCAGGATATTCGCTTGCGCTGCAGTCTAATGGCAAAATTCTTATGGCAGGTGCGGGCAACAATAATTTTGCGGTGGTTCGCTATAACTCCGATGGCACTCTTGATACTAGCTTTGGCACGGGTGGAAAAGTAGAAACTGACCTGGCAGGTGGAACCGATTACGGCAGGTCTGTTCTGGTTAACAGTGATGGCTCAATACTAGTCAGTGGATATTCCAGTTTCGGAGATTTTTTACTCGTTAAATATACCTCAACTGGCGCACTGGACACCTCATTTGGCGGCGGCACCGGAAAAGTGACAACCGATATTAGTGGCGCTGATAATGCTCTCGATATGGCGGTGCAAGCAGATGGCAAAATTATCTTGGGCGGTTATAACGGCAGTTTCAATACGACTTTAGTACGTTACAACGTTAATGGGTCATTGGATACCAGTTTTGGCAGTGGCGGCAAAGTGACCACTAATATTGCATCCGGCTCATTCATCGAAGGCTTGGCGGTACGTCCAGACGGGCGCATCGTTGCCGGAATCACGGCAACTGTCGGGGGCAATCGCGATTTTGGTGTGATCAGCTATTTGCCAGACGGCAGCATAGACCCGCTATTTAATTCGAGTAGTATCACTAATACCTTGGATGGTACGTCCACTTATATAGAAAATGGTTCAGCGGTAATCTTGGATAGCAATGTCAAAATTTTTGATTCTGAGCTATCCCTAAGTAACTTCGATGGTGCGATACTAACGCTTGCACGAAATGGCGGTGTCAGTACCCAAGATGTATTTTCTGCCACAGGTACTTTAAGCACCTTGACCCAAGGTGGCAATCTGGTCGTCGGTGGGGTGACGGTTGGTACTGTGACCACCAACAGTAACGGCACTTTATTGCTTACTTTTAATGCCAACGCTACACAAGCATTAGTTAACTCTGTGTTACAGCAGATTGCTTACAGCAACAGCAGTGATTCGCCTCCTGCCACTGTTCAAATAAACTGGACATTCAGCGACGGCAATACGGGTTCGCAAGGAACGGGTGGTGCATTGACCGCAACGGGCAGTACCATTGTCAATATTACGGCTGTAAATGATGTGCCGGTAAATACATTGCCATCGGGTTTTACGGTCAACGAGGATGGTACGCTTTCGCTCAGTGGAATCGTGATCACCGATCCCGACGCGGGTTCTAGCATCTTGAGTACGACATTAACTGCGGCTCAGGGAACCCTTGCCGCAACTAGTGGCGGTTCTGTGACGGTTGTAGGCTCGGGAACAGCCTCGATTACTTTAACTGGAACACTGGCGAATCTCAATGCCTATTTATCTGGCCCCTCCCAACCTACCTACACGGGTGCGGCAAATGCAAATGGCACGGTGCAGCTTTCTATAGTTACCTCGGATGGACTTAATACCGGCACTGGCGGCACGGTCGCTGCGGGAACGCTGGACTACCGCTTCCAGGACGGCGCGAACGGCTCGGAGCCGAACAACCTCTCGTCCAGCGGCGGGCTGACCGGGGTGGCTACGGACTTCAGCGTCACTTCACTGGCCACGTCCTTGAGCGGCAGCTCGACCACCTTTGGTGTTATCTACACCGGCATTGTCAACGTCACGACGGCAGGCACCTACACCTTCACCGTTGGCGCCGACGATACGGCGCGGCTGTTCATCGACGGCGCACAGGTCGTGTTCGCGTTCTTCTCGGGCGGTACGAGCGGCGCGGTCAGCCTGGGCGCCGGGCAACACAGCCTGGAATTGCGCTACGCCCAGGATTCAGGCGGAGCTGGTTTGTCGGCCTCGTATTCCGGCCCGGACACCGGGACCGCCTCGACTCCACTGTTCTCGGCGTCCGCCGTCGGGCGGTTAGTGAGCCAGACGACGACGACGAACATCACTGTTACAGCCGTTAATGATGCACCAGTCCTGACTTCAAGTACCGGTACGTTACCCTATCCTGAAAATACTGGCCCCTACCTTATTGGTAGCACCGGAACCATTAGCGATGCCGATTCATCCGACTTTAATGGTGGTCAACTCACCATTACACTAACAGCCAATGGGCTTGCCGAAGATCGGCTGACGATACGTAATCAAGGCACTGGTGCAGGACAAGTCGGTGTCAGCGGAGCAAACATTACTTACGCTGGTGTGACGGTCGGTACCTTCAATGGCCCAGTCACAGGTGGTACATCCTTAGTCGTAACCTTTAACGCCAGTTCAACGCCCAGCATTGCCCAGGCGGTGCTGAATAACCTGACTTACGAAAACACCTCTGAAGACCCTTCAACAGCGATTCGAACCATAACTGCATATATTACAGATGGCGATGGTGGCACAAGCAATACTGTAACGAGTTTCATTGCGCCATCCAAGGTAAACGATGCACCTGTCAATACCATTATTGGAGATGGTGCGGTATTTCCAGAAGAAACGGTGGTGCAATTGTTAGGATCAATAAGTATTGCTGATGTTGATGCCGGATCAGGCACATACACAGTGACTCTATCCGTAACTCCAGGCGCTGGAACTCTAACTTCATCTTCAGGAGGTGGTGTTACAGTTACCGGATCAGGTACTAACTCAATAGTATTGACTGGAACATTAGCATCTATAAATAACTATTTGTCGTTAGCAGCGACTAGTCCTGTTTTTAGTACAACCGAAGATTTTAATGGTACGGTTTCGTTTACATTAGTAACGAATGACAATGGCAATTCGGGCAGTGGCGGGGCATTAACTGATAGCGACACTATAACCGGTTCAATCTCTGCGGTAGCAGATATTGCAGATGATAATGTAACAACAAACGAAGACACATCAGTAACGATTTCACCGTTAAGTAACGATACATTCGAAAACTCTGGGAGAACGATATCACATATTAACGGTACTTTAATTTCATCCGGGCAAACTGTAGCGATAACGGGTGGAAATTTAACGCTTAATGCAAATGGAACATTAACCTATACGCCTAGCAGTAATTACTTTGGAACACCCAGCTTTACCTACACGGTAACTTCCGGTGGTGTTACAGAGACAGCTACTGTCAATATAACAGTCACCGCCGTGAACGATGCGCCCACCGGCAGCGTCACTATCGACGACACTACCCCGACCCAAGGCCAGACCCTCACCGCCACTAACACCCTGGCCGATGCCGATGGCTTGGGCGCGGTCACTTACACCTGGAAGGCCGACGGCAACGTGGTCGGCACCGGGACGGCTTACACCCTGACTGAGGCCGAGGTCGGCAAGGCCATCACTGTCACCGCCAGCTACACCGACGGCCACGGCACTGCGGAGTCCGTCGGCAGTTTACCGACCGCCGCCGTCGCCAATACCAACGATGCCCCCACCGGCAGCATCACTATCGACGACACTACCCCGACCCAAGGCCAGACCCTCACCACCAGCAACACCTTAGGTGACGCCGATGGCTTGGGTACGGTCACTTACACCTGGAAGGCCGACGGCAACGTGGTCGGCACCGGGACGGCTTACACCCTGACTGAGGCCGAGGTCGGCAAGGCCATCACCGTCACCGCCAGTTACACCGACGGCCACAGCACCAACGAAGCGGTGGCCAGCGCGGCAACGGCCGCCGTCGCCAATGTCAACGATGCGCCCACCGGCAGCGTCACTATCGACGACACTACCCCGACCCAAGGCCAGACCCTCACCGCCACTAACACCCTGGCCGATGCCGATGGCTTGGGCGCGGTCACTTACACCTGGAAGGCCGACGGCAACGTGGTCGGCACCGGGACGGCTTACACCCTGACTGAGGCCGAGGTCGGCAAGGCCATCACTGTCACCGCCAGCTACACCGACGGCCACGGCACTGCGGAGTCCGTCGGCAGTTTACCGACCGCCGCCGTCGCCAATACCAACGATGCCCCCACCGGCAGCATCACTATCGACGACACTACCCCGACCCAAGGCCAGACCCTCACCACCAGCAACACCTTAGGTGACGCCGATGGCTTGGGTACGGTCACTTACACCTGGAAGGCCGACGGCAACGTGGTCGGCACCGGGACGGCTTACACCCTGACTGAGGCCGAGGTCGGCAAGGCCATCACCGTCACCGCCAGTTACACCGACGGCCACAGCACCAACGAAGCGGTGGCCAGCGCGGCAACGGCCGCCGTCGCCAATGTCAACGATGCGCCCACCGGCAGCGTCACTATCGACGACACTACCCCGACCCAAGGCCAGACCCTCACCGCCACTAACACCCTGGCCGATGTCGATGGCTTGGGCGCGGTCACTTACACCTGGAAGGCCGACGGCAACGTGGTCGGCACCGGGACGGCTTACACCCTGACTGAGGCCGAGGTCGGCAAGGCCATCACTGTCACCGCCAGCTACACCGACGGCCACGGCACTGCGGAGTCCGTCGGCAGTTTACCGACCGCCGCCGTCGCCAATACCAACGATGCCCCCACCGGCAGCGTCACCATCGACGACACTACCCCGACCCAAGGCCAGACCCTCACCACCAGCAACACCTTAGGTGACGCCGATGGCTTGGGTACGGTCACTTACACCTGGAAGGCCGACGGCAACGTGGTCGGCACCGGGACGGCTTACACCCTGACTGAGGCCGAGGTCGGCAAGGCCATCACTGTCACCGCCAGTTACACCGACGGCCACGGCACTGCGGAGTCCGTCGGCAGTTTACCGACCGCCGCCGTCGCCAATACCAACGATGCCCCCACCGGCAGCATCACTATCGACGACACTACCCCGACCCAAGGCCAGACCCTCACCACCAGCAACACCTTAGGTGACGCCGATGGCTTGGGTACGGTCACTTACACCTGGAAGGCCGACGGCAACGTGGTCGGCACCGGGACGGCTTACACCCTGACTGAGGCCGAGGTCGGCAAGGCCATCACCGTCACCGCCAGTTACACCGACGGCCACAGCACCAACGAAGCGGTGGCCAGCGCGGCAACGGCCGCCGTCGCCAATGTCAACGATGCGCCCACCGGCAGCGTCACTATCGACGACACTACCCCGACCCAAGGCCAGACCCTCACCGCCACTAACACCCTGGCCGATGTCGATGGCTTGGGCGCGGTCACTTACACCTGGAAGGCCGACGGCAACGTGGTCGGCACCGGGACGGCTTACACCCTGACTGAGGCCGAGGTCGGCAAGGCCATCACTGTCACCGCCAGCTACACCGACGGCCACGGCACTGCGGAGTCCGTCGGCAGTTTACCGACCGCCGCCGTCGCCAATACCAACGATGCCCCCACCGGCAGCGTCACCATCGACGACACTACCCCGACCCAAGGCCAGACCCTCACCACCAGCAACACCTTAGGTGACGCCGATGGCTTGGGTACGGTCACTTACACCTGGAAGGCCGACGGCAACGTGGTCGGCACCGGGACGGCTTACACCCTGACTGAGGCCGAGGTCGGCAAGGCCATCACTGTCACCGCCAGTTACACCGACGGCCACGGCACTGCGGAGTCCGTCGGCAGTTTACCGACCGCCGCCGTCGCCAATACCAACGATGCCCCCACCGGCAGCGTCACCATCGACGACACTACCCCGACCCAAGGCCAGACCCTCACCGCCAGCAACACCTTAGGTGACGCCGATGGCTTGGGCACGGTCACTTACACCTGGAAGGCCGACGGCAACGTGGTCGGCACCGGGACGGCTTACACCCTGGCTGAGGCCGAGGTCGGCAAGGCCATCACCGTCACCGCCAGTTACACCGACGGCCACAGCACCAACGAAGCGGTGGCCAGCGCGGCAACGGCCGCCGTCGCCAATGTCAACGATGCGCCCACCGGCAGCGTCACTATCGACGACACTACCCCGACCCAAGGCCAGACCCTCACCGCCACTAACACCCTGGCCGATGTCGATGGCTTGGGCGCGGTCACTTACACCTGGAAGGCCGACGGCAACGTGGTCGGCACCGGGACGGCTTACACCCTGACTGAGGCCGAGGTCGGCAAGGCCATCACTGTCACCGCCAGCTACACCGACGGCCACGGCACTGCGGAGTCCGTCGGCAGTTTACCGACCGCCGCCGTCGCCAATACCAACGATGCCCCCACCGGCAGCGTCACCATCGACGACACTACCCCGACCCAAGGCCAGACCCTCACCACCAGCAACACCTTAGGTGACGCCGATGGCTTGGGTACGGTCACTTACACCTGGAAGGCCGACGGCAACGTGGTCGGCACCGGGACGGCTTACACCATGACTGAGGCCGAGGTCGGCAAGGCCATCACTGTCACCGCCAGTTACACCGACGGCCACGGCACTGCGGAGTCCGTCGGCAGTTTACCGACCGCCGCCGTCGCCAATACCAACGATGCCCCCACCGGCAGCGTCACCATCGACGACACTACCCCGACCCAAGGCCAGACCCTCACCGCCACTAACACCCTGGCCGATGTCGATGGCTTGGGCGCGGTCACTTACACCTGGAAGGCCGACGGCAACGTGGTCGGCACCGGGACGGCTTACACCCTGACTGAGGCCGAGGTCGGCAAGGCCATCACTGTCACCGCCAGCTACACCGACGGCCACGGCACTGCGGAGTCCGTCGGCAGTTTACCGACCGCCGCCGTCGCCAATACCAACGATGCCCCCACCGGCAGCGTCACCATCGACGACACTACCCCGACCCAAGGCCAGACCCTCACCACCAGCAACACCTTAGGTGACGCCGATGGCTTGGGTACGGTCACTTACACCTGGAAGGCCGACGGCAACGTGGTCGGCACCGGGACGGCTTACACCATGACTGAGGCCGAGGTCGGCAAGGCCATCACTGTCACCGCCAGTTACACCGACGGCCACGGCACTGCGGAGTCCGTCGGCAGTTTACCGACCGCCGCCGTCGCCAATACCAACGATGCCCCCACCGGCAGCATCACTATCGACGACACTACCCCGACCCAAGGCCAGACCCTCACCGCCAGCAACACCTTAGGTGACGCCGATGGCTTGGGCACGGTCACTTACACCTGGAAGGCCGACGGCAACGTGGTCGGCACCGGGACGGCTTACACCCTGGCTGAGGCCGACGTCGGCAAGGCCATCACTGTCACCGCCAGCTACACCGACGGCCACGGCACCAACGAAGCGGTGGCCAGCGCGGCAACGGCCGCCGTCGCCAATGTCAACGATGCGCCCACCGGCAGCGTCACTATCGACGACACTACCCCGACCCAAGGCCAGACCCTCACCGCCACTAACACCCTGGCCGATGTCGATGGCTTGGGCGCGGTCACTTACACCTGGAAGGCCGACGGCAACGTGGTCGGCACCGGGACGGCTTACACCCTGGCTGAGGCCGACGTCGGCAAGGTGGTGACCGTCACCGCCAGCTACACCGACGGCCACGGCACCAACGAAGCGGTGGCCAGCGCGGCAACGGCCGCCGTCGCCAACACCAACGATAACCCCACCGGCGCTGTCACGATTGACGACACTACCCCGACCCAAGGCCAGACCCTCACCGCCAGCAACACCTTAGGTGACGCCGATGGCTTGGGTACGGTCACTTACACCTGGAAGGCCGACGGCAACGTGGTCGGCACCGGGACGGCTTACACCCTGACTGAGGCCGAGGTCGGCAAGGCCATCACTGTCACCGCCAGTTACACCGACGGCCACGGCACTGCGGAGTCCGTCGGCAGTTTACCGACCGCCGCCGTCGCCAATACCAACGATGCCCCCACCGGCAGCGTCACCATCGACGACACTACCCCGACCCAAGGCCAGACCCTCACCGCCAGCAACACCTTAGGTGACGCCGATGGCTTGGGCACGGTCACTTACACCTGGAAGGCCGACGGCAACGTGGTCGGCACCGGGACGGCTTACACCCTGGCTGAGGCCGACGTCGGCAAGGCCATCACTGTCACCGCCAGCTACACCGACGGCCACGGCACCAACGAAGCGGTGGCCAGCGCGGCAACGGCCGCCGTCGCCAATGTCAACGATGCGCCCACCGGCAGCGTCACTATCGACGACACTACCCCGACCCAAGGCCAGACCCTCACCGCCACTAACACCCTGGCCGATGTCGATGGCTTGGGCGCGGTCACTTACACCTGGAAGGCCGACGGCAACGTGGTCGGCACCGGGACGGCTTACACCCTGGCTGAGGCCGACGTCGGCAAGGTGGTGACCGTCACCGCCAGCTACACCGACGGCCACGGCACCAACGAAGCGGTGGCCAGCGCGGCAACGGCCGCCGTCGCCAACACCAACGATAACCCCACCGGCGCTGTCACGATTGACGACACTACCCCGACCCAAGGCCAGACCCTCACCGCCAGCAACACCCTGGCCGATGCCGATGGCTTGGGCAGCATCACTTACACCTGGAAGGCCGACGGCAACGTGGTCGGCACCGGGACGGCTTACACCCTGACTGAAGCCGAGGTCGGCAAGGCCATCACTGTCACCGCCAGTTACACCGACGGCCATGGCACCCCAGAATCTGTGGCCTCGGCACCGACACCCCCCGTCGCCAATACCAATGATGCGCCCACCTCCAAACCGGTCACTTTGACTGCGATTAAAGAAGACAGCGGCGTGCGGCTCATTACCCAGACTGAACTGTTAGCGAATGCAACCGATGTCGATGGTGATGTATTAACCGCGACAGGCTTGGTCATTAACAGTGGTAACGGCACCCTGATTAATAACGGAAATGGTACGTGGACTTATACCCCAGCCTTGAATGACAACGGCAACGTCAGCTTCAGCTACACCATCGCTGACGGCAACGGGGGCAGTGTGGCAAGCAGCGCCAGCCTCTTTATAATCCCAGTTTATGATCCTGCAATTATCAAAGGCACAACATTTGGCTTGATCAATACGATTGACGCTCAAAAATTTATTGGCTCTTTATCTATAACCGATGTTGATAATAAACTGGGGACAGTTTCATTTTTAGATGTTTCTCCCACAATAAGTAAGCAAGGCTATGGTATTTTTAGCTTAGCCAATGGTATCTGGACATATAAATTAACCAGCGATAACCCAGCAGTCCAATCTTTAAAATTAGGGGAATCTCTGACGGATTCATTTGTACTTACGGCATCAAATGGATTAACCCAAGTTATCACTGTAGTTATAGCTGGGGCTAATTCTAATAACGTTGATCCGCCTTATATAATTGATGAACCAGTAAAAATTGACGACAAAGATAAAAACCATGTTCATCCTGATATTTCTGACCCGGCTATCAAAATAGATGTTAACCCTAAGAATGGTTCAACAAAGGGGACTATGACCCCAAATAATACTCAGACCATTAGAGATATAAACACCTATGTTAAGGATTTGATAAAAAACAAAGAAGGCATTTATCACACGGCTTACGATAGTTTTGCTGACAGATCCGATTATGGCCTAACACCTGATCAGGCTTATGGGGACACATATAAACAAAACCTTGTAAAAGCTGAGATTGTAAAAAAAACGATAACCCCAAAACACAATTATGAGGTTACTGATATTGAGTTTTGGGATCAATTAAATAGAATTAAACAAGGATTTGAGGATGAATCCCTACATGAAACGAATAACCCAGTGGAGGTTCAAATTCTGTTTGCGGCATCTGTTGGCCTTACCGCTGGATTTGTTAGCTGGATTTTGCGTGGTGGATCTTTATTGGCAAGTTTTATGTCAACCGTTCCTTTGCTAAATAAGTTCGACCCTGTACCTGTTTTAAGATCCTCAAAAAAGTCAGTTAGCATTATTGATAAAAATAACGATTTAAATCAAGATGATTTCACCATTGATTCAGAAACCGATGCATTGGTTAAAAACGATGAACCAGAAAAGATCGTGCTTAGTTGATGTAACCGCAAATCATGATACATAACTACAATTGGATAGCGGCGCTTATTAATGATAGGCGTTGCTATCCAATTCAGCTTCTATATGAAGTGATAATTTATCAATTTCTGACACGCTAGCCATACAAATCAATTTTAATAACAAACTATACTTAAAAAATTAATATTATTTTAAGTCGTATTACGTTTGGGTTTTGTGATGTAAAGAGAGTCATTACCCTAAGGTATATAAATTTATCCACTTGATAAGCTTACAGGTAATTCAGATTAATCTGGATTAAATTCATAGTATGAATATCTTAAAAAAAACAGTAAGTGTTTTGTTACCGTCAATGCGTATCAGCTTTGCGCTAGTGCTGTTAACGACCTGTTTGCTACTTAGTGCAGAAATGTTGGGATTTACTCCCGACGAATCAAAATATTTGCTTGACGCCCGTAAGCAAGTCAGTGAGTCTTTAGCCATTCAATTCTCAATATTAGCACCCGATGTAGACGCTAAAAAAATCCATAAAATTCTTACTTTTGTGGTTAAGCGCAATCCGGAAATGTTGTCTGCCGGAATACGTCTGCACGATGGAGAGCTTATTTTTCAGGTGGGCGATCACGCCACACAATGGCGTGATTACGATAAAAAAAAATCAACCTCTACTCATTTAATTGTACCTATACTACAAAATGGCCAAGCATGGGGAAATATTGAGATAAAGTTTGCGCCATTGCAGGGAAAATCTAGCTTCAGTTTTTTAAAACTACCCATATTTAAATTAGGCAGTTTTATTTTAATAATTGGATTTTTCGTCTATTTAGGATTTATGCTTAGAACGCTCAAAATGCTAGACCCCTCTGCTGTTGTTCCTGAGCGAGTTCATGCAGCATTCGACTCTCTCTCTGAAGGGGTGATCATCCTGGACGAGTACGAGCAAATTGTCCTAGTTAATAAATCGTTTGCCGAAAAAATTGGCCGCCCCATTTCTTCATTTTTAGGTATAAAAGCCTCAAAATTAAAGTGGCAAAGTGTAAACCCTGATTTATCAGATACAGATTTTCCTTGGCAGAAATCTTTGAAAACTGGCAGTAACTCTATTGGTACCCAATACAGCCTTGCTTCTTCTTCAGGTAAAGAATTTCGATTTGTGATTAATGCATCACCAATTCAAGCAGGAAATGCCGTAACCCAAGGGGTGTTAGTTACTTTAGACGATATAACCGAACTAGAAGAGCGAAATTCAGATCTCCTAACGATGGTTTACCGGTTAGAAGAGACTCAAGCTCAAGTCCAGGAAAAAAACAAAGAATTACATTTTCTGGCAACTAGAGATCCTTTAACTGGATGCTTAAATCGGCGCTCCTTTAATGAGCAATTTGAAAATACATTCAAAACTGCCCAACAAACCAATTCCGAACTTTCTTGCATCATGGCGGACATTGATCATTTTAAAGCGGTTAATGATAATTTCGGTCACGCCACTGGCGATGTAGTAATTCAATTACTTGCAGAAATACTGCATTCTAATACGCGTAAAATAGACTTGGTAGGCCGGTATGGCGGCGAGGAATTTTGCGTGGTACTACCAGATTTAACGGATCAAGAAGCGATTGCTGTGGCTGAAAGAATTCGTCTACGAATGAAGGATGAATCCGCAGCGCGTTTCGAAAACGGGCCCAAAGTCACTGTAAGTTTGGGTTTGGCTACTATCAAGGACAATCCCGCCACACCAGCTCAATTGAATAATTTTGCTGACGAAGCACTTTATGTGGCAAAACAATCCGGTAGAAACCGCGTAATTCGCTGGCATCCAGACAGTGAGCCTTCAAACATAGCCGAGGGAAAAACCAGTCAATCTGAAATAATCTCTCAACCAGAAAATAATAAGATAGAAAAGGATAATCTGGAGGAATTGCAGCTAAAGGTTAAAGAACTGGAACACATTGCTGCGCAATTTTCTGCAGAAATTGAATATTCGAAAAACTATGATCCGTTAACCGGCCTGCCCAATCAAACTTTGTTTTATGACCGGATTAGCCAGATTATTGAGCGTGGTTACCGATATGACCAGTTGGCCGCAGTATTGGTTGTTGACCTGGGTATGTTTAGCCAAATCAATGTCTCATTAGGGCGGATTAGCAGTGATAAACTCCTCATAGAAATTGCAGCACGGTTGAATGCTACTTTCAGAAAAAGTGATGGAATTACCCGTTTGACCGTATCGCGATTTGGCGGTGATGAATTTGCGGTTTTGCTTACCGAATTACCCTCAAAAGAAACAATTACTTGGCTGGTTAAGCGGTTATTGGATAGCTTAGCTGCACCCATTGATATTGATGGCGACAATATATTTTTGGCAGGTCACGTTGGTATCAGCCTATATCCATCTGATGCAAATTCAGTTGATGATTTAATCAACAAAGCCATGATTGCAAAGAAACATAGCAAACAATTGTATGCCGAGGCGAACTATCAATTTTTTGATGATTCTATGCAGGAGCTCTCGCTTAAACATTTAAATTTGGATAAAGAGCTACGGCTCGCCATTCAAAATGAGGAATGGGAATTACTCTATCAACCCAAAATGGATATCAAGACAAAAACCATTATCGGCGCAGAGGCTTTAATCCGTTGGAAACATCCAGCGCGAGGACTACTGTCACCCTACGAGTTTATTGAATTTGCCGAGCAACGGGGCTTGATTTTAGCTATTGGTGATTGGGTTATCAAAACTGCTTGTCATCAGCTTAGTGAATGGTCGAAGCTTGGGATAGCTGATTTTAAGATTGCAGTTAACTTATCGGCAATACAGCTTCGGCAAGATGATTTTGTCAATAAGGTTTTTCATACGTTGGCTGAAAATGGTATACCACCACGTTTGCTTGAATTAGAAGTCACTGAAACGACGTTGATGAGCAATTTTCAGACCGCGTTAGAATCGCTGAAAAGATTGAACAGCCGTGGAATAAAGATTGCCATAGACGATTTTGGCACGGGTTACTCATCTTTAAACTACCTGAAAAACCTACCTATTAACACTGTGAAAATTGACCGAATATTCGTTAAGGATCTCTGTAACAACGAAAGCGATAAGCAGATAGTAAACGCCGTAATTAATATGGCGCATTCAATGAATTTAATTGTGGTTGCTGAAGGCGTTGAACAACAAGACCAACTTGATTTATTAACCTTATACAACTGTGACGAAATACAGGGCTATTTATTAAGCAAGCCAATTTCAGCCAATCAATTGCTTGAAATGCTAAATAAATATAGTCAGTTAAAACAGGAGACGATACTTATTTAACGCATAGGTAATTTCAGAGTACCTAATTATATATCTGCAGATTAATTTTCAAAGTTAAGCTGATTTTTAACTGAAATACATTTTCTTTTTATTCTAGGGAAAAGATGAAATCAACTTTTGTTGAAGCCGACACGACCTGTACCTTCAATCGTCTATTTATTCAACTATGCCGTATATTTTTCGTCTGCTCTTTCCCTTCGTCGAGCCCTTTAATAAGCATCAAACTTTAGCTGAGCAAAAACGCTCGGATTAGCGGCAAAATCATTAGGCCAAAGTTGTTTATTTGATTAAACATCAGGGTAAATAGTATCATGCTCTATGTTTAAGCAAAATTTTGCCATCACCCTCATTCTTTTAACTATCAGCTATGAATGCTAAAGACAGACAACGCTCAATTTAGTCTGATTTGAAAGTATTGCTAGAATTGATTGCTCCGTCTGGCTCAGAAAACCTACTGTATAGCTGCTGGGTTATTGTTATTACTTAGCCCTATCAGTTCTATTTTTTTTCAAGTACACCCCTAAGTAAGTTAAAGGGAATTTTAATAAGACATCAAATTCAGGACATGATGATTAACCACCCCATAGAGCCGTCAACACCATACGATTTAAATCGGTACGGTGTTTTTTTATTAGCTTTATTTATTGTCTCTATTTATCTATCCACAACAATCTCAATTATTATTTCTGCATTTGTTGGGTTGCTGTGGTTAATAACCGGTCAATTTCGGGTGTTGCCTGTTGTACTAAAAAACTCACCTGTAATGGTTTGGGCCTTGCTTTTGTATCTTTGTTTTATTATTGGGCTTACCTATGGCGATGCCCCTAAGGAAGAAGCCTATTCTTTAATGGGTAAGTATCGGGAGCTCTTGTATATTCCCGTGCTAGCTTGTTTTTTTATGCAGGAGTCTTATCGCCGTTGGGCTTGGCGTGCATTTATAGTAGCTTCGGTTATTAGTTTGGCCTGTTCATATTTGATGGATTTTGGCCTTATAGATAAAGCTAGGCACAGTACATTCACAATCAAAAGCCGAATTGCCCACAGTATTCTTATTTCTTATTTCTTATTTTATTGTGGGCATCGCTTATTCGACAAAGATAAATATCAGCGTTGGTATTTAATGTTTTTGATCTTAGGGGTTATTAATCTTTTTTTTATAGTAAATGGTCGGACTGGGCAATTTTGTTTCTTAATTTTGACGCTTTTACTACCATTACAGCGATTCAGGAAAAAAGAATTATTGATGACAATAATTACTCTTAGTGTTTTAGTTATGCTGTATGTTGGTTTTTCTGATAAATCTGCTCGGATCCATGAAGGCTTTGACAATACAGCAGCCTATTTACATCACACGCCTGAAAAAACACCATCATCTATGGGCATTAGATACACATACTGGGGTAATGCTGTTAAATTATTTTTAGAAAAACCAGTACTAGGCCATGGAACGGGTAGTTTTGCCAAAGAATTCGGGCGAGTCATCCCCGCTTCGGTTAAGGTAGACAACAAATCTAACCCACATAACGAGTACTTATTGATTGCAGTCCAACTCGGATGCTTAGGATTGCTATGTTATGGCGGATTTTTAATCAGCCAGTACTATTGTTCCAAACGACTGCCAATCCCTGAAAAATGGCTAGGACAGGGGATTTTATGTTCACTGGTTACATCCAGCTTTTTTAACAGCCCCATCCTGGATCATACAGAGGGGCACTGGTTTACAATGATGATAGCCCTATGTTTTGCGCCTTGGGATAGTATAAACAGCAGTTCCATACATACGTCATCACAGAAGAATCAAGCAAGTAAATGCTAACTTCTATATCTAGCAATATCTTAAACGCATTACCGCAGTATTTTGGTTTTCATAGAATATCAAAACCCACATCTGAATTTAGTAATCTAAGACGTCAACGCTACCGAAAGCTAAGTGTTGCCACTACAATAAGAACTTACAATAAAATCATAGCATCGTCGTTCTTATGAATGACGAAAACAATAGCTGATGAAATCTACCAAAAAAAATCCAAAACCCAACGCCAGCGTACAAATTTATAAACGCTTGCTAAGCTATGTTAGGCCTTATAGTGGGTTATTTGTTATTAGTATTTTTGGATTTTTAATTTATTCCGCGACACAGTATTTGCTACCCGTATTAGTTCAACAGATTGTAGATACTTTAAAGTCTGAAGCACGCGAGGGCATGAACTATTTGCCATTGTTTTTTTGCGGGTTATTTTTTGTTCAAGGCATCGGTAACTTTCTGGGTAATTATTTTCTGGCGAAAGTGTCCACCAATGTTGTCCATGCTTTAAGATGCGAGATATTTGAAAAATATACGGAATTACCAACGGCATTTTTCGATGCCAACAATAGCGGCTTCCTCATTTCCAGGATAACTAACAACGTTGGAGAAATGACTAAAGCCAGTACGGATGCAATACGTACTTTTGCCCGAGAAGGCTTGACGGTTCTAGTGCTTCTAGTTTATCTATTCAAATCCAATTGGATGTTATCCCTTACCTTTGTGGCAATTGCCCCTATTATTGTTTGGCTGGTCAAATATGTCAGCCGACGGCTCAGGGCAATTAGCAAACGCATGCAAGAATCAGTAGGTGACATCACCCATATTACATCTGAATTAGTCACTGGACACCGTATAGTGCGCGGTTATGGCGGGGAAGAATACGAACGCCGGCGATTTTTAGAAAGCAGTACCTACAACCGTGGCCAATCACTCAAGCTAGCCACTACCACGGCAATTCACAATCCGATTATGCAATTTATTATTGCTATAGCGATTACATTTTTGATGTACATGGCGCTGATGTTTATGAAACAAGCCAGTGTGGGTGAATTTAGCGCTTATTTGATGACGGCAATTTTAATCCAGCGCCCCATTAGGCAATTGAGCGATGCAAATAGCGATATTCAAAAAGGAATTGCAGCAGCCCAATCCATTTTCGAGATCTTAGATGAACCTGGGGAAACCGATACGGGTGAATTTCGAGTCAAGAAGGCAAAAGGGGCTTTGGAGTTCAAAAATTTATCTTTTTATTATGACGACGAAAAAGATCCCGCCCTTGTAAATATAAATTTTAAAGCCGAACCCGGACAAACTGTTGCCTTAGTTGGCGCTTCTGGCGGCGGGAAAAGTACCCTGGTGAATTTGGTGCCGCGTTTTTATCAACATAAATCGGGTGAAATATTGCTGGATGGCGTTGAAATCAACACTTACCAATTGGCAAATTTACGAAAACAGTTGGCCTTGGTCACACAGCATGTCACGTTATTTAATGATACGATAGCTAACAACATTGCCTACGGGGCACTGGCAAGTGTAAGCCGAGAGGCAATAATCGCCGCCGCAACTGATGCCTATGCGATGGAGTTTATTAGCAAGCTGGAACACGGTCTGGATACTGAAATTGGTGAAAACGGCATAAAGTTATCGGGCGGACAACGCCAACGTTTAGCGTTAGCAAGGGCATTATTAAAAGATGCACCGGTATTAATTCTGGATGAAGCGACTTCTGCGTTAGATACCGCTTCGGAACGTTATATTCAAAAAGCACTGCAAAAAATCATGCTAAATCGAACCACCTTAGTTATCGCCCATCGCTTAAGCACTATCGAAAATGCCGATTTAATTTTAGTGATGGATCGTGGTCAAATAGTTGAACGCGGCCGCCATCATGAGCTAATCACCAAAAATGGCGCTTATGCCAGATTGCATCATATCCAACTTGAACAGGCTATTGAAACAGAGCATAACGTTTCTACCACCGTTCCAATAGGATATTAAACCAAGGATTAACGTGAGGACATTTTTATCTGCACTTGCTCAGCACCAAGAAGTTCTGGCGCAAGTTGCCCATCAAACCCAAACGATCGAAACTGCCGGTGCCTTACTAGTAAAGACATTGCAAAATAAGGGGAAAATCTTGCTTTGTGGTAATGGTGGTAGTGCAGCTGATTGCCAACATATCGCAGCAGAATTTGTCGTCCGTTATGAAAAATCACGTAAAGCCCTTGCCGCAGTAGCTTTAACAACAGACTCCTCCATTCTTACCGCATCTGCCAACGACTTCGAATACGATGCTGTATTCGCCCGTCAAGTCGAGGCACTCGGGAATGCTGACGATTGTTTAATTGCCATCTCTACATCCGGCCGCAGCCGTAATGTTATCAATGCCGTAAATACAGCAAAGGCTAACGGCATTAAAGTTATCGGGCTGACGGGGGGTGATGGCGGTGAATTAGGAATTTTGGCAGATATTACTATTAAAGTGCCGTCTACCGTCACAGCTCGCATACAAGAGGCGCATATTGTCATAGGGCATTGGTGGTGCGGCGCAGTCGAAGACAGTTTTACCGGGGACATTTAAATGCTAGTAACCTTACCGGATTTTTCACTTGCCCATGTCTTGGTTATTGGGGATGTGATGCTTGACCGTTACTGGTCTGGTAAAGCGGCGCGCATTTCACCAGAAGCCCCAGTACCTGTGGTTCGGGTTAAAGACATTGAAGACCGGGTCGGCGGCGCGGGTAATGTTGCTTTAAATATTGCTAAACTGGGCAGCAAAGTAACCTTATTGGGGGTAGTGGGCGATGATGAAGAAAGCGGAATTATAATAAAGCTACTAGAAAATGCGGGCGTTACCTGTGATCTTGTCGTGGAAAAATCAACCCGCAGCATCTGTAAATTAAGGATACTTGCCCAACATCAGCAATTAATCCGGGTGGATTTTGAGGATATACCACTACAATTTGACCGCAATGCATTGTCTTCCCGGATCAACTGCCAATTACCAAAACATCAGGTGGTTGTATTTTCGGATTATGGCAAGGGAACTTTGGCTGACGTACAACATTACATCCAATCTGCCAAGCAAGCCGGCGTTAAAACCCTAGTCGATCCAAAAGGAACAGACTACCAGCGCTACACTTCTGCCGACCTTATCACGCCCAATTTATCGGAATTCCAAGCGGTAATGGGCAACATTAACGACGAAGCCCAATTAGTTGAAAAAGGCCGGGAATTGGCTGGCCAATATAAAATAGCTAACCTTTTAGTCACCCGTAGCGAAGCGGGCATGACGATGATCCAAACCGATCAGGTGTATTCAATTGCGGCACAAGCCAAAGATGTATTTGATGTGACTGGCGCTGGAGATACCGTGATTGCGGTTTTGGCCGCGTGTTTGGCCGCTGGTGCGGATTTACACGACTCAGTATTTCTGGGTAATTTAGCCGGGGGCATCGTGGTCGGTAAATTGGGAACCTCCACCGTAACCGTAGCAGAATTAACCCGAGCCATGCACGGCGATAAAGGTTCACAATTTGGTGTTGTTTCGGAAGCCGAATTAGTCCCACTAATGGCAAAAGCCCAAACTAACGGCGAAAAAATCATTATGACTAACGGCTGCTTCGATATCCTCCACATTGGTCATATAACCTATTTGAAACAAGCCAAAGCATTGGGCGACAGATTATGCGTCGCGGTAAATGCCGACGAATCTGTGCGCAAACTCAAGGGAGAATCGCGCCCCATAAACGGTTTACCGGAACGTATGGCATTGTTAGCTGCTTTAGCCTGTGTGGATTGGGTTGTAGCGTTTCCGGAAGATACTCCGGAGCGGCTTTATTGCAAATTATTACCTGACGTTATAGTGAAAGGTGGCGATTACGCACCAGAACAAGTCGCAGGTGGCGACTGCGTCATTAAAGCAGGAGGGGTGGTGAAAATTTTACCGTTTGTCGATGGGCAATCGACAACATCTATAGTCAACAAAGCAAAAAATTTATAGGCTTAATTTTAGCCTTTAATGAGTATCTTTGAAGGCAAAGCTCCAGCTTGCGATGTTTCTGGGGGCTGTTTTACCACAGGAAATTTCACTACAACCTTCAAGCCACCGAATTGTGACACGCCCAACGTCAAATCAGCGCCATACATTGTTGCTATCCTCTCAACAATAGAGAAACCTAAACCACTCCCTTGTGCGGTATGCGCGGTTTCCATACAACGGTGGAAACGCTTGAGTGAGTTTTGATATTGATCCCGAGGTATACCTGGCCCAGAATCTTCCACACTAAAAGTTAGATATTTTTCGGTACCAATTAACTTGATGAAAACATTGCCACCGGCTGGTGTATATTTGATTGCATTGTCAATTACATTCCTAACCAGGATCGTGACTAATTGTGTGTTAGCAAAAATAGGTACGGGATCTTGATCTTCAAATTCGACTTGAATGCGTTTTTTGTGTGCTGCTGGTTCCAATTCGGAAATAACTTGAATTATTTCGCGGTTAACATTAGTTACTTCCCTAATCACATATTCTTTGCCGGACTCGATACGGGAAAAAGTTAACAACTGCTGCACCATATAAGTCATACGGTGCACAGCTTGGGAAATCCTCAGCAATGCTTGTTTACGTACAGCGTCGTCCGTCGTCCGCAAAGCAACTTGCGCCTGAGTTAATAGGCCCGCTAGAGGTGTCCTGAGTTCATGAGACGCATCCGCTGTAAACCGGCGTTCGTGCTCTAAAGTTTCCTCAAGTTGTGCAAATAAATTGTTTATTTCATTAATAACCGGCACAACTTCCTTGGGCATTTTTTTTGCCGACAGCGGCTTAAGAAAACTAGCCTCCCGTTTGGATATCGCCCTTTCCAAACGATTTAACGGTTTTAATGCATAACCCACAATAACCCAAATTAATAACCCTAACAAAGGTAGGCCAGCTACGGATTGGATGACCAATTGCCGGGAGATATTATCGGTTAATTCGGCACGAATTTCTTCCTTTTGACCGACATGGATAATATTGTCGCCCGAACCGATACTGAAAATATGCCACAAATGGTCATCAAAAGTCTTCATGCTAAAACCACGGCTCGATGTCGCGAAAGCAAATTTGGGTGAGCTTTCAGAACGTAACATTAAACCGTTATATTTAGACCACACCTGAAAAGCAATTTTTTCCTCGTAGCGATGATCAAAGGTGTTGGGTTGCAACAAACCATCCAATACATCCCAAAGCGGATCTTCATTTTTGGTATCTTGACTAAACCCTAAGAAAGGAAATTTCGATTTGGCCGTGGAACGTGACAGTAAGCCCGCATTTTCCGATTGCAGTTGATATGCAATTTTACGGTCATTATCTTGATTAGAAATGTCGGCTTGCATTAAACGTAAGCGTTCGGCAAGAGAAGTATCCTGGGGCATACCTTCCAAAAACGCCAATAATACTTTACCGGATTGCGCTAATTCGGCATCGAAAAGCGCACCGACTTGATCCCGTGTTAAACGATAATTAACATAAGCACTAATGCCCCACACCAGCATCGAAGCGGTTAGCAACGTTACTAACAGCAACTGGCGGAGAGAATATTTCATTCTTCATCATCAACGACATCAAACTCTGCATCGTGCTCAGAATCGATAATATAGCCCACCCCTCTTACAGTACGGATAATCCCAGGATCAAGTTTTTTGCGAAGATAATGAATGTGGACTTCCACCGTGTTGCTTTCAATATCTGAACTCCATGAATACAAGCTTTCTTCTAACCTTGCCCGCGAAACAACGCGGCCAATATTACCCATCAAGAAACTGAGGATATCGAATTCTTTTTGGGAAAGCTCAATTTTTTCATCATGGTAAGTTACCTGATGTGATGCAGGGTCAATCACAATACCCTTGTGTTCAATCGTCGGCGTACTCCGGCCTTCATTACGGCGCGCCAAAGCCCTTAACCGCGCACAAACCTCATCCAGTTCAAAGGGTTTGATCACAAAGTCATCAGCGCCGCTATCCAACCCCTCAACCCGGTCAGGCACAGTATCCTTCGCAGTCAATACCAAAACTGGCGTTTCATCCTTACGCGCCCTAAGCGCCCTGAGGATGGATAGGCCATCCATATCCGGCAAATTAAGGTCAAGCACGACCAGCTCATAGCAATTCATTTTCAGCGCTTCGTCAGCAAGCTTGCCGTTAGTTAGCCAATCCACGGCATAACCTTCCATCTTTAAGCCAGCAGCCAGGCCGTCACCCAATATCTCGTCATCTTCAACCAACAGTAGTCGCATATATCCTCGTTCAACTTATGGCTATCTAAAAAAACCGTGTAGTAAGTAATCCCAGCCTAAGGATTATTTTGGTTAATTATTCTATTATCTGCTTAATCCTCACTAATGTTAAACTGACTGGCAATATAATAAAACACTTAATACCTTCATTTGCCACCACTTAGCTTATACATCCACATTCCCTGGTGTTTAAAAAAATGCCCATATTGCGATTTTAACTCCCATGCTGTAAAAACTGAACCCCCTGAAGTCGCCTATGTTAATGCCCTTTTAGATGATTTAAGCGCCGACCTTAAGCGCTACAATGTCACCTCGCCGCTGCAAACCATCTTTATTGGCGGCGGCACACCCAGCTTATTTTCGCCTGAAGCAATAGGGCGATTGCTTGACGGTATCAAACAACGTACACCACTGATAGATAATATTGAAATTACCCTGGAAGCCAATCCTGGAACCTTTGAAAGCACAAAATTCGCAGAGTTCAGATCATTAGGTATAAATCGCTTATCCATTGGCATCCAAAGTTTTAACGAAGGTTTATTAAAAAAATTAGGCCGTGTGCATTCAGGACATGAAGCGATTAAAGCCGCAGAAATCGCCCATTCATCAGGATTTACCAATTTCAACCTGGATTTAATGTTCGGTTTGCCGGACGCAAAACCTGGTGATAGCGAGAATGATGTGGCTATGGCTATCAGACTTAACCCACGTCATATTTCCTTGTATCAGTTAACCTTGGAGCCGAATACTTGGTTTCATCGCTTTCCGCCTAAGTTGCCAGATGATGAGGCGATTTTTTCGACCCAAAAAAATTGTCAATCAGCACTTCATGATAATGGTTTTCAGCAATATGAAATTTCTGCGTTTAGCCAAGCCGACAAGCAATGCCAACATAACCTCAACTACTGGCAATTTGGCGACTACCTTGGGATAGGCGCTGGAGCACACGGCAAAATCAGCACAAATTTACCTGATCGCATAATCAGGAACTTTAAAACCAAAAGCCCAGATCTTTATTTGGCAAACCCAACTAAAAACGGCGGTGAGCAAGCCATTTCCTGTAAAGAATTGCCTTTAGAATATATGATGAACCAATTGCGCTTACGTTCTGGCTTTTCAATAGCCGATTACCAATCGAGAACGGGGCTTAATGACACAACCCTGGAACCTGCGTTATCAGCGTGCATAGATCAAGATTTAGTTATGCTAGAAAACGGCTACTACCGCTGCACGGACAAAGGTTGGAATTTTTTGGATACGATTTTGGAAAAATTTATGGCTTAAAACCCTGTTGAAAATTTCCTAATTCACAGCTATTTAGTTATCATTTTTTAATTGCAGGGTAATCTAGCTGCTATAAACTTAAGCATTTTTTGGGAACCTTTCCGTATAAAAATTGTTTACATCGTAAAATCATACAACCGAAATTTAATACCATTTGTTGTTTCCTTATCTTGGATTTAATTCTACCTAACTTTGATCATGACCGAACAACACCAGACTAGCCCTACCCAAACTGCGTTAATCCAGTTAAAAAACTATATTCATCAGGAAATTATCGGCCAGGAAGTGCTGGTAGAACGGATGCTTATTTGCTTGTTGGCGGATGGCCACATCCTGGTTGAAGGTGCGCCAGGGCTTGCGAAAACCCGTGCCATTAACGTACTCAGCAAAGGCATTCAAGGTGATTTCCATCGGGTGCAATTCACACCGGACTTGCTGCCCGCCGACTTGACCGGCACAGAAATTTACCGCCCCCAGCAAGGCACGTTTGAATTCCAGAAAGGGCCGTTATTCCATAACCTCATCTTGGCTGATGAAATCAACCGTTCACCGGCTAAAGTTCAGGCCGCACTGCTTGAAGCCATGGCAGAACGGCAAATTACTGTTGGTCAGGCAACTTATCCTTTGCCACAGTTATTCATGGTCATGGCAACCCAAAACCCGATAGAACAGGAAGGCACTTATCCCTTGCCAGAAGCGCAGCTCGACCGGTTTTTGCTGCATGTTAAGGTAGACTACCCTAAAGCAGCGCATGAAAAAAGCATTCTTCATCTGGCGCGATCGGAAGCTTACGCCGATGCAGTAAAACAAAAACCAGCTATCCAGACCATTAATCAAAGCACCCTGTTCGCCGCCCGCGAGGAAGTGTTGAATATTTATATGGCAGATAGCTTGGAAGATTATTTACTGCAACTCGTCCTGGCAACCCGTGATCCTGATGCTTATGGTAAAGATCTGGCAAGTTGGCTTCAGTATGGTGCTAGCCCTAGGGCAAGTATTGGTTTAGATCGTTGCGCCAAAGCCAAAGCCTGGTTATCGGGCCGTGATTTTGTTAGCCCTGAGGACATCCAGGATCTAGCTTACGATGTACTGCGTCACCGCCTCATCTTATCCTACGAAGCAGAAGCCGAAGGTATCAACGCCGATCAAGTGATTAAAGAACTGATTGCCAGGGTCGCGGTGCCTTGATGTTATTCGCAAAAAAGGCGGAACCTTCTATAAACTCCGCCGATGCCAAAGAACTCGTATCTGTTTCTTTGAAAACCTTAATCAACTTGGCTAAACCGGCAGCTAGCTTAAATTTGCATCGGTTAAATATCCGTTCCCAGCAAAACGGTGGTTATCTGTCGCATTTTAAAGGCCGAGGTATGGAATTTGACGAAACAAGACTTTACCAGCATGGCGACGATATCCGCACCATAGACTGGCGGGTGACGGCGAGAACAGGCAAAACCCACACCAAGTTATTCCGGGAAGAACGGGAGAAGCCTGTATTCATATCCGTGGATAACCGACCCGCCATGCAATTCGCTACCCGTGGCGTATTCAAATCCGTACAAGCCAAAAAACTGGCGGCTTTGCTGGCGTGGGCAGCAAATATGCAGGGCGACCGGATAGGTGGGCAACTTTTTTCTAATTCCTCATGTAAAGAGATAAAACCCCAAAACGGCAAACATTCGGTATTGCATTTTTTGAATACCTTAGTTTTGGCAGAGCAGTCATCTGACAACGCTTTTACCTTTACGCAGGCGCTTGCCCGACTTAGCCAACACGCCCGTCCAGGTAGTTTGGTGTATCTCGTCAGCGATTTTCGTGGCATTAATGCGCAAGCTGAAAACTACTTGTTAAAATTGTCCGAACATTGCCATGTCGTCTTAGTGTTTGTGTACGACCCTCTGGAAAAAGGGCTTCCGCCCCAAGGCCGTTACCGTTTTACCGACACCCAAAAGGATGTCGTGATTGATACCGGTGACAAACAATGGCTTAGCCGTTACCAACACCACTTTGAAGAACGCTTGCAACAAATTAAGCACATCGCCGCCAGAAAAAGTTTGGCGTTAATCCAATGCAGTACCCAGGACGACCCCATACAAAGACTAAGAAGACCATTGGAGCAGCGTTAACGATGGAACCAACGCAGCAATTACCATTACGGGACATCCATCTCCCGCCAGCAATCGGTTGGTGGCCACCGGCAATCGGCTGGTGGCTATTAGCAATTTCAATACTGGTATTGTTTGCTTTACTTTACTGGTTATATAAACGACTAACGCGGAAAACAGCCGTTAAATCAGCAAAAAAGCTGCTAGTGGAAATTAAACAAGATACCCAAAACAATAACACAAAAAAGTTAAAGGAACTCTCCATGCTGATCCGACGCGTAGCTATCAGCACCGCGAAACGGGAAGAATGTGCCGGTTTAACTGGGCAACAATGGCTGGAATACTTAGACCGTTCGGTAAAAGGTTCGCCTTTTTCTGAAGGTATTGGGCGACAGATTAGTAATGCACCCTACCGTAATGTCCAGCCGACTGACCAAGAAATCACCCAACTTGCTAACCTTTGTGAAGCTTGGCTAAACGCCCAAGGTAAAAAGAAAAAATGATCCACTTTGAATGGCCGTGGCTATTATTGGCGTTACCGTTACCGCTCTTGATGCGCTGGTTGTTACCCGCAAAAATGACAGTGGAACAAGCCGCGTTAAAAGTGCCGTTTCTGGATGATTTTTCGGGTGGCAAAACCAAAGCCGTCAGCCAAAATAAAAAATGGCCGTTAATTTTGGCAGGTATCGCTTGGGTTTTATTGGTTATCGCCTGTACCCGGCCCCAATGGTTAGGCGAACCCATCGAGCAAGCAGTGAGCGGACGCGATTTGATGTTGGCGGTGGATTTATCCGGCAGTATGGAAGTGCAAGACTTCGTAATCAACAAACGAGCGGTGGATCGTTTAACAGCAATCAAATGGGTGGCAAGTGACTTTATTAACCGTCGAGTTGGTGACCGGTTGGGGTTAATCCTGTTCGGCACTCAGGCTTATCTGCAAACCCCACTAACCTTCGACCGAAAAACAGTTATGACCCTGCTTAATGAATCTGCCATCGGCTTGGCAGGTGATAACACTGCTATCGGCGATGCGATAGGGTTAGCTATCAAACGCCTTAAAGACCAGCCTGAAAACAGCCGAGTGTTAATACTGTTGACCGACGGCGCTAATACAGCGGGCGAAGTTACGCCATTAAAAGCGGCTGAACTGGCGGCGGCTAACAAACTCAAAATTTACACGATAGGCGTGGGTGCGGATGAAATGATTGTGCGCAGTTTCTTTGGCAACCGTAAGGTTAACCCGTCGCAAGATTTGGATGAAGACACTCTGGTCAAAATTGCTGAAAGCACCGGTGGGCGTTATTTCCGTGCCCGAAATGCCGATGAGTTGAATAACATTTATATGTTGCTGGACAAGCTCGAACCTGTGGAAAAAGACAAACAATTTTTCCGGCCACGCACCGACCTGTTCTACTGGCCGCTGGCTTTAGCCTTATTGCTGGCTGGCTTGGTTGGTATTAGCAGGACGCACTCGCTATGAATTGGACTGACTTTCACTTCATCAGACCTTACTGGCTACTCGCGCTGCTACCTTATAGTGCGGCACTGATCTTTCTGGTAAGGCACAAACTTAGCCAAGGCAACTGGACAGCGGTATGCGATAGCGAATTGCTGCCTTATTTACTCCAGAGTGCTGTGGTTAAACAAAGTCGTTTACCCTTGGCGGCTGGCGCATTGGCGGCATTCCTGGCGATTGCCGCTATGGCAGGGCCAACATTGAACCGCTTACCCACGCCCGTCTTCAGGAATGATTCGGCGCTGGTTATCGCCCTGGATTTATCCCGCAGTATGGATGCTGGCGACATTAAGCCCAGCCGCCTGACCATGGCGCGTTATAAAATTGCCGATATTTTAAAACAACGCAAAGACGGCCAAACGGCCTTGATTGTGTTTGCGGACGATGCCTTCACGGTTACGCCGCTAACCAATGACACACAGACTATAGACAGCCAGTTATCTGCGTTAACCTCCGCTATTATGCCGGGAGACGGCAATAATATCGGCCACGCACTGCAAAAATCGGTAGAACTGCTTAAACAAGCCGGTTTGCAAAAAGGGCAAATCTTAGTGTTAACCGATGGCGGCAATATCGACCAAGGGATCAGCCAAGCCAAATCTTTAGGCGATTACCAGTTACTGGTACTTGGTGTAGGTACAACCGATGGCGCACCGATTGCGCTTGAAAACGGTGGATTCCTAAAAGACGCGCAAGGCGGAATTATAGTAGATAAATTGGATGTCGCGGGCTTGGAGAAACTTGCCCAAGCTGGAAATGGCGCTTATCAGGCGTTAACGCCGGATGACACTGATATCAATGCACTACTGGCTACCGTAGCCGCCAAGTTACAAGAACAAGGGCAAAAAAACGAAAACATGCTGCTTGAGCAATGGAATGATCTGGGACCTTTGTTATTATTGATGGTTCTGCCGTTGGCTGCATTATCATTCAGGAAAGGCTTATTGGTTTTTGTCTTAGTGATTTTTTTGCCGTTCCCTAAAAACAGTTATGCTTTGGATTGGCAGGGTTTGTGGCAAACCAGAGATCAGCAGGCGCAACAAGCTTATAAAAGCGGCGATTATAATAAAGCCGCGGAATTATTTGAAAATCCAGATTGGAAAGAAATCGCAAAATATCAAGTAGATAAGCTAACTGAAGGCGAGATGAAAGAACCTAATACAGCTTTAGGTTACTACAATCAAGGTACTATTTTTGCTAAATCGGGTGAATCCAATCAAACAAAAAATGATCTTAAAAAAGCCGTGGAAGATTACGAAAAAGCTATTGCTAAATACGCAAAAGCCTTAATTAAAGAACCCAAAGAAGAATTAAAAAATGATATTAAAACCAATCATGATATTGTTTCTAAGGAACTTGAAAAGCTAAAAAAAGAACTCGAAAAGCAAGAACAGCAACAAAATAAAGACGACAAAAAACAAGATAACAAAGAAAACTCTAAGGATAAGAAGGATCAAGAGAAAAATAAAGGCGGCAATAAATCGGACCAGCCTGATCAAAAAAACCAGGACGAACAAAAGGACTCGGATAAAAAACCTGAGCAGAAGCCTGAACAATCCAAAGATAGCACAGAGCAGCAACCCGATAAAAAAGAACAAGAAGAACAAAAACAAGAACAGGCAAAACCCGAACAAGCTAAGCAACAGAAAGACGCTCAAGAAGAAAAACAAAAACCGGATGTTGCCAAGCAAGTCCAGGAAACCGAACAGTCTAAGGAAGAAAAGCAAGCCGCTGAACAATGGCTGAAACGCATCCCTGATGACCCGGCGGGATTATTACGCCGCAAATTCAAATATCAGTATGACCAACGCGGTCAGCAATAAGCCAACCTAGCTTTAGAAGAATCATAATTTTATGAACGGAACCAAATTGTTATTTAAAATTCTTTTGTTGATACAGCTTTTATTTGCAGGGTTATTGCCGGCTCAGGTATTCGCTGTAGACATTAGCGTTTCGGTGGATCGCAACCCTGTGAGTATGGATGAATCGTTCAAGATTTATTTTTTGGCCTCCGATACACCCGATGGTGAACCCGATTTTTCCCCGCTGGAACAAGATTTTACTGTGGTGAACCAAAGCCAAAGCAGCAGTTCATCTTGGGTAAACGGGCAATATAGCAAGTCGGTGCGTTGGACGGTGGAAGCCATCGCGAAAAAGTCCGGTAATCTTGAAATCCCCGCAGTCATGTTTGGCCGTGATACCAGCAAACCACTACCCATTGAAGTCAGCAAAAGCGGTGCAACCGACGATTCTGCCAAGTCTAACGAAGACTTGTATTTGCAAGTTAAAGTAACACCAGAGCAGCCTTATGTGCAGTCTCAAGTCATCTATACCGTTCGAGTTTATAGGCGGGTTGAAATCACTCAAGCCAGCTTGGGCGAACCTGAACTCACCGATGCGGTAGTCGAAAAACTGTCGCAAGATAGCGAGTTTAATACGGTAGTAAATGGCGTTTCGTATTTAGTTACGGAGCGTAAATATGCTATTTTCCCGCAGAAAAGCGGGGTGATGGCTATTAAACCACTGACCTTAACTGCCGATGTGGTGGTTGATAATGGCGGTGGTGGACGTGGCGGCTTTGGTGGTTTTTTCGGCTCACCAATAACCCAAACCAAGCGGGTGTTATCAAACGAAGTTACTTTGAATGTTAAGCCTGTTCCTGCAAGTTTTAAGGGCAAACCCTGGCTAGCCGCCGAAAAGCTCGACTTAACCCAGGAATGGTCTGGCGACACCCAACAAATGAAAATTGGCGAGCCCTTGACCCGAACCTTAACCTTAAAAGGGCAAGGCACAGCCGTTGGTCAATTGCCCGAATTAAATACGGTTAAAACCGATGCCAATGTAAAGGTTTACCCTGATCAACCGGTGTTAAACGAACAGAAGCTACCCGAAGGCATCACCTCTTCCAGACAGGAAAAAACAGCAATAATTCCGGCGAAAGCAGGTAAACATAGTCTGCAGGCCATTGAAATCCCCTGGTTTAACACCAAGACACAAACCATGGAAATTGCCAAAATTCCTGAAACAATAATCACCGTTCCTGGCGCAGTTGAAAATCAGCCAAATGCCACACTATTAACATCCTTCAAAAACAGAAATAGCGCCTGTTACAACAGAAGCCAATTCCCCAATTGTATCGCCGTTAGCAATCAAACCTGATAACAACCGTTACAATAAATGGATATGGGTATCATTATTTTTAGGCACAGGTTGGGCAGCAACTTTGGCTTATTTTCTGTTAAAAAAACTCAAACTCAAACCTGACGACAGCAAAGAACAAGAGCTATTCCGACAAGAGATCCGGCTGAAAGAAACCATCAAACAACTTAAGGATGCTTGCGCCAAAAACGATATTCAAGCCGCGAAAAATGCACTGCTTACTTGGGGTAAGCAACAATTCAATGCGAACAACTTAGGAACCATCGCCATAAAGTGTAATGCCCGGTTACGGGATGAAATGCTGGACTTAAATGAAGCGCTTTACAGCAAAAATGCTAACGCTTGGAATGGAAAAAAATTGTTTCAGGCGTTTAGCGAAAATAAAGCCCGTGCGAAAATTAATCAGAAGGAAGAAAGTGCGTTGGAACCTTTGCACCGCTTATGAGCGGTGTTGTTTTTGGTACTCGAACGCCATAAACAATGCCGCAATCGACCGAGCCTCGGTACATTCACCGGTTGCCAATAAACTGTTGATATCCGACAAACTCCAGGGAATGACTTCCAGTTCTTCCGGTTCATCACCGATAAGTTTTTCTGGATACAAGTCTGTAGCGATAATAATTTCGGTCATGTGTTCCAAATATGACGGTGCAATCGAAAATGAAGTCAAATAATGCAGGTTATTGGCACCATAGCCGACTTCTTCTTTCAACTCACGATTTGCAGCCTCTAAAAATGATTCGCCTGGATCAGTTTTGCCTTTGGGCAAACCGAGCTCATAACGATGTACACCAGCCGAGTATTCCCTAATCAACAACACCGTATCATCATCCAACATGGGTACGACTAACACCGCGCCACCCCCAGGGTTACCCCTTGCCAAGCGTTCATAATTGCGTTGTTCGCCGTTGCTGAATTCAATATCTAACGATTCAATACGGAACAAGCGGCTGCTTGCAATCGTGGTTTTTTTTAGGATAATCGGTTTGTCAGCCATACTCTATTTATTGTTTGCTTAAATTTAATATATCTTACTATGGTTAATTGGAAAGACATTGATACCGTATTACTGGACATGGATGGCACGTTATTGGATTTGCGGTTTGATAACCACTTCTGGCAAGAATTTGTACCGCTCAAGTTTGCGGAAAAAGAAGGACTGTCAATTGAACATGCCAAAGCACATTTAACTCCACGTTTCAAAAGCAAGGAAGGTAGCCTGGACTGGTATTGCCTTGATTTTTGGAGCGATAGCTTGCAATTGGATATTGCTGGGTTAAAGGCTGATCTTGCCGAATTGATTGCAGTATTGCCCCATGTCAGCGAATTTTTAGAAAAGTTAAGCGCAGCTCAGCAGCAGGTCTTGTTGGTAACAAATGCCCATCGCGATAGCCTAGATTTAAAAATGGCAAAAACTGGCTTGCTTACATTTTTCCATGAGGTCATCAGTTCGCACGATTTCGGCTTGCCTAAAGAGCATAAGCAGTTTTGGTCTAGTTTGCATGACCAGCACCCATTTGAAAAGCAGCGCACCCTGTTAATTGATGACAGCCTACCTGTTTTGAGGTCTGCACGTGACTTCGGGATAACGCATTTGGTGTCGATCAGCCGCCCGGATTCAGGGATGCCTATACGTGAGGTCGCTGAATTTCCGGCTATTGAGGACTTTCGGGAATTGATGCCGGGGCTTTAGTTTTGTGGTGGCTACCACCTTGGCTTTGGCTAGGCCGTTTACCGCGTTGGGCTGGCTTAAATTCTTTGAGCCTCCGTTCCGGCTTAATGACTTCCGCCAATAACTCTTTATCAATAGATTTGACCGGAATTTTTTGGCCTATGTATTCTTCAATATCTGGCATGGAATAGGCATATTCTTCACAGATAAAACTGATCGCCTCGCCGCTTGCGCCAAAGCGTGCAGTCCGCCCTATCCTGTGGACATAATCTTCCACATCTTGCGGCAAATCGTAGTTGATGACATGTGACACGTCGGGGATATGCAAACCACGGGCAGCAACATCCGTCGCAATCAACAGCGCAACCTCGTTTTCCTGAAAACTGTTCAACAATTTTTGCCGTTTGTCTTGCGGCACATCGCCACTTAAAGCGGCGGTTTTATAACCGTTGGCTTTCAGGGTGGCATCCAGCTCTTCAGCACAACGCTTGGTGTTGACAAAAATAATGCTGCGCTGAGGCTGGTGATGCTGCAATATTCCGACCAGCAAAGGAATTTTTTGGTCGTTGGCTGGGCAATAGGCACTTTGATTGATGGCTTTGGAAGTGACTTCCTCGGTTTCAATCTTCACCAAAACAGGGTTATACATGTGTTCATAAGCCAGTTCGGTCACCTTATAAGACAGTGTCGCCGAAAACAACAGATTGAGGCGCTTGTAGGGCTCTGGCATCCGCCGTAACAGATAGCGGATGTCCTTAATGAAGCCCAAGTCAAACATACGGTCCGCCTCATCCATTACGGTGACTTTAATATGCTCAAGCGAAAAAGCATTTTGCTTATAGAAGTCAATAATCCGCCCTGGCGTACCAATAATAATATCAACATTGGACTTAAACATATTCAATTGTTTTTGGTAATCCGTACCGCCGTATATCAAGGCAAACGTCAAATTTAAGCGCTTGCTTAACAGCACTGCATCTTTATGGATTTGGATGGCTAACTCGCGAGTCGGCGCCAGAATAATTGCCCTGGGGTATTTAATGACATTGGTTAGTACACGCGGCTTTGGGATTACGTTTTCAATTTCACCATCTTCGTTTTCTTCGGTCTCATCATCAAGATCGACCTCGTTTTCGTTTAAAAGATATTGAAAAGTCGCCAATAAGAAAGCGGCGGTTTTGCCGGTGCCTGTTTGTGCTTGGCCCGCAACATCTTTGCCGCGAAGCGCCAAGGGTAACGTTTTATCTTGTATAGGCGTGCATTGGTTAAATCCGGCATCCTTTAAACTAAGCAAAATGGATTCTGATAATTCCAGATTACTGAAACGGGTTTGAGTCAAATGATTGTTATCCATGCCTATAGAATACCGCAAAAACTGGCTTGGCTGAAAATTGATTGACTATGAAGATTAACCCACCTATAGTTTATTTTTTTAATGTTGGAGAAAAAATGTGAGTGACTTAGTACTTCATATCAGCGATATTGATTTTAATGAAAAAGTCATTAACGCCAGCGGCCCTGTGTTAGTTGATTACTGGGCGGAATGGTGTGGCCCTTGTAAAATGATTGCGCCACTTTTGGATGACATAGCCAAAGAATATAACGGAAAATTAACTGTCGCGAAAATCAATATTGATGAAAACCCTAAAACTCCCCAGCACTATGGCGTACGTGGTATTCCAACATTAATGCTATTTGTGGACGGCGAAGTTGAAGGAACAAAGGTTGGCGCATTAACTAAGTCACAACTCGTAGCGTTTATTGACGGCTATCTTTAAATGTTAAACCGTAGACCCGTCACAAAAGAGTAGACGGGTCAAAAGACATAAGCTAAAATACGCGTGTGTGGTTGAAGTATAATAATTTAAGCCCCACGTCCGAATCAAACCAGACCCCCATTTCCTTAAATTTTGTTACGCTTCCTTTATTAGCGCGTAATAATTTTCCTTAGTTATTTTCTTATGAACCTTACCGATTTAAAACAAAAACAAATAAGTGAAGTTATTGAAATAGCCGAGTCACTTGGACTCGAAAACGTTGCCAGATCACGAAAACAAGACCTTATTTTTGCCATTCTTAAAAAGCAAGCTAAAGCAGGGGATGATATTTCTGGCGATGGTGTTCTAGAAATATTACAAGATGGGTTTGGTTTTTTACGGACGCCGGGCTGCTCATATCTGGCAGGCCCAGACGACATTTATGTCTCGCCCAGCCAAATCAGGCGTTTTTCCCTTAAAACAGGCGACACCATTAGCGGCAAGATCAGACCACCGAAAGACAACGAACGTTATTTTGCCATGCTTAAGGTTGATGAAATCAACTTTGAACCGCCTGAAAACACCAAAAATAAAATCAACTTTTCCAACCTAACGCCGTTATTTGCCAAAGAGCGTTTTGTCTTGGAACGCGGCAACGGCACCAGCGAAGACCTCACCGGCCGTATCATCGACCTGATTGCCCCCATTGGTAAAGGCCAACGCGGTTTAATCGTATCGCCGCCTAAAGCAGGTAAAACCATGATCCTGCAAAGCTTGGCTCAAGCTATTGCCGAACAAAACCCTGAGTGCTACCTGATCGTATTGTTGATCGACGAACGCCCCGAAGAAGTTACCGAAATGGAACGCTGTGTCCGTGGCGAAGTAATTTCCAGTACCTTTGACGAACCCGCCACCCGACATGTGCAGGTCGCCGAAATGGTGATTGAAAAGGCTCGCCGTTTAGTTGAGCACAAACACGATGTAGTTATTTTGTTAGACTCAATTACCCGTTTAGCCAGGGCTTACAATACCGTTGTACCTTCTTCCGGCAAAATTTTGACGGGTGGCGTTGATGCCAACGCTCTGGAAAAACCTAAACGTTTCTTTGGTGCCGCCCGTAATATTGAAGAAGGCGGTAGCCTGACCATCATAGCTACAGCATTGGTCGATACGGGCTCGCGTATGGACGAGGTAATCTACGAGGAATTCAAAGGCACAGGTAACATGGAGTTGCACCTGGATCGCAAAATTGCCGAAAAGCGGATTTATCCCGCTATTAATATTAACCGATCCGGTACACGCCGTGAAGAATACTTAGTTGACCCAGACACCCTGCAAAAAACGTGGATCCTGCGCAAAATTCTCCAGCCTATGGATGAAACTGCCGCATCTGAATTTTTACTTGGCAAACTGAAAGATTTCAAGACCAATGCAGAGTTTTTCGACTCGATGAAACGCTAAACCATTTTTTGACTTTCTAAAACATATGTCTGAATATCATCAGTTAATTTCTGCCTTAGTCTTAGGGGTTGTTGAGGGCTTGACGGAGTTTTTGCCGGTTTCTTCTACCGGCCATCTTATCTTAGCAGGACAACTGCTCAACTTTAATGACGACAAAGGTAAAGTCTTTGAAATCGTCATCCAATTTGCAGCAATTCTGGCGGTCGTTTGGGAATACCGTACCCGGCTTTTCCATACACTAGTCAGCTTGACCCGTGAGCGTACTTCACAACGGTTAGCAATAAACCTTATCATCGCATTCCTACCTTCCGCGATTCTCGGATTTTTATTCCTAAAACAAATTAAAACATATTTGTTTAACCCTATAGTGGTGGCGTCTGCGTTTATTATCGGTGGTTTCTTGATCTTATGGGTGGAACGCCGTGAGCATACTGTCGTTGCTGAAACCATCGATGATATGACCTGGAAGGATGCTTTGAAAGTCGGGTTTGCACAAGCATTAGCCATGATTCCAGGGACTTCAAGGTCTGGCGCAACCATTATTGGAGGGCTATTTTTTGGCCTATCTCGCTTGGCTGCCGCTGAGTTTTCTTTTTTTCTGGCGATTCCGACGATGTTCGCTGCAACACTTTATGATGTTTACAAAAATCGTGATTTATTCAGCGCAGATGACATCGCTCTGTTTTCGGCAGGCAGCGCAGTATCTTTCATCAGCGCTTTTCTGGCTGTCCGGGGGCTTATCCGGTTTATTAGTAAACACGACTTCACTGCGTTTGCCTGGTATCGCATTGCCTTTGGCGTTTTGGTTTTGGCATCAGCCCACTTGGGCTGGGTTGATTGGAGTAACCACTAGGTATTTCCACTAAGTATTAAACCTAAGCCGCAATACATTATACTACCTGCTTAAAGTGTTTTTATAAGGTTCGGCTTTTGTATGGGATTCTTAGGTGTGAAAATTTTTTTCCTTGGCATAGGTATATTGCTGGCTACGAGTTGCGCCGATACCTCCGTGTCAAGGGGCTCGTTATTCAGCACTCCTTCACCGCCACGTCCTGCAGAAGAAATCCTCATCAATAACAGTGATTTCAATAAGCCCTATAAAATATTAGGGCCGGTTCAATACACCTTGAGAAGCAGAGTTAGCCTGCTATCCGATCAAATTGAATTCCGAGAAAAAGCAATTGATGCACTAAAAACTCAAACTTACTCGCAATTTGGCGATGCAGTGGATGCGATCATCGACACTAAAGTTGAGGAAAGCACAGTAGATAGTATTGAAGGTAAGTTTAGCGTTACCCGAATTCAAGGGCTTGCCATTAGCTTTCAAGACGAGACTGATCGGGAAGAAAAGTCTACTGCCAAACCGATTATGAAACGTAAGCATAAATCGGCAAAAAAAATCATAGTAATGCGGAAAGCAAAGCCCGTTAAAAGAATTGCAGAAAAAGTTACAGACAAGCCCAAAGTTGAAGAAGAAGTTGAAATTTCGCCAACAGAAATGCTCAAGTAAAATTGATTAACATAGAGTCCTTCGGATTAATCTTATCCTCTTGCTTAGCTGAGGAATCCCTAAACTCAAAACAGAGATTCCTCAGGTAGCTAGTTCTACATTGAAATACAGTGGAAATTATTTAGCTTTGCAACTTGCGACTACCGAGGCGCGTAGCGTGTATGTACGCTTAGTTGTATTGTAGCTATAAATATTACCTCTGACTGATCTGCTTTTTATAAATGCCGCAGAAATCGGAGTTGCCCCTGCTTTAATATCAGCAGGGTTACTATCAAAATCATATTCCAACTCTCCGGAAATAGGGCGTTGAAATACCCTAGAAAAAACTGTAGCCGTCCCTGACCTAACAGATGCCCGGTAAACTCCAGACGCAAAGCCCCGGCCATCAACAGAAATTTTTGACCGTCCGCTTCTTACTTCACATTTTGCATCTATAGCTGCCGCGTTCGCATCCCCTAAGATTGCCAAGGTAATAGTTAATACTGATGACGCAATACAGGCTATTTTTTTTATGTTCATTTCATTTCTCCACACTAAACAATTTATTTGACCGGTTAACCATTAACCAATCCAAAATGGCGTTATTGATTTTGATTCAATACAACTGTTTATTACGGAGATTTGAAAAAAGGTTCAGCCAGAAAAATAAAAATTTTCTTAACGCACATGGACAAATTTTTCTGAAATATTTTTACCAAGAAACCTCTGCTACGGTTTGGGCGGCACATAGCCTTCGGGCATTTCTGTATGCCCCTCAAATAAAAATTTTTGCCGCTCCTCCGCCAAAAAAGCCCTTGCTTTCGGTTCGTAGCTTGCAAGCCGGTACTCATTTATCAGCATAGTTTGCCGAGTTAACCATTCTTCCCAGGCTTGTTTGGATATGTTCTCAAAAATCTCCTCACCTTTCGGACCAGGAAATGGGGGCTGACCCAAGCCTTCCGCTTGCTTACCTAACTTCACACAATTCACTGTTCTAGTCATTTCGCATTCTCCTTATTAGTTATATGCATGTGTAATAATTTTTTAATTGGGGCGGGTAGCCCTATGTCGATTTTGGTCGAAAACCAAACTAAATGATCACTTTCAGCAACGGAATTAACACTAGTTTCAACCTCAAGAAATAGGGGGATAAAATCCAAATGATAATGCGAAAATGTGTGCCGTTGCCTATTCCCGAATTGCTGATGTATTATCTGCAAATTTTGGCTACTACACCAATCCAAGCTGGAATCCACGTCGGGTCTTTCTGGTAAACTCCATAATCCACCCCAAATTCCAGTCGGCGGTCTTTTTTCTAACAGAATTTCACCATGTGCGTTACGCAAAACTAACAGTAGGCATTGCTTAATTGGCAGGGCTTTAGTTAATTTTGGTGTCGGATAGTCATTTACCTCACCGATTGCCCAAGCCATACACATTTGTTTTAGAGGGCAACTTTCACACGCAGGATTTCTACGAGTACAAACCGTTGCACCCAAATCCATAATGGCTTGGGTGTAGTCAGCACTTCGCTTAGCTGGCATCAGGGTAGCGCTAACTTTCCATAGTTGCTTTTCAACCGCACTATTTCCAGGCCATCCATATATCATCAGCAAACGTGTTAACACCCTTCTTACATTCCCATCCAAAATCGGGGTACTTGTATTAAAAGCGATACTCAATATTGCCCCAGCGGTGGAGCGTCCTATTCCGGGCAATTCAAGTAATTCTGGCAAGTTATCGGGAAATTGGCCTCGCGCCTGAATAAGCTGGGCTGTCTTATGTAAATTACGGGCGCGGGCATAATAGCCTAATCCAGCCCACAATCGTAATACTTCATCTACAGGCGCTTGCGCCAAACTATCTACAGTTGGAAATTTTTCGGTAAATGCCTGAAAATAAGGGATAACCGTTGCTACTTGAGTCTGCTGCAACATGGTTTCAGAAAGCCACACCCGATAAGGTGTAATTGGATGCTGCCAAGGCAAATCTTTACGCCCATGCTGGTCAAACCAAGCGAGCAAATTTTGTTGAAAGTGTTGCAGAATTAAATCTAAGTGCGCTTGCTGAAGGTCATTTTTACATATCGTCATTATATTTGGTCGCTTACTGCACCCTACTAAAGGTCTCTACATTAATTTTACCGCGATTTGAAAATAGCCTAAGTTGTATATCTTTCATGATTACACCTTTAACCGTAAGTTGGCTGGCGCGAAATTTACCGTCAAAATTAAGTTGTTTTAGATCATCGCCAAGTGGAACCGGCATTTTAAAGCAATACGCTGCGATACTTGAGAAACCACCTTGTCAGGCCGTTCTTTATCCCCAAAATAACGTTCAAGGTTTAGCTTATCGGCAGAGATATCGAATGACAACTTAGGTTTCTTAAAATTCTTAACCATAAGCTTACCTGAAAAATAGCTGTTATCTAGCTTGCCATATAACTGATTGATTTCGGACATTTCTGAATTGGCATATAATCTAAACGTAGCCGCTAACTCTGTTAGTGCATTATCATCTCGCGTTACCGGTAATAACACTCTCCAATGCGTAGCAACCTGTTTTGGATTGAATTTGACAATCTTAACAACAGCACTTAAAGAAGGTTTTGACATGGCCTTTTCAACGCCAAGCTCACTGACTATAACTTTAAGTTCGCCGATTTGTAATTCTAATGCCGGAATACCCATCTTATGCTGGGTAAAATTTATTTTGGCTTTTGGCAGATGGAGACTAGCAAATAAGGCTTCCATCGAATTTTGGAGCTGAAAACCATATAAGACTAAGCGACTATCAGTGATTACTAATTCTTCAAATCTCTCATCAATAGCAATAATCCCGTTCCAGGCTAACTTTGCTGGATTGTTAAGCGAACGGCCTTGAATTTCCATTGAAACTTCATTATGTACTGGGTTACTAACACCAATATTTGTACTATGCACATGTATATTACAAAAAATAAATCGATCACCAACCTGCTGGTTATCCCATAGCACCTGCGCATTTTCAATTGAAAAATTTTTGATATTGACCGGAAATATACCAGGTTTACCCTGATCGCCTTGATTTATAGGGTTAACATCAACCCGATTAAATTGCTTTAAAAAATCCTGCCAATTAGTTTTACCTTGTTTATCCGTAATAAAGCTTAGTGTTAGGCATTCTAAAGCCAGATTATTAATGTTAATTTTCTTACCTAAGAAAATAGCCAAAAAATCAACTTCAACACCCAATTTATCAAAATTGACAAATAAGGGCTCCAGAAAAAGCCGGTTATTTTTTATCCCAACTTTTGTTGCTTCTAGCTTAATCGCAGGAAAAATAGATAATGATTCCCACCATCAAAAACGGACAAATCAAGAAGCGAGAGATTGTTTAAAATTGGCTTCAAATTCTATAGGGCTTTGGAAACTATTGGAAGAATGTAACCTGACGGGATTGTAATGCGTTTTGATATATTCAAACACAACCTGCCGCATTGATTCACGAGTAGCAAACCGCTCGCCATGAATTGCTTCGACCTTGAGCGGGTGGAAGAAACTTTCGGCGCAAGCATTATCGTAACAGCAGCCCTTGGCACTCATGCTGCCTAACAATTCGTGCTGTTGTAGCAATTGCCGGTAAGCGTGTGAACAATATTGGCTCCCGCGATCCGAATGCACCATCACGCTTTTAGGGCGTTTACGCCTGAAAACCGCCATCCGTAGCGCATCGCATACCAGGTCTGCCGTCATCCGTTCGCTCATGGACCAACCAACAACTTGCCGTGAAAACAGGTCTATGATGACGGCCAGATACAGCCAGCCTTCGTCCGTCCATAAATACGTTATGTCACCGGCCCATTTTTGGTTCGGTGCGGTGGCAGAAAAGTCCTGCTGCAGCAAATTATCAAACACCGGCAAGTTGTGTTTGCTGTTGGTGGTCGCCTTAAACTTCCGGGCCGCTTTGGCCACGAGGCCCTGGCGTTTCAAGCTGGCTCCTATGGTTTTCAGATCGTACGGCTTACCATTTTTCTTGGGCATTTTTCGCTGCAATCTTTCTGGGCCATAACGTTGCTTGTGTTGATGGAACAGGGACTTGACCTGCTCATCCAGCGCCTGACGTCGCTGAAGCCGTTGGCTGGGCTTACGCTGTAACCAGGCGTAATACCCGCTACGGGACACGTTAAAACAATGGCACATGCCAGCCAGGGAATAATCAACTCGACGTTGTTTCATGAATTCGTACCTCGCTTGAGTTGTTGAGCGAAGTACGTCGCCGCATTTTTTAAGATCGACAACTCCTCAGCTTGCTGGGCCAGTTGTCGTTTTAAACGGGCATTTTCTGTTGCCAGATTGACTTCCCGTTCGCTAACGTCCAAAGCGTGTTCGGACTGTTTGCGCCAAGCGTAGAGCTGGGATTCATGTAAGCCCAGTTGCTTTGCAGCTTTGGCAACACCCACTTGGGCTGCCAACTTTAGGCTTTCTTGTTTGTATTCGGCGCTATGCCGGGTATAACTGGCTTTGCCGCCAGTCGATTTCGTGCTCATGCAAGTACCTCTCTTCGGTTAAGAATACTCGCTTTTTAAAATGTCCACTATTCGTGGTAGGGATCATAATTCAAGGTCACCATCAAAGTTAAGTTCATAGCCGATTTTTTCACTCAATATGGACGCAAAATGAGCTTTAAGGTTGAGCTAATTAAGGAGAATTGGAAAAATGACCAAGATAGCCAATAAAAAAATACTACCCATATCAATTTGCGGAGCAATGCTTTCTTCATAGCTGATGGCAATAGCAGCGGAACCGGTTAATCCGGAGGTATTTTTTGAAATATCTAAACTTATTATTTCATTCGCAGAATCTTACTATTAACTCAATCTTACCTTTGATTTAAAAGAGATTAAGATAATTGCCGCGTGTATAATCCGATTACAATTGTACGGGTTTAGGCTGCATCCTTAAAAACCGTAAAATTTAGATTAAAAAATATAATAAAAACTAATGTGGAGAAAGCTATGTTACTGATCGCAAAAATAGTCGCCTTGGCCGTGGTTATCTGGTTTTATACAACCGCCGATAAATTCGGGGAACCACCAGTTAAATGGGCGATAATAGGCCTGATCGGCTATGTGATTACTTGGCTGTTAATTGACAAAACCATAGCCTCGGCACTATCGGCAGCCCTTGCAAAAAAAGGTTCTGCTGATTTTTTTGTTGACCAAATTCCATCGTTGGCTGGCTTGGCTGCAGCACACTTTATAAGAAAAAAACTAGTTAATGATGCCAGCAAAGCCAAATAAAATTAAGAGGTGACGCACAGTTTCAGCCATGCGTCACCAAACTAAGGGCTTTATAATTTATCTGCGTTTTTATCCAAGTATTCCGCCACACCGGAAGGGCTTGCTGTCATTCCTGCATCACCCTTAGTCCAACCAGCTGGACACACTTCGCCATGCGCTTCAAAAAACTGGAGCGCATCAATCATACGCAACAACTCATCCATATTCCGGCCTAACGGCAGATCATTAACAACTTGGTGACGTACTGCACCTTCCCGATCAATCAGAAAGGTTCCACGATAAGCAACGGCTGGGCTAGCTGCTTCAACATCATAATCTTTACAGATTGTGTGCGCCATATCTGCTGCCATCGTATAACTTACAGGACCAATACCACCTTTATTTACTGGGGTATTGCGCCATGCATTGTGGGTAAAATGCGAGTCGATTGAAACGGCAATCACTTCAACACCCCGGCTTTTGAACTCCTCCATGCGATGATCCAAAGCAATCAGCTCGCTCGGGCAAACAAAGGTAAAATCCAGTGG